>NZ_JBITDH010000002.1:0-280252 GCF_044454045.1 Streptomyces sp. NPDC051578
CGCGCTTTTCTTTTTTTTTATTTTGGGGGGGGGGGGGGCGGGCGTGGTGGGGGTGGGGGGGGTGGGGGGGCGGGGGGGGGGGTCCCGGTTGGGGGGGGGGGGGGGCGGGGGGGCCCCCCCCGACGGGGAGGGGCTCTACATGGCACTGGACAAGCAGCTCGACTGGCTGCTCGACGACCTGACGCGCAGGGTGCCGCAGGTGCGGCACGCGGTGGTGCTGTCCAACGACGGGCTGGTCACGGGAGCGAGCGCCGGGCTGGCGCGGGAGGACGCCGAGCACCTGGCGGCGGTCGCGGCCGGGCTGCAGAGCCTGGCGAAGGGGTCGGGGCGGCACTTCCGGGCGGGTGACGTCCGGCAGACGATGGTCGAGTACGACGAGGGGTTCCTGTTCGTCGTCGCGGCGGGCGCGGGCAGCTGCCTGTGCGCGCTCAGCGCAGCCGAGGCGGACATCGTGCAGGTCGCCTACGAGATGACGCTGATGGTGAACCGGGTGGGCGAGCACTTGGGTGTCACGGAGCGGCGGATCACGGGAGGCTGAGGGGCAGCCCGGGGCGGCCCTTGACCGGGGCGGCCGGCTGGCGGGTCCGGAGTTATCCACAGGCCCTGCGCCTCTCCGTCGCACTCGGTTACGGTCTTCACACAGAGTGATCGCCACTCGTGGGGGAGGACCGTGATGAAGAGTGATGTGCGGGGTTGCGCCGTACTGGACGCACCCGGGCGGATGATGCCGCAGGGCTGCGCGCGGGCACCGGCGGAGGTGTTGGCGCACGCGCCGCAGGACCAGCTGCTCGGCGCCGTCCGGGCGGCCCGGGAACTGGGTCTCAAGCGGGGGGAGTTCGCCCGGGCCGTGCAACTGGGGCTGGTGCGCGCGGGACCACGTGGGCCGAGCGGGGGCGCCCGCTTCACGCGGGAGGAGCTGGACGGCGTCCGGGCGGGCGAGGGCTTCCCGCAGGCGCTGCGCGCGCGGGTCGAGACCGTGGCGGGCGCGGACGCCGCGGCCGAGGTGTTGGGGGTCGGGCCGAGCCGGTTGACCCGGCTCGCGCGCTGTGGGCACCTCACCCCGGTCGGCTACCGGATCAACCGGTACCGGGCCGTGGTGTGGCTCTACCTGGCGGCGGAGCTGAGGGAGTTCGCCGTCCGCGAGCCCGGGATGCTGAGGGGCATCGCGTCCCCTGAGGACCGGGAGCTGATCGCGGCCAGGGCGGACCTGCGGCCGCGGGCGTGGCGCGGGCGGCATGTGGGGCTGCTGCTCAGACGAACCGCCGACCCCTGGGAGCGGGCGGCCGTACTGGCCTCCGTCCTCCCGGAGGAGGAGGTGCGGGCGGTGGTGCCCGATCCGGCGGAGCGGATCGTGCTGGCGGCCCTCGCACCGCCGCCGCCGTACGGGCATCCGCAGTTGGCGGAGGCCGCGGCCGTGGCGCTGCAGCTGCTGCGGGCGCAGGACCCGGATGAGATCCACTGGTACCGCACCAGCCTGGACTTCGCCCTGACCGGGGCGCGCGGTCAGTCGAAGTCGACGGGGGAGAGGGGGCCGACGTAGACCCAGGCCCCTTCCTCGCGGGAGAAGCCGCTGAGTTCGTGCAGGGACCCGGTGTGCCGGCCCTCGCGGTAGTGCGCCCGGAACTCCACCGATCCTTCCGTCTCGAACATCCCGCCGCGCTCGGTGGCGAGGACCTCCAGCCGCTCCCATTGCTGGCCGGGGTCCAGTTCGAGCCCGGCCGGACGGGTCGAGGAGTGCCAGGAACGCAGCAGGTAGGCCGTGTCGCCCACGGCGAACGCGCTGAACCGGGAACGCATGAGCAGTTCGGCGGTGGGTGCCTGCCGCTCACCGGAGTGGAAGCGGCCGCAGCACTGCGGATAGGCGGCGGGCAGCCCGCAGGGACAAGGGGGGACCGGCGTGGGCATGGTGGGGCTCAGTTCTTCGGGGACGACGGCGAGGACGGGTACGGGCGGAAGAGGCCTTCCTGGACCACCGAGACCAGCAGCTTGCCCTCCAGGTCGTAGATACGGCCGCGGGCCAGACCCCGGCCACCGTGCGAGATGGGCGATTCCTGGTCGTACAGGAACCACTCGTCCGCGCGGAACGGCCGGTGGAACCACATGGCGTGGTCCAGGGAGGCCATGTCGAAACCGCGCATGCCCCACAGGGGTTCGACGGGGATGCGCACCGCGTCGAGGAGGGTCATGTCACTGGCGTAGGTGAGGGCGCAGGTATGGACGAGGGGGTCGTCGCCCAGCGGGCCGACGGCGCGCATCCACACCGCGCTGCGCGGATCGGCGTCCTTGAGCTCCTGTGGAGTCCAGCGGAGCCGCTCCACGTACCGGATGTCGAAGGGCTGACGGCGGGCCATCCGCTCCAGCGCCTCGGGCAGCGCGCCCAGGTGCTCGCGGATCTCGTCGACCACCTTCGGCAGCGTGTCCGGGTGCGGGAAGTCGAGGCGAGGAGGCAGCTGGTGCTCGATGCTGCCCTCCTCCGGGTGATGGAAGGAAGCGGTCAGGTTGAAGATGGTCTTGCCCTGCTGGACCGCGGTGACGCGGCGCGTGGTGAAGGAACGCCCGTCGCGCACCCGCTCCACCTGGTACACGATCGGCACCCCGGGGATGCCGGGGCGCAGGAAGTACGCGTGCAGCGAATGGACGGGCCGGTCGCTCTCGGTGGTGCGGCCGGCGGCCACCAGCGCCTGGCCGGCGACCTGCCCGCCGAACACGCGCTGCAGGGACTCCTGGGGGCTCGCGCCCCGGAAGATGTTGACCTCGATCTGCTCCAGGTCGAGCAGATCGACCAGTCTCTCGGCGGGGTTCGTCATCAGGGGTTCTCCACTGTCGGGTCCGGCGGGTCCGGTGGCGCTGGCTTACGCAGGCAGGTCAGAGCTCGCCGAGCTCACCGACCGAGGTGACGCGGATGACCGCCCGGCCCTCCTCGTCGGAGGCAGCGAGGTCGACCTCGGCACTGATGCCCCAGCCATGGTCCCCGTTCGGGTCGGCGAAGGTCTGCCGGACGCGCCACAAGCCGTGCGCCGCGTCCTCCTCGATCTGCAGGAGCTTCGGTCCGCGGGCGTCGGGGCCGGTGCCCAGGTCGTCGTACTCGTCCCAGTAGCGGTCCAGGGCCTCGCCCCAGGCGTCGGCGTCCCAGCCGGAGTCGCCGTCCAACTCTCCCAGCACGTTGACGTGGTCCAGGGCGGCCAGTTCCACCCGGCGGAACATGGCGTTGCGGACCAGGACCCGGAAGGCGCGCGCGTTGGCGGTGACGGGCTTGACCTGGTCGGCCTTCTCCTGGGCCTCCTCCGCCGTCTCCACCTCCGGGTTCGCCAGCTGCTCCCATTCGTCCAGCAGGCTGGAGTCGACCTGGCGCACCAGCTCGCCCAGCCAGGCGATGAGGTCCTGGAGGTCCTCGGACTTGAGGTCGTCGGGGATGGTGTGGTCCAGGGCCTTGTACGCGCTCGCCAGGTAACGCAGCACGATGCCCTCGGTGCGGGCCAGCTCGTAGTAGGAGGTGAACTCGGTGAAGGTCATCGCCCGCTCGTACATGTCGCGGATGATCGACTTCGGGGAGACGGGGTGGTCGCGGACCCACGGGTGGCTCTTGCTGTACACGTCATAGGCGTGCAGGAGCAGCTCTTCGAGCGGCTTGGGGTACGTCACGTCCTGGAGCCGCTCCATCCGCTCCTCGTACTCGATCCCGTCGGCCTTCATCGCGCCCACGGCCATGCCGCGTTCCTTGTTCTGCTGCGCGGCGAGGATCTGGCGCGGGTCGTCGAGCGTCGACTCGACGACCGACACCATGTCCAGGGCGTAGGAGGGGGACTCCGGGTCCAGCAGGTCGAAGGCGGCGAGCGCGAAGGTGGACAGCGGCTGGTTCAGCGCGAAGTCCTGCTGGAGGTCGACGGTGAGCCGGATGCTGCGGCCCTCCGCGTCCGGCGTGTCGAGCTGTTCGACGACGCCGCCGTCCAGCAGCGAGCGGTAGATGGCGATCGCCCGGCGGATGTGCCGCAGCTGGGCCTTGCGCGGCTCGTGGTTGTCCTCCAGGAGGTGGCGCATCGCCTGGAAGGCGTCGCCCGGCCGGGCGATCACCGAGAGCAGCATGATGTTGGTGACCTTGAAGCGCGAGGTGAGCGGCTCCGGGTCGGCGGCGATCAACTTCTCGAAGGTCGTCTCCGACCACGCCACGAAACCCTCGGGCGCCTTCTTGCGGACCACCTTGCGGCGCTTCTTGGGGTCGTCGCCCGCCTTGGCGAGGGCCTTCTCGTTCTCGATGACGTGCTCGGGCGCCTGCGCGACGACGTAACCCGCCGTGTCGAAGCCGGCCCGCCCGGCCCGGCCGGCGATCTGGTGGAACTCGCGGGCGCGCAGCGTCCGGACCCGGTTGCCGTCGTACTTGGTGAGCGCGGTGAACAGCACCGTGCGGATCGGGACGTTGACCCCCACCCCGAGGGTGTCGGTACCGCAGATCACCTTCAGCAGACCGGCCTGGGCCAGCTTCTCCACCAGGCGGCGGTACTTGGGCAGCATGCCCGCGTGGTGCACGCCGATGCCGTGGCGGACGTAGCGGGAGAGGTTCTGGCCGAACTTCGTGGTGAAACGGAAGTTGCCGATCAGCTCCGCGATCTTGTCCTTCTCCTCGCGGGTGCACATGTTGATGCTCATCAGCGACTGCGCCCGCTCCACCGCCTGGGCCTGGGTGAAGTGCACGATGTACACCGGAGCCTGCCGGGTCTCCAGCAGCTCGGTGATGGTGTCGGTGATGGGCGTGGTGACGTATTCGTACGACAGGGGAACCGGCCGGGTCGCGGAGCGGACCACCGAGGTCGGCCGCCCGGTGCGGCGGGTCAGGTCCTCCTCGAACCGCTTCATGTCACCGAGCGTCGCCGACATCAGGACGAACTGCGCCTGCGGCAGCTCCAGCAGCGGGATCTGCCACGCCCAGCCGCGGTCCGGCTCGGCGTAGAAGTGGAACTCGTCCATCACGACCTGGCCGATGTCGGCGTACTTCCCGTCGCGCAGCGCGATCGAGGCCAGCACCTCGGCGGTGCAGCAGATCACCGGGGCGTCCGCGTTCACGGAGGCGTCACCGGTCAGCATGCCGACGTTCTCGGTGCCGAAGAGCTTGCACAGGTCGAAGAACTTCTCCGACACCAGGGCCTTGATCGGAGCGGTGTAGAAGGTGACCTTGTCCTGGGCCAGGGCGGTGAAGTGCGCGCCCGCGGCGACGAGGCTCTTGCCGGAGCCGGTCGGGGTGGACAGCACCACGTTCGCCCCGGAGACGACCTCGATCAGTGCCTCCTCCTGCGCCGGGTACAGGGTGATGCCCTGGTCCTCCGCCCACGAGGAGAAAGCCTCGAAGAGGGCGTCGGGGTCGGCGGTCGGCGGGAGCTGATCAATGAGGGTCACACCCCCCATCTTGCCTGGCTTCCCGCCGGATCGGGCAACCGGCGACCGGAGGGAAGATCATCGACTGTACGCTGTGCCGTCGACGCGGCCCGAACGAATCAGTCACCGGGGCCCGATACGACGGAACCGGGGCGGGAAAAGAAACATGATGGGTCCGGCGCATTCTCTCTCCGGCGCGGCGGCCTGGCTGGGGGTGGGTGCGGCGGCCGCGGCCGCCGGGCACGCGATGCCGTGGCCCGTCCTCGTCGTCGGCGCGCTCATCTGCGCCGGTGCGGCCCTCGCCCCCGACCTCGACCACAAGTCGGCGACGATCTCGCGCGCCTTCGGGCCCCTGTCCCGCGGGCTGTGCGAGGTGGTCGACAAGATCTCCTACGCCGTCTACAAGGCGACGCGCGCCCCGCGCGACGCCCGCCGCAGCGGCGGGCACCGCACCCTGACCCACACCTGGCTGTGGGCCGTCCTCATCGGCGCCGGATCCTCGGTCCTGGCGGTGACCACCGACCGCTGGGGCGTTCTCCTCCTGCTCTTCGTCCACCTGGTACTCGCCGTGGAAGGTCTGCTGTGGCGGGCCGCCAGGATGTCCAGCGACATCCTGGTGTGGCTGCTGGGCGCCACGAGCGCCTGGATCCTGGCCGGTGTGCTCGACCAGCCCGGCAGTGGCGCGGGCTGGCTGTTCACCGAGCCGGGCCTGGAGTACCTGTGGCTCGGCCTGCCGATCCTGCTCGGCGCCCTCGTCCATGACATCGGCGACGCGCTGACCGTCTCGGGCTGCCCGATCCTGTGGCCGATCCCCATCGGCGGCAAGCGCTGGTACCCGGTCGGTCCGCCCAAGATGATGCGCTTCCGGGCGGGCAGCTGGGTGGAGCTCAAGGTCCTCATGCCGGTGTTCATGCTGCTCGGCGCGGTGGGCGGCGCCGGCGCCCTGAACTTCATCTGAGCCGCCCGGCAACCCGGCCCCCGGCAACCCGGCCCCCGGCCAGGCTGACTGCCTGGTACGCCGCATCACGGGTCCCGGTCGCCCGCGCAACCCGCGGGGTGCGGTTCGCGCCGTTTCGCCGGGGGCGGGCCGGCGCGCCCTGCGGCGCCGGCGCTCCGCGGGAAGGGCGCGCGTACGGGTCCGCCCGGCGCCCGGGAAGGCCGGACGCCCCCGCGCCGGGCGGGGCGCGACGTGGCGCGTACCGGCTCATTACGGCCAAAGACCGGGCAACGCCGGTTTCCCCGGGATGTATAACGTTCGACGGGCGTGACGACCGCCCGCGCGGGGGCGAGGAGCAGGCTGTGAGCGGGATAGTGATCTACCTGCCGCCGGGGAGCGGCGGCACGGGTGGCGCGGAGCCGGGCGACGAGGCGGTGACGTTACGGCTCGGCCCGGGGGAAGTGGCCCGGTTCGGGCGCGGGTCGGCCTCGACGCCGGTCGAACTCCGCCTCGTCGACGAGGCGATCTCCCGCCTGGCCGGCGAGATCCGGGTGACCGACGACCACTGGCAGCTCAGCAACCTCAGCACGACGCACAGCTACCTCGTGGAGAACCCGGAAGGGGCCGGCGAGTACCTGCGGGTCCCGCCGCGCCGGGCCGGAGCCCCCATCCCCTTCGAGTTCTCCCGCGTCGTGCTGCCCACCCGCCGCGACACCACCGTCTCCTTCCAGGTCTTCGCCCCCGACCACGTCTACCTCGACCCGGACGGCCTCGGCGGCGCCGGCGGCCAGTGGGGCGGGCGCACGGTCACCGCGTACTCCCTGGACGAGACGGCCACCTACTTCCTCGTCCTCGTGGCGCTCTGCGAACCCCGGCTGCGCGACGAGTCACCGGTCGCGGTGCCGACCACACCCCAGATCGTCGAACGGCTCAAGGACCACGCGGCCTGCGGCAGGCTGACGGCCCGCGCGGTCAGCTCCCACATCGACTACCTCGCCGAGGAGAAGATGCGCGTCGCCCCGCCCGCCGAGCAGGACCCCGGCCGCGGAGCCCGCCGCAACGGCAAGCGGGAGTCGATCGTCGGCCTCGCCCTGCGGTTCGGGCTCGTACGGGAAGAGCACCTGGCGCTGCTGCCGCCCCGCAGCGGGCCGGGTCCGCGCAACGAGCCGACCGGAGGAGGGGAAGGTGCACGGGCCGGCCGACACCTCGGGAAGTGACTGCAGGGAGCTGCTGGCGCCCGGCTACCGCGTCGGGAGCTGGGAAGTCACCGAGCCCATCGCGGCCGGCGGCTGGGGAACCGTCTACGCGGGCCGCGCGGTCGGCGGGGACCGGCCCGCGCAGGAGGCGGTCGCGCTCAAGTTCCTGCCGACTTCCGGTCTCGCCCCGCGGCAGGCCCGCAACGTCGTGGACACCGCCCGGCGCGAGGTGGAACTGGGCCGCCGCGCGGGTCACCCCCGGCTGATCCGCCTCCTGGACTCCGTCGTGCTCAGCGAACCGGACCACCCGTTCCTGGACGGCGCGCTGGTCCTCGTGATGGAGCGGGCCCACCACAGCCTGCGGGACCGCCTCCGGGCGGGCCCGGTGAGCGAGTCCGAAGGCGCCCGCCTGATCACCGAGATCTGCGAGGGCCTCGCCCACCTGCACCGCACCGGCTGGGTGCACGGAGACCTCAAACCGGACAACATCCTGCTCATGACGGACGGTTCCGTCAGGCTCTCCGACTTCGGCCTCGCCGCCGAACTCACCGGCACCCACGGCACCCACGGCTACGCACCCCCGATGGGCACCTTCGACTACCTCCCGCCCGAGCGCTGGAGGGCCTCCCTCGGCGAGCACGGCGTCCAGGTCCGCCCGAGCGCCGACATATGGGCCCTCGGCATCGTGATCCACGAGGTGTTCACGGCCGGCACCCCACCGTTCCCCGGCGCCACACCCATGGCCCGCGGTGCGGCGGTGCAGGAGTACGCCGACGGACGAGCTCCCCTGCGCCTGGACCCCACCCTGCCGCCCTTCTGGCGCGAGCTGGCCGCGGACTGCCTGGCCCCCTCCCACGCCGCCCGCGCCGCCCACACGGCGGACAGCCTCCTGGCCCGCGCCACCTCCCGGCCGCAGCCGCACAAGAAGCACCCCGCGGGCCGCACCCGCAGGGCCGTACACGCCGCGCTCGTCTCCGCGCTGATGTGCGGGACGGCCGCGGCGAGCGCACCGTACGCCGCACCCGACGGCTCCGCCCTGCCCGGGGCGCCCGGCCGGATCCGGGTGTTCAACGCCGAACCGAGCTGCACCACCCGCACCGACCGGGACCCGGACTGCAGCCTCGGTCTCGCCGTCGACCCCCAGCGGCCCTACACCGCGGACAACGTCGTCCCGACCCGGGTGTGGCAGGGCGACGAGCTGGCCGTCGACTGCCTCCTCGCCCACGGCATCCCGATCATCGACGAGAGGGACGCCTGGTCACCCCAGTGGTTCCGCGTCAGGCTGCCGGCCGGCTCGCCGCGGCCCACCGCGTGGCTGCCCGCCGTACGCACGAAGGACCGCCCCCGCGTCCCCGCCTGCCCGGACCCCGCCGCCGGACGCTGATCCGGGACCACCCCGCCGTCCATGGCCGGACCCCTCCCCGCCCTGGTCATCCCTATCGGGGATCCACCGGCGCTGTCACTCCGGATCGTTCCGGATGCCCCGGCCGCCACGCCCGCGGCTAGCTTGCGGGCATTCGGTGGGCCGACCGCACGCACAGCTCGCTCCGGCACACCGAACGCCTCTGTACCGCAAGGGTGATTGACGAAGCGAAGGAGCTGGAACGTGCGTGGCACAACAGCTGGGCGCGCGAGATCCGTGACGGCGGTCCTCCTGGTCGCGGCGGCGACGTCCGCCCTGGGCGGCGGCCCCGCCGCCGCGCGGAACGCGGTGCCCGGTCCCCTCGGGCACGCCATGACGGCCGAGTTCTACTGCGACATCCCCCCGGAGCGGGACATCGCCGTAACCCGCAAGGTCTACGAAGTCGGACAGCGCCGGGGAGTGTCCGACAAGGTCATGCTCGCCGGGTTCGAGACGGGCTGGGTCGAATCCCGGATGAACAACTTGGACTGCGGGGACCGGGATTCGCTGGGCGTCTTCCAGCAGCGCCCCTCCCAGGGCTGGGGCTCCCCGGAGCAGGTCATGGACGTCGACTACGCGGCGAACAAGTTCTTCGAGGTGGCCCAGCAGATGGAGCCGGGCATGGAGGGCAGCAGCGCCGGGGAACTCGCCCAGGCCGTCCAGCGGTCGGGCTACCCGGAGCGCTACCCGCAGGCCGAGGACATCGCCCGGCAGATGCGGGACGAGGCCTTCCAGCCGTACGGGACGATCGGCGCCAAGTACTACGGCACGGGCGGACCGGGCGGTCCCCTCGGCCGGCCGCTGCGCGCGGAGGAACCCGCCCAGTCGGGCGGTCGGTTCCAGCTGTTCGAGCACGGGATCGTGATCTGGCATCCGGACGCGGCGTTCGCGGTGTACGGGGAGATCCTGAACAAGTTCTGGGCGACGGACGCGGAGCGTCGTTGGGGTTTCCCGACGATGGACGAGGCGGATGCGGGCCAGGCGCCGAACGGGACGCGGGGCCGGTACCAGTTCTTCGAGCAGGGCCTGTTCATGTGGTCGCCGCAGACGGGGACGCACGTGATTCACGGTGCGATCTACCAGGCGTTCAACGCGGGTGGTCACGAGGGCGTCTTCGGCTACCCGGTCGCGGACGAGAGCGACGAGCCGGGCGGCAAGGTCCAGAAGTTCCAGAACGCCAGCATCCACTGGAACCCCGACCGGGGCACCTGGACCACCACCAACTGACCGGGAGACGGCATGAGATCGCTGATCCTTCGGCGCGTGGTCAAAGCCGCGGCGCCACTGCTCGCGGCCGTCGCGGTCACCTTCTTCACGGCGCCCGCCGCGACCGCCTCCGAACCGAACGGCTCCATCGGACGCGGTGAGGTCATGGACCGCGCCTGGTCCTGGGTCGCCGAGCAGGTGCCCTACAGCCAGAGCGGCTGCTACGCCAACCAGTTCGGCTGTTACCGCCCCGACTGCTCGGGCTTCGTGTCGATGGCCTGGCACCTGGGGTCGTCACTGACGACCTGGAGCCTGTGGAACGTCACCTTCGACATCCCGGCCGCGGACCTGCAGCCCGGTGACGCCCTGCTGCGCGACTCGGACGGCACCGACCACGTGGCGCTGTTCGTCCGATGGGCCGACGCCGCCCACACCCAACCGGTGGTGCGCGAGACGTACGACTTCGGGCACGTGGCCGAGGAACGCGTGTGGGGCAACGGCCTGCGCGGATTCACGCCCCGCCGCTACAACACGCTCGACGACCTGATGCCCTACGGCGCCATCAGGGCCAAGTACGACAGCATGGGCGGCCTGGACAGCGTGCTGGGCCCGCCGACCTCCGGGGAACGCGACTCCATGATGGGCGGCCGCTACCAGGGCTTCCGCAACGGGATCGTGATCTGGCATCCGGACGCGGCGTTCGCGGTGTACGGGGAGATCCTGAACAAGTTCTGGGCGACGGACGCGGAGCGTCGTTGGGGTTTCCCGACGATGGACGAGGCGGATGCGGGCCAGGCGCCGAACGGGACGCGGGGCCGGTACCAGTTCTTCGAGCAGGGCCTGTTCATGTGGTCGCCGCAGACGGGGACGCACGTGATTCACGGTGCGATCTACCAGGCGTTCAACGCGGGTGGTCACGAGGGCGTCTTCGGCTACCCGGTCGCGGACGAGAGCGACGAGCCGGGCGGCAAGGTCCAGAAGTTCCAGAACGCCAGCATCCACTGGAACCCCGACCGGGGCACCTGGACCACCACCAACTGACGTACGTACCCCCACTCATCGACCAGGAGGTCACGTGAACGAGCACGGCCCCACCCGCAGGAGCATCCTCAAGTCCGTCGGCGGGCTCTCCGCCGCCATGGCCCTCGGCGGGGCGGGCGTCCTCGGGACGGCGTCGGCGGCGAGCGCGGCCGGCGACGGTTTCGGACTGCGCATCGTCGACCACAACGAGGGCGACGCCCGGATGTGGTACTACCGCTTCCAGACCGACGCGATCGGCTGGCAGCCGGCCGTCAACGTCCTGCTCCCCGACGACTACCACACCAGCGGACGCACCTACCCGGTCCTCTACCTCTTCCACGGCGGCGGCACCGACCAGGACTTCATCACCTTCGACCGTCTCGGCATCCGCGCCTGGACCGCCGGCCGGCCGCTCATCGTCGTGATGCCGGACGGCGGCCACGCGGGCTGGTACTCCAACCCCGTCAGCTCCAACACCGGCCCCCGCAACTGGGAGCACTTCCACATCAACCAGCTCCTGCCCTGGGTCGAGGCGAACTTCCGGACCTTCGCCGAGTACGACGGCCGTGCCGTCGGCGGGTTCTCGATGGGCGGCTTCGGCGCCCTCAAGTACGCGGCCAAGTACTGGGGCCACTTCGCCTCGGTCAGCGCCCACTCCGGGCCCGCCAGCGTGCGCCGTGACGGCGGGGCGGTCGTGCACTGGGCCAACCTGTCCTCCGCCGCCCTCGACCTGGCCGGCGGCACCGTCTACGGCGTGCCCTGGGACCAGGCCCGCGTCAGCGCGGACAACCCCGTCGAGCGGATCGAGAGCTACCGCAACAAGCGGGTCTTCCTCGTCGCGGGCACCAGCCCGGACCCGACCAACGCGTTCGACTCGTTCAACGAGACGCAGGTCCTCGCGGGCCAGCGGGAGTTCCGCGGCCTCCTCGACCAGGCCGGTATCCCGCACGAGTGGCACGAGGAGCCCGGTGGCCACTTCGTCCGCGACTACATGATGTGGCGCGACCTCGACGGCATCATCGACCGCCTCCGCAAGGCGTAGCGGCGCCCCAGGACGGCCTCGCGGACGCCGCCGACCCACGCGTGGCGTCCGCGAGGTCCCGGCTCACCCGTGCCAGGACCGCCACAGCGCCGCGTACGCGCCGTCCGCCGCCACGAGGTCGTCGTGCGAGCCGAACTCACTGATCCGGCCGCCCTCGACCACCGCGATGACGTCCGCGTCGTGCGCGGTGTGCAGCCGGTGGGCGATCGCGATGACCGTCCGGCCGTCCAGCACCCGGGCCAGGGAACGCTCCAGGTGCCGGGCCGCGCGCGGGTCGAGCAGCGAGGTGGCCTCGTCCAGTACGAGCGTGTGCGGATCCGCCAGGACCAGCCGGGCGAGCGCCACCTGCTGCGCCTGGGCCGGGGTCAGCGCCGCGGCTCCCGATCCGACCTCCGTGTCCAGCCCGGCCGCCAGCGCACGCGCCCAGCCGTCGGCGTCCACCGCCTCCAGCGCCGCCCACAGGTCGGCGTCCCCGGCGCCCGCCCTGGCCAGGCGCAGATTGTCCCGGAGCGAGCCCACGAACACGTGGTGCTCCTGGTTGACCAGTGCCACCTGCTCTCGCACCCGCTCCGTCGGCATCCGCGACAGCCGCGCCCCGCCGAGTGTGACCTCGCCGGCCCGTGGCGCGTAGATGCCCGCCAGCAGCCGGCCCAGCGTCGACTTGCCCGCACCCGACGGCCCGACCAGCGCCATCCGGGTACCCGGCGGCACGGTCATCGACACCCGGTGCAGGACGTCCACGCCCTCCCGGTAGCCGAACCGCACCTCATCGGCCCGCACCTCCCGGCCCTTCGGCGAGACGGACGCGTCACCCCCGTCGGGCTCGATCTCGTGGATGCCGACCAGCCGGCCCAACGACACCTGCGCGACCTGGAGTTCGTCGTACCAGCGCAGGATCAGACCGATCGGGTCGACCATCATCTGGGCCAGCAGCGCACCCGTCGTCAGCTGCCCCACCGACATCCAGCCGTGCAAGACGCAGTAGCCGCCGATCATCAGCACCGAGCCGAGGATCGTCACGTAGGTGACGTTGATGACGGGGAAGAGCACGGACCGCAGGAACAGCGTGTACCGCTCCCACTGGGTCCACTGCCGGATGCGCTGTTCCGACAGCGCCACCCGGCGCCGCCCGAGCCGGTGCGCCTCGATCGTGCGCCCCGCGTCCACCGTCTCCGTCAGCACCGCCGAGACCGCCGCGTAGCCGGCCGCCTCCGAGCGGTACGCGGACGGCGCCCGCCGGAAGTACCAGCGTCAGCCGATCACCAGCACCGGCAGCGCCACCAGTGCGGCCGCCGCCAACGGCGGCGCGGTCACCGCCAGTGCCCCGAAGAGCAGCCCCGCCCACACCACGCCGACGGACAGCTGCGGCACGGCCTCCCGCATCGCGTTGGCCAGCCGGTCGATGTCGGTGGTGATCCGCGACAGCAGGTCACCGGTCCCGGCCCGCTCCAGCACGCCGGGCGGCAGCCCGACGGAACGCACCAGGAAGTCCTCGCGCAGGTCGGCCAGCATCTCCTCGCCGAGCATCGCGCCCCGCAGCCGGACCATCCGTACGAAGCAGGTCTGGACGGCGAGCGCCAACGCGAAGAGCAGGCTCACGCGCAGCAGGTGGAGCTCGCGCACCCCTGCCGCGAGGTCGTCCACGACCCGCCCCAGGAGGTACGGGCCCACCATGGAGGCGATCACCGCGACCGCGTTGGCGCTCACCAGCGCCAGGAAGGGCCGCCGGTGGCGCCGGAACAGGCCGCGCACATAGCCCCGTACGGTCGCCGACGTGCCGACGGGCAGTGTCGCGGCCGACTCCGGGGCGGCCGGATCGTATTGCGGCGGTGCCACGCCGATCATGCGGATCCCTCGATTTCGGTGAGCTCTTCCTCGAGCCGGTCGGTGAGGCCTTCGTCCAGAGCGGTCAGAGACAGCCCGTCGAGGCGCTGTTCCTCCTCCGTTTCCCGGGTGACGACCGCCCGGTAGCGCGGCTCGTCGCGCAGGAGGTCGCGGTGGGTGCCGGCCGGCAGGGCGACGCCCTCGTGAACGAGGACGACCCGGTCGGCCCGGTCCAGCACCAGCGGCGAAGAGGCGAGGACCACCGTCGTGCGCCCGGCGCGCAGCGCCGCGACGCCGTCCGCGATCCGCGCCTCGGTGTGCGAGTCGACCGCCGAGGTCGGCTCGTCCAGCACCAGCACCTCCGGGTCGGCCACCAGCGAGCGGGCCAGCGCCAGCCGTTGGCGCTGGCCGCCGGAGAGCGAGCGGCCCCGCTCGGTGATCCGGGCGTCCATCGGGTCCGCCACGCCCTCGGGCGCCGACTGCAGCACCGCTTCCAGTACGTCGCCGCACTGCGCGGCCTCCAGCGCGACCGCGGGGGTCACCGCCCCGGACGCCGGTACGTCGAACAGCTCGCGCAGCGTGCCGGAGAGCAGGACCGGGTCCTTGTCCTGTACGAGGACCAGCGCCCGCGCCGTGTCCAGCGCGAGCTCGTCCAGCGCCACGCCCCCCAGCAGCACCGGGGCGCGGTCCCCGGCGCGCTGACCGGAGTCCTCCCCGTCGCCCGGCAGGTGCCCGCCCAGGCGTTCCGCGAGCCGGCCCGCGAGGTCGGGGTCCCCACAGACGACCGCGGTGAACCGGCCCGCGGGAACCAGCAGCCCGGTCTGCGGGTCGTACAGGTCCCCGCCCGGAGCAGGGGCCCGGACCGGGCCTTCGGCCGCCGCCGGGGCGTCCTCACGCGTCAGCCGCAGCACCCGGGCCGCGCGGGTGGCGGAGGGCCGGGAGAACGAGTAGGCCATGGCGATCTCCTCCACGCTGCGCAGCGGGTACAGCAGCAGCGACACCGCGCTGAACACCGTGACGAGTTCGCCGACCGCCAGCCGCCGGTCCAGGACGAGCGAGGAGCCGTACCAGACCACCGTGACGAGCAGTACCCCCGGCAGGAACACCTGGACGGCCGAGATCAGCGCCCACATGCGGGCACTGCGCACCGCGGCGGTGCGTACCTCCTGCGAGGCCTCGCGGTAGCGGCCGAGGAAGAGTTCCTCGCCGCCGATGCCGCGCAGCACGCGCAGACCGGCGACGGTGTCGGAGGCCAGTTCGGTCGCCTTGCCCGCCTTCTCCCGCTGGATGTCCGCGCGTCGAGTGGCGCGGGGGAGCAGGGGCAGGGAGGAGAGCGCCAGCAGCGGCATCCCGACGGCGACGACGACGCCGAGGGACGGCGCGTACACGACCAGGGCCACGCAGACGACGACGATGGCGACGGCCGCGGCGAGGAAGCGGGAGACCGCCTCGACGAACCAGCCCACCTTCTCCACGTCGCCCGTCGATACGGAGACCACTTCACCGGCCGCCACCCGGCGCGTCAGGGCGGAGCCCAGGTCGGCGGTCTTTCGGGCGAGGAGCTGCTGAACCCGGGCGGCTGCGGTGATCCAGTTCGTGACGCTGGTCCGGTGCAGCATGGTGTCGCCGAGGGAGATGGCGACACCGAGCAGCGCGATCAACGCGCCGACGAGCAGCAGCCGGTGGCCGTCGCCCTCGACGGCCACCTCCACGCCCAGGCCGACCGCGAACGGCAGTCCGGCGACGGCGCAGTGGTGGACCAGCCCCCAGCACAGGCTCCTGGCCTGCCCGCCCAGTTGGGTGCCGCCCAGCCACAGCAGGAAGCGTGGACCGGAGCGGGCGTCGGGTACTCCGGGATCCGCATACGGAAGATCGCTGATCTGCATGACGCCCCATGACGGTCGAGTGGTTCAAACCACACAAGGTTCGTCTTCCGGACCGGCACCCGGCAACCGAATTTCTCGCGGCGCCCGGCAGCGGCAGCGAGGTTTACGGGCAGGCAGGTTGGCGTACGGGCTGCTCAACCGGCTTGGGGGCAAGGGGTGGTGCTCAGCAGCCGCGCTCCGCCGGGGCGTCCGACAGGGCGTCGAGCAGGCCGCCGAGCACTCCGCGCTGCGCGGCGGTCAAGGGGGACAGGATCTCCTCCGCGGCGGCCGTCCGCGCGTTGCGCAGGCGGCGCAGGGTGGCGCGGCCGGTGTCGGTCAGCTCGATCCGGATGACCCGCCGGTTCGCGGGGTCGGGCGCGCGGCGCACGCACTCGGCCGACTCCAGGCCGTCGACCAGCGTGGTCACGGCCCGGGGGACGACTTCGAGGCGGGCGGCGAGCTCCGCCATCCGGGGCGGTTCGGCGCCGTCGTAGTGCGAGACCAGCCGGAGCAGCCTTGACTGGGCTGGAGTGATCCCGAGGGGTTCGAGATGGCGCTTCTGGATGCGGTGGAGCCGACGGGTCAGGCGCAGCAGCTGCTCGGCGAGGACGCCGTCGTCGCTGTCGGGAGAGTCGACGCCGTCCGCGTCGGCCAGGGTCGGTTCGGAAGCGGTGCTCATGCTGCGGTCCTCATAATGGGAAGAGTATCAGGACCAGATTCATTGTGAGTATAGGTAACAATGAGCTATGCTCGGCAGAGTCTCGTCAGAAGGAGGCCCATGCGCCCCAAAGAGCCCGAATGGACGCCGTCCAAAGAATCCCTCGATCCCAGTCGCCCCGTCCCGGCGGAGCAGCCGCGCCAGTTGCGCCGCATCATGGGTCTGTTCCGGCCCTACCGCGGGCGCCTCGCGGCGGTCGGTGCGCTGGTCGGCGCCTCCTCGCTGGTCGCCGTCGCCTCGCCGTTCCTGCTCAAGGAAATCCTCGACGTGGCGATCCCCCAGGGGCGGACGGGCCTGCTGAGCCTGCTCGCCCTCGGCATGATCCTCACCGCCGTGGTCACCAGCGTGTTCGGCGTGCTCCAGACCCTGATCTCCACCACCGTCGGCCAGCGCGTGATGCACGACCTGCGCACCGCCGTCTACGCCCAGCTCCAGCGCATGCCGCTCGCCTTCTTCACCCGCACCCGTACGGGCGAGGTCCAGTCCCGGATAGCCAACGACATCGGCGGGATGCAGGCCACCGTCACCTCCACCGCGACCTCCCTCGTCTCCAACCTCACGGCGGTGATCGCCTCCGTCGTCGCCATGCTCGCCCTCGACTGGCGGCTGACCCTCGTCTCGCTCCTCCTGCTGCCCGTCTTCGTGTGGATCAGCCGGCGGGTCGGGCGCGAGCGCAAGAAGATCACCACCCAGCGGCAGAAGCAGATGGCGGCCATGGCCGCCACCGTCACCGAGTCGCTCTCGGTCAGCGGCATCCTCCTCGGCCGCACCATGGGCCGCGCGGACTCCCTGACCCGGTCCTTCTCGGAGGAGTCCGAGAAACTGGTCGGCCTGGAAGTGCGCTCCAGCATGGCCGGGCGCTGGCGGATGTCCACCATCGGCATCGTGATGGCCGCCATGCCCGCACTGATCTACTGGGCCGCGGGCATAGCCCTCCAGGCCGGCGCGCCGTCGCTGTCCGTGGGCACCCTCGTCGCCTTCGTCACCCTCCAGCAGGGACTGTTCCGGCCCACGGTGAGCCTGCTGTCGACCGGTGTGCAGATACAGACCTCGCTCGCCCTGTTCGCCCGCATCTTCGAATACCTCGACCTGCCGGTGGACATCACCGAGCGCGAGGACGCGGTGCGGATCGGCCGGGCGAAGGGCGAGATCCGGCTTGAGGACGTGCACTTCGCCTACGACGGCAAGAACGGCCCCACGCTGACCGGTATCGACCTGACCGTCCCCGCCGGCGGCTCACTCGCCGTGGTCGGACCCACCGGATCGGGCAAGAGCACCCTCAGCTACCTGGTGCCCCGCCTCTACGACGTCACCGGCGGCCGGGTCGCCCTGGACGGAATCGATGTCCGCGACCTCGACTTCGACTCGCTGGCCCGGTCCATCGGCGTGGTCTCCCAGGAGACCTACCTCTTCCACGCCTCGGTCGCCGACAACCTGCGCTTCGCCAAGCCCGACGCGACCGACGAGGAGATAGCCGAGGCCGCCCGCGCCGCCCAGATCCACGACCACATCGAGTCCCTGCCGGACGGATACGACACGCTGGTCGGCGAGCGCGGCTACCGGTTCTCCGGCGGGGAGAAGCAGCGCCTGGCCATCGCCCGCACCATCCTGCGCGACCCGCCGGTCCTGATCCTCGACGAAGCGACCAGCGCGCTCGACACGCGTACGGAGCACGCGGTGCAGCAGGCCATCGACAAGCTGTCCGCGGGCCGCACCACCATCACGATCGCGCACCGGCTCTCCACCGTGCGCGACGCCGACCAGATCGTCGTCCTGGACGCCGGGCGCATAGCCGAACGCGGCACCCACGAGGAACTCCTCGCCGCGGAGGGCCGCTACGCCGCCCTCGTCCGCCGGGACCGGGACGCCGAGTCGGCGCCGCGGCCGGCCGGCGGCGAGCAGGCCGGTCAGGAGGCCACGGCCCCGGCCATCGCCGGAGTGCCGGAGGGTTCGCGGGCCAGCAGGCGGCGGATCTCGCGGACGGCCGCGCCGCCCGCCCGGTTGGCACCGATGGTGGAGGCCGAAGGGCCGTAGCCCACCAGATGGATCCGCTCGTCGCGGACCGCCCGGGTGCCTTCGAGCCGGATGCCGCCGCCCGGTTCCCGCAGGCGCAGCGGCGCCAGGTGGTCGACGGCCGCCCGGAAGCCGGTGGCCCACAGGATCACATCGGCGTCGACGCTCCGCCCGTCGGCCCAGCCGACTCCGGTCGGGGTGATGCGGTCGAACATCGGCCTGCGCTCCAACACTCCCGAATCCAGCCCGGCCCGTACGGCGTCGTTCAGCGCCAGCCCGGTCACACTGACCACGCTCTGCGGGGGCAGACCCCGGCGCACCCGCTCCTCCACCATGGCCACCGCCGCCCGGCCCTCGGCTTCGCCGAAACGGGAGTCGCGGAACACCGGAGGGCGGCGTGTCACCCAGGTGGTCCCCGCCGCCACCTCGGAAATCTCCAGCAGGTGCTGCACCGCCGAGGTGCCACCGCCCACGACCACCACGCGGGCCCCGGCGAACGCGGCCGGTCCCGGGTAGTCCGCGGTGTGCAGCTGGCGGCCCCGGAAGGTCTCCTGTCCCCGGTAGCGGGGCCAGAACGGCCGGTCCCAGGTACCCGTGGCGTTGACCAGGGCCCGGGCCGACCACCGGTCGCCGGTCGCGGACTCCACCAGCAGCCGCCCGTCCGAGCCGTCCCGTACGGCCGTGACGTCCACGGGCCGGAGCACGCGCAGCCCGAAGCGCTCCTCGTAGGCGGCGAAGTACTCCTCGATGACCTCCGACGACGGCCGCAGCGGGTCGGCGCCCGTCAGCTCCATGCCGGGCAGCGCGTGCATGCCGTGCACCTTGCCGTACGTCAGCGAGGGCCAGCGGAACTGCCAGGCGCCGCCCGGGCCCGGCGAGTGGTCCAGGACGACGTGGCCGATGCCCGCCCGGGCCAGGTGGTACGCGCCGGACAGACCCGCCTGCCCGGCGCCGATGATCACCACGTCCACCGCTGCCGGGTCCCGCTCCGCAAAGTCGTTCACGGTTCTACCAACCGCGGACCGGGCCGCCCTCTTCCCCCACAGGCCCAGACGTCAGGCCGCCCTGTGTTCGCCGAGCCATTCGTAGGCGGTCTCCACGTCGAAGGCCGCCGGTCCGCCCCGGAACAGGAGGCCGGCCGAGGCGAAGGCGGGGTGGGTGGCGGTGGCGGCGACGGAGGGGATCGCCAGGCACTCCATTCCCGCTGCGCGAGCGGCCTCCGCACCCGGTGCCGCGTCCTCGACGACCACGCAGTCGGCGGGGTCCGCGCCGAGCCGGCGGGCCGCCTCCAGGAACACGTCGGGGGCGGGCTTCCCGCGCGGCACCTCCTCGGCGGAGACCGTGACGCTCAACAGGGCGTCCAGACCGGTCCCGGCCAGCACGGCCTCGATCGCCTCCCGCGAGGAGCCGGACGCGACCGCCATCGCAACCCCGTCGGCGTGCAGCCGCTCCACGAACCTGCGCATCTCGGGGAACGCCTCGGTCCCCGTACGGGCCAGCTCCAGATAGGCGGCGTTCTGCTCCGCGAGCAGCCGCGCGACCGGCGCGCGCAGCCCGTACCGCTCCTTGAGGACCTCCAGCGTCTCCATCGTCCCGATGCCGATGAAAGGGGAGTGCTGTTCCCAGGTGAAGTCGGGTACGCCGTGCCGTTCCAGGGTGCGACGCCCGGACTCGTAGTAGTTCGGCTCGCTGTCCACGAGGGTGCCATCGAGATCGAATATGACGGAAAGCATTCCGTTCAGCCCGTCCTGCCGGTCGTGTGCGTGTCCCGACCAGTTTGTCAGGGTTTGGACGCTGCTCTTCCCACCGCTTCGACCAGGGGCAGCAGCCGGTGCGGAACCCGCTCGCGCAGAGCGACCTCGGTACGGGTCCGGACGACGCCCGGAAGTCGGATGAGGCCCTGGATGACGTCCTCCAGGTGCGCGTTGTCGCGGGCCGCCACCCGGGTCAGCAGGTCCCCGCCGCCGGTGATCGAGAACGCCTCGATGATCTCGGGTACCGCGGCGAGCGCGTCCCCCACCTCGTCCAGGTGCCCCTGGGTGACTTCGATGTGGACGAAGGCCAGCACGGGATGGCCGAGCGCGGCGGGGGAGAGGACCGGGCCCGTCCCGGTGATCACCCCGGTGCGCTCCAGCCGGTCGAGCCGGGCCTGCAAGGTGCCGCGCGCCACGCCCAGCAGCCGCGCGTACTCGCGCACGCTGGTGCGCGGCTGCTCGATCAGCAGGCGCAGGATCCGGGTGTCGAGCTCGTCCACCGCCATGCCGCGACTGTACTCACCTCAGCCCCTCCTGCGGATCGTGACGGGGCCGCGGGCGTACCGGCAGCCCCCGCAGCCACAGCCGGACGCGGTGGTGGCGGATGGCCACCGCAACGGCGGCGGTGGGCCAGGGGTGGCGCAGCGACGCCCGCAGCAGCCCCGCTAGGCCGGACGTCCGGCGCCGGCCCCGCACCGTAGCCGTCAGCCGGGCACCGTCCGCCCCGCCCGAAAGACACACGCCGAGGGCGAGGTGCTCGCCCGGCACCGGGAGCCGCATCCGGTAGTCGCCGTCGACATCCAGGAAGGGGGAGGCGTAGAACTCCTTGGCCACCCGGGCCGTGCCCTGGGCGGCCTGCGGCCCGAGGAGGTAGCAGTGCCGCTCGCCGTACGTGTTGTGCAGCTCGGCGACGACCTGCCGCAGGGACCCGTCCGGGCCGTGGCACCAGTACACGGACAGCGGGTTGAAGACGAGCCCCAGCACCCGGGCGTGGGCGAGCATCAACACCCGGGAGCCGGGCGGGAGCCCGGCGCCGCGCGCGGCGAGGAACCGCTCCAGCCCGGCCCGGATGGTCGGCGACCGGCCACCGAAGTGGTCCCGCGCCTCGAACCGGGCGAGGAAGCGAAACGGCGCGGGGAAGCGGGGAAGTTCGTCGAGGTCCACCAGCCACAGGTACGTCCGGTGGCGCAGCGCGTACGCCCGCTCCCCGGACCGCACGTGCCGGATCTCGGCCTCGTACACCACCGCCCTCACCAGGACACCCCGAGCGCGGCGGCAGCCTCCACGCCCGAGCGGCAGCCGTCCTCGTGGAACCCCCACCCGTGGTACGCCCCCGCGAAGGCCGTCACCGGACCCGACAGGGCGGGCAGCAGCCGCTGGGCGACCACCGACTCCGGGGTGAACACGGGGTGTTCGTAGGCCATCTCCGCCAGCACCAGCCCCGGCCGCACCCGGTCGTCCGCGTTGAGGGTCACCACGTACCGCTGCGGCGCGTCGAGCCCCTGCAGACGGTTCATGTCGTAGCTGACGAGGACCCGCGCGTCGTACGGGTCGCAGCCGGACAACCGGAAGTTCCAGCAGCCCCGCGCCGCGGCCGAGCGCGGCAGCACCGAGGCGTCGGTGTGCAGCACCGTCCGGTCGCGGGAGTAGAGGAAGGCGCCGAGCACCGCCCGCTCGGCGTCCGTCGGGTCGGCCAGCAGCCGCAGCGCCTGATCGGCGTGGACGGCGACGACCACCGAGTCGTAGGTGACGGTGCCGTCGGCGGTGCTGACGCGGACCCCCTCCGGGGTGCGCGCGAGCGCCCGCACGGGAGTGCCCGCACGGACCGCGCCGGCACCCAGCCGCTCCCGCACCCGCTCGACGTAGCGCGCCGAACCGCCCTCGACCGTGCGCCAGCGCGCCGAGCCGTCCACCGGACCGCCCACCGCGAGCATCCCGTGGTGGGCCAGGAAGCGGAACAGGTACCGGGCGGGGTAGCGCAGCGCCGTACGCGGCGGACAGGACCACACCGACGCCACCAGCGGGATCGCGAAGTGGGCGGTGAAGTAGGGCCCGAAGCCGCACTCCCGCAGGAAGTCCCCCAGGGTCACCTCCGCCGAGACGGCGGGAGTCGCCAGCAGCAGCCGCGCCTGCCGGCGGAACAGCGGCACCTGCGCCAGCATCCGCAGGTAGCCGGGCCATGCCGCCGACCTCGGCCGGCCCGCCGGACCACGCGGTCCGCGCGTGCCCGCGTACTCCAGCCCACAGCCCTCGCACTGCACCGAAAGGCTCATCGTGGTCGCCCGGGTGGCCACGCCCAGCTCCCCGAACAGCCGCAGCAGATGGGGGTAGGTACGGTCGTTGTGCACGATGAACCCGGAATCCACCCCGCGTACGCGGCCGTCCGGGCCCGTCACCTCGTGGGTGTGGGCGTGGCCGCCCAGCCGGTCGTCGGCCTCGTACACGGTCACCTCGTGCGAGCGCGCCAGCACGTAGGCCGCCGTCAGCCCCGAGACACCCGCGCCGATGACAGCCGTACGCCGCCTCGGTCCTCCTCGCTGCGTCATCGTGTCCTCCTTCCGGAGGCTGCTTCGGAGCCGAAAACGCTCCGGATGGGCCTCGTACGCGTTCCGCCGGAGCAGCCGTGCCGCCCACGGTGCATCCGGACGCGTCCGCCGCGCGGAATCCCCCACGGAAATGCCGAGCGCGAACCCGTGCGGAATCCTGGACGGGGGACGAGAGCGGAGAAACGCCATGACGGGACAGCGATGACGGACGTGGCGGCGACGCGCTGCCTGGTCACCGGGGCCACCGGCTACATCGGCGGGCGGCTGGTGCCCGCGCTCCTCGACGCCGGTCACCGGGTGCGCTGCCTGGCCCGCACGCCGCAGAAGCTGCGCGACCACCCCTGGGCGGGCCGCGCCGAGGTCGTGCGCGGCGACGTCACCGACCCCGGATCGGTAGCCGAGGCGATGCGCGACATCGACGTCGCCTACTACCTCGTGCACGCCCTCGGCTCGGGCTCCGGCTTCGAGGACCGCGACCGCGGGGCCGCCCGCGTCTTCGCGGAACAGGCACGGGCGGCCGGGGTCCGCCGCATCGTCTACCTCGGCGGCCTCACCCCCGAAGGCATCCCGCTGCGGGAACTCTCCCCGCACCTGCGCTCCCGCGCCGAGGTCGGCGAGATCTTCCTCGGCTCCGCCGTACCGGCCACCGTCCTGCGCGCGGCCGTCATCATCGGCTCCGGCTCCGCCTCCTTCGAGATGCTGCGCTACCTGACCGAGCGGCTGCCCGTGATGGTCACCCCCAGCTGGGTCGGCACGCGCTGCCAGCCCATCGCCGTCCGCGACGTGCTGCGCTACCTCGTCGGCAGCGCCGGCATGCCGCCCGAGATCAACCGCGCCTTCGACATCGGCGGCCCGGACGTGGTCACCTACGAGCAGATGATGCGCCGCTACGCGGAGGTCGCGGAGCTCCCCAAACGGCTCATCATGCGGGTCCCGATGCTCACCCCGGGCCTCTCCAGCCACTGGATCGGCCTGGTCACCCCCGTCCCGAGGGCGCTGGCCCGGCCGCTCGCCGAGTCGCTGCGGCACGAGGTGGTCTGCCACGAGCACGACATCGCCGCCCACGTCCCCGATCCGCCCGGGGCGCCGCTCGGCTTCGACCAGGCCCTGGTCCTCGCCCTCCAGCGGGTGCGGGACGCCAAGGTGACCACCCGCTGGTCCTCCGCCGGTGTCCCCGGCGCCCCCAGCGACCCGCTGCCCACCGACCCCGACTGGGCCGGCGGCAGCCTCTACACCGACCGACGGGAGCTGCCGGTCGCCGCCTCGCCCGCCGCGCTGTGGCGGGTGGTGGAGGGCATCGGCGGGGACAACGGCTGGTACTCCTTCCCGCTCGCCTGGGCGGTACGGGGCTGGCTCGACCGGCTGGTCGGCGGGGTCGGGATCCGGCGCGGCCGCCGGGACGCCGCCACGCTCCGGGTGGGCGACAGCCTCGACTTCTGGCGGGTGGAGGAGATCGAACCCGGGGCGCTGCTGCGGCTGCGCGCCGAGATGCGGCTGCCCGGCCTGGCCTGGCTGGAGCTGTACGCCGACCCCGATCCGGCGGACCGCCGCCGCGCACGCTTCCGCCAGCGCGCCCTGTTCCACCCGCACGGGCTGCTCGGCCACCTGTACTGGTGGAGCGTGTCCCCCTTCCATGCCGTGGTGTTCGGCGGGATGGCGCGCAACATCGCCAAGGCCGCGGAGCGGCTGGAACGCGATGCCCCGCAGGGCGCATCCGCTGCGCGGCCCGCCGCCGAAGTACCCGGTGCGAGCAGCACCCCACAGCCCTGACCCGGAGCGAGAACCCATGAACATCGCGGTGGTCCTGTACACCTCCGACCTGCGCGTGCACGACCATCCGCCGTTGCGTGCCGCCCTGTCCTCCTGCGACCAGGTGGTACCGCTCTTCGTCCGCGACCGGGGCATCGAGGAGTCCGGGTTCACCGCGCCCAACCGCCGGGCCTTCCTCGCCGACTGCCTGGCGGGGCTCGACGCCGCGCTGCGCGAGCGCGGCGGCCGCCTGGTGATCCGCTCGGGTGACGCCGTCGGGGAAGTGCTCGCGCTCGTACGGGAGACGGACGCCGACGAGGTGCACATGGCGGCCGGGGTGAGCGCCTACGCCCACGCCCGCGAGGAGCGGCTCCGCACCGCCCTGGAAGCCGAGGGCCGGCGCCTGTACGTGCACGACATGGTGGTGACGGCGGTGGCGCCCGGCGCGCTGCGGCCCTCGGCCTCCGACCACTTCGCCGTCTTCACCCCCTACCTGCGCCGCTGGACCGAACTGCCGCCTCGTGCCGTCACCGCCGCCCCCCGCGTGATCAGGGTCCCCGCGTCCCCGCGCTCGGAACCGCTGCCCGAGCGCTCCGCCGTCACCGGTGTCTCCCCGGGCCTGGCGCGCGGCGGCGAGCGCGAGGCCCGCCGGTTGCTGGGCGCCTGGCTGCGCGAGGGCGTCGACCGTTACCACGAGGTCCACGACGACCTGGCGGGTGACGCCACCTCCCGCCTCTCCCCCCACCTGCACTTCGGCACCCTCTCGGCCGCCGAGGCCGTCCACCGCGCCCGCGCGGCCGAGGGCCCCGGCGCCGAGGCCTTCGTCCGGCAGCTGTGCTGGCGCGACTTCCACCACCAGGTGCTCGCCGCCCGCCCCGACGCGGCCACCCGCGACTACCGCACCCGGCACGACCGCTGGCGCACCGGCCCCGAGGCGGGGGAGGAGATCCAGGCGTGGAAGGAGGGCCGTACGGGCTACCCCGTCGTCGACGCGGCGATGCGCCAGCTGCGCCACGAGGGGTGGATGCACAACAGGGGCCGGCTGCTGGCCGCGAGCTTCCTCGCCAAGACCCTGTACGTGGACTGGCGCGTCGGCGCCCGCCACTTCCTGGACCTGCTCGTGGACGGGGACCTGGCCAACAACCAGATGAACTGGCAGTGGGTCGCCGGCACGGGCACCGACACCCGGCCGGGCCGCGTCCTGAACCCGGTCCGCCAAGGACTGCGCTACGACCCCGAGGGTGCCTACGTGCACCGGTGGGTGCCGGAACTGGCGGGACTGCCCGCGCCCCGGGTGCACGAACCGTGGCGGCTGCCCGCGGCGGAACGGGCCCGGTACGACTATCCCGAGCCGGTGGTGGAACTCGCCGAGGGACTCGCCCGTTTCCGGCAGGGGAGGGGCATCGGGTGACCCGCCCGTGGTGCTCCGGCGTCCTAGTGTGAGGGGGTGGATCCTGTGCCGCCTCCCGACCACGAGCCGCCCGGTGGCCCGGTGCCGCCCCGCGTCCCCGTGCCCGCGGCCGACTCCGCGCCGCTGCCCGCCGCAGCGTTGAGCACCGGCGCCGTCGCCCGCCGCCTCGGGGTCTCGCCGACCACCCTGCGGTCCTGGGAGCGCCGGTACGCCATCGGCCCGGACCGCCGCGAGGACGGCCGGCACCGCCGCTGGACGCCCGCCGACATCGCCCGCCTGGAGCTGATGTGCCGGCTCACCGCGCAGGGCGTGCCCCCGTCGGCGGCGGCCAGGGCCGCGCTGGACGCAGCCCCCGGCGGCTCCGGGGCGGCCCGGGCGGCGACCGTGACGCCGGGCGGGTCCACCGCCCTTCCGCTCGGGGAGGTGCGGGCGGAATGCAGGGGGCTCGCGCGGGCCGCCGTACGACTGGACGCGCAGGCGGTGGAGCGACTGCTGGACACCGCGCTGGCGGAGCTCGGCCTGGTCGTGGCGTGGGAGGAGGTCATCGCGCCGACCCTGCACGCCGTGGGCCGCAAGTGGGCTTCCGCGGGGGAGCGTTACGTAGAGGTGGAGCACCTGCTGTCCTGGCACGTCTCCGGCGCCCTGCGCAGCCGGCGGCCCGCCCCCCGCCGGTACGAGGCGCCGCCCGTGCTCCTGGCCTGCGCCCCGGACGAGCAGCACAGCCTGCCCATCGAGGCGTTGACCGCCGCCCTCGGGGAACGGGGCCTGCCCACGCTGATGTTCGGCCCCGCCCTGCCCGCCGGAGCGCTGCGCGAAGCGGTGCGCCGTACGGGCCCCCGTGCCGCCGTGCTCTGGTCCCAGTCGGCCGCGACCGCTGACCGCGCCCTCGCCAGGGCGGTCGCCGGCATCGAATGGGGGCCGCACGGCGCCCGTGGGCATTCGGCGCTGCTGCTGGCGGGTCCCGGCTGGGGCGCCGGCACGACCGGCCCGCGCACCGAGCGGCTGTTCGGCCTGCGCTCGGGCCTCGCCGTCATCGAGCGGCTGGTGACGGGGGCGCCGGATCCCCGAGGGAGAGGCGCAGCACCCGCAGCGCCCGGCGCATGTGGCTCTTGACGGTACCCAGCGGCAGCCCGGTGCGCGCCGCGATCTGGGACTGGGTCAGGTCCCCGTAGAACGCCAGCCACATCACGCGCCGCTGCGCCGGGGGCAGCCGGGCCAGTTCGCCGAGCACCAGCAGCCGGTCCAGCGCCTGCTCGGGCTCCGGCGGGGCGTGGGCGGCGGGGGACCGGGCGCGTTCGCGGAGCGCGTGCGCGGCGGCCGAGGCGGCCCGGCTCCGCCGGGTCCGGGCCTCCAGCGCGTCGGCCACCTTGTGGCGGGTGATGCCGGTGAGCCAGGCCCCGAGGCCGCCGGGGCCGGGGCGGTAGTGGTGCCGGCCGCGCCAGGCGGCGAGGAACACCTGCTGCGTCACGTCCTCCGCCTCGCGTTCGTCGCCCAGTGCGCGGCGTGCCAGGGACTGCACCAGCGGCCGCCAGCGGCGGTACGCCGCCTCCATGGAGCGTTCGTCGCCCGCCGCGAAGCCGGCGGCCACGGGATCGTCCCGGTCCGCCCCGCCGTCCGGGCGGACCGCCCGCGCCCGTTCGTGGATCAGGTCGTCCATGGACCGAGCGTGGCGAGCGGACCGGGCCGCGTCCAAGTCGCATCGTTTCCGCATCGGATCACGCTCACCCGGTGGCGTACATGACACGCTGCGGTCACTCCATCGGTGCGGCCGACCGTCTAAGGTCCAGGGATGAGCGACTTGTTGCTGGTGAGACACGGTGAGACGGCCTGGAGCGCCAGCGGGCGGCACACCGGCCTGACCGACGTACCGCTGACCCCCCGCGGCGTCGAGGAAGCCATCTCCCTCGCCCCGTTCTTCCAGGACCGCCGTCCCGCCCTCGTCCTGACCAGCCCGATGCGCCGGGCCGTGGCCACCGCGGAACTCGCCGGGCTGAGCGGCGGCGTCACCGACCCCGACCTGCACGAATGGGACTACGGCGGCTACGAGGGCATCACCACGGCCGAGATCCGGCGCACCCGGCCCGACTGGTCGCTGTGGACCGACGGGGTCCCCCCGGGCGACGCGGAGCACCCCGGGGAGGACGCCGAGCAGGTCGGCGCCCGCGCGGACCGCGCGCTGGCCCGCGTCGACAAGGTCCTGCGCGAGGACCGGGGCGACGCCGTCGTGGTGGCCCACGGCCACTTCCTGCGCGTCCTGACGGCCCGCTACCTCGGTCTCGCCCCTCAGGAGGGACGCCTGTTCCTGCTGCGCACCGGCACGCTCGGCGTCCTGTCCACGGAACACGGCCTGCCGGTCGTCGCCGGCTGGAACACCCGCCCCTGAGACCCGGCGCGGCGGGCTCCCGCCACGCCCTTCCCGCCTCGCGCCCCGCCGCCGCGTGCCCGAGCATGCGTGTATGGCGCAGGACGGCAAGGGCGGCGGCGACGGGCAGCGCACCGAGGAGGCCGAGGCGGGGCTGAGGCCCGACGCGATCGGTTTCCTCGAAGCGCTCGTCATCGGCCTGAACTCCACCTCGCCCGCCTATTCGCTGGCCGCCGTGATCGGACCGATCGTCGCGGTGGCCGGCATCTACGCGCCGGGCGTGATGCTGGCCTCCTTCGTACCGATGCTGCTGATCGCCGCCGCCTTCTACTACCTCAACAAGGTCGACCAGGACTGCGGGACCACGTTCTCCTGGGTGACCCGGGCCATGGGCCCTTGGGCGGGCTGGCTCGGCGGCTGGGCGATCACCATGACCGGGGTCCTCGTCATCGGTTCGCTCGCCGACGTCGCGGTGCGCTTCGGGCTGCTCGCGGTCGGCCTCGACGGCCTGGCCGCGAACGAACCGGTCCGCCAGACCCTCGCCGCCCTCGTGATCCTGGCCATGACCGCCGTCTGCGTCATCGGCACCGAGATGTCCGCCCGGGTCCAGGACGTGCTGATCCTGGCCCAGGTGTTCTTCCTCCTCGCCTTCGCGGTGGTCGCCCTCTACCGCGTCTACGCCGGCACCAGCACCCTCGACGCGATCGAGCCGTCCGTCGACTGGCTCAACCCCTTCGGAGCGGGCGGCGCCGCGCTCACCGGCGGACTGCTCCTCGGCGTGTTCATCTACTGGGGTTGGGAGTCCGCCGTCAACCTGACCGAGGAGGTCGAGGACTCCGCCACCGCGCCCGGCAAGGCGGGCATCTGGTCGACGGTCGTGCTGCTGGTGACCTACCTGTCGGTCGGGTTCGCCGTCGTCGGCTACGCGGGGACCACGTTCCTGGCGCAGAACGCGGGCCAGGAGGAAGCGATCTTCGCCGTGCTCGCCCACGAGGTGATGGGCGGCTGGGACTGGATGGTGCTCCTCGCGGTCTCCACCTCCGCGCTCGCCTCCACCCAGACCACGATCATCCCCGCCTCCCGCACCGCCCTGTCGATGGCCCGCCGGCACGCGCTGCCGCACGGACTGGCGCGCATCCACCCCCGGTTCCGGACCCCGGACGTGAGCACCTGGTGGGTGGCCGTCATCGCGATCGGCTGGTACCTCACGGTCAACCAGATCAGCGAGAACGCGCTCCTCGACTCGCTGACCGCGCTCTCGCTGCTCATCGCCTTCTACTACGCGCTCACCGGCCTGGCCTGCGCCGTCTACTACCGGCGCCACCTGCTGGAGAGCCCGCGCAACTTCCTGCTCATCGGGCTCGGCCCGGTCGTCGGCGCCGGACTGCTGGCCTGGCTGCTGGTGGAGTCCGTCAACGACATGTCGCAGCCGGGGAACTCGGCCGGGGGCGTCGCCTGGCTGGGCATCAGCCCGCCGCTGCTCATCGGGACCGGCATCGCCGTCGTCGGGGTGCTGATCATGTGCTTCTGGAGGGTCAGGGACGGACGTTTTTGGCAGGAGCGGCGCGGGGTGGCCGACCCGGCGCTCGTCCCGGGCCGGCACCGCCGGTCTCCCTGAGCGGTGCGAGGAACGGAGGAGTACGCGATGTCCGTGGTCCTGGGGTACGACGAATCGCCCGGCGCGGAACGGGCCCTGGGCGTCGCCCTGGAGGTCGCCGCCGCCTTCGGCGAGCCCCTGGTCCTCGTCTACGGGGCCGCGGCGCCGGGCGCCGTCGGGGAGGAGTCCCGGGCCCACCGCGAAGCCGTCCGCCTGGCCGGCCGCAACGCTCTGGCCCGGGCCGTCGCGGCTGCCGACGAGGCGGGAGTCCCCTCGGCGGTCGAGGTGGCCGACGAGAAGCCCGCCCAAGCCCTGCTGGACGCCGCCGAGCGCCACGGGGCGCGGGTCATCATCGTCGGCACCTGGGGCGACAGCCCGATCCGGGGCGCCCTCCTCGGCTCGACGCCGCACAAGCTGCTGCACCTGTCGCCGGTACCGGTGCTGTGCGTGCCGACCGGGCCGCCCTGACAGGCGGCGGAGCCGCCGCCGGCAGCACACCACGGCGCGGCGGGGGCAGGCGGCCGCCGCGAGGTCACAGCGCGAGGTCTACGGCGTCAGGCCACACCGGTCGGGTCATTCGGCGATCTCGGTGCGCTCCCACCACTCGTAGACGGGAACCCGCCCCTGCGCGGCGTCCTGGAAGCGGGACGTGGCCTTGAAGTGCTCGTATCCGCCGCGGTGCGCCACCTTCACGTCCTCACCCGGCGCGGGGGCCGGAACGAGGCGCTCCGGAAGATCGTCCGGGCCGCCCTCAAGGGCCGCCATGGTTGCCATGGTCGTCATGGGACCAGTTTCGCCACCCTCTCGGCCGCGCGCACGTCGGCGGGCCGCTCCACGGTCGGGCGGGCAGAATTGAAGAGGCCGCCCGGGCCCGCCGCGCGGGCGCCGGACAGCGGCCGTCGCGCTTGGCGCGCAGAAGCACGGCGCGCAGAAGGGGGCAGCGATGCCACCGGACCCGCAGGGGGGCGGCGACGCCGATCCCGGCCCGATACGGTCGGAGCCGGGCTCGCTGCTGGAGCACGCGGTGGTCGCGGTCCTCGGCATCGACGACGAGGACCGGATCTGCTACTGGGGTCCCGGCGCGCGCAGCCTCTTCGGCCACGACTCGGCGGCCGTACTGGACCGGCCCGCTTCGATGCTCTTCCCCGGGCGCGACCCCGGCGCGGCGGCGCGGCTCGCCGAGCGCGCCCGCACCCTCGGCTACTGGCGGGTCAGGATGCCCGCGCTCCACCAGGACGGCACCGTGTTCGACTGCGGCTTCCGCGTCTTCCCGCTCACCGACAGCACGGGCCGCTCCGTGGTGATGGGACTGGCGAGCCGCAGCGTCGAACTGGACCGGGTCAAGACCAACCTGGCCTTCCTCGACGCGCTCTTCGAGACCTACCCGATCGGCCTGGTCATGCTCGACCAGGACCTGCGCTACGTCCACCTCAACCAGGCCCTCGCCGACATGGACGGCATCCCGCTGGCCGACCACCTCGGCCGCCGCATGACGGACATCATGCTCACCTCCGACGGCGGCGAGTACCAGCGCCTGCTGCAGACCGTCGCCCAGGAGGGCCGGACCGTGGTGGACACCCTCGTCGGACTGCGCACCCCCGGCCACCCGGACCGGGACCAGGTGCGGTCGGTGAGCCTGTTCCCGCTCAGCGGCGCGGTGGGCACACGGCGCGGAGTAGGCGGTCTCCTGGTGGACGTCACCGACCGCGAACGGGCCATCATGGAGGCCACCGCGGCCCGGCAGCGGCTCGCACTCCTGGACCGCGCCGCCGCCCGCATCGGCACCACCCTCGACGTGGACGTGACCGCGCGCGAGTTGGTCCAGTCCGTGGTGCCGGACTTCTGCGACGCGTCCGTGGTGGAACTGGTGGAGTGGATGCACGCGCCGGAGGTCTTCGACCCCCGGCTGCCGCTCGTCACCCGCCGGATCGCCTGGGGCACCACTCTGCCGGAGCCGGCCGACGAGCTGCTCGGCGGTCTGGAACGGGTCACCTACCCGCCCGGCTCCGGCATCCACACCATGCTCGAAACGGGCCGCCCGCGCTGGTTCGCAGTGAACGACGACTTCGTGACCAGCACCGTCGCCCACAAGGAACGGGCCCGGCTGCTCATGGAAAGCGGCCTCGCGTGCATCCTCATCGCCCCGCTGGTCGCCCGCGGCACCATCCAGGGCATCACCATGTTCGGCCGCGCCGCGTCCCGCCCGGCCTTCTCCGAGCCCGACCTCAGCCTCGCGGGCGAGCTGGCCTCCCGCGCCGCACTGTGCCTGGACAACGCGCGCCTCTACAGCCGCGTCCAGGACATCGCGCTCACCCTCCAGCGCGCCCTGCTGCCCAGCGCCCCCGCCGCGGGCCCCTACGCGGACGTCGCCCACCGCTACCTGCCGGGGAGCCGGCTCACCGAGGTCGGCGGCGACTGGTACGACGTCATCCCCCTGCCCGGCGACGAGCTGGCCCTGCTCGTCGGGGACGTGATGGGACACGGCGTCCCGGCCGCCGCAGCCATGGGCCGGCTCCGCATCACCGCCAAGGCCCTCGCCCGGCACACCCGCGACCCCGAGGCCCTGCTCGCGGAGCTCGACACCTGCGCCCAGGAGGCCGGCATCGAGCTGGCGACGTGCCTGTGCATCTTCTACGACCCGCACACCGGCCACGCCCGCGTCGCCGGCGCCGGCCACCCCCCGCCCCTGCTGCGCCACCCCGACGGCACGGTGGAGAGGATCGGCGGCGTCCTGGGCGTCCCCCTCGGGGTGGGCGGCGTACCGTTCCGCTCGACCGGGACGCGGATCCCCGAAGGCGCCGTCGTGGCGCTCTACACCGACGGGCTCGTCGAGGCCCGCGGCCAGGACATCGACACCGGCATCGACGCACTGAGCGACCAACTGCGCGCCCCCGTCGACTGCCTGGAGGAGGCGGCGGACCGGATCCTTTCCGGTCTGCTGCGCGACACCGCGACCGACGACACGGTTCTCGTCCTGGCACGGCTGCGCCGCGCGCCTGCCTCGGGGCCACAATGAAGGGGACGGGGACAAGGGACGGGACGCTTGCCGCGGACGCCGGAGAGGCGGGACCGATGCCGTACGCAGCCGTCAGCGCACTGAGCCACGCCGGGCTGCTGCGCGAGCACAACGAGGACAGCCTGGTCATCGGGCCCTGGACGCTGTGCGCGACCGAGACCCGCAACCCGCAGATGCTGGTGTTCCCGCTCGGCTCGCCGCTCGTCGTCGCGGTCGCCGACGGCATCGGCGGACAGCCGGCCGGCGAGGTGGCCAGCGCCCTCGTCGTACGGCGCCTCGCGGAGCTCGGGCCGTCGCTGGACGGCGAGGAGGCCGTCCGCGAAGCCCTGGAACGGTGCAACCGCGCGGTGTACGAGGCCGCCGACCGCGAGCCGGAACTGGCCGGCATGGGCACCACCGTCGCCGGTACGGTCGTCCTGCCCGAGTCCGTGCTGACCTTCAACGTCGGCGACAGCAGGGTGCTCGACGCCTCGGACGCGGCGCTGCGCCAGGTGAGCGTCGACGACAGCCCGCCGCTTCCGCCGGGCCGCCGCACGACCTCCCTCATCACCCAGGCACTCGGCGGAGCGCGCGGCTTCCACGCCGTCACCCCGCACATCCGCACGTCCCCGCTCACCGTCGGGAGCCGCTACCTGGTCTGCACGGACGGGCTGACCGACCCGGTGCCCGAGGACGTCCTGGACGGCCTGCTGCGCGACCACGACGACGGCCGGGCCGCCTTCGAGCTGTGGAAGGCCGCCATCGACGCGGGAGGGCCCGACAACATCACCCTCGCCCTGGTGCGCATCGGCGAGGCGTGAGCCTGGTCCGTTGGCGCCCAACGGCCGGAAAAGAACCCCCGGTGCAGTACCAATGGCACAGCGTCCCGAGCCCCGGTTGAGCCACTGGGCCTCCGGATGGTTATCTGTGTCGTATCCATGTACTTACGGCGCCGCGCAGCGCCGGACGGCAACGAGGCCGCTCCGGACCGCGGCGCCTTCGCCGTGCCTGTACGCCGCCCACCACCCCGGGCGGACACCGGCCCGGCGCGCACCATCGCAAGGGGGGCGGCACACCGTCGTGAAGAGGATGTTCGTGGCTCCGGACCCGGGGCTGATCAGACTCAGGAACTCGCTGCGCGCGGTCGTCGGCGTGGGCCTCGCCGTGGCCGCCGCCCAAGCCGTAGGGCTCTCGCTGACCGCCTCCATCACCGGGGGGCTCGCCGCGCTGCTGGCCCTGTTCACCGTGCTCGACGCGACCGTGCGCGCCCAGCGGATCACCACCGCCCTGCTGCCCGTCGCCGGTTTCCCCGTCCTCGCCGCGGCCACCGCCCTGCACGGTCTGCCGCTCGCCCGCGACCTCGCGTTCCTCGCCGTCGTCTTCGCCGGGGTCTACGCCCGGCGCTGGGGCCCGCGCGGCCACGCCCTCGGCATCTTCGCGTTCATGAACTTCTTCATCACGCAGTTCCTGCACGCGGTGCCCGCACAGCTGCCCGAGCTGTTCGCCGCCGTCGGGCTGGCCCTGCTCGCGGCCGGCGCCGCGCGGTTCGTGCTCTGGCCCATCGAGCGCCGTACGCCGCCCCCCGCCGCGCCGCCCGGACTGCCCGGCACCGGTCTGGCCCGGCCCACCACCCGGCAGGCCTTCCAGGCGACGGCCGCCTGCGCCTTCGCGCTCGGTATCGGGCAGGCCCTCTCCGAGGACCGCTGGTACTGGGCCGTGGGCACCGCCTGGTGGATCTTCGTCAACACCGCCTCGCGGGGCGAGACCCTGGTCCGCGGCTTCCGCCGGGTCGTCGGCACCCTCACCGGCATCGCCGCCGGACTGCTGGTCGCCGTACCGCTGCACGGCGCGCCCGTACCGACCGCCGCCCTGGTCGCCGTATGCGTCTTCGGGATCTTCTACACCGCCGCGCCGTCGTACTCCTGGATGATGTTCTTCGTCACCGTGATGGCCGGCCTGCTCTACGGACTCCTCGGCGTACTGCACCCCGGCCTGCTCCTGCTGCGCTTCCAGGAGACCGCCATCGGCGCGCTCGGCGCCGCCCTCGCCGTGGTGCTGGTACTGCCCGTCACCACGCACGCCGCCAACGATGCCTGGATCCAGCGCGCCCTGCACTGCGTACGGGCCTCCACGGCGGCCTCCCTCGACCGCCTCGCCGGACATCCCTTCGCCGATCCGGCCCCGCACGCGGCCGAACTCGAACTGCTGCTGGCCCGGGTACGGATGGCCCTCGCGCCCCTGGTGCACCCGCTGAGCCCGCTGCGCGCCCGCAAGGCCCGCGCACGACAGGTCCTGGAACTGCTCGACGCGTGCGCGCGCGAAGTGCGGGGCCTGGTGGCCGTCGCCGCCGACCCGCAGGCCTCGCACGACGCCCGGCTCGCCGCGGCGTGCTGGCGCGTCGAGGCGGCGGTGGAGGCGCTGACCGCGCCGGGGGACGGCCGTCTCCCCGCCGTCCCGGAGAGCGCCTCCCGGCCGCCGGCTCCGGCCGAGCCGGTCCTCGCCCACCTGCACGGCCTGGAGCACGCCCTCGTGGCGCTGCACGTCCCGCTGCGCACGCACCCGCGCGCCCCGCTCGTGGTCGGCGCCTGATCCAGTCCCGCCCCGCCGGTTCGGCCAGGCCCTCAAGGCCTTTCCGGGGACTGAACCGGCGCGGATGATAATCCACTTGAAGCCACCTCCTCCGGCCGTTCTGCGAAGATCACCCGGAGGAGTGTTCCGGCCGTCGCCCACCCACGCCGCTGACCTGCCCCGTGTACAACGGGTGATGTTCACGGCACATTCATTCGGCACGTACAGGGTGGATCTGAACGGACAGGGGGTAACGGCCCGGAATGGAAATCCTTCAACAGCGCTCGGGCACCGCTCAGGAGCGCTCGGATACCGCTCAAGTGTGGGAGGCCGCCGAGGAGTTCATCCGGCTCTTCCACCGGGAGAACCCGGATGCCGGCGATCCGGACGCCCGGCTGGCGGCCGTGCGCGTCGAACTCGCCGGAACCGGCACCTACCGGCACACCCCGGCCGAGCTCGTCCACGGTGCCCGGGTCGCCTGGCGCAACAGCAACCGCTGCATAGGCAGGCTCTACTGGAACTCGCTGCGGGTGCGCGACCGCCGTGAGCTCACCGACGGCGACAGCATCGCCGAAGAATGCTTCGAGCACCTGCGGGAAGCCACCAACGGCGGCCGGATACGGCCCACCATCACCGTCTTCGCGCCCGACACCCCGGACCGGCCCGGGCCGCTGATCTGGAGCGAGCAGCTCATCCGCTACGCCGGATACGGCGACCACCCCTCCATAACCGTCGGAGACGCCCGCAACGCGCCGCTCACCAGGGCGCTGCTCGACCTGGGCTGGCCGGGCGGTCCCGGTACCCCCTTCGACCTCCTGCCGCTCGTGGTCCAGGGCGTGGACGACAAGCCGCGCTGGTTCGACACCCCGGCGGACGCCGTGCTGGAGGTGCCGATCCGGCACCCGGACGGGCCTGATCAGTGGGACGACTGGGGCCTGCGCTGGCACGCCGTCCCCGCGATCTCCAACATGTGCCTGGAGATCGGCGGCATCCACTACCCGGCCGCGCCGTTCAACGGCTGGTACATGGGCACCGAGATCGGCGCCCGCAACCTCGCCGACACCGACCGGTACAACCTCCTGCCCGCCGTTGCCCGCAGGATGGGGCTCGACACCTCCAGCGACCGCTCGCTCTGGAAGGACCGGGCGCTGGTCGAGCTGAACCGGGCGGTCCTGCACTCCTTCGACGGGGCCGGGGTGAGCATCTCCGACCACCACACCGAGTCCCGGCGGTTCCTCTCACACCTGGAGCGCGAGGAGCGCAAGGGGCGCGAGGTGGGCGCCGACTGGTCCTGGATCGTGCCTCCCATCTCCGGGGCGGCGACCCCGGTCTTCCACCGCACCTACGAGGACCGGCCGAGCGCGACCACGTACGTCCACCACGCCGCGGCCCACGAACGGGCCAAGGGACGGGACTTGGTCTAGACCTTCTGTTACCGTCGTTGCGACCGGATCCGGGACGGCGGAATAGAGGCACCTGTGGATGGCGCGCGCAGCACGGACCAGGGCGGCGGACACCGGGCCTACATCGGCTCGTTCACCTCGGGGGGCGGCCGCGGCATCACCACCGCGGCCGTGGATCCGGCCACCGGGGCGCTGACGCCCCTCTCGGTCACCCGGACGGCGGACAACCCGTCCTGCCTCACCCTCGCCCGGGAGCCGGGCGTGCTCTACGCGGTGAGCGAGGCGGAGCACGGTGCGGTCGCGGCCTTCCGGACCGGGGCCGACGGGCTCACCGCCCACGGACCACTCGTCCCCGTCGGCGCGTCGGGCCCCACCCACCTCAGCCTGGCGGGGCAGCGGCTGCTGACCGCCAACTACACCTCGGGCAGCGTCAGCAGCCTCCCGCTCGACGCGGACGGCGTCCCCGGCGGGCCCCCGGCCGTCCTGGCCCACCAGGGCTCGGGGCCGGACCCGGAACGGCAGCAGGCGCCGCACGCCCACCAGGTGCTGCCCGACCCGAGCGGCCGCTGGGTCCTCAGCGTGGACCTCGGCACCGACACCGTACGGGTCTGCGCCCTCGACCCGGCCGACGGCCGACTGCGCCCGCACGAGGAGACCAGGCTGCGGGCCGGCTCCGGACCGCGCCACCTGGCCTTCCACCCGGACGGGGAGACGGTCTACGTCATCCACGAGCTGGAGCCGCTGCTGACCGTGTGCCGCTGGGACGCACGGGGCGGGCGGCTGGAGGCGACCGCGGAGGTCGCGGTGCTCTCCGAGGAAGCGCCGGCGGACACGCGGCCCTACCCCTCGGTCGTCGCCGTCTCGCCCGACGGGCGGTTCGCGTGGGCCGCCGTCCGGGGCGTCAACACGATCGCCGCGTTCTCGCTCGCCGACGGACCCGCCAAGCCCCGGCTCACCGGGAGCACGCACTGCGGCGGCAGTTGGCCGCGCGACCTGGTCCTGGACCCGACGGGGCGCAGGCTGTACGTGGCCAACGAATGGTCCGGCGACGTCACCTGGTTCGACCTGGACCCGCTGACCGGCGAGCCCCGGGCGGCCGGGTCCGTCGAGGTACCGGCCGCCGCGTGCGTGGTCTTCGGGCCGTAGGCCGGGCGTCCCGGGACGCGTGAAGGGCCCGCGCCACGGCGCGGGCCCTTCGTGTCGCTTCCGGGGAGCCGGGTCAGTGGGCGGAGGCGCCCAGGGTGAGACCGAGCGCGGCGCTGTACTGGGCGACGGCCAGCTTGCCGAGCGCCGGGTAGGCCCCGAGGACCTCGGCGGTGGCGCAGTCGGCCTCCTTGCAGGCCGTGTCCAGCAGGCCGTCGGCCGCCTCCGGGCCGATCAGGTAGGGCGCCAGGGCCAGCTGGGTCGAGCCTTCGGCGCGCAGCTGGTCGGCGATGCCGGCCACCGACCCCTCCTGGTCCAGCGCGGCGGCCTTCACCGGCACCGCGAGGCGCGCGGCCAGCAGCATGCCGGTGATCCCGGCGGCCTGGACGGCTTCCTCGCCGCCGGTGGTGGCCAGGATGATGCCGTCCGCGGCGGTGGTGACGGTGAACAGCCGGGCGCGGTCGGCGCGGGCCAGTCCCGCCTCGGAGAGCCGCACGTGCAGCCCCTCGGCGAGCAGCGGGTGCGGACCGAGTACGTCGGCCAGCTCGGCGGCGGCCGAGGAGTCCATCAGCGCCTGGCGGACGCGCCGCAGCAGGTCGCCGTCGGGACCGACGAGCAGGGGCACGACCACGGCGTCCGGGCCGGTCGCCTCCGCCACCTCGTGGCCGGCGGCGCGGGCGAACTCCGCGCGCGCGGCGCGCTCGTGCGCGACGGCGGTCAGCACACCGGCCAGCGAGGGGAACTCGGAGCCCTCGGAGTCGTCACCCTCCAGGTAGCCGATCCGGCCGTCCAGGCCGGGCAGCTCGGAGCGGCCGATGCTCAGGATCTCTTCCGCGAGCCCGCGCGAGGCGGCCGAAGGGGCACCGGGCACGGCGAGCACCAGCGCGGGCGCGCCCTCGGGCGCCACCGCGGGCTCGGGGCGGCGGTGCCGTCCGGCAGGGCGGGGTCGCGGCATTCGTACGGGCAGGCCATTTGCGGGCCCAGTGGGGGAGCTCATGGCGCCGCATGCTACTGGTTTATCGGAACCTGTTGTTCGGGCAGGGTCATTTCCGGCGGCTTCTGTCCGTATTTATCCACTGAATGTGAGACAGGGTCGCCTGTATCGGCCACCTATCGGCCGGAACGGCTCAACGGGCCGTCGGCAGGCGCCAGTCCACCGGAGTCGCGCCCTGGCGCACCAGGAGGTCGTTCACCTTGCTGAACGGCCTGGAACCGAAGAATCCGCCCGCGGCCGACATGGGGGAGGGGTGCACGGACTCCACCGCCGGCAGCTCGCCGAGCAGCGGCCGCACGTTCCGGGCGTCGCGCCCCCACAGCACCGACACCAGCGGCTTCCCGCGCGCGGCCAGTGCCCGGATCGCCTGTTCGGTGACCGCCTCCCAGCCCTTGCCGCGGTGGCCGCCGGTCTTGCGCGGGGCGGTGGTGAGGGCGCGGTTGAGGAGCAGCACGCCCTGGCGGGTCCACGGGGTCAGGTCGCCGTTGGCCGGCCGAGGAACGCCGAGGTCGGCGTTCAGCTCGCGGAAGATGTTGTCCAGGCTCGGCGGCCACGGGTCCACCTCGGGCGCGACGGAGAACGACAGGCCCATCGCGTGGCCCGGCGTGGGGTAGGGGTCCTGCCCGACGATCAGCACCTTGACCTCGTCGAACGGCTGCTGGAAGGCGCGCAGCACGTTCGGCCCGGCGGGCAGGTAGGTCCTTCCCGCCGCGATCTCGGCGCGCAGGAAGTCGCCCATCGCGGCGACCTGCGCCGCCACCGGCTCCAGAGCCCGGGCCCAGCCCGGTTCGACGATCTCGTTCAACGGTCGTGCTGCCACGGGCAGTCACTCTACTGGCCCAGCGGCCGTCCTACCGACGCAGGACCGCCGCCCGCACGCAGAGCACGTCCGGCAGGTGCTCGGCCAGCAACTGCCAGCTGTCCCCGTCGTCATGGCTGGCGTACAGCTCGCCGTTGCGGTTGCCGAAGTAGATCCCCGCCGGATCCGCGTCGTCCGTGCAGAGCGCGTCCCGCAGCACCGTGCCGTAGTGGTCCTCGGCGGGCAGGCCCTTCGACAGCGGTTCCCAGCTCGCCCCCGCGTCCTCGGTGCGGAAGACCCGGCAGCGGTGCTCCGCCGGGACCCGGTCGGAGTCGGCGTTGAGGGGGAAGACGTACGCCGTGTCCGGGCGGTGCGGGTGGGCGGCCACGGCGAAGCCGAAGTCGGAGGGCAGCCCGGATCCGATGTCGCTCCAGGCGTTCCCCGCGTCGTCGCTGCGGTAGACCCCCCAGTGGTTCTGGAGGTACAGCCGGTCCGGATCGGCCGCGTCCCGGGCGACTTTGTGGACGCACTGCCCGAACTCGGGCTGCGGGTCGGGAAGGAACACCGCGGAGACCCCTCGGTTGGACGGGTTCCAGCTCGCGCCGCCGTCCTTCGTGCGGAAGACGCCGGCGGTGGAGACGGCCACCGTGACGGAGTCCGGGTCACCCGGATGGGTGATCACCGTGTGGAGCCCCTCACCCCCGCCGCCCGGTACCCAGCGCGAGCGGGTGGGGTGCTCCCACAGGGTGCGGACCAGCTCGAAGGACTCGCCGCGGTCGGTCGAGCGGAACAGTGCGGCCGGTTCCGTACCGGCGTAGACCACGTCGGGGGCCTCCGGCCCGGCCGGCTGGAGTTGCCAGACCCGTTCCAGGGAGGCGCCGGTGTCCTGCGGGAACTTCACGGCGGGGGCGGCCGGCTCGCGCCAGGTGGCGCCGAGGTCGTCGGAGTGGAAGACGGACGGCCCCCAGTGCGAGCTGTCGCCGCCCGCCAGCAGGCGCGGCGTGGAACCCCGCACGTCGATGGCGACGGCCGAGACCGCCTGGGCGTTGAAATGGGGCCCTTCGAACGTCCAGGGGCCGGCTCCCGCGCGCCGGCCGATGAAGAGCCCCTTGCGGGTACCCGCGAGCAGTAGCACATCGGACATGGCCGATACCTCCGGACGGTCCTGCACGGCAGCCTTTCGGCCAGTGTGCACCCGGGCGCCGACAGTGGAGGGCAGCACCGGCCCGCGGCGCATCGCGCGCCGAGGGATTAGTACGAAAGACTTCGTAGTACGAGGGAATTCGTAGTACGGTGACTCTCGTACTTGCCGCCGGATACCCGGCGCGCTTCCCCCGGTCACCCTGGAGAGCCTGATGAGTGCCGCCCCGGCTGCCTTCGCCGCCCTGTTCCAGCCCTACACCGTGCGATCGGTGACCATCCCGAACCGCGTGTGGATGGCCCCGATGTGCCAGTACAGCGCCGAGCCCACCGGCCCCCGCGCGGGCGTGGCCAACGAGTGGCACGTCGCGCACTACGCGGCCCGCGCCGTCGGCGGTACCGGACTGATCGTCCAGGAGGCCACCGCCGTCTCCCCGGAAGGCCGGATCACCCCCTACGACCTCGGCCTCTGGAACGACACCCAGACCGAGGCGCTGCGCCCGATCACCGCCTTCATCAAGGCGCAGGGGACCGTCCCCGGCATCCAGATCGCGCACGGCGGCCGCAAGGGCTCCACCGAGCGCCCCTGGAAGGGCGGCCGGCCCGTCGGACCCGATGCGCACGGCTGGCAGCCCCTCGCGCCGAGCCCGGTGCCGTTCGCCGAAGGCGACCCCGTACCGCACGAGCTGACGGCCGCGGAGATCCGTACGGTCGTCGGCCAGTTCGCCGACGCCGCCCGGCGGGCCCTGGCCGCCGGATACGAACTCCTGGAGATCCACGGCGCCCACGGCTACCTCATCGGCGAGTTCCTCTCCCCGCACAGCAACCGGCGCACCGACGAGTACGGCGGCTCCTTCGAGAACCGCACCCGCTTCGCCCTCGACGTCGTGGACGCCGTACGGGCGGTGTGGCCCGAGGAACTCCCCCTGTTCTTCCGCATCTCCGCGACCGACTGGCTGGAGGAGGGGGGCTGGACCGGCGACGACACCGTCCGGCTGGCCGGACTGCTCAAGGAGCACGGCGTGGACCTGCTCGACGTCTCCACCGGCGGGCTCGCCCCGCACGTGAGCATCCCGCTGGGCCCCGGCTACCAGGTGCCCTTCGCGGCCCGGGTCAAGCGCGAGACCGGCCTGCCGGCCGCCGCGGTGGGGCTGATCACCGAGCCCGTCCAGGCGGAGAAGATCCTGGCCAACGGGGAGGCCGATGCGATCCTGCTCGGCCGTGAACTGCTCCGGGATCCCTACTGGGCCCGGCGGGCGGCCGGTGAACTGGGGGTGGAGCCGCGCACGCCGTCCCCGTACCACCGCGCCTGGTGAAACCGCGGGCGGGCGCCGATCGCCGCCCGCCCGCAGCCGTACGTGTCCTACGATGGTTCTCGTACCTCGGAGCGGGCGCGCCGACGCACCCCGGGGTACGAAGACACCGAATGGACGAGTGAGTGGAGGAGCAGATGCCGGAGCCGGCCGCCACCACCCGCCCGCTCGCCCATCCCGGGAGTGCCGAGATCCGCCTGGAGGGCGTCCTGCACGCCCTTTCGGACCCCGTCCGGCTGTCCATCGTCCGGGAGCTGGCCGCGGCCGCCGAGGAGCTGGCCTGCTCACACTTCGTGCTGCCGGTCACCAAGTCCACCACCACCCACCACTTCCGCGTCCTGCGCGAGGCCGGGGTCGTACGGCAGACGTACCGCGGCACCACCAAGCTGAACGACCTGCGCCGCGCCGACCTGGAGTCCCTCTTCCCGGGCCTCCTGGACACCGTCCTCACGGCGGCCGACGCCGAAGCGGCCCGCCTGACGGCAGCCGGCGCGAGCGCGCGTTCCTGAGGCCCGGCGCATCGCGGGGCGCGCTGCCCGGGGCGCGCCGCATCGCGGGTGCGCGTTCCCGAGGCCGCTGCACCGCGGGTGCGCGCTGCCTGGGCCCGCTGCATCGCGGCTGTGCGTTCCTGAGGCACGCTGCACCGCGGCTGTGAGCGACGGCCGCTTCGTTCCGGGCGCCCCTGGGTGGCGGCAGGGCCGGCACCCAGGGGCGCCTGAGAGCCGGCAGGGTCGGGCGCGCGTTCGTGAATCCCGGCGCATCGCGGCCGTGCGCCCGACGGCCGCTTCGTAACGGAGCGCACGCCCCTGGGGCCTGTCGTGAAAGTAGCGCCGGTAAGGCCCGCGGCGTCCGGTGCCGTGCAACGCAAGGCGGAGGCGCGCCGTTGTACTGGACGTACTGGGGAGTTCCGACAACGCGGCGGGGTACGGTGCCGGGCGTCGCGGGCCTGGGGGCACCTCCCAGCGGTAGCCGGGGGAAGGACTTTGCCGGCAGGCCCTGGGTGCCGGCAGGGCCGGGCGCATGCCCGGGAGCCCGGCAGGTCCGGCCGCGCGACCCCTTCGGCCGCTACGCTCCGGCCGCGCCCAGCAGGCCCGCCCAGTCCGGGATCTTGACCGAGCGGCGCCCCAGCGAGCGGCCCAGGTCGGCCTCCGCCGTCTCGATGGCCAGCCAGCCGGGCCACTGCACCGGACTCAGCCCCGCCGCGCGCAGCGCGTCCAGCGGGTCCTGCCCCAACATGCGGCGGGCCAGCGCCGCCGCGTCCTGGAGCAGGGAGGACGCCGTCTCCTTCGCGCACGGCCGGTTGGTGCCGATCACCCCGGTCGGGCCGCGCTTGATCCACCCCGCGACGTACTCGCCGACGCCGGCCCGGCCCTCGCGGAGCACCCGGCCCGCCGCGTGCGGGACCGTGCCCGTCACCGGGTCGAAGGGCAGCCCGGGCAGCGGCGCGCCCCGGTACCCCACCGAGCGCAGCACCAGCTGCGCCGGGACGTCCTCGTACACGCCCGTACCGCCCACCCCGCCCAGGCCGTCGGGGGCGGTCCGCTCGAAGCGGACCCCGGCGACCCGGCCGTCGGGCCCCGCCAGCACCTCCACCGGCCGCAGGTAGAACCGCAGCGTGATGTTCCGCTCCGCCTCGACGGGGGCCGCCGCGGCCCAGGCGCGCAGCACCTCCAGGTTCCGCCGGGCCACCGCCGGCAGCGCGGCCGCCGCGTCCGGGTCCCCGTACGCGGGGTCCGGCGCGAGTTCGGCGGGATCCACCCGTACGCCCACCCCTTGCAGGGTGCCCAGCTCGCGGAGCTCCTTGGTGGTGAACTTGCCCTGCGAAGGCCCCCGCCGGGCCACCATCGACACCGCCCGCACCCGGCTCGCGGCCAAGGCCCCCAGGGCGGCCTGCGGCATGTCGGTGGGCGCCAGTTCGGGTACGCCGCGGGCCAGGATCCGGGTCACGTCGACCGCCACGTTGCCGGCGCCGACCACCACCGCCGACGCGACGCCGGAGAGGTCGAAGGGCGCCTGCGCCGCGTCGGGGTGTCCGCTGTACCAGGACACGAAGGCCGTCGCGGAGTGGACGCCGGGCAACTCCTCGCCGGGGATGCCCAGATGCCGGTCCTGAGCGGCGCCGACGCAGTACACCACCGCGTGGTACATCTCGCGCAGCCGGGCCGTCGGCAGGGCGGGTCCGCCCACCTCCACGTTGCCGAGGAAGCGGATCCGCTCGTCCTCCAGCACCGAGCGCAGACTTCCGGTCAGCGACTTGATCTTCTCGTGGTCGGGCGCCACCCCGTACCGCACGAGCCCGTACGGCGCCGGCAGCCGGTCCAGTACGTCCACCAGGACGCCCGGCACCTCGCGCTGCTGGACCAGGCTCTGCGCGGCGTAGACCCCGCTGGGGCCCGAACCGACGACGGCGACACGAAGCACGGCGGAGCTCCTCCCGCAGGTGCCTCCCAGCATGACACCGGGTGCCGAGCCCGTCAGCCCATGGCGCGCATCCGGTCGATCTCGGCGCTCTGCGTGGCCACCAGCTCGGTCGCCATCTCCTCGACCGCGGCGTTGTTGCCCTGGGCCAGCGCCTCGCCGGCCATCTTCAAGGCGCCCTCGTGGTGGGCGGTCATCAGGCGCAGGAACAGCCGGTCGAACTCCGGCCCGCCGGCGGCGGTCAGCTCTCCCAGCTGCTGCTCCGTCGCCATCCCGGGCATCGCCCCGTGGTCGTGGCCGGCCGCGCCGCCGTCGGCGGGGGACGGCTCGGGGTAGCGCGCCAGCCACTTCTCCATCGCGCCGATCTCGGGCCCCTGCGCCGCCGCGATCCGCTCGGCGAGGCGCTTGACCCCGTCCGTGGAGGCCCGTCCCGGCGCCAGTGCGCTCATCGCCAGGGCCTGGCGGTGGTGCTCGATCATGTGGCGCACGTAGGCGTGGTCGGCGGTGTTGGGCGTGTCGTCGGGCCGCTCCTTCGCGGCCTGTCCGGGCGAGAGCGTACGGGCCTGTTCGCCCGGTCTGCCGGGGGCGATCACCACCGGCCTGCCGTCGTCCGCCCGGTCGTCCCCCTGGCAGCCGGTGAGGGTGAAGAGGAGTCCGGCGGCCAGGGCCGCCGCCCCGAGGAATCGGCCGAGTAATGCATTTGCCATGTCCATGAAAAGCAACATACTGCCGGGGTCCAGGTTCCGTTCCCCGTACGAACGCCGAATGCGCGGACCCCCACGGGAGGCACAGTGACCTCGTTGCACACCAGCAGGGCGCGGCCCCGGAGTCCGGGGGCCGCCCTCGCGGCCGCCGGACTCCTGACGGCACTCCTGGCGGGCGCCGGACCGGCGTCCGCCACCCCCGACCCCGGCGACCTGACGCCCGGCTCCTCGTCCGGCGCCGCCGTCCCCCGGAGCGCCGCCACCCCGGACCGCGAACTCGCCCCCGGCGAGATCCCCGGTCAGGACGAGATCGTGCACAGCAAGAACGTCACGCCCCTGGCCAACGTCCCCAGCAGCTATCCGAACGGAATCAACTCCGACCTGGCCTTCCAGGACCGGTACGCCTTCGCGGGCAGCTACGACGGCTTCACCATCTACGACATCGGCGATCCCAAGGCGCCCAAGACCGTCGCCACCGTGCTCTGCCCGGGCGGCCAGAACGACGTCTCCGTCTACGGCGACCTGCTCTTCCTCTCCACCGACTCCTCCCGCAGCGACGACTCCTGCCACAGCGTCTCGCAGCCCGCGACGGAGAAGTCCTCCTGGGAGGGCATCAAGATCTTCGACATCAAGGACAAGAAGAACCCCAAGTACATCAAGTCGGTGGAGACCTCCTGCGGCTCCCACACCCACACCCTGGTGCCGGGCGGCCGCGACATCTACCTGTACGTCTCCTCGTACTCGCCGAGCGAGGCCTTCCCCGACTGCCTGCCGCCGCACGACGGCATCTCGGTCGTCAAGGTCCCGAGGAAGGATCCGACCCGGGCCGCGGTCGTGGCCTTCCCCGTCCTCTTCCCGGACGGCGGCAACCCGGGCGCGCCCGCCAATCCGGGCGTCTCCAAGACGACCGGGTGCCACGACATCACCGTGCTGCCGTCCGAGAACCTCGCCGCCGGCGCCTGCATGGGCGACGGCATCCTCTTCGACATCACCGACCCCGAGCAGCCGCGCGTCATCGACCGCGTGCAGGACAACGTGAACTTCTCGTTCTGGCACTCCGCCACCTTCAACGAGGGGGCGGACAAGGTGGTCTTCACCGACGAACTGGGCGGCGGCGGCAGCGCCACCTGCAACGAGGCGACGGGTCCCGACCGGGGGGCCGACGGCATCTACGACATCACCGGCCGCGGCGACCAGCGCAGGCTCGCCTTCAAGAGCTACTTCAAGATCCCACGCAGGCAGGCCGACACCGAGAACTGCGTGGCCCACAACGGCTCGCTGATCCCGGTCGGCGGCGGCCGTGACGTCATGGTCCAGGCCTGGTACCAGGGGGGTGTCTCCGTCTGGGACTTCACCGACTCCACCAGCCCCAAGGAGATCGCCTACTTCGAGCGCGGTCCGCTGACCACGGACAAGCTGGGGCTGGGCGGCTCGTGGTCGGCGTACTACTACCGCGGCCACATCTACTCGAACGACATCGTCAAGGGGCTCGACGTGCTCCGGCTCGACGACCGGCGCACCGACAGCGCCAAGTGGGTGTGGACGGACCGGCTCAACGTGCAGAGCCAGCCCGCCTATCACTGACGGGGCAGCGCGGGGCCCCCGCCGGGCGGAACCCCGTCCGGCGGGGTGCCGAGCTCCCACTCCAGCCCGTAGCGCTGGAAGAGCTCGGCCCGCAGCCGGGCGGCCGGCATCGGCGCCCCCGGCAGCAGGACCGCCACCACGGCGCCCATCAGCAGTGCCCGCAGCAGCGGGTAGTCGGTGTCCACGTCCTTCGAGCCGTACCGGATGACGGTGTCGCTCAGCAACTCCGCGAGGCGCTGCTGCTCCGCGCACCGGACGAAGCCCTCCGCCTGCAGGATGCCCGCCATGTGGGTGCGCATCAGCCGGGGCCGGTCCACGGCCAGCCCGAGGATCGCGTCGATGGCTCGCGCCAGGCGTTCGCGGCCGTCGTCGCTGCGGGGCGGCCGCTCCAGGGCAGCCTCCAGGGTCAGGTGCATCAGCCGGTGGACGGCGGACTGGAGCAGCTGGCGCTTGCCCGGGAAGTAGTACGAGATCAGGCCCCGGGCGGCGCCGGCCCGGTCGGCGATGTCGCCGAGGGTGGTGGCTTCATAGCCGCGCTCGCCGACGAGCTCCACCGCCGCCTGGAGCAGCCGTTCCCGGGAACGTCTGCGCAATTCTTCATTGACCGATGCGCTGCGCGGGACCATGCTTACTCCTGCGTTGACTGGCTCCGAGCCAATATACTCAGCGCGCGGGTCTACTGCTCTGGGTGACGCGGGGGATCACCCAGAGCAGGGCCCTGCATCCGGCGGGTGCGCTCAGTCCTGCCCGCTGCCGGGCAGCTCGAAGTAGGCGCCAGTGCCCGCGGCGTCCACATGGACGACGTGCCGGCCGACGCGGACGATCTGGGCTCCGCCCGCGCGCCACGAACCCTCGGGGCCCCGGTCACCGCCCAGGGGTGTCCACACTTCCAGGAACGTGCTCCCGTCGGTGTTCGTGCCGGTTTCCACCAGCCCGCTGCCGTCCGGCCGCAGGGTTCCGATGTCCTCGCCGGGAGAGCCGATCTCGTGGTGGAAGGTGACCTGCCGCCCGTCATGGGAAGTGGTCCCGGCGAAGCCGCGGCTGTCGGCGTAACAGGCGCCGCTCCGGAGCCAGACGACGTGCTCGTCCTCGCGCAGGGGTCCGCCGTCGCGTCTGATTCCGGCGCGCAGCCAGGCGCCTGGGGTGGGTGCGTCCATGGCCCCAGCCTGCCAGCCGGCGCGGTGGAGGGCCGAGGAGCGCCCCGGGGGCTATGTGAGCACACTCAGGCCCGGTACGAAGGCCACCGCCAGCGGCAGGGCGGGCATCAGCGTCGCGAGCGCCGTCAGCCGCAGCCTCCGGGCCGGGGACAGCCGCGGGGTGGCGGACAGCAGCCGCCGCACCCGCTGGGGGACGTGCGCCTCGGGGGCGGCGCCCAGGCCGAACACCCCGCGGTCCTCGTTCAGCCCGACCAGGGCCAGCGCGACCGTGAGCCGCCCGAACCGACGGGAGGCCACGTCGTCGGCGGCGAGTTCCACCAGGCGGTGCATCTCCTCCTCGAACGCCGTGAACACCGGCACCTGCGGGAACCCCCCGGCCAGCGCCCGCGAGCAGTGCAGCAGCCAGTCGTGCCGGGCCGCGACATGCCCCTGCTCGTGGGCCAGGACGGCATCCAGCTGGCTGCCCTTCAACCGGCCCAGCGCGGCCGTCGTGACCACCAGCTGCGGGACCGTACCCGGCTGCCACCACGCTTCGGGCCGGGGCCCCTCCAGGACGACGAGCCGCGCGGCCTGCGGATCCTCGCCGGGCAACAGCGGGGCGCGTTCGCGCAGTTCGGCCCCGCGGGCGCGCCGCCGGGCCCGCGCCCGCAGCACCTCGCGGGTCAGCATCGCCCCCGTCCACAGGCCCCCGCCCGCCAGCGCCAGCGCGGTGGCCGCGGCCCACATGCCGCCCGCCGCCCCGAGCCCGTAGGCGTCGACCACCCCGTGCGGGGCGGCGGCGAAGAGCCGCCCCCGCACCGCCTGCCAGGCCGCCGCGGCGCTCAGCAGCATCGACAGTGCCAGGCACAGCAGCACCGCCCCCACCACGCACTGCCACACCCACAGCGCGACGACCGGCTCACGGTCGGGCCACTCGGCCCGCGCCAGCAGGCGGGGGGCGAGCAGCGCGGTCAGTGCGCCGAGCAGCAGGAGAGCGGCGGAGACCATCATGGCCGCAGCCTACGAGCGAGGCGCTACCTGCGGGTAGGGCCCGCGCCATTGGTGACGCAGGACACGTTTCGCCGCCCCTCACATGCTCAGCAGCATCGCCAACATCCCGATGCCCATGGTCAGTCGGCAGGCCCTGGTCAACTCGCCCGGAGCGCCCGCGGCCGCCGCCACCGGGACCGGCCGCCCGCCGCCGCCCGCCACGGGGACCGGCCGCCCGCCGCCGCCCGCCACCAGCCGGGCCCCGCCCAGCAGGACGTACCCCGCGAAGTACACGAGGAGGGCCCCCGTCACCAGGGGCGGGCCCGCGCTCTGCCCGTGTGCGTGCGCGTGCCCGGAGCCCGCCGCGATCCCGAGGTACGCCATGTAGGCCATCGCCAGGGAACCGACCGCGTGGTGCGCGTGGTGGCCGAGGCCCGGCCCACCCCGCAGCAGCCACAGCGCGTGCGCGGCAGCCGCGCAGAAGACGCCCAGCAAGATCCCCGGCCCCCACGGCCCGGTGCCGGACGGCGCCGCCATCACGGCCATCCCGAACCCCATCAGCGCCTCGCCCATCGCCGCGCCGCGCGCCGCCCGGCCCGCTCTGCGCGCCCGCAGCAGGCAGTACGTACCGCTGGTGGCGCAGAGCGCGACGAGCAGCCAGCCGGAGACGGCTGAGGCGGCGGACGGCAGCGCGGATCCGTGCACGGCGGAACCTCCCGGTTCGTCGGCGTCAGGGGAAGAGATGCCCCTGCGGAAGGGCGTGCACGCCGCCCCGGGATAGGCTCTGCATGCCGTACCCGGCATGTCATATGCCGATCAGATGAACGGAGTCGCCCATGCCGACCGCCCACCCCGCCGCCCTGAGCTTCCGGCCCGCCGTCGAGGCGGACGTACCGGAACTGGTGGCGCTCGTCGAGTCGGCCTACCGGGGAGATGCCAGCCGGGCCGGCTGGACGACGGAAGCGGACTACCTGGACGGCCAGCGCACCGACCCGGAGGGCGTCCGGCAGATCATCGAAGCCCCCGACGGCGTACTCCTCGTCGTGGAGCGCGCGGGCGAACTCGTCGCCTGCTGCCAGCTCGAACACCGGGGCGACCACGCCTACTTCGGAATGTTCGCCGTCCGCCCCGGGCTGCAGGGCGGGGGCCTCGGCAAGGAGGTCCTGGCCGAGGCCGAGCGGCGGGCCCGCGAGGACTGGGGCGCCACGCAGATGCGCATGACGGTGGTCAACGTGCGGGAGGAACTCATCGCCTACTACGAGCGCCGCGGCTACCGGCGCACCGGCGAACTGAGCCCCTTCCCGTACGGCGACGAGCGCTTCGGCATCCCGCTCCGCACCGACCTGGCCTTCGAGCTGCTGGTCAAGCCGCTGTAGCGGACTGCGGGCCGCCCGCTCAGGCGGTGAAGCGGCCGGTGCTGCGGATCTCCGGGAAGCCGGTGAGCACGCCGTCCAGTTCGAGCGCGCGGGCCAGCCGCAACTGGTCCAGGGAGTCGACCGTCCAGCCGGTCACCCGCAGCCCGGCCGCGTGCGCCGCCTCCACCGTCTCCAGGGTGATCCGGCGCAGCCTCAGAGCGACCGTCCGGGCGTGCGCGGCGAGCGCCCGGTCCACCACGCCGGGCCCGTCGGGGTCCGCGTACAGGGCGGTGCGCAGCCCTGGCACCCGCCGGGCCGCCCCGGCGAGGACCGCGTCCTGGAACGAGGCCACCTCGATACGGCCGCTCAGGTCCCGGCGCACGACCAGGTCCGTGAGCGCCCCGGCGGCGGCCTCGTCCTGCACGCAGACCTGGAGCGGTGTGCGCACCGCCTCCAGCACCTCGTCCAGGACCGGCACGCGTTCGCCGTCACCGGCGTCCAGCTCGCGCAGTTCGGCCAGGGTCAGTTCGGCGACGGCGCCCGCGCCGTCGGTCGTGCGGTCCACTTCGCCGTCGTGCAGGACGACGAGCGCGCCGTCCTTGCTCAGGCGCACGTCCAGCGCGATGACGTCCATGCCGCAGCGTTCCGCGCGGACGAAGGACCGCAGGGTGTTCTCCGGCTCCACACCCATGACCCCGCGGTGACCGATGGTGAGGAAAGTCAAGGTTCTCTCGCTTCCGTCGACGGCGGCTGCCGCGCGGTCGCGGTGTCCCGACCGGCCGCGCGGTGAGGACGCATGCTAGTGGGCCGCGGGTGTGATGAGACCGGCCGTGCAGCGCCCGGAACGACCCCTGCGGCCGCTTCCCGCCAGGGCGCGCGCCCCGGTCGCGGCGTTGCGCGGTCACCCGCGGGTGGGCGCGTCCCCGAGACGTTGACGACGCCGGCGCGGTACGCCGCGCGGACCCGGCCGGTCCCGGGTCTTGCTTCTTCATCTTATGACTACTAGTCATATTCCTAATCGAAGCAAGTCCCGGCGTGCGGCGCGCCCGAACGCGACCGCGCGACTTCTGGAGGCGTCGTGAAATTCTCCGTGATCTTCGAAGCGCAGCTGGCCGATCCGACCGTCGAGCGGGAACACCAGGTCATCCGCGACTGCGTCGAACAGGCCGTGCTCGCCGAACGTGTGGGATTCGACCGGATCTGGGCGGTCGAGCACCACGCGCTGAAGTGGTACGCACACCTGAGCGCTCCGGAGATCTTCCTGACCTGGATCGCGGCGCGGACGCGCACCATCCGCATCGGCCACGGCGTCGTCTGCATGCCGTTCCGCTTCAACCATCCGGTCAGGGTCGCGGAGCGGGCCGCGATGCTCGACCTGCTCTCCGGCGGACGGCTCGACCTGGGCGCCGGACGCGGCGGCACCACGCAGGAGACCTCGCTGTTCGGGGTGGACAAGGAACGCACCACCGCCGAGGTGGAGGAGGCGCTGCGGATCATCGGGCGCGCCTGGCAGGAGGAGGAGCTGGAGTACCACGGGGAGTTGCTGGACATCGGCCCGTACCCGGTCCTGCCCCGGCCGGCCCAGTGGCCCCACCCGCCGCTGTTCCTCGCGTGCAGCCGGACCGAAACCCTGGAGCAGGCCGCCGAGCTGGGCGTGGGCGCGCTGGTGATGGGCTTCGCCGGGCCGGAGGCGATCGCGGGGATGCGGGCCGCGTACGACGCCGCGATCGCCCGGCGGGACGGCGCGCGCTTCGTGTCGAGCGCGGTGAACGACCACTTCTCGGTGCTCTGCCCGACCATCGTGCTGGACGACCCGCAGGAGGCCCGGCGGATCGGCATCCGCGGCCAGCGGTTCTTCGCCCAGTCCATCGGCCACTGGTACGGCGGGGCGGGCGTCCCCGACGAGGCGGTGGTGGCGGGCGCCGACGAGGCCGCGGGGATGCGCGAGGCGGCCGAGCAGGTGGTGGCCCGGCTGCACGAACTGGAGATCCCGGTGCGGCCCACCTCGACGGCCACCTTCAACGCCGACCACGCCTACGGGAGCGCGGAGGAGGCCGTCGCGTACGTCGAACGGCTCAGGGCGGCCGGGGCCGACGAGGTGATGTGCCTCATACAGATGGGCACGGTCCCCCAGGAGGCCTGTCTGGAGACCTTGCGGCAGTGGGGGGACAAAGTGATCCCCCACTTCAAGCACGCGTAGGGCTCCAGGGCCGGATGGGGGCCGGAGCGACCGCTTCCGCCCTCTAGCACGGGAAGAATTCCCGTGGAGTGGGGGGTGTCGCAGGATATTTTCCCGAGTCTCCTCTTGAACAGGAGAGCCTCAGCCGCTTACGCTGCCCTGACGTGAGGTTCTCCTGTGGAGGAAGTGACATGACGGAAACTCTTGTGCCGGGCACCGGTGGCGCCGTGATATCCGCCGGGGCGCGGGTGGTCGATCACCCGGCGTGGCCCGAGCTCAAGGCCGCCGTGGAGGAGATCCGCCCCTGGCAGGCCTCTAACGGTTCCATCGACTTCGAGGCGGAGGCCGCCCCCACCCGGGCCGAGGCCGCCGCCGCCGTCGAGCGGGTGATCGCGGCCGTGGAGACCCTGTCGCCGCTGCTCCCGCACGCCACCGCCTACCACCAGGCCCTCGTCGCCGACCTGCGCAAGTGGGCCGAGGCCGGATTCCCGGTGCCGGACTTCCTCGACTCCCTGCTGGCCTTCCACCCCGCCGCCGAGCGTGCCGACGGGCTCCAGCACCTCGTGATCTTCCCGATGTACACCCAGAACGGGAACCCGGACCGCAACCTCGAAGCCGTGGTCCTCAAGATGGTGTGGCCCGAGTGGCTCTCCGAGCTGGAGCGCACCCGGTACGACAACCCGCTCTTCCTCGGCATCACCTTCGAGGACTTCACCCCGGGCTACGACACCCACTCCGCGGTGCTCTTCCCGGAGACGATCGCCGTGCGCGAGGCCCCCGAGCGGTTCACCTGGGGCGGCATCTTCTGCGACCGCGAGGCCGCCCGCTACCGCAAGGTCACCGCGGCCGCCGTCGACATCCTGGGCATCGAGCTGCCCGAGGACATCGCCCGGATGGTCGAGGACCAGGAGCGCTGCGAGAAGGCCTTCGTCCTGTGGGACATGGTCCACGACCGCACCCACAGCCACGGTGACCTGCCGTTCGACCCCTTCATGATCAAGCAGCGCCAGCCGTTCTGGATGTACGGCCTGGAAGAGCTGCGCTGCGACCTCACCGCCTTCAAGGAGGCCGTGAAGCTGGAGTCCGAGGGCAACGAGCACGGCCGGGACGTGCAGTACGCCGTCCTCTTCGACCGCATGTTCCGCTTCCCGGTCTCCGGCGACCGCAACCGGAACTACGACGGCCTCGGCGGCCAGCTGCTCTTCGCCTACCTCCACAAGCACGACGTCGTGCGCTGGACGGACAACACGCTCAAGATCGACTGGATGCGTGCCCCGCAGGTCACCAACCAGCTCTGCGCCGAGATCGAGGACCTCTACCGGGCCGGCATCGACCGCCCGAAGCTCGTCCACTGGTTCAAGGCGTACGAGCTCGTCTCCACCTACCTGGCCCCCCACCCGGGCTCCAAGTGGGCCAAGGGCCCCGACGCCCTCGACCTGACGCTGCCGCCGCGCAAGCTCGTGGACGACGTGCTCGCCGACGAGTTTCCGCTCAGCATGTTCTATGAGGCGCTCGCCAAAAAGCTCAAGGGAGTGATCGCCTCCACCAAGGGCATCACTGCTGTGAACGCTGACGACGCGCAGCGAGTGGCCGCGTGACCACTCGCCCTCAGGAGGCTGCACGGATGAACGGCTCGGGCAACGACAACACGGTGCTCCAGGGAGCGGTGGTGGCGGTCGCCGGGGCGGGCGGGCCCGCCGGGCGCGCCGCCCTGCTCCGCCTCGCCGAGGCGGGCGCGACCGTCGTCGCGTCCGACGCGGACCCGGCGCGCCTCGCCGAGGCCGTGGACGCGGCCCGGTACGCCCACGGCGGCGCCACCGTCATCGGGGACACCGTCGACCTGCTCGACCTCGCCGCGACGAAGGCCTGGGCCGAGCGGATCGAGAAGGACTTCGGCCGCATCGACGGCCTGGTCCACCTCGTCGGCGGCTGGCGCGGGAGCACCTCCTTCACCGACACGGACCTCGCGGACTGGGACTTCCTGGAGAAGCTGCTGATCCGCACCGTGCAGCACACCTCGATCGCGTTCCACGACGGCCTGCTCCGCAGCGACCGCGGCCGCTACGTCCTGGTCAGCCAGTCCGGCGCCCACAAGCCGGTCGCCAACAACGCCGCCTACAACGCCGGCAAGGCGGCCGCCGAGGCCTGGACGCTGGCCATGGCCGACTCCTTCCGCAAGGCGGGGGGCGAGGACGGCCCGCAGGCCGCGGCTGCGATCCTGGTCATCAAGGCATTGGTGCACGACGCGATGCGCGCGGAACGCCCCAATGCGAAGTTCGCGGGCTTCACGGACGTCAAGGAGCTGGCCGAGGCCATCGCCGGCGTATGGGACGAGCCCGCCTCCGATGTGAACGGACAGCGTCTGTGGCTCACTCCCAGGCCGTGAGAACCGCGATCGGGACGACCGATGCGCGCCGCCACCACGACCCGACGGTGCGCGGATTCGCCAGCGACAACTACGCGGGGGTGCATCCGGAGATCCTGGAGGCCGTCGCGCTCGCCAACGGCGGCCACCAGGTCTCCTACGGCGACGACGAGTACACCGAACACCTGCAGAAGATCTTCCGCAGTCACTTCGGTCCGTACGCGCAGGCCTTTCCCGTCTTCAACGGCACCGGCGCCAACGTCACCGCCCTCCAGGCGATGACCGACCGCTGGGGCGCCGTGGTGTGTGCCGAGTCGGCGCACATCAACGTCGACGAGGGCGGTGCGCCCGAGCGGATGGCCGGTATCAAGCTCCTCACCGTCCCCACGCCCGACGGCAAGCTCACCCCCGAGCTGATCGACCGGCAGGCGTGGGGCTGGGAGGACGAGCACCGCGCCATGCCGCAGGTCGTCTCGATCACCCAGAACACCGAACTCGGCACGGTCTACACCGTCGAGGAGATCCGGGCGATCTGCGACCACGCGCACTCGCTGGGCATGAAGGTGCACCTCGACGGCGCCCGGATAGCCAACGCCGCGGCCTCGCTCGACGTGCCCATGCGCGCCTTCACCAACGCGGTCGGCGTGGACGTGCTCTCCTACGGCGGCACGAAGAACGGCATGATGGCCGGCGAGGCCGTGGTCGTGCTGAACCCCGACGCCGTGCGGCAGATGAAGCACATCCGCAAGATGTCGATGCAGCTGGCGTCGAAGATGCGGTTCGTGTCGGTGCAGCTCGAAGCGCTGCTCGCGAAGGACCTGTGGCTGCGCAACGCCCGCCACGCCAACGCGATGGCCCAGCGGCTCGCGGCGGGCGTCCGCGAGACGGACGGCGTCAAGATCCTCTACCCGGTGCAGGCGAACGCGGTGTTCGCGCGGCTGCCGCACGAGGTGTCCCGGCGCCTCCAGGAGCGCTACCGCTTCTACTTCTGGGACGAGATCGCCGGTGACGTCCGCTGGATGTGCAGCTTCGACACGCAGGAGGAGGACGTCGACGGCTTCCTCCAGGCGTTGAAGGAAGAACTCGCCCGGTAGTCGTGGCCGGCGAACTGCACTCCATAAATCGATAGAAATGCAGAATGCTGCATAGGTATGCTCCTGGGTCATGGAACTGATCCAGGAGCATGCCGACGTCCGCGCCTATCTGGCCGCCGACGAAGCCGTCGACCACGGGCACCCCCTCGTCCGCGAGACCGCCGACGCCTTGTGGGCCGTCGGCGCAGACCCGTACGCCTACGCCGAAGCGGCGTTCGAGTTCGTGCGCGACACCATCCCGCACTCCGGCGACTCGGGGGACATGCGCGTCACCTGGCGCGCCTCCGACGTGCTCGCCACGCGCAACGGCATCTGCCACGCCAAGTCCCATGCCCTGGCTGCCCTGTTGCGCGCCCGGGGCATCCCGGCCGCCCTCTGCTACCAGCGCCTCACCGAGGACGACGGCTCACAGCCCCTGCTCCACGGGCTCGTCGCCCTGCGGCTGCCCGGCCGCGACGGCTGGTCCCGCCTGGACGCGCGCGGCAACAAGCCCGGCGTGGACGCCCGGTTCGACCTCGAACGGGAGCAACTCGCCTTCCCCGTACGCCCCGAGCTCGGCGAGGTGGACTACCCGACGCTCTACGCCGCCCCGCACGCGGGCGCCCTCACGGCGCTCCGGGAGTCCGCGGACCGGCCCGAGCTGTGGCGGAAGCTGCCGACGGCCCTGTGACCGCCCCCGCGGCCGCCACGGGCCCGGCCCGGCCCAACCAGGCCTGGAGCAGGGCCCCGGCCGCCTGGAGCCCGGCGATCCCGAGCACCAGCGTCCGGGGCGGCGCTGCGGCTGCCAGCCCCACCAGGGCGGCGCCCGCCGAGGCAGCCGTCAGCTTGAGCCCGGCGCCCAGGGTGAAGACCTGCGTGCGCACCGCCTCGGGGGCGTACTCCGAGCGGATCCTGAGGGTGGCCGTCAGCAGCGGGCCGTCGCACACCCCGGCGGCGGCGAAGGCGGCCGCCGTCCACGCCACCGAGGGTGTGAACGCCGCCCCGGCCAGGGCCACCGCCGTCCCGGCCAGCGCCCCGCAGGCCAGCCGGCCCGGTGTGACGGCCGTGACCCGGCCCAGCGTCAGGGAACCGGCGAGCGCGCCCACCGCGAAGGCCGTCATCAGCACCCCGCCGGCCCCCGGGCTGCCCAGCGCCGAGGCCAGCAGCACCGAGGTGGTGGTGAGGGAGCCGATGCCGACGAAGGCCAGGGTCGTCGCCGAGGTGACGGCCCGCAACTGCCGCACCCGCCACAGCGCGGCGAGCCCCCCGGTGAGCCCGGGCCGGGCTCCGGACCGTCCGGCGCCCCCCTGCGGGGACTCGTAGCGCAGGCTCGCCGCCAAGGCCGCGGACAGCGCGCCCGAAGCCGCCAGCAGACCCATCGCCGGTCCCGCGGAACCCAGCGCCGCCACCACGCTCACGGCGGCAGGTGCGGTGACGGCGGCGGCGTTGTAGGTCGACGCGTCCCACCCGTACGCCCGGTCCCGGCCGGGTCCCGGCGGCACCAGAGCGCCGACCAGGCTCGACAGGCCGCCCGTCACCATCGGCCCGCACGTGCCGCCGAGCAGCGCGACCGCCAGCACCACCACGGTCGGAGCCCGCCCCAGCAGCAGCGCCAGCGCCGCCACGGCTGCCGTGAACCCGGCCAGCGCGCCCGCGTGGAACAGCCTGGGCCGGCGTGTGCGGGCCGCGGCGGCCCCTGCCAGCGGAGCGGCCAGCACGTGCGGTGCCAGCCAGGCGGTCAGTACGAACGCCCCGTGCGCGGCGCTCCCCGTCCGTTCGAGGGCCAGCAGCACCACGGCCATCCCCATGCCCTCGGAGGCGAACCGCGCGGCGAGCGCTGCCCCCAGGTACCGCCCGCACCCCCGCATCCGTCGACCCCCCTCCGGGTCCTGCCCGTGGTCCGGGCCGAGTGCTCAGCCCGCTTCTTTGACCTGCGCCGGGGTCGGGGCGGTCCCGCCCAGGTGCGCCGGGAGCCACCAGGAGTCCTCGGGGCCCTTCGGCTTGGCCGGGTACGCGCGCTGCGCGGCGTCCAGCAGTTCCTGCACCCGCTCGCGCAGGCGTCGGGTGATGGCCCCCGCGTACTGGTCCGTCGGCGCCTCCAGCGGCTCGCCCACCCGCATCGTCACCGGGATGTGGCTGCGCCTCAGGTCCTTCGGGCGGCCCTTGGTCCACAGCCGCTGGGTACCCCAGAGCGCGACGGGGATCAGCGGGACCCCGGCCTCCTGCGCCATGCGGGCCGCACCCGACTTGAAGCTCTTGAGCGTGAAGGACTGGGAGATGGTCGCCTCGGGGAACACCCCGATGATCTCGCCGGACCGGAGCGAGTCCAGCGCGTGCTGGTACGCCGATTCCCCCTGCGCGCGGTCCACCGGGATGTGCTTCATCGCGCGCATCAGCGGGCCGGACACCTTGTGCCGGAACACCGACTCCTTCGCCATGAACCGCACCAGCCGCTTCTGCGGCCGCGCGGCCAGACCGGCGAAGATGAAGTCGAGGTAGCCGATGTGGTTGGAGACCAGGACCGCCCCGCCCTTGCGCGGGATGTTCTCCGTGCCCTTCATGTCGATACGGATGTCCAGCGCGCGAAAGAGCGTGTGCGCGGCGCCGATCACGGGTGGGTAGACGAGCTCAGCCATGGTGGGGAGACCCCGCTTTCTGCCTGGGGAGGTGCTCCCGGCCGGAAGTTACGGAAGCGTAGGTACGCGACCATGGGGATGGTGCCCCACATACCGGCCCGTGAGCCAGTCCAGACGCTTGTGCCCAAGGAGATTCTCGTCACGCCGGGAATGCGGCGCACGGGCGGGGCGCTCGGATCAGCGTACGACCGGAGCGAGGGCAGGGGTACCGATGGCGGCAGGGGAACGCGGGCACGGGGACGGGGCGCGGCTGGGCGCCGCCGAACTGGGCGCCGAACCGGGGGAGCGGGCCACCCTCGTCCAGTTCTCCAGCGCGTTCTGCCAGCCCTGCCGGGCGACCCGGCGGATCCTGGCCGAGGTCGCCTCGATGGTGGACGGCGTCGCGCACGTCGAAGTGGACGCCGAGCGGAACCTGGAGCTCGTACGCGCCCTCGGCATCGAGAAGACCCCGACCGTGCTGGTGCTGGACGCGGCCGGGCGGATCGTCCGGCGGGCCGCCGGGATGCCGCGCAAGGCCGACGTGATCGCCGCTCTCGGGGCGGCCGTGTGACGGGCGGGGTGCGGGGGGCCGGCGGGCCGGGCGAGGGGACGCGGGCGCCGGTGCACGCGCCCGCACCGGGCGTGACGCGCCCGACATCCGGCCGGAGCGGCTTGACTGTGTACACGAGAGATCGCCAGGCTGACCACATGCGGTATGAACTCCTGTTTTACGGACGGGTCCACGTCGACCTCGTCCGCCACGCGAGCGCGCGCTGTTGGGATCGCTGAACGTCCCCGACCCCCGATCCCCGACTTCGCCCGCGCCCCGCGCGGCAGAAGGAAGCCCCCTCATGACGGCCCCGACGGCCCCGTCCCCCCGTTTCACCACCGGCACGGCCGGATCCCCCGACCTCCTGCGCTCCGTCTTCCGCCAGCACGCGGCGGGGGTCGCTGTCATCACCGCCACCACGAGCGGCGGCGCCCCGGTGGGGTTCACCGCGACATCGCTCAACTCGGTCTCCGCCGATCCGCCGCTGCTCTCCTTCACGATCGGCACCGGCTCCTCCAGCTGGCCCGCCGTACGCGACAGCGACCACCTCGGCGTGCACATACTCGCCGAGCACCAGCAGGAGCTCGCCGGGCTCTTCGCCCGCAGCGGCGCCGACCGTTTCGGGCCCGCCACCGACTGGGCCGAGGGTCCGCACGGGGTGCCGGTCCTGTCCGGGGTGCTGGCGTGGGTGGTGTGCCGGGTGGTGGCGCGGGTGCCCGCCGGCGCCCACCGGGTGATCATCGCCGAGCTGGTCTGCGGGGACCCGGAGGTGCACGCCGGCGGCGAGGGCCGTCCGCTCCTCTACCACCAGGGGCGCTTCAACGCGCTGCGGGACTGAATCGTCCCTGCTGGGGCGGGTTCGGGTGGCGTTGGCCAGATCACAGTTCGGCGGCCTTGCCACCGGGGAAGACCCACTGTGTACTGACGAGTAACATTCCCTTCGGGACGCGGGCCGCCCCGATCGGGATCCGCCCGGCAAGGCGCCTATGCTGCCTGCACAAGGCGGTACCAGAAAAAGACGATGCGGTAGGAGAGTCGGCGTGAGCCTGAGGATCGTTGTCTGTGTGAAGTACGTACCCGACGCCACCGGCGACCGGCACTTCGCCGATGACCTGACCGTCGACCGCGACGACGTCGACGGTCTGCTGTCGGAACTCGACGAGTACGCCGTCGAGCAGGCGCTCCAGATCGCCGACGAGGCGGACGACGCGGAGATCACCGTCCTGACCGTCGGCCCCGAGGACGCCAAGGACGCGCTGCGCAAGGCGCTGTCCATGGGCGCCGACAAGGCCATCCACGTCGAGGACGACGACCTGCACGGCTCCGACGTCATGGGCACCTCGCTCGTGCTCGCCAAGGCCATCGAGAAGGCCGGCTACGACCTGGTCATCACCGGCATGGCGTCCACCGACGGCACCATGGGCGTGCTCCCGGCGATCCTCGCCGAGCGCCTGGGCGTCCCGCAGGTCACCCTGCTCTCCGAGGTCAAGGTCGAGGACGGCACCGTGACCGGCCGCCGCGACGGCGACACCGCGAGCGAGCAGCTGCAGGCCTCCCTGCCGGCGCTCGTCTCGGTGACCGACCAGTCCGGCGAGGCCCGTTACCCGTCCTTCAAGGGCATCATGGCGGCCAAGAAGAAGCCGGTGGAGTCCTGGGACCTGGAGGAGTTGGAGATCGAGGCCGACGAGGTCGGCCTGGAGGGCTCCTGGACCAAGGTCGACTCCGCCGCGCAGCGCCCGGCCCGTACCGCCGGCACGATCGTCAAGGACGAGGGCGAGGGCGGCAAGCAGCTGGCGGAGTTCCTCGCCCGCCAGAAGTTCATCTGAGAGCTTCGCCGACACCCTCACGATCGCCCCCTGACTACTTCGCATTCGCAGGAGCACTCCCATGGCTGAAGTCCTCGTCTACGTCGACCACGTGGACGGCGCCGTCCGCAAGCCCACCCTCGAACTGCTGACCCTGGCCCGCCGCATCGGCGAGCCCGTCGCGGTCGCCCTCGGCGCCGGCGCCGAGAACACCGCCTCCGTGCTCGCCGAGCACGGCGCCGTCAAGGTCCTGACCGCCGACGCCCCCGAGTTCGCCGAGTACCTCGTCGTACCGAAGGTGGACGCCCTCCAGGCCGCCTACGAGGCCGTATCGCCGGCCGCCGTGCTCGTCCCGTCCTCCGCCGAGGGCAAGGAGGTCGCGGCCCGCCTCGCGGTCCGCATCGGCTCCGGCATCATCACCGACGCCACCGACCTCGAGGCGGGTGACGAGGGTCCGGTCGCGACGCAGTCCGCGTTCGCCGCGTCCTTCACCACCAAGTCCCGTGTCTCCAAGGGCACCCCGGTCATCACCGTCAAGCCGAACTCGGCTCCGGTCGAGGCCGCCCCGGCCGCCGGCACCGTCGAGGCGCTCGCCGTCACCTTCGGCGCCCTGGCCACCGGCACCAAGGTCGTCTCCCGCACCCCGCGCGAGTCCACCGGCCGTCCGGAGCTGACCGAGGCCGCGATCGTCGTCTCGGGTGGCCGCGGCGTCAACGGCGCCGAGAACTTCCACCTCATCGAGGACCTCGCGGACTCCCTCGGTGCGGCGGTCGGCGCCTCGCGCGCCGCCGTGGACGCCGGCTGGTACCCGCACACCAACCAGGTCGGCCAGACCGGCAAGTCGGTCTCCCCGCAGCTGTACATCGCCTCCGGCATCTCGGGCGCGATCCAGCACCGGGCCGGCATGCAGACCTCGAAGACCATCGTGGCCATCAACAAGGACGCCGAGGCACCGATCTTCGACCTGGTCGACTACGGCGTGGTCGGCGACCTCTTCACGGTCGTCCCGCAGCTGACCGACGAGATCAAGGCGCGCAAGGGCTGACCTGCGCTTCTCCCTTCCTTGGGGTGACTTCGGGGCCGTGTGGTGCATCTCACCACACGGCCCCGAGTCGTTCGCCCGCAACGGCGGAGGGACCATTGACTGGGCGGAACCCCGTGACTAAATTCTGCTATGCGGATCTAAGCTTCCGTGAAGCGGAAAAGAGGAGAGTGCACGATGGGTCAGCAGGAGAAGGTGGCGACGAGCCTCGCGGGCGCGGTCAGCGAGGGCATCAGCGCCTCCCTCGCCCCGGTGGACGCCGAACTCGCGCGGCACTACCCGGGCGACCCGGGGACCCGCCAGCCCATCCACACCGTCTACGTGCCCGGCGACGTCTTCGCCGCCGACACCATCCGCTCCTGGGGCGACCAGGCGCTCGCGGCCCTCGACGAGCACGCCCCGGACGCCGCCACCTTCGCCAAGGTGCTCGGCATCTCCGACGAGCTCGCCGTACCCGTCTACGAGCGCGTACGCGCCAAGCTCGCCGCCGAGCCCATCGAGGACCTGCGCGTCGACTTCGAGGACGGCTTCGGCGTCCGCTCCGACGCCGAGGAGGACCAGGCCGCCGCCCGCGCCGCCCGCCTCGTCTCGGAGGCCTTCGCCAACGGCACGAACGCCCCCTACATGGGCATCCGCATGAAGTGCATGGAATCCAACGTCCGCGACCGCGGCATCCGCACCACCGACGTCTTCCTCTCCGGGCTCCTGGAACACGGCGACCTGCCCGAGGGCCTCGTCCTCACCCTCCCGAAGGTCACCTACGCCGAGCAGGTCAGTGCCTTCGTCGAGCTGCTGGAGGCCTTCGAGTCCGCCCGGGGCCTGCGCCCGGGCCGGATCGGCTTCGAGATCCAGATCGAGACCAGCCAGTCGATCGTCGCCTCCGACGGCACCGCCACCGTGGCCCGCATGATCGAGGCCGCCAAGGGCCGCGCCACCGGCCTGCACTACGGCACCTTCGACTACAGCGCCTGCGTCGGCGTCTCCGCCGCCTACCAGTCGAGCGACCACCCCGCCGCGGACCACGCCAAGGCGATTATGCAGGTCGCCGCAGCGGGAACCGGCGTACGCGTCTCCGACGGCTCGACCAACGTCCTGCCGATCGGTACCACCGAGCACGTCCACGAAGCCTGGAAGCTGCACTACGGGCTCACCCGGCGCGCCCTGGCCCGCGCCTACTACCAGGGCTGGGACATGCACCCGGGACACCTGCCGACCCGGTACGCGGCCGTCTACACCTTCTACCGCGAGGGCCTCGAAGCCGCGGCCGCCCGCCTGAAGGCGTACGTGGCCAAGATCGAGGGTGACGTCATGGACGAGCCCGCCACCGCCAAGGCCCTGGCCGGCTACCTGGTCCGCGGTCTCGACTGCGGGGCCGTGGGCACCGACGAGGTCACGGCCCTGACCGGCCTCACCCGCGCCGAGCTGGACGCCTTCGCGATCCCGCGCCGCTCGGCGACGCTCAAGACGACCGCCTGAGCGAAGGCGCGTCCTGCCCCCGGCGGCCCGGAACCCCGCGGGTTTCAGGCCGCCGGGGGCAGTTCGCCCGAGCCGCGGGGAACCAGGCGGGTGGGCAGCTCGATGCGGGCCGGAGCCAGGTCGGCGCCCGCCAGGCGCTGGAAGAGGCGGTCCGTGGCGACCCGTCCCAGGGCCGCCGCGTCCTGCGCGACCACGGTCACACCGGGACGCAGCAGGTCGGCCAGCTCGAAGTCGTCGAACCCGACCAGGGCCACCGGGCGCCGCTCGGCGGCCAGGACGCGCACCGCCGTGACCGTGACCCGGTTGTTGCCCGCGAACAGGGCGGTGACCGGCTCGGGCGCCGAAAGCATCCGGCGGGCGGCGGCCGCGACCGGGCCGGGCGCGGTCGGACCCATGGCCACCCAGGACTCGTCCACGGGCAGCCCGGAGGCCGCCATCGCCGCCCGGTAGCCCCGCAGGCGTTCCGTCGCCGTGTGGATGCGGGGGTGGTCGCCGATGAAGCCGATCCGGCGGTGGCCCCCGGCTATCAGGTGCGCCACGCCGTCCCGGGCGCCCCCGAAGTTGTCCGAGAGGACCACGTCCGCCTCGATCCGCCCCGCCGGGCGGTCCACGAACACCGTGGCCACGCCCGCCCGGATCTCCGGCTCCAGGTAGCGGTGGTCGTCCCCGGCCGGGATCACGATCAGCCCGTCCACCCGGCGGGCGCACAGTGCCAGGGCCAACTCCCGCTCCCGCTCGGGGTCCTCGGCGCTGGAACCGTTGATGAGCAGCGCCCCGTGGGCGCGGGCCACTTCCTCCACGGCCCGGTTCAGCGGCCCGTAGAAGGGGTCGGCCAGGTCCTCCAGGACCAGGCCCACGGTGGCGGTGCGGCCCTTGCGCAGCACGCGGGCGCTGTCGTTGCGGCGGAACCCCAGGGTCTCGATGGCCTCTTGGACGCGCCGCTCGGTGTCGGGGGTGACGCCCGGCTCGCCGTTGACCACCCGGGAGACCGTCTTGAGGCCCACGCCTGCCTGGGCGGCCACGTCCTTCATGGTCGGCCTGTTGCCGTAACGGGGTACGGAGGGGCGGCGGGTGTGGGGCACGGGACCTCCGGAGAAGCGGTCGGGCGGGACGCGGGCGAAGACACGGGCGGGGCAGGGGCAGGGACGCACGACAAGGCTCTGACCTTGAGGATAAGCACTCCGCCGGGGAGCGGGTTTCCGTGGCAGGGTGAGGCGGGCAAGCCACTGGGGGCTTCGAGGCGAGCCATCGGAGAGGGGTAGACGTGATTGTCTGGATCAACGGCGCGTTCAGTGCCGGGAAGACCAGCACGGCCCGTGAACTGACCGGACTCCTGCCGGACAGCACCGTGTTCGACCCGGAGTTCATCGGCGACGCCCTGCGGGTGCTGCTCCCTCGCAAGCGGCTCGCGGAGGTCGCCGACTACCAGGACCTGCCGAGCTGGCGGCGGCTCGTCGTGGAGACGGCGGCGGCGATGCTGGCGGAGCTGGGCGGGGTGCTGGTCGTGCCGATGGCGCTGCTGCGCCAGGAGTACCGCGACGAGATCTTCGGCGGGCTCGCGGCGCGGAGGATACCGGTGCGGCACGTGCTGCTGGCTCCCGAGGAAACGATTCTGCGTGAGCGGATCGCCACGCGGGAGGAGCCGGGCGCGCCGCAGGAGGTGAACGCCCGGGTCAGGCAGTGGGCGTACGACCACATCCCCGCGTACCGGCAGGCGCTGGGCTGGCTGACGGCCGACGCGCACGTCCTCGACAACGGGCGGCTGACGGTGCGCGAGACCGCGGAGCGGATCGCGGACGCGGTGCGGACGGGGTCGGCGCCGGTGTGCGAGATCGTGCAGACCCCGGAGCCGACGCGGGAGACGGTGGCCTCGGGGGTGCTGCTCTTCGACGAGCGGGGGCGGGTGCTCCTCGTGGATCCGACGTACAAGCCGGGGTGGGAGTTCCCGGGCGGCGTGGTGGAGGCCGGCGAGGCCCCGGCGTGCGCGGGCGTGCGGGAGGTCGAGGAGGAGCTGGGGCTGGCGTTGGAGCGGCTGCCGGAGCTGCTGGTGGTGGACTGGGAGCGGCCGGTGTCCCCCGCGTACGGGGGGATGCGGCTGCTGTTCGACGGCGGACGGCTGGGAGAGCGGGAGATCGCGGGGCTGCGGCTGCCGGGGCCGGAGCTGCGGGAGTGGCGGTTCGTGACGGAGACCGAGGCCGCCGGCATGCTGCCGCCGGTCCGCTTCGAGCGCCTGCGGTGGGCCCTGCGGGCACGCGAACGCGGCCGCCCGCTGTACCTGGAGGCGGGCCGGCCGGTCCCTTAGGCCGCATGCGGTGCGGCCCGGGGCGGAGGATCGCGCCTCGTAGCGGGCGTGCTCGGGCGGTTCCGGCCATGCGGGAAGGTGGCGTGGCCGCCGCCGCAGGCCGGGGGGAGATCGTCCGGACGGGGCTGGGCTCTTCGGCTTCTGCCCGTCGAGCCGCGTCGTCCGTGCCGTGCACCAAGAGGTTCCCCTCCAGTGGACGGCTTCGGGTGCCTCGACGAGCGCAGGGGTACGGTGTCGGGCGGCGCCGGCCCGGCAAGATCCGGAAGAGACGGCCCAGGCGGGCCGGCGGCGGACGGCCGCGCCCTCGGCGAGCGCCTCGGCCTCTAGCGCGCGCTCGCAGGAGCCGGCCCTCGGGCGGGCGGCCCTCCGGCGGCCCCGGAGGCGCCGACCGAGACCGGACCGGACCTCGCCGTCAGGCGAGCCCGCGGCCGGCCGGTGGTGTCTCGGCCGCAGTCGTGTCGTGGTTCGTCGGACGGACATGCGGCTTGCGAAGGGTGTCGGCCGTGGAGGTCGGTCCGGGGGCGTCGTCAGGCGGCCCTGGAGACGGCCGCGGGTGTCGGCGCAGTCGGGTCGTGGTTCGTCGTCGGACGGGGCCCGGGGTGTCGGCGGGCGAGGTCGGTCGGGGCGTCGTCAGGTGGCGTGCGCGGTTTTGTGGAGGGTGTCGGCCGTGGCGGTGGTCAGGGGGTCGCCGTGGCCGAAGCAGGCCACCGACGGGGACAGGGCGGCCAGGCGGCGGAAGGAGGCGCGGGCCCGGGCGCCGTCCACGTTGAACACGCCGAGCATGACCTGCCCGACTCCCGCCACGCAGTCCCCGGTGAACAGCACGCCGTGCTCCGGCAGGTGCACGCCGATGCTGCCCGGCGTGTGCCCGGGCGCGTGCACCACCACCGCGCCGCCCCCGAACGGCAGCCGCTCGCCGTCCTCCACCTCCTGGTCCACCGGGGTCGGCGGCGCCTGCGGGACGGTCAGGCCGTGCGCGTACAAGGGGAGTTCCCAGTCCGCGAGCACCGGCTCGGGCACCGGCTGCTCGCCCCGGATCACGGGGGAGTCCAGCCGGTGCGCCACGATCCGTGCACCCCGGCGGGCCCGGAGTTCCCCCGCCGCGCCCACGTGGTCGCGGTGGCAGTGGGTCAGTACGATCCGCTCCAGCCGCTCCGGGAGCAGGCCCAGCGAACGGATCGCCCCTTCGATCGCGTCGGCGGCGCCCGCGTGGCCGGCGTCGAGCAGCGTCAGGGCCTGGTCGTCCTGCCACAAGTACGCCTGGCCGATGGGGAAACGCAGCATGTGAAGGCGGCGGGGGATGACCTCCACCAGATCAAGTCCGGTCATGGTCCGAACGTAATCCGGCAGCCTCCGCTCCCGGTGCGCGTTTCACCGGAAGCGGAGTTCACCCGTGGCGTAGGTCAAACGTTCTTGGACCGGGCGTAGTTCACGAGGAACAGGGCCTCCGCCACCGCCAGGCGCTCCAGTTCCTCCGGGGAGACGCTCTCGTTCACCGCGTGGATCTGCGCCTCGGGCTCGCTCAGACCGATCAGCAGCATCTCCGCCTGCGGGTACAGCGACGTCAGCGTGTTGCACAGCGGGATCGACCCGCCCATTCCGCTGACCTGCATCTCCTGGCCGGGGTACGCGACCTCCATGGCCGCCGCCATCGACGCGTACGCGGGGCTGCTCGTGTCGGCCTGGAACGGCTGCCCCTGGCCCACGACCTCCAGCTCCAGCCGGGCCTGCCACGGGGTGTGCGCCACCAGGTGCGCCTCCAGCAGCTTGATGGCCTCCGCCGTGTCCACGCCCGGCGGCACCCGCAGGCTGATCAGCGCGCCCGCGCTCGCGTGCACCGACGGCGTCGCACCGACCACCGGCGGGCAGTCGATGCCGAGGACGGTGACGGCCGGGCGGGCCCACAGCCGGTCCGCGATCGTGCCCTCGCCGATCAGGCCCACGCCGTCCAGGACCTTCGCGTCGGCCCGGAACTCGGCCTCCGGGTACTGGAGCCCCTCCCAGACCGCGTCCGAGGCCAGCCCGTCCACCGTCGTCGAGCCGTCCTCGGCCCGCAGCGAGTCCAGTACGCGGATCAGCGCGGCCAGGGCGTCGGGGGCGACACCGCCGAACATCCCGGAGTGCAGGTTCCCGGCCAGGGTGTCGATCTTGATCTTGACGAGGGTCATGCCGCGCAGCGTGGCCGTCACCGTCGGCAGGCCCAGCCGGAAGTTGCCCGCGTCGCCGATGACGATGGTGTCGGCGGCCAGCAGCTCCGGGTGCGCCTCGGCGTACTGCTGGAGGCCCCCGGTGCCCTGCTCCTCCGAACCCTCCACGATCACCTTCACCCCGACCGGCACCCCGCCGTCGGCCTTGAGGGCCCGCAGCGCCAGCAGGTGCATGATGAAGCCGCCCTTGCAGTCGGCGGCGCCGCGCCCGTACCAGCGGCCGTTCCGCTCGGTCAGCTCGAAGGCGGGGGAGATCCAGGCGGCGTCGTCCAGCGGCGGCTGCACGTCGTAGTGGGCGTAGAGCAGGACGGTCGGCGCGCCCTCGGGGCCGGGCAGGTACCCGTACACCGACTGCGTGCCGTCGGGGGTGTCGAGCAGTGCCACGTCCTGGAAGCCCTCGGCGCGGAGCGAGTCCGCCACCCAGTTCGCGGCGGCCTCGCTCTCGCTCCTGGGGAACTGCGAGAAGTCCGCCACCGACCGGAAGGCAACCAGCTCGGCCAGCTCCTGCCGGGCACGGGGCATCAGCGAGGCGATGGTCTGGGCGACCGGAATCGGCGACATGGGCACGCTCCTCTTGGGTGCGACGTTGGTGTACGTGTACGCCTCCCGCATCCGCCTGGTGTGCGGAGGAACGGGGTACGGCGAAAGACAGCATCGATCCTCGCACAGCGAGCCGAGACGATCTCTCGCCGTAGGATTTCCCTGGCATCCGAGGAACAGCCTGATCAGGAGCAGCAGCACATCGTGAGCAGCGACGACGACGTACAGGGCGCGAGCGCAGAGCAGAACGCCGCCGGGCCGGCCGACGAGGGGAGCGCCGGGGGGAGCGGCGAGGTGTGGGACGTGGTCGTGGTCGGGGCAGGACCGGCCGGGGCCTCGGCGGCCCACGCGGCGGCGAGCGCCGGGCGGCGCGTCCTGCTCCTGGAGAAGGCCGAACTGCCCCGGTACAAGACCTGCGGCGGAGGCATCATCGGCCCCTCGCGCGACGCCCTGCCGCCGGGGTTCGTCCTGCCCTTCAAGGACCGGATCAACGCGGTCACCTTCTCGATGAACGGGCGGCTGACCCGGACCCGCCGTTCGCGCGGCATGCTGTTCGGAATGGTCAACCGGGCCGAGTTCGACGCGGCACTGGTCGCGGAGGCGGAGAAGGCCGGCGCGACCGTCCGCACGGGCACGGCCGTGAGCCGCGTCGAGCAGCACGGCGCGGCGGTGCCCGACCGGCGCACGGTGGCCGTGGTCCTCGCGGACGGGGAGACGGTGCTGGGCCGGGCCGTGGTCGGCGCGGACGGCAGCGCGAGCCGGATCGGCGCCCACGTCGGCGTCGAGATGGACACGGTAGACCTCGGCCTGGAGGCGGAGATCCCGGTTCCGCCGACCGTCGCCGAGGACTGGAAGGGGCGGGTGCTCATCGACTGGGGCCCTCTGCCGGGCAGTTACGGCTGGGTCTTCCCCAAGGGGGACACCCTCACCGTCGGCGTCATCTCGGCGAAGGGCGAGGGCGCCGCCACGAAGCGCTACCTGGACGACTTCATCGCCCGCCTCGGGCTGGCCGGATTCGAGCCCGCCGTCTCCTCGGGGCACCTCACCCGCTGCCGTAAGCCCGATTCGCCGCTCTCGCGCGGCCGGGTGCTGGTGGCGGGGGACGCGGCGGGGCTGCTGGAGCCGTGGACGCGTGAGGGCATCTCCTTCGCGCTGCGCTCGGGGCGGCTCGCGGGCGAGTGGGCCGTGAAGATCTCCGAGGCGCAGGACGCGGTGGACGCCCGGCGCCAGGCGCTGAACTACGCCTTCGCGGTCAAGGCCGGGCTGGGCGTGGAGATGGGCGTCGGCAAGCGGATGCTGGCGCTGTTCGAGGCGAAGCCCGGGCTGCTGCACGCGGCGATCACCGGCCTGCGCCCGGCCTGGCTGGCCTTCGCCCGGATCACCCGCGGGTCCACGACGCTGGCCGAGCTGGTCCGCGCGTACCCGCTCGCCCGCAAGGCCCTGCACGTACTGGACGGCCGCCTGGAGCGCCGAAGCCGGGGCTGAGCCGCGCGAGTGCCGCCCGACCCCGCACGGGGCCGGGCGGCACCGCCTGCCGGGCCGTCTCTTTCAGATCGTGCCGAGCGGCACGGACCCGACAGGATGCGAAGGAGAGGAACTGGTCGCGCAGCCCGTGGGGCGCGCCGTCCTCGGCCCTGACGAAGGCCCACGAGAGCCCGACGGGGTGCGGCGGCGGCCTCCCGGCGCGGGGCCATCAGCCCGTGTGAGTGCCCCGGATCGCCCGCCCGGGTCGAAGCCGTCTCCGCCCGGCAGGACACGGCCCTCCCCGGCTTCCGGACAGGCGGCGGTGGGCGGCGGCCGGTGGCGGCGGTGGCGGAAACGATTCGTCGTTCTTCTGTTCGTCGTATGAACGAAGGGGAGTTCGGCTCGTTCGGCGCTGGGCCGCGTCTACAGTTCCTCGGGTCGCCCGCCCCCCTGCCGCCGCCGGAGGAACAGCCATGGCCCGCGCCCGCGCCGTGAAGGCGCTGTACGCCGTCGCGACCGTCCTCTTGCTCGTCGCCCCGACCCCCGCCTGCACGGCCTCGCCCGGGGCTCCGCCGGCTCCCGCGCGCACCGCCGCACCCGCCCCGGCCCCCGCCGCGCCGCCCAGCCCACGGGCCCCCGGCGTGCGGGGCCTGGAGGTGGCCGTCCCCGCCTACGTGTGGGCGGACGACCCGATGCTGTCCGGCCTGACCGCCGCCGGCCCGGCCGTCTCCGTGGTCGTCCTCAACCCGGACAACGGAGACTCCCCGTTCGGCGCCCGCTGGCAGGCCCGCGCGGACGCCCTGCGCGCCGGCATCACGGCGACCGGCGAACGGACCAAGGTGCTCGGCTACGTCCACACCGACCACGGCAACCGTGACCTGGCCTCCGTCACGGCCTCTGTGGACAACTACCTGAAGACGCCCGACGGCCGCCTGCACGTCGACGGCATCTTCTTCGACGTCGTCAGCCGCGACTGCGGCCCGGCGAACGCCACCCGCGACCTGTACGAGCATCTGCGCCGCTACGTCGAGGACGTCATGCACGCCGTCGACCCGGCCGTACCGGACCTGGTCGTGGACAACCCCGGCACCGCCATCGCCGACTGCTACCTGGAACCGGGCCACCGTACGGCCGACGTCTTCGTCACCTTCGAGGACAGCTACACCGCCTACACCTCCGGCGGCCGGCCGCCCGGCAACGTCTTCGACGAGTCGGGCGGCTACCGCTCCGGCAGCGAACTCGACCCGAGCGGCACGGCGTTCTGGCACCTCGTCCACGACGTCCCGGACGCCTCCGCCATGCGGTCCACGCTCCGCACCGCCTTCGACCGCGGCGCGGGCTACGCCTACGCCACGAGCGCCGCCATGCCCAACCCGTGGAACACGTCACCGGCTTGGCCCTACTCCGCCCAGACCGGCTTCGCGGCCACCATCGGCTAGGGCCTGTCCGGGCGCCGGCGGGGCGGACGTCTCAGGTGATCGGGGAGGCCTCCTTCCACAGCTGCGCGAGCGGGTGTTCGACGTCGTCGGGGGCGGTCAAGGGGAGGCGGTTCCACAGCGCCGCGTACAGCCAGGCCGCCTCGCCCGTCAGGTCGAGGTCCGCCGGGGTCCCGGACCCGCCCCGCACCGTACGCGGCGGCTCCTGCGACAGGTGCACCGTCCACACCCCGCCCGTGTCGGTCGCCCGTATGCGTATGACCTGGGGCTTCTCGCTGCGCACCCGGCTGCGCGAGCGCGCGTGGAAGCCGGTCAGCAGCTCGTCCACCCCGTCCTGACCGAACTCCGGGGTCACCGTGGTGAACGGGACGCCGAGCGCCGCCTGCGCGTCGAACCGGTGCACCGTCGTCTCGTGCGCCTGACGGCGGGCCCAGAACCCCAGCGGGGACGGGGCGGTGGGCAGGAACGTCCAGCACTCCACATCCGCCGGGGCCTCGCGCAGCGTCCGCACCAGCGCCGCGTGCCCCTCCCGGAACCAGGCCAGCAGCTGCGGCCCCGCCGCATCCGGCGCCTGCGGGAACGGAACCGGCTCCTTCACCGCGCCGCCGACATACCCGGCCGCCCAGCGGTGGACCGATCCGGTGTGCCGCAGCAGATCCGCGACCCGCCAGTCGGGGCAGGTCGGGACCGGGGCGTCCGTACCCGCCCGTTCGGCGGCGTCCGCCATCAGTCGACCCTCACGGGCCAGCGTCTCCACGAAGTCGATGATCTCCATGGAGGGAGTGTGCCAGCCACCCTGACAATGGGGGCATGGAAGGGGAACTCTTCCCGCGCGAGCGGACCGAGATCGCCCCCGGCGCGGTGCACCTGCCCGACTGGCTCGACCGGCGCCGGCAGCGCGAGCTGCTCACCGCCTGTCGCGCGTGGGCCCTGCCGCCGGCCGGGCTGCGCACCGTGCACACGCCCGGCGGCGGGACGATGACCGCCCGCCAGGTGTGCCTGGGGCTGCACTGGTACCCGTACGGATACGCGCGCACCGCCGTCGACGGCGACGGTGCGCCGGTCAAGCCGATGCCCGCCTGGCTCGCCGAACTGGGGCGCACCGCCGTCACCGACGCCTACGGGCGGCCACCGGAGGAGGCGTACGACATCGCCCTCGTCAACTTCTACGACGGCGACTCCCGCATGGGCATGCACCGGGACTCCGACGAGAAGTCGGCGGCGCCGGTCGTCTCCCTCAGCCTCGGTGACTCCTGCCTGTTCCGTTTCGGCAACACCGCCTCGCGCGGCCGCCCGTACCAGGACGTGGAACTGAGCAGCGGCGATCTGTTCGTCTTCGGCGGACCGAGCCGGCTCGCCTACCACGGCGTGCCGAAGGTCCTGCCCGGCACCGCACCGCCCGAGCTGGGCCTGACGGGTCGGCTGAACATCACACTGCGGGTCGGCGGCCTCCTGCCCTGAGCGGCGCCCGGCCCCTTCCGCTCGTGCGAGGATCGCTGTCATGAACGGCAAGGGGGCCCCGCGGCGGGTGGGGGACGCGTCCACGGTGTCCACGGACTCATCGGCGGCCTCCGCCGCCGACCGGGCGGCGGCGGCCACGAGGACCAGACTGGAGCGGGGCCGCGGTGCGCTGGGCCCGGCGCTCGAACTCGTGCACACCGGCCGGGCCCCGACCCGGGCGGTGCTGACCGCCGAGCTGGGCGTCACCCGCGCCACCGCCGGAGCGGTCGCCGCCGAACTGGAGGCGCTCGGCCTGATCCGCGTCGACTCCCGCCCCGGTGGCGCCGGAGGTACCCAGGGCCGGCCCTCGCACCGGCTCGCGGTGGAGGAGAACGGCCCGGTGGCGCTGGCCGCCCAGGTGCACCCGGACGGCTTCCGGGCGGCCCTCGTCGGCCTCGGCGGCCGGATCGTGGCCACCGCCCCCGGCAAGGTCACCGTCTCGGCCGACCCGGCGCAGGTCCTCGGAGCCGTCGTCGACGCGGGCGCCGCGCTGCTCGCGCAGTCCGGTCGGCGCTGCATCGGCGCGGGCCTCGCGGTTCCCTCGGCGGTCGCGGAGCCGGAGGGCACCGCACTGAATCCCCTGCATCTGGCCTGGCCGGCCGGATCGCCGGTCCGTGCCATCTTCGCCGAACGGGTGAAAGCGGCCGGGATCGACGGCCCCGCCCTCACCGGCAACGACGTCAACCTCGCCGCGCTCGCGGAGCACCGGCACGGCGCGGGCCGCAGCGCGCAGCACCTGCTGTGCGTGGCCACCGGCCACCGGGGTGTCGGCGGGGCGCTGGTGCTCGACGGCCGCCTGCACACCGGCAGCTCCGGTCTCGCCCTGGAGGTCGGCCACCTCACCGTGAACCCCGAGGGGCGGGCGTGTCACTGCGGCAGCCGGGGCTGCCTGGACGTGGAGGCGGACCCGCTGGCTTTCCTCACGGCGGCGGGCCGTACGCCCGGCCCCGAGGTGTCGCTGCTCCAGCAGGCGCGGGACCTGTTGCACGCCGAGTTCGCGGATCCGGCCGTACGGGCGGCCGCCGAGGAACTCATCGACCGGCTGGGACTGGGCCTGGCGGGTCTGGTGAACATCCTCAACCCGGACCGGATCATCCTGGGCGGTCTGCACCGCGAGCTGCTGCAGGCGGACCCGGAGCGGCTGCGCGCGGTGGTCGCGGACCGGAGCCTTTGGGGGCGCAGCGGCGGGGTGCCGATCCTGCCGTGCACCTTGGACCACAACAGCCTGGTCGGCGCGGCGGAGCTGGCATGGCAGCCGGTGCTGGACGACCCGCTCGGGGCGCTGGGCGCCGTCGCCTGAGGGGGAGGGGCCCGGTGCGGGGCGCCGACCGGGGCGGGGGCGGGGGCGGCGTGCGTCGTATGCCGGCGGCGGCAGGCGGCAGGCGGCAGGCGGCAGGCGGTCGGGCGGGGGGCTCCGGGCGGTGGCCGGGCGGTAGGCTCACGGCGGTGGCCGGGCGGCGGGCTCTCGGCGGGGGCGAGGGCTACCCGGGCCTGGCGCCGGCCCGGGCCGATACCGGCACGGCTGTGACGACGGCCGCCGGTTCCACGGCGTAGAGCGCCGCCGGGGCGGGCTCTCGTACGGCCTTGGAAGAGATCCGCACGGTACGGGTCGGCGCCGTCGAGGCGGGTGCCGCCCGCAGGGAGAACCAGACCACCTTGCCGGGCCCGTCCTGCTGGTGCCGGGAGCCCCAGGCCTCGCTGATCGCCGCGACGAGCGCGAGGCCGCGCCCGCAGGTCTCCAGGGCCGCCGACTCCCGCACCACGGGGAGCCGCGGATCGTTGTCGTGCACCGAGACGGTGAGCCGGCCGAGCCGGAATTCGATCTCCACCCTGCAGACCTTGTCCGGCTGCGCGTGGCGGTGCACGTTGCTGAGCAGCTCCGTCACGCCGAGCGCGGCCCGGTCGATCAGGGGGTCGAGCTGCCAGTGACGCAGTTGTGCAGAAACGATTCTGCGGATCTGGCCGATCCGCGCGGGCAGGGCCTGCAGTTCGACGACGCAGTGCCTGCGGGAATGACTTATCACGGCTGCGACTCCCCGACATGAGTGTTACGGGTGCTGCACCCTCTGTGACGCCTCACCAGGGTCACCCACGGTGCGCCGGTGTGCAACCGAACGGGCCCGACGATCTGGGCCCGGTGTCCGGCACCCGTCCGAAAGTGGTCGGTCCGCCGTCCGAAAGCCGCCTGCGGGTGCTCCGCAGGTCGTCCGGCGGCTCGGCCGAAGGCCGCTCGCACGCCCCCCTAAAGCGATGCGCATGGAAACCCAAAGGAACCGTTTGCGCAGGTGAGGGAGGTACATTGCGAAGGCAGGGGGCCGTGGAAATGATGAAGGAGCAAGGCGCATGAGCACGACCAGCACCACCGCCGGAGTCGACGACGTCGACCGCAGCGACGCGGACTACCGGGCCTGGCTGAACGAGGCCGTGCGCAAGGTCCAGGCCGACGCCAACCGGTCCGCCGACACCCACCTGCTGCGCTTCCCGCTCCCCGAGGAATGGGGCATCGACCTCTACTTGAAGGACGAGTCGACGCACCCGACCGGCTCCCTCAAGCACCGACTGGCCCGCTCCCTGTTCCTGTACGCGCTGTGCAACGGCTGGATCCGTCCCGGCCGCCCGGTCATCGAGGCCTCCTCCGGCTCGACCGCCGTGTCCGAGGCGTACTTCGCCAAGCTGATCGGTGTCCCCTTCGTCGCCGTCATGCCGCGCACGACCAGCCCCGAGAAGTGCCGTCTCATCGAATTCCACGGCGGCACCTGTCACTTCGTGGACGACCCGATGAAGATGTACGAGGAGTCCGCGGAGCTGGCGGCACGCACCGGCGGGCACTACATGGACCAGTTCACGTACGCGGAGCGGGCCACGGACTGGCGCGGCAACAACAACATCGCGGAGTCGATCTACCAGCAGCTGCGTCTTGAGCGTTACCCGGAACCGGCCTGGATCGTGGCGACGGCCGGAACCGGCGGCACCTCCGCGACGATCGCGCGCTACGTCCACTACATGCAGCACGACACCAGGATCTGCGTGCCCGACCCGGAGAACTCCTGCTTCTTCGACGGCTGGACCCAGGGCGACCCGAACGCGAGCAGCGATTGCGGTTCGCGCATCGAGGGCATCGGCCGCCCCCGGATGGAACCGAGCTTCGTGCCCGGCGCCATCGACCGGATGATGAAGGTGCCGGACGCGGCGAGCGTCGCCGCCTGCCGGGCCCTGGAGCAGGCCATCGGGCGCAAGGCGGGCGGCTCGACCGGCACCGGCCTGTGGAGCGCGCTCAAGATCGTCTCGGAGATGGTGGCGCAGGGCCGTACGGGCAGTGTCGTGACCCTGCTGTGCGACCCGGGCGACCGCTACCTCGACAAGTACTACTCGGACGACTGGCTGGCGGCGCAGAAGCTGGACATCGCCCCGTACACGAAGACCATCGAGACGCTGCTGACGACGGGTACCTGGCGGGAACCCTCGGCCTGACCGGGGCGCGAACAGCGGCGCGGGCCGGGCGGGCGGTCAGGTCGGCCGGGCCGGGCCCGCGCCGGGAGGTCGGTGCCGGGCGTTCGGTGCCGGGTGCTCAGACGGGCGGTCGGTGCCGGGCGGTCAGCTCCGGGCGGCGATCAGACGGGCGTCGAGTGCGCCCACCGCCGAGCGGAACGAGTGGCCGAGCCCCGGGCGGGCCGCGGCGAGGGCGAACCGGAGCGGCGCCGGTCCGTCCGCCGCGAACGTCCACCGGATCCGCGTCCCGGAACCGGACGGGCTCAGCCACCACTCCTCCAGCAGCGCCCGCAGGCCGGGGACGTTCGTCTCGTCCACCCGGTACGCGTAGCGCCGCCCCCGCTCGGCCGCCACGACGGTCTCCCGGAACCGGACTCCGCCCATCAGCCCGATCTCACGGCCCGCACCGCCGTGCGTCGAGCGGGCCAGGGTGACCGCCTTGAACCAGGCCGGCCAGTCCGGCACCCGCTCGGCGAGCGCCTGGTAGACCGGTGCCGGCGGCTGCGTCATGCGCGCCGTGAACACGAGCCGGACCGGCGCCGTCCCGGCGAAGTCCAGCTCCACTGCCCGGAGTCGGCGAGTCATCGGTTTACCCCCTGCACATAGGCGGAGCGGAACGCCGCACCCTACCTGCTGCCCCGTCAGATGTCTCCAGGACGTTCTCGGACGCTCGTCAGGGGCCCGCCGCCGAGCCGGCCCGGAGCGCCGGAAGGTCCTCGGGGAAGAGCAGGGTGAGCTCGTCCGTGCCCGGGTCGCTCAGCTGCGCCACGCGTCCCGCGTGGCGCTCGACCATGGACTCGAAGGTCTGGCGGGCGGTGCGGCCGTTGCCGAAGGCAGGCCCCTTGGGCAGCTCGGTGAAGTACGCCAGCAGTGCCTTCGCGGTGCCCTCGCCCAGCCGGTACTCGTGCTCCTCCGCCTGCTGTTCCACGATGCGCAACAGCTCCTGCGGCCCGTAGTCGCCGAAGGTGATGGTCCGGGAGAAGCGGGACGCCACACCCGGGTTGACGGTCAGGAACCGCTCCATCTCCGCCGTGTACCCGGCGACGATCACCACCACCGCGTCCCGGTGGTCCTCCATCAGCTTCACCAGCGTGTCGATCGCCTCGCGCCCGAAGTCGCGGCCGGAGTCCTCCGGCGCCAGGGCGTACGCCTCGTCGATGAACAGCACGCCGCCCCGCGCCCGTTCGAAGGCCTCCTGCGTACGGATCGCCGTGGACCCGATGTGCTCGCCGACGAGGTCCACCCGGGACACCTCGACCAGGTGGCCCCGCTCCAGGACCCCGAGGGAGGCGAGGATCTCCCCGTAGAGCCGGGCGACGGTGGTCTTGCCGGTACCGGGGGAGCCGGTGAACACCAGGTGCCGGCGCACCGACGCCGCCTTGAGGCCCGCCTGCTGCCGTCTGCGCCCCACCTCGATCATGTCGGTGAGGGCCCGCACCTCGCGCTTGACGCTGTCCAGGCCGACCAGCGCGTCGAGCTGGCCCAGCACCTCGCCGGAGCCCCGGGCCGGCGCGGCGGCGGGATCCGGCTCGTCGGCGGGACGCGGTGCCGGTACGGCGGCCGCCCCCGGTACGGGGCTCCCCGCAGCCGTCACCGTACGGATCCCTGCGCGTTCGCGAGCCGGGCCGCCGGCGGCCGCAGACTGAGCGGCGAGGCGCGGTCCCGACTCGTCGCTGGTGCAGTCCTCCGCCACCGGGCCGTCCTCCGCGAACTCGTAACCGCCGCGCGCGCAACGCTCGGTGTGGCACTTGGCCAGCGAGGTGCGGCTGCCGTCGATCACGTGGAAGCCGAAGCCGGAACTTCCGCTCACCCGGCACGCGGTGAACGTGCCGCGGCCGCCCGCCGAGACGTAGAAACCGGCCTCGGCGGGGGAGGTGACCACGCAGCGGTCCAGGACCGGGTCGGCTCCCTTGGTGACGATCACGCCCGTCTGGACGGAGTCGACGGAGCAGTTGGCGAGGGTGCCGCCGCTGCCGTGGTCGCGGAACCAGGCGCCGGTGGCCGCCTCCCGGATCCGGCAGTCGTCCAGCTGCGCGGTGGCCCCGTCGCTCACCGAGACGGCCGTGTTGCGCACCTGCGACAGGTCACTGTCCACCACGTCCGCGCGGGAGCCCCGGTCCAGGACGAACAGCGCGTCCGGTACGTCGTGCACCCGGCAGGAGTCCAGCGAGGCCGTGGCCCCGTCACTGATCCACACCGCCGGATAGTCCCCCGTGCTGTCGTGGATCTCGCAGGACCGGGCGTCGACCCGGGTCCCCGGATCCCACACCGACAGGCCGTTGCGGCCGAAGCGGCGCACGGTGGTGCGGCTCAGCGTGAGCACCGAACGCGAGCGCAGGTCCACCGCGTTCTCCGGGATGTCGTGGATGTCGCAGCCGGCGAGGGTGAGGACGGCATCGGTGTCGAGGGTGACCCCGTCGGCGGAGGTGCGGTGCACCGCGCAGTCGGTGAGCCGGGCGACGGCCCGCGCCGCGACCTGTACCCCGGTGCCTTTGACCTCGTAGACCTCGCAGCCCAGCGCCTCCAGACCCGAGCCCTCCCCGGTGACGGCGATGCCCGCGCCCGTGGCGTGGTGGATGCGGCAGCGCTCCAGGCGCGGGTGGCCGCCCCGTACCGAGACGCCGCTCTGCCCGGCCGCCACGACCTCGCACTCCTCGAACACACCGCCGCCGCCGTCCAGTACGGCGATGCCCACCCCGGCCGGGTTCTCCACCGTGCACCGGCGCACCAGGGGCCTGGCCCCGGCGCCGCGGACCTCGATGCCGGCCGACGAACGGGTGTGGACCCGCAGGTCGGTGAGCTCGGGCGAGCCGTCCTCGACGAGCAGTGCGGGCGCCGTCCGGTCCTGGCCCTCCAGATACAGGTCCTGCACCACGGCCGAGGCGCTCACGGTCAGCGCGACGCCGTCGGGAGGGGCGATGCGCACGGATCCGACCGCGCCCTCGGGTCCCCGGAGGGTGACGGCGTGGCGCAGCACCAGGTTCTCCCGATAGGTGCCGGGCGCGATCGACAGGACGTCACCGTCGCCGGCGACGGCGAGCGCGGCGGTCAGCGTCGCGTACTCACCGGAGCGGCGCCGCCAGCGCGAAGCCCCGCCGTGTGTCACCTGGACCGTGCCCTGAGCCATGGTGCTGTCGTGCCCCCACCCTCGTCCTCGCGTGCGACAGTCACCGCCGGAGTCGCCCGGCGGCCGGCCTGCCCGGTCCACCGTAGCGCGCGCGGGGCTGGTGAGTTGCCAGGTCAGCTGCCCGCGTCCGCCCGGCCCCAATCCGGCCCGACCGCCGCCCACGCCCGGTCCAGGCGTATGTACCGCCGATGCATGAGCCGCCGTACGATCAGCCGCCGGACCGTCTCCACCAGCGCGGCCACGCCCAGGGCGGCCGCCAGGCCGGCCATCACGGCGTGGAACGAGGCGGCGGAGGCTGCGAGCGGCTGCCCTACCAGCCGGCCGCTGGTGTCCGTCCATATCCGGAACTGGTCACCGGCCCGGGGCGGTTCCTCGGCGGCCGGTACCGTCCCCCGGTGGACGCTGCCGTCCGGCGCGGTCCACGAGGCGAGGATCCGGGTCCGCTGCGGTGTCTGCGGCCCCGCCGACTTGTCGGCGGCGACGCCGCCCTCGGGCGCGGCCTGGGTCGGCCGGAGCACCACCGCCGGGACCAGGTACCGATCCTGCCGCTGCTCGTGCACGGCGCGCTGCAGCGTATCGTCCACCCTCGTGCCCGCGAGCCAGCCGACGGCCGGAGCGACCACCAGGACGCACACCGCCGCGGCGAGCGCCAGCCACGCTTCGAAAAGATCAGTCCTGCGGCGCAGCGGATTGCGCCGCCAACGCCACACACCCACTGCTGTCCACACGGTCCGGCACCCCCTCGCCTCCGCCTGCCTGCGCGTCCCAGCTTCCCGCATGCCCGGCGGACGCGCATTCCGGAACGCGAGAGACATGCGCACCCGGCCCGGCCCCGGCCGGCGCACCTTCCCCTGTGCCCCGTCCGAGCCCGTGCCCGCACGTCTCGAATGATCCAACGGCGCCGCGGTGCCCGCTGGTTCCGGCGGGCGGGCGGAGCCCCTCGAAGGTGTTATTCCAGAACCCGCACCTCGTCGCCGACGCGCACCGTTCCCAGCGCCACCGGCACCACCTGCCGGCCGAACGCCAGCGACTTCCCGATCCGCCGGTGCTTCGCCAGTGTCTTCAGCGGCTCCTTGCCGCGTTGCGCCGTCGACTGGTCGGTGGTCGTGACGATGCACCGTCCGCACTCCCGCACCCCGCGGAAAACGGCGTCCCCGATGGCGATGCGCCGCCAGCCGTCCTCGGCCCACGCCCCGGCGCCGGCCACGACCAGGCTCGGGCGGAAGCGGTTCATCGGCAGCGGCCCTTCCTCCGGATGGCCGCCCTCGGCTATCAGCGCGTTGAGGGCGTCCAGCGAGGCGAGGGTGGTGACCAGCAGCGGATAGGCGTCCGCGAGGCTCACCGTCTCGCCCGGCAGCGCGTAGTCCGGGTCCACGGGGCGGCGTACGGCGGGATCGTCCAGGTGTACGAGACGGGCGGGCAGGCCGAGGTACGCCGAGAGCCAGTCGGCAGCGGCGGTCGACGCGACCACGGTCTCGATCTTCTTCCCGAACAGGACGACCGGCTCCAGGGGGCCCGGCTCCGGCACCTCCACGACCAGGTCCGCCATGCCCGGCGCGGAAAGCTCCACCCGGCCGCCCTCCATCGGACGTGCCGAGGCCAACGCCAGCCGGGCCTGCTGGCGTTGCGTGATGACCGCGCCCTCGATGTCGATGACGGCCCACCGGCGGTCACCCGAGAGCCCCCAGGGCTCCACGGCCATCTCGACGGGATCGATCCCCGCCATCGATTTGACGGGGTAGACGTGGAGCGACTGGACGTACAGGTTCGACATGAGTGCAGTTTGCCAGTAGCCGCCCCCGCGGCTCCCGGCACCTCTTCCCACAGGGCCGCGCGGGGGTCAGCCGCCGCGGCCGTGCTCCGGTGGCCGCGGGCCTAGTAGCCGCGCCCCTGGTAGGGGCGGCCGTACGGATCCTCGTACGAGGGGACCTGCGCGGGCGCCTGCATCGGGCGCGGGGCGGCCGGGCGCATGGCCTCGTACCCGGCGCCGGTCGGAACCGGGCGGGGCTGCTGCTGGGGGGCGTACCCCGCGCGGGCGCCGACCGGCTGCTGCTGCGGCACGTACGGCGCGGGCGCGTTCTGCAGCGGCACCGGCATCTGCATCTGCGGGGCGGGCTGCTGCTGGTACGGGTACCCGTACGCCGGGGCGCTCTGCTGCTGGGGCATCGAGGGCGCGGCGGGCAGGGCGGGGAGGGCGGACGGGAGGGCCGGCAGGTACCCACCGCTCGAATAACCGGAACCGGGGGTGTCGTAGGCGGCCGGAACGCGGATCGGGGCGATCTGCGGAGTGCCGCGTTCGGCGACGAGGGAATCGTAGATGGGGGTGTCCGGGAAGGAGGGCGCGGAGTAGTAACCGCCGCCATAAGTGGAGCGGGGGGAGGTCATGGGACCTAAGTTAAGCCCACGACTTCACGGGGTCCATAGCGAGGTGCCGTCAACCCCGCCCTGACCTGCATATTCCCAGGTCAGGGCCACAGCTTTCACTTCACGTTCACGTGCACGATTCGCGACTTCCACCCCACCTTGTTCCTACTCGTACTCACCGGTTGGGAGTTGCACGTACTTGGGCTTGACGCAGCGTCACCGAGTGCGAGCCTGCGCCCTGACCTCGCATGACGCCCATTCAGCCGGTTCTGTGAGAGGTCAGGCGTCACGGGGCCGGGCGTAGGTCCGGCCCTTCCAGGCGGCGCCGCGGCCGCGGTAGTGCAGGACGGCCGAGTCGACCGTCATCAGGAGGTAGAGCAGGGCCGTGAACGGAAGCAGCGGCGCGAGGACGGCGGGCTGGCGGTAGTACCGCAGCATCGGCAGATAGGTACCGGCCATCAGCAGCCAGGCCAGACCTCCCGCCCAGGCGACGGACGGGCGGTCCAGGGCGAGCCCGGCGAACAGGGCGCCCGGCGGCACGAGGTAGACGAGAACGAGCCCGGCCACCGTCCCCGCCAGCAGCAACGGTTGGTGGCGCAGTTGTGCGTAGGCGCTCCGCGAGACCATCCGCCACAGGTCGCCCAGCGCCGGGTACGGGCGCACGCTGTCCACCCGCTCCGCCAGTCCGAGCCAGATCCGGCCACCGGAGCGCCGGACGGCGCGGGCGAGGGAGACGTCGTCGATCACGGCCTGCCGGATCGAGTCGGGCACCCCCGCCCGGACGGCGGCCTCCGTGCGCAGGAGCACGCAGCCGCCGGCGGCCGCCGCGGTCCGCCCACCCGGGCGGTTGACCCGGCGGAAGGGGTACAACTGCGCGAAGAAGTAGACGAAGGCCGGTACGAGGAGCCGCTCCCAGTACGTGGCGACCCGCAGCCGCGCCATCTGGGAGACCAGGTCGAGGCGGGCGGACGTCGCGGCGGCGACGAGTTCGCGCAGGCTGTCCGGTTCGTGGGCGATGTCGGCGTCGGTGAGCAGGAGGTACTCGGGTTCGGCGGTGCGGGCGGTGCGGGCGTGCGCGATGCCGTGGCGCAGGGCCCAGAGCTTGCCGGTCCAGCCGGGGTCCGGGGCGCCGGGGGAGACGATGGTGAGGGGCAACCCGGGGAGTTCCCCGGCCAGGCACCGGGCGAGGTCGGCGGTGCCGTCCGTACTGCCGTCGTCGACCAGGATCACCTCGGCGGCGCCGGGGTAGTCCTGGGCGAGGAGCGAGGGAAGGCTGCGGGGGAGCACCTCCGCCTCGTCCCTGGCGGGAACGACGATGGCCACGGACGGCCAGCGGGCGGGGGCGGTGCGCGGGGGGAGGCGGACGTCGGTGCGCCAGAACATGCCCTGGGCGAGAGTGAGCCAGAGCCAGGCGGCGAGGGAGGCGTAGGCGGCGGCGAGGAGGATGCCCATGGCCGCAGTGTGCCGAACGGGAGGGGCCGTGTCGCGCATCCGCACCAGCGCGCCGGGTGCCGCCGGCGGTGCGGGTCCCGGGCGCGGCGGGCGGGTCGCCGGTTCGGAGCGGGACCGCGGGGTGGTCGCCGTGCCGGTGGTGCGGCTGGGGTTGACGTGCGGGCGGGTGTCCCGGGGCGGGCGGCGTCGGCGGGGCGGGTGTCACCAGGGCGGGCGCCAGCGGGCGGGGGCGTACGGCGGGCGAAGCGACCGGGCCGGGCGGGGCGGAAAGCGCCGGTGGGGGTGGTCGGGGTTGGCGGCCTCGCGGGGGCGGGGCGTCGCGTCGATTAAGGTGACCAGGTGAAGATCGCCCTCATGGACTCCGGAATCGGCCTCCTCGCGGCGGCCGCCGCGATGCGGCGGCTGCGGCCCGACGCCGATCTGCTGCTGTCGTGCGACCCCGAGGGGATGCCCTGGGGTCCGCGTACTCCCGCCGACCTCACCGGGCGTGCCCTCGGCGTCGCCCGGGCGGCCGCCGAGCACCGCCCGGACGCCCTGGTCGTGGCCTGCAACACCGCCTCCGTGCACAGCCTGCCCGCCCTGCGAGCGGAGCTGGAGCCGGCCATCCCGGTCATCGGCACCGTCCCCGCGATCAAGCCCGCCGCTGCTTCGGGCGGCCGGGTCGCGATCTGGGCGACGCCCGCCACCACCGGCAGCCCGTACCAGCGCGGGCTGATCGAGGAGTTCGCCGCCGGGGCCCACGTCACCGAGGTGCCCTGCCCCGGCCTCGCCGACGCCGTCGAGCGCGGGAACGAGGACGCCGTCGTGCGGGCCGTCGCCGCGGCTGCCGCGCTGACCCCGGCCGACGTCACCGACGTCGTACTCGGCTGCACCCACTACGAGCTGGTCGAGGCGCCGATCCGGGCCGCCCTCGCGGAACGGACCGGCGGCGCCGGGTTCGTCTTCTACGGCTCCGCCGAGGCGGTCGCCGTGCAGGCGCTGCGCCGCATCGGAGCCCGCCCCCAGCCGGACCTGCCCCGCACCGGCGGCCTGACCGTGCTGCTCGGCGGGCAGCAGGGACCCCTGCCCGCCGCCGCCCTCGGATACGCCGAGGGCCGCCTGCTCGCCGAGGGCGCGCCCCTCGCGCACTGACGCGGGCCCGTCACGGCCGGCGTCGCCGCAGCCGCCGGACTGCGCGCCCCTCGCTCGCGCATCGACCCGACCCGACCCGGGCCGGCCCGGCCCGGCAACCGGCGTGCCGCGTCGCCGATGAGTTTCCCGTCCGCCGGGAGTCGGAAGAGGGACGGAACTCTTCGCGACGGAGGGCGGCAGGACATGTTGTTCACACACGTACTCGCAGTGGCCCCGGTGAGTGACTTCGAGTCCGCGGTGTTCTGGTACGAGCGCCTCCTGGGCAGGCCGGCCGATGCGCGGCCGATGGCCGGGCTCGCGGACTGGCACGTCTCCCCGTCCGCCTGGGTGCAGGTCTTCCAGAGCCCCGAGCACGCGGGGAAGACCCTGCTCAACCTCGTCGTGCAGGACTTGGACCGGGCGCTTTCCGAGCTGGCCGGGCGCGGCATCGCGGCGGGGGAGGTCCAGCCGGGTGCCGGGAAGGTGCGGTTCGCCGCCCTCCACGACCCAGACGGCAACCGGGTCACGTTGGTCGAGAACCCGGTGGCCTAGCGCGGCCCCTTCCATCGCGGGAGATATCGGTCGCCGTCCCGCCGGGCCGTGGGTATCGTGGGCGAACCAGGTGAGACGATACGTCTCGTATCGCTTGGGGTGTCCCATGAGGTCACCCCGCAGCGCCCCATCCGCCCATGAAGGAATCGCCCTTGCGCGCTCCCGCCCCCCTCGCCTCCACCCAGATCGCCCTGTCCGAGGTCGGCAAGGCCTACGACACCCGGGTGGTACTGGACCGCGTCAGCCTCACGGTCCGCCCCGGTGAGCGGGTCGGCGTCGTGGGCGACAACGGATCCGGCAAGTCCACGCTGCTCCGGCTCCTCGCCGGCCGCGAGCGCCCCGACCACGGGCAGGTCACCGTCACCGCGCCCGGCGGGGTCGGCCACCTCGCCCAGACCCTGGATCTGCCCCCGACCGCCCGCGTCCGGGACGCGATCGACCTCGCGCTCACGGAACTGCGCGAGCTGGAGCGCCGGATCCGCTCCGCCGAAGCCCGGCTCCGGCAGGCCGGCCCCGAGGAACTCGCCGCGTACGCCGACCTCCTCGCCGCCTACGAGGCCCGCGGCGGCCCCGACGCCGACCGGCGCGTGGCGACCACCCTGCGCCGGCTCGGCGAGCGCACCGCGCCCGACCCGGACCGGCCGCTCGCCACCCTCTCCGGCGGGCAGCGCTCACGCCTGGCGCTCGCGGCGACCCTGGCGGCCGAACCGGAGGTCCTGCTGCTCGACGAGCCGACCAACGACCTCGACGACGAAGCCGTCGGCTGGCTGGAGGACCACCTGCGCGCCCACCGCGGCACCGTCGTCGCCGTCACCCACGACCGGCTCTTCCTGGACCGCGTCACCACCGCCATCCTCGAAGTCGACCAGGACCGCCGCACCGTACGCCGGTACGGCAACGGATACGCCGGGTTCCTCACCGGCCGCGCCGCCGAACGCGCCCGCTGGGAGCGTCAGTACGAGCAGTGGCGCCAGCAGATCCGGGACGCGGAGCGGCTCGCCGACACCAACATCGGCCGGTTCGCCGCGATCCCGCGCAAACTGCCGCGCGGTTTCAGCGGGGCCGGCGCGTTCCGGGCCCGCTCCCGCACCCACGGGGCGGCCGGCCGGATCCGGACCGCCCGCGAACGCCTGCACCGGCTGACCGAGAACCCGGTGCCACCGCCCCCGAGTCCGCTGCGCTTCACCGGGCGGTTCACGGCGGGTGCGGCGGGCGTGGTGGAGGCCGACGGGCTCGCCGTGCCGGGACGGCTGGCTCCGATTTCCTTCCGGCTCGAACCCGGTGAGCGGCTCCTGGTCACGGGGCCCAACGGGGCGGGGAAGTCCACGCTGCTGCACCTCCTCGCGGGGGAGCTCACCCCCGCGCGCGGCACCGTACGCACGCCCCCGCGCACGGGCCTGCTGCGCCAGGACGACCCCTTGGGGCGAGAGGCCCGCTCGGTGACGGAGCTGTCCGGCCCGCAGTACGCGGACGAGGTCGCGGCCCTCGGCCTGCTGGCCCCGCCCGACCTGACCCGCCCCGTCCGGGACCTCTCCGCGGGCCAGCGCCGCAAGCTGGAACTGGCCCGGCTGGTGACCGCCCCGCTGGACCTACTGCTCCTCGACGAGCCGACCAACCACCTGGCCCCGGCCGTGGTGGAGGAACTGGAGGCGGCGCTGGCCGACTTCACCGGGACCCTGGTCCTGGTCACCCACGACCGGCGCCTGCGCAGCGCCTTCCGGGGCCGCCGCCTGGAGCTGACCCCCGACCCTCAGGCGGCCCCGGCGAGCCGCTGAGCCGGCCGCCGCAGCCCACCGCGTCCAGGAGCGGGCCCCCAACCCCGGCAGCGGCACGTGCAGCGGCCCGACCCGCTCGGCCGGAACGGCCCCCTGCCCGTGCCGTGCCCCGGCCAACGCCCCGGTGAGCGCCGCCACGGGGGCCTGCGACCGGAAGCGCCGCCGCCGCGTCCAGCGAATCGCCTTCGCCTCCCGGACCCTCCACCGGATCGTCACGGCCCGCCGCCCCGGCCGGACCGGGCGGGCGGCGACGTGTCGGAGGGCGCCGGGGCGGGACGTGAGTACGCTGCACTCATGACGGGTCACCCCCCGGGTCCGCTCTGGACCGGCCGTGCATCCAACCGCGCGCAGTGGCTGCTCGCCGCGGCCGGCGCCGCGTGCCTGGCGCTCGGCGTCGAACTCGCCGTCGACGCCAGCTGGACCTCCGGGACCGTGCCGCTGCTGATGTCCGTGATCGGCTGCTTCGCGGCCGGGCTGCTCATCCTCTTCGGCACCCTCGCCTTCGTCCACGTGGCCGTCACCGTCGACTCCCGGGCCGTGGAAGTCCGCTGCGGCCACATCGGGCTGCCCCGCCGCACCATCCGGCTCGCCGAGGTGACCTCCGCCGAGTTCGTGCCCCGGATCACCCCCCAGCACTGGGGCGGATGGGGCTACCGCTGGCGCCCCGAGCGGGGGACCGCCGTCATCGTCCGCCGCGGCGAGGGCCTTGAGCTGCGCCTGGACGACGGGAAGCTGTTCACCGTCACCGTCGACGACGCCGAGAACGCCGTCCGGGTCATCCGGACCCACCTGCGCGCCCTGGCGCACTGAGTCCCTGAGGACTGTCGCGCGCCGGGAACGTACACTCCGCCAAATGAGCACCAGTGTCACCCGAGCGGCCGGGAACGAGCCCGCGCAGTCCACCGCACCGGCGAGCGCCGCCCGCGCCCTGGACCGGCTGCTGGGCGCCTGGCCGGCCCGGGCGGCGCTCGCCGCGCTCGCCGGGGTCCTGCTCTACCTGAGTTTCCCGCCCCGCCCCCTGTGGTGGCTGGCCCCCTTCGCCGTCGCCCTGCTGGCCGGCTGCCTGCGCGGCCGTCGCGCCCGGGCCGGCTTCGGCCTCGGTTTCGTCTTCGGGCTGGGCTACCTCCTCCCGCTGCTCGTGTGGACCAGCGAGGGCGTCGGTCCCGTCCCGTGGATCGCCCTCGTCACCCTCGAAGCGCTGATCTTCGGCCTCACCGGCCTCGGCATCGCCCTCGTCGGCACCCTCCCCGGCCGGGCACTGTGGGCCTCCGCCCTCTGGATCGCCGGCGAGGCGCTGCGCGCCCGGGCCCCCTTCGGCGGCTTCTCCTGGGGCAAGCTCGCCTTCGGCCAGGCCGACGGCTTCTTCCTGCCGCTCGCCGCACTGGGCGGCACCCCGCTGCTCTCCTTCGCGGTCGCCCTGTGCGGGTTCGGCCTGTACGAGGCCTGGCGCACCGCCCGCTCACAGCCGCGCCGCACCACCGCCGCGCTCGCCGCCCTCACCGTCGCCCTGCCCGTGGGCGCGGCCCTCGCGGCGCGGCCACTGGTCTCCGACGCCGCCGAGGACGGCACGGCCGTGGCCGCCGTCATCCAGGGCAACGTCCCGCGAGCCGGCTTCGACTTCAACGCGCAGCGCCGTGCCGTCCTCGACAACCACGCCAACCGCACCCTCCAGCTCGCCGACGACGTCAAGGCCGGCCGCGCCCGACAGCCCGACTTCGTCGTCTGGCCGGAGAACTCCTCCGACATCGACCCGTTCACCCAGCAGGACGCCCACGACGTCATCGACCGGGCGGTCAAGCGGATCGGCGTGCCCGTCGCGATCGGCTCCGTGCTGGAGCCGCCGACCGGCCCGCTGCGCAACACGATGATCCTCTGGGACCCGGTCAAGGGCCCGACCGCGACGTACGACAAGCGCAAGATCCAGCCGTTCGGCGAACGGATGCCGATGCGGTCCTTCGTCCGGATCTTCAGCAAGGACGTGGACCGGGTACGCCGTGACTTCGGCCCGGGCAAGGAACCCGGTGTCTTCGACATGGCCGGCACCCGGGCGGGGATGGTCACCTGCTACGAAGCCGCCTTCGACGACGCCGTCCGCTCCACCGTCCAGGCGGGTGCCCAGGTCATCGCGGTACCGAGCAACAACGCGACCTTCGGCCGGAGCCAGATGACCTACCAGCAGCTCGCCATGGACCGGATCCGGGCCGTCGAACACAGCCGGACCGTGCTCGTTCCCGTCACCAGCGGGGTCAGCGCGGTCATCCGGCCCGACGGCACGGTCGTGCAGCAGACGAAGATGTTCACCGCCGACGCGCTGGTCGCCGAGATCCCGCTGCGCTCGACGCAGACCCCGGCCACCCGGCTCGGACCGCTGCCCGAGTACGCGCTGCTCCTGGTGGCCGCCGGCGGGCTGGGCTGGGTGGCGACCCGCCGGGTTCACGCCCGCCGGTCCGCATGACGCGGGTGCGGGCGGGGCGTCTCGTAGGGTCGGGGCCATGACCACCCCTGACTACATACGCGCGGTCCGTGAGGCCGGCGCCGGGCACCTGCTGCTCCTGCTGCCCGGCGTCACCGCCATCGTCGTGGACGACCGCGACCGGATCCTGCTCGGCCGGCGCGCCGACACCGGCCTCTGGTCGGTGATCGGCGGGATCGCCGAACCGAGCGAACAACCCGCCGACACGGCGGTGCGCGAGGTGTACGAGGAGACGGCCGTGCGGTGCGTCCCCGAGCGGGTCGTGCTCGTGGAGATGCTCGAACCGATCACCTACCCCAACGGCGACGTCTGCCAGTTCCAGGACATCACCTTCCGCTGCCGTGCCACCGGCGGCGAGGCCCGGCCGCACGACGACGAGCTGCTGGAAGTCGGCTGGTTCGCGGCGGACGCCCTGCCGCCGCTGGAGCCGTTCGCCGTGAACCGCATCCACCGCGCCCTGCGTGACGAACCGACCTGGTTCCGGCCCGCCGAGTCCTAGGCCTGTCGGGGTCGCCCGGTCCGGGCCCGGATCTGGGGGGACGGACCTCAGCCCGCGACCGCCGCCTCGCGGTACAGCTCCAGGGCCTGGTCGTCCATCACCGCGCTGTACGACACCTCCGGGGCCAGGCCGCCGCCCTCGTAGCCGCCCAGGACCCCGGCCACCGCGCCGTTCGCCAGCCAGGGGCTGCCGCTGGTGCCGCCGCTGAGGTCGGGGCAGTCGATGCGGCGCTGCGTCGGCGAGAACAAGCTCGTGGCGTTGGTGCAGCGCAGCGGCGACTCGTCACTGCTCGGGTAGCCGACGATCGTCACCGTCACGTCCGTCGACTGGTCGGGGGCGACCTGGAAGCCGCCCACCAGGTCCTCGACCTGCTCCGACCCCGTGACCGGGGAGACCGAGGCGAAGGCGATGTCCTCGTCCTGGTCCCGCCCCTGCGTCCAGCGCGGGGACATGTACACGCTGGTCACCTTCCACAGCCCGTACGGTGCCTTCCCGTCCCGGTAGCCCGGCGCGAACACCGTGCTGTCCGGGTTGTCCAGACAGTGCGCGGCCGTGGCGATCACGCTCCGGTCGTCGCTGTGCACCACGGCGGCGGTGCAGAAGTGGCCCCCGTCCAGCCCGCCCGCGAACAGCGCGCCCACCCGGTCGGCGCCCGCGTCGGGCTCGGCCCGCGCGGTGACGCCGAGCGGCGCGGCGGCTCCGGCGTCCGGTAGATCGACGCTCAGCAGCGCGGCCATCGCCGCCAGCGCGAGCAGGACCCGGGACGCCCGCCGGACGCGGGAGGAGCCGACGGGAGCGGCCTGTCTGGGGAGCATGCTGCGGATCATGCACCTGAGCCTGCCCAGCGAGCCTGTGGTCGGAGCCCTGGATTCCATAAGAATCCGCTGTGAATCCGGGGCCGGCCATGGAGGAAGTGCCGAAACGGCACCCATTTCCGGCATGCGCCTCCGGGCGGACGGGGCGCACCTGCCGGGCAGACGGCGCGTGCCTGCCGTCGCACGGCACGGCTCTTCGCACGGGGAGACGCGAGTCTATGGACGGCGCGGACGGTTTCCGGACCCGGTGTTGTGCACCGCGGAGGGTGATCGCGGGGCCCGGCCGCCCCTAGCCTCGCCGCAGGAGCACGAACGAGGGGCGGTACCCGGTGAACTGGCTGATCCACGACTACCGCGAGAGTGATCTCGCCGCTGTCGTCCACCTGATCGACACCACGGCGGAGCTCGGCCAGGAATCCGTCTTCTCGCTCGCGGAGTGCATCAGCGCGCTCACCGACCGGCAGCCCTGCGTGGTGGCCGTCCACCAGGGCGTACCGATCGGCGCGGCCCTCGCCTGCGTCACCGGTGAACGCGCCTGGGTGATGCGCATCGCGATCGCCGCGGGCTGGCGCGGCCGCGGCCTGGCCAGCGCCCTGCTCGTCGAACTGGAGCGGCGGCTCATCGCCGCCCGCGTCGGACGGATCGCCTACGTCCTGCCCGAGGAGGACCTGCTCGGAGAGGGCCTGCTCAACGCCGGCTACACGCGCCAGCCGGCCGTCGCCTACTTCGAGAAGACCGAGCCGCTGCACGGACCGGCTGCCGGTCTCCTCGACGACCTCGGCGGCCGTTTCCTCCCCAACGACCTGTGGCCCAAGGTCGCCGGGATGGAGAACGAGAAGGACCTCATCGAGCGCCGCGTGGTCCTCCCGCTCGCCGAGCCCGAACGGGCCGCCGCGCACGGGGTGCGCCCGCCGCGCGCGATCACCCTCTTCGGACCGCCCGGCACCGGCAAGACCACCTTCGCCCGCGCCATCGCCTCCCGCCTGGGCTGGCCCTTCGTGGAGCTGCTGCCCTCCCGGCTCGCGGACGAGGGCAACCTGGCGGCCGCGCTGCGCGACGCCTTCGCCCGGATCGCCGAGCTGGAGCGCGTCCTCGTCTTCATCGACGAGGTCGAGGAGATTGCGCCCGTACGGACCGAGCCGGCGCAGCCCGGCGGCATCCACGGCGTCACGAACGAGCTGCTCAAACTGATACCCGGCTTCCGGGAGGGCGACGAGCGGCTGCTGGTCTGCGCCACCAACTCCATCCGCTCCCTTGACCCCGCCTTCCTGCGGCCGGGGCGCTTCGACTACCTGATCCCGATCGGCACCCCGGACGCCGGGGCGCGCGCCGCGATCTGGTCGCGCTACACGGCCGGGCGCCCGGACGTCGACGTGGCGGCGCTGGTGGAGGCGACCGAACTGTTCACCCCGGCGGACATCGAGCACGCGGCGCGCATCGCGGCGCAGGTGTCCTTCGAGCGGGACCTCGAGGCGGTGGGCGCGCGGGGCGCCGCCGCAGCTCAGCTGGGCGCGGGCACCGGGGACTACCTGGCGGCGGTCGCGCAGTGCAGGCCGACGGTGACCCCGGCGATGACAGGGGAGTTCGCGGCGGACATCACGGCGCACGCCCGCTTCTGACCCGCCCGGCCGCCCGCCGCGGACGGGCCCCACAGGCGTGCCCGCCGCGGACGGGCCCCACAGGCGTGCCCGCCGCGGACGGGCCCCACAGACGTGCCTGCCACGGACAGGCCGGCCGGGTCGGTCCGCGGCCGCTCCTCCCCGAGCGGCCGCGGGCCTTCCGCGCGAGGGCCGCCGCCCTATGCCCGGCAGCGGTAGGTGAACCCGACGGCATCGGCGCGCTGCCCGGGCGAGTCGAGCCGGAGTTCGGCCCGCGCCTCGTAGGCGCCGACGCCCTGGAAGGTCCACAGCAGGTGCAGCCGGGCCTCCGTACGCCCGCTCGGGACCCGCTCCGTGAGCTCCTCGGAGCGGGTGCCGTCGCTGCGCTCCCAGTGGTAGGTGAGGGTACCCGGGCGCCCGTTGGTCCGTACGACGGCCAGCACATCGGCGGCCGCATCGCACTCCGGCCCCTTGGGGTCGGTGGTCACCGCCAGGTCCCGGACCGCGAGGGCGGGACCGAACCGCTGCCAGCCCAGATAGGCGAGGACCCCGGCCAGGACCACGGCGGCCAGGGTGTAGCGCCGCCACTGCCCCGGGCGGCGTCGCGGAGCCGCGGCGGGCACCGTCACGGGGAACGGCGCGGGCATCGCCGCCGTGACGCCGGGGCCGAACCGCAGCACCGGCCCGTCGACCCGGTCGGGGGCGGCGCCTTGGACGGTCTGCGGGGTGTCGAGCCGCGGCGTCCCGAGCGCGGCGGTGACGGGCGTGGGGCTGTCGGGCTCGGGGGTGTCGAGCCGCCGGGTACCGAGCCGACGGGTGTCGAGCGCGGGCGCGTCGTAGTGCCGGGTGCCGTACCGCTGGGTGGGGACGTCCGGTCGCCCGGTGGCGTCCGACGGCTCGGGCGGCCCGCTGAACCACTGGCTGCCGAGGACCGTGGCGCTGTAGTCGTCGCCTTCGGGGGCGTGGGGATCGCTCATCGCGGCGGCTCCTGGCACCTGGGGATCTGCTTCGAGACGACGACGCTCCCGGAAGAGGGCGTCGTGGTGACGCGCACGCTCAGGTAGCAGCCCGCCCCGCGGGTGAAGGCGTGGGCCCGGGTCACCGTCGCCGAACCGGCCTCGACGGGGACGGAGTCCGTGCCGTCGGCGACGCGCAGGTCGGAGGGGCCGTTTCCGAGGAACCACTCCAGTACCACCGTCGCCGGGCCGCCCTTCACATCGAGGGAGACGTTCACCTGTCCGGTGCTCGGGCCGGCCAGCAGGGTGGCCTTCACCCCCGAGACGGTGACCGGCGGGCTGGGCTTCACGGTGGGAGTCGGCTTCGTCGCAGTGGGAGTCGGTGTGGGCGTCGGCGTCGGCGTGGGCGTCGGAGTCGGGCTCGGTGTCACCGAAGCAGAAGCCGAAGCAGAAGCCGAGGCCGAGGCCGAGGGGGAGGCGGACACGGACGGCGAGGGCGACCCCGACACCGACGCCGAGGGCGTCGCGGACACCGGGGCGCCCGGCCCCGGCCCCCCACCGCCCGGCGGCCCCGCGCTCGACGTCGCGAACGCGCTCAGCGTGGCCGCCCCGCCGGACTCCCCGGCGACGGCCTCGTACGTGAACAGCAGCAGCGCCCCGATCACCACCACGGCCGCCGCCGCGAGCGCGCCGCGCCGCCCGGGCGCCCAACTCGCCCTCGCGGGCGGCAGCACGGTCGTCGCGAGCGCCGTGGTGCCGGACGCCGCGGCGCTCGCCGACGGGAACAGCAGCGGCAGCAGCGCCGCCAGGGCCGCGAGCTTGCGCTGTCCGCGCTCCTCCCAGTGCGGCCCGTAACCCGCCAGCGCCACCTCCTCCAGCTCCGCCACGAACGCCTCGGCGTTCTCCGGCCGCTGCTCCGGCGCCTTGGCCAGGCCCCGGCGGATCAGGGGGCGCACCGGCTCCGGCGCTTCGGTCTCCGGTACCGGGGCCTCCACGTGCTGGACGGCCAGCTCCGCGAAGTTCGTTCCGGGGAAGGGCTTGTGTCCCGTCACGCACTCGAAGAACGTCGCCGTCGCCGCGTACACGTCGGCCGCGGGGGAGGCCGGCCGGCCCTGCCACTGCTCGGGCGCCATGTACGCCGGCGTGCCCGCGACGCCCGGCGTGGTCCCGCGTCCGGCCGCGATCCCGAAGTCCACCAGTTTCGAGGAACCGTCCGCAGCGACCAGTACGTTCTCCGGTTTGTAGTCGCGGTGCACGACCCCCTCCCGGTGCGCGGCGGCCAGCCCCAGCAGCGAGCCCTTGAGCAGCACCAGGGCGGCCTCCGGCTCCGTGCCTGCGCCGGACTGTTTCAGCAGGGCGCGCAGGGAGATCCCGTCGACGAGTTCCATCACGATGGCGGCCCCGCCGGGCCCTTGCGTGTACTCGCAGTACTCGTAGAACCTCACCACGTGCGGGGAGCGCAGACCGCCGAGGAGCCGGGCCTCCGCCCGGAACTCCCGGACGAATGCGGGGTCCTCGCGCAGCCGCTCGCCGAGGTACTTCACCGCGACCGGCGTGCCCGTGGCCTCGTGGACCGCCAGCACCACCCGGCCGCTTCCGCCCGCACCCAGCTCCCGGACCGGCGTGTACCCGGGAACCGTCCACGCGTCTTTCATCGTTCCCCCTCCATGGCCCCACCGTGTCCCAGTGCCGGTCCGTGCGGCCGGCACCCCCTGGGACACGGTTTCCGCCATGGCCGGTTCCCTGCCGCAGGGGGTGTCTCGAAGCGGGGGCCCGGGCGGGTGGGTCAGGCCGTCACGCCACGGCCCGTTCCGCGCCGATCAGGGCGTGCAGCCGCTCCGCCGCGGCCCGTCCGAAGGACGGATCGTTGATGTGGGTGTCGTAGTCGTGCAGCCGGGCGGCGCTGCCCCGCAGTCCGTCGCGCAGCGCCGTGAACATGGCCCGGTCCGCGCCGGGGTCATGGTAGGGGCCACCGGGCGCGCCGAGCGTCGACAGTCCGCGCAGTGGGACGCACACCGCCGTCGGACCGGTCGCCGCCCGGAGCTTCCCGGCGACCCGGCGGCCCAGTTCCGCGGATTCGGCCGCCGTCGTGCGGATGACGGTGATCGAGGGGTTGTGGACGCGGATCCGGCGGTAGCGGACCCGTTCGGGCAGGCTCTCCAGCGGCCCGAACTTCACCATGTCCAGCGCGCCGAGGCTCACCACCTGCGGGACCCCGGCCCGGCCGGCCGCGCTGAGCCGGTCGGGGCCGGCGGTGAGGATGCCCCCGCACAGGTCGTCGGCGAGCTCGCTGAGGGTGAGGTCGAGGACCCCGGCGAAGATGCCCTGACCGGCCAGTTTCTCCAGGGTGCGGCCGCCGCTGCCGGTGGCGTGGAACACCAGCACCTCGTAGCCGAGTTCGGTCAGCCGCTCCCGGGCCGCGTCCACGCCGACCGTGGTGACGCCCGCCATGCTCGCGGCGACCAGCGGCCGTGAGCCCGCCCCCAGCCGGGCCGGCCGCCGACGCCTCAGCGAGGCCCGGGCGTACCCCTTGGCCATGCCGGCGATCGCCTGTACCGCGTTGGCCAGCACCGGGGCGGAGACGCTGTTGATCCCCGCTATGTCCACGACGCTGTACATCATCGTGATGTCCGCGGATCCGACGTACGGGGCCACGTCGCCCGAGGCCATGGAGGAGACCATCAGCTTCGGTACGCCCAGCGGCAGTGCGCGCATCGCCCGGGTGGCGATGGAGGTCCCGCCGCTGCCGCCGATCGCGAGGACCCCGTGGAGCCGGCCTTCGGCGTGCAGGCGCAGCAGTGTCGCCTCCGCGCCCTCGGCCATGGTGGTGACGGCGGCGCCCCGGTCGGCTGCCGCCCGCAGTTGCGCCAGTTCCGTTCCCGCCGCCCGTGCGACCGCTTCACGCGGTACCTGCGCGGGTATGCGGGGCTCGCCCATGATTCCTGTGTCGACCGTGATCACTTCGACGCCGGCGCGCAGCAGCCTCTCGCGCAGCCAGCCGTACTCGACACCCTTGGTGTCCAGGGTTCCCACCAGCACGACGTTCGTCATATGTGCAATGTCCATGCAGGTGGGGTTTGTTGGCAAGTCAAGGTCGGGTCAACCCTCTGTGAGCGCCAACAGGCGCTCCAGGAAGGGAACTTGGCCTGCGATCAGCTTGTTCCTGGCCGCCGGGGGAGGGAACCAGGCCACCCGGTCCAGTTCCGGGAACTCGGCCGGCCGGCCCGAGTGCGGAGGCCACTCCATGGTGAAGGTGCCGGGCACCATCAACGCCGGATCCAGATCGGCGCGTACCGCCCAGATCGTCACCAGCTTCCCGCCGGCCATCCGGATCTCGCCGAGCGGCAGGTACGGGCCTTCCGGCGGCGGCAGGCCGATCTCCTCGGTGAACTCCCGGCGGGCCGCGTCCAGCGGCGCCTCGTCGGGGCCGTACTCCCCCTTGGGGATCGCCCAGCCCCCGGCGTCGCGCCGCTCCCACAGCGGGCCGCCCATGTGGCCCAGCAGTACCTCGACCCCGGCGTCGGCCTCGCGGAACAGCAGCAGACCGGCGCTGCGCTTTTGCGTCATGCCCTCATATATGCCCCGCCGCGCGGCCCGTCAGTGATCGTGCGGGCCGGCCCGGTGGACCGGACCGTGCGCGTCCGCGCAGTGCGGGTCGCCGGGCTCCGGGTCCTCGCCGGCCCGGCCGACGGAGAGGAGGGCTTCTTGGACGTGGTCCACCTGGAGGGTCGTGTGCGTGATCCCGTACTCCTTGGCCAGGAGCCGTTCCAGGTCCCGGCGTACCGCATGGCAGTCGCCCGCGGGCTCCACCAGCACGTGTGCCGAGAGCGCGGCCTGGCCGGAGGTGATCGTCCAGATGTGCAGGTCGTGGACTTCGGTCACCGGCGGGTGCCCGGCGAGGCGGTCGCCGACCGCGTCCGGGTCCATGTGCGCGGGGGCGGCCTCCAGGAAGATCCGGCCCGACTCGCGGACCAGGCCGTAGCCCGCCTTGACCATCAGCACCACGACGACGAGGGAGGCGATCGAGTCGGCTTGGCGGAAACCGGTGGTCAGCACGATCAGACCGGCCACCGCGGTCCCGATGAAGGCGAACAGGTCGTTCAGGATGTGCTGGTAGGCGCCCTCGACGGCCAGGGAGGTCCGGTTCGCCTTCGAGATGCACCAGGCCGCCGCCACGTTGACGACGATGCCCGCCAGAGCCGTCACCAGGACCAGACCGCCCTCCACCGCCGGCGGCTCGATCAGGCGCCGCACCGCCTCGTACGCCAGCCACACCGCCAGCAGCAGCAGGGTCAGGCCGTTCGCCTGGGCGGAAAGTATCTCCGCCCGCTTGAGGCCGTACGTGAACCCGCCGCGGGCCGGGCGGGCGGCGAGCCGCATCGCGATCAGAGCGAGCACGATCGAGACCGCGTCGGTCAGCATGTGCGCGGCGTCGGAGATCAGGGCCAGGGACTGCGCCAGGACGCCGATGACCACCTCGACGGCCATGAAGCCGCCGATCAGGCCGAGGGCGATCGCCAGCCAGCGCCGGTCGGCGTCCGCGGCCACCCCGTGGCTGTGCCCGGCGTGTCCGCCGGGACGGGAATCCCCGGCGTGGTCGTGCTCGGGCCCGTGGTCGTGTCCGGTCATGGCGTCCCCCGTGTGTTCGGTTCCGACGCCGCAAGTGAAACGCACCTTCCGCGCAACGGCAAAGGCTGCAACGGGGACCGTTGTCATTACCCATAAGAGCCCGCTGACCTGCTGCTATGCCGCCTGGGTCGGATCGTGGGAAAATCTGACCATGGCCTCGCGACCCGGTGTGCCGGCCGCACCCGAACTCGTGCTGGAGACCGCCCGGGGGTCCACCCCGATCAGCCCGGGCCGGACCTACCACGTCGGACGCGACCCCCTCTGCGAGATCTGCCTCGACGACGCCCGCGTCTCCTGGCACCACGCGGTCCTGCGCCCCGACGGCGACCACTGGACGGTCGAGGACGAGGGCAGCACCAACGGCACCTGGGCCGACGGCCACCGCGTTCACGCGTGGAGCGTCGGCCCCGGCAGCGAACTGCGCTTCGGCAGCGCCGAGGACGGCCCCCGCGTCGTCCTCCTCGGCGCCGCCCCCGAGCACACCCCGGGCCGCCCGTCCTCCGTCTCGAACCCCGCCCTGACCGGCGCCTTCCGCCGGCCCACCTCCGTACGGCAGCTGCCCGCGCGCACCGTCCGCATCGGCCGGGCCCCCGACAGCGACCTCGTCATCGACGACCTCGTCGTCTCGCGCCGCCACGCCGAACTGCGCGCCCTGCCCGACGGCACCTACGAGATCGCCGACCTCGCCAGCCACAACGGCACGTACCTCAACGGCGTCCGCGTCGAGCGGGCCCGCGTCGCCGACGGGGACATCGTCGGCATCGGGCACAGCGCCTTCTGCCTCATCGGCGACCGGCTCCAGGAGTACGTGGACACCGGCGAGGTCTCCCTCGACGTCCAAGGCCTCGCCGTCACCGTCGACCGGGGCCGCAAGGTCCTGCTCGACCACGTCTCCTTCCCCGTCGGCGCCAAGTGCCTGCTCGCGGTCGTCGGCCCCAGCGGCGCCGGCAAATCGACGCTGCTCGGCGCGCTCACCGGGCTGCGCCCCGCCGACCGGGGCACCGTCCTCTACGACGGGCGCGACCTCTACCACGACTACGCCGAACTGCGCAGCCGCATCGGCCTCGTCCCGCAGGACGACATCCTGCACGCCCAGCTCACCGTCCGCCGCGCCCTGACCTACGCCGCCGAGCTGCGCTTCCCGCAGGACACCGCCAAGGCGGAGCGGCAGGCCCGGGTGGACGAGGTGATCCGGGAGCTGGGACTCGGGCAGCGCGCCGACCAGGCCATCCACAGCCTCTCCGGCGGCCAGCGCAAACGGGTCTCCGTCGCGCTGGAACTGCTGACGAAGCCGTCCCTGCTCTTCCTGGACGAGCCGACCTCCGGACTCGACCCCGGCATGGACCGCTCCGTGATGAACATGCTGCGCGGCCTCGCCGACGACGGCCGGACCGTGATCGTGGTCACCCACAGCGTGCTGAGCCTCGAAGTCTGCGACCGGCTGCTGGTCCTCGCCCCCGGCGGACGCGTCGCCTACTACGGGCCGCCCGGGGAATCCCTCGGATTCTTCGGCTTCGAGGAGTGGCCGCAGGCCTTCGAAGCCTTCGAGAACCAGCAGGACCGGGACTGGGCCGGCGAATACCGCTCCTCGACCCTGTACCGCAAGTACGTCCAGGTGCCCGGCCACCCGTCCGTCGGGGACGGCGCCCCGGCCGGGCCGGGCGGATTCGCCGCCCCGCCGCCCAAGGCGCAGAGCTGGGGAGCGCAGCTGTCGACCCTGGTGCGGCGCTACGCGGCCGCGCTCAGCGCCGACCGCACCTTCCTCGCCGTCATGGTCGCCCTGCCGTTCGTGATGGGCGCGATGGCCCGCGCCCTGGCCGGGCGCTCCCTCACCCAGGAGACGGCCATCAACGCCCTGCTCATCCTGAGCGTGGGCGGCGTACTCACCGGCGCCGCGAACGCGGTACGCGAACTGGTCAAGGAGCGGACCATCTACCGGCGCGAGCGCGCCGTGGGCCTCTCCCGCTCCGCCTACCTGATGTCGAAAGTGGTGGCACTGGGCGCGGTCACCGTCGCGCAGGCCGTGGTGCTGACGCTCGTGGCGCTCCTCGGGGTGAAGACGAACGCGCCCGGCGGCAAGGGGGTCTTCCTGCCCCCGCTCGTGGAGCTCACGATCGCCGTCGCCATGCTGTCGTTCACCGCGATGATGCTCGGCCTGCTGATCTCCGCGCTGGTCAGGAAGGAGGAGGTCACGATGCCGTTGCTGGTCCTCCTCGCGATCGTGCAGGTGGTCTTCTGCGGGGCCCTGCTCCGGCTGGACGGCGCACCGGTGATCCAGCAACTGGCCTGGCTCGTTCCCTCCCGCTGGGCGCTCGGCGCCATGGCGGGCACCATCGACCTCCGTGCGATCGTCCCCGGCAAGATCACCGACGATCCGCTGTTCGCCCACTCCGCCGGGGTGTGGCTGCTCGACATCGGGATGCTGGTGGCGCTGTCCGTGCTGTTCGGGGTGCTGGTCGCCCGGCTGCTGCGCCGGCACGAGCCCGCGATCATGAGGAAGTAGCCCCGGTGACCTCGATGACGAGCCCCGCCGACGCCTCGGACTTCCGGCCCACGCACGTCGTGCCCCAGGACGGGCTGCCCGCCTGGGAGGCGCCGGACGTGTCCCGGCCGACCGCCGCCCTGGACCCGTTCCTGCCCGTACAGCTGCTGTCCCGGCAAGGCGAATGGGGCGAGGTGCTGTGCTCCAACGGATGGTCCGCGTGGGTGGACGGCCGGCTCCTGGTGGCCGTGCCGCAGCCGCCGCCGACGGGCGGGCGGCCCCTCGGGCGCACGGAGGACCCCCGTCCGCTGCTGGCCCGCACCGCCGACGCGCTGGAGCGCTACCGGCAGGCCGCCGACGAACTCGCCTCCGGACGGGCGGACGCCGAGGCGTTCCGCAGGGCCACGCGGGGACTGCGCGCCGGCCTGGTGATCGAGGGGGAGGCGGTGTGGCTCTACGACGAGGCGGCCGGGCGCTGGCTGTACGGCGAAGGCGGCGGGGCGGAGACCTTCGCCGTCGTCTCCGGGCCCGGCTCCGAGGCCGCGGCGCCGCCGCCCGACGCGTCGGACACCGGCCGTGAAGCCGACGCAGGAGCCCGTGGACCCGCCGACGCCGGGCACGAATCGACACTGGTCGTGGAGAGCCCCGAGGGCGGCGACCGGTGATGTCCGCCGCAGCGCCCGCAGGCCGGCCATCCGACCTGCGGGGGAAGCAGATCGCCGGGTACCGGGTGGAGAGCGAGATCGGGCGCGGCGGGATGGCGGTCGTCTACAAGGCACTGGACCTGCGGCTGGACCGGACGGTGGCACTGAAACTGCTCGCGCCCGAGCTCGCCCGCAACGACACGTTCCGGCAGCGCTTCATCCACGAGTCGAAGGTGGCGGCCGCCATCGACCACCCGCACATCGTGCCCGTCTTCGAGGCCGGCGAGACGGAGGGCCTGCTGTACATCGCGATGCGCTACGTCGCCGGACAGGACCTGCGGGCGCTGCTGGACCGGACGGGTCCGCTGCCCGTCGGTGCGGCGGCGCGCATCGCGGGCCAGGTGGCCTCCGCGCTGGACGCCGCCCACGCCCACGACCTGGTCCACCGGGACGTGAAGCCGGGCAACATCCTGGTGGCGGAGGGCACCGACAGCGACCACCCCGAGTACGTGTACCTGACGGACTTCGGGCTGACGAAGAAGTCGCTGTCGCTGACCGGTTTCACGAGTGTCGGACAGTTCGTGGGGACCCTCGACTACGTCGCGCCGGAGCAGATCTCCGGCAAACCGGTCGACGGGCGCTGCGACGTGTACAGCCTGGGGTGCGTCGTCCAGGAGATGCTGACCGGGGCACCGCCGTTCCAGCGTGATGAGGACATGGCCCTGCTCTGGGCCCACCAGTTCGACCAGCCCCCCGCGGTGACCTCGCGGCGGCCCGACCTGCCGGCGGCGGTCGACGAGGTGCTGGGCAAGGCGCTGGCCAAGTCGCCGGAGCAACGCTGGCGCGACTGCCTGGAGTTCACCGGCGCCCTGCGAAGGGCGGGGGAGGCGGGGAAGCCGGCCGGGGCGGCGGGTTCCGGCCGTCCGGCGACGCCGGTCGCGGACGTCCTCGGGCCCGCGGCGGACCGGGGTCCCGCGCCGCCACCGCCGCGCTGGGCGATGCCGGTGTTCCGGCCGCGGGGCGGCGGTGCGTGAAGGGGGGAGCCGGTCAGGAGTCGGAGTCGAGGGCGGAGCGGCACAGCACGTACGCCCTGACGTCGGCGTGCGAGGCGGAGGCGTACCAGCCCTTGCGGCCGTCGGGTCCGACCACGGGGTGACTGGCCAGGACGGGACCGGTGTTGCCGTTCTCCAGGGAGTAGCCGCCGGACTGGAGGAGCATGCCGTCGGGGCAGAAGACCGCGCTCGCCGAAACCTGCCGCGGTGTCGCGTCCCGGGCCCCGATGGGGCCGGCGAGGTAGCGGGCCGCGGTGGGGGTCGCTCCGGTGGGGAGCGCGGTGGAGAGGATCAGGGCGACTGCGGAGACGGCAAGCAGGCCGCCGGCATGGAGCGGCCGGAACAGGCCTTTAAACGTGTTCACGGAGGTGAGGTTGGCACGCGGAATCGATTCACCGCCGAACCGATCCCAGCCGGTTCACCCGTATGGATCATCGGTTGCCCACCACGGCAACCCCTCGGTCACGGCCCCGCCGGGCCCTTGCTCGCCACCGGACCCCGGTGGCGCAGCGGGCGGGCCATGAGGGCTCCGAGGAATCCGGCCACCGCACCCCACAGCAGGGCCAGGCCGGTGTTGCGCCACAGCACCGGGGCCAGTTCGACCCTGCCGCCGAGACCGCCCACATCGCCGATCCCCAGGAGCGACAGGCCGAACCCGGCGTTCACGCCTGCCAGCAGACAGACCGTCAGAACCGCCAGGGCCAGCGCCACCCCCAGGTGGAGGGCGTGCCGCCAGGGCCGGACACCGGCCGGGGAGCGGACGGCGGCCAGCACCCCCGTACCCAGCAGCAGCAGGACCGCGGCGACCACCACCAGCCACCACGCCCGCGAGTCCTGCCGGGCGAGCGTGGACACGTCGACCGTGGCGCGCTCCGGGCCGCGCAGCACCTGGTCGAGCAGATGCGGCATCGGCAGCCCGAACGGCCCCTCGACCCGGCCCTCCCAAGCCCCGCCCAGCCCCAGCGAGAGGGCGATCCACACCAGGTTCGGCAGGCCCAGCAGCACGACCGCCAGGGTGCGTTCCGCGTGCCCCTGGGTGCCCGCCACCACGAGACCGGTGACGACCCCGAGCACGACGTACGCGAGGAGCAGCACCAGGGTGGCGAAGGCGGCCGGGCGCACCGCCGTGTGGAAGCGGAGCACCGAGGCGGGCAGCGGTGCGCGCCGCGACACCAGCAGGGTCACCGCCAACAGGCCGAGGATCCAGAGCAGTCCGCCGAAGAAGGTCACGGGCAGATCGGTCTCGAAGCCCACCGTGGGGGCGGAGTCGAGCAGTTCACCGATGTCCCCGAGCGGGGAATCGCCCGGGAGGAGGCCGAAGGTCTGCCGGGCCGCGAGGCCGGTTCCCATCAGGGCGAGCAGCCACAGCACGACGAAGGGCACGGCCCGGCCCAGCAGTTCCCGTGGACCGGCGACCGCCCGGCCCCGCAGCGGCCGCAGGAAGGCGCAGCCCACGATCAGCGCACCGGCCAGCGCGACCGACAGCGGCATCACGGAGAGGTCGGCGTCGGCGCCGGCCAGGGCGCCGGCCCCGCCGGAGACCCCGACCGAGCCTCCGGCCGCCATCACGACCACCGCGGCGGCCACCCGGGGGAACGCGCCGCCCGGCAGGTTCCCGGCGCCCGCGCAGGCCGCTCCGGCCGAGGCGACCGCGAACATGACCGCGAACCCCGCCACCACGGCGACGAAGCCGTCACGCCATGCCTTCACCGCCCTGTAGGCCGGCGTCGTCGAGGGACTGCTCACCCCGCAAAGGTGACACCCCCGGCTTGCGGCCACCACCCGGCGGCCGCACACAATGGTCCGCAGGTGCAAAAAACGATGGTGTGCACGGTTATGGGTGATGTGCGGTCACGTCCGTCCGGCAGTCGCGGGACCGACGGGCCGGGCCGGCACCCGGAACACCTTCGCAGGGGAAGAGGAGCCCGTGACCACGCAACCCTCAGGCGAGGAACCGCCGCGGCCGCCCTCACGGCGGCCGTCCGGCGGACCTCCGGGCGACCGTCCGGCCGGTCCGCCGTCCGGCCCGCTCTCGGGCGGCCGCCACGGGGGCGGCCCGCCGCTGTCGCCTCCCGCCGGACCCCCGTCGGGGCCGGGCGGGCAGCCGCCGAAGGGGCCCTGGTGGCGTTCCGTACCCCGGCTGGCCACGGCCGTGGTCGCGATGGCGGCCGTCGCCGCCCTGGTGGTCGTCCTCACCCGGCCCGGCGGGACGCCGTCCGGCAAGGCGGGTGGCGAGATCTTCCTCCAGCCGGCTGCCGCGGCCGGCCCCGACCCGTTCACCGAATCCACCGCCACCGACCAGGGCACGCAGCCCCCGCAGAGCCCGTCCCCGCACGCACCGGGCACGGCCACGCCGAGCGCGGCGGCGGGCGGGACGACGGTCACCCGCAGCGTCACCGGGGCCGCGCCCGGGCTCTACGGCGGCACCAAGGACGTGGCCAGCTGCGATGTGGAAAAACAGATCCGGGCGCTGTCCGCGCAACCGCCGAAGAACGAGGCTTTCGCCTCGGCGCTCTCCCTCCGGCCGGCCTCCGTCCCGGACTACCTGCGCTCCCTGACCCCCCTCCAGCTGCGCGTCGACACCCGGGTCACCAACCACGGCTACCGTGACGGCAAGCCCACCGCCTACCAGGCCGTGCTCCAGGCCGGGACGGCCGTGCTGGTCGACGACAGGGGCGTGCCGAGGGTGCGCTGCGCCTGCGGAAACCCGCTGTCGCCCCCGGTGGCGCTGCGGGGCGAGCCGAAGCGGACCGGCCGGCCGTGGCCCTCGTACCAGCCCTCCCGCGTGGTGGTCATCGCACCGTCGGTGACCGTCGTGAACAAGTTCGTGATCTACGACCGGCACGAAGGGCACTGGGTCGAGCGCGACCGGAACGACCACCAGGGCAAGCACGACAAGACGGTGCCGCCGCCGGAGGTGAAGAGCCCGCCGCCGCCCTCGTCGCAACCGCTGCCCGTCTCGCCGCCGCAGTCGCCGGCCCAGTCGCCGCCCGAGTCCCCGCCCGCGTCGAACCCGCCGCAGTCCCCGGCCTCGCCTGCCTCTCCCCCCGAGTCCCCGGCCTCTCCCCCCGAGTCCCCGCCCGCCTCCGAGCCGGAATCTCCGGGCCCGGGGACCTATTCCGGACCACCGTCCGAGCCGGCGCCGCCCGGCTCCCCGCCCGAGTCCTCACCCGCTTCCCCGGATTCCCCACCCGCATCCCCACCTGATTCCTCCGCCAGCTCCCCCGCCGGCTCTTCCTCCAGTCCGCCCGCACCCGGCGACGTCCGATAACACGTGAGAGGCTGGCTGCATGGACCAGCGGGGAGAGACGGCCCCCGAATTCGACTGGCCGGCGCGGCCGGACACCAGCCTCGCGCTCAACCGCATGGGCACCTTCGACTGGGACCTCGACAGCGGGCAGATGCACCTGGACCCCACCGCCCTCAAGGTCCTCGACCTGCGCCCCGACGAGTTCAGCGGCACCCCCGACGGGCTGCGCGCCCGCCTCGTGTCGGGCGAGGAGGCGCGGATCGACGCACGCGTCGCGCAGGCACTCAAGGAGGGGCGCAGCCACTACGGGGCCTACTTCCGCAGCAGGCGGCGGGACGGCAGCGCCGGCTGGAACCACATCCAGGGGCACATCCTGCGTGACCCGCAAGGCCGTCCGTACCGGATCATCGGGATCCTCCGCGACGCCGCCCACGACCCCGGCGAACCCGGGGCCGACGGGTCGCACGACGAAGGACGGCGCCGGATGACCGGGGTGGTCGAGCGGACCACCGCCATCCTCGCGCACGCCCGCACCGTCAACGACGTCACCGACGTCCTCAAGGACCCCGAGGCGCTCGGCCACCTCGGGGCGGTCAGCGTGATGCTCGGGGTCGTGGACGGTGGCCGGATCCACCTGGTGGCGGAGGGACGGCTCGGCTCGTACGTACCGGAGATCGAGTACACCCGGATCGACGCGCAGTTCCCGATGAGCGAGGCCGTACGGAGCCTGCGCCCCGTCTTCATCGCCTCCCGGGACGACTTCCGGGAGCGCTACCCGACGCTGTGGCCCTACATCGAGCCGCTCGACGTGTGCAGCGGCGTCTACCTCCCCCTCATCGCCCAGGGCAGGGCCATCGGCGCACTCGGACTGCTCTACACCCGCCCCGGCGACTTCACCGCCGAGGAACGCAACGTGCTCATGGCGCTGGGCAGCGGCATCGCGCAGAGCCTCCAGCGGGCCATCCTCTTCGAACAGGAACACGACCTCGCCGAGGGCCTCCAGCGGGCCATGCTCCCGCGCCGGATCCCGGAGGTCGCCGGCGTACGGATCGCCGTCCGCTACCGGGCGGCCAGGATCGGCCGGGACATCGGCGGCGACTGGTACGACGTCATCCCGCTCGGCGACGGGCGGGTCGGGGTGATGATCGGCGACGTGGAGGGGCACGACACGGACGCGGCGGCCGTCATGGGCCAGCTGCGCATCGCGATGCGCGCCTACGTCGCCGAGGGGCACACCCCCGGCACCGCGATGGCGCGGGCCTCGGCGTTCCTGCGCGAACTGGAGACGGAACGGTTCGCCACCTGCACCTACGCCGAAGTGGACCTGAACACCGGGACGCTGCGCATGGTCCGCGCCGGCCACCTCGACCCGGTGCTGCGGCGCGGCGACGGCAGCGCACACCGCGTCCAGGTGGCGGGCGGCCTCCCGCTCGGACTGCGCACGCCCGACGGCCCGCAAACCGCGCCCGCGACCGGTACGGGGTATCCCGTCACCGCCCTCGACCTGCACCCCGGCGACACGCTGGTGCTCTGCACGGACGGCCTGACCGAACGCCCCGCGGGTGACTCCGAGAGGGGCATGCGCGAACTGATGGACGCGGTCCGTGACGGCCCGGTCGACGTCGAGGAACTCGCCGACGTGCTGTGCGACCTCATCGGCGACGCGGGCGGCGGCGACGACATGGCGCTGCTCCTGCTGCGCCGCCGGGGTACGCCGGCCCCGCGCGGCGGGGGCCCGCTGCGCCACCGGCTCGACCCGGGCGACCCGGCGGCCCCCGCCCACGCCCGGCACCTGATCCGTGCGGCGACGGAAGCGTGGGGCGCGCGCGGCAGGTCCGACGAGATCGTGCTGGTCGCCGACGAGCTGATGACCAACGCCCTGGTCCACACCGAGGGGGGCGGCCACGTCGGCATGCGCCGGACCGTGGACGGCCGCATCCGGGTCGAGGTGGAGGACACCAGCAGCGCCCTGCCGTACCGCCGGGAGGCGGGGGAGTGGGCGATGTCGGGACGCGGCCTGCTGCTGGTGGACGGGCTGGCGGACGCCTGGGGAGTCGAACCCAGAGGCGGCGGGAAGTGCGTGTGGGCGGAGTTCGCCCCGGAACCGCCGACGGCGGGCTGAGACCCCGTCCGGGGGAGTGGCAGGCCGACCGGACTTCGCGGTGCGGTGTGCGGTGTGCGGTGTGCGGTGTGCGGGCTTCGGGTCTGACGTGTGCCGGGCGTTGGGTGCCGCCGCCCGGCGTGGTGTGACGGCCGGGGCTCCGCCGTGTGGGCCGAGGCACGTGGCGCGGGCTGCGGGTGTGCCTCGGCGTGCGGGTGTGCCGGGTGCCGGGAGCTGCCCCCCCGGTGGGGCGAGTTGCTGTGGCCGGGGCCTGGCGGGAGGGCCGGGGCATGGGGCGCGGGCTGCGGGTGAGCCCCGTGCCGTCGCTCGGCGTGGTGTGACGGCCGGGGCTTCGCGGTGTGGCGTGCGGGTGTGCCGGGCGTTGTGTGCCGCCGCTCGGTGGGGCGAGTGGCTGTGGCCGGGGCCTGGCGGGAGGGCTGGGGCATGGGGCGCGGGCTGCGGGTGTGCCCCGTGCCGTCGCTCGGCGTGGTGTGACGGCCGGGGCTTCGCGGTGTGGCGTGCGGGTCTACCGGGCGTTGTGTGCCGCCGCTCGGTGGGGCGAGTGGCTGTGGCCGGGGCCTGGCGGGAGGGCTGGGGCATGGGGCGCGGGCTCCGGGTGTGCCCCGTGCCGCCGCTCGGCGTGGTGTGACGGCCGGGGCTTCGCGGTGTGGCGTGCGGGTGTGCCGGGTGCCGCCGCCCGGCGGAATGGCTGTGGCCGGGTGTGCGGTGTGAGGCCGAGGCACGGGGCGCGGTCTGCCGCGTGCCCGTCGCCCGGCGGGCGCATGGCTGTGGATGGGGGTGTGGCGTGCCGGCGGAGGCGTCGTAGTGCGGCGCGCGGCCCGCGGGTGAGCCCCGTGCCGCCGCTCGGCGCAGTGTGACGGCCGGGCACGTAGCGCGGTCTGCGGGTGCCGTCGCCCGGCGGGGTGAATGGGTGCAGCCGGCGCCGGGGGACGCGGGCCGGTGGGGCGAATGGGTGGATCCGCGGGCGTGGCATGGGGAACGGGCTCTCGGTTGGCGGTCCCGCGTTCGATGCTGCCCGGGTGTCGAACCCGCGGCGGCTGCTCATCGCCCCCCTCGCCTCCCTGGTCTGCGCCGCCCTCGTCGCGGCGGGCCCGGCCCCGGCCGGCGACGACGGCATCGAGACCGCCCGCACCTCCCGGCAGATCGCCCCCGGGGTCCGCCTGGAGTCCTACGACCGCCTCCAGGCTGACCGGTGGCTGCGGATCGACGAACTCGTGGCCGACCTCGGCGGAGCCGACGGCGTACGGGCCGAGTACCTCGGCGGACCCGGCCGGGACCCGACGCGCCTCGGCACCCTCGCCGAAGCCGCCGCCCGGCATCCGGCGGGGCCCGGGCGGCGGATCGTCGGCGCCGTCAACGGGGACTTCTTCGACATCCGCGGCACCAAGGCCCCCCTCGGCCCCGGGCTGCGCGCCGGACGGCTCCTGCACTCCGCATCGCCCGGCCCCGGCGGCGGCCTGGCCGTCGGCTTCGGCCCCGACGGCGGCGGCCGGCTCCTGCGCCTCGGCCTGTCCGGGACCGTCACCCTGCCGGGCGGCGCCGTACGCCCCCTGGCCGGCTACAACGCCGCCCGGCCGCCCGCCGACGGCTTCGTCCTCTACACCGGCGACTGGCCCGGCACCGGCATGCCCGCCGCCGCGACGCGGGCCGTGGAACTCCGCGACGGCCGGGTGACCGGCCCCGTCCGGCAGCCGGCCCGGCGGCCCGTCCCCGGGACCACCGTCCTCGTCGCCACCGGGCCCGCGGCGGCCGAACTGGGCCGCCTCCGCCCCGGCGACCCGGTGGCCGTGACGGCCCTCCCGCTCCCCGTGCCCGGCGCCCCGCTCCCCGTGCCCGGCGCCCCGCTCCCCGCGCCCGGCGCCCCGGCCCCCGCGCCCGGCGCCCCGGCCCCCGCCCCGGTGACGGCGCTCGGCGGCCGGGAGCCGCTGGTCCTGGCCGGAACCCCGCAGGTCCACGACGGAGAACCCAACGACACGGCCGCCCCGCGCACCGCCGTCGGCCTCTCGGACGGCGGCCGGCGGCTGCGCCTGGTCACCGTCGACGGCCGCCAGCGCGACAGCGGCGGCCTCACCCTGACCGGGCTCGGCCGGATGATGCGCCGGCTCGGGGCGTCCGAAGCCCTCAACCTGGACGGCGGCGGCTCCTCGACCCTGCTCGCCGGACGGAGCGGGACCACCGCTCTGACCGTCGAGAACTCGCCGTCGGACGGCGCGCTCCGCCCGGTCCCCAACGGGCTCGTCCTCACCGTCCCGGCCGGCTCAGGCCGCCTCACCGGGTACCGCGTCGAGCCCGTCGCCGGCCCGGCCCGTACCTTCCCCGGGCTGACCCGCACCCTCACCGCCACCGGCCACGACGCCGCCCTCGGCCCCGCCCCCGGCGCCCCGCAGTGGTCCGCACGCGGCGGCGGCATCGGCCCGGACGGGGTCTTCCACGCGCTGCGCGTCGACGTCCTCGGCCCGCTGACCCGGCTCCGGCCCACCAGCGACCGCATCGGCCTCGCCGGCCCCGCCGAGCACGCCGGGTTCGCGCTGACCGGCTACGACGCGCAGGGCGCGGCCGCGCCGGTCGAACCCCGGGACGTCACGCTCCGGTTCGACCGCTCCCGCTGGAGCGTGACCGACGACGGCCGCGGCGCCTTCACCGTGACCGCCCGGGTCCCGCACGCCACCGGACGCCTCGCCGTCACCGTCCGGGCGACCGGAGCCACCGCCGAACTCGCCCTCGGCGTCGGGCTGGAGGACCTGCCGCTCGCCGACCTGGCGGACGCCGCCCGCTGGACCGGGCCCGGTGCGACGGCCGCCCCCGGGGCGCTGGCGCTGGCCCCCACCGCCGCCGGGGCGTCCGCGACACCGCCCGCCCGGGTCCCCGTGCCGGAGCTCGCCCGTTCGGTGTCCCTGTGGGTGACGGGGGACGGCTCCGGAGCCCGCCCCACGGTGCACCTGGCCGACGCCGACGGGGCCGCCCTCCCCCTGCGCGGGCCCGCCGTGACCTGGTCCGGCCGGCGCCGGGTCACCCTGCCGCTGCCGGGCCGGGCGCAGCCGCCGCTGACCGTGACCCGGCTCTCGGCGGCGCCCGGGACGCGGCCCGGCCGGCTGCTCCTGGACACGCTGACCGCCGCCACCCCGCCGACCGGCCCGGCCCCCGCCGTGCCCGCGGCCGCGGATCCGGTGGTGGGCACCACCGCCGAGGTGGCGGCGCGGCCCTGGCGGTTCGCGGTGGTCCCGGCCGGGCAGGCGCCGCCGCCGGGCGTCGACTTCGTGCTCCGCGCGGGCCGGCCCGGGGCCGTGCACCGCGGGGTACGGTTCATGCCGCTCGACAGCGGCCACCGCACGCTGGAGCGGGGCGCCGGGCTGCACCGGATGCGGGCGGTGCGCGAGGCCCTGGCGGCTGCCGCCCGGGAGCCGGACACGGGCGCCGTGGCCGTCGTGGAACGTCATGCGCCGCAGAGCGTGGACCGCAAGGAGGCCGCCCTGCTGGAAGGGCTGCTCGCGGAGTTCCGCCGCACGACCGGGAAACGGGCCGCGTTGCTGACCCTCGACGCACCCCGCTTCGCGGCCGGACGCTCCGAGGGCGTCCTTACGGTCGCTGCGGCCCGCGGGGAACGGACCCTGGTCGGTGTCGACGCCTTCGCCGCCGGGGACTGGCTCTCGGTGCGGACCGGAGCCTGACGCCCGATCAAAGCCGTACGAGCGTCACCTCGGTGGCCTTGACGCTGGTCCACACCTCGGCCCCGTCGACCACGCCGAGCTCGGTCGCGGCCTCGGGGGTGATCTCCGCGACGAGGTCCGGAGCCTCGGCCGACTCGACCAGCACCCGCAGCCGGCTCCCCACCGCGGTGACCTCCCGTACGGTGCCGGGCCACACGTTGCGCGGACTGCCGCCGGGCCGCTCCCGGTACACGGACACCGCCTCCGGGGCGATGATCGCCAGCGCCTGCGACCCCTGCGGCAGCGCCTCCGGCACCACCAGGAGCCCGCCGCCGGCGAGTTCGAGCCCCTTCGGGGTGGTGGTGCCCGGCCAGGCGTTCCGGCCCAGCATCCGCGCCACCCACGGGGAGCGCGGATGGCGGGTGACTTCGGAGGGCGGGGCGTCCTGGAGGGTGCGCCCCTCGGCGAGTACGAGGACCCGGTCGGCCAGCGACACCGCCTCGACGGGATCGTGCGTGACGATCAGGCAGACGCCGCCGAAGCCGGCCAGATGGGTGCGCAGGGTGTGCCGGACGCGCGCCCGCGTCGTCTGGTCGAGGGCGGCGAGGGGCTCGTCGAGGAGTAGCAGCCGGGGGCGCGCCGCGAGCGCCCGGGCCAGGGCCACGCGCTGCGCCTGCCCGCCGGACAGCTGCGCCGGCCTGCGCCGGGCCAGGTGGCCGACGCCGAGCCGGTCCAGCCACGCCTGCGCCTCGGCACGGGCTTCGGCGCGCGGCACCCGGCGGGCGCGCAGCCCGTACGCGGTGTTGGCGAGGGCGCTCAGGTGCGGGAACAGCGCGCCGTCCTGCGGGACCCAGGCCACCTCCCGCCGGTGCGGGGGCAGGGCGGTGACGTCGGTGTCGCCCAGTCGCAGGGTGGCGTGGGCGCGCGGGCTCAGCCCGAGCAGGGCCCGGAGCAGGGTGGTCTTGCCGGCGCCGTTCTCGCCGACGACGGCGATCGTGGTGCCGGGTCCGGCGTCCAGGGTGAGCCGGTTGAAGCCGGTGACCTCGGCGTGCAGCGGCCAGTGGCCGCTGTCGGGGCGTGGGGCGGACGGCTCGGCGGCGGCGACGGGCTCGGGGGTCTCCCCGGTCACGGGGGCGGGCGCCGCGGCCGGGTCGCGGCTGACGGGTGCGCCGGTCCAGCGGCCGCGCAGGGCGATCAGCACACCCATGGCGATCGCGAGCAGCAGCAGGGACACCGACGTGGCCGCCTCCGGGCTGTCCTGTAGCAGCAGGTACACCTGGAGCGGCAGCGTCTGGGTGGTGCCGGGGAGGTTCCCGGCGAAGGTGATGGTGGCGCCGAACTCGCCGAGCGCCCGCGCCCAGGTGAGCGCAGCGCCCGCGGCCAGGCCGGGCGCCACCATGGGCAGGGTCACGGTGAAGAACACCCGTACCGGCGAGGCACCCAGGGAGGCCGCGGTCTCCTCGTAGCTGCGTTTGAGACCGCCGAGCGCGCCCTCCAGGCTGATGACGAGGAACGGCATCGCGACGAAGGTGGCGGCGACGACGGCGCCCGAGGTGTGGAACGGCAGCGTGATGCCGAAGGTGCCCTCCAGCCACGGCCCGAGCAGCCCGCGGCGCCCGAAGCCCAGAAGCAGCGCCACACCGCCGACGGTGGGCGGCAGCACCATCGGAAGCAGTACGAGGGACCGTACGAACGCCTTGCCCTTGAAGTCGACGCGGGCCAGCAGCCAGGCGAGCGGCACCCCGAGCAGGAGCGAGAGGCCCAGTGCCCAGCAGGAGACGAGCAGCGACAGCCTGAGCGCCTGTTCCACCCCCGGGCTGCCCAGATGGGTGCCCAGTTCACCCCACTGGGTGCGGCTCAGGATGCCGAGGAGCGGCAGCAGCAGGAACGCCACGGCGAGGAGCGCGGGCAACGCCAGGGCCACGGGCGGCCGAACGCGGGTACGGAGTCTGCTCATGGGGCGGTTCCTGGCTGGGTTCTCGGCTGCGGGCGTTGCGGGTGGCGGGACAGCCGTTCGAGCGCTGTACGAAGGAAAAGGGCTGCCTGTCCCCCCCGGTCAGGCACCCCCTCCCCGCGTTCGGGCCGCGGGAGCCGTTACGGCTTCTGGAAGCCGGCGTCCTGGAGGATCTTCTGCGCTTCGGGGGTGCTCAGCCACGCCACGAAGGCTGCCGCGGCCTCGCCGTTCTTGGACTGCTTGATCGTGGCGGCCGGGTAGGAGGCGACCGCGTTCTGGTCGTCGGGGATGTCCACGTTGACGACCTTGTCACCCGACTTGGCGGAGTCCGTCTTGTAGACGAGACCGGCGTCGGCCTCGCCCAGCTCGACCTTGCTCAGCACGGCACGGACGTTGGGCTCCTGGGAGACCGGCTTGACCTCGATCTTCTGCGCGTCGAGGATCTGCTTGCTGTAGCGGCCGACCGGTACCTCGGGGGCGGCGAGCACGACCTTGATCTTGCTGTCGGCGAGGTCCTTGAGGTCGTCGATCTTGAACGGGTTGCCCTTGCCGGTCGCGATGACCAGGCGGTTCTTCGCGATGACCGTCGCGTCGCCCGTCTCTGCCCTGAGGCCGTCCATCGTCTTGGTGTCGGCGGTCACCAGCGCGTCGGCCGGGGCGCCCTGCTTGACCTGCGCGGCGAGTTCCTGCGAACCCGCGAAGGAGAAGGTCACCTTCGTGCCCGGGTGCGACTTCTCGTAGGCGGCGCCCGCCGTCTTGAACACGTCGGTGAGGGAGGAGGCGGCGAGGACGGTCAGGTTCGCCGGCTTGACCTGGGCGGAAGCGGAAGCGGAAGCGGATGCGCTCGGCGAGGCCGTCGCGCCGGACTTCCCGCCGTCGGAGCCGCAAGCGGACAGGGCCGGCACGAGGAGCGCAGCGGTGAGGGTGGCGGCGGCGCGGCGGCGGGTCGGGTTCGGGGACATGGGCGGGTGCTCCTCGGTCGGGTCGGCGGTCGGCTCGGGTGCCGGGACCGCGCGGTGGTGACCCGCGCCGGGGGACGGGCGGAGCGGGTGGGGACGTTCGGTGGTGCTGAGCGGGGGTGCGGGAACCGCGGTCAGGCGCGGTCGACGTGCACACTGGTGGACTTCACGCGGGCGGTGGCCTGCATGCCGACCTCCAGGCCGAGCTCCTCGACGGCCTCACGGGTGAGCAGGGACACCAGGCGGTGGGGACCGGCCTGGATCTCCACCTGGGCGGCCACGTCGCCGACCTTGACGGCCGTGACGATCCCGGGGAAGGCGTTGCGCGCCGAGGTGTACGGCTCCTCCTCCTCGCTGTGGGCGCCCTGGCCCACCTCGACGGAGAAGGCGGCCAGCGCCCGGCCGTCGATCAGCCGGCGCCCGCCCTCGTCGCGATGGGTCGCGACCCGGCCGGCATCCGCCCAGCGGCGCGCCGTGTCCGGGCTGACGCCCAGCAGACGCGCGGCCTTTCCGATGGTGTAGGACTGCATAAGCGACAAGGTAGGGGCACCCTCGGCGCATTTGCAATTCCATCAGGCAGTTGTACATGGCAGCTGCGAAGGCTGTTGTGGTATCCGCCGAAAGTGTTTCCCCTCCCCGCCGCCCGTCTCGATAAAGTCGGGTCATGACTGATGAGGTATCGGGGACGGTCAGGGTCGACGCGTGGATCTGGTCGGTGCGCCTGACCAAGACCCGCTCGACGGCGGCGACCGCCTGCCGCGCGGGTCATGTGAAGGTCAACGGCGATCGGGCCAAGCCGGCCCAGGCCGTGCGCGCGGGCGACGAGGTCCGGCTCTTCCACGCCGGCCGCGAGCGGATCGTGGTGGTGCAGAAGCCGGTGGCCAAGCGGGTCGGCGCGCCGGTGGCCGCCGAGTGCTACATCGACAAGAGCCCGCCGCCGCCGACCCCCGTCGAGGCGGCCGTGGTCGGCATCCGCGACCGAGGCGCGGGCCGGCCCACGAAGCGGGAACGCCGCGAGATCGAGACCCTGCGCGGACGGTAGCGGTCGGCCCCGGCCGATCGGCCGGGGCCGGCGGGTCAGCCCTTGCGGTACTTGTGCGCCTCGCCGGCCGCGGCCTCGACCGCGTCCATCGGCGCGCCCGCGGAGGCGGCCACCACGGCGGCCACCGCACCCTCCAGGAACGGCGTGTCGAGCAGCCGGCTGCCGTCCGGCAGCTCCCCGTCCACGAGCAGTGACTTGACGGTGAGCACCGAACTGCCCAGGTCGGCCAGGATCGCCACGCCCGCGCCCGTGTCCACCTCCCGTGCGGCGCGCACGATCAGCTCCGAGCTGGTGCCGAGCCCGCCGTCCCCGGTGCCGCCCGCGACGCCGACGAGGACGGACGGCGCGCCCCCCGCCAGGCCCCGGGCCAGCTCGGCCACCGCCTGCGCGACCTTCGCGCTGTGCGAGACCAGCACGATGCCGACACAGGCCCGCTGCGCACTCACGCCGCGCCCTCCGCGACCTCGGCGAGGGCGTCCAGCAGCAGGGCCGACGAGGTCGCGCCCGGATCCTGGTGCCCGATGCTGCGCTCACCCAGGTAGCTGGCCCGGCCCTTGCGTGCCTGGAGCGGCACGGTCGCCCGCGCGCCCTCCTCGGCCGCGTCGGCGGCCGCCCGGTAGGAGGTGCCGAGCGCGGCCACCCCCGGCACCAGGGCGTCCAGCATCGTCTTGTCGCCCGGCGCCGCCCCGCCGAGCTGCGCCACGGCGCCCACCCCGGCGTACAGGGCCTCGCGCAGCGCGTCGTCGGAGACCTCGGTGGCGTCGCCGAGCTCCTTGCCCGCGCGGCGCAGCAGCGTCCCGTACAGCGGTCCGGACGCCCCGCCGACCGTGGAGATCAGGGTCCGGCCGGCGAGCTGGAGGACCTCGCCCGGGGACGCCACGGCCGGTTCGCCGGCGGCGAGGGCCGCCCGGACGGCCATGAAGCCGCGCAGCAGGTTGCTCCCGTGGTCGGCGTCCCCGATGGGGGAGTCGAGTTCGGTCAGCCGGTCCGCCTCGCGTTCGACGACCGCCGTGGCGGTGTCCATCCAGCGCCGGAAGAAGTCTGTGTCACGCACCGGATCTCCTCGCCTCACGTCCGCCCGACCGGTCTCGCACCGCCACCATACGGTCCACCGGCGCGCGCCCGGTGCTTTGACGACGGGGCCACGGCGGCGGGCCGGGCCGGGGGCCCTGACGGCCGCTCACCGCCCCCACCGCAGGGCCGCGGTCTGCACCGGGGCGTCCCACAGGCGCAGCAGTTCCTCGTCGGCCCGGCACAGGGACACCGAACAGCCCGCCATGTCGAGGGAGGTGACGTAGTTTCCGACGAGGGTCCGGGCGACCGGCACCCCCCGCTCGGACAGCACCCGGGCCACCTCCGCGTGGAACCCGTACAGCTCCAGCAGCGGGGTCGCGCCCATCCCGTTGACCAGCGCGATCACCGGCCCGTCGGCGGGAGCCACCTGTTCCAGGTCGTCCAGTACGGCGCCCACCGCCACGTCCGCGATCTCCCGCGCGGGCATCATCGCCCGCCGCTCCCGGCCGGGCTCGCCGTGGATCCCGATGCCCAGTTCGAGCTCGCCGACGGGAAGGTCGAAGGTGGGGCTGCCCTTCGCCGGTGTGGTGACGGCGCTCAGGGCGACGCCGAAGCTGCGCGAGGACTCGTTGACCCTGCGGGCGAGCGCCGCGACCTGATCCAGCGGGGCGCCCTCCTCGGCGGCCGCCCCGGCGATCTTCTCCACGAACAGGGTCGCGCCGGTACCGCGCCGCCCCGCCGTGTAGAGGCTGTCGGTGACGGCGACGTCGTCATTGACGAGCACCTGCTCGATCCGGACCCCGTCCTCGCCTGCGAGGTCGGCGGCCATCTCGAAGTTCAGTAGGTCGCCGGTGTAGTTCTTGACGATGAACAGCACGCCCTGACCGGCGTCGACGGCCGCGGCGGCCCGCACCATCTGGTCGGGCACCGGCGAGGTGAACACCTCCCCGGGACACGCGGCCGACAGCATGCCCGGGCCCACGAACCCGGCGTGCAGCGGCTCGTGGCCCGAACCGCCCCCGGACACCAGACCGACCCGTCCGCCGTCCTTCGCGTCCCGCCGTACGACGACTCTTCGCTCGACGTCGACGTCCAGTTCGGGGTGCGCGGCGGCCAGTCCGCGCAGCGCGTCGGCGACGACGGTCTCGGCACTGTTGATCAGCATCTTCACGAGATTCTCCCGGTGCGGCTGGAGTGGTGCGCGTGTTCGCCCATGCTGACGGTTGGCGGCCCGGGGCGGGGGACGACACCCCACACGGCGGGCCGGCGGCAGCCACTTCCAGCGTCCCACCTCGGCGCACGGCGCGCCCCGCGGACCGCCGCCCCGGGTACGGCATCCGAGGACCCGCCACGTCACGCGATGAAGGGGCAATCCGGCCGCCCGGCGGCTCCGAAGACCCGGCGTGAGGATCGACCGAGCCACCATCGCCCGTACCGCCCCGGCGGCGCTGAGCGGCCTGCTGTCCGGCTACGCCGCCCTGGCCGTCGCCGAACTGGTCTCGGCCGCCGTCCGCCCCGAGGCGGGGCCGGTGACCGCGGTCGGCGGGGCGGCCATCGACCGGGCTCCGTCCGCGCTCAAGGACTGGGCGGTCCGGCACTTCGGCACCGACGACAAGCTCGTCCTCCGGTTCGGCATCCTCGTCGTCCTCGCGCTGACGGGCGTCGCCCTCGGTCTCCTCGCCCTGCGCCACCGCCGCGGCGGATGCGCCGGGATCCTCCTGCTCGGTCTCGTCGGCGGGGCCGCCGCCGTCACCCGGCCCGACTCCGGCGGCCCCGCCGACGCCCTGCCGTCCCTGGCGGGCGCCCTGGCCGCGGCGGCGCTGCTGTACGCGCTGACCGGCCGGGCGGCCGCGGCCCGCGGCATCGTTTCCGGCACGGCGGCGAGCCGCCGGCGTTTCCTCCTGGCGGCCGGCGCCGCCGCCGCGGCCTCGACGGCCGCCGGAGCCCTCGGCCGGCGGCTGGGTTCCTCGCGGGTCAGGGACGCGGCCGCCTCCCGGGCCGCCGTACGACTGCCCGCGCCGGCCTCACCCGCCCCCGCCGTGCCCCGCGGGGCGTCCCTGCGCGTCCCCGGCATCAGCCCGTTCACCACGCCCGGAGCGGACTTCTACCGCGTCGACACCGCCCTGGTGGTCCCCGCCGTCTCCGCGGACACCTGGGGGCTGCGCGTCCACGGCAAGGGCGTCGGCCGCCCCCGCACCTACAGCTACGCCGAGCTGCTCGGCCGGCCGCTCATCGAGCGCGACATCACCTTGACCTGCGTCTCGAACGAGGTCGGCGGCCCATACGTGGGCAACGCCCGCTGGCTCGGCGTACGCCTGGCCCACCTGCTGGCCGAGGCGGGCGTACGGCCGCCGTCGAAAGGGGGGCCGGCCGACCAGCTCGTGGCCCGTTCGGTGGACGGCATGACCCTGGGCACCCCGGTGGAAGCCGTCATGGACGGCCGTGACGCGATGCTCGCCGTCGGCATGAACGGCGAACCCCTGCCCCTGGCCCACGGGTTCCCGGTACGGATGCTCGTGCCGGGCCTGTACGGATACGTATCGGCCTGCAAGTGGATCGAGGACATCGAGCTCACCACCTTCGCCGCCTACGACCCCTACTGGGTCCGGCGGAAATGGGCCCGGGAGGCGCCCGTCAAGACGCAGGCCCGCATCGACACCCCGAGGCCCTTCGCCCGCCCCGCACCCGGCACCGTCATGGTCGCCGGAGTCGCCTGGGCGCAGCACCGGGGCATCGACCGGGTCGAGGTACGCGTCGACGACGGCCCCTGGGAGCCGGCCGACCTCGCGGCCGAGCACTCCGCCGACACCTGGCGGCAGTGGTCCTACCGCTGGCAGGCCGTCACCGGCGGCCACACCCTCACCGTCCGTGCCACCGACCGGTCCGGGACCACCCAGACCGAGGAACGGCGGCCCACGATCCCCGACGGGGCGAGCGGCCGGCACTCGGTCGTCGTCAGCGTCGGCTGACCACAGCCCACCCCACGATCCCCCCCCGACTGACCCCTCCGACGAACCCACCCGATGAACCCGCACCGATCAAGGAGAACCAGTTCCATGAACAGCCTCCGTGCCCGCCGTACGGCCCTCACCCTCGCCGCCGCGGCCGTCCTGCCCTTCGCCCTCGCCGCCTGTTCCTCCGACTCCGACCAGGAGGCGGGGTACGGCAGCGCCGCCTCAGGACCGGCCGATCCCGCGGCCGCCCCCTCGCCCGCCGCGGCGGCGGACGCCCCGTTCGGTCCGGCCTGCGCCACGGTGCCCGAGCAGGGCGCCGGCAGTTTCGACGGGATGGCGAAGGACCCGGTGGCCACCGCCGCCTCGAACAACCCGGCCCTGTCCACGCTCGTCGCGGCCGTCAAGAAGGCCGGGCTGGTGGACACGCTCAACAACGCGAAGGACATCACGGTGTTCGCGCCCACCAACGACGCCTTCGCGAAGATCCCGAAGGCCGATCTCGACAAGGTCCTCGCCGACAAGGCGACCCTGACGAAGATCCTCACGCACCACGTCGTCGGCCGGACGCTGACACCGCAGCAGCTGGAGTCCGGTTCGTTCGAGACCCTGGAGAAGGGCACGCTCACGACGGCCGGTTCGGAGGGCTCCTACAAGATCGGCAACAGTGCCAACGTGGTCTGCGGCAACGTCACGACGGCCAACGCCAAGGTCTACATCATCGACACGGTCCTGATGCCCAAGTAGCGGCGGGCGAGGACCCGGTGACGCCCGTGCAGCGCGGGCGGGAAGTCCCCGGCGGTGCGCCTCAGGCGCCCTGTTCCCTGAGCCGGCGGCCGACCTCACCCAGGCCGGCCGCCAGCGCGTCGAGCTGTTCGGGCGTCAGGACGTCCACGAGGACCTCGCGGACGGTGGCCACGTGCCCCGGCGCCGCCTCCTCCAGCCGGGCGAGGCCCGCCTCGGTGAGGACGGCGAAGACCCCGCGCACATCGGAGGGGCAGCTGCGGCGGCGGACCAGGCCCGCCTTCTCCATCTGGGTGATCTGGTAGGTCAGCCCGCTCTTGGAGTTGATCAGCCCGTTCGCCAGCTCGGTCATCCGCAGTTCACGGCCGGGTGCGGCGGCGAGCCGGACGAGTATCTCGTACTGGGGGTGCGAGAGTCCGGAGTCCTCCTTGAGCTGTTGGTCGAGGCGGCGGTTCACCAAGGCGGAGGCGGCGAGGAAGCCGCTCCAGGCGCGCATCTCGCGGTCGTCCAGCCATCTCGTCCCAGCCATGACACCAGACTACACATGTTGTTCCAATTTGAATCAATGGCTTAGGGTCTTGCACAGCCGGTTCGAATTTGAACAACCCGTGTCTGTCGCGCCGGACCGGCCCGACCGGAAGGATCCCCCCCATGACCAGCGCCTCCGCCACCGCGACGAAGGCTCCGGCCGCCGCCCCGGCCGCCCCCGCCCCCACGACCGGCACCACGGCCCACGACGCCGGACTGCTCCTCCTGCGCCTCGTCCTCGGCCTCACCATGGCCGCCCACGGCACCCAGAAGCTGTTCGGCTGGTTCGGGGGCGGCGGCGTCAGCGGCACGGGCCGGTTCTTCACCGCGAGCGGCTACCCGGCGGGCGACGCCATGGCCGCCCTCGCCGGTCTCACCGAGACCCTCGGCGGTCTCGGTCTCGCCGCCGGGCTGCTCACCCCGCTCGCCGGCGCCGCCGTCGTCGGCACCATGATCAACGCGATCGCCGTCCACGGCGCCGGAGCGTTCTTCGCCCCGAAGGGCATCGAATACGAACTGCTGCTGACCGCCGGGGCCGCGGCCCTGGCCCTCACCGGCCCCGGCCGGTACGCGGCCGACCGCCTGCTGCCCGTAGCGGCGCTGCGGACGCCCCGCCCCGCCCACGGGGCGCTCGCCCTCGCCCTCGGCGTGATCATGGGAGCCGTACTGCTCCTCGTCCGGAACTGACGCCGGGGTCCGCGCCCTCCGGGTCCCCCGAGCCGGGCGGGGCGCGGACCTGATTGGCCCCCGGTGTTCGGGGGAAGAGCGCACAAATGACACAACCCATCGAAGACTACGCACTCATCGGCGACCTGATGACCAGCGCACTCGTCGGCCGAGACGGGTCCATCGACTGGCTGTGCCTGCCCCGCTTCGACTCGGCCGCATGCTTCGCCGCCCTGCTGGGAGACGAGGAGAACGGCCACTGGCGCATCGCCCCGGCGGACGCCGCCGACGGCGAAGGGTGCACGCGCCGCGCCTACGTCGACGACTCGCTCGTCCTGGAGTCCTTCTGGGAAACCGAGCACGGCACGGTCAAGGTCATCGACTTCATGCCGCAGCGCGACGTGATGCCCGACGTCATGCGGATCGTCGAAGGGGTCTCCGGAGAGGTCACCGTGCGCAGCACCCTGCGCCTGCGGTTCGACTACGGGGACATCGTGCCCTGGGTCCGCCGGCGCGACGGCGACCGCGTCGCCATCGCCGGACCCGATTCCGCCTGGTTCCGCAGCCGGCCGCCCGTACGCACCTGGGGCGAGGACAACAGCACCCGCTCCGAGTTCACCGTCGCGGCCGGCGAGAAGGTCGCCTTCGTACTGACCTGGCACCCCTCGCACGAGCCGCGGCCCGAGCCCCTGGACCCGGACGAGGCGCTCGAACAGAGCCTCGCCGGCTGGCGGGAATGGGCCTCGCGCTGCGCCTACGTGGGCCCCTACCGGGAGGCGGTCGTCCGCTCCCTGATCACCCTCAAGGCCCTGACGTACGCCCCGACCGGAGGCATCGTCGCCGCCGCCACGACCTCCCTCCCCGAGGAACTCGGCGGCGTGCGCAACTGGGACTACCGCTACTGCTGGCTCCGCGACGCCACCCTCACCCTCGGCTCCCTGCTCGCCACCGGCTACCACGACGAGGCCCGCGACTGGCGGGCCTGGCTGCTGCGCGCGGTGGCCGGGGACCCCGCCGACCTCCAGATCATGTATGGGATCGCGGGCGAGCGCAGGCTTCCCGAGACCGACCTTCCCTGGCTGCGCGGCTACGCCGGCTCCTCCCCGGTCCGCGTCGGCAACGCGGCCGTGGACCAGCTCCAGCTGGACGTGTACGGGGAGGTCATGGACGCCCTCTACCTGGCGCGGGCCAGCGGGCTGCCCACGGAACGGCACGCCTGGAAGATCCAGCTCGCGCTCCTGAACTTCCTGGAGCGCAACTGGCGGCGCCCAGACGAGGGGCTCTGGGAAGTCCGCGGCCCGCGCCGCCACTTCACCCACTCCAAGGTGATGGCCTGGGTCGCCGCCGACCGCGCCGTCAGGACGCTGGAGCACGACCCCTCGATGCCGGGCGACGTGGAGCGCTGGCGGGCCATAAGGGACGAGGTCCACGCCGACGTCTGCGCGAACGCCTACGACCCGGAGCGCAACACCTTCACCCAGTACTACGGTTCGCGCGAGCTGGACGCCGCGACCCTGCTCATCCCCAGGGTCGGCTTCCTGCCGCCCGACGACCCGCGGGTGATCGGCACCGTCGACGCGGTGCGCGAGGAACTCGGAGCCAGCGGCTTCGTCCGCCGCTACAGCACCGAAGGCCCCTCCGTCGACGGATTGCCCGGTGACGAAGGGGTCTTCCTGGCCTGCTCCTTCTGGCTGGCCGACGCACTGCACCTGACGGACCGGAGCAAGGAGGCGCGCGAGCTGTTCGAGCGGCTGCTGGACGTGTGCAACGACGTGGGCCTGCTAGCCGAGGAGTACGACCCCGTCGCCGGACGCCAACTCGGTAACTTCCCGCAGGCGTTCAGCCACATCGGCCTGGTCAGCACCGCGCTCCTGCTCGGCTGGGGCCCGCCGCGGGACTGACCTCGCGGGGGCCCCGGCGGAGCTCAGGCCACGGCCCCCGGCGCGGCCGCTTCGGCGTCCTCTTCCCCGTCCTGCGGGATGCTGACCAGCCAGCGGCTGTCCTGGCGCGGCCGCAGGTACAGGGCCCAGTACAGGGTGGCCACGGCGGTGATCCCGCCGGTCCACAGCAGGTACTGGGTCTCCTGCTGGGTCAGGATGTACGCGAACACCCCGATCAGCACCACCGGCACGGCAGGCCACATCGGCATCCGCCAGGCGGCCTTGTCGCGGTGCGCCCCGCGCCGGCAGAACAGCGCGGCCACCGCGACCAGCAGGTACATGCCGGTCACCGAGACGCCGGTGACCCCGTACAGCGTGTCCAGGTTGACGAAGCACATCAGGGCGCCGGGGATGCCGACCAGCAGGGTGGCCACCCAGGGCGAGCCGAAGCGGCCGAGCTTCGACAGGGCGTTGTTGACCGGCTCCGGCCAGGCCTTGTCGCGGGCGGAGGCGAACAGCACGCGGGAGTTCTGGATGACCATGACGATGCCCGCGTTGACGATGGCGAGGGCGACGCACAGGCTCACGAAGGTGCCGACGGCCGAGTTCGACCAGGCGGTGACCATCCCGCCGAGGTCACCGGCGCTCAGCGCGTCGAGGTCCGGGGCGCCCATGGTGATGGCGATGACCGGGACGAGGATCACGGCGGTGGAGATGGCGAGCGTCGCGAGGACCGTCCGCGGGACGTTGCGCCGGGGCTTCTCCAGCTCCTCGGAGAGGTAGACGGCCGTCGAGAACCCCTGGGTGACGAACAGGGCGATCGCGAGGCCGGAGACCACCATCATCGCCGTCACGGTCGACGTGCCGCCGCCCTCGGCGGCCACCGAGCCGTGCACCAGCGCGCCGGCGCCCCGCTCGCTGTGGGCGAAGCCGAGTACCGCCACCAGCGCGGCCGCCACGACTTCCAGGACCAGGAAGATGCCGGTGATCCAGGCGTTGGCCCGCAGGTCCAGCAGACCGGCGAGGGTGGCGAGCAGCATCACCGCGCCGCCGGCGACCGGGGCGGGGATGTGCACGACCGGGGCCAGGTAGTCGGCCGTGCCCATGGCGATCACGGGCGGCACGATCATCACGACGAGCAGCGAGAGCACGAAGACCAGCCAGCCGGCGAGCCTGCCGGCCATCGTCGACACCATCGCGTACTCACCGCCGGCGCTGGGGATGAGCGTCCCCAGCTCCGAGTAGCAGAACGCCACACCGATGCAGAGCAGCGAGCCGATGGCGATGGTGAGGGCGGTCCAGGTCCCGAGGCCGGCGAACAGGTCGGGAACGACCACGAAGAGCGTCGAGGCGGGCGTCACGCACGAGAGCGTGAGCAGCGTCCCGCCGACCACGCCGATGGAGCGCTTGAGCTTCTGGGGGACGGGCGCGGTCGCCGGCGCGAGGGCCTGCGGGGCGCTGATCGTGTCAGTCATCGGTGCGGGGTTCCGATCGGCAGATGCGGGGAGTGAGCGCGGGAGCGGTATCGCCTCCGGGGCGGGTGGTGAGCAAGGTGTTCCGGTGGCTCCCGAGCCGTCATGCAATCTCCGCGAGATCCGCAGGTCAAGACCTGTTCATGTGCGGATTCCCTTGTCCGCGGACCGCCGGTAACCCCTTTTCGGCGTCAAGACGGCGTAAACACTGCCCACGCGGGGGTACGGGAACCGCACCTAGATCAGCGCGAATTTTCTTCCGCTTTGCCGAGCGGCCCCCTTGCCGTGACCAAGCGGGGCGCCTCAGCCGACCGTTCCGGTTCGCCACGCCAGCAGCAGGGCGATGTCGTCCGGCCGGTGCCCGGTGGTCCCGGCTCGGCCCGCCAGTCGGTCGGCGGTCTCGGTGAGTGGGACGGGAGGGGCGGCGGCCAGCGTGGCCCGCAGCCGTTCCACCCCGGCGTCGATGTCCGTGCCCGGCTGCTCCACCAGCCCGTCCGTGTACAGGGCGAGCAGCGCGCCCGGCTCCAGTACGAACTCCGTCTCCGGGTACGAGGCACCCGGATCGACGCCGAGCACCACCCCGCCGCGCAGGTCCAGTACCTCCGTGCGGCCGCCGGGATGGCGCAGCAGCGGCTGGGGGTGGCCCGCCCGGACGGCCCGGGCCCGTCCCGTGGTCCGGTCGAGCTCGACGTAGCAGCAGCTGGCGAACTGGCCGGGGTCCAGGTCGATCAACAGCCGGTTGGTGCCCCGCACCACCTGCTCGGGGGCGTTGCCGCCCAGCGCGAACGCCCGGACGGCGCTGCGCAGCTGGCCCATGGTCGCCGCGGCCGCCACCCCGTGCCCCTGGACGTCGCCGATGACCAGGGCGAGGGTGTCCGGGCCCGTCTCCGTGACGTCGTACCAGTCGCCGCCGACGTCCATGCCGACCGTGCCGGGCAGGTACCGGCCCACGGTGACCACGTGCTCGCGCACCGGCAGCCGGTGCGGCAGCAGCGCCGACTGGAGCCCGCGGGCCAGCGCCGCCTCGCTGTCGTAGCGCCGGGCCCGCTCCAGGGCCTGTGCGATCAGTCCGGCGAGGGCGGTGAGGACCGTGCGCTCCTCCGCGCTGAAACCGCGCGGGGTGTCGAAGCCGAGGATGCAGGAGCCCACCGGACGGCCCGAGGCGATCAGCGGCAGGAAGGCGCGGGCCCCGACGTGGGTGTCCAGGGGGATCCCCGGATAGGCCGCGGCCATGTGCTGCATCGACTCGAAGAACAGCGGACGCCCCGACGTGAGGGTCTCCACGCCCGGCAGCCGCACGTCCAGGCCCACGCCGTCGAAGCGGTCCAGGAACCCGCGCGGGAAGCCGGTCTCCCACGCCAGGTGCAGATGGCGTTCGTCGAGGAGGTAGATCGCCAGCTGGCGGCCGCCGAAGGCCGGCAGCAACTCCTCGGTGACGACCGCCGACACCTGGCGGGCGGTCACCGCCTCGGTCAGCGCGATCGCCAGCGCCACCGGCCGGTACAGCGCCGAGGACCGGTCGGCGGGGGAGCCGGGCCCCTGCGGCCCCGCGGAGTAGGGGTCCGACCCGGCGGAGCCCAGCGTCACGGTCACCCCGTCCGGCCCGGGGTGCAGGCCGACCGACAGCCACGACCCCGACGGGGCGCGGCCCTCCCGCGCCACGAAGTACACCGGTTCGGGCGCCATGAAGACGGCCCGGAAGTGGTCCTCGTACGCCGGATGGCCCAGCCAGGGCAGGGCCTCCCACAGCACCTCGCCGAGCAGCGGCCGCCCCTGCGCGCCGGGCAGCGCCGCCGCGGCGGCGTTCGCGTAGCGGATCCGCCCCTGCCGGTCCATCGACAGCACGGCCTGGTCGAGGCGGTCCACGGCCGTCTCCGCCCCGCCCCGCGGGACCATCGGCTCCGGGCGGAACGGGTCGCCGTCCCACACCACCGGCTCACCGCTCGCGCTGAGCGCGGTCAGCTCGGCCGCCAGCCGCGCCGCGACGGCGCGCATCCGCTCCCGGTCCTCGGGCCCGACCGGAACGCCCGGGGTCGCCGGGCGCAGCACTATCAGCACCCCGAACCGCTCGTCCCCGGCGGTGACGGGCTCGTACAGCGACCCGAACGTGAAGGGCAGCCCCGCCGTCAGCTGGGGGAAGCGCCGCATCGCCGACTCGGCGTCCGGCAGGTGCACCGCCTGCCCGGAGCGGTAGGACTCCGCCACGGGATAGGGCCGGTTCACGTGCATTCGCCACCAGGGCCGGAACAGCCTGCCCGGGAGACCGTCCAGCGCGGCCAGCCGCAGCAGCCCGTCCGTGCGCGAGCGCAGGTAGACCCCGCCCGCATAGCCGCCGACGGCCTCCTCCACGGCCATGGCTGCCCGGGCGAGCACCCGGGCCAAGGCGTCGGTGGCCGGGCTGCCGCTGTCGGGTCTCGCGGTCACACAGCCAGGATGCGCCCGGCGCAACGGGCCCGCACCGCGCGCGGCCCCCGTACGCCGCGCCGACTGACCCGAACGCATCCCCCGTGCGGGGGACGGTGTGCGCCGGGCGGCTGCCTCCCCGGCCGTCGCCGGGGAGGCATTGCGGCATGCAGCAGCAGTACGACACGTCGACGCCCCCGCCCGCCTTCTCGGAGGCCGACGCCCTCACCCTGCGCACCGCCCTGGACGCGCTCGGCGGGGTCCGGGGGCTCGACGCCCTCGACCTTCCCTGCGGGAACGGCGGCACCGCGAGACTGCTGGCGAGCGGCGGGGCCCGGCGCACCGTGGGCGTGGACAGCTGCCCCGACCGCATCCGCCGCGCCCGCGAGACCCACCACGACGCCCGGATCGAGTACGTCGTCGCCGACGCCGCCGGAATGCCGCAGCTGGGCCCCTTCGACCTGGCCACCGCCGTCTACCTGTTCAACCAGGCCCCCGACCGCGAGACCCTGCACGCCCTGTTCAGGTCCGTACGGGCCAACCTGCGGCCCGGGGGCCGGCTGCTGGCCATCGTGCCGAACCCGGGGGCGTTCCCGTGCCCGGACTGGTCGCCCTACGGAGTACGCGTCCTGCGGCGCGAGCCGCACCCCGAGGCGCCGCTCGTGCGGGCCCAGTTCGTCTCGCGCCCCGACGCGCACTTCGAGTTCCGCGCCTGGGCGCACGCCGACTTCTGCGAAGCGGCCGTCGAGGCCGGGTTCACCACCGCCGGCTGGCAGCCCGTGCGCACCCCGCCGCCCGACGCGGAGCGCGACGAGGCGTTCTGGGCGGCCTACCGGGCCCGGCCGGTCAGCTCGCTGATGACCTGCCTGGCCTGAGCGTGGGGCCGGTGGCGGGGCGCCGGACGGGGCCGCCGCACGGCTCGTCGGCCGGGGCGGTGGCGCCCCGTCGTGCCTCACAGCTCCGCGGCGGCCCTGACCAGGTCCACGATCCGGTCACGGGCGGCCCGGCCCTCCGGGACCGGCAGCAACGGGTAGCCGTGCGGCAGCCCCTCCTCCTCGTGGAACTCCACCTCCACGCCGTCCGCCCGGGCCCGCCGCAGCAGCTCCCGGCTGTCGGTGGTCAGCACGTCCCTGGTCCCCGTGAACACCGTCAGCGGCGCCAGTCCTTCGAAGGAGCCGAGCAGGGGGCTCACCCGCGGGTCGTCGGCGGCGAGGGTGCCCGCGTACAGCCGACCGGCCTCCGCCAGCCCGGGCCGGGCCAGCAGCGGGTCGGCCCGCTCGATGTCCGGCTGGGCGGGATGGCTCATCGTCACGTCCAGCCAGGGCGAGATCAGCACGATCCGGGACGGCTGCGCCCCCGTACGGTCCCGCAGGCGCTGCGCCGCGGCCAGCGCCAGACCGGCCCCCGCGGAGTCGCCGATCAGTACCGTCCCGCCCGCGCCACCGCTCTCGATGAGCCCGCTCAGCAGGTCGGCGGCGACGGGCACGTTCCGGTCGGCCGTCCCGCGCGGGGCCAGGATGTAAGCCGGTACGACGACGCGGGCACGGGCCCGGGCCACGAGCGTACGGATCATCGACCAATGCGGCCGGACCAGCTCGTTGATGTACGCGCCACCGTGCACGTACAGCACCTGCGCCACCGCTTCCGTCCCGAGCGGCGAGATGTCGTACACCGGCCAGGCCCCGACGAAGGCCCGCGAGACCTCGGCGATCCGGCCCAGCGAACGCGGCGGCAGGTGCGACGCCGGCCGCCTGGCGGTCTGCGCGACCCTGGCGCGAACCGCCTCGGCGCTCGCGAACCGTCTTCGCCGCCCCGTCGCGATCAGCGCGACCGACAGCGCCCTGCTGCACAGACTCGGCACGCCCCCCACCTCCCCGTTCCCCTGCTCCCGGCCCGGTCCCGGCCGGCCCTGCCCCGTCACCCGAGGAGCATAGGCGTGAAGCTGCGCTGTCGACCCGCTTAAGAAAGTCTCGATGGACTGATCACCGGGCCGCTCGGCAGATTGGTCCCGTCACTCATCGTCCGCGCGGGCCCGCACGCCCGCCGCGGCACCCTTCACATGCCTGGAGCCACCCATGAAGGCACTCGTCAAGCACAAGGCCGAACCCGGGCTGTGGCTCATGGACGTCCCCGAGCCCGAGTACGGCCCCGGCGACGTGCTGATCAAGGTGCTGCGGACCGGGATCTGCGGGACCGACCTGCACATCCGGGCGTGGGACGGCTGGGCGCAGGGCGCCGTCAAGACGCCGCTGGTGCTGGGGCACGAGTTCGTGGGTGAGGTCGCCGCGCTCGGCGCCGACGTGCGGGACATCGAGATCGGCGCCCTCGTCAGTGGCGAAGGCCACCTGGTGTGCGGCAGGTGCCGCAACTGCCTCGCCGGGCGCCGCCACCTGTGCCGCAGCACGGTGGGCCTGGGCGTGGGCCGGGACGGCGCGTTCGCCGAGTACGTGGTACTGCCCGCGCAGAACGTGTGGGTGCACCGGACCGCCGTCGACCTGGACGTGGCGGCCATCTTCGACCCGTTCGGCAACGCCGTGCACACCGCGCTGTCCTTCCCCTTGGTCGGCGAGGACGTCCTGATCACGGGCGCCGGCCCGATCGGCATCATGGCGGCCGCCGTGGCCCGGCACGCCGGTGCGCGCAACGTCGTCATCACCGACGTCAGCCCCGAGCGCCTCGACATCGCCCGCAAGGCCGGGGCCACCCTCGCGGTGAACGTCGCCGAATCCTCGATCGCCGACGCGCAGGCGCAGCTGGGACTGCGCGAGGGCTTCGACATCGGACTGGAGATGTCGGGCCGTGCCGAGGCCATGCGCGACATGATCGACAACATGACGCACGGCGGCCGGATCGCCATGCTGGGCCTGCCCGCACAGGATTTCCCCGTCGACTGGGCCAAGGTCGTCACCTCGATGATCACCATCAAGGGCATCTACGGCCGCGAGATGTTCGAGACCTGGTACGCGATGACCGTGCTGCTGGAAGGCGGGCTGGATCTCAGCCCCGTCATCACCGGCCGCTACTCCCACACCGACTTCCAGGCCGCCTTCGACGAGGCGTCGACCGCCCGCAGCGGCAAGATCATCCTGGACTGGACGGCCTGACCGCAGCCGGGGACGGGTACGGCACCACCGTCCAGAGCTCCCCGGACCACCTACTCCGGCCGGCCCCCGCAGGCACCCCTCGCGGGGGCCCCGCCCCCCTCCCTCCGCCACCAGGAGAAAGAGAGCACCGCCCCATGTTCGAGACCGTCCGCGCCGACCTGCGCACCACCCTCGACGAGATCCGGTCCGCCGGCCTGCACAAGCCCGAGCGAGTGATAAGCACACCGCAGAGCGCGTCCGTCGCCGTCACCTCCGGTGGCTCCGCCGGAGAGGTCCTGAACTTCTGCGCCAACAACTACCTCGGGCTCGCCGACCACCCCGAGGTGGTCGCCGCCGCCAAGGACGCGCTGGACCGCTGGGGCTACGGCATGGCCTCGGTCCGCTTCATCTGCGGCACCCAGGAGGTGCACAAGGAACTGGAAGCCCGCCTCTCGGCGTTCCTCGGGCAGGAGGACACGATCCTCTACTCCTCCTGCTTCGACGCCAACGGCGGCGTCTTCGAGACCCTGCTCGGCGCCGAGGACGCGGTGATCTCCGACGCCCTCAACCACGCCTCGATCATCGACGGCATCCGCCTGTCCAAGGCCCGCCGCTACCGCTACGCGAACCGCGACCTCGCGGAGCTGGAGACCCGGCTCAAGGACACCCAGGACGCCCGCCGCCGCCTGATCGTCACCGACGGCGTGTTCTCGATGGACGGCTACATCGCCCCGCTCGCCGAGATCTGTGACCTCGCCGACCGCTACGACGCCATGGTCATGGTGGACGACTCGCACGCCGTCGGCTTCGTCGGCCCCGGCGGCCGCGGCACCCCGGAACTGCACGGGGTCATGGACCGCGTCGACATCATCACCGGCACCCTCGGCAAGGCACTCGGCGGCGCCTCCGGCGGCTACGTCGCGGCCCGCGCCGAGATCGTGGAGCTGCTGCGCCAGCGCTCGCGCCCGTACCTCTTCTCCAACTCCCTCGCCCCGGTCATCGCGGCCGCCTCCCTCAAGGTCCTGGACCTCCTGGAGTCCGCGGGCGACCTGCGGGAGCAGCTGGCCGCCAACACCGAGCTGTTCCGTACGAAGATGACCGCCGCCGGGTTCGAGGTGCTGCCCGGGGACCACGCCATCGCCCCCGTGATGATCGGCGACGCGGCGGAGGCGGCCCGCATGGCGGAGCTCCTGCTGGAGCGCGGCGTGTACGTGATCGGCTTCTCCTACCCGGTGGTGCCGATGGGCGCGGCCCGCATCCGCGTCCAGCTGTCGGCCGCCCACTCGACGGCGGACGTGGAGCGCGCGGTGTCCGCCTTCGTCGACGCCCGCGCGGCGCTGGCGACGGCAGGGGCCTGAGCCGAGGGCCTGAGCCGAGGGCCTGAGCCGGGTGGGCCTGAGCCGGCGGGGATCTTGAGACGGTGGGCCCGAGGCGCCGGGGGTCCTGGGGCGCCGGGGGTCCTGGGCTGCGGGCGCCCGTGACTGCGGGGGCCCGCGGGACCGCCGGGGCCTGCGACAATGGCGGGGTGATCGACCCCCGCCGGCTGCGTGTCCTGCGGGCCGTGGCGGACCACCGTACGGTGACCGCCGCGGCCGCAGCGCTGTACCTGACCCCCTCCGCCGTGTCGCAGCAGCTCGCGGCGCTGGAACAGGAGACCGGGCACGCCCTGCTGACCCGCAGCGGCCGGGGCGTACGGCTCACCGCCGCCGGGGAGATCCTGCTCGGGCACGCCCACGAGGTACTGGCCCAGCTGGAGCGCGCGGAAGCCGAACTCGCCGCCTACGCGGGCGGCACGGCGGGCGAGGTCACGGTGGCCGCCTTCGCCACCGGCATCGCCGAGGTCCTGGCGCCGGCGATCGCCCGGCTGGCCGTGGACCACCCGGGCATCCGGCTGCGGGTCCGCGACGCGGAGGGCGACCAGAGCCTGCCGCTGCTGCTGGACGGCGAGGCGGACCTGGCCCTGGCCGTGGAGTACCGGGGCGCCCCGGGCGCGGACGACGGCAGGCTCTCCGTCCTCCCGCTGTACGCGGAACCCTTCGACGCGGTCCTGCCGGTGGGGCACCCCCTCGCCGGTCTGCCCACGGTGTCGCTCGCGGAGCTGTCGGACTCGGACTGGGTGGGCCAGTACCCCGGCAACCCGTGCCACGACGTGACGCTGCTGGCGTGCGAACTGGCCGGATTCCAGCCCCGCTTCGCGCACTCCTCCGACGACTTCCGCGCGGTGACGGCCCTGGTGGGCGCGGGCGCCGGCGTCGCCCTGGTGCCGCGGTCCGCGCTGCGCGGCATGGACCTCAAGGAGGTCCAGGTCCGCCCGGTCTCCGGCCCGGCCGCCACCCGCCGCGTCTTCGCGGCGACCCGCCGCGGGGCGGAGACCCACCCCCTGATCGCCCCGGTCCTCGCCGCCCTGACCCGCGAGGCCCGGCGCGTCCCGACCCAGTGACCCGCGGGCTCGGCGTGTTCCGACTCCGTGGCCTTGGGGGCTCGGCGTGTTCCGACTCCGTGGCCTTGGGGGCTCGATGCGTTCCGCCCCCGTGACCTGCGGGGCCCGGCGCGTTCCGACTCCGTGACCCCGCGGGCTGCGCCGTCCCGCCGGCGCGCGCCGCGTCGGGGGCCGGTCCCGGGGACCGGGCCGAGGATCAGACCCGGCGGACCTCCACGCCCGCCGCGGCGAAGGCCTTCGCAACGGCCTCCGGCAGGCCCGTGTCCGTCACCAGCACGTCCACCGCGTCGGTCGCGCAGATGCGCGCGAACGCGCGCACCCCCAGCTTGCTGGAGTCCGCCGCGATCACCACCCGGCGGGCCCGTTCGCACAACAGGCGGTTCATCGCCGCCTCGTCCTCGTGGCGGGTCGCCGCGCCGTCGGCCGGGTCGAAGGCGTCGACACCGACCACAGCGGTGTCCATGCTGAGCTGCCCGAGCACCTGCTGCGCCAGCGGGCCGGTCAGTTCGTACGACTGGGGCCGGGCCACCCCACCCGTCAGCACGATCTTGAACTGCGGCCGGATCACCAGCTCGCCCGCGATGTTGAGGGCGTTGGTGACCACGGTCAGGGCGGGCGAGCCGGTGGCGAGGTCCGGGCGGGCGGCCAACGCCCGGGCGACCTCCGTCGTCGTCGTGCCGCCCGTCAGTCCGATCACCTCGCCCGGGGCGACCAAGGCGGCCACCGCCTCACTGATCCGGCCCTTCTCGGCGGCCCGGCGGGTCGTGCGGTAGCGCAACGGCAGTTCGTAGGACACCCCGTGCGGCACCGCCCCACCGCGCGTGCGGACCAGCATCTGCTGCTCGGCCAGCTGGTCCAGGTCGCGCCGGATGGTCGCCGCGGACACGCCGAGGAGCCCGGCGGCCGGTTCCACTTCCAGCCCGCCGTGCTCGACCAGGAGATCCAGCAGTCTCTGCCAGCGTTCCTTGCGGGTCATGGCCCCACTCCCACTTTCCCGGCCCGTCGTTCGGCCCTCGGCTTGAGATTAACCCAGACGATCGCCCGGTAGATGCTTGAAGTTGCGCGAAACAGCCCGATACCGTGCAAGAACACGCATCGATCGACCCACTGCTCCAGGGAGCCCCTATGAGTCACGTCGCGCACGAGCTGGTCACGCAACCCGCATGCTGGGAGCGGGCCGCCGAACTGGCCCCGGCGCGGCGGGCGGTGCTGCCGCAGCCGGGGGAGCGGACCGCGATCGTCGGATGCGGCACTTCGTACTACATGGCCCAGGCGGCCGCCGTCCTGCGCGAGGAGGCCGGGCAGGGCGAGACGGACGCCTTTCCCGCCTCCGAGTTCCCCCGCCATCGGCGCTACGACCGGGTGGTGGCGCTGACCCGGTCCGGGACGACCACCGAGGTGCTCGACCTGCTGGCCGGGCTGCGGGACGCGGGGGTGGCGACCACCGCCGTCATCGGCGACCCGGCCACCCCGGTGATGGCCCTCGCGGACGAACTCGTCGTACTGGACTTCGCCGACGAGCAGTCCGTCGTGCAGACCCGGTTCGCCACCACGGCCCTGACGCTGCTGCGCGCCCATCTCGGCGCGCACGGTCCCGCCGTCGTCGCGGACGCGCGCACCGCACTCGCCGAGCCGCTGCCCGAAGGGCTCGACGCCCGGGCGGAGTTCACCTTCCTCGGGCGCGGCTGGAGCGTCGGGCTGGCGAACGAGGCCGCGCTCAAGATGCGCGAGGCCTCCCTCTCCTGGGCCGAGTCCTACCCCGCGATGGAATACCGGCACGGACCGATCAGCGTCACCGGGCCCGGAACTGTCACGTGGTCCCTGGGCGATGCCCCCGAGGGCCTCGCCGAGCAGGTCCTCTCGACCGGCGCCGAATGGGTGGCCGGGCGGCTCGACCCGCTCGCCGAGCTGGTACGGGTCCACCGGCTGGCCCTCGCCGTCGCCGCCCACCGCGGCCTCGACCCCGACACGCCACGGCACCTGACCCGCTCCGTGATCCTGACCGCGGGCGAGGAGGCGGTCCGATGAGCCTCGTACCGGCGGGCTCGCTCGTCACGCAGGCGGCTGCGGCCGGCCGCGCCGTCGCCGCCTTCAACATCATCACACTGGAGCACGCGGAAGCCGTCATCGAGGGCGCCGAGCGGGCCGGTCTGCCGGTCATCCTGCAACTCAGCGAGAACGCCGTGAAGTTCCGCTCCGGCCGGCTGCTCCCCATCGCCCGGGCCGCCTGCGCCTGCGCGGAGGCCGCGGCGGTGCCCGTAGGGCTCCACCTCGACCACGTGAAGAGCTCGGAACTGCTGCGTCAGGCCGTCGACGCCGGGTTCGGGTCGGTGATGTACGACGCGGCGCACCTGCCGTACGCCGAGAACCTGGAGGCCACCCGCTCCACCGCCGACTGGGCCCACGCCAACGGCCTGTGGATCGAGGCGGAGCTGGGGGAAGTCGGCGGCAAGGACGGCGCCGCCCCGCCGGATCCGCACGCCCCGGGCGCCCGTACCGATCCTGACGAGGCGCGGCGGTTCGTCGCCGACTCGGGGGTGGACGCGCTGGCCGTCGCCATCGGCAGCAGCCACGCCATGACCAGCCGGACCGCTTCCCTGGACCACGGGCTCCTGGGCCGTCTGGCCAAGGCGGTGGAGGTCCCGCTCGTCCTCCACGGGTCCTCGGGACTGCCGGACCGCGAACTCGCGGCGGCCGTGGCGGGCGGTATCCGCAAGGTCAACATCGGCACCGCGCTGAACGTGGCCATGACCGAAGCCATCCGCACCCACCTCACCCCGGCGGACCCCCGCCCGTACCTCACCGCCGCCCGCGCCGCGATGGCGGCGACGGCCGCGGCGATGATCGCAGCCCTCGACTGAGCCCCGGCCGCGGTCGCCACCTCCGGGCGGTGACCGCGGCAGGCCGGGCACACGCGCTCCGGGCGCGAGCGCCGCCTCCCGCGCGTGCCGAAAGCCCGGCCCGTCCCCGCACTTCCGGATTCTTGAAACAGGTTCTAATCTACGCTCCGCCGGCGGACGGACCGGCCGACGGACGGACCGCGAGACACCCGGAGGGGCCGTGCACCTCGAATACACGCCTGAGCAGGAGCGGTTGCGCGGCGAACTGCGCGCCTACTTCGCCGAGCTGGTCCCGCAGGACGTCTACGCCCGCTACGAGGACCCCGCCGCACAAAAGCGCTTCTACCGCGAGACCATCCGGCGCCTCGGCGCCGACGGCTGGCTCGGCGTCGGCTGGCCCGAGGAGTACGGCGGGCGCGGCATGTCGGCCATGGACCAGTTCATCTTCTTCGACGAGGCCGCGCAGGCCGTCGTACCACTGCCGCTGATGGCGCTGAACACCGTCGGGCCGACCCTGATGCAGTTCGGCACGCAGGAGCAGAAGGCGTACTTCCTGCCCCGGATCCTCTCCGGCGAGATCGACTTCGCCATCGGCTACAGCGAACCCGACGCCGGCACCGACCTCGCCGCACTCAGGTGCAAGGCGGTGCGGGAAGGCGACGAGGAGACCGGCACCTACGTGGTCAACGGCCAGAAGATCTGGACCACCAACGGCGACACGGCCGACTGGGTCTGGCTCGCGGTGCGCACCGACCCCGGCGCCCCCGCGCACAAGGGCATCAGCATGCTCCTCGTGCCGACCTCCGACCCCGGCTACTCCTGCACCCTCATCAACACGCTCGCCTCGCACGACACCACCGCCAGCTACTACGAGAACATCCGCGTCCCGGCGAGCCGGCGCGTCGGCGCGGAGAACAAGGGCTGGCGCCTGATCACCAATCAGCTCAACCACGAGCGCGTCACCCTCGCCGCCCACGGCACCATGGCCATCCGGGCCCTGCACGACGTCCAGCGATGGGCGGCCGAAACCAAACTGGCCGACGGCCGCCGGGTCATCGACCTCTCCTGGGTCCGCGGCCGCCTCGCCCGCACCCACGCCCGGCTCGACGCGATGAAGCTGCTCAACTGGCAGATGGTCAACGCCGTCCAGTCGGGCACCCTCGCGCCCCAGGACGCCTCCGCCGTCAAGGTCTACGGCTCCGAGGCGCGCCGGGACGCCTACGCCTGGCTGATGGAGGTGGTCGGCGCGGCCGGCTCCCTCAAGGACGGATCCGCGGGCGCCGTCCTGCACGGCGAACTCGAACGCGGCTACCGCAGCGCCGTGATCTTCACCTTCGGCGGCGGCAACAACGAGATCCAGCGCGAGATCATCTCCTGGATCGGCCTCGGCATGCCCCGCGTCCGCCGCTAGATCCCATAAGGGGGGCGGATCGCCCGGACAGGACCCGGGGCGGCGCGGGGCAAGGGCCGTCAAAGTGCCGCGATGCGGCTCTTGAGCAGGCAGAACTCGTTGCCCTCGGGGTCGGCGAGGACGTGCCAGGACTCCTCCCCGGTCTGTCCGACGTCGGCCGGGCGGGCGCCGAGCGCCAAGAGCCGTTCGAGTTCGGCGTCCTGATCGCGGTCGGTGGCGTTGACGTCGATGTGCAGCCGGGGCTTGCCGGGCTCCGGCTCGTCCCGGCGGCTCAGGAAGAGCGTCGGCTGCGCGCCGCCGAACCCTTCGCGCGGCCCGATCTCGATGCTGCCGTCGTCCTCGCGGCCGAGCACGACGAAGTCCAGGACCTCGCACCAGAACCGCGCCAGCACCTCGGGGTCGCGACAACCGAGCACGAGCTCACTGATACGGCATGCCATGGACGCAACCTGCTCTCATCGTGGGGGAGTGCCGGGGTGGCCGCGCGAGGTCTCGCGGGCTCCCGGCAAACGCGAGGTCTCCCGGGCTCCCGGCAGAGCGGAACTCCGGCGACGGTACCGGGCGTCGCGAGTGATGGCGAGTGATTTCAGGACCCCGCCCCGCTGCTCCGCCGGGTGGGACGCCGGTCCGCTCGACCGCCCGGCCCCGAAGGGCTTCGCGCGGGGAACGGCGTTGGCCGTCCGGGGAATCGGGATCGACGGGCCCGGGTTCCGCGTGGCGGTCTCGGCGGGGGGACGGGAGAATGGGTACGCCGGGGAAGAGCGTGCCCGGCCGAACGACCGACCCCCGGCTCCGCGGTCCCCTTCCGCCGGTGCCGTAGGGAGGGACACAGGTGATCCCCCATGTGCAGATGGCTCGCGTACTCGGGAACGCCCCTGCTGCTCGACGCCCTGCTGTACAAGCCGGCGCACTCGCTGATCGACCAGAGCCTGCACTCCCGCATGGGGGTGGAGACCACCAACGGTGACGGCTTCGGGGTCGGCTGGTACACGGGGGAGGACGCCACCCCTGCCGTCATGCGGGACATCGGCCCCGCCTGGAACAACCGCACCCTGCGCGAGATCGCGGACCACGTGCGCTCCCCGCTGTTCTTCGCCCACATCCGCGCCTCGACCGGCACCGCGGTCCAGCAGTCGAACTGCCACCCGTTCCGGCACGGTCGCTGGATGTGGATGCACAACGGCGCCATCTCGGGCTTCCACTTGATGCGCCGCGACCTCTGCATGCTCGTGGACCCCGCCCTGTTCGCCGACATCGAGGGCACCACCGACTCCGAGGTGATGTTCTACCTCGCCGTCACCCTCGGCCTGGACCAGGACCCGCCCGGCGCCGTCGCCAGGATGGTGGGGGTCGTGGAGCGCAGCGGCCACGAGCACGGGGTGGAGTTCCCGATGCAGATGACGGTCGCCGTGACCGACGGCGAACGCGTCTGGGCCTTCCGCTACTCCAGCCAGGGTGCCTCCCGGTCGCTGTTCTACAGCAGCCGGGTGGACACGCTGCGCACACTGCATCCGGACGTCTCCTACTTGCAGGACCTCTCCGAGGAGACCCGGCTCATCGTCTCCGAACCGCTGTCGGACCTGCCCGGAGCCTGGAACGAAGTCCCCGAGAGCAGTTACGGCGTCGTCCAGCCCGGGGCGGACGGGATGTTCCGCTTCACCCCGCAACCCGCGTAGCACCGCGAGGGGGACCCGCCCACACCACGCCCCCATGACGAAGGGACCGGCGATGAAGGACTCGACGGCGCAGCTGCTGGCCGTGGACTACCCGCTGCTGAACCTGTTCTGGACCATGATGCTGATCTTCATCTGGGTGCTGTGGTTCGCCCTGCTGTTCCGCGTCATCGTCGACATCTTCAGGGACGACGCGATGAGCGGCGGCGCCAAGGCCGCATGGACCCTCTTCGTCATCCTGCTGCCGTTCCTGGGCGTGTTCGTGTACCTGATCGTCCGCGGACGCGGCATGGGCGCACGGGAGGTGAAGCGGGCCCACCAGCACGAGGAAGAGGTCCGTGCCTTCGTACGCGAGGCCGCCGGGACCGGCGCCGCCACCGGTCACGTCGGGGAACTGTCCCGGCTCGCCGAGCTCAAGGACCGGGGCGACCTCACGCCGCAGGAGTACGAGCAGGCCAAAGCCAAGGTCCTCGCGGGCTGAGGGCCGATCCCGGGAGCCGGCCACATGACGCGCCCGTACCCGCCGATCGCCGAACACGGCCTGATCGGCGACCTGCAGACCTGTGCGCTCGTCTCCTCCGACGGAGTGCTCGACTGGTTCTGCTCCCCCCGCTTCGACTCTCCCAGCCTCTTCGCCGCGCTCCTCGACCACGAGCGCGGCGGCCACTTCGCCATCACCGCGCAGGCACCCTGCGCCGCCGGCCCGGAGACCGGGGCCGGCGTCGTCACCCGACAGCTCTACCTCGCCGACACCGCCATCCTGATCACCCGCTTCCTCACCCCCGCAGGAGTCGGTGAGGTGGTCGACTTCATGCCGGTCCGCGAGGAGCGGACCCCCACCGACCGGCACCAGGTGGTGCGCGTCATGCGCGTGGTACGCGGATCGATGCGTTTCGCCCTGGAGTGCCGACCGCGCTTCGACTACGGCCGTGCGCACCACGCCCTGGCCCTGGACGGGCGCGCCGCGCGCTTCGACGGGCCGGGCACCACCGCGCACCTGCAGGCCGTGGGCCCCGTACCCCTCGAAGCCGACGGGGGCGACGTACGCGCGACGGTGGCCCTCACCGCGGGCGGGCGCGCGGCCGTCGTGCTGACGGTGTGCGACACCGGCGGCGAGGTCCCGCCACCGCCGGACGCCGACGACATGGCCCGCGAGTTCACCGACCTGAACCGCTACTGGCACGGATGGACCGGGCGCTGCCGCTACCGCGGCCGCTGGCAGCAGATCGTCAACCGCTCCGCCATCACCCTCAAGCTGCTCACGTACGCGCCCACGGGCGCACCGGTCGCCGCCGCGACCATGGGCCTGCCCGAGCAGGAGGGAGGGGAACGCAACTGGGACTACCGCTACACCTGGGTCCGGGACGCCTCCCTCGCCGTGCGGGTCATGCGCGACCTCGGATTCACCGCCGAAGCGAACGCCTTCCGGGGCTGGCTCGCCCACCGGTTCCGGGGCGCAGGCACCCCGAACGGCGAGCCGCTACAGGTCATGTACCGCGTCGACGGCGACCCCGACCTGCCCGAGGAGGTACTCGGGCACCTGTCGGGGTGGCGGGGATCCGCTCCCGTCCGTGCCGGGAACGACGCGGCCGGCCAGCTGCAGCTCGACATCTACGGCGAGGCCGTCTACGCCCTCGCGCAGGCGGGACGGACCCCCGACGTGGTCGGCTACGACGACTGGCGGCGCTCCGCCGCCCTGCTGGACTGGCTCTGCGACCACTGGGACCGCCCCGACGACGGCATCTGGGAAACCAGGGGAGGCCGCAAGGACTTCACCTACAGCCGCCTCATGTGCTGGGTCGCCCTGGACCGCGGCATCCGTCAGGCCCTGGCCACGGGCCGCCCCGCGGACCTGGCGCGCTGGACCTCCGTCCGCGACCTGGTCATGGAGCAGATCATGACCCGCGGCTGGAGCCGGGAACGCAGGGCGTTCGTCCAGCAGTACGACAGCACCGTCCTGGACGCCTCGCTGCTGATGATGCCGCTGGTCGGCTTCGTACCGCCGAAGGACCCGCGCTGGCTGTCGACCCTGGACGCCATGGAGGGCGAACTCGTCTCCGACAGCCTCGTCTACCGCTATGACCCCATGGCCTCCCCGGACGGCCTCAGGGGCTCGGAGGGCACGTTCTCGTTCTGCTCCTTCCTCTACGTCCACGCCCTGGCCAGGGCCGGACGGGTCGAACAAGCCCGCTACGCCTTCGACAAGATGCTCACCTACGCCAACCACGTCGGTCTGTTCGCCGAGGAGATCGGGCCCACCGGTGAGCAACTGGGCAACTTCCCCCAGGCCTTCACCCACCTCGCGCTGGTCACCGCGGCCCTCGCGCTCGACGCCGAACTGGACGAGGAACAATGACGGAACCCACGGAACCCGGCCCGCGGCCGGACGCCGCCCCGGCGAAGGCCCCGCACCCGGACGCCCCCGCCGGCCGCTCGCAGCCGCGGGAGGCGGACCGCCTGCGGGCCATCCTCCGCTCTCCCGGCTACCTCAAGGCCCTCGCCTTCTCCGCCTTCGTCGGCATTCCGGTCTCCCTGGTCGCGTTCTGGTTCCTGGCAGGGCTGCACGCCCTGGAACACGCCGTGTGGGTCTCGCTCCCGCACACCATGGGCCGCGACGCGCCCCCGTGGTGGTGGCCCCTGCCGCTGCTCCTGATCGCCGGGGTCATCGTCGCACTCGTCGTCATCCACCTCCCCGGTGCGGGCGGGCACATCCCCGCAGCCGGGCTGTCCACCGGCGGCAGCACGCCCGCCGCGCTGCCGGGCGTACTGATCGCGGCGGCGGCGAGCCTGCCCCTCGGCGCGGTCCTGGGCCCCGAAGCACCCCTGATCGCCCTCGGCGGCGGCCTGGCCCTGCTCCTGCGCGACCTCACCCGGGCCCCGACGAGCCCGATGACCACCGCGCTGCTGGGTGCCGCCGGAGCGGGGGCCGCCATAGCGGCGATCTTCGGCAACCCGCTGGTGGCCGCGGTGCTGCTGATCGAGGTGGCGGGAGTGGGCGGGCCGGAGCTGTTCGCGGTCATGCTTCCCGCCCTGCTCTCCAGCGGCATCGGATCGCTGGTCTTCACCGGCTTCGGGCGGTGGACCGGACTGGGCACCGGCAAGCTCGGCCTCAAGGTGTCCGGTGCCGCCCCGAGGCTGGACACCGGGGACGTGCTCTGGGCGGTGGTCATCGCCGTCGGCTGCGCGTTCCTCATGCGGCCGGTCCTGTTCGTGGCGCGCCGGGTCGCGGTGTTCGTCTCGCGCAGCACCCTCCCGCGCACGGTCCTGTGCGCGCTCGGCGCCGCCGCCTGCACCGCCCTCTACGCCCTGATCACCGGCCGCTCCCCGGGGGAGGCCGCCCTGTCCGGTCAGGCCACGCTGGCGCAGTTGGCCGCCGACCCGCACGCCTGGGGGATCGGCGCGCTGATCGCCGTCCTGCTGTTCAAGGGAGCGGCGTACGCCCTGTGCCTGGGCTGCCTGCGCGGTGGCCCCATCTTCCCGGCCCTGTTCCTGGGAGCCGCGGCCGGAGTCCTCATGGCACCGCTGCCGGGCCTGGGCGTCGTACCGGCGATGGCGGCGGGCATGGCCGCCACCGCGGTCTCCGTCATGCGGCTGCCGGTGAGCAGCGTGGTGCTCGTGATCCTGCTGCTGGGCAGTTCCGCCATGATGCCGGTGGCGATCCTCGCGGCCGTCATCGCCTTCGTCATCACCGAGCTGATGCCCGAACTCCCTCCCCTGCCACCTCCCGCGCCCCGGCCCGAGGCGGCCGCCACGGCCGAAGCGGCCGGGACGCCTTGACCGCGGCCGGCGTTCACCCCGCCGGCTCGGGGGCGAGGCGCGCGGCCAGGGCGGCGAGGTCGGGGACGAACCAGACGTGGCGGCCACGGTTCGCCTCGCGCACCATGTCCCGCAGGGCGGTGCCGGAGCGCAGGTGAGGGGAGAGGTCGCCCACGACCACCAGCCGCAGGCGGTAGTCGACGAACTTCTGCATGACGGCTCCGGCCAGACCGGTCCTCAGGTCGAAGAAGCCGTCGTCGAAGCGGACCGTCGGGACGGCCACCATGTCAGCGCCCTGGAAGGCGACGCCGATCAGATGGTCCAGGGCGTCCTGCACGGTGGCGATCCGCGCCCCCTCGGCGTCGCAGACGAGGACGGGCACGCCGTGCTGACGCACCACCACGTCAGCCACGGTCCACCTCCTGCGCGGAGTCGTCCGACAGGATGCCGTTGCCGGGGCCGAGTACGCCATTGAGCAGGAGCAGCAGGTCGGCGCTGGCGGCGGCGTTGCCGAGGATCACGATCTTCATGCGGGCCCGTGCCCTGTCGTAGACGGTCTGGATGCGCAGGGGTTCGGGGGTGTCGCGGGCGAACTGGCCCCCGGCCGTGACGAGGGTGCTCAGCCGGCTCGCCGCGTCGGGGCCGATCGCGTCGATCTGGACGATGCTCGACACCTCCACGTGCCCGCGCGGGGGCGCGGCCTCCGGGAGCGCCGCGGCGGCCGGGCCACCCGTCAGCGCCTCGAAGTCCTCCCGGGCGATCCGGTACTGCTTGCCGATGCGCACCGCCTTGAGGCGCCCCTCGCGCACGTACGCCCGGACGGTCCGCACGTGCAGCCCCAGGCGCTGTGCCACCTCACCGACCGAGTACATCTCTCGTTCAGGACTCTCCATGCCCACGGACACTACCGTAAACATCCCTTGACTGGGATCTATAGGGAAGGATGGGGAGTGGTACGCAAGGTAGGCGGAACGGCTCACCCGCGAACGATCCGCCCGTCCCCACCCGCCTCCCACGGCCCACCCGGCGCCCACGGCCCACCATCCCCCCCAGGTCCGCGCCTGAGGCCGCCGTCAGGTCACATCTTGAAAGCGATGCGTCGCACGGGCCCCGGGAGTCGCCCCTCGGCGTACACACTGCGTACATCAGCGGCCATACTGGACCGTCCGGGGAGGGCGTGGCACGACACACGGGGGCGGCTTCAAGACATGGCGGAGTCCAGACTGATCCAGGGCCGGTACCGGTCGCTCGATCTGATCGGGCGCGGCGGCATGGGCGAGGTATGGCGGGCCCGGGACGAATCGCTCGGCCGCCAGGTCGCGGTGAAGTGCCTCAAGCCCCTCGGACCCGAGCAGGACACCCACTTCACCCAGGTACTGCGCGAACGCTTCCGCCGCGAGGCGCGCGTGGCCGCCTCGCTCCAGCACCGCGGCGTCACCGTGGTCCACGACTTCGGCGACGACAGCGCGGCCGGCGGCCCCCTCTACCTCGTCATGGAGCTCCTCGACGGCCGCAACCTCAGCCAGCTCCTCGCCGACAACGAGTCGCGCCCGCTGCCCGTGGACGTCGTCGTCGACATCGCCGAGCAGATGGCCGCGGCGCTCGGCTACACCCACGACCAGGGCGTCGTCCACCGCGACCTCAAGCCCGCCAACATCATGCGGCTCACCGACGGCACCGTGAAGATCTGTGACTTCGGCATCGCCCGCCTCGCCCACGACATCGGCTTCACCGCCAAACTCACCGGCGGCGGCATGGCCATGGGCACCCCGCACTACATGTCGCCCGAGCAGATCGCGGGCGGCGAGGTCGACCACCGCAGCGACCTCTACTCCCTCGGCTGCGTCCTCTACGAGATCGCCACCGGCGCCCCGCCCTTCGACCTCGGCGACTCCTGGTCGGTCCTGGTCGGCCACCGCGACACCGCGCCCGTGCCCCCCCGCGAGCACCGGCCCGAGCTGCCCGAGTACTTCGACCGGTTGGTCCTCGAACTGCTCGCCAAGCAGCCCGAGGACCGCCCCGGCGACGCCCGCCACCTGCACCGCAGGCTCGTCGAGTACCGGCTCGGCCCGGGCGGACTGCCCGGAGCGCAGCCCCCGCTGCCTGACTGGGCCCGGGGGATGACCGCCGGGCGCAAGGCCGGGACCGACGCCCGCCCCGCCAGCGGGGAATGGGCCGTGCTCACCGGCTCCTGGACCACCGCCCGGCCCGGCGTGACCCGGCCCATCGAACGGCCCGACGCCGCCGCCGACCCCCGGCTCACCCTCGCCGTCGGGCTGCCCCGCGCCGCGGCCCCCGGCGGCGATCAGGAGCACCCCGAGGCGCTCGCCGCCGCCCACGCCCGCGCCCACGCCCTCAGCCGCGCCGGCCGGCCCGAGCAGGCGCGCGCCGTGTACGCGGCCGTGGCCCAGGGGAGGGCCAGGGTGCTGGGACCCGACCACGGCGACACCCTCGCGGCCCGTCAGGAGGAGGCGTACGAACTGGGCCGTCTCGGACGCCACCGCGAGGCCTGCGAGATCTACGGATCGGTGCTCGCCGCCCGGACCCGCACCGTGGGCCCGCGCCACCCCGACACCCTGCTCTGCCGCCACAACCTCGCCTGCGCGCTCGGCGCCCTCGGCCGGTACGAGGACGCCCACCGCACCGCCGCCGCGGTGGCGGCGGACCGCGCGGCCGTGCTCGGCGCCGAACACCCCGACACGCTGCTGACCCGGTACGAGGTCGCGTACGCGCTCGGCCGCCTCGGCCGCTGGGACGAGGCGCTGGCCGGCTTCCGGCAGGTCGCCGCCGTCCGCGAACGGATCCTGGGCCGCGACCACCCCGACGCCCTCGCCGCCCGCTACGAGACCGGGATCGCGCTGGGCCGCACCGGGCGCGCCGCCGAGGCCCTCGACCTGTTCCGCGCCCTGGTGCGCGACCGCACCCGCGCGTACGGCGCCGCCCACCCCGAGACCCTGCGCGCCCGGCACGTCCTCGGTGTGAACCTGGGCCGGCTGGACCGCTGGGAGGAGGCGGTGGCCGAGGCCGGCCAGGTCGCGCGGGCGCGGGCCGAGGCGCTGGGCGCGGAGCACCCGGACACGCTGGTCAGCCGCCGCGAACTCGCCGTCGGACTCGGCCGGCTGGGCCGCTGGCACGAGGCGCTGCCCGTGTACCGGGAACTGTCCGGCATCCGTGAACGGTCGCTCGGCGAAGGTCACCCCGACACGGTGCTGGCCCACGCCGACGAGGCCTACTGTCTGGAGCGGCTCGGCCAGGTGTGCTACCAAGAGCCATGACGACGACCTCGGAGCCCTTCCGGCAGGCGGCCTACGACGTGGTGATCGTGGGCGGCGGCCACAACGGCCTGGTGGCCGCCGCGTACCTGGCCCGCGCGGGCAGGTCCGTACTGGTCCTCGAACGACTCGGGCACACCGGTGGCGCCGCGGTCTCCACCCGCCCCTTCGCCGGCGTGGACGCCAGGCTCTCCCGCTACTCCTACCTCGTCTCCCTCCTCCCCGCGAAGATCGTGCGCGATCTGGGCCTGGACTTCGCGGTGCGCGGGCGCACGGTCTCCTCGTACACCCCCTACGAGCGCGGCGGCCGCGCCGGCGGACTCCTCGTCGGCGGCTCCGAGGCCCGCACGCGAGAGTCCTTCGCGCGGCTGACCGGCTCCGACCGCGAGTACGAGAGCTGGCGCGCCTTCTACGCGATGACGGGCCGGCTCGCCCGGAAGGTGTTCCCGACCCTCACCGAGCCGCTGCCCACCCGCGCGGAGCTACGGGCCCGCATCGACGACGAGGCCGCCTGGCGGATGCTGTTCGAGGAACCGCTGGGCCGGGCCGTGGAGCACCACTTCGCCGACGACCTCGTGCGCGGCGTGGTGCTGACGGACGGCCTGATCGGCACCTTCGCCGACGCCCACGACGTCTCCCTCGCCCAGAACCGCTGCTTCCTCTACCACGTCATCGGCGGTGGCACGGGCGACTGGAACGTCCCCGTCGGCGGTATGGGCGCGCTCACCGACGCCCTCGCACGGGCGGCGCGGGCGGCGGGGGCCGAGATCCTCACCGGCCACGAGGCGCTGCGGATCGACGCCGACGGGACGGCGACGCCGGCCGAGGTGACGTTCCGGACGGCGACTGGGGAAGGCGCGGTCGCGGGCCGCACGGTGCTGGTGAACGCCTCGCCGCAGGCCCTCGCGGAACTGCTCGGCGAGACCCCGGCCGCCCCGGCGGAGGGCGCCCAGCTCAAGGTCAACATGCTGCTGCGGCGGCTGCCCAGGCTGAGGGACTCTTCGGTGGACCCGCGCGAGGCGTTCGGCGGCACCTTCCACATCGCCGAGGGGTACGAGCAGCTCGCGCGGGCCCACGCGGAGGCCGCGAGGGGCGAACTGCCCTCCGTCCCTCCCTCCGAGATCTACTGCCACTCGCTGACGGACTCCTCGATCCTCGGGCCCGAACTCGTCGCGCGCGGCTACCAGACCCTGACCCTGTTCGGCCTGCACACCCCGGCCCGGCTGTTCGAGAAGGGACACGGCGGCAACACGGTCGCGCGCGAGGTGCTGCTGGCCGGCACGCTGGCCCAGCTCGACGCGCACCTGGCCGAGCCGCTCACCGAATGCCTCGCGCTCGACGCGGACGGCCGGCCCTGCATCGAGGCCAAGACCCCGCTCGACCTGGACCGCGAACTGCGCCTGCCCGGAGGGCACATCTTCCACCGCGACCTGTCGTGGCCCTACGGGCAGGAGGGCGCGGGCGGCGCGGCCGGCGCGGGCCGTTGGGGCGTGGAGACGGCCTACCCGAACGTGCTGCTGTGCGGGGCGGGCGCGGTGCGCGGCGGCGGTGTCAGCGGGGTCCCCGGCCACAACGCCGCCATGGCGGTCCTGGGCCGCTGAGCCGTTACGCGACCTGCCGCGCGGGCTCGATGACCACGATCGGGATCTCGCGGTCCGTCTTGGTCTGGTACTCGTCGTACGCGGGCCAGTGCCCCACCATCACGGGCCAGTACGCGGCGCGCTCCTCGGAGGTCGCGGTGCGCGCGGTGCCCTGGATGACCTTCGGGCCGACCTGGACGCGGACCTCGGGGTGGACGCTGAGGTTCTTGTACCAGAGCGGGTCCTCGGGGTGGCCGCCCTTGGACGCCACGACGAGGTACCGGCCGTCGGCCTCCCCGTAGATCAGCGGCGTGCGCACGGGTTTGCCGGAGATCCGGCCGAGGGTGGTGAGGAGCAGGGTCTGGGTCCCGTTCCAGAACTGGCCCTCGGCCCCGTTCGAGCCCACGTACAGCTTGACGTGGTCCAGCGTCCAGCCGGGCTTGGGGTCGATCGGGTCGTCCCAGTCGATGTCGGTCATGTTCCTACCTGCCTTCGTGTTGAACGGTCAACGCACTTCGGCATCGAGTCGCAACGCGGCGGGGGACGCGTTCATTCCGCACCGGCGCGTCAGTCGGCCGAACGGGTCCATCCCGCGGCTTCCAGGCGGTCCGCGTCGGCCGGACGGTCCTCGGCGAAGAGCAGGCGGCCCGGCTCGGCGACGCGGATCACGTCGACGTACACGCCGCGCCCCACGTAGCGGCCGGTGGCGCTGTGGCGGAAGCGCAGACGGACCTCCCGGCCCGCCCAGGGGGCGAGGGGGGCTTCGAGGCGGTGCCAGATGCGGCCCGACCAGCCGTCGGCACGGCCCTCGGGCCACGCCTCGGGCGAGCCGCCGGTGGAACGCACGGTGGTGAAGGGCAGGGGGTCCCAGGTCTGCCCGTCGGCACAGGCCTCCAGGTGGAAGGCCCCTTCGCCCGGAACGGTGTCCCACCACAGGGCGCAGCGCAGCCGGGCGGCCGCGGTGGCGGGGGAGAGCGCGGGGAGGGTGAGCGTGCCCGAGCCGCCCGGGGTGATGCCGGAGAACCAGGCGGGACCGCCGTGCCCGGTGCGGACGGGGACGGCGCGCGCGAAGCGGTTGCCCGTGGCGACCCGCGGCGCGCTGCCGGCCCGCCAGGTACGCACGGGGTGCACGGAGTTGCCGAGCAGGATCAGGAAGGAGTCGGTGGAGGGGTCCAGGACCAGGGAGGTGCCGGTGAAGCCGGTGTGGCCCGCGGAGTGCGGGGTGGCCATGGCGCCCATGTACCAGTGCTGGTAGAGCTCGAAGCCCAGGCCGTGGTCGTCGCCGGGGAAGGCGGTGTTGAAGTCCGTGAAGAGCAGCTCGACGGAGGCGGGACGCAGGATGCGCTTGCCGGCGTAGACCCCGCCGTCGAGCAGGGCCCGGGCGAGGACGGCCAGGTCCCAGGCGGTGCCGAAGACGCCCGCGTGGCCGGCGACCCCGCCGAGGGCGTACGCGTTCTCGTCGTGGACCTCGCCCCACACCAGGCCGCGGTCCAGGCCGGACCAGGGGGGACGCTGCACCTCGGTGGCGGCGGTGCCGCGGCGCCAGGAGAGCGGGGGGCGGTAACGGGTGCGGTGCATCCCGAGCGGAGTGGTGATCTCCTCGCTGAGCAGGGTGTCCAGCGTGCGGCCGGTGATCCGTTCCAGGAGCAGCTGGAGCGTGATGAGGTTCAGGTCGGAGTACCGGTACACCGTCCCCGGGGTGTCCTGCGGTCGCACCGACCACAGCAGTCTCATCTGCCCCTCGCGGGTGGACTCCCGGTAGAAGGGCGCCCACGAGCGCATCCCGGAGGTGTGGGTGAGCAGCTGACGGACCGTGATCAGCTCCTTGCCGCCCCCGGTGAACTCCGGCAGGTACCGCTCCACCGGAGCCTCCAGCTCCAGTCGTCCCCGCTCCATCTGCTGCACGGCCAGCAGCGAGGTGAACAGCTTCGTGAGCGAGGCCAGGTCGAAGACGGTGTCCTGCGCCATCGCGATCCGTTCGGCCGCGGGGAACTCCCGGACCCGGTCGGTGCGTCCGTCGTAGTCCGCGTACCGGACCGCGTAGCCCATGGCCCGGTGCAGCGCGACGGTGCGGCCGCGGCCGGCGAGGACGACGGCCCCGGCGTAGTACGGATGTTCGGGGGAGGGGCCGAGGAAGCGCCGGGCCTCGTCCGCCACCCCTTCGAGGTGCTTCTCCAGCAGCCCGGCCTGGCGTGCGGAGCCGTAGCGCAGTCTCAGGCCCTGGAGGGCGCGCCGTTCGGCCGGGTTCCCGCGGGCGCCGGCGGACCCGGGCAGGGCCGCCTGGAGGACCAGCACCCCGCCGAGCGCGAGCAGCCGCGCCCCGAGCCGCCTGCGGCTGACACTCCGGGCACCATCCACCCCGCCCGTCCCGGCCGTCGCCCCACCGGCTCCCGCCGCCCCACCGGCTCCCGCCGCCCCACCGGCTCCCGCCGGGCCGGGCCGCGCCCCGCCGGCCGCCCCCGTGAACTCGTCCATCACCGGTCCTCCTGTCCGCCGTCGCGCCTCTCGCAGTATCTGCCCGCACGGCGCGCGCCTCCCGCACCGACCGGTCCGCAAACAATCTGACGCTGCATCAGGAAACCTCTTCCCTCGGCCGTCGCGCTGCGGCATCCTCACGCCCATGGAGACGGAGCTGAGCAAGAAACTGGGAGTCGAACACGCCATCTTCGGCTTCACGCCCTTCCCGGCGGTCGCCGCTGCCATCACCCGCGCGGGCGGATTCGGCGTACTCGGCGCCGTCCGCTACACCGCCCCCGACGACCTCAAACGCGACCTCGACTGGCTGGAGGCGCACACCGACGGCAAGCCGTACGGCCTCGACGTCGTCATGCCCGCCAAGAAGGCCGTCGACGGCATCGGCGAAGCCGACATCGAGGCGATGATCCCCGCCGGGCACCGCGCCTTCGTCCGCGACACCCTCGCCAAGCACCACGTGCCCGAGCTCGCGGAGGGCGAGGTCTCCGGCTGGCGGATCACCGGCTGGATGGAGCAGGTCGCGCGCAACCAGCTCGACGTCGCCTTCGACTACCCCATCAAACTCCTGGCCAACGCGCTCGGTTCCCCTCCCGCCGACGTCATCCGCCGCGCCCACGACCACGGCGTCCTCGTCGCCGCCCTCGCGGGCAGCGCCAAACACGCCCGCCGCCACGCCGAAGCCGGCATCGACGTCGTCGTCGCCCAGGGCTACGAGGCCGGCGGGCACACCGGTGACATCGCCACGATGGTGCTGGTCCCCGAGATCGCCGAAGCCGTCGCCCCGCTCCCCGTCCTCGCCGCGGGCGGCATCGGCAGCGGCGAGCAGATCGCCGCGGGCCTCGCCCTCGGCGCCCAGGGCGTCTGGCTCGGCTCCCTCTGGCTCACCACCACCGAAGCCGACCTGCACTCCCGCGCGCTCACCGCCAAGCTCCTCGCCGCCGGTTCCGGCGACACCGTCCGCTCCCGCGCCCTCACCGGCAAGCCCGCCCGCCAGCTGCGCACCGAGTGGACCGACGCGTGGGACGACCCGGACGGCCCCGGCGCGCTGCCGATGCCGCTCCAGGGCCTGCTCGTCGCCGAGGCCGTGTCACGGATCCAGAAGTACGAGGTCCAGCCGCTGCTCGGCACCCCCGTCGGCCAGATCGTCGGCCGGATGAACAGCGAACGCAGCGTCCGGGCCGTCTTCGACGAGCTGACCAGCGGCTTCGAGAAGGCCATCGACCGAATCAACCGCATAGCCGGCCGCCGGACCTCCCGAGAGGCGTGAGCAGCATGACCGACACCAACGGCTTCTGGGCCCAGGCGGCCGCCGAGCCCGACCGCACCGTAGTGACCGCCCCCGACGGCGAACAGTGGAGCGCGGGCCGGCTGCACGCCGACGTCAACCGGCTCGTCCACGGGCTGCGCGCCGCCGGGATGCGCACGGGCGACTCCTTCGCCGTCGTACTGCCCAACGGCGTCGAGTTCCTGACCGCCTACCTCGCCGCCTCCCAGGCCGGCTTCTACCTCGTCCCGGTCAACCACCACCTCGTCGGTCCCGAGATCGCCTGGATCGTCGCCGACAGCGGCGCCAAGGTGCTCATCACCCACGAGCGCTTCGCCCGGGCCGCCACGGCGGCGGCCGACGAAGCCGCCCTGCCCGCGAGCCACCGCTACGCCGTCGGAGCGGTGGCCGGTTTCCGCCCCTACGAGGACCTCCTCGCGCCGCACCCCGCCACGCCACCCGCCGATCGCACCCTCGGCTGGGTCATGAACTACACCTCCGGCACCACCGGCCGGCCGCGCGGGATCCGCCGCCCGCTGCCCGGGAAGCTCCCCGAGGAGACGTACCTCGGCGGATTCCTCGGCATCTTCGGGATCCGGCCCTACGACGGCAACGTCCACCTCGTCTGCTCGCCGCTCTACCACACCGCCGTCCTGCAGTTCGCGGGCGCCGCGCTGCACATCGGCCACCCGTTGGTCCTCATGGACAAGTGGGCCCCGGAAGAGATGCTGCGCCTGATCGACCAGTACGCCTGCACCCACACCCACATGGTGCCGACGCAGTTCCACCGCCTCCTCGCCCTCCCGCAGGAGACGAAGGACGCCTACGACGTCAGCTCCATGCGGCACGCCATCCACGGCGCCGCGCCCTGCCCCGACCACGTCAAGCGGGCGATGATCGACTGGTGGGGCGGCTGCGTGGAGGAGTACTACGCCGCCAGCGAGGGCGGGGGCGCCTTCGCCACTGCCGAGGACTGGCTGAAGAAGCCGGGAACCGTCGGCAAGGCCTGGCCGATCAGTGAACTCGCCATCTTCGACGACGACGGCAACCGGCTGCCTCCGGGCGAACTCGGCACCGTCTACATCAAGATGAACACCGGTGGTTTCAGCTACCACAAGGACGAGGGCAAGACCCGCAAGAACCGCATCGGCGACTTCTTCACCGTCGGCGACCTCGGGCTGATGGACGAGGAGGGTTACCTCTTCCTCCGCGACCGCAAGATCGACATGATCATCTCCGGCGGGGTCAACATCTACCCGGCGGAGATCGAATCAGCGCTCCTCACCCACCCGGCGGTCGCGGACGCCGCCGCCTTCGGCATCCCGCACGACGACTGGGGCGAGGAGGTCAAGGCCGTCATCGAGCCCGCCGAGGGCTTCGAGGCGGGTGACGCGCTGGCCGCCGAGATCCTGCACCACTGCGAACGGCAGCTGGCCGCCTACAAGCGCCCCAAGTCGGTCGACTTCATCGAGACGATGCCCCGCGACCCCAACGGCAAGCTGTACAAGCGACGGCTGCGGGACCCCTACTGGGAAGGGCGCGAGCGCGCCATGTGACGCACCCGGGGGACGGTTCTGGCAAGTTGGCCGATATGAGTACGGCTACGCACAGAACGCCCCTGACCGACTGGACCGTCGTGGTCCCCGTGGTGGCCCTCGCCGCGCTCCTCCTGAGCTGGGGCCGCGACCTGCCCGGCTTCGCGGTCGCGCTGGTCTCCCTCTGCCTGGCGGGCGCGGTGCTGGCGGCCGTCCACCACGCGGAGGTGGTGGCCCACCGGGTCGGCGAACCCTTCGGCTCCCTCGTCCTCGCCGTCGCCGTCACCATCATCGAGGTGGCCCTGATCGTCACCCTGATGGCCGGCGGCGGCGACAAGACCGCCTCGCTGGCCCGGGACACCGTCTTCGCCGCCGTCATGATCACCTGCAACGGCATCGTGGGTGTGTCACTGCTGGTGGGAGCCCTGCGCAACCGGGTCGCCGTCTTCCATGCGGAGGGGTCGGGTGCGGCGCTCGCCACCGTCGCGACCCTCGCCGTACTCAGCCTGGTCCTGCCGACCTTCACCACCACCAAGCCCGGCCCCGAGTTCTCCAGTGCCCAGCTGACCTTCGCCGCCTGCGCCTCCCTGGCGCTCTACGGGCTGTTCATCGCCGTCCAGACGGTCCGTCACCGGGACTACTTCCTGCCCGTGGCCACGCAGCGGGGCGCGTCGGGGAAGGGGTCCGGGGAGGGGGCGGCGGGGGACGCCCCGGCGGAGGAGGACCACGCCGTGCCACCGAGCTTCCGCGCCGCCCTGACCAGCCTCGGCCTGCTGCTGATCGCGCTCGTCGCGGTGGTCGGCAACGCCAAGGCCGTCTCGCCGACCATCGAGAAGGGCGTCGCCGACGCCGGACTGCCGCACGCCGTCGTCGGTGTGATCATCGCCCTGCTGGTACTGGCCCCCGAGACCCTGGCCGCCGTCCGCGCCGCCCGCCGGGACCGGGTGCAGACCAGCCTGAACCTGGCCTACGGATCGGCCATCGCCAGCATCGGCCTGACCATCCCGTCCATCGCGCTGGCCACGATCTGGCTCTCGGGGCCGCTGCTACTGGGTCTCGGCCCGGTGCACATGGTGCTGTTGGCGCTGACGGTGGTGGTCAGCGCCCTGACGATCGTGCCGGGGCGGGCCACGCTGCTCCAGGGCGGCGTGCACATCGTGCTGCTGGCCGCGTACCTGTTCCTCGCCGTGAGCCCGTGAGCCGCTGAGTCCTCGGACTTGCAGGCGCGGGCGTCCGCCCCGGGCCGCAGTCACCGGCCCGGGGCGTACGTCTTCTCGTGCGCCGGGGGTCAGGCCTCGAAGTCCGTGCCGCGGCTGACGGACTCCCAGGCGTCGGCTTCGGCGCGGACGGCGTCCGCGTGGGCCCGGATGAACTCGACGGCGTCCGTGCCGAGCACGAGCCGCAGCGGGGTCTGCGGGGCGTCCAGGGCGGCGAGGATGGCGGCGACCGCCTTGACGGGGTCCCCGGGCTGGTGGCCGTCGCTCGCCGGGAGCCCGACCCGCACGGGGCCGACGATCTCCTCGTAGGCGGGCAGCGGGGTCGTGGACCGCAGCGCACCGCCGCCCGCGAAGCTCGTACGGAACGAGCCGGGTTCCACGATCAGCACCTTGATCCCGAAGGGGGCCACCTCGGCGGCGAGCGCCTCGGTCAGACCCTCCAGGGCGAACTTCGTCGCGCAGTAGGCACCGACGCCGGGGAAGGCCAGCCGTCCGCCCATGCTGCTCATCTGCACGATGGCTCCGGACTTGCGTGAGCGCATGTGGGGGAGCGCGGCGCGAAGGAGCGCCGCCGGGCCGAAGAAGTGCAGGTCCATCAGCTCGCGCAGTTCCCTGTCGCTCGCCTCCTCCACGGCGCCGACGAGGCCCCGCCCGGCGTTGTTGACCAGGACGTCGATGCGGCCGAAGCGGTCCACGACCCCGCCGACGGCCTCCTCGGCGCGGGCCGTTTCCGTCACGTCCAGGGCCAGGGGAACGAGCCGGCCGGGGTGCTCGGCGGCCAGGGCGTCGAGGGTGCCGGTGCGGCGGGCCGCCGCCACGACGGTGTCGCCGGCGGCCAGCGCGGCCTCGGCCAGGATCAGGCCGAACCCGGAGGACGCCCCGGTGATCAGCCAGACGCGTCCCTCGGGTGCGTCCGTCGGAAACTGCGTGGTCATCAATCCCCCTGCGAGTGACTGGTGTTACTGGATCGCCCTGATCCTCGCACCGGCGGGGCCCGCGGCGTCAGTCGGTTCTCGGACCATGCGAATCCGGTCCCTCACCGGTGAGGGCGCCGGTTCTGTGCAGTCGGCGCAGGGTGAGCCGTTCGTGGGCCAGGCGGCCGACGAGGGAGCCGCCGTAGACGACGAAGCCGACGCCCACCAGCCAGGACTGGACCACGAGGAGGGTGCCGAACGGCCCGTACGTGACGGCGCTGGAGGCGATCAGGGGGGAGAACACCAGCTGGGAGAAGACGCGCAGGCCGAGGAGGCCGATGCTGGTGGCGACCGCGCCCGGGAGCAGGGCGCGCCAGCGGACCCGGCCGCCCAGCAGGAGGTGCTGGGAGGTCCAGAAGAAGAGGACCGTGCCGATGAGGTCGCTCACGGTGCCGAGGGCGATGCCGACCGCGCTCTTCGAGGGGGCGGGGATCTCGACGAGGAGGGCGAGGTAGCAGACGAGCAGGGCGAGCCAGACGACGTGGCGCCACATGGTGTGCCAGCGGGCGGTCGGGAGGTCCCAGACCTTCTCATAGCCGGTCTGCACGGCCGATCCGAACGTCAGGCCGAATACGGCGAGTGCGGCGAGACCGAAGGCGGTGGTCCGCTCCAGCGCCAGGTCGGCGGCGCTGAACAGCATCTCGACCCGGGCCCGCGAGGATTCCGTCACCCCGAGGGCCTGCCCGAGCCAGCGGCCGAAGCCGGAGCCGGAGCCCGGTGCCGCGGCCGCGACGACCACGAGCAGTGGCACCAGGGTCAAGAACCCCAGGGCCGCGAAGCCCATCGCCCGGTGCATCAGCTCCATCTGCCGTCCTCGGCTCCAGGCCAGCCCGATGAGGGAGGCCCGGAGCCGGTCGTGCGGCGGACGGGGCTTCGAGGTCACACCCTTCACCTACCCGGCCGCACCCCGATTGCCTCGGAGGCACCGGTGAAAACGGTCCGAAGGGGTGGTTTTCCCGCGTCCGCGCGGCTGACCGGTGCTCCTGGCCGCGTAGGTGTCCGGCCCATGTGCCGCAGTCGCCACCGGGTGCGGCATCCGGTGCGGCCCGCCCCGCCGCCGGCGGTCAGGGCCGTATCGGCGGCTCCTGGCGCAGGTCCCGGATCCGTTTGATCTTGCCGACCGACCGCTCCAGCGTCTCCGGATCGACCACTTCGACCCCGACGGACACCCCGACCCCCTCCTTCACGGCTCTGACCACCGCCGCGGCCGCCGCTTCCCGCTGGGCCGCATCGGCCTCGCGCCGGGCCTCGACCCGGACGGTCAGCGCGTCCAGCCTGCCCTCCCGGGTCAGCCGGAGCTGGAAGTGCGGGGCCAGGGCCGGGATGCGCAGCAGGATCTCCTCGATCTGCGTGGGGTAGAGGTTCACCCCGCGCAGGATGATCATGTCGTCGCTGCGGCCCGTGATCTTCCCCATCCGGCGGAAGGCGGGCCGGGCGGTCCCCGGCAGCAGTCGCGTCAGGTCCCGGGTCCGGTACCGGATGACGGGCATGGCCTCCTTCGTGAGCGAGGTGAACACCAGCTCCCCCGGCTCACCGTCCGGCAGTACCGCCCCGGTGATCGGGTCGACCACCTCGGGATAGAAATGGTCCTCCCAGATGTGGAGCCCGTCCTTCGTCGAGGCGAATTCCTGCGCCACCCCGGGGCCCATCACCTCCGACAGGCCGTAGATGTCCACGGCGTCGATGCCGAGCCGGTCCTCGATCTCCCGGCGCATCTCCTCCGTCCACGGCTCCGCGCCGAATATCCCCGTCCGGAGCGAGGTCGACCGGGGATCGATCCCCTGGCGCTCCATCTCGTCCAGCAACGTCAGCATGTAGGAGGGGGTCACCATGATGACCTCCGGCCGGAAGTCCTGAATGAGGCGGACCTGGCGGTCCGTCATGCCCCCGGAAGCGGGCACGACCGTACAGCCGAGCCGTTCGGCGCCGTAGTGCGCGCCGAGGCCGCCGGTGAACAGGCCGTACCCGTAGGCGATGTGCACGACCTGCCCCGGCCGGCCGCCCGCGGCCCGGATGGAGCGGGCCACGACATCGGCCCAGGTGGACAGGTCGCCCTCGGTGTACCCCACCACCGTCGGGCGGCCGGTCGTTCCGCTGGAGGCGTGGATGCGGCGCACCTGCGTGCGGGGCACGGCGAACATCCCGAAGGGGTACTGGTCGCGCAGGTCGGCCTTGGTGGTGAAGGGAAAGAGGGACAGGTCGGCGAGGGAGCGGCAGTCGTCGGGGTGCACGCCGGCCTTGTCGAAGGCCTGCCGGTAGAAGGGCACCCGCTCGTAGACGTGGTGCAAGGTGGCCCGCAACCGGCTCAGCTGGAGGGCCGCGAGCTCGTCACCGCTCAGCAGCTCGCCCTGGTCCCGCTCCTCGCCTGCGTAGTCCGACATGTCCTCACCCCATCGTGAACGAACCGACCGATCATTCGGTAGCCTGCCGGACGCCGACGGCTAAAGCAATGACTCGAACGAGTGATCGGTGCTCTCGCCGCTCGGCGCGACGGGGGAAGACCGGCCCGCGCCCTCGGTCGCCGCCCGGGCCCGGCGGTGGTTCACTGGCCGCATGCCGCTGGCCGACTACGGGGTGCTGTGCGGAACACTGCACCGCCACTTCCGCGACGAACCCGATACACAGGGGCGCTGGTTCCACGTCAACCTGGAGGTCGACGCGCCCGACGGCCGCTACCGCTGCGCCGTCGACGTCGACGTCGACAGCAAGCACTCCGCCATCGGCGTGCAGTGGAAGGTCCTCACCCTGTTCTCCTCGGTGCTCGAACCGGCCTCCGCGCTCGCCCCGGGCTACCACGACCTCGCCCGCACCTCGGGCTCGGGCGCCGTCGACTTCCAGCGCCACCCCGCGCTCGCCGACCGGTCCGGCCGCGCGCCCGCCTGGCTGCGCGCGCTCCTCGGCCGGCTCGGCGCCCCGCACCCCTGGGTCTCGGGCTCCTGCCTCGAAGCGTCCCGGGCGCTGGAGCCCCTCCTCGTGCCCGGCCGGCCCGTCATGGTCTTCGGGGAGCCCTTCGGCCACGGCGGTCCCGGCATGCACAACATCCACCAGAACCAGGGCGACCCGTACGGCAGTCAGTGGTGGCCGGACGACGGGACCTGGCAGGACGGCGCGACGATGACCCGAAGGGAAGACGGCCGCTACGACGTCTTCCTGTCGAAGTTCTCCACGCAGGCCGACAAGACCGGTCCCGACGGCCACCCCCTGTGACCCGCGCCGCCTCCGGCGTCAGCGGGCGGCGTCAGTCTCGGCGTCCGGTTCGCCGCCCGCTCCGGTGTGCGCCTCGGCGTCCGCCTCGGTGGCCACCGCCTTCGCCCAGCGGTAGTCCGCCTTGCCGCTCGGGGAGCGCTGGACAGCGGGCGTGACGACGAGCTGCCGCGGGATCTTGTACCCCGCCAGCCTGGTACGGCAATGGGCCTGGATCTCCTCCAGCGTCGGCGCGGCCGCCCCGGCGCGCACCTGGACCACCGCCGCCACGTGGCTGCCCCACGTCGGGTCCGGCACCCCCGCGACCAGGGCGTCGTAGACGTCCGGGTGCGACTTCAACGCCTGCTCCACCTCCTCCGGGTAGACCTTCTCGCCCCCCGTGTTGATGCACTGCGAGCCGCGCCCCAGCACGGTGACGATCCCGCTCTCGTCCACCGTCGCCATGTCGCCGAGCAGCACCCACCGCTCCTCGCCCTTGCGGAAGAAGGTCTCGGCCGTCTTCACGGGGTCGTTGTAGTAGCCGAGCGGTACGTGCCCGCGCTGCGCCAGCCGCCCGGGCCGGCCCACCGGCACCGGCTCGTGGGTCACCGGATCCACCACCTGCGTACGGTCGTTGACCTCCAGCCGGAACCCCTTCTCGGGGCCGGAGTCGTTCGCCGCCCGGCCGTTCGAACCGGACTCCGAGGAACCGAAGTTGTTCAGCAGCACCACGTGCGGCACCAGCCGCTGGAACTCGGCCCGGACCGAATCCGACATGATCGCACCGGACGAGGAGACGCTGAACAGAGAGGACAGGTCGGTCCCCTTGAGCGGGCCGTTCAACGCGTCGATCAGCGGCCTCAGCATCGCGTCGCCCACCAGGGACACGCTGGAGACCTTCTCCTTCTCGATCGTGCGCAGCACTTCCTCGGGCGCGTACTTGCGGTGGATGACCACCCGCTGGCCGTAGTTGAAGGCGATGAACGACGTCAGGGTCGACGTGCCGTGCATCAGCGGCGGCGCGGGGAAGAACGTGAGGCCGGCGCCGCGCGCCGCGACCCGCTCGGCCAGTTCCTCCGGCCGCTTCACCGGTTCGCCCGACGGCTCGCCGCCGAACAGGCCCGCGAAGAACAGGTCTTCGGCCCGCCACATGACGCCCTTGGGCATCCCGGTGGTGCCGCCGGTGTAGATGATGAACAGGTCGTCGGGGGAGCGGGGCGCGAAGCCGCGCTCCGGGGAGCCGGCCGCCTCCGCGTCCGCGTACGCCACGGGCGCGGTCGCGGGCTCCGGTGCGCCCTCGGGCGCCTCGCCGACCCGGATCAGGTGCCGGAGTCCTGCGGTCTGCGGGAGCGCCGCGGCCACCCGCCCGGCGAACTCGCCCTCGAAGACGAGGGCGGCGAGGTCGGCATCGTTGTAGAGGTAGACCAGCTCCTCTTCTACGTAGCGGTAGTTGACGTTCACCGGCACCAGGCGCGCCTTGAGGCAGGCCAGGACGGTCTGGAGGTACTCGACCCCGTTGTAGAGGTGCAGCCCGAGGTGTTCGCCGGGCGTCAGGCCGCTGTCGAGGAGGTGGTGCGCGAGACGGTTCGCCGCCGCGTCCAGTTCCGCGTACGTCAGGCGGCGCTCGGCGCCGGTTCCGGGGTGGTCCACGTAGACGAGGGCTTCCCGGTCGGGGACGACGTCGACGACCGACTCGAACAGGTCGGCAAGGTTGTACTCCACCGTTCCTCCTGACCCGAAAGTGTCCATGGCTGACCCCATGGCTGGGCCGGCTCGGCGGTCATTAGAGCGCCGGGACGGTCAAGTGGGAAGGCGCGCAACAAGAAAACTGACTGTGTGTCAGAAAACTATTGAACTGCATCCTCCCCTCCTGCAACCTGTTCTAGGTCTTCAGACGGGAGGACGGCAATGGGTGGGACGGAACACCTGACCGTGGAACGCCACGGCGCCACGCTGGTGCTCACCATGAACAGGCCGGAGGCGAAGAACGCGCTCTCGCTGCCGCTGCTGGTCGGGCTGTACGACGGCTGGCTGGAAGCCGACGCCGACGACGCCGTCCGCTCGGTGGTCCTCACCGGTGCGGGCGGGGACTTCTGCGCGGGCATGGACCTCAAGGCGCTGGCCGGGCGGGGGATGGCGGGCGACCAGTACCGGGGCAGGCTCGAAGCCGACCCCGACCTGCACTGGAAGGCGATGCTCCGCCACCACCGGCCGCGCAAACCGGTGATCGCGGCGGTGGAGGGCTACTGCGTGGCCGGCGGCACCGAGATCCTCCAGGGGACCGACATCAGGATCGCGGGGGAAGGGGCCACGTTCGGGCTGTTCGAGGTCAAGCGGGGTCTGTTCCCGATCGGCGGCTCGACGGTGCGGCTGCCGCGGCAGATCCCGCGCACGCACGCGCTGGAGATGCTGCTGACCGGCCGGCCGTACTCGGCGGCGGAGGCGGCGCGGATCGGTCTGATCGGGCGGGTGGTGCCGGACGGCACCGCGCTGGAGCGGGCCCTGGAGACCGCCGAACGGATCAACGAGTGCGGGCCGCTGGCGGTGGAGGCGGTGAAGGCCTCGGTGTACGAGACGGCGGAGATGACGGAGACGGAGGGGCTGGCCGCCGAACTGACCCGGGGCTGGCCGATCTTCGCCACGGCGGACGCGAAGGAGGGCGCCCGTGCGTTCGCGGAAAAACGCCCGCCGCGGTACCACCGCGCGTAGCCCGCACCACCCGGCGCCCCCGGGCGGCCCGGTGCCCGTCGCCGGTCCCCCGGGTTGCCGGTGTCCCGGTTGCGGCCCGGCATTTCGTGGCCGCACGGCCGGGTGGGCCGGTGGCAGGAGGACCGCGCCGGGCCGGCTCCCCGGCCGCCCCGCCCGGGCCAGTACTCCAGGACCCGAGGGCCTGGCGGTCAGGGTGCGCCGGTGGCCCGAGGGCGATCCGGCCAGGTCCCCGGCCGCCCGCCGGGGCCGATACCCCAGGACCCCGACGCGCAGATCGATCCGCCACCCGCAGTCATGCCGGACCGAAGTGGGCCGAGCGGCCCAGCCGACCGGCCGGAGCGCCGGAACGAGGCCGACGGCCAGGCCGATCGACCTGCTTGACCCACCAGACCCAGCCGTCCCGGGCGACCGACCCACTGGCCCGACCGGCCCGCACGGCCGGGCGACCCCACCTCCCCGGCTGACCCGACCCGCTTACCGGCTGACCCGACCGGACCGACCGACCGACCGACCGACCGTCCCGTCCGGGACCTGGGCCCGGCCCACCCGGGCGACCCGGCCGACCCGGCTCGGCCGTGCAGGCCTCAGGGCCCGGCCGGGGCCCGGACGGGTGTTACTCCTCGTGCCTTCAGATAGGAGCCCGCACATGACCGCAGCCGCAGAAGCCGCCGCGTCGCCGCCCGGGGTGTTGCGTGCGCCCCTGGTGGTCGAGTTCCCGTTCACGCGGTCCCTCGGGCCCGTGCAGAGCGCCTTCCTCACCGGCCTGCGCGAGCGCGTCGTACTCGGCGTACGGACCACCGCCGGCCAGGTGATGGTCCCGCCCGTCGAGTACGACCCCGTCACCGCCGAGGAGATCCGCGAACTCGTCCAGGTCGCCACCACCGGCACCGTCACCACCTGGGCCTGGAACGACCACCCGCGCCCGAACCAGCCCCTCGACCGCCCCTTCGCCTGGGCCCTCGTCAGACTCGACGGCGCCGACACCGCCCTCCTGCACGCCCTCGACGCCCCCGGCCCCGACGCCGTCCGCACCGGCATGCGCGTCCGCGTCCGCTGGGCCGCCGAACGCACCGGAGCCATCACCGACATCGCCTGCTTCGAGCCCCACGAAGGCCCCGCGGACCCTCAAGCCGGCTCCCACGACGCGACGTTCGCGGACCCCGTCACCGGGATCGTCGCCGAGGCCCGGCTCGACTACACCTACAGCCCCGGCCGTGCCCAGACCGCGTACATCAACGCCCTCTCCGAGCGGCGGACCGTCGGCGAGCGCTGCCCCTCCTGCCACAAGGTGTACGTACCGCCGCGCGGCGCCTGCCCCACCTGCGGCGTCGCGACCACCGACCGGGTCGAGGTCGGCCCGGCCGGCACCGTCACCACGTACTGCGTCGTCAACATCAAGGCCCGCAACCTCGACATCGAAGTCCCCTACGTCTACGCCCACATCGCCCTCGACGGCGCCGGCCTCGCCCTCCACGGCCGGATCGGCGGCATCCCCTACGACCAGGTCCGCATGGGACTGCGCGTCGAACCGGTGTGGACCGAAGGCGGCCGGTACCCCGACCACTACCGCCCCACCGGCGAACCGGACGCGGACTACGACGCGTACAAGGAGCTCATCTGATGGCCACGACCCACAGGTACGGCCGCGAGGTCGCGGTCGTCGCCTTCGCGCAGAGCAACCACCGGCGCCGCACCGACGAACTCAGCGAAGTCGAGATGGTCATGCCGGTCCTCCATCAGGTGCTGGCCCGGACCGGACTCAAGACCGGCGAGATCGGCTTCACCTGCTCCGGCTCCAGCGACTACCTGGCGGGCAGGGCCTTCTCCTTCACCATGACCCTCGACGGAGTCGGCGCCTGGCCGCCCATCTCCGAGTCCCACGTCGAGATGGACGGCGCCTGGGCCCTCTACGAGGCCTGGGTCAAGATCCAGACCGGAGAGGCCGACACCGCGCTCGTCTACGCGTACGGGAAGTCCTCGCCGGGACCGGTGCGCGACGTCCTCACTCGCCAGCTCGACCCCTACTACCTCGCTCCCCTCTGGCCCGACTCCGTCGCCCTGGCCGCCCTCCAGGCCCAGGCACTGATCGACGCGGGCGAGACCGACGAGCCGGCCCTCGCCGCCATCGGTGCCCGCAGCCGGGCCAGTGCAGGGGCCGGCAACCCGCACGCCCAGCTCACCGGCGCCGTCCCGCAAGGCGACTACCAGGTCCGGCCGCTGCGCACCGGGGATTGCCCGCCCATCGGCGACGGTGCCGCCGCCGTCATCCTGGCGGCGGGCGACACCGCCCGCCGGTTGTGCGAGCGGCCCGCCTGGATCACCGGCATCGACCACCGGATCGAGGCGCACGCCCTGGGACTGCGCGACCTCACCGACTCGCCCTCGACCCGCACCGCCGCCGAACACGCGGGGCTCTTCGAAGCGCCCGTGGACACGGCGGAACTGCACGCCCCCTTCTCCTCCCAGGAGGTCGTGCTCCGCAAGGCACTCGGGCTCGACGACGCGGTGGCCGTCAACCCGTCCGGCGGGGCCCTCGCCGCCAACCCGATCATGGCCGCCGGCCTGATCCGCATCGGCGAGGCCGCCGCCCGCATCCACCGCGGCGCGTCCCACCGGGCCGTCGCGCACGCCACCTCCGGCCCCTGCCTCCAGCAGAACCTGGTCGCCGTCCTGGAAGGGGACCGAGCATGAGCAAGGCCGCGACATCGAAGGAGAGCGTGGCCGTCGTCGGCATCGGCCAGACCAAGCACGTCGCCGCCCGGCACGACGTCTCCATCGCCGGACTGGTCCGCGAGGCCGCGGTGCGCGCCCTCGCCGACGCCGAACTGACCTGGGCGGACATCGACGCCGTCGTCATCGGGAAGGCCCCCGACTTCTTCGAGGGGGTGATGATGCCGGAGCTGTACCTGGCGGACGCGCTCGGCGCGGTCGGCAAGCCGATGCTCCGCGTCCACACGGCCGGCTCCGTCGGCGGGTCCACCGCGCTCGTCGCCGCCAACCTGGTGGCGGCCCGCGTGCACCGCACCGTCTTGACCCTCGCCTTCGAGAAGCAGTCCGAATCGAACGCCATGTGGGGCCTCTCGCTGCCGGTGCCCTTCCAGCAGCCCCTGCTGGCGGGAGCGGGCGGGTTCTTCGCGCCGCACGTCCGCGCGTACATGCGCCGCACCGGCGCACCCGACACGGTGGGTTCACTCGTCGCGTACAAGGACCGGCGCAACGCGCTGAAGAACCCCTACGCGCACCTGCACGAGCGCGACATCACCCTGGAGAAGGTCCAGGCCTCGCCGATGCTGTGGGACCCGATCCGGTACTCGGAAACCTGCCCCTCCTCCGACGGGGCCTGTGCGATGGTGCTCACCGACCGGGCGGGCGCGGCCCGTTCGCCCCGGCGCCCGGCCTGGGTGCACGGCGGGGCGATGCGCAGCGAGCCGACCCTCTTCGCCGGCAAGGACTTCGTGTCCCCGCAGGCGGGCAAGGACTGCGCGGCCGACGTCTACCGGCAGGCGGGGATCACGGACCCGCGCCGGGAGATCGACGCGGTGGAGATCTACGTACCGTTCTCCTGGTACGAGCCGATGTGGCTGGAGAACCTGGGCTTCGCCGAGGAGGGCGAGGGCTGGAAACTCACCGAGGCCGGGGTCACCGAACTCGACGGCGACCTGCCCGTCAACCCGTCGGGCGGTGTCCTGTCCACCAACCCGATCGGCGCGTCCGGCATGATCCGCTTCGCCGAGGCGGCGCTCCAAGTGCGCGGTCAGGCGGGCGAACACCAGATCGCGGGCGCCCGCCGGGCCCTCGGCCACGCGTACGGTGGCGGGGCCCAGTTCTTCGCGATGTGGCTGGTGGGGGCCGAACCTCCCACCTCCTGAGCGCCGGCCGGGCGGGCGGGACCGGTCACGGCCGGGACACCGGGGGGCCTGTGCGGCACCCGCCCGCGTGGTTAATCTGGCCCTCGGACGACGTACCGGGAGGAGCACGCACGTGGCCGAGAGCATGACTTCGCAGGCCCCCGCCGGCTGGGGCAAGCCGGACCTGGATCTCAGCGGGGCGCACTGGCGGTCGAGCAGCCGGGGAGCGGGGGACGTCCAGATCGCCTTCGTGGAAGGGTTCATCGCGATGCGCAACAGCGAGCGACCCGACAGCCCCTCGCTGATCTTCGCCCCCGACGAGTGGCGCAAGTTCGTCCTGGACGCCCGCGGCGGGGAGTTCGACCTGACCTGACGCCGCGAGGCCGCTGGGGCGCCGGGGCGCCGGGCGTGAGGCTGCCGCCCGATGCCCCGGCGCGGGCGAATCCGTCCCGTCGCCACAGGGGCCGTGACGGCAGGCCGCCGAACGGGCGATGCCGCGCGACCGGACCGGCGCGCCGCGCGCCCGGCGAGGTCCGTCCGAGGGCCGCCGTCCACCCGAGTGGACCAGCGCGCCGCCCGGCGCACGGTCCGCCCCTCGGACCCGTACCGCGTCAGCCCCGGCGCCGAGTTCGCCGTCGCACCCTCCCCGGCCGCGCACCGGCGCGCCGGAGACGTTCGCCCGCAGCAAAGGACGTAGGAACCCGCCGGTGAGCCGGGCACAGTGGCCGCATGGACGAGATCACGCGGCTCAACCTGTTCCACGCGCAGGCACGGGCGTTCGAAAAGGCCGTCCGCCGGGCGGTCGGCCCCAGTGGCCGGCCGCCCCTGGTGCCGTCCTGCCCCGGCTGGTCGGTGTCCGACCTCGTGGGGCACCTGGGCGGCGTACACCGCTACCTCGCCCACATCCTGCGCCGGCGGCTTACCGAGGCCCCCGACCCCTCGGACCTCTCCCTCTACGGGCTCCCCTCCGACCCGGCGGACCTGGCCGCGTGGCCGAGGCCGGACCGGACCCCCACGCTCGACCCGGTACCCGGATCGCTGATCGACTGGTTCGCCGAGGGGGCCGCGACGCTGGCGGAACTGCTGCGTACGCTCGGGCCCGACGTCCCGGTATGGACCTGGTCGTCCGAACGGACCAGCGGCTTTTGGCTGCGGATGCAGCTGATCGAGCTCACCCTGCACCGCTGGGACGCGGAGGCCGTGACGGGCACACCGGACCCGGTCGACGCCCGGGTCGCGGCCGACGCCGTGCCCCACACCTTCGAGGTGATGGCTCCGGCCCGGCGCCTGTGGAAGCCCGCACCGCCGGGTGCGGGGGAGCGGTACCGGTTCCTGCGGACCGACGCCGCCGGATCCTGGACGGTCACCTTCGCCGGGGACCAGGTGCTTTCGGAGCCCGGTGCCACCGGCCCGGTGGACGTCGAAGCCGCCGGGACGGCCTCGGAGCTGATGCTGTTCCTCTGGCAGCGGCTCCCCGCCTCAGCGCTGACGGTCACCGGTGACCCCGGCCGCCTCGACCGCTACTTCGAGCTGGTCCCGCCCGTGTAGGAGCCGGCCCCGCCGCGGACCCCCGCCCCCCGGTCCCGCGCCGGGGCGGAAGCGGGGCCCCGGGCCGGAAAACGCGGTCGGCCACGTACCATGGCGGCATGTCCTTCCTCCGCCGCCACCGCGCCGCCACACCCGCCGGCCCGGACTTCGACGTCCTGGCCATGGACCCGGGGGACTGGCCGGGCAACCTCGGGGCCGGGCTGCTCCCCGCCCCCGACGGAAGCTGCCAGGGCGTCTTCCTGCGCTACGACCTCTTCGGCGGCCGCGGCCCCGCGATGATCATCGGCAACCTCCCCGAGGGCTCACCGGCCCGCGAGCTCGCCGACAAGCAGGTCCCCTTCGAGGTGGCCCAGCTCCTCGACGCCCTGGAGAACGACGAGGAGGTCGAGGTCACCGGGGTCGAGGACTGCCCCGTCATGCAGGGCGACAACCTCCTCATCGTGCGGAAGGTCAAGCTCTCCGAGGGCCGCATCAGCTGCGTGCAGTTCGACCGCAGCGACAACGTGCTGGTCACCATCGCGAGCTGGGACCGCCCCATCACCGATGACCTGTACGCCCTGCTCAAGCCCCTCCCGGCCGAGCTCTTCCAGCAGGGCTGAGCCCGGCCGCCTACGCGTCCGCGATGTCGTTCGCCGCTACGTAGCCGAACGTCATCGCGGGGCCGATCGTCGATCCGGCGCCCGCGTAGCTGTGTCCCATCACCGCCGCACTGGCGTTGCCCGCCGCCCACAGGCCCCGGATCACCGACCCGTCCGCCCGCAGCGCCCGGGCCCGCGCGTCCGTGACGATGCCGCCCTTCGTGCCCAGGTCCCCCGGGACGATCTTGAAGGCGTAGAACGGCGGCACCCAGACCGGCGCCAGGCACGAGTTCGGCTGGATGTTCGGATCCGTGTAGTAGTGGTCGTACGCCGTGTCACCGCGGTGGAAGTCCGGGTCGGACCCGCCCCACGCCTGCGCGTTGAAGCGGCCCAGCGTCGCCCGCAGGGCCGCGGCCGGCACCCCGATCTGCCCGGCGAGCGCGTCCCAGGTCCACGCCTTCTTCGCGGCCCCCGCCTCGTACCAGGCGTCCGGGAAGGGCAGCGTGGGCAGGAGGTCTTTGAAGAGGTACCTGTTGCGGTAGTTCTGGTCCACGATCAGCCAGGCCGGAATGTGCGACCCGGTCGCGCCCCGGTCCTTCTCGTACATGACGTGCACCACGTCGCTGTACGGGGCCGCCTCGTTCACGAACCGCGTGCCGTTCGCGTTCACCATCAGCCCGCCCGGCAGGGTCCGCTCCGCCAGGCAGAAGTACGGCTCGCCGGGCAGCGGGATCGACGGCCCCCACCAGGCGTCCTCCATCAGCGCGAGCGCCGCCCCGGCCCGCTGGCCCGCCCGGATGCCGTCGCCCGTGTTCTCCTTCGCGCCCACCGACCACTGGGTGCCGATCGGCTGCTGCTGGTACTGGGCCCGCATCGCCGCGTTGTGCTCGAAGCCGCCGGAGCCGATGATCACTCCCTTGCGGGCCCGCACGACGCCCCGGACGCCGTCCTTCTCGACCACCACCCCCGTGACGGTCCCGCCCTCCCGCACCAGATCCACCAGCGGGCTGTTCAGCCACACCGGCACCCCCGCCCGCATCAGGCCCGCCCGCAGCCCCGTGGCCAGTGCCTGGCCCATGGTCAGCGGTTTCTCCCCGCGCAGCGCGGCCGCCGTGCCGCGCGCCAGGCACTCCGCGGACACCGCCAGTCCCTTCGCGGTGACCGCCGCGAGGTTCAGCCACTTGTAGTCCTGGCTGAACACCACCATCCCGGCGGGCACCGGCATGTACGCCGGGTTGAGCCGGGCCAGTTCGGCGCCCAGCACGTTGCCGTCGATCTGGTCGGGTTCGACGGAGCGTCCGTTCGGCAGGCCGCCGGGAAGGTTCGGGTAGTAGTCGCTGTAGCCGTCCATGAAGCGGAACTTCAACGGGCTGTTGGCCATGACGAAGTCCAGCATCCGGGGGCCGTTGGCGAGGAACGCCCGCTGCCGGTCGGCCGGTACGTCGGGACCGACGACCGCCGCCAGGTACGCCGAAGCCTTCTCCGGGGTGTCCGGCACACCGGCCCCCAGGATGACCGAGTTGTTCGGGATCCAGATCCCCGCGCCGGAGCGGGCCGCCGAGCCGCCGAAGGTGGGGGCCTTCTCCACCACCAGCACGCTCAGCCCCCGCCCGGCGGCAGTGAGCGCGGCGGTCATCCCGGACGCCCCCGACCCGACCACAACGACGTCGTACTCGCCGAGCGGGACCCCGTCGGCTGCGGCGGCCGACGCCCGCGCGGCGGCGGCCGGCAGCACGGTGGCGGCGAGCACCCCGGCTCCGGTACCGGCGAGGACCGTCCGGCGGGCGGGCAGGGGAGCGCGTGCGTGATCGGACCGTGCGGACATGGCGGGCTCCGGGGGAGTGAGGACGGGGCGACGGCTCCGGCACGTCTGATGCCGAGTCAGAAACCTGTTCGCAGGATCATGTGATGTCAAGGCATCCGACGCCGCCGCCCCGGCACACGGCGAAGCGAGGCCCCGTGGCGGTGGGAGCCACGGGGCCTCGCGCATGAGGGGACGGCGTCAGCGGGTGCCGACCACCGCGCGGACCGCCCTGCGGGCCATCCCGCAGTCGTCGTGCAGCCGGCGCAGCAGCAGCCGCTGCTCCTCACCCGAGGACAAGGCGCCCGCGGGCAGCGGCTGCATCGGGGCGGTCGCCAGCATCGAGCGCTGCACCGCCGTCTCGGACATCCGGATCTCCCGGGTCAGGATCAGCATGAGGTTCACCAGGAACGCGTCCCTGACCGCCGGCCCCTGCTGCTGCGCCAGCCGGCTGATCTGGCCGCGCGCCGCCGGGGCGTCGCCCAGTACCGTCCACAGCGTGGCCAGGTCGTAGCCGGGCAGGTACCAGCCGGCGTGCTCCCAGTCGAGCAGCACGGGCCCGGCCGGGGAGAGCAGCAGGTTCGACAGCAGGGCGTCACCGTGGTTGAACTGCCACGGCGTCCCGGCCAGCTTGAGGCCGTGCAGCAGCTTCTGCAGGTCGCCGAAGTCGCGGTCGGTCAGCATCCCGAGCTGGTGGTCGCGGGCGATCCGCCGGGTGTAGTCCAGCGGGTGCCCGAACAGCTCGGGCGACGGCCGCCACTGGTTCACCCGGCACACCGCTCCCAGCGCCGCCCGTACGTCGGCCCGCGGCGGAGCCTCCACCGGGTGCCGCTGCAGGGCCGCCACCCGGCCCGCCATCCGCTCGACGACCAGGACGCAGTTCTCCGGGTCGGCGGCGATCAGCCGGGGCACCCGCACCGGCGGACGGTGCCGGACGAACGCCCGGTACGCAGCTATTTCGTGCCGGTACCGCTCGCGCCACTCGGGCGAGTGGTCCAGTAACACCTTCGCGACGGCGGTCATCCGTCCCGTCGTCCCCACCAGCAGGACCGACCGGCCGCTGCGCCGCAGGACCTGTACGGGCGCGAACTCCGGACAGACCCGCTGCACCGAGGCGAGCGCCGTGCGCAGTTGGGCGCCCTGCGGCCCGGACAGGTCGATTCTTCCGCTGAGCGGCTGGGCCCCGGCCCCGGGCATCCGCCGGGCCCGTACGGCGCCCTGCGCCGGGGCGGCCGGCCGGCCGGGTTCGAGGTAGGGGCCGCCGCCCGCCTGGAGCGTGCGGTGCGGCCGGACCGGGGCGGACACGGAGGACGTTGCTGCGTACATGGCGTTTACGGTTCCCTTCGTGCGCCGACGAGTTGCGTACGCCGCCCCGCCGGATCCCGTGCTTCACCCTGGGGAGTTCCGCCGGGGGCCGGGTCGGGGAGGCGCATTCCTACATGACACCCCGCCGTGGGTGGCACACCATCTGGCGGACCCTGGCGAACCCTGGCGAATAGTCGCTGGGCACCTGACGGCGGGCTACTGTCAACTCAGCCGAGAACCTGGGGGCTTGACGTGAGCAAAGGTCCAAACACCCGTCTGAACGACCTGTTCGGCCTGGCCGGCTGGTCCAAGGGCGAACTGGCGAGGATGGTCAACCGGCAGGCGGCCGCCATGGGCCACCACCAGCTGGCCACCGACACCTCGCGGGTGCGGCGCTGGATCGACATGGGGGAGACCCCGCGCGAACCGGTGCCCACGGTACTGGCAGCACTGTTCACCGAGCGGCTCGGTCGTGTCGTGACCATCGAGGACCTCGGGTTCGTACGGCAGCGGCGCACCGCGAAGCGGCAGCCGGAGGGGGCGCAGGAGAACCCCGACGGAGTGCCCTGGGCGCCCGAACGCACAGCCGCGGTCCTCACCGAATTCACGGGAATGGACCTCATGCTCAACCGTCGCGGTTTGATGGGCGCGGGAGCCGCGCTCACCGCCGGCTCAGCCCTCAGCAACGCCATGTACGACTGGCTGCACACCGACCCCGCCGCCGCCAAGAACGTGCACCGCTCCGGCGGAGTCGCCCACCAGGCCGATCCGGCCGCCTACGACCGCTACGAGGCGGCCCCGATCGGCTCACAGGAGATCGATGCCCTGGAGCGCTCCGTCGAGGTCTTCCGCGCCTGGGACGCCTCCAGGGGAGGCGGACTCCAGCGCAAGGCCGTCGTCGGCCAGCTCAACGAGGTGGGCGGAATGCTCGCCTACCACCACCCCGACCACCTCCGGCGCCGGCTGTGGGGAGTGGCCGCGAACCTGGCGGTGCTCGCCGGCTGGATGTCCCACGACGTCGGCCTCGAACCCACCGCGCAGAAGTACTTCGTCATCGCCGCGCACGCCGCACGTGAGGGAGGGGACCGTCCGAGGGCGGGCGAGGCGCTGTCCCGGGCGGCCCGCCAGATGGTGCACCTCGGCAAGCCCAACGAGGCCCTGGACCTGATGAAGCTGGCGAAGTCCGGTTCCGGCGAGGAGACCCTGCCGCGCACCCGCGCCATGCTCCAGACCATCGAGGCCTGGGCGCAGGCCGCCATGGGCAAGGGCCAGGCCATGCGCCGCACGCTGGGCGAGGCCGAGGACCTGTTCGTCTCGGACAAGGGCGACGTCCCGCCGCCCTCGTGGATGCAGCACTTCGACGAGGCCGACCTGCACGGGATGCAGGCGCTGGCCTTCCGGACCCTGGCCGACCACGAGCCCGCGGCCGCGCCGATCGCCCAGCGCCACGCCAGGGAGGCGCTGCGGCTGCGCGCCCAGGGCCACCAGCGCTCGCAGATCTTCGACTACATCTCGATGGCCTCGGCCTGCTTCATCGCCGACGACCCGGAACAGGCGGACCGGTACGCCCGTCTCGCGCTGGTGTCGATGAACGAGACGTCCTCGCACCGCACGTGGGACCGGCTGCGCGAGATGTACCGGCTCACCGGCCAGTACTCCGGCTACGCGCGCATCGAGGACCTGCGCGAGGAGATCAAGCTGGCCCTCCCGGACACCCCGAAGGCGGCGAGCCACGTCTGACCAGGGCGACGTCCGACCCGAGAGGTGCGACCCGGAGTTCCCACCCAGAGGCCCGAACAGGCAAAGGCCGCGCCGAGCGGCGCGGCCCGTAAACCTCGCAGACCGTTCTGCGTGGCCGACTCGGTCAGGAGGGCCCGGTCAGAGGCCGATCCGGGCCACGAGCACGCAGGCGTCGTCCTCGCGCTCGTTGTCCCCGAACTCCTCGGTCACGATCCGTACGCACTCCTGCGCCGACCGCGCCGTCGAGAACCGCGGGGCGAGCGCGAGCAGCCGCTCGGTGCCGTCCGCCCGGCTGAACTCGATGCTGCGCGGGGTCAGTCCGTCCGTGTGCAGGACCACCACGTCGCCCGCTTCGAGGCGTTCCTCCGCCTGGCCGTACACCGCCCCGGAGGTCGCCCCGAGCAGTACGCCCTCCGGCGGCTGGAGCGAGCGGCCCTGGCCGTCGCGGAACAGCAGCGGCGCCGGGTGGCCGGCCTGCGCCCAGGACAGCACGCGCCGGGCGGGATCGTAGCGGCAGCAGACGGCCGAGCCGAGGGCAGGCTGGACGGAACTCTCCAGGAGCTGGTTGAGCCAGCCCATCAACGGGCCGGGCTCGATACCGGCCATGGCCATCCCGCGCAGGGCGCCGAGCATCATCGCCATCCCGGAGGTGGCGGTCACACCGTGGCCGGTCAGGTCACCGACCGTCAGCAGCGAGCGCCCGTCGCTCAGTTCGAGCGCGTCGTACCAGTCCCCGCCGATCAGCGCGCTGGTGGCGGAGGGCATGTAGTACGCGGCCACGTCCAGGGCGCCGGTGCTGTCGTGCGGGAACCGCAGGGAGCCGCGCCACGGGGGGAGCACGGCCTCCTGCAGCTCGACCGCCAGCCGGTGCTCGGTCTGCGCGATCTCCCGGTGGCGCTGGAGGGAATCCCGGGACTCGCGCACCGCGCGCTGGCTGCGGCGCAGTTCGCTCACGTCCCGCAGCACGGCCCACATGGAAGCCGTGCAGCCGTCGGAGTCGAGTACCGGCTCGCCCCTCATGTGCAGCGTCCGGACCCGCCCGTCGGCCCGGACGATGCGGAACTCGCCGTCTATGGGCTTGCCGTCCACCAGGCAGTCGGTGACCATCGCGGTGAGCAGCGGCTGGTCCTCGGAGAACAGGGTCGAACCCAGCTCGTCCAATGGCAGCGCACCGGCCTCCGGTGACCGGCCGAAGATCTGGAAGAGTTCCTCGGACCAGGTCACCTCGTCCGTCAGCAGGTTCCACTCGGCGCTGCCGACCCGGGTCTGCCGGTCCTCGACCGTCGTCCCGGGCGCCACAGCCGGCGCCTCGACGGGCTGCTGCGGCGCGGGCGGCAGGCCTTCCTTGAGCTGGCCCAAGTGCTGGCCCAGGTCGTCGAGGTGGTGGACCGCGAGATCGCACAACGCGCGCTGCCAGCGGCCCTGGGCGTCGTCGTCGTCCACGACGGTGTCGCGGCGCACGGCGTCCACTTCGCCCCGCAGCCGCCGGGTCTGCGAAATCAGTGCGTCCACCGACCCCGGCTCGGGCGGCTGCGCGGGACGGTCCGCGAACAGATGGGACGGCATGAGAACTCCGATACAGGCGCGGCACGGCCATGAAGGAAGGACCGGTTACGACTGTTGCACAGGCCGGCACGGCCTGTAAGGCGTTTGGCAACATCCGCAACAGGGTTGCTCAAGGCATATGCCGTGGGCCTTCGGGGCCTCCTTCGTGTGTACGAATGTTTCCGGTCACGGCGGCCACCAGCCGCCGCGGCCCTACACCATCAGCGGCACGGGGTGGATCTCGTTCGCCGGGTGCCCGGTCCGCTCGTGGATGCGCTGCACCGCCTCGGCCGTCGGCGCCTCCGACAGGCAGTACACCGTGCCCGACTCCGGGTCGGCCCAGGCCTGCTTGAAGTGCACGCCTTCCTCTCCTTCGATCGCCAGGTCCGCCTGGTGGGCCTCCATCAGCGCCTCTGCGGTGATGCCCTGCATGCCGGTGTGGATGTCCATGAACGTGGCCATCGCCCCACACCTCCTCGCTGTCGCGGTCAGGTCCGGTTTCTGCATCTTCCATAGTCCACCTGCGGCCGGAAAACCGCTGTCCGGCCGCGAGGAGTCGAGCGTACGCACGAGGGGTGCGAGCCCCCGGAGTGCTCCAAGTGCCTCCGGGCGCCGGTCATCACCCGGCGGCGGGACCGCTCGAACGAAGGACCCCGCTCCGGGCTACCGCTTCCCACCCCACCCCCTGATCGCTACCCTACGTGTCGGTAATGAACTGGAGCGGCCACCGCGGTGGATCCGTGCAAGGCGGGGGACACGACGACATGACCGGGCACAGCCCCACCTCCGGCCGGAGCCGGCGCTCCTTCCTCATCCACCTCGTCGCGGCCCCCACCCTCGCCCTCCTCACCCGGGCCGGATCAGACGTCCTCGCCCCGCAGCCCGCCGCCGCCGCGATACCGACGCTGCCCGCCATCGCCGACCTGGTCGACCTGGGCGACCTGTTCATCCTGGCGGGCGCCCCCACCTCCGCGCTGCTCGCCCTCGCCGTCGAAGCGGACGGGACCATCCGCTTCCGCCTGCCGCGCGAGGAGGTCGGCCAGGGCCTGACCACGGCCGTCGCCGTCCTCGTCGCCGAGGAGCTCGACGCACCGCTGACCGCCGTTCGCGTCGAACTCGACGACGCGCGTCCCGAGTTGCTGTTCAACCAGCTCACCGGCTCCTCCAACTCCATCCGCTCCCTCTACGGGCCGGTCCGGCAGACCGCCGCCACGGCCCGGGCCCGGCTGGTCGCGGCCGCCGCCGCCCGCTGGGGACTCCTCCCCTCCGCCCTGACCACCGCGAACGGCGTCGTGCGGGCCCCCGACGGCCGCACCGCCGGCTACGGGAGCCTCGCCGCGGCGGCCGCCGACCCGGCCCTTCCGGTCCTCGGCGTCACCCCGAAGCCGCCGGCCCGGCACACCCTCGTGGGGAAGCCCGCCGGGCGGATCGACGCCCGCGCCATGGTCACCGGCGCCCAGCGGTACACCCTCGACCTCGACGTACCCGGCGCCAAGCCGTGCGTCGTACGCCGCCCGCCCACCCTCGGCGGCAGCGTCCGCGCCGTCGCCAACCGCGCCGCCGTCGAGGCCATGCCCGGGGTCCTGCACGTCGTGACGATCCCGACCGGGGTGGCCGTCGTCGCCGAGACATTCGGCCAGGCCCTCGACGCCAAGGCCGCACTCCAGGTCACCTGGGGCCCCGGCCCCGCCGACCGGCTCTCCGACGCCCAGGTCCGGGAGCGGCTGCGGGCCGTCAACCCGCCGCCCCTGCTGCCGCCGCTGCTCACCCCCTACGTCGACGCCGAATTCGACTTCGCCTTCGTCAGCCACGCGCCCATGGAGACCAACTCCGCCGTGGCCGACGTACGCGAGGACCGCGCCGAGATCTGGTCCGGGCTGAAATCCCCGATCGTGGCCCGCGAGAGCATCGCCGCCGACCTCGGACTGCCCCTGGACAAGGTCACCGTGCACGTCGTCCAGGCCGGGGGCTCCTTCGGCCGGCGGCTGTTCTTCGACGCCGCCCTGGAAGCGGCCCGGGTGTCCAAGGCCTGCCGCCGCCCGGTACGGCTGATGTGGACCCGTGTCGACGACACCCGCCACGGACGGATGCGCCCCGCCACCCACCACCGGATACGCGCCACCTACGCCCTCGGCGAGGTACTGAGCTTCGAGCACCGCGTCGCCGCCGCCGAGACCGACTTCCGGCACGGCCTCGGCGAGATCATCACGGCCACCGCGGCCGGCCTGCCCTCGGGCCTGGGCAACGCCACCCTCGCCCAGACGCTCTTCCTCACGACCGTCAAGTCCCCGTACCACTTCGGACTCACCACCCAGTCGCTCACCGAGGTGCCCACCGGAGTCCCCACCGGCTCCTGGCGCTCGGTGTACTCCGCCAACACCCGCGGCGCCGAGGAGATCGTCGTCGACGAACTGGCCGCGCGGACCGGCAAGGACCCCTACCGGTTCCGGCGCGCCTTCCTCAAGACCGACGCCCAGCGCGCCGTCCTGGACAAGGCCGCGCGGGAAGGCGAATGGGGACGCCCGATGCCGGCCGGCTGCGCCCAGGGCATCGCCTTCCACGAGGAGTACAAGTCCCGCACCGCCTGCCTGGTCGAGATCGACACCCGGGACCCGCGGCACGTCCGCGTCACCAAGGCGGTCGTCGTGGCCGACGTCGGCCTGCCCGTGAACCCGCGCGGTGTCGAGGCCCAGATGATCGGCGGCCTCACCGACGCCATCTCCACCACGCTGCGCGCCGGCCTCCACCTGGACAACGGACTCCCGCTGGAGGGCAGTTACAGCCAGTTCCACTGGGCTCAGCAGCGGGACACGCCGCGTGACGTGCGGGTCTTCGTGCTCCCCGCGACCGGTACGGAGCCGGGCGGCGCGGGCGAACTCGGCGTACCCGCCGCGGTGGGGGCGATCGCCAACGCGTGGGCCCGCGCCACCGGTTCGAAGCCGCGCTCCTTCCCGCTCTCCTTCGACGTCGACTTCACCCCCTACCCGCGCTAGGCCGTCCTCGTCCCCCCGCCCCGCCAGTTCAGGAGCCCGCCGTGCCCTCGCACACCTTCACCGTCAACGGTCAGAGCGTCACCGTCGACGCGCCCGACGATCTGCCCCTGCTGTGGGTGCTCCGCGACATGCTGGGCGTGCGCGGGCCGAAGTACGGCTGCGGCGTGGACGTCTGCAAGGCCTGCACCAGCCACCTCGACGGCGCGGACGTCCGCCCCTGCGTCGTGCCGGTCTCCGCCTGCGCCGGGAAGACGGTCACCACCATCGAGGGGCTGGCCGACGGGGACGAGCTCCATCCGGTCCAGGAGGCCTGGCTCGAACAGGACGTCTCCCAGTGCGGCTTCTGCCAGCCCGGTCAGATCATGGCTGCCGTCGCCCTGCTGCGGCGCACCGCCACCCCCACGGACGAGGACATCGACGCCATCGCCAACATCTGCCGCTGCGGCACCTACTTCCGCATCCGCGAGGCCATCCGCAGTGCGGCGGCCAAGATGCGCTCGGCTTAGGCCGTCCAGCGGCGACGGCCTTGACCGTCCCCCACCCGGTCGAGGGCGCGCGCCACCCGGATCCGGGACACAGCACCGATAGAGGCTTCAATGCGCCGAAAATGGCTGATCATGCCTGAATGAGGCGTATCAATGCGAAACGCGTGCTGGTGGGTGAGCCGCTCGACACCGCGCGACTGGGTGAGACGCTCCTGCCCAAGCGGCTCGCCCTGCCGATCTTCTGCAGCGACCCCCTCTCCTCGGTGGCCTACGCCACCGAGGAGATCCTGCTGACCCTCGCCCTCGGCGGCGTCGCCCTGCTCCACCTCGCCTGGTACGCGGCCGCCGCGATCGTCTTCCTGCTGGTGGTGGTCGTCGCCTCCTACCGCCAGACCTGCCACGCCTACCCCGGCGGCGGAGGCGCGTACGTCGTCAGCGCCGAGAACCTCGGCCAGAGCGCCGCGCTGACCGCCGCCAGCGCGTTGCTGGTCGACTACGTGCTCACCGTCGCCGTGTCCGTCGTCTCCGGCGTCGCCGCCATCACCTCGGCCGTCCCCGCGCTCAACGACCACCAAGTCCTCCTCTCGGTCGGTTTCGTCGTGGTGCTCACACTGATGAACCTGCGCGGCGTAAGGGAGTCCGGGCGGGTCTTCGCCGTCCCGACGTACGGGTTCGTCCTCGTCATCTACCTCATGTTCGCGGTCGCCGCGTTCCGGATCGGGACCGGAGACACCATCCGGGCCGAGTCCGCCACGCTCCCGATCACCGCCGACGGGACGTACACGGGGATCGCCCTCGTGCTGCTCGCGATGCGCGCCTTCGCCTCCGGATGCACGGCGCTGACCGGCGTCGAGGCCATCAGCAACGGCGTGCCCGCCTTCCGCAAACCCAAGAGCCGCAACGCCGCCACGACGCTGGCCGCGATGGGCGCCCTGGCGGTGACCATGTTCATGGGCATCACCGTCCTCGCCATGGTCTACGAGGTCCACGTCGCCGCCGACCCCACCGAGCTCGGCCTGCCACCGGGAACGGCGATGTCGACCGCGCTCGCCCAGATCGGCCGGGCCACCTTCGGTGACTGGCACGTCCTCTTCTACCTGCTCCAGGCCGTCACCGCCGGCGTACTCGTCCTCGCCGCGAACACCGCCTTCAACGGGTTCCCGATGCTCGCGTCCATCCTCGCCCGGGACCGGTACGCGCCGCGCCAGCTCTACAACCGCGGTGACCGGCTCGTCTACTCCAACGGCATCGTGCTGCTCGCGCTCGCCGCTATCGCCCTGATCGTCGCCTTCGACGCTCAGCTGACCCGGCTGATCCAGCTGTACATCATCGGCGTGTTCGTCTCCTTCACCCTCTCCCAGTCCGGGATGGTCCGGCACTGGAGGCGCGAGCTGGCCTCGCCCGCGACCCCGAGGGAGCAACGGATCCACATCCACCGCCGGCTCGCCATCAACGCGGTCGGCGCCACCCTCACCGCACTGGTCCTGGTCATCGTCCTCATCACCAAATTCACCCACGGCGCCTGGCTGGTCTGCATCGCCATGCCCGCCCTGTTCCTGGGCATGAAGGGCGTCCGCCGGCACTACGACGCCGTCACGCATCAGGTCGCCGTCCCCGCCGGGGCCCAGCCCCGCAAGCCCGCCCGCCACCACGTCCTGGTGCTGGTCTCCTCCGTGCACGCCCCGACGCTCAAGGCGCTCGGTTACGCGCAGGGCCTGCACCCGGACACCCTGACGGCGGTGTCGGTGGCCGCCGACGAGGACGACATGCGGCGGCTGCGCGAGGCCTGGGCGGACCACGCCCCGGGGATCAGCCTCAAGGTGCTGCATTCGCCCTACCGCGAGGTCGTCGGCCCGATGATGGCCCACATCCAGGAGCTGGCGGCCGCCGACGGCGGCGACATGCTGTCGGTCGTCATCCCCGAATACGTGGTGGGCCACTGGTGGGAACAGCCCCTGCACAACCAGAACGCGCTGCGGCTCAAGGCGCGGTTGCTGTTCACACCGGGCGTCGCGGTGATCGACGTGCCGTACCTGCTGGAGTCGGCGAAGGCGGGGGAAACCGACGGGACCGGGGTGCCGGTCGGGTAGTTCAGCCGGCGCCGTGCTGGAGCACCGCCGTGTGCGCCAGCGCCAGTTCCACGACCTGCGCCGGATCGGACAGCGACCGTCCGGTGAGCCGCTCCAGCCGGCGCAGCCGGTTCGAGACGGTGTTGCGGTGGCAGTACAGGCGCTGCGCCGCGTACGTGGTCGAGCCCTGGCAGGCCAGCCAGGTCCCCAGGGTCGCCAGCAGCACCCGGCGGTCCTCCGGCGGCAGGTCCAGCACCGGCCCCAGCACCACCCGGCGCAGCCGGTCCGCGAGTTCGGTGTCGGAGGCGACCAGCGCCGCCGGGAGCCGCTCGTCCAGCAGCGTGGCGCACGGCCCGCCCGCCGCCGGGGCCGTGCGCAGGGCCAGCTCCGCCAGCCGCCGGGCGCAGGCCAGTTCGGCGGGGGACCCCACCACCGGACTCACCCCGGCCCGCGCGCCGGGCGGTGCGAGCAGCTCCCGTACGGATTCCAGCGGGTGGTGGCCCAGCTCCACCAGCCCGTTCTCGCCATCGGCGCGCACCCGCCACCACACGCGCGGGGCGCCGGCCGCACCCGGGGCGGCGGGCCCACCCGGGGCTGCGACCACGGCCGGGGCGGCGGGGACCGGGCCGGGAAGGGACCCGCCCGGCCCGAACGCGATCACCGCGAACCGGCCCCGCTCCGGGAGCCCCAGCCGGACGGCGGCGTCCGCGGCCTCCCGGGCCGTCCCCCTGCCGTCCAACAGCGCGTCGAGGAGGACCGCCCGGCGCTCCCGGTCGCGGTCGGCGCGCGCGGCGTCGGCATCCCGGTACCCCTCTGACGCGGCGTCCGACATCCGCTCTATCACCTCCCACAGCCCGGCCGCGCCCGGCAGCAGCCTCGGCAGCACAGCGGGGTCGTGCGCGGCCGCCGCTTCGGTCAGCGCCTGCCACAGCAGCCGCCCGGCCCGCCGGTATCCGCGCAGCAGGGACTCCAGCGGCAGCCCCCGCACCGCCGCCTCCGCCCCCTCGCCGTGAGCCGTGCGGGCGCAGGCGGGATCCACCGGCAGCCCCCGCGAGTCCCGGTCCAGCCCCGCCAGGGCCTGCTCCAGGATGCGGTGGATACGCTCCCGCAGCTCGGGCCGCCCGATCAGCGCGGCGTACCCGGGGTCCTCGGCCAGCGTCCGGTCGGTGAGCCGGTCCGCCGCCACGGTGATCCGGCGCCCCAAGTCCTCGCGCATCTCCTCGATGAGCCGCTCCATGCCGGGCAGCGTGACACGCGCGGGGGCGCGGTGGGGAGCCCCGCGAGCGACCGCGTCCCCGCCGCCCCCGGCACACCACCGCCGAGGCCCCTTCCCGTGGCGAGGCAAAATCCGGCCGTCTCGCCCGCGCCTGAACTAGCGGCCCGCCGACTCCGGTTGGGGTATGCCCAGGCCGGCGAACAGGTCCTGGGCGAGGTGCTCGGTGAAGACGGCCGACTCCGTCAGCGCGCGGCGGACCGCGGCCTCGTCGGCGGTGAGTCCCGCCGACGCCGACCACGCCAGGGCGGCGCACACCGCCGGGAGCACGGGGAACTCGTGCACGGGTATCCCGTAGTCCACCGCCTTGGCGCGATCGAGCAGAGCCCGCCAGCGGTGCCCGTCCGGCGCGGTGGCCTCGACGAAGCCGACGTCACTGTCGAGGAATTCCACCGCCACCACCGGCGCGTCCACGAGCCGGGCCAGGCGCGCCACACCCCGCCGGTCCGCCTCCTCGAACTCCGCCGACCGCCAGCCGGCCACCGCCGGGGCCGACGCCTCGACACCGGTGAAACCCGCGGCTGCCATCAGGCCCGGCAGCCGTCGCGCCGCGGACCGTACGACCAAGGACCCCCCTGAGTTACCCATGCCGACAACGGTACGGCGGCCCACTGACAACCACTTCGAGGTCCGGACCCGCAGCGGGGAGCCTCCCGCGGCCCCCCCCGAGGGAGATTCCGCTTCCCGGGCGCAGGGCGGTGGTTGATCTTATGCTCAGGTTTACGCGAGTCAGCTGGTTTTGTGGCCGGTGAGCGACTTTGATGGGTTTGCCAGCCTCGTCACGGAGCAGGGGGACTCACCATGGGCACCGAGCACACCCACAAGGACAACGCACCCACCCTGATCGGTTCCGTGCAGCGGGCGCTGCGCCTCGTGGAGGCGATGCACGCGGAGGGCGGCGCGACCGCCAAGCGGCTCTCGCGGATCACCGGGATCCCGCTGCCGACCGTCTACCACCTCTTGCGCACCCTCAGCCATGAGGGGTATGTACAGCGCGAGGGAGGGGCGTTCCGGCTCGCGGACGACCTCCCGCTCGCGTCGTGAGCCGGCCGTCCTGAGCCGGCCGTCGTAAGTCGGCTGCCGTAAGCCGGATGTCGTACGTCGGCTGTTGCGATCAGATCATCATGATCAAGCCGTCATGATCCGGCCCCCGTGATCAGAAGCTGACACGTTCCGGCCAAGCTGGCACGTGCTACCGCGCATGTTCCAGCGGAAAATGCCAGAACGCCTTTTCGCTCTGCGGAAGTTGAGTAAGTTCCCTCCTGTCGCGCCGTACGACCGTGCACCCAGCACGTCCAGCCGGGAGGGGAGCCCGCGTGCCCGGGATCGACGAATGTCTGCTCGAAGCCATGGCCCTGCCCGGTGCGCGGGGCGCCGCGCTGGTCGACTGGAGCAGCGGACTGGCGCTCGGTACCGCGGGGGACTCGCCGGTGGGCGACCACGAGACCACCGCCGCCGAAACCGCCGAGCTGGCCCGTGCGGCCGCCGAGTACGAGTCCTTCGCCCCGGCGGAACCCGCGCCGGGAACGGGACCCGGCCCGGGCGCGGGACCGGTCGCGGGGACGGCCTCCGGCCCCGGCGCGGGATCCGGCCCGGGCACCGCCGCAGGGCCGCCCGTGGAGGACCTGATCGTCACCACCCGGACCGGCTACCACGTCCTGCGCTTCGTGGAGACCAGCTTCGACAGCAGCGTCTTCCTCCACCTCTGGCTCGACCGCGCCGACGGCAACCTGGCCCTCGCCCGGCACAGACTCCGCACCCTCGCCGAGGGACTGGTGCTCAGATGACCGCCGCCACGGCGACCCCCGCCCCCGCCACCGCCGTCTCCCCGCTGCTCACCCGCCTCGCCGCCGAGCGTGCCACCGGCGCCCTGCTCCGCGACCGCGGCACGCTCTTCCTGGAGCACGGCCGGGTCGTGCACGCCGAGAGCCCCTCGACCCCCGGCCTCGGCGTCCTGCTCACCACCGGCGGCGGCCTCGCCCCCGAACGCTGGAACGAGGCCATCAGCCAGGCCGGAGCCCGCCGCCAGGTCGCCCGGTTCCTCGTGGACAGCGGGGGCCTGGCGGACGGGGAGCTGGAGATTTGCCACCTCGCCGCCATCTTCGACGCCGCCTTCTTCGCCCTCTCCCCGGGCAGCGGCCCCTCGCGGTTCCGGCGCGGCGCCACCCACTGGATCGGCTCCGTGCGGTCCGTCCCGGCGGCCGCCGTCGAGCGGGAGACCCGGCGGCGCCGTGAACTCCTGGACGCGGTGTGGCCGTACCCCCTGCTGGACACCGCCCCCGTGGTGCCCCGCCCGGCCGCCCCCGGCCAGACGGTCACCGCCCGCCAGCGCCTCCTGCTCCGGCAGGCCGACGGGGTGCGCACCCCCGCCGACCTCGCCTGGGTGCTGGGCCGCCCGGCCTTCCACACGCTGCTCGACGTCCGCAGGCTCGCGGCAGCCGGCCTGGTCGAGACCCCGCACGAGGCCGCCCCGGCACCGGTCGCCGGGGCATCCCTGCCCGACTGGATGACCCAGACCCAGACCCCGGACGTGGCGCTGCTCCGCCGGTTACGCGACGCACTGGAGGCAAGCCTGTGAGGCTCCCGCTGCGACCGGTCCTGCGCGCCGACCGCTCCGAGCGCAGGCAGCCCGAAAGGAGGCCGGCCGAGATGAGCACGGTGATGGTGACCGCCGAGACCGAAGCCGAGATACGCGCGGAACTCCGGCGCCTGCGGGCCCGCGTCCCCCAGCTCACCGGCGCCCTCGCCGCGAGCGCCGACGGCCTCGTCCTCGCCCACGACAGCGCCGCCGCGGAGGCCGAATCCGTCGCCGCGCTGACCGCGGCGGCCCTCGGCGTGGCCCAGCGGCTCAGCGACTGCACCGGCCAGGGCGGCTTCCGCGAGCTGCTGGTCCGTGGCGAACACGGCTACGTCGCGACCTACGCCGCGGGGGAGGCGGCCGTCCTCACCCTGATCGCCGAGCCACGCGTCAACGTCGGCCGGCTCCACCTGGAGGCCCGCCGCTCCAGTCTGCGCATCACCGAACTCGTCGAGCACGGCCTCGGCCGGCGCGGAGGCCCGGTGGCCCCGCCCATGCCGACCGAGGCGCCGTCGCCCTGAGTTCCGCAGGACCACCACGACGGACCACCGCGACCGGACGTCCGGGCGCAGCCACTCCCACAGCGACAGCAGACGACGACAGCAGGAACGACAGAGAAAGGCAGCACTCATGGCCAACGTGGAGACCGCCCTCAAGGAAGCCACCACCACCATCGACGGCGCGCTCGGCGCCGCGCTGGTCGACTACGGCAGCGGCATGGCGCTCGGCACCGTCGGCGGGGGCAAGGACCTCGACCTCGGGATCGCCGCGGCCGGCAACACGGACGTCGTGCGGGCCAAGGTCCGGACGATGGAGATGCTCGGCCTCAACGACGAGATCGAGGACATCCTGATCACCCTCGGCAGCCAGTACCACCTGATCCGGCTGATGAGGGCCCGCAGCACCGGAGGCTTCTTCCTCTACCTCGCGCTCGACCGGGGACGCGCCAACCTCGCCATGGCCCGGCACCAGCTGAAGAAGATCGAAAGCGAGCTGGAGATCTGAGGAGGACCCGCGAGGGTCGCGACGGCGCGGTGGCGGGCGGTTGAATTCTTTGCCGTCCGCCCGGCGACCAGGGGCGATATGTCCGAGGATGGGCGGACTTTATCATCCCGTTACCGAGTAAGATGCTCTAATCGGTTGATCATCAACAAAGCAAAAAGCTGGAGAACCTGCCACCCATGCCCCCGCGCCTGAGCATCGTCGTACCGGTCTACAACGTCGAGCTCTACCTCGACGAGTGCCTGGAGTCCATCGCCGCCCAGACCTTCGAGGACTTCGAGGTCGTCCTCATCGACGACGGATCCACCGACGCGAGTGCCGCGATAGGCGAGGCCTTCGCCGCGCGGGACGACAGGTTCCGACTGGTCCGGCAGAAGAACGCCGGACTCGGTGCCGCCCGTAACGCGGGTGCCCGTCACATATCCGAGGGCAGCGAGTACCTCGCCTTCGTCGACAGTGACGACACCATGCCGACGGACGCCTACCAGCGGCTGATCGAAGCCCTCGACGAGACGGGTTCCGACTTCGCCGGCGGCAACGTGCTGCGCTTCCGCTCCGTCGGCATGCAGCAGTCCTGGGGCCACCGCGCCCCCTTCGCCACCACCCGGCTCAAGACCCACATCTCCAAGTTCGCGCCGCTGGTCACCGACCGCACCGCGTGGAACAAGGTCTACCGGCGCAGCTTCTGGGACGAGCACGGCTTCCAGTACCCGGAAGGCATCCTCTACGAGGACGCGCCCGTCAGCATCCCCGCCCACTACTTCGCCACCAGCGTCGACGTGATCAGCGACGTCGTCTACCACTGGCGGGTACGCGAGACCGGCGAGCGCTCCATCACCCAGCGCTCCACGGACCCCGTCTCCGTGATCGACCGCGTGACGTCCATCCGCATGGTCCGCGACGCCCTGAAGGGCAAGCAGGGCGAGAAGTACGCCCGGTACCTGCGCGAGTACGACCACAACGTGCTCAGCGAAGAGCTGCCGCTCATCTACAAGTACGTCGGTGAGGGCGGCCCCGAGTTCCGGGCGGCGTTCGTCAAGGAGGTCGGCGGCCTCATCCGGGAGATCGGCACCGGGCCCTGGTCCGACCTCACCGTCGCCGACCGGCTCAAGGCCTACCTCGCCCGCGAGGGCCGCGTCGAGGAGTTCATCGCCCTCAACAAGCACCAGAGCGACTACTCCTACAGCGTCCCGGTCAAGGGCCTCGCCCGCCCGCAGGCCGACTACCCCTTCCTCACCGCCCCCGTCCCGCCCAAGCTCCTCACCCTGGGCCCGCGCGAACGCCGCGTGGTCAGCCGTCTGGAACAGGCCGCCTGGAGCGACGGCAAGCTGCTCCTGCGCGGCTACGCGCTGCCCGGCCACCTGGGCGCGGAGAGCCGCCTGGGCTCCCGCAAGATGCTGGTCTTCCGCGAGCAGGGCAAGCGCCGCCGCAGCGTGGTCTCCGCCCGCACGGTCGCCTCCCCGATGGCCACCGTCAACGAGTCGCACCTCGCGCTGCGGCACGCGGACTGGGCCGGCTTCACCGCCGTCGTCGACCCCACGGTCTTCCAGACCGGCGGCACCTGGAACGACGGCACGTGGACCACCTCCATCGCCGTCACCGGCGCCGGCGGCCTGCACCGCGCGCGCCTGCGCGGCGGCGACCACGACAGCGGCCACAACCCGCCCGCTTACTGGGCCACCCCCGACGTCCGGATCGTCCCGACCGTCGCCGGCGCCCTGACCATCAAGGTCGAGGTCGTCCGTGCCCGGGCGCTGGACGTACGCCCGTCCGGCGACGACGCCGTCGAGGTGTCCGGCGAGCTGTCCACCGAGGTCGGCCGGGGCGCGTCCCTGCGCGCGACGCACGTCGGCAGCGACAACACCCTCACCGTCGCGCTGGACACGGCGGACGCCGCCGGGAACGGCCGCGTCCCCTTCACCGCCGTCCTGCGCCTGGCCGAGCTGGCCGACGTGCCACTGCCCGGACCCGGTGAGTGGGGCCCCCAGGCGTGGAACCTGTCCGTCGTCCGCGCCGACGGCACCGAACACCCCCTGACCCTGGACGAGCGGGGCGGCTTCACCGGACTGGTCGTGCCGGTGCCCGGCGACGCCACCGGCCGCGCCGTCTTCGCCAAGCGCGGCACGTCGGGCCACCTGGTCCTCTCCGTCCAGGCCTCGCCGCCCCTCGTGGACACGGTCACCGCCAAGAACGGCACCCTCACCCTCGCGGGCAGCTTCCTCGCCCCCGCGGACGCCGCCGACGAGCCGTACGAGCTGGTCCTGCACAACCACCACGGGAGCGAGTTCAGCTACCCCGTGACCCGTGACGGCGACCGCTTCGAGGCCTCCTTCGAACCGGTCCTGCCCGAGCCGTACGCCGGCCGCACCACCCTCCCGCACGGCCGCTGGTGGCCCACGCTGCGCCCGGTGAGCCAGGGCGGCACCACCGCCGGCCTGCTCGGCGTCGACCGCGGCGCGCCGCTCCAGCTGCTGCCGCCGGTCCTCTTCTCCGGACCGCACCACATCACCGTCGACGGGCGCCGGATGCGCGTCGAGGCCCGTCTGTACGACCGGCTGGTCCTGAACAGCGACCCGCTGATCAGCCCGCACGACCGCTCGCGGTACGCGCAGCGCGTGGCCCGCGACATCACCTACCCGGCCCAGTCCGCCCTGCCGGTCAAGGACATGGTCGTGTACGAGACCTTCCAGGGGAACGGCGCCGGCGACTCGCCGCGCGCCATCCACGAGGAACTGGTGCGGCGCGGCGAGAAGCTGGACCACGTCTGGCTGGTCCGCGACGGCCGCGCCGAGGTCCCGTCGACCGCCCGCGCCGTGCAGTACGACAGCCTGGAGGCCTGGGACGTACTGGCCCGCGCCCGGTACTACGTCGTCAACGACAGCGTGCCGGGACACTTCCGGCGCCGCCCCGGGCAGACCGTCGTACAGACGTGGCACGGAACGCCGTTGAAGCAGATCGGCCACGACTACCTGCACGACTACTACACGAGCCCGGAGGCGCTGGACGCGCTGCGGCACGACGCCGCCCAGTGGTCGCTGCTCGCCTCCCCGAGCTCGTACGCGACCCCGGTCCTCAAGCGCGCCCTCGGCTACGACGGCGAGATCATCGAGTCCGGCAGCCCGCGCACGGACGCCCTCGTCCGCCCGGACGAGCAGCGCGTCGCCGAGGTCCGGCGGCGGCTCGGCCTGCCCGACGGCAAGAAGGTCGTCCTCTACCTGCCGACCTGGCGGGAGAACCGCGAGGGCTGGTCGAACGGCTACAAGCTGGACCTGCAGATCGACCTGGACGCCGCCCGGCGCGAGCTCGGCGAGGACCACGTCCTGCTGGTCCGCGGCCACCACAAGGTGAATGAGCAGGTCCGCGAGGGAGCCAGGGACGGGTTCGTGATCGACGTGTCCCGCTGGCCCGACACCACGGACCTGCTGCTCGTCGCCGACGTTCTGATCTCGGACTACTCGTCCGCGATCTTCGACTTCGCGCTCACGGACCGGCCGATCCTGCTGTTCACCTACGACCTGGAGCACTACCGCGACACGCTCCGCGGCTTCACCTTCGACCTGGAGAAGAAGGCCCCCGGGCCGCTCCTCGCCGACTCCGCGAGTCTGATCGAGGCCGTCCGCAACGCGGACGCGGTCGCCGCCGAACACGCCGAGGCGCGGGCGGCGTTCCGTGCCGAGTTCTGCGACCTGGACGACGGCCACGCGGCCGGGCGCGTCGTCGACCGGATGCTCGCCTTGTAACCCGTACGAGTGCATTACCCGAGGGACACAGACCGGTCCCCGGCCCACCGATGAGTTCCGGGCCGGGGGCCGGTCTGTATGTGTGAGACGGCATCCGGCACCCGGGTCCGTCGTGCGCACCCACTCTGGAGGGCAGTCATGAGCAGCAGCACCGGCTTCACCACGTGCCTGTGGTTCGACGGCGACGCGGAGGCCGCCGCCGACTACTACCTGTCCGTCTTCAAGGACGGCAAGCGCGGGCGCACCGTCCGCAGGAACGAGGCGGTGCCCGGCCCGGCCGGTGAAGCGCTGTCCGTCGAGTTCGAGATCAACGGGCAGAAGTTCATCGGCCTCAACGGCGGTCCCCAGTTCCCCTTCACCGAGGCCGTCTCGTTCATGATCCACTGCGCCGACGAGGCCGAGGCGGACTACTACTACGACGAGTTGAGCGGCAACGGCGGCCAGGAGTCGGCCTGCGGCTGGGTCAAGGACAGGTTCGGGCTGTCCTGGCAGGTGGTCCCGGCCGGCACCCTCGACCTGATCGCCGACCCCGACCCGGGACGGGCCACGCGCGCGACGGCCGCCATGATGACGATGAAGAAGCTGGACGTGGCCACGATGCGCAGGGCGGCCGACGCAGAGGGGTGAGCCGAGGGCGGCCGGAGGCCCCGAACAGGACCGGATCAGCCACGGGCCAGGACCAGCCGCCGGCTCGGATCAGCCACCGGGCCCGGATCAGCCGCCGATCCGGGCCAGCAGCGCCGGCAGGGCCGTCCCGATCGGCTCACGGACCACCTCGTCCGCGAGGGAGTCGTACGGGGTCTCCTGCGCGTTGACGATGATCAGGCGGGCCCCCGCCTCGGCGGCCATCCCGGCCAGCGAGGCGGCGGGCTGCACCTGGAGGGTCGACCCGACGGCGATGAACACCTGGCACCCCTTCGCCACCGCCACGGCCTGCCCCAGCACCTCGGGGTCCAGCCGCTGACCGAACATCACCGTCGCGGCCTTGAGGATCCCGCCGCAGGCACGGCAGGCGGGATCCGGCTCCCCAGCGGCGACCCGGGCCAGCGCCTCGTCCATCCCCGACCGGGCGTGACAGGCCGTGCACACCACCGACCGGGCCGTGCCGTGCAGCTCGAACACCTTGCGCGCGGGCATCCCGGCGAGCTGGTGCAGGCCGTCGACGTTCTGGGTGATCACCCGCACCGGCGTACCGCCGCGCTCCAGCTCCGCCACCGCGAGGTGCGCGGCGTTGGGCCGGGCCCCGAGGGCGCCGATCTCGGCCCGCATCAGCCACGACCGGCGCCGGACGTCCGCATCGGCCATGTAGGACGCGTACGTGACGAGCTTCTCGGCATCGGGCTCGCGACGCCACAGCCCCTGCGGACCCCGATAGTCCGGGATCCCGGACTCGGTGGATATCCCGGCCCCACTGAACACTGCGACGAGCGGCTTCCCCATGAGCCGACCCTACGCAGACCACCCCCGGCCCGCGAACCCGTTTTCCCGGCGCCCGGCCCGCGCGCACCCCCCCGGCCGGAGCGGGGGAGGGGCCCGAAGGCCACAGTGGTGAATCCCGCCCCCACTGGGGTGAGGTCCCCGCCGCGTCCCGCCCGGCCGGACCGCGCGGACGGCTACAAACCGGACATGAAGCTGACCCCTCACCTCCCCGGCGCCCTGCTGCTCACCCTGGCCGCCCTCCTGGTCCCGACGGCGGCCGCAGCCCCCGCGCTGGCCGACGCGCCGCCGTTCGGCGACATCACCGCCCTCGCCCGCCGCCACACCGCCGCCCAGATCAGCGGCTTCCTGACCGGCTTCTACGGGGCCCACGGCCCCTCCGCCCACGACCGCCGGCACCGAGTCTCCCAGCAGCTCAGGGACAAGCAGCGGAACAACCCTGACACCGACGTGCTGCTCTGCGCCCAGAGCGAACCCAACCGCATCACGGTCGGCCCGGCCACCGTCGCCCAGAACGCCGGCGTCGGCTGGGCCACCGTCACCACCCACTGGGACGGCGGCGCCACGGACACCTTCACCGCCTACGTCCGCCTCGACAGCCGGCCGATCCGGGTGGACGACGTGATCTGCGCGGGCTGACCAGGGGCGCGGGAGCCCCGCACCGGGAGGCCGGTCCTGCCGCCCCACCGCTCTCCTGACGGGAGACCGGGCCGGGCGGGCGGGGCTGTGTGGGCGCGGTGGTGTCTGGTAGAACACCGGCATGACGGGCTTCGAGATCAACGGCGCGAGCGCCGGCGACATGGAACTCATCCGCTCCTGGGCAGAAGAGGAAGGCTGGAACCCGGGTGTCGGCGACCGTTTCGCCTTCGCGGTCGCGGACCCCGGCGGGTTCCTCGTGGGACGGCTCGACGGGGAGCCGGTGGCCTGCATCTCGGCGGTCCGCTACGGCGCCGGCTTCGGGTTCGTCGGCTTCTACATCGCCCGGCCGGCGGTGCGCGGCCGGGGGTACGGGATACGGCTGTGGAACGCCGGGATGGAACGGCTCGACGGGCGCCTCGTCGGCCTGGACGGGGTGGTCGAGCAGCAGGACAACTACCGCAGGTCCGGGTTCCGCCCTGCCTGGAACAACGTCCGCTACGAGGGGGTCCCGGCCGCCGGTGACGACCACGGGGTGCGGTTGGTGGACGCCGCCTCGCTGCCCTTCGCGGAAATCGCCTCCTACGACCGCCTGTTCTTCCCGGAGGCCCGGGACTCCTTCCTCGCGGCATGGACCGGGCTGCCCGGGCGGACGGCCCTCGCCGCCGTCCGGGACGGACGGGTCGAAGGCCTCGGCGTGGTCCGCCCGGGCAGTGCGGCCGCCAGGATCGGCCCCCTGTACGCGGCCGGCCCCGAGATCGCCGCGAGCCTGCTGCGGGGGCTCGCGCGGCACGCTCCCGGCGGGCAGGTCGCCGTGGACGTACCGGACGCGAACCCGGCCGCGGTCGAGCTGGTGGCCGGGCTGGGCCTGGTCCCCACCTTCGAGACCGCCCGCATGTACACCGGACCGGCGCCGGAGGTGGACCTGTCCGGCCTCTACGGGGTCACGAGCCTGGAACTGGGGTGAGCCGGACCGGGCGGCGGTCGCACGGCGCCGCCCGGCAGGATCTCGCGCCCCGTCCTACACGTGGAACAGGACGCCCTCACTGCTGCGCAGCTCGCACGGGTTGGCGAAGGTATGCGAGTAGTTCAGCCGACGGCCCTGCCACACTCCGTCGGTCGTCACCGTCACCGGGTTCCACTCCCTCGTACACCGCACGTTCGCACGGGGCGCGGTCAGCGCGTCCGGCGCGCCACCGGTCGCCCGCAGTTCCGCGCACGCCGTTGCCGGGTCCGGGTGCGTGCCCGCCGGCCGCGGGGCGCACACCAGCGTCACCGCGCGCATCACCGTCGCCTGGGCGGGGTCCTCTCCGCTGGCGACGCTGACCACGAGCGCCGACGGGGCGTAGAGGGTTTGGGCTCCGGTAGGCGCCGCGTCGGCGGCTCCGGACCCGGCCAGCGCGGTGAGAGCGGTGAGCGCCATTGCTCCGGAAGCCAGTCCCAGACTCCTGCTGATGGACCGCATTTCGAACACTCCTCGGGGTTGTCGTGCCGGATAACGGACGGGAGTCTTGCCCATGCGGCGCCAGAACGCTCGTTCGGGCCGCGATTTCACGTCACCGTTCGTGAGCGAATGAGCGCAGTCCGCAGCCGTGACGGTCCGTTGACCAGTGCGAACGGAGAGCGCCGAAACGGCCGAAGAAGCCCGCTTCCGAGGGGCTCATGAGGCGCGAGGGGCCGGCCCCGCACCCCGCTGACCGGCGGCGCGGGCCGCGGAACGGGGCTCCGGAGCCCCCGCGGGGCCCGGTTCGGCGGGGCGGGGGACCGGCGGGCCCAAGGGGTCAGCGGGTCGCGGGGCTGCGCGGCGCGTACAGGTCGAGGAGCCGGGTGCGCGTCTGCTGGAGCCGCATCGCCAGCACGCGCCCGACCCAGTGCCCGATGGCGGAACCGAAGGCGGGGTCGGCGTCCATCAGCATCCGCACCGTCGGCGCGTCGAACTCGTACGCCCGCACCAGGGTCATCGCCTCGGCGCTGAGCTGCCAGGCGTACGGCGGGAAGAGCCAGGACCAGCCGACCAGTTCACCCGTGCCGAGGCTCTCGATCGGCGCGGCCCGGCGACCCGGGACGGGAAGCTCCAGGGTGACGGTGCCGGAACGCACGATCCAGAAGGAATCCGCCCGGCCGCCCTCGTCGAAGATCCGGGTGCCCTCGCGGAAATTGACCTCACGGGCCAGGGCCATGAGCCGCCCGCGATGCTCGGTGGACAGCACGGCGGCGAGCCGGATGGGGGAAGGTGTGCTCACGACGGCCTCCGATCACGACCCCCCACAACGGTGCTGCTCACCTCAGTGTCGCCGACTCCGGCGCAAGGGGCGGTGCGACGCCTCGGCACCCGTGCCCCGCCCCCGTGGCGGCCCGCTCCGGACCTGTCGGCCATCCTCTGCGCAGGGGGCGCGACGGCTCAGTCCTCGGCGCTCGCCTCCAGGCAGGCCAGCTCCATCGCGTCGAGGACCGCCTCATGGCTGCGCCGGCTCAGCTCGGCCACGTTCTCGATCTGAGCCGTCGCCCAGGCGGCGAGGGTCATCACGAGGACCCGGAGCCCGTCGGTGCCGTGCTCGGCGAGGATCGCGTCGGCCACGATCATGGCCTCCTCGGGGACCTGCTCCGGCGGCTCCAGCCCGGCCAGACCCCGCAGCATCGCGAGGGTCCGCCGGGAGATCTCCGGTGTCATCCTCGCCAGCCGCATGTCTTCGTCGTCGTCCATCCGCCCACCTCCGGTGCCGTGCCGAACGCCTCAGGGCACGGTAGAGGGGCGCGGGGCCCCGCGGGGCGGTTTTCCCCGGGGTGCGCCCGGGCGAACGAACGCGCCGGGGCGCGGGCCCCGACCTCGCACCCGGGCGACGGTGGGGCGCGGCCCCGTGCGCCGCACGGGGCGGGCGGCGGCGAACCGCCGTCCCGGGTCCGGTTCGGCATCCGATGGGTCAAGTGCCGTGTCCGGCGCACCGATTCGCCCTAGGGTGTGCGCCCGTACGTACGGCCGTCGGACCGCTTTCCGGGCCCGCCGGTCGTACGGCCGTGTCCCGCGCGGCGCACGCGCGGCGCAACGCACACCGAACTGGGGGGTTCATGCGTAGATCCAGAGGGACGGCCACCGCTCTCGCCCTGTCCCTGACGGCGAGCGCCACCGTCATCGGCCTCGGCCTCGCCCCGCAGGCGGCGGCCATCACCCCGCCCGTCGCCTTCACCGCCGACGCGCTGCCCACCTGGCAGCCCAACGGCGTCGTCTGGGCCCTCGCCGAGGCCGGTGGCACCGTCTTCGTCGGCGGTACCTTCTCGGCCGTACGGCCTCCGGCGGGCGGTGGTGGCAGCGAGCGGCCGGCGGTGAACTTCGCGGCGCTCGACGCCGCGACCGGCGCCCCCACCTCCTGCTCCCTGGACTTCACCGTCGGCGGGGGCACCGCCACCGTACGCGCGCTCACGCTCTCGCCCGACAAGAAGACCCTCTACGCGGGGGGATATTTCGGAGCCGTCAACGGCACGCCCGTCTCCAGCATCGCCGCCATCGACGTGGCCGGCTGCACGGTGAAGACCTCCTTCCGGCCCGCCTTCGCGGCCACCGTCCGGGCCCTCGCGGTCACGGGCGACACCGTCTACGCCGGCGGTGACTTCCTGACCGTCTCCGGCCAGCCCCGCAGGCGCTTCGCCGCGGTCGGCGCGAGCGACGGCGCGCTCAAGCCCTTCACCGCCGACGCCGACGAGCCGGGCCGCGCCGTCGACGTCACACCGGACGGGAACAACGTCGTACTCGGCGGTGACTTCTTCACCGTCAACGGCACGAACACCCACGCCCTGGCCGTCGTCAACGCGACGAGCGGCGCCCTCACCAAGGCCTACCCGGGGTTCATCGAGACCAACTCGGTGGTCAAGGACATCGCCACCGACGCGACCGGCTTCTACACGGGCAACGAGGGCACGGGCGGCGGCGTCTTCGACGGCCGCATCGCGCTCGACCTCAGCGACTTCAACCAGCGCTGGCGCGACACCTGCCTCGGCGCCACCCAGGCCGTGCTGCCCTACCGGAACGTGCTCTACAGCGCCTCACACGCGCACGACTGCTCCAGCGTCGGCGAGTACCCCGACGGCCAGCGGCACCACCTCCTGGCCCAGCCGACCACCAGCGTCGGCAAGCTGGGCTGGGCGCCCGACACCAACGACGGCATCGGCGAAGGCATCGGCCCGCGCGTGCTGACGGTGGCCTCCAAGGCCGGAGCCCCCTACCTGTGGGTCGGCGGCGAATTCACCACCGTCAACGGGGCGGCCCAGCAGAGCCTGACCCGCTTCGCCTCGACCGGCGACACCGGGGCCCCCACCGTGCCCGTCGCGAGCGCCGTCAGCTTCACACCGGGCGAGGCCCAGGTGCGCTGGCGCACCAGCCTCGACCTGGACGACAGCGCGCTCACCTACCGGATCTACCGCAACGGCTCCGCGACGCCGATCGGCACGGTCACCGCGGACTCGCTGTTCTTCAAGCGGCCCCAGGCCTCCTGGACGGACACCACCGCCCTCGCCGGACAGTCCTACACCTACCGGGTGACGGCCACCGACGCGGCCGGCAACACCAGCGCCCCGTCCGCAACCGCTGCCGTCACCGTCCCCACCTCGGTCGACGCGTACCCGAACGCGGTCCGCACCGACGGCGCCCAGCAGTACTGGCGCTACGACGAATCGGTCCTGCCGTTCGTCGCCGACTCCTCGGCGGCGGACAACCAGAGCGGCGTCCACCTGAACGGACCGGCACTGCGCCAGTCACCCGGCGCGGTCACCGGCGCGAGCACGGCGATCGGCTTCAACGGCACCAACACCCAGGTGTACGGGGACAAGCGGCAGACGGTGGGCAGCAGCTACTCCATCGAGACCTGGTTCAAGACGAACACCACCCGCGGCGGCAAGCTCGTCGGTTTCGGCAACAACCAGGCCCGCGGCAGCAGTCAGTACGACAAGCACATCTACATGACCAATGACGGCCGGCTGGTCTACGGCGTCTACACCGGAGCGACCCGCACCATCACCACCGGCGGCACCGACCGGTACAACGACGACAAGTGGCACCACGTCGTCGCCACCCAGGGCCCCGGCGGCATGACCCTCTACGTGGACGGCGCCCAGAAGGGCACCCTCAACGTCACCACGCACGAGAACTTCGCCGGCTACTGGCACGCGGGCGGCGACAACCTCAACGCCTGGCCCGACCGCCCGACCAGCGACTACTGGGCGGGACTGCTCGACGAGACGGCCGTCTACCCGAGCGTGCTGAACGCGGCGCAGGTCCAGAACCACTACGCCCTCGCCTCCGCACCCGCCGACTCCGTCGTCCAGCTCACGGCGGCCGAGGACACCTACGCCAACGCCGGCGCGCCCGGCACCAACTACGGGACCTCGGGCTCCCTCGCCGTCCGCGGGACCTCGCTCTACGCGAGCTACCTGCGCTTCGACCTGCCCGCCGCGCCGGCGGGCACGGTACTCAAGTCGGCGACGCTCAGCGTGAAGACCAGCACCATGAGCGGCGCGGGCACGACGGACACCGTCTCGGTGGTGCCGGTCACGGGGGCCTGGACCGAGGGCGGAACGACGTACGACAACCGCCCGGGCCTGGGAGGGCCGGCGCTCGGCAGCTTCCCCGGCGTCCCCGACGGTTCGGCCGTCCACACCGCCGCCCTGGACACGGCGACGGTCGCGTCCGCCCTGGGCAGCGCCTACGGGCTGGCCCTGACCAGCACCGGAACCGACGCCCTGTGGCTGTGGTCCTCGGAAGCCGCGGCCGGCGAAGGCACGCCCCGGCTCACGCTGACCTTCGGCACGCCCTGACCTGCCGCCGCCCCCGCGGCGGGACGGTCCGGCCCGGACCGCCCCGCCGCGGGGGCGGCCCTCAGCGGCGTGGTTCGACCTCCAGGAAGCGGCGCCGACGGGGGCCCCGGTACAGCAGGCACTCCCAGCCGTGCCGCTCCAGCACACGGCCGCACTCCGACAGCCGCTCCTGCTCCTCCTCCGCCGCGCCACCGCCCGGCGGGCCGAGCCAGGACACCTGCACCCGCCCGGACTCCGGCGCGGCCGCCACCCGGTAACCGGTGTGCGTGCGCCGCCCGTCGGGGGCCACCGCCGAGGGCGCGAGACCCGCGGCCTCCAGTACGAGGGCCACCGCGCGCGGCATCCGGCGCAGCTCCCACGGGGCGGGAACCTCCGGGCCCCGAGGGCCGTTCACCAGACGCCGGATCTGCATCAGCCCCTCGTACGCCGTTAGGACCTCGGCCGCCCGCCCGGGGCCCGCCGGCGGGGCCGGGCCGTCCCCGGTCGCCGCCTCGAAGCCCTGCCCGTCCGGTTCCTGCGCCACGCACACCACCCCGTCTGAGTACCCCACGTCCAACGCCCTGAGTATCCGCACCGATTCCGCGTCCGGCGCGCGCTGATCGAATGGCGGCATGACGCACGAAGCCCCGCGCGGCCCGCACCACCCGCGCATGCAGCAGGTCGCCACCGCCGGTTCGGCGCTGGCCGTGGCACTGGTCCCCCTCGTGGTCGGGGTCCTGATCGCCAAGGGGATGGCCGCCGACCCGCACACCCCGGTCAACGCCCTGATCACCGGGGGCGGCCGGCACGCCGGGCTGCCCCGCGCCGAGTGGCGGCGACGCGGGCACACCGCCCTGAGCCGCCTGCGGACCGCCCGCGAGGGCACGGCCCGGCGCTGCGCCGCAGCCCGGGGGCGGCGCACGCGGCGTGCACCGGGCACCGGCGTCAGGGGGTCAGGGGTTCCTGGAGTTCGGTGACCCACTGCTCGCGGTCCTCCGGGCAGGCCAGGGTCAGCTCGCGCGCGAACCCGGCCGAGCGGTGCCCGTGGGCGTCGATCCACCGGGCCAGCGCCTGGACCGTGGGCAGCACGTCGTCCATGGACCCGCGGTGCACCACGGTCGCCGCCCGCTCGACCCCGGGCAGCTCGACGACCCTCACCGCACCCCCGAGGTCCTCGGCGCGGACGGCCGCTGCGACGGGGAGCCCGGCATGCACCAGGACGGATCCCGGCGCGGCGTCCGGAGCGTCCTCGTAGTAGGCCAGACCCGGGCCCGTCGGAACCACCCCCGCAGCCTGGATGCGGCTGCACAGCTCCTCGTACAAAGGACCGATGACCGGCCCGATCTCCTGCGGAGCGTACCCGGCCGCGACGCCGGTCAGCTCCGCCAGCCGCACGGGCGGCAGGTTCTTCACGACGATCTCGTCGGTGGGCATGGTCCCCTCGCTCTCGATGGTCCGGAGCCTCGTCTCGACCTCCGCCAGCCGCGCCGCGGCCGCGGCCAGGGCGCCCTCCAGTTCCGCCTGCCGCAGCCGCAGCATGCCGCGCAGCTCCGCCACGCCCGGACGCTCGTCGAGGATCGCCCCCACCTCTTCGAGGCTGAATCCGAGCTCCTTGAGCGCGATCACGCGGTTGAGGCGGGCGAGCTGTCCGGCCTCGTAGAAGCGGTAACCGCTGACGGGGTCGACACGGGCCGGGCGCAGCAGTCCGAGGGCGTCGTAGTGACGCAGCATGCGGACCGACACCCGGCCGTACTTCGCGAAGTCTCCGATGGTGAACATGACGCCTTCCAGTGCACGGCCTGACACGGTGTGAGGGTCAAGCCCGAGAGCCAGACGGCCATCCTGGCCGGTCAGCGGTCGTACTGGCGCACGCACAGGTCGACCACGGACGGCGGCACGACGCCCTCCGCGGCCGCGCACGGCTCCTCCCCGACGGGGCCGCGCGGAACCGTCCTGCGCGCGGCGTCGGGCGTGCGGACCCGCCGGGGGGCGGAGGGCTTCGCGGCCCGTTCGCCGCCCCTGCGGGCGGGGCGCACGCGCGCCTTGCCCTTCGGCTGCCGGTCGGCGTCCGCCCCGGGGGCGGGGGCCGAATCCGGGGCCGGCCCGGGTACGGGCAACGGGCTCAGCGGCAGCGGCTGCGACGAGGGAACGGCGGGAGGCGAGTCGGGGGCGCCGACGGGTGGCAGCGAACCCCGGGCGGGGCCCGCGGCGGGCTCACCCGGCCCGACCGACACGCAGCCGGCACTCGCCAGGAGCGCGAGGAGGGAGAGGGGCAGGGCGGCCCGGCGTAACTGCATTCCCCCACCATGCCGTACCCCGGACGGCCCAGCCGCGCCGCTCACGCGTCCGGGTGACCCGATGCGCGCCGGAAGCCGGAAGCCGGAAGCCGGGAGCCGGAGCCGGATGCCGGATGCCGGGAGCCGGGAGCGGCGACGCGGCCCGCCCGGGATCTCCTGCCCGGAGGGAACGGGCGGATCGGACAACGGGCTTGACCGGACCCGCCCCCGGCGGCAAGAGTGCGCCCCGATCACGAACCACGGCGCGACCCGCACTGCGAAAGACGTACCCCATGCCCCTGCCCGCCCGCACGGCGGTTCCCCGTGCCACCAGCCGGAAGCGGGCCCATGCCTGACGACGGCCCGCTGGTACGCCCCTACGTCGCGGCCCCGCTCGCGCCGGCCTCCGCGACGAACGGCCCGACCTGGCCCGAGGGCACGGCGCGGCCGGTTCCCGGCCCCCCGCCCGGCGCGGCGCTGCCGGCCGGACCCGACCGGCGCGTACGCGGCGGGTGGGCGCCCGCCGTCCTCGGCCTGCTCGCGCTCACCTGCGCCGGCGCGCTGGTGTTCCTGCTCGGCGCCCCCGAGCCCGAACCCGAGCGGGCCTCGGCGCCGCCCGGCCTGACGGTTCCTGTCCTCCCGGCGCGCAGCCCGGACGCCGACCCGAGCCGCTCTTCCGCAGCCCCGGAGCGGCCCAAGGCCTCCGCCCCGGCCCCGGCCCCGGCCACGGCTACGCCCTCGGCCCCCGGCGCCCGCCCCGGGAGCACGCCCCGCGGCGGCCCGTCCGGCGTCGCCCCGCCGCCCCCGGCCGAGGACTCCGCAACCCTGCGCCAGGGGGACAAGGGCCCCGAGGTACGCGTTCTCCAGCAGCGGCTGTACGCACAGGGGTTCACGTACGTGGCCGTCACCGGCGTCTACGACGGGCGCACCCGGCGCGGTGTCGCGCAGCTCCAGAGCGACCGCGGCATCAAGGGTGACCCGCCCGGGGTCTACGGCCCGGCGACGCGGGCCGCCTTCGGCTGAGGAAACGGCAGCGGCGTGGGCGGACCGGCGCCGGCCGCCGGGAGGCGGCGCGGCTTGCCGGGGCGCGCACGGCCGTCCGTGATGGGATGGCGCCACGCAGGCGATCGCACGAGCCACCAGCTGACGGAGAGGCCGGGTACATGTCCGAGGAAACGATGCGGGCCATGGCATACGAGACGTACGGCGGTACGGAGGTGCTCGCCGAAACCAGGCTGCCGGTCCCCAAGGTCGCACCCGGCGAGGTGCTCGTCCGCGTCAAGTACGCCGCGGTCAACCCGGTCGACTGGAAGATCATGGCGGGTGGGCTCGACGCGCTGATGGACGTCGTGTACCCGGTGGTCCCGGGCTGGGACGTCGCCGGCACCGTCGAGCGCGTCGGCATCGACGCCCCGGAGTTCGCGGTCGGCGACGAGGTCATCGCGTACGCCCGCAAGGACTACGTACACGGCGGCACCTTCGCCGAGTTCGTCAGCGTCCCCGTCCGGACGATGGCCGCGAAGCCCGCCTCGCTCGACTGGAAGCAGGCCGCCGGACTTCCGCTCGCCGGCCTCACCGCGTACCAGCTCCTCACCCGCCTCGGCACCGGCAAGGATGACACCGTCCTCGTCCACGGCGCGTCCGGCGGCGTGGGCTCCCTCGGCGTGCAGATCGCCCGTTCGCTGGGCGCCCGCGTCATCGGCACCGCCTCGCCGCGCAACCACGACCGGCTGCGCGAGCTGGGGTGCGAGCCCGTCGCGTACGGGGACGGCCTCGCCGACCGCGTCCGCGAGCTGGCACCCGACGGGGTGAGCGTCGTAGCGGACTTCGTCGGCGGGGTGCTGGACGTGACGCGCGCGGTCCTCGCGGACGGCGGGCGCCACGCGTCGATCGCCGACCACACGGTGATCGGCGCGGGCGGTCAGTGGATGTGGGTCAGGCCGGTCGCCGACGACCTCGCCGAACTGGGCCGGCTCGCGGACAGCGGGCTGCTGACGGTGCCGGTCGCCGAGACCTTCCCCCTCGCCGAGCTGGCGGCGGCCTTCGAGCTGAGCCAGGCCGGGCACACCGCAGGCAAGATCGTCATCCAGCTCTGAGCGCCCCCGTCCCGCAGGTCAGGCCGTCAGGCCAGCGAGGGGACCGCTCCGCACTCCGCCCAGGCGACCTCGACGCCGGGCAGGCCCGAGGACCACGGGCCGCAGAGCGAGGCCAGCCGGGCCGCGTCCGGCGGGGCGGTCCCGAGGCCGATCGCGTACCGGGCCAGGGCGTCGCCGCGCTCGAAGGGGCGGGGCCAGGCATGGGCGTCGGGCAGACCCGCGTCCGCGAGGGCGCCGAGCAGGGCGCGCAGACGGCCCCGCATCCGGCCCAGGTTCTCCTCGAACTCGCCGGGTCCGGAGCCCCTTACGGTGACCACCGCCCACGCCGCGTGCCGCCGGTGGAGCGGTGTGGGGCCGGCGGGGGAGAGGCGGCCCGGGTCGGCGTCCAGCCACTCCCACGCCGCGTACAGCTCCCGCACCAGCAAGTCCCGCGTCCCGGGGCCCACCTGGGCCGTGCAGCTGCGGACGGGGTGGGAGGGCGTGAGTACGGTGACGGCCGGTCCGGGGCCGGGGGTCGCCTGCGGGGCGGACGGCGTGTTCAGGTCGGACGGCGTGTTCAGGGCGACCGGCAGGCGCCAGTCCCAAGCGGCCCAGGTGGCGAAGAACTCCCTGAGCAGTGTCCCCGCGGCCAGGTCCTCGGCCTCCGCGACCGTGCGCGCCGCCAGCACCGCCCAGGCCAGCCCCGGCAGACCGCCGAACGGGGCGCAGTCCAGGCCGCGGGACCGGGCCCAGGCCTTCACCTCGCGCGCCAGCCCGGCGAACGCCTCCGACCGGGAGCCCACGAAGCCCCGTACCGCATCGGCGTCGCTCACTGCGCTCAGCGCCACCGCCGCCGCCTCGCCGAGCCCGGCGCGCCCGGACACCGCTTGCGCCGGGGCCGCTGTCCCGGTGGCGACGGCCACCAGGTCCACGTCCAGTCCGTCCACGCGGAACCGCAGGCCCGGCACCCGCGCCCCGGTGACCAGCCGGAGCCGCCGGGCCCGCGGCAGCGCCGCCGCGATCCGCTCCCGCAGCCGCTCGGGGTCCACCTGGCCCGGCAGGGCAGCCACCAGGTCCAGGTCCGCCCCGGGCAGCGCGCAGCCCATCCGCCGGGAACCGGCCAGGTGTACCACCGCGCCGGGGAGCGCCCCCTCGACGCGGGCGGCGACGGATCCGGCGTCCGGCAGCGCCCCCTCGACGCGGGCGGCGACGGATCCGGCGTCCGGCCCGGCGGCGGGCGGCCCCACAACCGGTGCCGCCTCCGGTCCCGCTGTGTCCGTGTCCGCCGGCCCGTCACCGCCGGGTCGCGGCGAAGGTGCCTCGTCGGCGAGCCGGCGCACCGACCCGGTCCCGAGTTCCACGGTCGCCCGGACCCGCATCGGCTCGTCCCCGCGCCGCGACAGCACCGCGAGCGATCCGACCCGCACCGCCGAGCCCTGGAGGGAGCCCCCTTCCCCGAGCCGGGCCTCGAACGCGCGGACCGCCCGCTGCGGATCGCCGCTGCGCCCCAGCGTCAGGTGCGGGGTGAACTCCCGCGCGTCCGCGCCCCGCCCGCGACACCCGGGGAAGCGTGCGGCCAGTGCCCGTCGCAGCTCCTGCCACGCCGCGTCACCGTCGGCCGCCGGGTCCAGCCACAGGGTCGCGTCGTCGCGGTGTCCGAAGCTGTGCACCCCGGCCAGCCGGGCGGTGAACGGCGCGGTCCTCGCGGCGACTTCCGCCAGCAACGGCAGCGCCTCCTCGAAGGAGGACTCGGGTACGAAGCCGTACAGCAGGTTCACGTGCGGCGGCCACCGGTCGGCCCCCGGGTCGTGCTCCCGCCGCAGGGCGTCCACCGCCGGGTCGTGCGGCGGCAGCCACGCCACCGCCGTCCGCGCGGTCGCCGGTGCGTCGAGGGTGCCGCCCTCGCCGCCGGCCGCGAACTCGACCGTCGCCTGCACCCCGTAGTGGTCGGAGACGAACAGCCCGTCGGCGGTGGGGGAATCCCCCCGCAGGGAGGCTTCCCGCACCCGCGCGTCCGCCGACCTCAGCAGGATCCGGTCCAGCCGCGCAGCCCGCCCCGACAGCGAGCCGACCGCGGCCAGCGGATTGGCCACCGGGTCGAAGGTCGGGGTGTCGTCCGCCGGCCCGTGCACCTCGCTCCACGCGTCCCGGAGCCCCAGCGCGGCCGCCGGCCCCTCGGCCCCGGACCGCCCGTCGTTGAAGTCGCCGACCAGCGCCAGCGCGGCTTCGACGCCGCCCAGTCCCTCGGCCAGCCGCGCGAGTTCCGCCTCCCGCCGGTCCGCCCCGCGCTCGGAGTGGTCGCTGCTCAGATGCGTCGCGGCGACCACCAGCGGGCCGTCCGCCGTATCGACGGTGACGGCGGTGACCGCCTTGTGCGGGCCCAGCACGTTCAGCCCGGCCTCGCGCACCGGCAGGCGGCTGAGCAGCAGCAACCCGCTGTCGGCGACGTCGGGTCCGCCTGGGTCGGTTCCCAGGGTGTAGCCGGCCCGGACCCACGGCAGCGCCAGCAGCCGGACGAGCAGCGCGGGTTCGACTTCCTGGAGCGCGATCACGTCCGCGTCGGCGGCCTCCAGGTCGGCCAGCAGCAGCGGCCTGCGCCGGTCGGTCGCGATGCGCGGGGCGTCGTAGCGGTCCCACAGCGTGTTCCAGGTGAGCAGCCGCACCCGCGCCGGAGCGGGCTCCGCCCCGGCTCCGGGTGCCTCCACGGGCCGCCAGCCGCCGCCGTCCGCCGGGTCCCATGCGTGCGGGGTGCGGGCGGTGAAGAACGGTGCCCGCAGCAGCCGCGGGTCGCGTACCCGCCCGGCCCGCGTCACGTCGATCCGGTCCACTCCGGTGGCCCGGTCCCACACCAGCTCCCCGTCGGCCTCCACGAACAGCACGCGGTGCCAGGGGATGTCACCGCCCGGCACGAAGGACGGCAGCGGGACCCGCTTGGGGGCGGCCCCGCGCTGGAGCAGCCCGAGGGTGAACCGCGCCGGGTCGAAGCGGGGGTCCCAGCGGACCTGGTGGTAGAGCTGCTCGCTGGTACGCATCAGCCGTCCTCGCCCGGTGTCCCGGCAGCCGCCGGGGACTCCTCCGTGTCCGCCTCGCCGATCGACCCGGCGGTGTCCGCGAGCGTGCCGTCGGCGCCGACGTACCACGTCAGGTGCGCCTCGCCCGGGTACGGAGGACTGAACCGGCGCAGTTGCGAGGCCAGTACGCCCTCCGGCACGGGGTGTGCCCGCGAGGCGTTGCGCCGCACCAGTTCGTCCTCCCCGACCCACACCACGGCGTGCGTGACCAGCGCGTCGCGGCGGCGCGCGACCGCCCCGGCCTGCCCCCGCTGCTGCTTCGTCAGCGAGGTGGCGTCCCACACCACCGTCCCGCCCGTGCGCGCGGCTGCCGCCAGGGCGGCGTCCAGCCGGTCCAGGCCCTCGCGCACAACGTCGGCGTTGGCCCGCTGGTCGGAGCGGGAACCCCGGGCGGTGCGCAGATCGTCAAGACTGATGCAGGTCTCCACCCCGGGCAGCCGCCCGGCGTAGGTGCTCTTGCCGCTGCCCGACGGCCCGCACAACTGCAGCAGGTGCGGGAAGGCCCCGTCCCGGAGGCGCCAGGTCGCGGCCACCGCCTCCTCGGCGGTGTGCACCCTGCCCTGCCCGAACGCCTCCCGCGCCTGCGCCCAGCACCGGTCGGCCGCGCGCTGCCCGAGCCCGGCGAGCGCCTCGCGCAGCCCCCTGCGCAACGGCCCCAGCGGGTCCGGTCCGAGCAGCCCGGCCTCCTGCGCGAGCAGGGCCGACCACTCCGCCCACTCGCGCCCCGCCCCGTCCCCGGGTTCCCCCAGCGCCCCGGCCAGCGCGTGCAGCACTCCCAGGTCGGCGGCCGTGGCCAGGCGGACCAGCCCGGCCCGCCGCTCCGCGTCGGGGAACGGCCTGCGCAGGGCCGGGTACAGCCCGACCAGGTCCGCCACCCGACGGGCGGACGGCATCCCGAGCGGCCCGGCCGCCAGCCGCGCACCCAGCCGGGCTCGCGGCACGCGGTGCAGGACGGCGGCGAGCACCCCGGTCAGCCGGCTCTCCCCGGTGCGCCCCAGCCCGTCCAGCCGGGCGGCCACGTCGGCGACGGCATCCGCGGTCCCCGGCGCGGGGTCGGGCTCCATCCCGAGCGCGCCGAGCAGGCCCGCCGGGTCCGGCTCGGAGCCCGACCGGACCGCCCACAGCGCGGCCGCCGGCCCCAGCCCGTTCGGTACCACCGGCGCGTACATCCAGTGCGTGCCGGTCCGTACGTGCCCTCCGCGCACCCACTTGGCCACGTACCGCCCGAAGTCGGCCCGGGCGAAGCCGGCGACGGTCCGTACGACGTACCCCTCCTGGCGGGTGGTGTCGATCCGCAGCCTGCGCAGCGCGCGCTCGTCGTAGACGCCCCGCCACAGCACGCGCGGGGTGGGCACGCCCAAGCGCCGCAGGAAACCCACCGTCCGGTCCCAGTCCAGGCAGTGGTCGCCGTCCCACACCGAGAACCCGTAGAACCAGCTGTCCAGCTCCTCGTACGGGAGGGAGTGCCGGGCGTACAGGTTCTCGCCGCACACCCGCCGGCCCGCCGGTATCTGCGGGCCGATGCGGCCCTGGAGGCCCTTCACCCAGGCCCGGGAGGGGTGGTGTCCCGAGTCCGGGGAGCGTGCGTGCAGCCCGTCGCGGTAGAGGGTGGTGTTCTCGCCGTCGAGCTTCTCCGTGACGACCACCTCCCGCCCGGCCAGCGCGACGGGTCCGGACATGCGTACGTCGTCCGGGGCCGCCCCGGGGGACCAGGGCAGGTGCGCCGTACGGGGGTAGTGCGTGCGCATGATCCGCTCCTGCTCGACCGCTGCCCGACGAGGGCTTCCACCGTCACTCTAGGTAGGCGGCGCGGGCGGATCCACCCGATATCACGACCCGCGGGCCGGAGGCCCGCAGACCGGCCCGCCGGCGGCCCTCCGGCCGGCCCGCCGCGGTCCTACGGCCGGCGGCCCGCCCACGCCACGAGCCGGTCGATGGCGGGAGCGTCGTCGTCCACCGCGACGACCTCGCCGTAGGGCACCGGGCCACCGCGCCGGTCGGCCGGTAGGGACCGGCGCAGGACCTCCAGCACCCGCTCCACCAGAGCCGGGTCCCAGGCGGGGTGCTGTCCCGTCGCCCGCGCCAGGTCCCAGGTGTGCACGGTCAGTTCGTTCGTGTAGATCACCGCGCCGACCGCTCCCGGCTTCGGGCCGATCGGCAGCCGCAGCTCCCGGTCGAGGATCCCTTCGTCCGCCCACACGGACTCCGCCTCCAGCGTGGCCGGCGCCCAGGCCGCGGCCCACGCCCCGTCGGGGAGTTCGTCGGCGAAGGACGGCACGCTGAACGGGTCCTCGCCCCGCCCGATCACCGCGATCCGGCGCAGGACCGCGATGAGGTGGCTCGACAGCCGCCGGACGTCGAACTCGTCGCAGGGGGTGGGCAGGTCGTACTGGTCGGGGCGCACGGCGGCGAGGGTGCGTCCGGCGAGGGCGATGGCGGCCGAGAGGTCGGGGCGCGGGTCGAAGGCGCGGGCGGGCAGGGACTGCGGGGCCGCGAGCTGTGCGGTGTTCTCGTTCATGTGTTCATCGTTGCGGCTAAAGTGGCCACCTTCTGGCCAGTTTTACCGGAGTTTCTCCGGAGGAAGTGGGGCGCCGCGCATGAGGGCCGACCGGTTGGTGGCGACCTTGTTGTTCCTCCAGGAGCGCGGCCGCGTCACCGTTTGCGAGGTCGCCGCCGAACTGGAGGTGTCCGAGCGCACCGCCCGCCGTGACCTGGAGGCCCTGGCCGCGTCGGGGATCCCCGTCTACTCACAACGCGGCCGGGGCGGCGGATGGTCGCTGGTCGGCGGCGCGCGCACCAACCTGACGGGCCTGACCGCCGTCGAGATCCGGGCGCTCTTCCTGCTCACCGGGCCGCTCGCGGCGACGCCCGAACTCCGTACCGCCCTGCGCAAGTTGGTCCGTGCTCTGCCGCCGGCGCTGCGCTCCGGAGCCGAGGCGGCAGCCCGCGCGGGGATCACCGATGCCACGGACTGGTCCCGCAACGCCGCTACGGTCGAGGCGGGCCACCTCTCGCTGCTCCAGAGCGCGGTGGTGGAGGGGGAGCGGGTCCTGCTGGGGTACGCCGGGGTCGGAAAGCCCGCGGGGGTGCGGAGGGTGGATCCCCTCGGGCTCGTCGCCAAGGCGGGGGCCGACTACCTCGTCGCCGGTACGGATTCGGGCCTGCGGACCTTCCGGCTCAGCCGTGTCACCTCGGTGGAGCCCACGGGGGAACCGGTGGTCCGGCCACCGGACTTCGACCTCGCCTCGGTGTGGCGGGAGCGGGCCGAGGTGATCGAGGGCAGCATGTTCGCGGTGACGGCCCGCGCCCGCGTCGCCCCCGAGGCGCTGGGCCGCCTCGAACGGCTGCTCCGCGGCCGGGTCACGGTCGGCGAGCCATTCGGCGACGGGTGGACGGAGGTCCGCGTCGACGGCCCGGCCCACCGCGCCCTGGCCGCCCAGCTCGCGGGCTTCGGTGCCCTGGTCGAAGTCCTGGACCCCCCAGAGCTCCGCCGCACGCTGGCCCGCATCGGCGCCGAACTCACCACGCTCTACGACGACGCCTGACCCGCACCTCCCTCGGCGGGTGCTGCCTTCTTCGCCGGCCTCGCCTTGAACCGCCAGACAGCGTGCTCAAGGCCGCCGGGTGCGTGCCCGAGAAGAGCGGCGGCCTCCTCGTACACGGCTTGCAACTGCCGGTAGCCGAGGCGCGGGAGTCCGGCGTCCGCGGCGAAGGCCCGCAGGTGTACGTCCACCGCGACCTGGGACCGGCCGACGAGATTGCCGATGTAGTCCACCGTCTTCGGCCCTACGCCCTTCACCGTGCGCAGGGCCGTGCGGTTGGCCTGGTGGCCGAGCCAGGCATGGAGATCGTCGGGGGTGTCGACTCCCGCGGCGGCCAGCAGATCGGTGATGCCGTGGGCGACGGCGACCTTGCCGGGGCTGTTGAAGTCCATGGCGACCGCGAGGTCTTCCGTGGCGAGCCGGGCGCGGAAGCCGCGGACGGTGGCGGCGTCGGGCCATTGCGCCTCCAGCCGCCGAAGCCGCGGCAAAACGGTGGACCGGTACGTGCGGCGGGCATCGAAGCCGGCGTCACAGATGACGGCGCCCATGTGGGTCCACCCGCGGGCCGGGTGGAACGGCCCGTCGCCGAGGGTGGTTCGTATGTGGTGGGCGAGCCGCTGCGCCGGGCCGGGTGTGGTCATGGCCCCATCATGGCGCCCCGCCCTCACGACCGGGGGCGTTTCGCCCCTGGACCGGGCGTGGTGTGCGAGGCGATCCCGAGCGGCGCCGTGGCCGCCGTCACGGTCGCGGTCGGCGGTGGCCGTCGTGCGGCGCCGCGGCGCGTGAACGACGTCAACGGGCATGGGCAACTGCGGTATCGGGCCGGGCGGGAACCTCTGGGGCTGCCCACGCGTCGCAGCGCCATGACGCGACCCCGCCGCACGGCAGCCCTCGTCGTCTGCGGGCTCCTCCTGGCCGCCTGCGGGACGGCGCCTCGGGCGCAAACCCAGCCCCTCATCCGCGCCGTGCGCCTCGGGCTGGACGGACGGGCCGTCATCACCACCGTCGTGGTGGGCGGTTGTCGGACGGGTCGGCTCACGGGCAGGGAATCGGACACCGCGATCACCCTGAACCGTCGATCCGCACACGGGAGAAAGCCGGTCAGGTCTGCTCGGCCGGCATCAGGCTGGAGCCGGTGGGCCTCACGCTCCGCTCACCCCTGGGCAACCGGAAGGTGGTCGACGCGGCAACCGGCCGGACGCTCGGGATCGGGTCCGAGCCCGGATCGCCGTTCCGCTCGCCGTCCCCACCGCCGACGGCCGTCGCACCGTCGGCGTTCCTCACACCGGCGTCGCCCCCCACGGCCGGTCACGTGGTCGGACGGGCGGTTTTCAGGCCGCCTGTCCGCATCACGGAAGCTAGCAAGATCGACATAATCAGGCAATAAGGAGGTATCGGCGAGGCAAAACGGCGCAGTGGGTTCCGCATCCGGGTGTGCGCCGTAACCGCAGGGTCGTCGGCGCTGTTGCACAGCCGGCGGGCCACCCCCACGGCGAAACGGAGTCCCCCCATGCCCCAGCTGACCGACGACGCCGGCCAGGCCACCGGGCAGGCCGCCGCGCAGACCGGTACCTGGATGACGCCCGCCGAGTACGGCGCCTCGCGCGCCGCGCTCTGGACCGGGGCGGTCGTCCTCGTCACGGACACCGACGGCCGGGTGCTCGTCCAGACGGTCGACTACCGGCCCGACCGGCTGCTGCCCGGCGGCGCCGTCGACGCGGGCGAGTCGCCGGCCGCCGCGGCCGCCCGCGAGATGCGCGAAGAGCTCGGGATCGACGGCCACTACCCGCACGGGCTCGCCGTCGACTGGATCCCCGCCGGCACCCCCGGGTTTCCACCCGAGATGCGCTTCCCCGGCGAGATCCTCTACGTCTTCGACGGCGGCACCTGGACCCCCGACCGGATCGGGGCCGTCCGCCTCCCGGCCCAGGAGATCACGGGCATCGACTTCGCCGAGCCCGCCGACCTGGCGGGCCTGATGGACGCCGGCGACGCCGGCCGGGCCCTGTCCGCGCTGCGCGCCCGGATCGCCGGCGCCGGTCCGGCGCTGCTGGAGGACGGCCGGCCGGTCACACCGACCGCCCTCGACCGGCTCGGAGTGCTGCGGACCCGCCGGACGCCCGGGCGCGGCGCCTGGCACCCCGGCCCGGTGCCCGCCGGGCTGCCGGTGCGGGACCGGTCCGGATGGCTGTTCGCCCCCGACGGGCGGGTCCTGCTGCTGATCGCCCGCGCGACGGGCGCCGCGCACCTGCCGCCCCCGAACGCCGAACCCACCGCCGGGGCCGCCCCGCTCGGCTACCGGTACGCCGACCAGGGCGCCCACGCCCGCACCGTGGCCCGTCTGACGGCGGTGTCCGCGCACCGCGACCCCGCGTACGCGCGGCTGCTGGCCACCCCGGAACAGGTCCGCGAACTCAGCGACTGGGGGCCGGCCGGCCGTCAGGAGCTGGCGGCCGTCCACGCGGCCCGCCAGCAGCTCTCGCTCCCCGCCCCGCCCCGGACCCCGCCCACCGAACTGCCCCGCGAGGGCGCCCGTTGGTGACGGGCCCGGCGTCGTCCCGTCCGCAATCCCGGCCCCGCGGACCGCGGTCCCGCAGCATGGACGCCATGAGCGACAGCGCGATCACGTACACCCTCTACATCCAGGCCGATCCCGACCGCGTCTGGCAGGCGCTGACCGAGCCGGCCCTCACGCGCAGGTACTGGGGGCTGAGCTTCGAGACCGACTGGGCGGTCGGCTCGCGGATGGACTGGGTCGAACGAGGAGCCCGCACCAGCGACCCGGCCCAGGTGGTGCTCGACTGCGTCCCGAACCGCAGGCTCTCCTACACCTGGCACACCTTCACGCCGCAATGGGCCGCCTCGGTGGGCATCGGCGAGGAGCTGCGGGCCGAGCTGGCCCGCGAACGGCGCACGAAGGTCACGTACGAGATCGAACCGGTCGGTGACACGCTCACCCGGCTGACCGTCATCCACGAGGGGTTCGATCCGGGAGGCACCCTCATCGGCATGTGCTCGCGCACCTGGCCGTTCCTCGCCTCCAGTCTCAAGACCCTGCTGGAGACCGGTGCCCCGCTTCCCGGGCCGGGTCACGACGATGAACAGGGCTACGGCGGCCACGAAGACTTCGAACGCTGACCCGCGTACGGCACCCTGCCGGAGCCCCCGCACCCCCTCGCGCCCTCACGCACCCCTGGGCGCCGGGCGGCCGAGGGGGTCGTGTGGAATAAGGACATGGGGAGCAGCGAACACGAGATACGCCGGGTGCAGGGGAGCGGGCCGGGGCAGCCGCCCGAGCGGTGGCGCTACGCCCGCCACCTCGCGGCGCTCGCGGCGGCCTCCGCAGAAGTGCCGGCCTCCGCCGAAGTAGTGGCCTCCGGCCACGTGTCGGCGACCGGCGAAGCGGCCCGCCCCGCCGAAGCGTGTGCCTCCGCCGAAGCGGCCCGCCCCGCCGAAGCGGCAGTCCCCGCCGAAGCCGCCGCCTTCGCCGACCAGCGGGAGGCCGAGGCGGTCGCCGTCGTCCTGCGCGACCCGGACCCGGTGATGGCCGAGAGCGCCGTCGTCACGCACCTGGACCGGCGCGCGGTCCGACTGCTGGCCGACGGGCGCTTCCCCGGGTGGGCCCGGGCCATGGAGACGGCGCTCCACGGGCGGCTCTTCCCGTCCGGGCGGCTGCGCGAGTGGACCCTGCTGAAGGCTATCGCCGCGGGCGAGCCCTGGTCCGCGGCGGAGCTCACGGCCGCCTCCGACTGGTGCCAGCGCACCGCCGCCCAGACGGTGACCTCGTACGAGGCGCTCGGCGTGCTCGCCGCGGCCGCCCGCAGCCACCGGGTCCGCGACGCCGCCGCCCGGCGGCTGCGCAAACGTGCCTCCGCCTGAGCGCGGACCGTCCGGGAAGCGGTGGAGCGAGCCCCTTATAGCGTGACGAAAGGGACGGATGGCGGCTCCTGTGGCACGGATTGCGGACGCTCTCCCACCGAAGCCTCGTCACACGTGCGTTCGGGGGCTTAAGGTCGGCTCACCTGGCCGGGTATCAGCGTTGGACCATGCCATTCCGCTGGAGGATGACTCTCCGTGTCGCACCTTTCACAGGCTCCCGTCACCACCCCGGAAGCCGAGCCCGCTCCCCCCACCCCGCGCGCCTTCAGCGAGGTCAAGGGATGGTTCTCGGCGTACGACCAGGTGCTCTTCGACTGGTTCCTGACCCGGCAGAACAGTGACGCCGCCTCCTCGGGCGACCTTCTGGAGCTCGGCGCGTTCATGGGGAAGAGCGCGATCTTCCTGGCGGGATACCTGCGGGACGGCGAGGAGTTCACCGTCTGCGACCTCTTCGACTCGCCCCCGCCGGACGACGAGAACCTCAGCGAGGTCCGGGACTCGTACCCCACCCTGACCCGGCGCGGCTTCGAGACGAACTACCTCGCCTTCCACGAGGCGCTGCCCACCCTCATCCAGGCGCCCACCTCCGTGGTGGCCGACCGGGTGCGCGCCAAGAGCTGCCGCTTCATCCACATCGACGCCTCGCACCTCTACGAGCACGTCGTCCAGGACATCGAGTCCTCCCGGCTGGTCGCCGCCCCGGACGCCGTCGTCGTCTTCGACGACTACCGCTCGGCCCACTGCCCCGGCGTCGCTGCGGCGGTGTGGGCCGCCGTCGTCCACGACGGGCTGCGGGTGATCGCCGTCTCCGCCTCGAAGCTCTACGCCACCTGGGGAGACCCGGCCCCCCACCAGAAGGCGCTGCTGAGCTGGCTGGAGGGCCGCTCCGACCTGTGGCACGGCGTCGATGTCGTGGCCGGCCTGCCGCTCGTGCGGATCGGCGACGAGGGCGTGGTCCCGATCGCGCCCCCGAAGCCGCTGCACGCTGCCGAGGAGGCGGAACCCGTCGCCCCGCAGGCCCCCGCCGCCGTCCGCAGGCCCCCGGCCGCCTGGCGCAAGCTGGCCAAGGACCTGCTCCCGCCGCTGGTCACCCGCAAGATCGTGGCCGCGCGGCGCCGCCGCCGCTGAGCCCGGCCGCGCCGCGCGGGTGTCAGTTGGCCTTGCGCACCCGCGCCGCGCGCCGGGCTTCGGCCGCCTGACGGGCCTCGATGGTCTTACGGGACTCCTTGCCCTTTCCGGGCCGGCCCGGGCGGGTTCCGATGCCCCGGAAGCCGAGGTCGGAGCCGCTCGGCCTGCCCTTGGCGTCCGTCGGCGCCGACCCGGACAGGGGGACGCCCGACGGGGCCTTGGCACCGGTGATCCGGCTGAGCGCCGCTTCGCCGGAGCGGACCTGGGTGATGGTGGGCCGGATCTTGGCGTCGGCCATCAGCCGGACGATGTCGCGCCGCTGGTTCGGGGTGATGAGGGTGACGACCTTGCCGGACTCGCCGGCCCGGGCCGTGCGCCCGCCGCGGTGCAGGTAGTCCTTGCTGTCGGCCGGCGGGTCCACGTTGACGACGAGGTCGAGGTCGTCGATGTGGATGCCGCGGGCCGCGACGTTCGTCGCGACCAGTACGTTGACCAGCCCGTCCTTGAACTGCCCCAGGGTCCGGGTGCGCTGGGGCTGCGACTTCCCGCTGTGCAGGCCCTCCGCGCGCACGCCCATCGCCCGCAGGTGCTTCACGAACTGGTCGACGCCGTGCTTGGTGTCCAGGAACATCAGCACCCGGCCCTCGCGCGCGGCGATCTCCGTCGCGGCCGAGATCTTGTCCGCCGCGTGGATGTGCAGCACGTGGTGGTCCATGGTCCCCACCGAGGCGGACTGCGGGTCCACCGAGTGCGAGACCGGGTCCTTGAGGTAGCGGCGCACCAGCTGGTCCACGTTGCGGTCCAACGTGGCGGAGAACAGCATCCGCTGACCGGCGTGGTGCACCTGGTCCAGGATCTCCGTGACCTGCGGCATGAACCCCATGTCGCACATCTGGTCCGCCTCGTCGAGGACCGTGATCCGTACCCGCTCCAGGTGGACGTCGCGCCGTCCGACGAGGTCGCTGAGGCGCCCCGGGGTGGCCACCACGACCTCTGCGCCGGTGCGCAGCGCACCGGACTGCCGGCCGATCGACAGACCGCCGACGACCGTTGCCATCCGCAGGCCCAGCGCCTTGGCGTACGGGTCCAGCGCCTCGGTCACCTGCTGCGCCAGCTCGCGGGTCGGTACGAGGACCAGGGCGAGCGGCCGCTTCGGATCCGCCTGCTGCCCCGCCGTACGGGCCAGCAGGGCCAGACCGAAGGCGAGGGTCTTGCCGGAGCCGGTCCGGCCGCGGCCGAGGATGTCCCGGCCGGCGAGCGAGTTCGGCAGCGTGGCGGCCTGGATCGGGAACGGCTCGCGCACCCCCTGCTCGGTCATCGTCTCCATCAGCTCGACGGGCAGAGCGAGCTCCGCGAACGACGCCACCGGCGCCAGCGCGGGCGTTTCCGTCTTGGGCATGGCGAACTCCCCCTGCGGCCCGAGGGTCCGAGGGGCCTTGCCGGGGCCCTTGGCCCCCGGCTTGCCGCCTGCCTTGGCTCCGGCCTTGACGCCGAAACGCCCGTGAGCTGACGGGTTCTTCATGCAGAACCTTCCGTGAGGAGAGCGTGCGCGGCGCGGCGACGACCTCGGACGGCAACGAGCCGGGGCCCGTACCCCTCGGTACGGGCCCCGGCTCGTCGTACACGTCCGCACCGGGCGAGAACGGCCCGCGCATCAAGTTTCCCGCCCATTTTACCAGCCGCGGCCCTCGCCGCCGGGCGCGAGCGGAGCCCCACGCCACCGGCGGTGCTCACTCCTTTCACCGACAAGTCGGGCACAAGTTCGAACGAACCCGGTTGGCCGCGCCTGGGGTGTGGCGGGCGGGGCGGGTGGGCACTATCGAGACGGCCGCGTGTGTGGCCCGAGAGGCACGTCGAGAAGGATCAGTACCCATGGCAACTGGCATCGTGAAGTGGTTCAACTCGGAGAAGGGGTTCGGGTTCATCCAGCAGGACGACGGCGGTCCCGACGTGTTCGTGCACTTCTCCGCGATCCAGACCACCGGTTTCAAGGAGCTGGCGGAGGGCGCGAAGGTCGAGTACGACGTGACCCAGGGCCCCAAGGGCCCGCAGGCGGAGCAGGTGGTCCCCATCGGCTGACTCCGCTTCACGAGCCGAGCTGTGCGTGGGCCCCGCCGGAAGTCCTTCCGGGCGGGGCCCACGCCGCTCGGCCGAGGCGCGCCGCGTGCCGGGCCCCGGGCAGCCGCCGGAGCGGTCCGCCGGCTCGGAGCCGCCGGTCGGCGGTCGCCGCCCCGCACGCCCCCGCGAAGACCGCACGGGCGCGGACGGCCGGGGCCTTCGGCGCGACTACGCTGGCCGCATGACTGTGCTCTTGTACGAAGAATTCGGTACCGGACGCCACCGCGAGAGCTCCCTGATCCGCCACGCGCTGGGCAACGCCCACGACGAGGCGCTGGTCGCGGGGCTCGCGGGCGGTATCGGCTTCATGTACTTCGTCTTCGAGTACCCCGAGCGCCCGCCGCTGGCCACCATCGTCGCCCAGGCCCACCCCGAGCCGTGGGTGCAGGTCGCCCTCGGCCGACTGCACGTCCCCTACGACGCCACCCGCAGCACCAAACCCCGCTGGGGCCGGGTCCGCGCCGCGCTCGACGAGGGGCAGCCCGTGTTCTGCGTCGTCGACCGCTCCTCCCTCCCCTGGCACGAAGCGGCCGCCCCGATGCCGGGCGCCGACGCGTACACCGTGGTCATCGCCGGGTACGAGGGCGACGACCTCTTCATCGAGGACGGGGCCGCGGCGCCCTACCGGATCGACCGCGAGGAGTTCGGCGCGGCCTGGAGCGCCCACCCCACCGGCCGCCACCAACTGGTCGTACCCACCGGACCGGCCGAGGCCGACCCGGACGTCGACGGGGCCGTCGCCGCCACCGTCAAGCACCTGACCGGGCCGGTCCTCGGCAACCGGTTCGACGTCAACTTCGGCCTCTCCGGTATGGCCAGGCTCTCCGCGGACCTGCGCGACACCACCACCGCCGCAGGCTGGGAGCAGCGGTTCGGAGCCTCTCCCGAGGCGTTCCGCGGCGCCACCCGACGGCTGTACGCCTCCCTGGAGGAGGAGTGGACGGCGCCCGGTGCCACCCGGCCGCTGTACGCCGACTTCCTGGACCTGGTCGGCCGGTCCGAGGCGGCCGCGCTCATGCGCGCATCGGGCAGCCACTGGTCGGAACTCGCCACCCTCGCCCGCAAGGCCGCCCCGGAGGCCGACGCGGGAGAGCGCCGGGCACTGTTCGACGCGTGCGCGGGGCTCGTCGACCGCTGCGCCGAACTCGAACGCGAGGCCGCGGCGGTCCTGGCGGTGTAGGACCGCCCCTGCCGCGCGGGCCGCCTCCGGGAACCACCACCCGGCTGCGGCCCGCGCCCGTCCGTCAGACGTCCTCCACGGAAATCGCCGCGACCGGGCAGGCCCGGGCGGCCTCGCGCACCAGCGGGCTGCCGTTGCCGTCCTCGCGGCCCGGCAGCAGTTCGCTGAAGCCGTCGTCGTCCTGCGTGAACACGTCGGGCGCGGTCAACGCGCACTGGCCGGCGCCGATGCAGACGCCTCGGTCGATGGAGATCCGCATGCCGCTCACCATGCCACGGGAAGTTCGATCATGCCCTGAATGGTGTCGCCCGGCTTGAAGGGGATCCGGTCCGGTTCCTCCGCGAGGCGCAACCCGGGGAACCGCGCGAACAGGGAACCGAGGGCGATCTCCATCTCGGCGCGGGCCAGGTTCTGGCCCAGGCACTGGTGGATGCCGAAACCGAACGCCAGGTGGTGACGGGTCGGACGGTGCCAGTCCAGCGAGTCGGGATCGGCGAAGACCGACTCGTCGCGGTTGATGACGGAGGTGGAGAACACCACCCCGTCGTCGGCGCCGATCGTGACACCGCCGATCTCGATGTCCTCGGTCGCCACCCTCAGCATGCCGTCGGCGATCGACAGGAACCGCATCAGCTCCTCCACGGCCTCCGACATCAGCGAAGGGTCCGCGCGCAGCTCGGCCAGCTGCTCCGGATGGCGCAGCAGGGTGAAGGTGCCGAGCGAGATCATGTTCGCCGTGGTCTCATGGCCCGCGATGAGCAGGATCACGGCCAGGGCGACCAGCTCCTCGACATCGGTCTGGCCGGTTTCGAGGCGCTGCGCGACGAGTTCGTCCAGCAGACCGTCGCCCGGGTCGGTGCGCTTGCGCCCGATCAGGTCCCGCAGGTAGGCGTCGAGGCTGTGGCGGGCCTCCTCCACGTCGGACCGTCCGGGGCCGCGCAGCAGCTGCCGCGACTTCGCCTCGAAGAACTCGTGGTCCTCGTACGGAACTCCCAGCAGGGCGCAGATCACCATGGAGGGCACGGGCAGGGCGAAGGCGCCGACCAGTTCCGCCGGTGAGCCCTGGGCGGCCATGCCGTCGAGCAGCCGGTCCACGGTCTGCTGGATCTGCGGCCGCAGGGCGGCGATGCGTTTGACGGAGAAACTCGGGATCAGCATGCGGCGCTGCGTGTTGTGTTCGGGGTCGTCGACGCCGAGCAGGGCGGTCCTGCGTGCCGTCAGCCCCTTGAAGCGCTCGGTCGTGGCGGGGAAGGCGGCGTTCTGGCGGTCGGAGGAGAGCCGGCCGTCGGAGAGCAGGGCGCGCGCCTCGGCGTGCCCGGTGACCACCCATACCGAGCGGCCGTCGAAGAGGGTGACGCGGGAGAGCGGCCGGGTCTCCCGCAGGGGCGCGTAGGCCGCCGGGGGGTGGTAGGGACAGGTCCGGTCCTGGGGAAAGGCAACGGTTTCTGACATGCAGCACCTCGCGAGCGATGGTCCGTCTTGCCGGCTCCATTACATGCCCTAGGCACCTATCTCACCTATGCCACTTTCGGCCAGACCGGCCGCATGTCCCCCGAAGGGCCCATCGGGCGTCCGGGGGGGTCAGAGGTGGGCATCGAGGAAGGCCCGGAACTCCTGCGGGTCATCGGTCCGGCCTGGGACGCCACGGCCCCGCCGTCCTTGACGAGGACCACGGTGGGCGCGCCCGTCACGCCGAAGCGCCTGGTCGGGCCGGGGCAGCGGGTGATGTCGGTCCGTACGGCGGTCAACCGCGTCCCGTACTCCTGCGCCAGCTCCCCGACGAGGACGTCCATGGCGCGGCAGGCCTCGACGGCCTTGGGCCAGGTGCCCGTGAAATAGGCGAGAACCGGCCCCGGGGACATTCCAAGGATGAAATCGAACTCCTGGTCCTCCAGCGGCTGGTGTACCCGACGTGCCATGTGCGCTGCTCCTCGTGTGTTCCGGCGGGCCCGTCCGGTCCGGCGTGTGGTGGCCCGCGCACCCCATCATCCCCGGGCGGCGCGGCGCGTTGTCAGTGGTGGCTGGCAGCCTGGACGCATGGACGACAGGATGCTGCGGCGCCGGGTCTACGGCGCCGACCACGACGACCCCGACCCCGGCCCGCGCCCCGGCCATGTCTACGGCGAGCTCGTGGGCGGCCCGCTCGACGGCCTCCTGCTCGACGTCACCGGCTGGAGCGGGCCACAGCTGACCGAAGAGGCCCGCCTGCCCACGGAGATAGGCCGCTACGGGTCGGGCGGCCGGGCCCACTACCGCCGCCGCGCGGCGGACCCGCAGCGCTGGGACTGGTCGGGCGACAGCCCCTGACGTACGCCGGACGTCAGCCGGCCGTGGCGCTCCGGCCGACCTTGCGCGCCCACAGCACCAGCGGCACCTGGAGCGGCAGCCGGGCCAGGGTCACGGCCCGCACCGCGGGAGCGCCGCGGCGGGCGTCGACCGCCATCTTCACGTTGGCCGGGAAGACGCCGACGAAGAACGCCGCCGTGGCCAGAGCGGCCACCCGACGGGTCCGTGGATGCGCGACCCCTGCTGCGAGGGCGAGCTCCGCCACGCCGCTCGCGTACGTCCACTGCCGCGGGGTGCCGGGCAGGGAACGCGGGACGATCTTGTCGAACTGCTCGGGCCTGACGGCGTGCGCCACCCCCGCCGTCGCCAGCAGTCCGGCGAGCAGCAGAGGTGAGGAGGGTGTGCGCGGCATGGGGGACTGGCCTCTCGGAGGGGGGAACGGGGTGACGGCCCCGCGATCCTACTCGCGGGTAGGTCACGGGTGGTCCGGCGAGCCCCCGGGCGTCCTTGAAAAAAATCCCGAGAAGTTCTCCGGGAGCTGTCGATCCGGGCGCCTCCCGTTCGACACAGGAGTGAAAGGCGGGGAAAGGCCCCGCCCACCGACCGAGGAGTCACCATGCCGCGCTTCCTTTCCATGGTCCGCATCGACGAGCAGAGCCTGCCCGAGGACACCCCCTTCCCGGAGGGCTTCCTGGAGCGGATGGGCGGACTGATGGAGGAGATGACCAAGGCCGGGGTGCTGCTGGACACCGCCGGACTGCTCCGCACCGCCGAAGGCACCCGCGTGACCTGGTCCGGGGGCAAGCTGAGCTACACCGACGGCCCCTTCACCGAGACCAAGGAGGTCGTCGGCGGCTACGCGCTCCTCCAGGCCAAGGACAAGGCCGAGGCACTGGAGTGGACCAAGCGGTTCCTGGAGATCCACCCCGAGGAGTGGACGGTGGGCATCGAACTCCGGCAGATCGCGGAGGGCTGAGCCCCGCGGCCGGGCCGGCGCCCGACCGGCCGCCGGCGCGACCCGGTCGCCTCCCGCGGGCGAGCCCCGTTTGCCCTGCCTCGTCACGGCTGCTCTGATGGGTGGCCGTGACGGCAGTGACCCCGGCCCAGACGGTCGAAACGGTGTTCAGGATCGAGTCCGCGCGGATCATCGCCGGCGTCGCCCGGATCGTGCGGGACGTGGGCATCGCCGAGGAACTCGCCCAGGACGCCCTGGTCGCCGCGCTCGAACAGTGGCCGCGGGCCGGGATCCCCGACAACCCGGCCGCCTGGCTCATGGCCACCGCCCGCAACCGCGCGGTCGACCTCGTCCGGCGCAAGGAGACCTACGCGCGCAAGCTCGCGGAGGTCGGCCGCACTTTGGAGGACGTACCGCCCCCGCCCGAACCGGCGGCCCCCGACGACATCGACGACGACGTACTGCGCCTGGTCTTCACGGCCTGCCACCCCGTGCTCGGCGCGGAAGCCCGCATCGCGCTCACCCTGCGCCTGGTCGGCGGCCTGACCACGCAGGAGATCGCCCGGGCCTTCCTCACCTCCGAGTCCACCGTCGCCCAGCGCATCGTCCGCGCCAAACGGGCACTGGCCAAGGCCGGGGTGCCGTTCGAAGTGCCCTACGGAGCCGATCGCGAAGCCCGGCTCGCCTCCGTCCTGGAAGTGATCTACCTCGTCTTCAACGAGGGCTACTCGGCCACCGCCGGAGACGACCTCGTGCGCCCGGCCCTGTGCGAGGACGCCCTGCGGCTCGCCCGGGTGCTGGCCGCGCTGATGCCGGAGGAAGGCGAAGTCCACGGCCTGGCGGCGCTGCTGGAGTTCCAGGCCTCCCGGATCGCGGCCCGCACCGGCCCCGACGGGGAGCCGGTCCTGCTCGCCGACCAGAACCGGGCCAAATGGAACCGCATGCTCATCCGGCGCGGCTTCGAGGCCGTCGGCCGCGCCGGCACCGGCCCCTACTCCCTCCAGGCGGCCATCGCGGGCTGCCACGCCAGGGCCCTCCGGTACGAGGACACCGACTGGAAGACCATCGCCGCGCTCTACGCACGCCTGGTCCGGCTGGTCCCCTCACCGGTGGTCGAGCTGAACCGGGCGGTCGCCGTCTCCATGGCCGAAGGCCCCGAAGCGGCCCTGCCGCTGGTCGACTCCCTCGCGGCGGAACCCGCGCTGCGCGCCTACCACCTGCTGCCGAGCGTACGGGGGGACCTGCTGGAGCGGCTCGGCCGCCGGGCGGAAGCCCGCACCGAGTTCGAACGGGCCGCCTCCCTCACCCGCAACGCGCGCGAACGGGAACTGCTGCTGGGCCGGGCGCGCTCCCTGGGCACGCCGTGATCAGACCCGGACGGGCGTGTCCAGCGGGCGACGGGGCGCGGTCAGCGCGATCGGCCGCCGGAATCCGCCCGAGCGGGCGATGTCCCGTACCGTCTCGCGGAGCGCCTCCTGGAAGTCGCCCATGGTGCGGCGGGCGGCGGGGGTATCGACGTAGATCGAGTTCATGTGCAGCCCGTCCGCGTCGCGCTGGTACCAGGAGCAGGCCCCGTTCGCCCGCGCCGACCACACGTGCGAGGCGGGCCGCCAGTCCTCGTGCCGCTCGGCGCCCCGGCACTTGCGCATGTCGATGTACGAGAAGAAGTTCACCGGGTAGGGCCAGGAGCGGGCCGCGAACTCCTGCGGCGCCAACAGCTCCCACGCCCGCACGAACGGCACGTCGATATGGCGGAGCAGCTCCCCGAACCCCGTCCTGATCCCGGCCATGACCTGGGCGAAATCCCGCCCGGGCGACGCGTCGAACTCGATCGGCATCGTGTTCACGAACCAGCCGACCGAATCGGACCATCCGTCGCGGCCCCGCTCGCTCACCGGCATGAACCCCCGGTAGACGCCCGGCCCGCCGGCCTCGCGCAGCGACAGCGCGACGGCCGCGAGCACCCCCATGAAGGGCTTGCCGTCGACCGCCAGACAGGACTTGTCGAAGACCTCCGCCTCACCGGCGTCCAGCAGCGGCGAGGCCTCGTTGACGATGGGGTACATCCGGTCCGGTTCCACGCCGAGGTCCAGCGGGAACCTCGGGAAGAACTCGCCGTTGCGTGCGATGAACGACTTCCAGTAGCCGAGCCGTTCGTCGTCCGCGTCGATGGAGAGGTAGCGGCGGCGCTGCTCCTCGGCGAAGTCGAGGTAGCTGGGAGCGGTGGCCGGCAGGACGGAGCGCTCGCCCCGGCACAGGGCCTCGTAGGCGGTCAGTACCTCGTTCACCACGATGGGCATCGACATGCCGTCGCAGACGATGTGGTCGAAGGCGAGGTAGACGGTGGCGGAGTCCTCGCGCAGTACCGCGCCCATCGTGAACAGGGGCCAGGACAGCGTGTCGATGCTCCGCCGGAAGCGTTCCACGAGGAAGGCGCGCAGCAGCTCGGTGGTCTCGAACTCGCCCACCGGTACGGCGTCCAGCGCGAGTTCGTCCGCGGCGAGCGGCTCGCACGCCACCTCCCCGGCCAGGCGACGGAACTCGCACCGCAGCACCTCGTGCCGCCGCACGAACGCCAGCAGGGCCTCGGCGAGGGCCTGTTCGTCGAGCGGTCCGCGCACCTCGAACGTCACCGCGAGCCAGGACGCCACCGGGTCGTCGGCCCCCCGGCTCTCCTCGGCCACCGTGAAGTGCTTGTCCTGGTTGAAGGACGCCCTCCTGCCCGCCGCGTCGCCGGGGCCGGTGGCCCGGGCGGCCGTGGACCGCACCAGCCACTCGACCACCCGTCCGGGCGCCAAGGTGTGCATCTCCAGAGGAAACTGCCGCATTCCGTCATCCCTTCGCCCCCCGAGTCAACCCCGTGCGCCTAACGACACCCGGCCCGTGGAAGTGACGCCCCCGCGCGGCGCGCGGGGGGCGGGGTCCGTCGTACCCGGGCGGTGATGACCGACAGTGGTCGGCGTGGAAGCTTCTGACGACGTCGAGCAGGTCATCGACGCCCTGTACGTGTCGCCGCCCGCGGGGTTCACGGCGGCCCGGGACGAGGCCGCGGCCGGATTGAAGGCGGCGGGTGACCAGGCCGCCGCGAAGCGGGTCGCGGGGCTGCGGCGCCCCACACTGGCCGCCTGGGCGTCGAACACGCTGGTGCGGGCCGATCCGGAGGAGGTGGGGCAGTTCCTCCAGCTCGGCCAGGCGTTGCGGGAGGCGCACCGGGCGCTGGACGGGGAGCAGCTACGCGACCTCTCGCACCAGCAGCACGTGGTGATCGGGGCGCTGGCCCGGGAGGCCGTACGGCTGGCCGAGCAGGCGGGGACGCCGGTTTCGGAGGCGGTGGAGCGGGAGGTGGAGCAGATCCTGCGCACCGTCCTCGCCGACCCGGCGGCGGCCGAGGAGTGGGCGTCGGGCCGGCTCTCGAAACCCCCGACGCCGGTGACGGAGTTCCCGACGCCGGCCGAGGACGCGGTGGCCCGCGCCGCCGGCCGGGCCGGTGCGGCTCGCGGGGATGCGGAGCGGGCCGGTGCGCGCCGCAGGGACTCGGGGTCGGCCCGCGAGGAGGCCGCGCTGCCCGAAGCGCGGGAGGACGGGCGGAAGGCAGAACGGGACGCAGACAGGAAGGCAGAACGGGACGCCGAACGGAAGGCCGAGGCGCGGCGGGATGCCGAACGGGCGGCGGCCGCCGCCGAGGAGGAGCTGCGGGCCGCGGACGAGGCCCGGCAGCGGGCGCTCGGGCGGGTCGCCTCGGCGGACGCGGACGCGGAGCGGCTGGAGCGGGACGCGGCCAGGGCCCGGGCGGCCCGGGAACAGGCCCACGCGGAGCTCGCCGCGGCCGAGAAGCACCGCCGGACCGCCGACCGGGCCGCGCGCCGAGCCCGCGACCGGCTCCCGCCCGCCGAGGAGGACGGCCCCGCCCCCACCCGCCGCCGCAGCCGCGCCCGCCGCCCGGACCCGCGGTGAGCGGCCCGGCCGAGGGCGCGGGAGGAGCGCGGCGGGCGGGAGCCCCGGCGTCCTCGGGGAGGCCGTGCGCCGGCGGGGCCAGGGTGCCGTCGGGATACCGGCCGCCCTGGGCCGCGGCAGCGCGCTGACGAGCGGTCAGCCGTCGCCCGCTCGGCGGGCACCCGAAGCGGCCCCGGCACCCCGGGCCGCCGCGCCCCGCGCCGTCCGCCGTCCCCGCCCCCGCATCTGGCGCGGAGCCGTACTCGCGCTCGCGGGCGCGTACTTCCTCACCCCGCTGGTCGCCTCCTTCGTCTTCACCGTGCACGCGCCCGGCCGGGGCGTCAGTTTCGAGGCGTACACCGAGCTGCTCGGCGCCGACGGCTTCACCGAGAGCCTGCTGCTGTCCCTGAGCCTGGCCGCCGCCACCATCGCGCTGTCGCTGCTCCTCGCGATGCCCGCGCTGGTGGCCGTACGGATCGGCTCGCCGAGGCTGCGCCCCGTCGTGGAGGTGGCGTGCATGCTGCCGCTGGTGGTGCCGCCCATCGCCCTGGTCACCGGCATCACCACCGTGCTGCGCTGGGGACCCGAGCACCTCTCGCGGACCCCGCTCTACCAGACCTTCATCGCCGTCCAGGACGAGCGGTTCCCCGTCGTCCTCGTCCTCGCGTACACGGTGCTGGCGCTGCCCTTCGTCTACCGCTCCCTCGACGCGGGTCTGCGCGCCATCGACGTGCCCACCCTCGTGGAGGCCGCCCACAGCTGCGGCGCGAGCTGGCCGTACGTGGTCCTGCGCGTCCTGCTCCCGAACCTGCGGGGCTCGCTCGCCGGAGCCGCCTTCCTCACCCTGGCGCTGGTGCTCGGCGAGTTCACCATCGCCTCCCTCCTGGGCTTCCGTCCCTTCGCGGTGTGGATCGTCTCCATCTCCGGCGCCCAGGCCCGGATGTCGGTGGCCGTCTCCATCCTCAGCCTGCTGATCACCTGGCTGCTGCTGCTCGTCCTCTCACGTGCCGGAACCAGCCCCTCCGCGGCGGCCTCCGCACCCGTCACCACCTCCCGCAAGGAGTCCTGACCCGCATGTCCACCACCCTTCCCGCCCGGAAGCCGGCGGGCACGCCGGCTGCGGGCGCCCCCGCGGGCGTGCGCCTCCAATTCCGCGGCCTGCGCCGCACGTTCGGCTCCACCGTCGCCCTCGACGGACTGGGCCTGACGATCGCACCCGGTGAACTCATCGCCCTGCTCGGCCCCTCCGGCTGCGGCAAGACCACCGCGCTGCGCGTCGTCGCCGGCTTCGAGCAGCCCGACGCGGGCGAGGTCCTGGTGGACGGCCAGGACATCACCGCGGTGCCGGCCAACCGCCGTGACGCCGGAATGGTCTTCCAGTCGTACAGCCTCTTCCCCAACCTCAGCGCCCGCGACAACGTCGCCTTCGGCCTGCGCGTGCGCAAGGTCGGCGCGGCGCAGCGCCACGAACGGGCCGCCGAACTCCTGGACCTCGTCGGCCTGCCCGACCACGGCGACCGCTACCCGCACCAGATGTCGGGGGGCCAGCAGCAGCGCGTCGCGCTGGCCCGCGCCCTGGCGCTGCGCCCGCGCGTGCTGCTGCTCGACGAGCCGCTGTCGGCCCTGGACGCCAAGGTACGGGCGAACCTGCGCGAGGAGATCCGCCGCCTCCAGTCCTCGCTCGGCATCACCACCGTGTTCGTCACGCACGACCAGGAGGAGGCCCTGTCGATGGCCGACCGGGTCGCCGTGCTGAACGCCGGGAAGCTGGAGCAGTGCGCCGCTCCCGCCGAGCTGTACGAGCGGCCCGCGACCGCCTTCGTCGCCGAGTTCGTCGGCACCATGAACCGGCTGCCGGGCCGGCTCACCGACTCCGGGACCGTGGAAGTCCTGGGCGCCCGCCTGCCCGTGGACGGCCCCGTGCCCGCGGGACCGGACGTCTGGGTGCTGGTGCGGCCCGAGAACGTCACCGCGACCGCCGACCCGGACGGCACGGCCACCGTCGTCTCCGCCTCCTTCTTCGGCGCCGTCACCCGCCTCCACCTCGACCTGCCGGGCGGCGAGCCGGTCAAGGCCGACCTGCCCTCGCGCGCGGCCGGCGACCTGGTTCCCGGGGCGCGGGCGGCCGTCGGCCTGGCCGAGCGGCCCGTCCTCGTCGTGGCGAGCACCGCGTGAGCGCCCTCGCCGCGGTCCTGTTCGACATGGACGGCACCCTCGTCGACACGGAGGGCCTGTGGTGGGAGACCACCGAGGAGACCGCCGCCGGACTCGGTCACCGGCTGGGTGACGCCGACGCGCCGGAGGTCGTCGGCCGGGCGGTGGAGGACACCGCCGCGCATCTCGTACGGGTCTGCGGCGCGGGCGACGCCGAAGAGGTGGGCGCCGCGCTCACCGAGGGGTTCTTGCGCCGGGTGCGGGCCGGAGCGCTGCCGCGCCCGGGGGCACGGCGGCTGCTGAGCGCCCTCGAGGCCGGGGGAGTGCCCTTCGCGCTGGTCAGGGCCTCCCCCCGGCTGGTCATGGACGCGGTGCTCGAAGGCCCGCTGGCCGGCGTCCCGTTCGCCCTCACCGTCTCGGCCGACGACACCACGCTGACCAAGCCGCACCCGGACCCCTACCGGGCGGCCGCCGAGCGGCTCGGCGTCGCCCCGGGCGGCTGCGTCGCCGTCGAGGCCTCCCCGGACGGCGTGGCCTCCGGGGAGGCCGCCGGCTGCGCGGTACTGGTGGTGCCGTCCCTGCTGCCGGTACCGCGCTCCCCGGCGCGTATCTTCGCCCGGACCCTGGAGGACGTCACCGTGGACGTCCTGCGGGAGTGCCTGACCCGGCATCCGCCCGCCTGACGGGGCCGGACCGGGCCGCGGCCGCAGGGGCGGGCGTCACGCGCAGAGGTCGAGGATGTCGACCACGCCCTTCGCGTAGGCGCCCGTCACCGAGCCGGGTGCGGCCGCGGCCTCGCGGCGCAGCTCCGGCAGGGCCGTGCGGATGAAGGCCGCGCACTGCCCGTACAGGCCGGCCTCGTGGGAGCCGCCGTCGTCCTCCGTGCCGAGCAGGGCGAGCAGCGTCCACAGCAGCGCTTCGCGGGTGGTCTCCCGGGGCGGGCCCGCCGCCCACACGGCCATCAGCACACCGCAGGCCGCCGGCGCGGGCGGCTGGAGCCTGGCCGGCGTGAAGACGTGCCCCGCCAGGGCGTGGAAGGCGGCCGGATGACCTTCGGCCGCGTCCCACAGCACGTCCTGCAGATGACCGGCGGAGCGGCCGCAGCCACAGGGGATGGACTCCCAGGCGTGCCGCGCGATCTCGGCCTCCACCGCCTCCGGTACCAGCGGGCTGCGCAGCGGCTTGTCCGTCCGTCTCATGGCGCAATTATGAGATCCCGCCGCGCGGCCGTACCAGGGGGCGGGGAACCGGATCCGCCGGCCGGCCGTCCCTGTCGCCGTGTGGAAAGCCAAGATGAGACCAAGAGTCCTGACCTTGCTGTTCGCGCTGCTCGCGACCCAGCTGGGGTCCCTGGTCGCCCCGGCGTACGCGTGCGGCTGCGGAGCGATGATCCCCGACGGTTTCTCCCGGATCGGCGTTCAGCGGGAGACCTCCGTCGTGCGCTGGGATGGCCGGACCGAACAGATCGTGATGCGGTTCAGGGTCGACGGCGACGCGAGGAAAGCCGCCTGGATCATGCCGGTGCCCGGGCGCGCCTCGGTCGGACTCGGCAAGGCGGAACTCTTCACCGACCTCGGCCGGCTCACCGTGCCCGAACGCAGGACCCGCGGCTACTTCTGGCCGCGTGAGGCGGACTGGCCCTTCTCCTCCGGTTCCCGTGACGGGCTCGGCGCCGCGATGCCGGGCGCGGGCGACCCGACCGTGGGTGTGGTCGGCCGCGAACAGCTCGGCGACTTCGACGTCGCCCGGCTGACGGCCACGGACCCCGACGCCCTCAGGCGCTGGCTGGGTACCAACGGCTTCCAGCTGCCGGACCGGCTCGCCACGGAGCTGCGGCCGTACGTGGACCAGAAGTGGGAGTACGTAGCCGTCCGCCTCGCCCCCCGCGACCCGGCGAAGGCGCTGCGCGGAGACTTGGACCCGTTGAGGATCAGCTTCGACAGCGACCGCCTCGTCTACCCGATGCGGCTCTCCCGGACGGCCAAGTCCGCCCAGTCGCTCGGGCTGTACGTCCTCGCCGCACACCGGATGGAGCCGCTCTCCCCGATCGGCGGGTCCGCGCCGGAGGTGGCCTTCGCCGGGACCATCACCCCGCGGGGCTCCGTGGCGGAACTCACCGGCTCCGACCGGCCGGTGTTCCTGACCGCGATCGAGCAGGAGTTCCCCGAGCCGGCCCGCATCGACGGCGACCACGAGCTGCGCGCCACGGCCGAGGACACCCCGTACCGGCGGGCCGTCTACCACGACGAACTCCTCACCGTCGGCGGTGCCCCGGCCTGGGTCCTGACGGTGGCGGGCGCCCTCGCAGCAGCCGGGGTCCTCGGTCTGGTCCTCATCCGTCGCGGGGCCGGGCGGCGCGGCGCCGGAGGCGCTTAGGGAGTCACGCCGTCATCCGGCCCGGCGCAGGGCCAGGGCTGCCAGTGCCTCCGGGGCGCCGGGGCGGCCCCGCAGGCCCGGGAAGGCGTTGACGTCCACGATCAGCGGCGTGCCGCCGCCGGTGTCGACGAAGTCCACCCCGTAGACGTCCAGCGCGAACACCTCGCCCACGAGGAGCGTCAGCTCCGCCCACCGTGCGGGAGGTCCGGTCCCGGAGCGGGCGGGTTCCGCGTCCTCGCGGGCCAGCTCCGAGCGCCGCAGCCCCGCGAAGACCCGGTCGCCGATGGCGTACAGCTTGTGGTCCCAGCCGTTGTTGGGGGCGAAGGCCTGCACCACCACCGGCTCCTCGCCCCACCCGGCGGACAGCTCGCGCAGCCGCTCCGCGTCGTCGACCCGCGCGACCAGGTCGCCCTTGCGGCTGCGCCGGCTCTTGACCACCACGGGCCAGGGCAGGCCGGGCAGACCGGGGCCGTCGCCGGCCCGCTCGGCCATTCGGTCCAGGGAACGGAAGGCCGCCGTCGCCGCGAAGGGCAGCCCGGCCCGGCGGGCCAGCTCCGCCATGTCCCTGCGGTCCTGGCAGCGCTCCGTGGCCGCAGCGGAGTTCACCACGGGCGCGCCCCGCCGCTCCAGTGCCCGCGCCAGCTCCAGCGCCCGGGGGTCGCGGGCCTTGAGGAGGTACACGTCGGCCGGCGCCCGGGCCGCCACCGCCTCCGCGTCCGGATCCCGCGGGTCCAGCACCACCACCTCGTGCGCGGGGGCCAGCGCGGCGGCCGTCCCCGCCAGCAGGGGGTGCCCGGCGTCCGGGGTGATGAGGCCGACCTTCACGCGCCGTCACCCGCCCGGGCCGCGACCTGCGCCGGGATCGACACGTGGAGCCCCGCCGTGCGCGGGGGCGGGCACGCCGCCGTGCCACCGGCGCGGGACAGGTCCAGCACGGCCCGGGCCACGCGGGCCGCCGCCTGCGGCACCTGACGGAAGCTCGGAAAGTCGTTCACGTCCACCACCACCGGCCCGTCGGGGCCCAGCAGCACGTCCAGTCCATACAGGTCCAGCCCGTACACCACGCCGACCTGCGCGGCGATCGCGGCCACCTCGGCGGGCAGCGGCACCCGGCGCTCGCGCACGGAGCGGTCCGGGTGCATGGGGGAGCAGCGCTCGGTGGCGAACAGCTCCCCGCCGACGCAGTACACCTTGATGTCGACACCGGAGTTGGGTACGTACGGCTGGGCTATGAGCATGCCCTCGCCGGCCAGCCGCGGCAGCAGCGCGGCGAGCCGGTCGGGGGAGGCCACGAGGTGCACCGCCCGGCCGGAGCTGCCGTCGGCGGGCTTGACGACCAGCGGGTACTCGGACTCCGGGATCTCCGCCAGCAGCTCGGGGCGTGCCACGGCGTACGTCGGCGGCAGCGGCAGGCCCCGGGCGCGCCCGATGGCCGCGGCGAGTGCCTTGTCCCGTACACCGCGGATCGACCGCGCGTCGTTGACGGTGGTCATCCCGGTCGCGGCGGCCGCTTCGAGCATGGTCAGACCGGGGCCGCCGGACACCGTCTTGAGCACCCAGGCGTCGTGCACCCCGGACCGCACCAGGTCGGTCATGCGCAGCAGCGAGCCGCCCGGCCGCAGCACGTCCACCTGGTGGCCCCACGCGCTCAGTTGCCGGATCACCTCGTTCGGCATGCCGTCGTGGCGGTAGTGCTCCTCCACCAGGAAGCAGAGCCTCATGGACCTTCCCCATATTTTCCGGACGTCCGCCGATCCCGCCCGGCGAGTTGTGACGTCACAGGATGCCATGGCCGCAATGTGATGATCGTCCGGTACCAGCCGGGGATTCCACAGAAAACGCATGAGAAGTGCCTTAAGTGGCCATTACTCAGCGTCACATTTACCAAGAACTTTCCAAACTGATCAACAATTCTCTTATAGTGATGGCTTGTTGCCACAGGAACCCTCTCTTCCATTTACGCCCCGCTTTGAGGCTTTGATTGATGACGGCGTCGCCCTCCCCCCTTCGCCCCTCCGCGCTCGCCCTGCTGGTCACGGCCGTCGCGGCCGGAGTGCTCTGCACGGCGGCGGTGGCCGCGGCCCCGTCGGACGTCCGCGTTCCCCTCGGCTGGTTCTCGCTCTTCGGTGTCCTGCTGCTCTCGCTCGCCGCCTTCGCCGTCACCTGGCTGACGCGCGGCAGTCGCCTGCTGCGCACCCGGATCGCGGGCCTGAACGCGGACATCGCCGCCCGGGACGGCCACATCGCCCGGCTCACCGCCGACGCCGCCCGTGACACGGCCGCCCGCACCGCCGAGGCCGCGCGCCTCGCCAAGGAGTACGCGGCGGAACTGGAGCGGCTGAAAACCGCCCACAGGGTCGAGCTCGACCTGGTGACCGTCACCGGGCTGGCCGACCGCGAGCGGCTCGGTGAGGAGCTGCGGCGCGCCGAGTCCGGGAGGGCCGCGGCGATGGCGGCCGCCGCCAACGCGGCCGGACGCATGCAGGCCCTCGCCACCGGAATGCTGGCCGACCTGCGCGAGATGGAACACCGGCACGCCGACGAGGACGTCCTCGGCGACCTGCTCCACCTCGACCACCGCACCGCCCAGGCCGGCCGCCTCGCGGACTCCATCGCCGTCCTCACGGGGGCCCGCTCGGGCCGCCGCTGGGCGAAGCCGATCGTCATGGAGTCGATCCTGCGTGGCGCCATGGGCCGGATCGGCGGCTACCAGCGGGTCCGGCTGCACTCCACCAGCGACGCCGCCGTCGCGGGGCACGCCGCCGAGGGGGTCATGCACGCCCTCGCCGAACTCCTCGACAACGCCGCCAACTTCTCGCCGCCGACCGCCGAAGTCCACGTCTACGTGGAGGAGGTGCCGGCCGGGATCGTCATCACCGTCGAGGACAGCGGCCTGGTCATGAGCGACGTCCAGCTGCGCCGCGCCGAACAGGCCGTCACCGGCGAGTCCCTGGACCTGGCGGGGCTCTCCGGAACCCGCCTCGGGCTCGCGGTCGTCGGCCGCCTCGCCCGCAAGCACGGGCTGACGGTGTCGTTCCGGCCCTCCGCGCGCGGCGGTACCGGCGCGCTGATGATGCTGCCGCACGAGCTGATCAGCCGTACCCCGGGCGAAGCCGGGCCCACGCCCGCGCTCGTGGCCGCCCCGGCCGCAGCCCCCGGGGCGCGGACCGGGGAACCGGCCGCGGACCACGGGCCGGGCCCGCACGGCGGCGGCGCCGGCTCCGCCGGCTCCGGGCGCGCGAAGGAACGTACGCCGTCCCCGCAGGACGACGCCCCGGGCGCCGCACCCGCGGCCCGCGGCGAGGACCCCGGATCCGCCGACGGGAGCCCCCGGACCGGCGACACCGGCCTGCCCCAGCGACGACGCGGCCGCACCCTGGCCGCCGCCCACCCCGAAGGACCCGAAGCCGCAGCCCGCGCGGCCCGTACCCAGGCGGCGCCGACCGGCGCCTCCCAGTCCGCCGCCCGCTTCGGCAGCTTCCGGCAGGCCGTGCGCGGCGCGTCGGCGCAGCAGCCCACGAACCCACCGCACCCGGAAGGCAACACGCGATGACCGGCTCCACGACCGACGAGACGCTCAGCTGGCTCCTGGAAGGACTCCTGGAACGCACCCCCGGCGCCCGCCACGCGCTCGTGCTCTCCCGGGACGGCCTCAAGCTGTGCCGCACCCCCGAGCTCTCTGTCGACCAGGCCGACCAGCTCGCCGCGATCGCCGCCGGCATCCAGAGCCTGTCGCACGGCGCGTCCATCGAGTTCGGTGACGGCACCGGGGGAGTCCGCTCCGCGATGGCCGAGTTCTACGGCGGCATCCTGTTCATCGTCGAGGCCGGTGAAGGCGCGCACCTCGCGCTCGTCGCCGCCGAGGACGCCGACGCGGGCCTGGTCGGCCACAACATGTCCGAACTGGTGGAGCAGCTGAGCGAGCATTTGATCGCGAGGCCCCGGGGTTGAGCCGTACCAGGCCGGGTCGGGACGACTCCCCGGACCGGCTCTACACCCTCACCGGCGGTCGCAGCAGCTCCGGTTCGGACGCCTTCGACCTCGTCACGCTGGTCGTCGCCGAATGCGATCCGGTTCCCGGCATGCAGTCGGAACACACGGCGATCCTGCGCATGTGCCAGTACCCGACGGCGGTCGTCGAGATCGCCGCCGAGCTGGGCCTGCCCGTGTCGATCGTCCGCATCCTCCTCGCCGACCTCCTCGGCACCGGCCGGATCAGCGCCCGGCACCCGCGTTCGGCGTACCGCCTTCCCGACCCCGACATCCTGGAGCAGGTGCTCGTTGGACTCCGCAACCTCTGACCGGCGTGAAACCCGGCAGACCCTCAGCAGCACCGCCGACAACGGCTTGAAGATCGTCATCGTCGGCGGCTTCGGAGTGGGCAAGACCACCATGGTCCGATCGGTCAGCGAGATCCGGCCGCTGAACACCGAAGAGACCATGACCAAGGCGGGCGAGGGGGTCGACGACACCGACGGCGTCGCCGGGAAGAGCAGCACCACGGTCGCCTTCGACTTCGGCCGGATCACCCTCGACGCGCACAACGTGCTGTACCTCTTCGGCGCTCCCGGGCAGGAACGTTTCTGGTTCCTGTGGGACCGGCTGTTCTCCGGCACCCTCGGCGCGGTCGTCCTCGTCGACACGCGCCGCCTCGCCGACTCCTGGTACGCCATCGACCGCCTCGAACACCACGGCACGCCCTTCGTGGTGGCCTGCAACGACTTCGGCGGCCCCGGCCACACCGCCGAGGAGGTCCGCGCGGCCCTCGACCTGCCGCCCGAGGTGCCGCTCGTCTTCTGCGACGCCCGCTCGCGCGCCTCCAGCAAGGACGTCCTGATCTCCCTCGTCCGCCACCTCCAGACGGCCACCCTGTCCCACACCCCGGAGCCCACCCCGTGACCACCCCCGCCGACCGCGAACCGCAGCCCGTCTACCTCGGCGGTCCGCGGTTCCAGACCGATCCCGTCGCGCTGTACCGGGAGATGCGGCGCGAGCACGGCGCCGTCGCCCCGGTCGTCCTGGACGGCGACGTACCGGCCTGGCTGGTCCTCGGCTACCGCGAGCTGCACCAGGTCACCAGCGACCCGCAGCTCTTCACCCGCGACTCCGAGCTGTGGAACCAGTGGGACCGCATCCCCGCCGACTGGCCCCTGCTCCCGATGATCGGCCGCAAGCAGCCCTCCATCCTCTACACCGTCGGCGAACGCCACCGCGAACGGGCGGCGGTCGTCTCCGGGGCACTGGAAGCCGTCGACCCCTTCGAACTCAAGGGCCACGCCGAACGGTTCGCGGACGAGCTGATCGACGGGCTGTGCGGCAAGGGCGAGTGCGACATCGTCGGCGAATACGCGATGCTGCTGCCGCTGCGCGTCCTCGCCCGGACCTACGGATTCTCCGACGAGCAGGGCCCCGGCCTCGTCACCGCCATGAACGACATGATCAACGGCCGCGAGGGGGCCCTCGACGGCCAGCGCCACCTCGCCGAGTCGATGTTCGCGCTCATCGCGGACAAGCTGGTGCGCCCGGGCCACGACGTCGTCTCCCGGATGCTCGCCGCCCGGGGCGACTTCACCGTCGAGGAGATCGCGCAGGACCTCATGGTGATGCTGGCCGCCGGGCACCAGCCCACCGCCGACTGGATCGGCAACACCCTGCGGCTCATGCTCACCGACGACCGGTTCGCCGCCTCCCTCGCCGGCGGCCGGCACAGCGTCGGCGAAGCGATGAACGAGGTCCTGTGGGAGGACACGCCCACCCAGAACGTGGCCGGGCGCTGGACCTCCCGCGACACCCACCTCGGCGGACAGCGCATCAACCGCGGCGACCTCGTGCTGCTCGGACTGGCCGCCGCCAACGCCGACCCGCACGTACGCACCCACGTCGGAGCCCTGACCGGCGGCAACAACGCCTTCTTCTCCTTCGGCCACGGCGAACACCGCTGCCCCTTCCCCGCCCAGGAGGTCGCCGAGGCCATCGCCCGCACCGGCATCGAGGTCCTCCTCGACCGGCTCCCGGACGTCGACCTCGCCGTGCCCGCCGCCGACCTCGCCCGGCGGCCCTCGCCCTGGCTGCGCGGGCTGACCGCGCTCCCCGTGATCTTCACCCCGACCCCCGCCCTTGGAGCCTCCCGATGACGTGCCCGATCGACCACACGGGACCCGCCGCCATCACCCTGGACCCCCTCGTCGCCGACCTCGACGCCGAGAGCGCCGCGCTGCGCGCCGCCGGACCGCTGGCCCGGGTCGTCCTGCCCGGCGGCGTCGGCGTGTACGCCGTCACGCACCACGTCCAGGCACGGGCACTGCTGACCGACTCCCGCCTGGTCAAGGACATCGGTGTCTGGGGCGCCTGGCAGCGCGGTGAGATCCCGCCGGACTGGCCGCTGATCGGCCTCGCCAACCCCGGCCGCTCCATGCTCACCGTCGACGGCGACGAGCACCGGCGCCTGCGCAGCCTCGTCGCGCAGGCCCTGACCGTCCGCCGGGTGGAGAAGCTGCGCGCGGGCATCGAGGCGCTGACGGCCGGGATGCTCGACCGGCTCGCCGAGCTGCCGGCCGGCGCCGGCGTGGACCTCAAGGCGGAGTTCGCCTACCCGCTGCCGATGAACGTCATCAGCGAGCTCATGGGTGTCGACAGCGCCGAACACCCCCGCCTCAAAGCGCTGTTCGAGAAGTTCTTCTCGACGCAGACGCCGCCGCACGAGGTGCCGCAGATGATGGTCGACCTGGCCGCACTGTTCTCCCGGATCGTGGAGTCCAAGCGCGAGAACCCGGGCGACGACCTGACCAGCGCCCTGATCGCGGCCTCGGAGAACGGCGACCACCTCACCACGGAGGAGATCACCAACACCCTCCAGCTGATGGTCGCCGCGGGCCACGAGACGACCATCAGCCTGATCGTCAACGCGGTCGTCGCCCTGGAGACCCACCCCGAGCAGCGCGCCCGCGTCCTCAAGGGCGAGGTGCCGTGGGAGAACGTCATCGAGGAGACCCTGCGCTGGTCCACCCCGACCTCGCACGTCCTGATCCGCTTCGCGGCCGAGGACATCGAGGTGGGCGACCGGATCCTGCCGAAGGGCGAGGGACTGATCGTCTCCTTCGGCGCCATCGGCCGCGACGAGGCCCAGCACGGCCCGGACGCGGGCGAGTTCGACGCCACCCGCACCCCCAACCGGCACATCTCCTTCGGCCACGGCCCGCACGTCTGCCCCGGCGCGGCGCTCTCCCGCCTGGAGGCACTCGTGGCGCTCCCCGCCCTCTACGCCCGCTTCCCCGGCCTCACCCTCGCCGTCCCCCGCGAGGAGCTGCGCAACAAGCCGATCCTGACCCAGAACGACCTGTTCGACCTCCCGGTCCGCCTGCGCTGAGCCCTTCCGCTGAGCCCTTCCGCTGAGCCCGTTCACCGAGCCCTTCCGTCGAGCCTTCCGAAGCCGCGGGAAAACACGAATGCCCGCCGCCGGTGTGCGCAATCGGGTGGCACGCAGGAGCCCGGGAACTGGATATGTTCCCGGGCTCCGTCACGTCCGGGGGCCGTCAGGCCCGGAGCGAGACCGAGACGAAGGTCTTGCCCGCCTCGTTCTCGACCAGCACCTCACGGACGTCGGCCGCCGCCACGGCCGCCGAGCCGTCCAGTGAGGCGCCCTTGCCCTCGCCGAGTTCCGTGGTGCCCACGACCCACCCGCCCGCCGTGCTGCGCGTGCCGTCCCGGGAGACCACCACCAGCCGGCAGCGCTCGCCCGGAGGCACACCGGTCACGGCCGCGTGCACCCGTACCCAGGCTGCCGCCGGCACCACCTGCACCGTCATCCGGGTACCGGTGCCCCGGTCCGTCGCGGACGCCACCCGGGTCCCGGGCACCGCCGACGGCGCGGGCGGTGCGGACGGGGACGGCGGTGGGGCCACGGCGACGTCGTCGGCGCCGCCCGTGCCCAGCTGCGTACCGGCCCAGAACACGGCTGCCAGCGCGGCGGCCGCGGCCACTCCCGCCAGCCCGTAGCGCCGGCGGGCCCGCGCCGCACGCTCGCTGCGCACCTGGCGCAGAGTGCGCCGCAGCAGCAGGTCACCGCCCTGCGGGGGCCCGTCGAGGAACGCCTCCGCGGGGACCTCGCCCAGGGCCCTCTCCATCTCGCGCAACGCGGCCACCTCCTCCCGGCACTGCACGCAGTCGCCGACGTGCTCCTCGACGCGCCGTACGTCCGCCTCGTCGAGGACTCCCAGTACGTACGGGCCGAGGAGTTCCTCCTCGTGCCGCTGCCGGCTCATGCCACCACCTCCCGCAGTCCGCCGGGCTGCTGGGGCGGCCCGCCCGGCCTCCTGCTCCTGTTGCCTTCCCTGGCGCCGTCCGCGAAGACCTCCCGCAGGGCCTTGAGGGCGTAGTGCGCACGCGATTTGACCGTGCCCGCCGGAATGCCGAGCCGGTCGGCGGCCTCGGCGACGCTGTGCTCGCGGTAGTACAACTCGGTCAGCACGTCCCGGTGTTCCGGGGTGAGCCGGTCCAGTGCGCCGAGCACCGTCATGGTGTCGACGACGGAGTCCGCGTGGTCCACCTCCACCGGGGGAGCGGCCGCCGCGCCGGAGACCTCCGGCGGCCGGGCGGCCTTCGCGCGGTAGCGGTCGGTGATGATGTTGCGGGCGACGGTGAGCAGCCAGCCGCGCACCGAGCCCTTCCCGTTGACGAGCACCTCCGAGTGCCGCCAGGCCCGCAGGAGGGTCTCCTGGACCACGTCCTCGGCGGCGGCCCGGTCCCCGGTGAGCCGGGTCGCGTACGCGAGCAGGGCGTGGCCGTGCTCCTCGTACACCGACGTGATCAGTGCCTCATCCGTCGAGCCCCGCCGCGTGCGGGGCCACAGTGGTCCGGCCATCTCACCCTCTCCGTCTTCCTCGCTTGCGTGGGTGCGGTCCGAACACGGGCCCCGGGCCGGCCGGGTTCATGTGACCCGCGTCACTGGGGCGCGCGGGGCTCAGGTGCGGCAGGTGCGGCCGTCGTTGAGGCAGTCGGCCACTTCCTGCATCCGCTCGTCGGTCATCACGTTCACGAACATCGCGTGGTCCGTCTTCGGGCTGTGCAGCTGCTCGGGGAAGGAATCGAGCGCGAAGGGCACGCCCGGCGGCAGGTCGTACGCCAGTGACACGCGCAGCTGCGGAACCGGGAAGGTGCCCTGGGGGCAGACGCCGGTCACGGCGGGGAACAGCAGGTGCGAGCGGTGCCCCGGGCTGTCGTCGTCCAGCCCGTTCCAGCAGCTGGGGAAGACCAGGGTCCGCGTGACGCGCTGCCCGGCAGGACAGCGCGGATAGTGCGCGGAGGCCGACCCGGGAGTGCCCGAACAGCCCCAGCGGGCCCGGACCTGCGCGGCGGCGCCCGCCGTGTACGCGAGCGCGTCGCCGGTCACCGCCCGCAGGAACCGCGGCATCGGCACCACCTTCCCGACCGGACTGCCCCGGAATTCCACCGTCACCGCCGCCTCCGGCACGATCTCGCCCGCGTTGCCGTGCCCCGGCGTGTTCTCGCGCGGATCCCGGCCCGGCCGGTCCGTGCGGCGCAGGACCGGCCAGTAGTACGTCGAGCGGTCGCCGCCCGCGCAGCTCGTGGGCGCGGCCGCCAGGGAGGCGTCCGTGGACAGCGCGTCGGTGGACAGGTTCCCCACGTAGGCGTGGGTGTGGTGGGCGCCCGCCCGCAGCCCCGGGGAGACCACCAGGTTGTCCTGGTTGTAGTGCCCTTCACCGTTGCGGCCGCAATCCACCGTCACCGTCCCGGTCGAGGCGTCGGGGCCGGTGGGAAGCAGGCCCGGCTCCGGGGACATGTCGCGCGGGGCGGCGAAGTCCGCGGCCGCCGGGCCCGCGCGGGGCCCGGCCGCCCGGGAAGCACCGAGCACGGCGGCGCACAGCCCGCCGCCCAGGACCAGGCAGACGAGCAGCGCGAGCAATCGGTGTTCGTTCCCCATGGCGCCCACGGTTGCCGGTGCCCGCCACCCGAGTCAACCGCGCCCGCGCGGGCCCCGGCGGCCGCGCCCCGCACCCGCTGCCCCCAACGCACCGCGGCCGGACCCCGGTTGGCCATGTCGCTCCTTGCCGGGGCGGTCGCCGGCCGCGCACAGTGGACGCCATGACTCCCGCCGAGCTCCTCCTCGCCCTCGCCCGCACCCGCGCCTCGCTCGACGGCAGCGAGGTGACCTTCTGGTGGACCGGAGACGTCCACTCCTGGGCGCCGGGAGAGCCCTACCGGCACCTCTTCGGCTTCGAGGGCGTCAACGTGGCCCGGCTGGAAGCCGGCGGGGGCGAGGAGGAGGGGACGTACCGGCTCCTCACCCGGGAAGCCGCCTTCTACCTGGACCCGCGCAGCCGCGAGATCCTGGAGACATGGGAGGACAAGCCCGTGGTGCACGTCTGGAACGACCCCGCGAACCAGGCCTGGCGGCCCTTCCCCGTACCCGTGACCGACCTCGGCGACCAGGTGTGTTTCAGCCTGGAGATCCCCCTCTCCTACCCCTCGCCGCTGCCCGTCGCCCAGTACCCGCTGAACTCGGCGGACGACACCTACCGGGCCCTTGAGCTGTTCCAGTTCTTCGCGCCGGCGACCGCCCTGACCGCCGACGCGCCGAGCGTCCCCGCCACGATGTCCTGGACCCGGATGTCCCCGTGGCTGCCCTGGATGGAACAGGGGGCGCGGCCCGGCGGACTCACCTTCCACTGTCGCGGTCGCAAACTCCCCTCCTACGAAGACGCCCCCGAACGCACCCGCGCCTACATCGCCGCGCACCACCCCGAGTTCGCCCGCGCCCCCGAGAAGTGGACCGCGCCGAACGAGACCAGCTGGACCTACTTCCGGGCCCTCCACCCGCCCCGGTAGCCCCCGGGGCACGGGCAGGGGGGTCGACAAGGGTTTTCCCCGTATCGAGTTCATCCCCGCGTTGCCTACTGTCTGCCCACCGGCGGTCTTCCCCGCCACGAACGGTCCCCGCACCAACCCCACATGGTGTGAAGCCTTGCGCGGCCGGGCCGGATCGCCGGTACCGCCGTTGCCCCGCCCCGCCGTCGCGGCCGGGCAACGCGGCGCGCGGTGGTGTCCGGAGCGGGCCTGACCAGCCCGCTCCCGGCCCGCCCCGGCCGCCGGTTCACCTCCCACACAGCTCGAACCGGCCGCTCCGGCCTGCCCGGAAACGGCCCGCGAAAGGGAACACGTGCACGCATCCAGACGTCGGCTCATATCCGTGGTGGCCATGTCCGTCACCCTGCTGGCGGGCTCCGCCACCGCCTCCGTGGCCGTGACCGGCTCCTTTGACCCCGCCACCACCCTCCCGGCCGCCGCGGCCCCCGCCGCCCCGGGTGCCGCGCCCGTGCAGAACCTGATCGTCGGCTACAAGGCCTCAGCCGCCGAAGCCGGCTCCAACAGCGCGGCCGCCGACGACGCCGCCGCCAAGGGGAAGAAGGCCGGCAAGAAGGCGAAGTTCGACCGCCGCCTCGGCACCGGCGCCGCCCTCGTCAGCCTGGGTGGTGCGACCGCCCCGGCCGACGCGGCCGACGTGATGGCCCAGTTCCGCGCCGACCCCGACGTCGCCTACGTCGAGCCGGACTCCCGCGCCTACGCCATGGCCACCCCGAACGACACCGAGTACGCCAAGCAGTGGGACCTCTTCGAGGCCACCGCCGGAATGAACGTACCCGCTGCCTGGGACAAGTCGACCGGTTCCGGCGTCACCGTCGCCGTCATCGACACCGGCTACGTCACCCACTCCGACGTCGCCCCCAACATCGTCGCCGGCTACGACTTCATCAGCGACTCCACCGCCGCCCGCGACGGCAACGGCCGCGACTCCAACCCGGCCGACCAGGGCGACTGGAGCGCGGCGGGCGAGTGCGGCACCGGCTCCACGGCCAGCGGCTCCTCCTGGCACGGCACCCACGTCGCCGGCACCATCGCCGCGGCCACCAACAACGCCAAGGGCGTCGCCGGCATCGCGTACAACGCGAAGATCCAGCCCGTCCGCGTCCTCGGCAAGTGCGGCGGTGCCACCTCGGACATCGTCGACGCCATCACCTGGGCCTCCGGCGGCTCCGTCCCCGGCGTCCCGGCCAACGCCACCCCCGCCAAGGTCATCAACATGAGCCTCGGCGGCTCGGGCACCTGCGGCACCAGCTACCAGAACGCCATCAACGCGGCCGTCGCCCGCGGCACCACCGTCGTGGTCGCCGCCGGCAACTCCAACGCCGACGCGTCGGGCTTCACCCCCGCCAGCTGCAACAACGTGATCACCGTGGCCGCCTCCAACCGGACCGGCGACCGCTCCTTCTACTCCAACTTCGGTACCCGCATCGACATCACCGCCCCCGGCGGTGAGACCCGCCGCGCCACCGACACCCCCGGCACCGTCACCACCCCCGAGAACGGCATCCTCTCCTCGCTGAACGCGGGCACCACCACCCCGGGCGCGGAGATCTACAAGCCGTACCAGGGCACCAGCATGGCCTCCCCGCACGTCGCGGGACTCGCCGCGCTCCTGGTGGCCGCCAAGCCGTCCCTCACCCCGGCGCAGGTCAAGGCGGCCATCAAGGCCAACGCCCGTCCGCTCGCCGGGACCTGCACCGGCGGCTGCGGCGCCGGCCTCGCCGACGCGGCCGCCACGGTGAACGCCGTGACCTCCACGCCGGTCACGCCGGTGTTCGACAACACCACGGACGTCGCGATCCCGGACAACGGCGGCGCCGTCTCCTCCTCGGTCACCGTCTCCGGCCTCACCGGCAACGCCCCGGCCGCCCTCAAGGTGAACGTCGACATCAAGCACACCTACCGCGGTGACCTCGTCATCGACCTGGTCGCGCCGGACGGCACCGTCAAGCGGCTCCAGAGCTCCTCGGGCGACAGCGCGGACAACGTGCTCACCACGTACACCGTGGACGCCTCCGCCCTGCCCGCCAACGGCACCTGGCAGCTGCGCGTGCAGGACGTGGCCGCCGCCGACACGGGCTACATCGACTCCTGGAGCCTCGGCTTCTGAGTCCGCCGCCGCGGCCCTGACGGGCCGATGGTACGGACCAGCACCAGCGTCGATTCCAGCCCTCGGACCAGCCCCCGGACCTGCCGGTACCTCCCGTACCGGCAGGTCCGCCGTGCATTCCGGCCGGCCGACTGATTTCTGCGTCACAATGAGGGTCCGCCCGGCAGCCGACCTCGTATTGTCGCGCTCACAGGAAAGGCACAGGGCAGGGGCGCGAAAGGCTGGTGGCTGTGCGTGGCGGCGACGGGGAACGCTGACACAAGCGTCGGACACGGTGAACTCATCGCGGCGGTCGACCGCGCGCTGACCACCCACGGCCGGGCGATCCTCACCGGACCCGCCGGCGCCGGCAAGACCGAGGTGGTGCGCGCCGTCGCGGCCGCCGCCGAAGCGCGACGCGAAACCGTGCTCCACCTCGCCCCCGAAGCCGCCGACCAGTCCATACCCGAGGCCTCGGCCGCCGCCCTGCTCGCCTCCGTCCCCGCCGCCGCCCTCGAACGGCTCGCCGGACCCCAGCGCACCGCGATCGCCCTCCTGCGCCGGGAGACCGACACGCCCGGCGCCGGCCGCGACCACGTGGCGCTGCGCCTCGCCGTCGTCGAGGTCCTGCGCACCCTCGCCGCGCGCAACCCCGTGCTGCTCGTCATCGACAACGCCCAGTGGCTCGACGCCGAAAGCACCGGCCTGCTCCGCTTCGCCCTGCGCCTGACGCCGCCCCGGGTCCGCGTCCTGGTCGCCGAGTGCGTGCAGGGCGGCGCCCCCGTCGCCGGACCGCTCTGCGGGCCCGCCACCCCCGCCGTCCGGGTGCCCCCGCTCGGCGCGGACGAAGTCGCCGAACTGCTCGTGCGCCATGGGCTGCCCGCCCGCCTCGCCGGCCGCATCCACCAGGCCAGCGGCGGCAACCCGCGCCTCGCCCTCGCCCTCGGCCACTCCCTCACCGAAGCCGCCGGCGCCCGCGACGGCGCATCCGGCGCCCACCACGCCGACACCCTGCCCGTATCGGGGCAGGCCCGCGAAGTCGCGCGCAGGCTCCTCGCCGAAGCCCCGGCCCGGGCCCGCCGCACCCTGCTCCTCGCCGCCCTCGCCTCCCGTCCCACGACCGCCCTGCTGCGCCGGGCCGGCAGCCCCGACGCCGAAGCGGAGCTGGCCGAGGCGGAACGGGCCGCGCTGGTCACCGTCGGGGAGGACGGCGCCGTCCGCTTCACCGCCGGCGCGCTGCCCACGGCACTGGCCGCCGACGCGGGCTGGCCCGAGCGGGCCGCCGGGCACGCCGCGCTCGCCGCCGCCGTGGACGACCCCGTCCAGGCCGTACGGCACCGGGCGCTGGCCGTGGACACCCCCGACGCCCGCCTCGCCGCCGAGATCACCGAGGCCGCCGCTGCCTGCCGCCGCCGCGGCCAGCGGGCACTGGCCGCCGAACTCGGGCTGCTCGCCGCCGAACGCACCCCCGGCGACCGGCCCGAGGAGGAACTGGCCCGGCTGGTCACGGCCGCCGAGGACGCGGGCTGGGCGGGCCGCGCCGACCTCGCCCGCCGCGCCACCCGCGCCGTCCTCGCCCGCGACGCCTCGCCCGCCGACCGGGTCCGCGCCCGCCTCGCCGTGATCGACGCCGCCGGCCAGGCGCTGGCCGACCTCGACGAGACCTTCGCCTACGCCATCGACGACGCCGCGGGGGACCCGGCGCTGCTGGCCGCCGTCCGGCTGCGGGTCGCCTGGAAGCACAACCTCAGCGACGGAGACCCCGTACGCTCCCGCGACGCGGCGGCCGAAGCCGGAGCGCTGGCCGCGCTCGGCGGGGACCAGGTGGCCGAGGCCATGGCACTGACCGTGCGGGCCCGCATGGGCCGCATCCTCGGTGACCCCGGAGCCGAGGACATCCTCGCCGAGGCGCTCGCCCTGCCCGCTCCCGAGGTGCCGCTCGGCATGCGCAACGCGCCCCAGTACCTCGCCGTGCGGCACGCCCTCTTCGACGACCGCCTGGAGGACGCCCACCGTCAGCTCCTCGCCCTGCTCCCCGCCGTACAGCGCACCGGCTCCTCGGAGGACGTCTTCGAGGTGCTGCGCAGCCTCACCGAGGTCGAACTGCGGCGCGGCAGGTGCGCGGCAGGTGCCGCACACGCCCGGCGCGCCCTGGAACTCACCATCGAGGCGGGCCTGTCGCCCGGTCCCGCCTGGTATGTCGCCGCGACGGCCGAAGCCACGAGCGGCAGCTTCGCCCGGGCCGCCGGCTACGCCCGCCGCGGCATCCAGGCCTCGGAGGAGGAACACGACCAGGTCTTCCTCTCCCGGAGCCTGTACGCCCTCGGCCTCGTCGAACTGGCCACGGGTGACGCCGCGAAGGCCGTGGCCACGCTGCGCCGGGTCGCCGGCCTGGAAGAGGCCCAGCAGGTGGTCGACCCCTCGATCCTGCGCTGGCACGGGGACCTCGCCGAGGCCCTGGTCGCGGCCGACGCCCCCGGCGAAGCCGCGGAACTGCTGGACTCCGTCCGTACGGTGGCCCGCGCGCTCGCGCGCACCGGAGTCCTGGCCGCCCTCGACCGGGCCCAGGGGCTGTGCCTTTCCGCGCAGGGCGACGCGGACGCGGCCGTGGCCCTGCTGGAGGCCACGGCCCGCCGGTTCGTGGAGCTCGGGCTGCCCCTCGAACGCGGCCGTACGCTCCTGGCCCTGGCCCGTGTCGAACGCCGCCGCCGGCGCCGCGCCCCGGCCCGTACCGCGCTGCGGGAGGCGGCCGAGGTGTTCGACCGGGCCGGGGCGAAGCCGTGGCTGGACCTGGCCCGGGAGAGCGCTCCCGAAGCCGGCGCCCTGCACCCCGGGGTGACGGCCCTGACCGAGGCCGAGACCCGCCTCGCGCTGCTCGTCAGCCAGGGAGCGAGCAACCAGGAAGCCGCCGCGAAGCTCTTCCTCAGCGTGAAGACGGTGGAGTCCCGGCTCACCCGCATCTACCAGAAACTCGACGTCCGTTCGCGGGCCCAGCTGGCGACGGCCCTGCGCGCGCGCTGAGCAGGGGCGGCCCGGGTCAGCAGGTGAGGTGGTCGCCCGGGGTGACGCCCAGCAGCCGGGTGAAGCTCTCGTAGGCGTTCACCCGGCTCTGGACCTGTGCCGGGTTGCCGCCGTTGCACTCCAGGGAGCCGTTGATGGAGCGGATCGTCTCGCCGAAGCCGGCGCCGTTCACCATCGCGGCGTGGGCGGTCATGGTGCCCGGGCCGTTCTGCGTGTTCCAGTACCAGAGGGCGGTCTTCATCGCGACGGCCGGGTCCTGCTCCACGAGGTAGGGGTTGGCGAGGAGGTCGATGCCGAGTGCGTCGCCCGCGGCCTTGTAGTTGAAGTTCCAGCTCAGCTGGATGGGGCCGCGTCCGTAGTAGGCGGCCTGGCCGGCGGGGCAGCCGTAGGGCTGGGACGCGTCGCAGTAGTGCGGGTAGTTGGCGGTGTTCTGCTCGACGATGTAGACCAGTCCGCCGGTCTCGTGGGAGACGTTGGCGAGGAAGGCGGCGGCCTCGCGCCGCTTGACGGTGTCGTCTCCGGTGTGCGCGAAGGCCGGGTACGCCGAGAGGGCCGCGACCAGCCCGTTGTAGGTGTAGAAGGGGTTCCGGTTCGGGAACATCTGGTTGAACTGGGCCTCGCTGACGACGAATCCCGAGGGGTTCCCGGTGCCGGGGTCGGGGTCCTGGCCACCGCTGCCGCAGGCGCCCTGGTCCGACCAGACCCCCCACTGCCCGGTGGTGCCGGGGGTCTCGCCCTGGGTCCACCACTTGGCCTGCCAGTTGTGTCCGCCGTACGAGGCGCTCATGCCGTTCGTGTAGACGGCGGCCGCGGTCCAGGAACCGGCGCAGGCGGGGGCCGCGGCGGCGGGGGAGGCGGGCAGGGCGATGGCGACGCCGAGGGTCACGGCGGCGGCCGCGGCCAGGGAGAGGGCGCGGCGACGTAGCGCACGGATCACGGAACTGCTCCTTCAGTGGGGGGAGTTGCCTGAGGTGTCGAGTGGGGGGCAACTACGGCCACTGAAGCGAAAGTGGTCTGAACCTGTCAAGGTCTAGACCAAAGCTGTTGCATTTGGCGAAAGAGCCGCTCGCCTCTTGCGGCTCGCCGCGAACGCCGGACCGGCGTGACGGCCGATGCCGTCACGCCGGTCCGGGGATGAAGAGCGGTCAGCTGTTGGCGGACAGGTTCCCGGAGAGGACCGGGATGTTGTCCAGGATGTGCGACAGCGACTCGTCGCCCTTGGCCTGGGTGGAGTTCTCCGCGCACTGCTGGTTCTGCGGGTTGGACAGGACGTTGATGTCCTGGACACCGACGTTGACCAGGGCCACGAGCGACTGCACGTTCGCCTTGGCCGGCAGGCCGATGCACAGCTTGTTCAGCGAACCCTGGACCAGGCTCAGCTGCGGGCTCATGGCGCCCTCGGTCTTCTGGTTGCCGTAGATCTGCGCGGCACCGTTGCCGTTGACGGTGTTCACGCCGTTGTCGTTGCCGATCGCCATCGCCGGGGTGGCTGCGAGGGCGCCGGCGCCGACTACGGAAGCGGCGACCGCGGCGGTGGCCATGAACTTCTTGAGCATGGTGAGGAATCCTTCTGTCGCATGAGCTGTCCCCGGCGGGTACGACCGGATCAACTAGCGACTTGCCCGGGGGTTATCACCACTCACCCATGCGGCCCAACGATCCGGAGACCGTCAGGGCGAGGCGCCCGCTGGGCGGCGCACCCCGCACGGGGTCCCGGCCGCCCGGCGGAACGCGTCAGCCGGTCTTGCGGCGCACCTTCTTGTTCTTGCCGCCTGGGCCGCTGCTGGCGCCCTGCACCTTCGCCCGGCTCTGGTGGGCCTGCTGCGAATGGGCGTTCGCCGCGTTGCGCTCCAGGGCCTCGCGGAACTTGCGCTTGGCCTCCTCGGCGGGGGATTCGTCCTGCGGGGTGTCGGTCTCGTCGGCCATGGGTCCTCCTGGGAGTGATGGAGCCACCTCAGTCTGTCAGCCCGCAGCCACGCTGACCAGCGCGTTCCCCGCGGCGGGCGGCTGACCGGTCAGGCGCTGGGGTGCGGAGCCCCGGCGCCGCCGCCCGCGCGGACGGCGCGCAGGGCCGCCAGGTGGAGGGCGTACGGGTCACCGTGGGCGACGGGACTGCCGGTCAGGGTGTACCACTCGTCGGCGTCGCGGTACTGGATCTCGAAGCGGACCTTGCCGTCCGGATCCGCGAGGGTGCGCAGGGTGAGCTCCCCGGTGATCACCCCGACCTCGTCGGTCATGGCGCCGCCGCGGCCGGCGAGGACGTCGTCCTGCCACTGCCCGGGCGCGGTCATGAGGCGCAGGTGTCGATCATCGTGGTGAGCATGGCCTTCTCCGGTTGGGTGACGGTCAGCCCGTAGTAGGACTTGACGGTGGTCCAGGCGCGTCCGTACAGGCACCAGCTCGTCTTGTCCGGCGGCTGCCACAGGTCCGGACTCTGGTCGCCCTTCGAGCGGTTGGAGGCCGCCGAGACGGCCAGCAACTGGGGGCGCGTCAGGTCGTTGGCGAAGGCCTTGCGTTTGGCGGCGTCCCAGCCGGCGGCGCCGGAGCGCCAGCCTTCGGCGAGCGGGACCATGTGGTCGATGTCCAGCTTCGCCGCGTCGGTGATCTCCGCGCCGTCGTACAGGCTCTTCCACGTGCCGGACACCGCCCGGCACTGCGCGTCCTGGGTGACGTTCTTGCCGTCGCGCCTCAGGACGACCTCGCGGGTGTCGCACTTGTCGCCCTGCTCGGCCCAGTGCGTGAACTTGTCGCGGCTGTACCCGGCCATCGTCCCCGGCTTGCCGACCGCCAGCGCGGCCAGCTGCGTCCGGGCCACGGCCGCGCTGACCATGCCGGGCAGTACGTCGGCGGCGCCGGGTTTCGGGTCCCCGCCGGCCGGGGGTCCGCCCGTGGCCCCGCCCCGCCCGCCGTCCGGCGCACCGCCGTACTGACCGCACCCGGCAAGCCCCAGCAGCAGCGCCGCGGCCACCGCCGCGCCCCGCAGCCCCGCCTGACGACCCATGAACCCCACCCCGCCCCGAACTGCCCGCGCTGTCCCGGGAAGCGTACCCAGCGGGGGCCGTCCCACCGCGCGGGACCCGCGCGGGCCGCTTCACCGGCGACGCGAACCGCCCCCGGTCGTCCAGGAGGACCGGGGGCGGTACGGGTGCGGGCGGCGGGGGATCAGACGGCGTCGGCCGTCTCCACCACCTTCGGGGCCGGGACCTCGCCGGACGCGACGGGCCCGGCCACACGGGGGCCGTGGCCCTTGCGCAGTCCGACCCAGCTGATCAGGGCGACCAGGGCGAAGGCCGCCGCCCCGATCCCGAACGTCAGGGTGAAACCGGACTCGGCGGGCAGGGCGGGAACGCCCGGCGGGAGGTGCTCGATCGTCTTGGACGCCAGGATCGTGGTGACGATGGCGCTGCCGATCGCGCTGCCGGTGGAACGGGAGATCGAGTTGATGCCGTTGGCGATGCCGCTCTGGTGGTGCGGCACGCTCGCCATGATCACGGCGGGCATGGCCGCGTAACCGAAGCTGACGGCCGCGCCGACGACGACACCGGCGCCGATCACCGAGAAGGTGTGGCCGTGGTCGAAGGCCAGCCAGCCGAAGCCGACGGCGCCGAGCCCGGCGGCCAGGGCGAGCGCGATGCGCGGGCCGCGGTGGCGGACCAGCTGACCGCCGATGGGCGAGGCGAGCAGCGAGACGATGGCACCCGGCAGCAGGAACTGGACGGAGGCGCGCAGGATGGACGCGTCGAACCCGTACCCGGTGAGCGCCTTCGGCATCTGGACGAGGTAGGACACGCCGAGGAAGTTCGCGAACATGCCGAAGCCGACGAGGATGCCGGCCAGGTTGGCCATCAGCACCGGGCGGTGGACGAACATCCTCATGTCGACCAGCGGCTCGCGCACCTTGCGCTCGACCAGGACCCACACGGCGGTCATGACGGCGGCGCCTGCGAAGCCGGCGAGCGTACGGCCGGAGGACCAGCCCCACTCGTGGCCCTGCGAGATGGGCAGCAGGAGCAGCAGCAGGGCGATGCCGAGGGTCAGCGCGCCCAGGAAGTCGGTGCGGCCGCCGGTCTTGTGGCGGGTGGCCGGGACCAGGAACACGACCGCCAGCAGGGCGAGGGTCGCGAAGCCGGTCGCCATCCAGAAGGCGTTGCGGTAGTCGGCGCCGTCACCGGAGGTCAGCAGGCCGGTGGCGACCAGCGCCAGACCGCTGCCGAACGCGAGCGTTCCGCTGACCAGTGCCATGGCACCCGGCAGCTTCTGCGGCCGGACCTCTTCGCGCAGGACGGAGAGGGCCAGGGGGAAGATCGCGGTGGCCGCGCCCTGGAGCACCCGGCCCAGGATGAGCAGGGGCAGCGAGGTCGCCAGGGCGGCGACGACGGAACCCGCGACCATGACGGCGAGTACGGCCACCAGGGTCGGCTTCTTGCCGTGCTGGTCGCCGAAGCGGCCCAGGAGCGGGGTGAAGACGGCTGCGGACAGCAGGGTGGCGGTGGTCACCCAGCTGACGTTGGCGGTCGAGGTGCCGAGGTCGTTGCGGATCAGGCCCAGGATCGGGACGGGCAGGGTCTGCATCATCGACACGACCATGGCGGCGAGGCTCAGGGCGAAGACGATGACCGTCTCGTTCCCGGGTCTGGCGGCGGAGGGGGCGGGTGCGGCGGAGCTCATGGCTGGCAGGACCTTCTTAACGCTTCAGATCGCAGATGTTTTATCTCATCAAGTACTTGGATGAAGGTAGACCGCAATAGTTAAGGAGGTCAAGTAAACAATTGATAATGGCAACCTTCTTGCGTACGCTCGACCGCATGAGTGCCACCGCCGGCCCGGCCGCCCCCCCACGCCCCGCCAAGCTCCAGCTCCTGGAGCTGCTCGCTGCCATCGGCACCGCCCAGTGGCGGGATTTCGCGGCCGCCGCCGCCCGCTACGGCCTCACCTCCACGCAGGCCAGGGTGCTCGCCCAGCTGGAGGGGCCGGTGCCGATGCGGGGCCTGGCCACCCTGCTGGTGTGTGACGCGTCCAACGTCACCGGCATCGTCGACAGACTGGAGGCGCGCGAGCTGGTGCGGCGGGAGCCGTCCCCCATCGACCGGCGCGTGAAGAACGTCGTCGCCACGGACGAGGGCCGGGACGTCATCCGGCGGGTGCGCGAGGAGATGCAGGCGACGCACGGCGCGCTCGACACCCTCGACGAGGACGAGAGCGCGACGCTCTACGCCCTGCTGGAGCGGCTCCGTCCCACCATGGAGAAGGACGCCTGAACCTGGGAGGGCCGGAGCGGGCGGATCAGAGGTCCTCGCCGGTCGTCGCGGAGTCGAGGGCCGCCGTGAGGCGGCTCAGGCGCGTCTGGAGGTCGCGGATCTCCTCCAGTTCGAACCCCGTCGCCCGCGCGATGCGGCGGGGAACCTCCACCGCGCGCCCGCGCAGGGCCGCGCCCTCGTCGGTCAGCACGGCGTGGACCGAGCGCTCGTCCTGCGAGCTGCGCTCGCGCCGGATCAGGCCGGCTCCCTCCAACCGCTTGAGCAGGGGCGAGAGCGTGCCCGAGTCGAGCCGCAGGTGCGCCCCGAGCTGCTTGACGGGCATCGTGCCGTGCTCCCACAGGACCAGCATCACCAGGTACTGCGGGTAGGTCAGGCCCAGATCCTTGAGGACGACCCGGTAGAGGCCGTTGAAGGCGCGGCTCGCGGCGTTGAGCGCGAAGCAGATCTGCCCGTCCAGGCGCAGGAAGTCCTGGTCGTCGAGCGGGGTGGCGGGCTGCTGCGTCATGGGGGCCAGTGTACCGCGAGGTGGCTTGCAAGCCATTGAGTTGTGCACAATTCAATTGTGTGCTCTATTAGTGGAGGCGGCCGGTTCACCGGCACCGCCGAGGTTCGCCCCGGACCGCCTTCCCCACCTCCCGAGAGGAACTCCGATGGACGCGCTGTACACCGCTGTCGCCACCGCCAACGGCCGTGAGGGCCGCGCAGTCAGCTCCGACGGCCAGATCGACCTCGCGCTGGCCATGCCTCCGGCGCTCGGCGGCAACGGGCAGGGCACCAACCCCGAGCAGCTCTTCGCGGCCGGCTACGCCGCCTGCTTCGCCAGCGCCCTCGGGCTGGTCGGCCGGCAGGCCAAGGTCGACACCGGCGACATCTCCGTCACCGCGGAGACCTCCATCGGCCAGGACGGCTCGGGCTTCGGTCTGGCCGTCACCCTGCGCATCGAGCTGCCCGAGTCCCTCGAGGGCGAGACCGGCGCCCTTCTGGTCAAGCAGGCGCACGAGGTCTGCCCGTACTCCAAGGCGACGCGCGGCAACATCCCCGTCGAGCTGGTCATCGAGTAGAAGTCGGGCCCATCGGGCCGTAGGGCCCCGCGCACACGGCGCGCCGGCCGCCCCGCGGCGCCGCACACGCCGCGACGACCGCCTCCGGCGCCCCCGAAGAGGGGCGCCGGAGGCGTTTGCACCGCCGGGCAACTCCCGGATCCCGCAGCTGTTTTGGGGGAGGGGGAAGTACGCCGGATCGGCTGCACGCGCCGGTGCGCCGCCACTACCGTTGCCGCATGAGCGCCGATGAACTCGACCCCCGGGACGTGTGGCCGCTGCCGCCGGCCTGGATGTTCGACTGCACCGACTGTTTCCGGCTCTACCGTTCCATGAAGCGCATCGAGCGGGTCACGGAGGAGATGTGGCTCACGGGGCAGGGGAGCGACTGGGACCCCGTGGACAGCGGCCCCGGCTCGCGGATCCGGCTCGCCCGCCACCTGGCCACCAGCCACGAGAGCCTGCTGCCCGACTGGGTGCCGGAGTGCGAGCGCTGCGGCGACCACGAACGCAGACTCGCGCGGAGCGAGGACGCCGAATTCGGCCTCGCCGCGGCCCTGGTGGCCGCCGAACACCGGGCCGCGCACCTCTTCGTCCCGCCCCGCGGACTGGGCCTCGTCTGACCGCGGGCTCCGCGGGGACGGCCCTGCGGAAGGGCCTACCCAGGAGGCCGGCGGCCGCTCAGCCGCGCCGCCGGCCGGCCACCACCGCACAAGCCACCGCGAGCGGCACTTCCGCCCCCGCCGCCAGCAGCAGCGCCAGGCCCTGGCCGCCGGTCCCCAGCGAGGTGGTCACGTCGAACCAGGCGTCCACCGCCAGCAGCGCGGCCGTCGCCGCCGCCACCGGCGAAGCCCGGGGATCCTTCCGGCGCAACAGCAGCCCGGTCCCGGCCAGTGCGACCGCCAGCATCACGTCCAGGCCGATCCAGGCCGTGGCCCAGTGGGACACCCGGGCGCTCGCGGGCAGCGTCGTCGCCAGCACGAGCATCCACGGCAGCAGCGCCGCCCCGGCCCCGGTGAAGACCACGGCGATCCCCGGCGCGGCGCGGCGTGCGGCCGTCCGACGGCCCGTCGCCGGCGGACCGGGCATCCGGCGGGTGGTCGTGCGTGCGGTGACGGGGAGGCAGGGGGCGGTGAGGGCCATGGCCGCGGGTCTCCTTCCGGCCCGGCGGTCCTTCCGCGGGGCACGCCCCCACTCTTGTGTCCCGCAACGCGAAGATCAGTAGCCCCACGGTCCGAAGCCGGGGTGGTGCCTGTACCACCCCCGAGCGGGTACCAGGGTGGTCGCACACCCCGGACCGGTGCGATTACCGTATGGATCATGGCACTTCGCGGCGCGCTGAGGCGTACGTCCACCTGGTTGGCCGCGCACGCCCCCTGGTCGGCGTGGGCCCGGCGCAACACCGCCTTCGCGGCGGCTGCCATACCGCCCGCGCTGCCCGTCCTCGCGGGGGTCACCGTCCTGGCGGTGCTCCCCGGGCACGATCCCGTTCCGCTGGCCGCCGCGCTGGTCCTCTGCCCCCTGCTCACGCCGCTCCAGCGCAGCCGCTTCTGGTCGCTGCTCGGCCTCGACGTTCCGCCGGTCGTACACGAGCACCGGTGGTGGACACCGCGGGGGGTGGGTGAACGGCTGGGTTCCGAGGCGATGTGGCGGCAGTACGGGTACCACCTCGTCGTCAGCCCCCTCGCCGCGCTGGCGGGCGCCGCCGTCGTCCTCGGCTGGGCGGCGGGTGGCGTCGGCGCCACCGTCTACGGATGGGTCTGGCTGCTGCCCGGCCGCGGCGGAACGGGCACCCCCGGCTGGACCGGCCAGTACGACCTGATGACCGTCGCCGGGGGTCTGGCCCTGCTCACGGTTCCCTGGGCGGCCGCCCTCGTCGCCCGCCTCGACGCACTCGCCGCCGCGGCCCTCCTCGGCCCCAACCGCGCCGGGGAGTTGCTGCGCCGCGTCGAGGACCTCGCCCAGAGCCGGGCCGGCGTGCTGGACGCCGCCGACCTCGAACGCCGCCGCATCGAGAGGGACCTGCACGACGGCGCCCAACAGCGCCTGGTCTCCCTCGCCATGAACCTCGGGATCGCCCGCGCCACCCTCCCGGACCTGCCGCCCGAGGCCAAGGCCGTCATCGACGAGGCCCACCGCGAGGCGAAGGAGGCGATCGAGGAACTGAACAGCCTGGTACGGGGCCTGCACCCGGCGGTCCTGGAGGACCGCGGGCTCGACGCCGCGCTCTCCGGGATCGCCGCCCGCGCCCCCCTGCCCGTCGAACTCACCGTGGACCTCGCCGAACGCCCCGGCCCGACGGTCGAGGCCGTCGCGTACTTCGTGGTCTCCGAAGCCCTCGCCAACGTCGCCAAACACGCCCGTGCCGGCCGCTGCTCCGTCCGGGTGCGGCGGGTCATGGGGGACGCGGGCACCGACCTGCTGCGCGTCGTCGTCACCGACGACGGGGTGGGCGGCGCCGATCCGGCCTCCGGCACCGGCCTGACGGGTCTGCGCAAGCGGGTAGGGTCGGTCGACGGAACTCTCAAGATCAACAGCCCTCTCGGGGGCCCGACCGTCATCACCGTGGAGCTGCCGTGCGTGCCGTGATCGCCGAGGACTCCGTCCTGCTGCGCATAGGACTCGTGAAGGTCCTCGAAATGGCGGGGTTCGAGGTGACCGCCGAAGCCGGGGACGCCGAAGCGGTGCTCGCCGCCGTCGAGGAACACCGGCCCGACCTCGCGCTGCTCGACGTACGCATGCCACCCGGCTTCACCGACGAAGGGGTCCGCGCGGCGCTGATGATCCGCAGCCGCAGCCCGCGCACCGCGGTCCTGCTGCTCTCGCAGTACGTGGAGGAGCGCTACGCGGCCGACCTGCTGTCGGGCGAGAACAGCGCGGGCATCGGCTACCTCCTCAAGCAACGGGTCGCAGACGTGGAGGAGTTCATCGACGCGCTGCGCCGCGTCGCGGCGGGCGGCACCGCGCTCGACCCCCAGGTCGTCGCCCAGCTCCTGCTGCGCCGGGGCGGCGGACCGGACCCGTTGGAGCGGCTGACCCCGCGCGAACGCGAGGTGCTGGCCCTGATGGCGGAGGGCCGCTCCAACGCGGGCATCGCGGCCGGACTCGTGGTCAGCGAGAGCGCGGTGGCCAAGCACATCAACAACATCTTCACCAAGCTGGACCTGCCACCGGCCGAGGGCGCCCACCGCCGCGTCCTCGCGGTCCTGCGGTTCCTGGACGGCACACCGTGACCCGCGCCGACGCATCCGGTGCGCCGCCGGCCCCGGCCCGCCCGAAGCACCGCAGGGCGTGGCTCCTCGCGGCGCTGGCCGGTGCGCTGCTGGTCCTCGTGCCGGCGGGCCGTCAGGCATGGACGCAGCACTCCCCGCACAGCCGCGTCCTGGTCGGCGACAGCGGCGCTCTGCCCGTGCGGGCCCTGGAGATCACCGGTCGCAGCGCGGACATCGTCGTCACCCCGCGCGCGGACGCGGTGGTCGGCTACCGGGCGGAGCTCGGCTGGTCCGCCCGGCCGCCCGTCGTCGAGGAGAGCCGGCTCGGCGACACCCTGCGGGTGGCCGCGCGCTGCCCCGGCGAAAGCGCCGATGACGGCGCTGGCGCCGATGGCGGAGATCCGGACGCGCCGGGCCCCGGGCCCGGCTGTGACGTCCGCCTCGCGGTGACCGTGCCGGCAGACATTCCCGTACGGGTGTCCGCCGGCTCCGGCCGGGTCGACATCAGCGGTATGGCCGGCCCCGTCGACGCCGCCGTCGACTCCGGCACCCTGAACCTCGTCGGCCTGCGCGGCGTGCTGCGCGCCCGGGCCGGCTCCGGCGCCCTGAACGCCACCGGCCTGACCTCGGCGCAGGCCGACGTCGCGGCGGACTCCGGCCACGCGCTGGCCGCCTTCCTGGCCCCGCCCGACCGGGTCACCGCCCGTGTCGGCTCCGGCGGGCTCGACCTCGCCTTCCCCCCGGCCACCCGCTTCCGCGTCGACGCGCGCGCGGGCTCGGGCACCTGTGAGGTCGCCGGGACCCTGCGCGACCCCACCTCCCCCCACTCCCTGACCGTCTCGGCGGAGACGGGCCGGGCCGAGGCCCGTGCCACTGCGCCCCACTGACCGGCGGTGACGGCGGCGCCGGCGTCAGGCGGAGGCCCGGCGGACCAGTGCGGTCGGTGTGATCACCGCCCGGGGTGCGGGCGAGGTGCCCAGCGCGCCCAGCGTGCCGAGCAGCAGCCGGGCCATCAGGCGGCCCATCCCCTCCACGTCCTGGCGGACCGTCGTCAGCGGCGGCTCCGTCGCCTCGGCCACCCGCTCGGTGTCGTCGAAGCCGACCACCGCCACGTCCCCCGGCACGTCGAGGCCCTTCTCCCGGAGCACCGCGAGGGCCCCCGTCGCCATCAGGTCGTTCGCGGCGAACACCGCGTCCAGGTCCGGCCGGCGCTCCAGCAGCTCCCGCATCGCACGGGCCCCGCCGGCCGCCGTGAAATCACCCCCCGCCACCAACGCGGGGTCACCGCCGACCAGTACGTCCCGGTAGCCGTCGAGCCGGTCGACGGCCGACGTCTGGTCGAGCGGCCCCGCGACGTGCGCCACACGCCTACGGCCCAGGGCGAGCAGGTGGCGTACCGCCTCCCGGGCGCCGCCCCGGTTGTCGGCGTCGACATAGGCGGCGCACGGGTCGTCGGGGCCGGTCGTCCAGCCCGGCCGGCCGCCGTAGACCGTGGGCATCGCGACCCGGCGGGTGATTTCCGGCAGCGGGTCGTCGGTGTGCAGCGAGAAGGCGAGCGCCCCGTCGACGTGGCCGCCCGCCAGGTACCGCTCGATCCGGTCGTAGTCCCCCCGGTCCTCCACCAGCAACAGGACCAACTGGGTGTCCTGCGCCGTGAGTTCCCGGCTGATTCCGCGTATCTGGCGCGAGAAGAACGGGTCGGAGAAGATCCGCGCCTCCGGTTCGGGGATGATCACCGCCACCGCCCCGGTGCGCCGGGTGACCAGGGTGCGGGCCGCGTGGTTCGGCACGTAGCCGAGCTCGCGTACGGCCTCCCGCACTTTGTCCACCAGGTGCGCCCGGACCCCGTCACCGCCGTTGACGACGCGGGAGACGGTGGCCCGGGACACCCCGGCCAGTGCCGCCACGGCCTCCAGGGTGGGGCGGTTCCCTGGAACACGAAGCTGTTCGGGCACGGGCGCTCCTCATGCGTGGCCGTCGGAGGTTGACTTGCCGCGGAGCAGGTTAACCCGTACCGCCGGAGCACCCGGCGCCGCAGCCCGGTCAGTGGCCGAAGTCGAACCAGTTCACGTTCACGAAGTCGGCCGGCTGACCGCTGGTGAAGGTCAGGTAGACGTCGTGGGTGCCGGTGACGGCGCTGATGTTCGCGGGGACGGTCCGCCAGCTCTGCCAGCCTCCGGTGCCGGCGACGGAGAAACTGCCGACCGGAGTGCTCGTACGGCTGTCCAGGCGGACTTCCACGAGGCCGCTGACCCCGCCCGCGGCGCCGCTCGCGATCCGCCCGTAGAACTGCCGGGCAGCGCTCGTGCCGAAGTCGACGCCCCGGTACACGGCCCAGTCGCCGTTGGCGAGGGAGGCGAGGTCCTGGCCGCCGCCCGTGTCCGAAGAGGTCTCCTTGGCGGTGCCCGCCTGGTCGTCGTACGACTCCGCCTGGATGGCGGCGTAGGCGTCCCGCGCCCCGGAGGGCGGGGTGGTGGGGGGTGTCGTGGGCGGTGTGGTGGTGCCGCCCGTCTTCTGGAGCACGGAGACGTAGTCGACCACCATCGGGTGGCCGGGCTCGGTACCGGCGTCCGGTCCGCCGCCGAACGCGTCGGGGAAGCCGCCGCCCATGGCGACGTTCAGGATGATGAAGTAGCCGTGGTTCGTGGCATTGGCCCAGGTGGTCGCGTCGACCTGGTTCGCCTTCACCGTGTGGAAGGTGACGCCGTCCAGGTAGAAGCGCATCTCCTCCACGGCGGTGGACCGGTCCCATTCCACCGCGTAGGTGTGGAAGCCGCCCTGGCAGGTGGTACCGGTACAGGCGCGCTGGCCGCCGATGCCGGAGGTCTCGTTGCACGGACCGCCCGGGCTGGTGCCGCAGTGCATGGTGGCCCACTCGTTGTTGAGGCCCTGGACGTTCTCCATGATGTCCAGCTCACCGATACCCGGCCAGTTCCACCAGTTGCCCCGGTACGGGGCCCCGAGCATCCAGAAGGCCGGCCAGTACCCCTTCGCCGCGGCGCCCGTGACGTTCGGCATCTGTATCCGGGCCTCGGTGCGCAGGGTGCCGCCCGCCGGGGGCCGGAAATCGGACCGCCTGCTCTCCACGCGGGCCGAGGTCCAGTTGCCGGCCGCGTCCCGGCGGGGGGTGATCCGGAGGTTTCCGGCGCCGTCGAGCGAGACGTTGGCCGGGTCCGCGGTCATGGTCTCGATCTCGCCGGTCCCGAAGCCGGTGGGGCCGCCCGGGTAGCCGCGCCCGGTGGTGTACTGCCAGTCGGTGGTGTTCACGCCGGAGCCGGCGGCCCCGTTGAAGTCGTCCAGGAAGACCTGGGACCAGCCGGCCGGGGCCGGGGGAGCGGCGGCGCTGGCGGGCGGGGTGACGGCCACGGCAGCGGCGGTCGCCAACGCCGCCGCCATCGTGCCCAGGGCGGCGGCGACGGAACGCCGGGTCGCCGGGCGTCGCCTTCTGCGGGGTGTCTCACGCATGGGTGGGTGCCCTCTCTGCGTGCGCCCTCGGGGGCGCGGTGGGGGGAGGTCCGGGCTGCGACGCCGCTTCGAGAGCGCTCTCACAACGATGTCGCCCGCCACTGTGCTCCCCGCCACCAGGGCCGTCAAGAGATGGAACCGGCAAAGGCCTTCGTGGGGCGGGGAGTTCACAGGTTGAAGCGGGTGGCGTGGTCCCGCGCCGGGGTCAGCCGGCCGTCCGGCGCAGGACCAGGGAGACGAAGCCCCAGGTGTCCCGGTAGACGCGCAGCCACTCGGAGCGCCGGACGCCGGCCGTTTCGAGGGCCTGGGAGCCGTCGGGATCGGCGGGACGGTCCAGGCCCCATGACGCCAGGGAACCCCAGCAGGACCATTCGTAGGCGTCCAGTTCGCCGCGCGTGCTGACGTGCCCGTCGACGGGTGTCCACCCGTCGGCGACGACACGGTCCACGGTGGTCGCGAGGTCGGCGAAGTCCCCGAGCATCCCGACGGCCTCCGGGGAGGGTTCGCGGTCCCAGAACCCCTCGCCGATCAGGACCCGGCCGCCGGGGGCCAGGTGCTTGCGCGCCTCGGCGAGGGTGGGGAGCAGGCCGCCGAAGGCGTGCGTGGCCCCCACGCTGAGTACGAGGTCGAACGGCTCCACCGAGGTGAAGTCCGTCGCCGACCGGTGGTGGAGCACGAGGCGTTCGCGGACGCCGAGGCGGCTTGCGGCCCGGTCGGCGAGTGCCAGGGCCTCGCCGGAGATGTCGACGCCCTCGGCACGCAGGTGGGGGTGGGCGTCCAGGGCGCGCAGCAGCCACTCCGCGCTGCCGCAGCCAAGGTCGAGCACGCGGGCGTCGGCGCGTGGGACGCCGCGTTCCAGCAGCCGGCGTACGGACCCGTCGTCGAGCGGGGCCTTGATCGGGTGGTCGGCGTGGGCGATCTGGGAAATCTCTTCGCGGTTCACCGGCGCAGCCTGCCAGCGGCCGAAGACCGCGCGCACCCCCTTTTCGCGCACTTCTCGCCTCCGGTGCCGCAACCCCCGCGCCCTGCGCCGGCCGCCGGGCGTGCTGGGCCGTTCGGATGCGCGTCGGGCTCTGCGCAATCGTTTCTCCGGTGAACCGGGCCGTCCATCGGGGTGAGCCCCCGTATCCGCTGCCGGGCTCCGGCGTCCGCCGGACGTTTCCATGGCGGCGTGATCAAGTCTCTGCGCACCACACTGACCGCGGCCGTCGCGGCCGTCGCGACCGGCGCCCTCGTCACGCTCGCCCCGGGCGCCGGGGCCACCGTCCCCGCACCCCCGCAGAAGGTGACCGTGGACGTCGCCTCGGTCAACGGCTCGGGCTGCCGGCCGGCCTCCGCCTCCGTCGCCGTGGCCCCGGACAACTCGGCCTTCACCGTCACCTACAGCGAGTACCTGGCCCAGGCGGGCGGGGGAGTCCCCACGACCGAGGGCCGGAAGAACTGCCTCCTGTCCCTGCTCGTCCACGTGCCGCAGGGTTTCACCTACGCCGTGTCCAAGGTCGACTACCGCGGTTACGGAAACCTGCAGCCGGGCGCGGTCGGCACCCAGAAGGCCAGCTACTACTTCCAGGGCATGAGCCAGACCGCCTACCGCACGCACACCTTCCGCGGCGCGCTGGACGACAACTGGCAGACGACCGACACCACGGAGATCGAGGCCCTGGTCTTCGCCCCCTGCGGGGCCCAGCGCAACTTCAACATCAACACCGAGCTGCGGGCCGAGGTCGGGAGCTCGGACAGCACGAAGACCAGCTACATCACGGTCGACTCGACCGACGGCAGCATCAGCACGAAGTACCACTTCTCCTGGAAGCAGTGCCCGGCCCGCTAGGGCGCCCACCGGCGGCCGGGGAAAGCCGGTGCGCCCGTCAGCGCGCCTCGGCGGCCGTCTGCGCGTGGTCGCGGTAGCGGCCCGGAGGTGTGCCGAACTGCCGGTTGAAGGCGTGCGAGAAGGCGTACGGGGTCCCGTAACCGCAGCGGCGGGCGATCGCCGACAGCGGGTCGGTGGTGTCGCGGAGCAGCGTCGCGGCGAAGGTCAGCCGCCACCAGGTCAGGTACGCCATCGGCGGCCGTCCCACCAGCGCCGTGAACCGGCGGGCCAGTGTGGCCCGCGAGACGCCCGCTTCGGCGGCGAGGCGGTCGTTGGTCCACGGGGCGGCCGGCTCGGAGTGCAGCGCCCGCAGCGCGGCGGCCGTCACGGGGTCGCCCAGTACGGCGGGCCAGGCCCCGGTCGGGGCGTCCGCCATCCAGGACCGGATCATGTAGACGAGCAGGAGGTCGAGCAGCCCGGGGACGGCGATCCCCGCGCCCGGCCGCTGTCCGCCCAGCTCCCGCCCCAACAGGTCGATGGCGGAGCGTAGTTCCGGATGGGCGCCGACCCGGTTCGGGAGGTGGACGACGGTCGGCAGTTCGGCCATGAGCGGGTGCATCCGGCTGCGGTCCAGCCGGTACTTGCCGCACAGCAGCTCGACGGCGCTCCCCTCGCAGCCGACGGCGCCCCGGTGCGGGTACTGGCCGTCGGCCCACTCCTCGAACGCCACCGCGCGCCGCCGAGCCGACTCGTCGGCACGGGAGTCGGCGAGGACGTGCCCGGCCCCGTGCGGCAGCAGCACCGCGTCCCCCGCCGCGAGCGGCACCGGCGCGCCGTCATCGGGCAGCAGCACGCAGCTGCCCTCCATGACCACATGGAAGCCGGCGCCGTCGTACGGGGCGAGGCGGGTGCACCAACGGCCGCTCGTCCGGACGCGGTTGGAGGAGGGCCGTCCGATGCGGACGGTCGATATCGCATCGCTCACCACATCCATGCCGCAAGCGTAGCCGGGCATCAGCGGCGAGTGTTCCGCGCATCGGTATGAGCCGACGACGCATTGAGGGGCTCATCCGGTGCTCATACGGTCGGCACATGAGCAGCGAGACCACCATGAGCAGCGAGGACATCGTGAGCGACGAGAAGATCGTGAGCGACGAGAGCAAGCAGAGCATCATGCTGGGGGACGTCGAGGTCACCCGTGTCGTCGAATGGCAGGGGCCGGTCGCCCAGGCCTGTGACATCGTGCCCGGAGCCGGACCCGAAGTGTGGCGGGACAACGCGGGCTCGCTCGCCCCCGACCACTGGGACCCCCAGGACGGCCGCGTCGTGATGGCCGTGCAGACCTGGGTGCTGCGCAGCGCCGGACGGACCGTACTGGTGGACACCGGGGTCGGCGACATGCGCGAGCGCCCCGGTACGCCGATGTTCCACCACTGGCGGGGGGGACCTCCTCGGCCGGCTGGCACTGGCCGGCATCCGCCCCGAGGACGTGGACGTCGTCGTCAACACGCACGTGCACGGCGATCACGTCGGCGGCAACACCACGGGTGCACAGGGCGAGTGGGCCCCGGCCTTCCCGAACGCCCGGTACCTGATCCCGGCCGCCGACGACTTCCACTACGGGCCCCGCAACGCATACGCGCAGGGCGGGAGGGCCGACGACCGGCTCATGTACGAGGACAGCATCGAGCCCGTCCACCGTGCCGGTCAGGCCGTGCTCTGGGAGGGTGTCCACCGCATCGACGAGCACCTCGTCCTGGAGGCCGCGCCCGGTCACACGCCCGGGTCGAGTGTGCTGCGGCTCGACTCCGGCGGGGACCGGGCGGTGTTCGTCGGCGATCTGGTGCACAGCCCCGTTCAGATCCTGAGCCCCCGGCACAACAGCTGCTTCTGCCTGGACCCTTCCCTTGCCGCGGCTGCCCGCCGCCGGATCCTCGAAAGAGCCGCGGACCGGCGCGAGTTGGTGGTTCCGGCGCACTTCGGTGGACCGGGCGCCCTGGAAGTACGGCGGCAGGGTGGCGACTTCACGCTCGGTTCGTGGGCGGCCTTCGGGCAGGACGTGCCGACCGTGCGATGATTCCGGCCCGACGACTGGCCGGAAACAGCGCGTTCAGCAACGTGCGGCGGCCGTACTGTGGAGTGATGCCTGTAGTAGACATCAGTTCCGGTGCCGAGAACTTCAACGCCGACCCGTACGCCTTTTACGCGAAGCTGCGGGAGAACGGCCCGGTCCACCAAGTCGTGATGGACGGGGCATCGGGGCCGAGCTGGGTGATCGTGGGGTACGAGGAGGCCCGCCAGGCCCTCAACCACCCCGTTCTGCTCAAGGACTGGCGCGATACCGGCCTGTTCCCCGAGGTCGTGGCGACCGCCGCCAACGCGAACATGCTGGAATCGGACCCGCCGCACCACACCCGGTTGCGCCGCCTGGTCGCACGCGAGTTCACCGCGCGCCGGATGGAGTCCATGCGGGCCCGCATCCAGGAGATCACCGACGAACTGCTGGACGCGATGGCCGCGCGGCCGGAGCGCACCGCCGATCTGATCAAGGAGCTCGCGTTCCCGCTGCCCATGACCGTGATCTGCGAACTGCTCGGCGTGCCCGACCTGGACCGCGAGCGCTTCCGGTACTGGTCCAACGAGGTCGTGGCCCCCACCCAGGGCGCTCCGGCCGGCGCCGCCCACGAGCAGCTCAGCGCCTACCTCGCCGAGCTCGTCGCACTCAAGGCGAAGGCGCCGGGTGAGGACCTGCTCAGCGCGCTGATCCGCACCCGTGACGAGGACGGCGACTCCCTCTCCGCGGAGGAGCTGATCGGGATGGCCTTCCTGCTGCTCGTCGCCGGTCACGAGACCACGGTCAACCTCATCTCCAACGGCGTAAGGGCCCTGCTCGCCCACCCCGGCCAACTCGCCGAGCTGCGGGCCGATTTCGACGGACTCCTGCCCGGCGCCGTCGAGGAGATGCTCCGCTACGACGGCCCCGTGCAGAACGCCACCTTCCGCTACGCCGGCGCGGACGTGGAGATCGGCGGCGTCGTCATCCCGGCGGGCGACATCGTCCTCGTCTCGCTGGCCGGCGCCGACCGCGACCCGGGGCGGTTCGCGGAGCCCGACACCTTCGACATCCACCGCGCCCCCCAGGGCCACCTCGCCTTCGGCCACGGGCTGCACTTCTGCATCGGCGCCCCGCTGGCCCGGATGGAGGGCCGCATCGCGATCCGCAGCCTGCTGGAGCGCTTCCCGGACCTGGCCGAGGACCCGGCCGGCGGGCCCCCGGCCTGGCTGGCGGGCAGCCTGATGAGGGGCGTGAGCCGGCTGCCGGTCCGCTGGTAGCGACGCCGGGGGCCCGCGGCCTGCGTCAGCGCCCGCCGGGACGGCCGGCCGGCTCCGGCAGCGGCCCGCCGGGGCAGCGGGCGCCTTCGGCGGGCAGCACGCCGTCGAGCAGGTAGGCCTCGACGGCCGCGTCGACACACGGGTTGTGGTTCTGGAACTGGCCGTGGTCACCGCCGTCCACCGTGAGCAGCCGGGAGCCGGCCAGTCCGCGGTGGGCGCGCACCGCGGACTCGTAGTACGTCGCGGGGTCGTTCGTCGAGTTCAGCATGAGTACGGGTGGCAGCCCTTCACCTGTGACCCTGACACGGTGCGTCCGGGTGCGCGGCCAGTTCGCGCAGACCGAGGCGAAGGCCAGCTCGCGCGCACCGGCCAGCGGGTGGGCGGCCGTGTCCCGGGCGCTGAGCTCCTCCCAGTAACGGGCGTCCCGTGTCCAGGGGGTGTCCTGACAGGTGACCGAGAAGAAGTCGGCGGCGAAGTCGGCGCCCAGGGGGTGCGCGAGCCGAGCCGCCACGGTCTTGCGCACGTCCGCCGGAGCCTCCTGCGGGTGGGCGAGGACCCCGAGGAGCACGGCGAGGCCCTCGAAACCCTCCCGCGCGTTGTAGACCGAGTCCGTCGTCGCCGCGTCGAGGTGGTTGGGGGTGACGACCGTTCCCTCGATGTCGAGCGGGTGGGCGCCCAGGGCGGCCCGCAGCCGCTCGAAGGCGGCCCCGGCCTCGGCGGGGGTGGCGCCCTGGTGGTAGGTGGCGTCGTGCGCGGCCAGCCAGGGCAGGAAGTCCTCCTCGAACCTGCGCTGGAAGCTCATCGGCTGACCGGTCATGAACGACTGCCAGGTACCGGTGAAGTCGACGTTGCTGTCGAGCACCACCCGCTCCACGCGGCCCGGGAACTCGGTGGCGTAGTACGCGCCGAGGAACGTCGCGTAGGAGGGGCCGTAGTACGAGACCTTCGGAGCCCCGAGGAGTTCCCGGTACAGGTCCATGTCGTGCACCGCCTGATCGGTGGTGATGTACGGGAGCAGGTCCCCCGAGCGGCGCCCGCAGTCCTGTGCGAAGCCCCGCGCCCGGTCGACGGTGTGCCGCACTGCCTCGGGGGACCGGTCGCGCAGGTCGCCGCTGGCGAACAGGGCGTCGACGGTGTCCTGGTCCGAGCAGGTGACACGGGTGCTCGCGCCGACACCGCGCTGGTCGAAGCCGACGATGTCGTACGCGGCCGCCAAGTGGGGGCTGTACGAGGCCAGTCGCGCGGGCCGGCCGAGCCCCGACGCGCCGGGGCCGCCCGCCGCGACCATCAGCACGCCCCGGCGTGCGGCCGGGTCGGCCGCGCGGAGCCGGTCGACCTCCACGTGCAGGTCCGGCCCGGCGCCCGGGCGGTACCAGTCCCGGGGCACGGTCATCGTGGCGCACTCCAGCGGTCCCGTCGCGCACGGGTGCCAGTCGAGCCGCTGGTGGCGGTAGCGGTCCGGGACCGGGGGAGCGGCCCCCGCCGGCGCGGCGCCCGCCGCGGTGGCGGGCAGTGCGGCGGCGGCCAGCACACCGCACAGGGCGGTCGCCGCCCACGTCGCGGACTTCCTGAACAAGCGCATTTCTTCCTCTTCCCCCTCGTACCTCCTGGACGCTCAGATCGTCGCCCGCGCGCGCCGGGTGCTTCGATCCCCCTGGCACCCGGATCGGGGGTGGTGACAGGACCACCCCGGCCGTCCCCTCCGCCGGGGGCCGTTCGGGGAACCCGCCGGGTCACACGCGGACAACTGTCCAATTTCTTCTACGATGGGCGCTTTGTCGGTGGTTGCTAGGAGGAGTCCCATGCCCCTGAACCCTGTCCGGGCGGTCTTCGAGGACCGGCCCGTCCCTACCCTGCGCCTGCTCGCGACGCTGCTGGCCTCCGCCGTCCTCGCCACCACCGCCCCCGCACTCGCCTCGGCCCCCCCGCCCGGCGACACCCACCACGAGGGCCCCGTACTCGGCGAGGGCCCCGTACCCGGCGAGGCCGCCGTGCTCGGCGAGGACCACGCCCGCGCCCACGCCGGCCGCAGGAAGGCCGCCGACGCGATGCGCGGATACCCGCAGTCGCGGCGCACCGCCGGCCTCGCCTCGCTGGGCGCCTCGCAGCGGCGGCTCAACGCCACCTTCGCCGCTTCGAAGTGGGGCCGCTTCACGGACTACTTCGCCTCGCCCGACTTCGGCGTGCACGTGGCCCAGCTGCCCACGGGCAAGGTGCTGCTCTTCTCCTTCGAACGGGTGGAGGTCGACCCCACCAAGGAGACCGGCCCCACCGACCGCCTCGGCCGCACCAACGCCGGCCGGGCCTACCTGTGGGACCCTGCCAAGGGCACCGGCGCCCGGGCGTTCAAGAAGGTGCCGCCGCCGACCGTGCTGATGCCGGACGGCACCTACGCCCCGCGCCCCGCCCCCTTCTTCTGCGCGGGCCACTCCTACCTGCCCAACGGCATGGTCGGCGTCTTCGGCGGCAACGGCGGCGGCAAGGGCGGTACGGGGGCCAGGCTCTCCTTCGTCTTCGACCCGTGGACCGAGACCTGGTTCCGCAACCGGGACATGGCGGTGGGCCGCTGGTACCCCTCCGTCGTCACCGGGGCCGACGGCCGGCAGCTGATCATGTCGGGGCAGGACGAGCGGGGCAGCGGACACCCCACCCCGCTGGTCGAGCGCTTCCCGGCGCGCGGTCACCGGGTGCCCTGGCGCCCGTACGAGATCCCGGCGGGCGTCCCCGCGGAACGGTTCGCGGCCGACGCCCCGTTCCGCAACGACTACCCGCACCTGTTCTCGCTGCGCGACGGCATGATCTACGGTCTCGGCCGTGACGCCGACCAGCAGTGGGTGTTCGACCCGGTCAAGGAGACCCGGACCGATCTGCCGCGGCGGCCCGCCGACTTCCGCGGCTACGGCTCCGCCGTGCCGCTGCCCGCGGGCCTGCGCGGTCCGGACTCCGTGCTGGTGCTCGGCGGCGACCCGCTCGACCCGTCCACGTACCGGCTGTCCGGCGGCGCGTGGACCACCGACACCCCCCGGGCCTTCGGCCGCACCCAGGACGACACGCTGATCCTCCCGGACGCCACCCTGCTCACCGTCAACGGGGCGCTCGACACCAGGAACTACGGTTACGGGCCGTTCAACCCGAAGGCCGACCTCAAGTACCGGCAGATCGAACTGCGCGACGCGCACGGCCACTGGAGGCTCGGACCGGCCCAGCGGCTGCCCCGCGGCTACCACTCCAACGCCCTGGTCATGCCCGACGGGCGGGTGATGGTCACCGGTGACGAACTCCAGCAGATCGCCAACGACCCCGACATCGCGGACGGCATGGACGGCAGCATCGAGCTCTACGAGCCGCCCTACCTGCACCGCGGCCCCCGTCCCGCCCTGGACCGGGCGCCGCGCGGCGAACTCGCCTACGACGCCGAGTTCCAGGTCCGCACCTCCACCCCCGCGGCCGTGGCGCGTGCCGTCCTGCTGGCCCCGACGACCGTGACGCACGCCGTGAACACCAGTCAGCGCCACCTGGAACTGCGCATCAGCGCCGTCCGGGGCGACACCGTCACCCTGCGCACCCCGCCCGGCGCGGCCGACGCGCCGCCGGGCTACTACATGCTGTTCCTGCTCAGCGCCGAGGGCGTCCCGAGCCCGGCGCAATGGATCAAACTGGGTCCCCGGCCGAGCGGCCGCTGAGGGCCCGCGGCAGCGGCCGCCGCAGGCCGCTGCCGGCTACTCGAAGCGGTCCGTGTCGCCCGCGCCGTAGCGGACGATCTCGGCCCCGCCGCCCGAGAAGTCGATGACCGTGGTCGGCTTCGTCCCGCAGTCGCCCGAGTCGACGACGATGTCCACGACGTGGTCGAGCCGCTCCTTGATCTCCCAGCCCTGGGTCATCGGCTCGGACTCGTCGGGCAGCAGCAGGCTGCTGGACAGCAGCGGCTCGCCGATCTCCGCGAGCAGGGCCTGGACGACCGTGTGGTCCGGGATGCGGACCCCGACCGTCTTCTTCTTGGGGTGCAGCAGCTGGCGCGGCACTTCCTTGGTGGCGGGCAGGATGAAGGTGTAGCTGCCCGGAGTGGCCGCCTTGATAGCGCGGAACACGTCGTTGTCGATCTGCACGAACTGCCCCAGCTGCGCGAAGTTCTGGCAGACGAGGGTGAAGTGGTGCCGGTCGTCGAGGTCGCGGATGGAGCGGATCCGGTCGAGGCCGTCACGGTTGCCGAGCTGGCAGCCCAGCGCGTACAGGGAATCGGTCGGGTACGCGACGAGCGCGCCGGAGCGGATGCCGTCTGCCACGTTGCCGATCGTGCGCGCTTGCGGGTTCTCGGGGTGCACATCGAAGTACTTCGCCATCCGCCGAGCCTACGGGATGCCCCGGCCCCGCCGTTCCACACGTCGGCGCGGCGCCCCCGGTCACGGCCCCGCCAACCCGTCGCGCTGGTCCGTCCGGACGGCATCGTGGCGTGGCGAACGGGTCAGGGACCCGGCCCGGGGGCTCCGCTCGCCCACTGTCGAACCAGACACCCGCCCGCCAGTACGAGTGGAATCCATGGAGTGCCCCCGTGTCCACAGAACCCACCGTTCCCGGAACCAGCACCGCAGCCGACGCCCCCGGCGCCGCACCGCGGCCCGATCCACGCCGCTGGTGGATCCTCGCGGTGATCGGCCTCGCCCAGGTCATGGTCGTCCTGGACGCAACCGTCGTGAACATCGCCCTGCCCTCCGCCCAGGCCGACATCGGTTTCTCCGACGGCCGGCGCCAGTGGGTGGTGACCGCCTACGCCATGGCCTTCGGCAGCCTGCTGCTGCTCGGCGGCAGACTCGCCGACCTGTTCGGGCGGCGGCGGGCCTTCATCATCGGCCAGGCCGGATTCGCGGTGTCCTCGGCGGTCGGCGGCTCCGCGGCCGGCTTCGGTCTGCTGGTCGGCGCCCGCGCCTGCCAGGGCGTGTTCGCGGCGCTGCTGGCGCCCGCGGCCCTCTCGTTGCTCACCACCACGTTCACCGCCCCCGCGGAACGGGCCCGGGCCTTCGGCGTCTTCGGCGCCCTGGCCTCCTCCGGCGGGGCGGTGGGACTCTTGCTGGGCGGCGTACTCACCGAGCACCTCAGCTGGCGCTCCACCCTGTACGTGAACGTGCTCTTCGCCGTCGCCGCCGTGATCGGGGCACTTCTGCTGCTCCCGCCGCAGCCCGCCGCCACCCGGACCCGGCTGGACCTGCCCGGTACCGCCCTGGCCTCCACGGGCGTGTTCTGCCTCGTCTACGGACTCGCCGAGGCGGGCTCCCGGGGCTGGCTCTCCCTGCGCGCCGGGGGCTTCCTGTGCGCCGGCGTCCTGCTGATCGCCGCGTTCGCCGTGTGGCAGGGCCGCTCCACGCATCCCCTGCTGCCCCTGCGGATCGTGCGCGACCGGGTCCGGGGCGCGGCACTGCTCGCCATGTTCATCGCCGGCGTCGCCACCTTCGGGGTGTTCCTGTTCCTGACGTTCTACCTCCAGCACACCCGGGGCTACAGCCCGGCCATGACCGGTCTGGCGTTCCTGCCGATGTCCGGCGCGATCATGTTCAGTGCGATGGGCAGCGGCACGGCCCTGCTGCGCAAGGTCGGCGGACGCACGCGCGTCGCAGGCGGCATGCTGCTGGCGGCGGGCGGGATGGCATGGCTGACCCGCCTCTCCGTCGACGGGTCCTACATGATCGAGGTGCTGCCGGCCCAGATCGCCTCCGGCCTCGGTGTGGGACTGCTGACGGCGGCGGCCATGAACCTCGCCACCGCGGGCATCGCGCCAGGGGAGGCCGGAGCCGGCTCGGCCGCCGTCAACTCGATGCGCCAGATCGGGGGCTCGGTCGGCACGGCGCTGATGAGCACCTTCGCGGCCGCCGCGACCGCCGGCTACCTGGCCACGCACCGGCAGCCCGGGCCGCTCACCGCGGGCCGGGCTGCTGTGGAGGGGTGTCACGCCGCGTTCACGGCCTCGGCCGCGGTCTTCGCCGCCGGAGCCGTCCTGACGTGGTTCATGCTGCCCGAGGGTCTCTCGGTGGAGCGGGGCGGCCCCGGCCGCCCCGCGCAGTCCAGGGCCTCAGACGCAGTTCGCGATTGAGCTGCGGATGCGGTCGCCGGTCGAGAAGTGCTTGACCTTGCAGTGGTTGACGCCGATGCCGCCGTCGACCTGTCCGTAGCCGGGGCCGATGGTCAGGACGCTGTCGTTCTGGCCGCGGACCCGGTCGTCGCCGGGACCGCCCAGGACGACGCCTGCGGACTCCGAGCCCACCGAGGCGGGCTCGATGATGTCGTCGCCGGCGCCGCCGAGCACCCGGCCGCCGAGGTCGACGCTGTTCGTGCGGATCCGGTCGTTGCCGTCGTTGCCGAAGACCTGACCGCCGCCGCGCTCGTACGCGCCCTGCGGGCCCATCACGCTGCCGGTGGTGATGGTGTCGTTGCCGTGGTCGCCGTACACGGCGGCTCCGTGGGCCGCCGTGCCGACGACGAGGGCGGTGATGATCGTGTCGTTGCCCAGGCCGCCGCGCACCGTCGAATTGCCGCTCCGCGGGTAGAGGTTGTTGACCTGGAGCGTGTCGTCACCCTCGCCGCCGAGCACCTGGGCGTCGATGAGCATGCCCTTCACCCGGATGTTGTCGTTGCCGCCCTTGCCGTCGATGATGGCGTTCTCGACGTCGTTCTCGCACACGATCGTGTCGGGCCCGTCCGTGCCCTCCACCACCGGTCCGGGGCGGGCCTCCTGGCCGTTGACGTAGCACCAGTGGGACGGCAGGGGGTCGGCGGCGGCCTGGGCGGGCCCCGCCGCGAGCGAGGCGGAGGCGGCCACCGTGGCGGCCAGGGCGTACGTCGCGGTGCGAAGCGTGCGGCGCGTGCGCAGCATTGAGTCTCCCGAGCGTGGTGTGGGGGTGGAAGGGGAACGGTGTCCCGGCCGCGGAGGCAGGTCCGTGGGCCGCCCGTCGGTCAGGACGGGCCGTGGCGCAGCGGTGTCAGCTGCTCGATGTCGTAGCGCGCCCGCAGTTCCCCGATCGCCGAGGCGTCCGGTGAGGGGTTGGCGTCGAGCAGTTCGAGCAGCTCCTCGAAGTACCGTTCGTGGTCGGGCGGGGGAGATGCCTGGAAGAACATCCGGGCCGGTTCCCCCGTGGGGTTGGCGAAGGCGTGCGGACAGCCGGGCGGTACGACGATGACCGTCCCCGGGGTCGCCCGGACGACCCGGCGGCCGTCGAGCGACTCCCAGCGTCGCCAGTCGTCGCCGCTTCGGACGCGAGGCTCGAACGCCATGACGTCGAGTTCACCCTCCAGGACGTAGAACAGCTCCTCGCTGCGCGTGTGGAGGTGCGCCCCGACGTCGAATCCGGGCGGTACGACGACCTCGAAGCTGGAGGCGACCCGCGAGTGCTCGCCCGTCACCTTGAAGGTGACCTGCTGGGCGGCGGTGTGCAGGGTGCGGCCGTGTCCGGGCGGTACCAGCAGTCCGTTGCGGGCCAGGTGCGCCGTCACGACCAGGTCACCGGCAGGGCCTCGGGGCCGCGGATCAGCGCCCCCGGCCGCCAGCCCAGTTCCGCCACCGGCACCGCGAACCGCGGGTCGGGGAAACGGTCCAGCAGCGCGTTCACGAGCAGCTCCGACTCCATCCGGGCCAGCATGTTGCCGGGGCAGAAGTGCGGCCCGTAGCCGAAGGAGACGTGCGCGTTCGGCGTACGGTCCGGCCGGATCTCGTCGGGGTCGGGGAAGACCTCCGGGTCCCGGTTCGCGGCGAGGTAGGAGACGTACACCGCCTCGCCCGCGCGGATGACCTGGCCGGCGACCTCGACGTCCTCCAGGGCGATCCGGGACAGTCCGACCGAGTTGCGGTGCGGGATGTAGCGCAGGAGTTCGTTGACGGCCGTGGGCCGCAGGTCCGGCGCGGCGCGCAGCTCGTCCATCAGTTCCGGCCGGGTGAGCAGGATGTACACCATGTTGCCGACGTTGTTGGTGACGGCCTCGCCGCCGATCTGCAGGAGCAGGGCCACCCCGACGGCCTCCTCCTCGGTGACCTCGCCGGCCTCGACGGCCGCGGCGAGCAGGCCGATGACGTCGCCCGCCTCACCGGCCCCGCCCCCGTCGCCCGCGGCGCCGCGGCCGGCCCGCAGCCGCTCGCCCAGGTAGCCGCACATCCGCGTCTTCGCCTGCTCGCTGCGCTCGGCGCCCTGGGCGGAGGACAGGATCATGGCGGTCCATTCGTGGACCTGCGGGCGGTCCCGCTCCGGAACGCCCATCAGCTCGCAGACCACCGCGAGCGGGAACGGCGCCAGCAGCCGCTCCGTGAGGTCCGCGGGTGGCCCGTCGCGCAGGATCGCGTCGACGAGTCCGTCCAGCATCTGCTGCGCCCTGGTCCGCAGGCGTTCCACGCCCGCGGTGGTGAACGCGGCGGCGACGGTGCGGCGCAGCCGCGTGTGGTCGGGCGGGTCCTGCAGACCGACCGCGCCGGGCGCCGGGATGAAGTGGGGTGCCAGGCGGGTGACGTCGTGCTCCATGACCAGCTTGCGGCTGAACCGGGGGTCGTTGGCGACCATCCGCACGTCGTCGTACCGGCAGACGAGCCAGGCCCAGCCACTCCCGTTGGGGAGTGTGATGCGGGAGATCGGCCCCGCGCGCATCAGCTCGGTGAGGACGGGGTCGAAGTCGACCCCGTCCAGGTCCAGGGCGGGCCAGTGCGTGACGGGTGGCCTAGAGGTGGCGGGGCCGTCCTTCAGCATCGTTCGGATTCCTCCCTCACGGGGTCGCCGGCTCCGAAGTCCAGCTCCCGATCGAGATCTCGGCGGTGATGCCGGGCCCGAACCCGGCGAGCATGCCCTTGGCGGCATGGGCGGTGCCGTTCTCGTCGAAGAGCCGGCGAAGGGCGTCCAGGACCACGGCGCTTGCGATGTTGCCGTATTCCGTCAGTGTGGCCCGACTGAAGCGGAATGCCTCGGCAGGCACACCGAGGTACTTGCTGAGGTCGTCCAGGATCCTCGGGCCACCGGCATGGATGATGTAGAAATCCAGTGCCGAGGCATTCCACCCGTGGGCCTGGGCGAGGCGTTTGAGGGACGGGGCCAGCGGTTCCATCGTTCCCGGGACGCGCCGGTCGAGCTTGAAGTGGAACCCGGTGGCCTTGACGTCGTACATGATCCAGTCCTCCGTCTCCGGGATGATGTACGACCCGTTGCGGTGGAGGTCCATGCCCGTGCCGCCCCGGCCGCGGACGACGGCGGCGCCGACGCCGTCACCGAAGAGGCCGTTGGAGAGCAGGTTGCCGACCTCCAGGTCGCTCGGCTGGTAGCAGAGCGAGCAGAACTCGCAGGAGACGATCAGCGCGTTCGACGCCGGGTAGGCGGTGCAGAAGTCGTGCGCGCGGTTGACGGCAGCACCGCCGGCCGCACATCCCAGCTGGGCGATGGGCAGCTGTCTCGTGTCGGTGCGGAAGCCCATCGTGTTGATCATCCACGCGGTCAGCGACGGCATCAGGAAGCCGGTGCACGACACGAAGATGATCAGATCGATGTCCTCGGGACGCAGCTGCGCGTCGTCGAGGGCCGCGCGTACCACCGCCGGTATCCGGGCCTTGGCCTCGGCCTCGTAGACGGCGTTGCGCTGTTCGAGACCGGGGTGCCGCAAGGTCTCCTCGATGGGACGCACGATGTGCCGCTTCGCGACGCCGGTGTTCCGGATCAGTCGCAGCGCGAGGTCGAGCTGCGGGTGATCGGCGTGAACGGACCGGGCCAGATCCAGGGTCTGCTCCATGGTGATCACGTGCTCAGGCACGTGCACCGTTGGTCTGCACAGAGTCGCCACAGTCGGCTCTCCTTTCATTTCCCCGACAAAGCCTCACGGACCCGTGCCGGTTCCGCGCGTCGGACTCCGCTGCCGGCGACGTGGGCCATTGCGGTGAGAGTCGCGGCCGCAGGCAGCGGAGCGAGCCGGTGCCGGGAAGGGATCGTCAGCCGGATTCCCGGCGCAAACGCCTACCTGGAGTGACATCGAGGCTGGGAGACGACCATGACGACAGACCCCGACGCGGCCCTCGGGACGCGTCCGGACCCGCCCGCGGACGGGCCGGTGCACTGCTGGAACCTGGATGACCTCGAAGCACTGGAGTTCGACCCGTTCCTCCACGCCCGGCTCCGGGACGGCAGGGCCAGTCGGGTGAAACTGCCGTTCGGTGAGGGCAGCGCCTGGCTCATGGCGCGCTACGCCGACGTCAAGGCCGCCACGACCGACCCGCGCTTCAGCAGGCAGGAACTGGTCGGGCGCACGATCACCAGCTCCTCGCCGCACGCGATCGCCTCGCAGAAGGCGTCACTGAACTACGCCGACCCGCCCCGCCTGAACGACATGCGCCGCGTGGTGGCGCGGGCCTTCACCGGCAAGAGCATGCAGCGGCTGCGGCCCTCCGTACAGGCCACCGCCGACCACCTCCTGGACGGGATGGAAGCCCACGGCTCACCCGCCGACCTCGTGGAGCACCTGCACGGTCCCTTCCCGCTCGCGGCCGTCGCCGACCTCCTCGGGATGCCGCAGGAGATGCGCGAGGGCATGACCTCCTGGGCGAACGTGATCATGACGCCCGGTCCGGCCCCGGAGCGCAGCGCCGACGCGATGAAGACCGTCCGCGAGAGCGTCGTCGCCCTCCTCGCGCTGCGCCGCGCGGAGCCGGCCGGCGAGCCGGGCGAGGACCTCGCCTCCGTCCTCGCGGCCGCCGCCGACGAAGGGGAGATCACCGAAGCGGAGGCCGTCTCCCTCGCCACCGCGATCCTGGTGAGCGGCGCCCACGCGGTCCGCAACAACAGCGCCAACATGATCTACGCCCTGCTCACCCATCCGGAGCACATGGCCCGGCTGCGCGCCGAACCCGGGATGATCCCGCAGGCCGTCGACGAACTGCTGCGCTTCATCCCGCACCGCAGCGGCGTCGGCATCCCGCGGGTCGCCACCAGGGACGTGGAGATGGGCGGGGTCCTGATCCGGCAGGGGGAGGTCGTCTACTCCTCGTACCTCGCGGCCAACCGCGATCCGGCCGTCTTCCCGAACCCCGACGCGCTGGACTTCGACCGCGGCCCCATCGCGCACATGGCCTTCGGCAACGGGCCCCACCACTGCGTCGGCTCGATGCTCGCCCGGATGGAGTCGGAGATCATCGTCGCCACCCTGCTCGACCGGTACCCCAAGCTGGCGCTGGCGGTGCCGCCGGAGCAGATCGAATGGCAGCCCGGCGCCCTGATCCGCGGGCCCAAGACCCTGCCGGTGACCTGGTGATAAGCCACATCAAGGTGGTCCGCGGCAACCCGGACCACATAGAACTGGCGGCCCTCACGGCCGCCCTGGTCATGCTGGCGCGCAGCGCCCCCGCGGTCCACGGACACCACCACCACGGCCGCCCGCACCACCACCGCCGCCGTGCCCACTGGGACCGCCACTCGCCCGTCGTCCACCCCGCCAACTCCTGGCGCGCCCGGCCCCCGCTCCACAGGACGGGACACGACCAGACGGGCAGCCGCGTCTGAGCGAGGGCGCCCCCGCGCCCCCGCACGCCACCTAGGGGTCGCGGCCCCGGGTCCGGTCAGGGAGGGCTCGGGGGCCGCCCGGGGGCGTCCCCGACGCGGGGAGCGGCACGGCCCCAACATGATCAGGACATGACCAACATCAAGTGGCCGGGAGCCGCATTCGCCGTGGGACCGCTCTGCATGACCGTCTACGGGCTCATCCGGCTCACCGACGACGTGCACGGTCCGGGCTTCGCCTGGTCCACGAGCCACCTCGCCCTCCTCGCCGGCGTCCTCGCCTTCGTCCCCGTCTTCCTGCAACTGCGCCGTTCGGCGGCGCGCGGGCGCGGCGCGACCGGCCGGTGGTTCGCCGGCGCGGCGGCCGCGGCCGGACTGCTCGGCGTCGGGGCGGTGACGGCGCAGGCCGTGATCGACCTCGTCGTCGGGTTCCTGAGCGAGGACCGGGGCGCCATGAACGACCTCTTCCAGCGGATCCAGGACCAGCCCGGGGTCATGCCCGCCGTGTACACCGTCGGACCGGTGCTCTTCTACGTCGGCCTCGTGCTGCTGACGGTCTGGCTGGCGGCGCTGCGGCGGACCGAGGCCTGGCGGCCGGCGGTGATCGTGGCCGGCGTCGCCGCCATGGCGGTCAGCCTGGACCTGCTGCCCCTGGGCGGCCTGCTCTTCCTGCTGGCCCTCGCCCCGCTGGGTCGGCGCGCCCCGACCGGGCCGGCCGTCTGACGGCCCGTACGCGGTCACCGCCCGATCAGGGAATGACGATCAGGGAGTGCGGGGCGCGTGACGGGGCCGCGGGCAGCCGCAGGGGGCGCCGCCCCGGGGTGATCGAGCCCAGGACGCGCGGGCCGCGGGCCCCCGTGCATCCGGGCGCGTTGCCCGGCAGCCCGTGCAGCGTGAGGTATCCCAGCACCGCGAACGCGTAGGCCTCCTTCGCGGCGGCCGGCAGGCCGAGCTCGTCCGACGTGCGCAGCGCGGCGGGACCCAGCTCCGCGCGCAGCATCGCCGTCAGCGTCGGATTGCGGACGCCCCCGCCCGAGGCGAACACCTCCGTGGCCCCCAGCGGGCGCAGCGCGTCGGCGATGGTGGTCGCGGTGAGACGCGTCAGCGTGGCGATGAGGTCCTCGGGCGGGAGAGCGGCGAAGGCCGGGCCGGCCACGGTGGTCCGCAGGTAGTCGCGGTGGAAGAGCTCCTTGCCGGTCGTCCTGGGCCAGGGCATCCGGTAGTACGGCTCCGCCAACAGCCGCTCCAGCAACGGGTGGTGGACGCGTCCGGCCGCCGCGAGGGCGCCGTCCTCGTCGTACGCCAGCCGCCCGCCGGTCACCTCCCGCACCGCGGCGTCGATCAGCGCGTTGCCCGGGCCGGTGTCGAAGGCCACGGGGTCACCGCCCGACGGGACGACGGTCAGGTTCGCGATGCCGCCGATGTTCAGCGCGGCCGGGACACCGGGCCGCCCGCGCAGCAGCATCAGGTCGATCAGGCTCACCAGCGGCGCGCCCTGGCCGCCCGCCGCCACGTCGCGCGGGCGGAAACCGGAGACGACGGGGCAGCCGCTGCCCTCCGCGATCCAGGCCGGTTCGCCGAGCTGGAGCGTGCCCTCCACCCGGCCGTCCCGCGTCCAGTGGTACACGGTCTGGCCGTGGGAGGCGACCAACTCCGCCCGGCCTTCGCACAGTTCCCGGTCGGCGCGGACCGCCAGCCGGGCGAAGGACTGCCCGATCCGGGTGTCGAGGCGGCAGACGTCGGCCATCGTGGTCGCCGCGGGCGGCAGTGCGGCAGCCAGGGCCGCCCGTACGTCGTCGGGGTACGGTTCGCCGACCATCCCCAGCGGTGTCAGGCGCAGCGTCCCGTCCTCGGCGCTCAGGTCGGCGGCCGCGGCGTCGACGGCGTCGTACGAGGTCCCCGACATCAGGCCGATCACCCTCATCGCAGCGGCTCCCTGTGGCCGTCGCCGCGCAGGGTGGTCAGTGCGAGCGCGCTGACGGCGCACGCCGCGGCGGCGTACCAGGCGGGCACCGAGGCGTCCCCCGTGGCCGCGATCAGGGCGGTGATGACGAGGCCGGCGCAGCCCGAGAACACCGCGTTGGCCAGCGAGTAGGCGAGCCCCAGCCCGGTGCAGCGCGATCGGCGCGGGAACATCTCGGCGAGCATGGCCGGTCCCGGCCCCGCCATGAGGCCGACGAGCGCGCCCGCCACCAGCAGCGGGCCGGCCCGGGCCGCGGGGGAGAGGCCGGGGTCCCGCAGCGCGTGCAGCAGCGGGAAGGCCAGCAGTACGACGGCCAGGGCCCCGCCGAGCATGACCGGGCGCCGGCCGATCCGGTCGCTGAGCAGCCCGGCGGGCAGTACGCAGGCCGCGAAGCCGAGGTTCGCCAGGGCCGTGGCGGTCAGGGCTTCGCTGGTCGAGGAGCCCGCCGTGGACTGGAGGTAGGACGGCAGGACGACGAGGAACGCGTACCCGGCCGCCGACCAGCCCGTCACCCGGGCGATCGCGAGGGCGACCGCGCGCACGGGCCCCTCCCCGGGTGGCGCCGCCCCGGCAGGAACCGGCGCGGACGCCGGCGTCGGCTCCTCCAGGGCCGTGCGCAGCCACAGCGCGACCCCGCCGAGCGGCAGGGCCAGCAGGAACGGGATCCGCCACCCCCACGCCTGGAGGGCGGCGCCGGGCAGGACGCGGGCCACGGTGGCGGCCGTCGCCGCTCCCGCGAGCAGCCCGAGGGCGACGGTGAAGGACTGCCACGCCCCGTAGAGGCCGCGCCGGCCCGGCGGGGCGGATTCCGTCATCAGCGACACGGCGCCGCCGAACTCCCCGCCGGCCGACAGCCCCTGCACGACGCGCAACAGCGTGAGGAGCCACGGCGCGGCGGGACCGATGACGGCCCGGGTGGGCAGCAGCCCGATCGAGGTGGTGGCCAGCGTCATCAGGCCCACTACGAGCACCAGGACGGGCCGCCTGCCGAGACGGTCGCCCAGACGCCCGAACAGCAGCGCCCCCACCGGACGGAAGAAGAACGCGAGGGCGAACGAGGCGTACGTGGCGATCAACGCCGGGGCGCCCCCCGCCGTTCCCGCCGGAGGGGTGAAGAAATGGGTCGCGATCACCGTCGCGAAGCAGCCGTAGACGCCGAACTCGTACCACTCGACGAGATTGCCCGCCGAGCCGGCCAGCAGCGCGCGACGGGAGGCGGCGCGGTGCGGGGCCACCGGGAGCAGGGCGAGAGGGCTCACGCGTGCTGCGTGCCCGCCGGGCGGGGCCGCGACGCCGGGCGGCCCTACGGTTCAGCAGAAAGCAGCACCCGCATCGAAGGCTCGTTTATGCATCGAATCTGATTCCGCCGCTTCGCTTATGGCTGCGGGGGGTGGAAGCCGGCTCGCCGGTACGCGGAGACGGTGGGATGGTTTGGGGGAACGGCGAGGTGGTGCGGGCAGGCACGGGGTGTGCGCCACGGAGTGAACGGAAAGGGTTCGGGCCATGAGCACGTCCGACGCGTTCCGGGCCGAGATCCACAGCACGGAGGCGGATCCGGGGGCGACGGGCGGCCTGCTCGACGTACTGAGCCTCGCCGCGGTGGTCCTGGACGACCGCGGCCGCATCGTGTTCTGGAGCCCCCAGGCCGAGGACCTGTTCGGCTACTCCGCGCAGGAGGCGCTCGGGCGGCCCGCGGCGGCGCTGCTGGTGTCGGAGGAGAACCGCGGCCTGGTGATCGAACTGTTCACCCAGGTCATGCAGAGCGGCCGGCGCTGGGCCGGGAGCTTCCCCGTCCGGCACAAGGACGGCAGCGCCCGCCTCGTCGAGTTCCGCAACATGCGGCTCCAGGACGACCTCGGCGACTTCTACGCCCTCGGCATCGCCACCGACCACCCCACGCTGCGGCGTGTCGAGCGCGACCTGGCCCTGTCCCTGCGGCTGGTCTCCCAGTCCCCGATCGGCCTCGGCGTGACCGACACCGACCTGCGGTACGTGCTGGTCAACCCGGCGCTGGAGCACATCAACGGCCTGCCCGCCTCCGAACACATCGGCCGGACCATCCGCGAGGCGCTGTCCTTCCTGGACGTGGACGCCATCGAGTCCTCCATGCGGGAGGTGCTCGACACCGGCGTACCCCTCCTGGACCAGTTCGTCACCGGCCGCACCCCGGCCGACCCCGAGGAGCGGGCCTGGTCCGTGTCCTACTACCGGCTCGACGACGCGGCCGGGCACGCGCTGGGCGTGGCCGTCTCCGTGGTCGACGTGACCGAGCAGCACCGGGCCGCCGCCGACGCCGCCCGCGCCCGCCGCCGCCTGGCGGTGGTGGCGGACGCCTCCGTACGCATCGGCACCACGCTCGACCTGGAGCAGACCGCCCGGGAACTGGCCGAGGTGTGCGTACCCCAGCTCGCCGACGTCACCACCGTGGACGTGCTCGACAGCGTCCTGCACGGCCGCCGCACCACCGGCGAACCGGCCGGACCGGCCCGGTTCCGGGCCCTGGCGGTGGTCGCCGCCTACCCCACCGGAGCCGCGCAGGCCACCGACCCGGCCGGCGAACTCGCCCAGTACGACACCGACCGCGTGATCACCCACTGCGTGAACACCGGGCGCCCCGTCCTCCTGGCCCGCGTGAGCGGCCCCGACCTGCGCCGCATCGCCCGGGACGACAACGCGGCCGCCCTGCTGGCCGCGGCGGGGGTGCACTCCTACCTGGCGGTCCCGCTGGTGGCCCGCGGCGAGGTGATCGGCGCCGTCGGGATGATGCGCGCCCGCACGTCCGCCCCGTTCGACGAGGACGACGTCACCCTGGCGGTCGAACTGGCCGCGCGGGCGGCCGTCTGCGTCGACAACGCCCGGCTGTTCCAGAACCAGCGGCACGCCGCCCTCACCCTCCAGCGCAACCTGCTGCCGCACCAGCCGGCCCACCGGCTCGGCCTGGAGATCGCCCACCGCTACCAGCCCTCCGGCGCCACCAGCGAGATCGGCGGCGACTGGTTCGACGTCATCCCGCTCGCGGACGACAAGACCGCCCTCGTCATCGGCGACGTCATGGGCAGCGGCATCGCGGCCGCGGCCACCATGGGCCAGCTGCGCACCGCGACCCGGACCCTGACCCAGCTCGACCTCGACCCCTCCCAGGTCCTCCAGTACCTCGACCAGGCCGCCGCCGGCATGGAACACACCATCACCACCTGCGCCTACGCCGTCTACGACCCCCTGCGCTCCGAATGCCACATCTCCCTCGCCGGGCACCTTCCTCCGGTCCTGATGCGCCCCGGCCGGCTCCCGGAACTGCTCGACCTGCCCACCGGCGCCCCGCTCGGGGTGGGTGGCGTCCCCTTCCACACCACCCGGATCGCCCTCGCCCCCGACGACCAGCTCGTCCTCTACACCGACGGTCTCGTGGAGACCCGCGACCAGTCCCTCGACGAGCGCCTCGACCTCCTGCTCAGCCTGCTCGCCGGCCCCCACCGCCCCCTGGAGGCCACCTGCGACCTGCTCCTGCGCGCGCTGCGCCGCCCCGGCGACCACGACGACGTCGCCCTCCTCATGGCCCGCATCCTCCCGGTCGACCCCACGCTGCCCTGACCCGCGCCCCGCCGGCACGCCTGCGCCCCGCCGGCACGCCCGCGCCCCGCCGGCACGCCCGGGCGCAGCCGGCACGCCCGCGCCCCGCCGGCACGCCCGGGCGCAGCCGCGCTCCGCGCCGCGGCGCGGTCGGTTTCTTCGGCCGGTATGCGACCTACTGCGGGGGCGGGCCGGTCCCTACTATCCAAAGCGGTCCGGAACCCGCTCCGCCGTGCGGCCGGACGCCCCCACATCAGGCAAGGCCACCGACAACCGATCGGAGCATCATGCCCGGTGTCTTATTCGTGAGCGGTGCGACCGCCGCGCTCCTCGCCGGCTCAGCGCTGGTCCCCGCCGCACCCACTCCCTTCACCCCGCCGCCCGACAAGATCGTCATCGACGTCGCCTCGGTCAACGGATCCGGCTGTCCGCTCGGTACCGCCGCGGTCGCCCTCGCCCCCGACCACACCGCATTCACCGTCACCTACAGCCAGTACCTGGCGCAGGTGGGGCTCGGTTCCCAGCCGACCGACTTCCGCAAGAACTGCCAGATCAACCTGATCGTCCACGTGCCGCAGGGCTACTCCTACGCCGTCGCGAGCGCCGACTACCGCGGCTACGCGCATCTGGAGCGCGGCGCGCGAGCGACGCAGAAGGCGTCCTACTACTTCCAGGGCTCGCCCGACACGGCGAGCCGGACCCACGCGTTCAACGGCCCGTTCGACAACGACTGGCAGGTCACGGACTCCACGGACTGGGACCAGCTGGTGTGGGCGCCGTGCGGGGTGCAGCGCAACTTCAACATCAACACCGAGCTGCGCGTCAGCGCGGGTTCCTCGGACCCGGCGAAGACCAACAGCTTCGTCGCCATGGACTCCGCGGACGGTGACATCCGGACCGTCTACCACTTCGCCTGGAAGACCTGCCCCGAGCGCTGATCCCCCGTCAGCCGCATGCGGCGGCCGGGCACACCGGGGTTCGCGCGCCCGGCCGTGCCCGGCCGTCCGCCGCGGGCGAGGTGGCCGAATCCGACATAGGGGATTCCTGGCGTCTCGCTACGCGGTGGTAACTTCCGCCGAGTCGATCTTGACCGATCCCTCGTCACGGCTCTCGCCCAAGGAAGTACATTGCCCCGCCCATCGCTTCGCCGTCTCTCCTCCCTGCTCACCCGCGCGGCGGCCTCGGCCGTGCTGCTGGCCCTGCTGCCCGCCGGCGCGGCGGCGGCCGACCCCGGCTCGCCGACCCCGCACCTCGACGTGGTCGAAGGGACGCTCCGCCAGGTGTCCCCCGGACTCGAACGCCGGGTCTGGGAACGCACCGCGGGCAACCTCCTCGACGCCTCCTCCGCGGGCGGCGGCGACTGGCTGCTGCAGACCCCCGGCTGCTGGGGCGACGACACCTGCGCCACCCGCCCGGGCACCCGGCGCCTCCTGGCGAAGATCACCGAGGACGTCTCCCGGGCCACCGGCACCGTCGACGTCTCCACCCTCGCGCCGTTCCCCGACGGCGCGTTCCAGGACGCGCTCGTCGCGGGTCTCAAGGCCTCGGCGGCCCGCGGCAACAAGCTCAAGGTGCGCGTCCTCGTGGGGGCCGCGCCCGTCTACCACCTGAACGTGCTGCCCTCGAAGTACCGCGACGACCTCGTCGCCAGGCTCGGCGCCGCCGCCCCCTCCGTCGACCTCAACGTCGCGTCGATGACGACGTCGAAGACCGCGTTCTCCTGGAACCACTCCAAGATCCTCGTGGTCGACGGCCGGTCGGTGGTCAGCGGCGGAATCAACAGCTGGAAGGGCGACTACCTGGAGACCGCCCACCCGGTCGCCGACGTCGACATGGCCCTGACGGGCCCCGCGGCGGCGTCCGCGGGCCGGTACCTGGACGAGCTGTGGTCCTGGACCTGCCAGAACAAGGGCAACTTCGCCAGCGTCTGGTTCGCCTCCTCCAATGCCGCCGCCTGCATGCCCTCGCTCGCCGGTGACGAGGCCGCGCCGGCGGCCCCGGGCACCGTACCGGTCATCGCCGTCGGGGGACTGGGCGTGGACATCATGCGCGACGACCCCGCCTCCGCCTTCCGGCCGTCCCTGCCCACCGCCGCGGACACCAAGTGCGGAGTCGGCCTCCACGACAACACCAACGCCGACCGCGACTACGACACGGTCAACCCGGAGGAGAGCGTCCTGCGGACCCTGATCTCCAGCGCCGACCGGCACATCGAGATCTCGCAGCAGGACCTGAACGCGACCTGCCCGCCGCTGCCCCGCTACGACGTCCGCGTCTACGACGCCCTCGCCGCCAAGATGGCCGCAGGGGTCAAGGTCCGCATCGTGGTGAGCGATCCGGCCAACCGGGGAGCCGTCGGCAGCGGCGGATACTCCCAGATCAAGTCCCTCTCCGAGATCAGCGACACGCTGCGCGACCGGCTCTCGCTGCTGACGGGGGACCGGCGCACGGCCGGCGCCGCGATGTGCTCGAACCTCCAACTGGCCACCTTCCGCGCCGCGCAGAACCCGACGTGGGCGGACGGCCACCCGTACGCACAGCACCACAAGCTGATCTCGGTGGACGGCTCGGCCTTCTACATCGGCTCGAAGAACCTGTACCCGGCCTGGCTCCAGGACTTCGGCTACGTCGTGGAGAGTCCCGCCGCGGCCCGGCAGCTCGACGCGCAGCTGCTGGCCCCGCAGTGGCAGTACTCCAAGGCGACCGCCACGGTCGACTACGAACGGGGCATCTGCCAGGGGTGAGGTGACCGGGCCCTGCCGGTCCTAACGCCTGCGGGCGCGCCGCAGCCACAGACCGACGGCGGTCCCGGCGAGGGCCGTCACGGCCACCCCGGCCGTGGTCCACCACCAGCCGCTTCCGTCGCCGGACGCCTCGTCCGCCTCGGCGGCATCGGTCGCGGCCGGGGCGGAGCCCGCAGGAGACGGGGCGGAGCCCGCTGAGGAGGGCTCGGGACCCGCCGATGACGGCGACGCCGGGCCGGCCGGCGAGGGCGCGGCCGCGGACGGCCGGGGGTCGACCACCGGTACGGATACCTCCTTCTCGCCGTGTCCCAGGGCGGGGAAGCCCACGTCGACGGAGACCTTCCACGTTCCGGGCGGCAGCACCTCGGCCGTGCTCCACCCCGCACCGCCACCACCACCGGTATCACGGACCAACCGCCAGGGCCCCTCCGTGCGCGATCCGTCCGCACTCGTCGCGTTCACCGTGGCGGCGACCGCCTCGTCCACGGCGTCCCCGTCGTTCTCCCAGGTGACTTCGGTGGTGAGGTGGCCGTCCCGCTGGCCCGTGATCACGACCTTGACGGTGTCGCCGTGGGCGTGGGCGGCGGTGGGGGCCACGAGGGCCCGGGTAAGGGCCAGGGCCAGGAAACCGGCGGCGGTCAGGGCCTGGAAGGAGAGTCGTCTGCGTCGCATCGTCGTGGTGCTCCCGTTGCGGTGGGGTGGAGAACGAGAAAGAGGGGTGGGGAAGGAGGGGCGGAGCAGATGGGGGAGGGCAGTGGGGGGGGGGGGGCCGGCCCCCCCCCCCCCCCCCCCCCCCCCCCCCCCGCCCCCCCCCCGCACCCCCCCCCCCCCCCCCCCGCGGGCGCGGGGCGCGCCCCCGGCGCG
>NZ_JBITDH010000002.1:280262-423916 GCF_044454045.1 Streptomyces sp. NPDC051578
TTTTTTTGGTGGGTGGGTCGGCTGGGTGGGGGGGGGGGGGGGGGGCCGGGGGGTTTTTTTTTTTGGGGGGGGGGGGGGGGGGGGGGGGGGGGGGGGGGGGGGGGGGGGGGGGGGGGGCCCCCCCCCCCCCCCCCCCACTGCCCGGCGCACGCCGCGCGTCAGCCGGCCTTCTGGACCGTCCACACCTGCGTCGCGCGGCCGTCCGCGCGCTGGAGGTCGAGCAGCCAGTCCCCGTAGTAGGGGCGGTTGCTCACGGTCAGGGCGTAGCCGCCGGAGGCGTCCGTGACGGTCACCGCGCCCGCGCGCGAGGACACCCGCCAGTTCTGGGCGGAGTCGTTCCCGCAGGGCTGCTGCGCGACCCACACGCCGGCGGCCGGGGCGCTGCCCGTCCGGAGGCACTTGCCGGACGCCGCGGAGCGGATCCGTACGAGCCCGCCGCCCGCGTCGTCGAAGTACCACTGCTGCGGCGCGTAGCCGTTGGCCCGCGCCCCGACGAGCACCGTGCCGTCGGCGGTACGGCCGCCCCACAACTCGGCGGACATGCCGGTGCTGCCGTTGCCGAGGGTGTAGCGGCTGCCCGGGGTGGTGGCTCCGCCGCCGGTGCCGGGCGTACGGAAGGACGCGGCGCTTCCGGGGCCGCTGTCACGGCCGGCGCCGTCGCGCACCGATACGGCGACCTTGTAGTCCGTACCGGGCTGGAGGTTGTAGATGCGCAGCACCTGGGACTGCGTCCAGGTCAGGTGCTTGCCGTTCAGCAGCACCTGGTACCAGACCGCGCCGTCCACCTTGGGCCAGCTGACGACGACCGAGTCGGCCTTGAGCTGACCAGCCGTCACGACAGGCCCGCCGGTCGGCTTCTTCGTCGGGTTGGGACTGGGCGTCGGCGTCGGCTTCGGATTGGGGTTCGGGTCGGTGCCGCCGCCGGTGCGCATCAGGAACTGGTTGTTCGCGATGTTCCAGTGCGTGGCCAGGTAGCTGCCCGGCTTGGGGTTGGTGTGGAAGTAGTCGTCGTGGTTGCAGTCCAGGATGTTCTCGGCCGCCTGGTTGGAGCACACGTACCGCATCTGCGGGTAGTACGGGGTGTCCGAGTAGCACATGACGTCGTACTCGTCCGTGCAGTGCGCGCCGCGGCTGGTGTTGGGGGCGCTGTTGTTCACCGCGCCGAGGTTGTGGCCGAGTTCGTGGGCCGCGGTGTGGCCGCCCCAGCAGCCGGAGTCCGTACGGCCGTACGAGGGGCCGAAGTTGCTCAGGTTGTCCTGGCCGGCGCGCTCGTCGCCGTTGAACGTGCCGATCCCGCAGTAGACCTGGGTGTCCGCGAAGATCATGTACTTGCGGTCGCGGCGGTCGAGGCCCTTACCGGCGAGCGCGTTGTTGGTCGCGCTGAACTCCGAGAGGGCGGACGCGGGGAGTTCGATGTTCAGCACCGTCGGGGTGCAGTCGGCGGCCGTCACGTAGCGGATGTGCCGGATGCCGCCGGTCTCCTGGGCGCTCGTCGAGTAGATCAGGTCGGCGTCGGCCGCCCACTTGCGGAACGAGGCGACGTACTCGGAGTACCGGTCGCGGTCGGGACCGTGGACGTAGACGACCTGGACGCGGTTGCCGGTGCTGCCGTCGCCGTCGCACTGGACGGTCTGGCCGGCGGGGCCCGCGGCGACGGCCTTGCCCGCGGAGGAGGGTGCGGGCGCCGGGGCGGCGGCGGCCTTGGCTCCGCGCGCGTCGGCGGCGGGCGCGTCCTGAGGACGCCCGTCGCCTTCGGTGCTCGCGGGGGTGCTCGCCTCGGGGTGGGCCGGATCGGCCGCGGCCGCCTTCGTCTTGACGGCGGGGGGTATCTCGGCCTTGATGTCGACGCCCTTGGGCGGGGCGTCGGGGCCGTGGGTGCACTGCCCGGCTTCCGTGCGGTAGACGCCGACGCAACGGTCGCCCTTCGGCGCGGCCTTGAGGCCGTCGTAGACCATGCCGCGGGCGTCCTCGTTGGCGGGGGCGCCGGACAGGGGTGCCGGCTCCTGGTCCCTGGCCGGTGCGGCGGCCGGCGCGGCCGTCTGGGAGCCGAGCGCTTCGGCCTGTAGGGGCTGGGCCGCCTGGGCGCCGTCCCCCAGTCCGGAGTAGGCGACTCCCCCCGCGATCACCGCCGCCGTGGCCATGGCGGCGGTGACGAGTATGAACCGCCGGGGTTTGCGCCGGTGTTCACGTCGTCTGCGATGTCTAGTCATGCGCACCTCAACTCGTGGTCGGAAGAGTGGGTGCGCGGAAGCCTGCCAGACGGTTAGCGCGGAGAATTCGGACAAACGGGAAAGCGGTCCGAGATATCGGACCGTTACCTACCCGACCGTATTTGATGAACGGTCAGATCCCTTGTTTTTCAAGGGATATACGCGCGTCAACGGGTATTGGTCCAGGCCTTTTATCGGCATCTCGTTATGTAATCGAGATATAAGGTACCGGCTTGTTGACGGTAATTCAGTCAGTGTTTCACCTATTTATCACCAGCCGAATTCCCGCCGTCACGAACCGTGAGAACCGTCCGAACCTCAGGCGAGCGGCCGCAGTCGGGAGGAGGTGTGGACCGCCGCCGGCTGCGCGGACGAGGCTCCCCGGGGGGTGAGGGCACTGCCCTCCTGCCAGACCGGCCAGTCCAGGTTCCAGTCGCCGTAGCCGTTGCCGAACGGCGTCATCCGCTCGCCGCCGCTGTTCACCACCTCCACGATGTCCCCCTCCCGCACCGTCTCGAAGAACCAGGCGGCGTCGGCGGTGCTCATGCCGGTACAGCCGTGGCTGACGTTCTCCTCGCCCTGCGCCTCGACCGACCACGGCGCGGCGTGCACGTACTCGCCGCTCCACGTCACCCGCGTGGCGTAGCGGACCGGCAGGTCGTAGAACTCGCTCGTGCCGCGGCCGATGCCCACGGAGTCCCCCCGCATCCGGACCTCCAGCTCCTTGCCCAGCACGACCTTGACGCCGGTGCGGGTGCGGAACCCCGCCTTGCCGGTGGTGACCGGGATCGTGCGGATGACCCGCCCGTTGCGGCGTACGGTCATCTCGTGCTCGGCGGCGTCGGTGACCGCCTCGACGCGGTCCCCGATCCTGAGGTCGAGGCCGTCCGAGGAGGCCCCGTAGGCGTGTTCGCCGACTTCGACCCCGTCCAGGCCGCTGCGTACGTGCACCACGGCGTGGGCCGGCCAGTAGGTGCGCGGGCGGTAGTGCAGCGTCGAGTCGTCGACCCAGTGCCACGCGCCCTCGACCGCCGGCTCCGAGGTCACCTGGAGCGACTGCTCCACCCGGGCGCGGACCGTCCGGTCGGCGGCCGCGACCGGGCGGCTGAGGGTGGCCGTCACGATCTGCCCCGCGCCGTACGTACCCTCCTTCGGCCCGAACTCGACCGTGAGCCGGCCGTCGTCCGAGGGAGGCGCGGTCCGGAACGCCATCGTCACACCGACCGGGGTCCCCGCCGCGTCCTCGGCGCCGACCCGCACCGTGTACTCCTCGCCCGCGCGCAGCGGTTCGGTGTTGGTCCAGCGCCGGTTCGCCGCGTCGGGCGCCCCGCCCACGTAACGCCCGTGCCGGTCGTGGACGGTGACGTCGGTGAGCCGCCCCGGGTCGGCGAGGGCGATCTCCAGCGGCCCGTCGGCATCGGTGGGCAGGGCGACGGTGGGTGCCGGGCCGGCCGGACCCGTCGGCCCGCCCAGGACCGATCCGGCGCCCCAGGCCGTCGCCAGCACCCGCTGCTGCCGCCAGCCGTCGCACAGTCCGGCGTGGAGGGCCTTCTCCGCAGGGCACCGTACGGTGACGTTTCCGTGGCCGTCGTCCAGTGCCCTGCCGACCAGCAGCGTGACGGCCGCCTCCGCGCCCCCGGCGGCGAGCCGCGCGGCGTCGGATCCCGCCGGCCGGCCCGGCGCCGCCGCCACCACGAGGGCCGCCCCGGCAACCGCGGCGAGCACGCCCCACAACCTGTTTCGTCCTGCCCCGTGTGCCGATGTCATCGCCACGCAGCCTTCCCCGATCGCCCACGGCCCGATGACACCATCAAAACGATTGGACGCCTTGATGATGATCACCCGCTCGGGCGCCGCCGCCGAAAGGGCACACAAGACAACCCGCACGGAGCAAGCCCGGCGCCCCCGGCGGGACCGGTGGTAGCTTCCGGCCATGGAACAGCGCATCAGCCTGATCACCCTGGGCGTCGGCGACCTCGCCCGCTCCCGGGCGTTCTACGAGAGCCTCGGCTGGCGGGGCCAGGAGACCGCGGAGACCGTCTTCTTCCAGGCCGGCGGCCTCGCCCTGATCCTGTGGAGCCGCGCCAAGCTGGCGGCGGACTCCGGGATCGAGGACACCGGGCGGGGGGCCTTCGGCGGGATCGTGCTCGCGCACAACGTGCGCGACCGCGACGAGGTCGACGCGCTGATCGAGGCGGCGCGCGGCGCCGGAGCCACCGTCACCAGCCCTCCCGCGACCACGTTCTACGGAGGCTACGCGGGCACGTTCACCGACCCCGACGGCCATCCCTGGGAGATCGCCCACAACCCCGGCTTCACCCTCGCCGACGACGGCACCCTCACCCTCCCCGACTTCGGCGCGGCATGACGGCGCAGGACCGTGGCCCAGGCTCCTCCGCGGGAGCCGGGTGTCCAAGGGGCGTCCGGTCGTCCGGCCGTCCGGTCGTCCGGGCCGTCTTCCCCGCTGCCCGTGCCGGCGGGACCGGCGGCCGCGTCCACGCGGTTCCAGGTGCCGTCGGCGGACCGGAGGCGGAACCGTTCGGCCACCGTGTGCCAGGCGCCGTAGCACGCAGGCAGCTCCGTCCGGGGCGCCTGCGTCGAGACCTTCCACCGCATCGCCTCGACGAGCCGGCGCGGCGCGTGCGCCCGGCGGCGGCGAGCACCTCATGCGCTCGCATGGCTTCGGGGGGCGCCGTCCGGCCGCCGTGCAGGACCGGGTCCGCGGGGCCTGCGAGGCGCGGCGGCGCGACTCGGCGGGCCGCGCCGGCCCTTTCCCGACGGGACGCGGATCGGCGGGCGGCCGGGTCGCGCACCGGCCGGGCGGCGGCGTTGCGCCGGCGGGACGGTCGGGGTACGGGCGCGGTGGTGGGCGCTGCGCAGGGCCTGCCCGAGTCCGGCGGGCAGGTCACGTCCGTCGGCCGGCGCGGGGACGGCGCCGGCCGTCCGCGGTGCCCCGTTGCCGGGGCCCGGCCGGTGTCGGCCAGGAGCCGGCGGGCCGTTTGAGCGCCGCACGGGACGACCAGCGCCATGAGCGTGGCCGGTCGCCCGGTCGCCCGGTCGGCCAAGGCTTTCACCGCGAGCGCCTCGCGGCCGCGTGAGGCACCCTCCGGGTGCCCGCCGTTGCATCGCCCGTCCGGCCCGTTCCTACGGCCCGACTCGCCCCGGTCCGCCAGGTGGCACGGCTGCCTGGCCGACACCGTCAGGCCGTGGGCCGCGGCGTGGCACGCCGGACGGAGCCGGGCCCGTCGGCCGCGCCGGAGGGCGGGTCAGTTGCGGGGTTTCGCCACGGCCGTGAGCCCATAATCCAGTTCGGCGCCGTCGACCAGCAGGGCCTCCACCGTGCCGCTCGCGGGGTCGATGTCCGCCAGCATGCCGCCCCCCTCGTACCGGGGGTACCCCGAGGCGCCCGTCTCGCCGGTGGGCTCGACGACGGCGGAGCGTACGGGATCACCGGACCGGTGGGGCTCGCCCGGCTTCTCGACGTGGGTGGGGACGAGGAGGATCTCGAAGGGCTGCGGTGACGTGTTCATGGGACGACGTTAACCACGCCGGACGGCTCAGCGGGGGAGCGGCGCCGCCGCGAGGCCGGCCGCGGCGAGGGCGCGGCGCATCGCCGGGAGGTCCCGGGCGGGGTCGTCGGCGGCAAGCGCCTTCAGGTGATCGGGCGTCAGGCGGTAGCCCTCCGCAGCGCCGAGGAGCTCGGATGCCGTCCGGCCCTCCACCGGCCGGTCGATGTCGGCCAGCATGCCGAGCACCTCCTCGCGGTCCAGGAAACGGCTCATACCGCAGTGCAGGCCGTCGTCGCCGAGGCCCTCGGGATACGGCGCGCGGGCCCAGGAGCCGTTCTCGTACCAGTAGACGCAGCCGAGTTCCCAGCCTTCGAGCAGGTCGCGCAGCTTCTCGTACGGGAGCCACCTCGGCGCGCCCGCCAGCATGTCGATGCGGGGCTCGTGCCACTTGACGCCGCTCGACTCGTCCTCGCCGTAGAGCACGTAGTGGTCCTCGTCGCTGCGGTACAGGGTCCACCAGGTGCAGCCCGCGTCATCGAGATGGAGGCCGGTTCCGCTGATCCAGTGGCCCGTGCGGTGCACCCCGCGGCCCTCGGCTTCGGTGGTCGCCTCCAGGACGGCGAGCAACGCCCAGCGCGCCCACAGCAGTTCCGGCGATGGCAGGTCACCGGGCTGACCCGGTCGATGGACCGTCATGGTTTCGGCGCTCTTCCTTCGGCTGACGGGCGGGCGTACGCGTCAGATCGTATAGCCCGCCCGTGACACGCCTGTTCGGGCTCAGCGGGCGGTGGGCGCCGCCGCGTGTTCCAGTATCGAGCGGACCTCCGCGGTGATCGCGCTCTCGTTGCGCTCGAACTCCGGGCCGGTCAGCAGCTGCGGATCGGCCGGCAGGCCCGTCAGGACCGGGGTGTGCAGGTGGCCGCCGGGCAGCGCCGGGGCGAGCTCGCCGCGCAGCCGGTTGGAACGGTAGGCCACCTCGTTGGAGAGGTAGCCGCCCCCGCCGCCCTCCACCGCACGGGAGCCGGGGGTGGGGCCGTCGGCCCGGTCCACGGGTGTCGTGCCGCCCGCCGGTATCTCGGTGACCTCCGTGTTGAGGAGGACCGGGTAGGGGGCCTGGACGGCGCCGGTCACCGCTCCGGCGGGCAGGGTGGTCCTGATGAACTCCGCGCCCGGGCCGAGACCGGGGGCGGTCACGGGGTGCTCGCGGGTGCCGCCCGACAGGGCGCCGGTGTTGTCGGGGTACGGGTCCGCCGACCGGGCCCGGCCCGCCCACGCCTCCAGGGTGAAGATGCCGGGGTAGCCCTGGCTGACGGTGGTGATGACGTCCGCCGCCGCGGGGCCGCCGGCCAGCCTCGGGGCGAAGGCCCGCTCCACGATGCCGGCGTCGAAGTCGGCGTAGCGCACGGGCAGGACGACGGCGCGGACCTCGGCGGGGCTGCCGTCGGCCAGGGTGATGCGGCGGCCGCTCAGCTGGAGGGCGGCGGAACCGGACGGGTTGGCCCGGCGGAGCTCGGCGTCCAGCCCGAACGGGTCGAAGCCGCTGATGAACACGCGCCGCACCCCGGGCGCGGTCCGGAAGGCGTTGTCCGTGAGACCGCGGGAGGCGTCTTCGAAACGGCTGCGCAGCGCGGCGCGGTCGACGGCGAACCCCGGGTCCCAGCGGGCCAGTTGGGCGGCCATGGCGAGCCGGGTCCAGTACAGCGGCCGGTCGTCGCCGGCCGGCAGGTCACCGGCGGGCCGCTGCCCCTGGGCCCGGCGCACGGCGGACTGCCACAGCGCCCCGCCCCAGCTGTCGAGCAGCCGGCCGGCCTCGGCGAGGCCGCGCGCACTGCACAGCGCGGCGGGGAAACGACGTACGAAGTCCCCGAAGCCGCCGCGCTCCACGAGCGCCGAGGTGCGGGCGTCCTCGAGCCGCGCCTGCTCGGCGTCCGGCGCTACGGCGAGCGACGTGCCGCAGGCCGAGCCGTCGGCCGCGTGCGCGGGAGCGGCGACGGCGATCGGAAGGAGGACACAGAGGAGGGACGCGGCAGACGCCACGCGCCGTAAGATCATCATGCGATGTGACATTACACAGGCTGGGTCGCCCCAACCAGCGCCTGTCCGGACAGCCTTACGTACGCCCCTCGGCCTCGGCCTCCGCCGCCGCGTCGCGCCGTCGCAGCACCTTGCGCGCGTACAGCAGGTGCACGACCGCCTCCGCCGCCAGGAGCAGGACGACGAGCCACGGCGCGAGGTGGGCGCCGCCCCAGACGACGAGCAACGGCACGCCGATGCCCGGCACCGCCCACACGGCGGTGGAGGAGACGGAACGGCGGTAGCGCAGCGCAATGCAGGCGTGGGCCGCGTGGTAGAGCGCCAGCCCGCCCGCCAGGGCCCACAGCGCCCCGGACGGCAGGTGGCCGTGGTCGGCTTCCACGACCGCGGTCGACAGGCCGCCGGCCATGCACAGCACGCCCGCGGTCACGAAGAAGTGCAGGAAGCCGCCGACGTCACGCGCGAGCAGATAGGCGGCGCGGTCGGTCGCCGCGGCGAACACGCGCTCCGCGGAGGCCGAGCCGAAGTCGAAGTACGACCACCAGAGCGCGGCCAGCAGGACGAAGCCGAGGACCGCGGTCACCCCGGCCCGTACGGTCCACGCCTGGTCGGTGGAGGTCACCAGGGCGATCACGGACTCGCCGAGCACGATGATGACGACCAGCCCCACCCGCTCGACCAGGTGCCCGGTGTCCAGGCGGCGGGGGACGCCCGCCCCGCGCGAGCTCAGCAGCAGCGCCATCTCGGCGGCGATCAGCACGGCCCAGACGCCGTACTGCCAGGGCGCGGGGACGGCGATGGATCCGGCCCACAGCAGCCCGGAGGCCAGGCAGTAGCCGAGCGGGCGCCAGCGGGGCACCCGCTGCGGCCCCGGGAACCGGGTGGCCGGCCACCACAGCCCGAGGAGCACGAGCCGGGTGCCCGCGTAGCCGAGGGCGTACCAGGCACCCCGGTCCGTCTCCGCGGCGGGCACGGCGACGGCCATGACGGCGAGGCAGAGCATGGCGGACAGCATGAGGAGCCGGCGGCGGGGGCGATTGTCCACGAAGACGTTCGCCGACACGGTGAGGTTGATCCACAGCCACCACGGCGGGAAGTACAGCGCCAGGAACACCGCGAAGTCGCGGGGACCGGGATCACCGTGGAGCCGGCCCGACAACTGGGCGGCGAGGGCGACGAAGACGAGGTCGAAGAAGAGTTCCAGCCAGTCGGCGTGGCGGCTCTCCCGCCCCGGCCCGGAACCCGCGTCCGGCCCGGAACCCGCGGCCGGTCCGGAGCCCGCGCCGCGGTCGTCGGCCGTGTCGCCGCCCCCGCCCGCCCCCGGCTGAGGTGTGGCCATGGTTTTGCCCCGGTCCGTCCCGCCGCGCACGCGGCCTGCCCTTCGTATGACACCACGCCCCCGGGCCCGCCGCATCAGCGCACCGTCGTCCGCCCGCCCTCGCGCTGGTGCGGGAGGACCGGGTGCGCCGGTGGCGTGTCCTCCCGCCGGAGCGCGACCGTCCGCGCCGGAGCCGGTATCGAGATGCCCTCCTCCCGGAACCGCTGGTGCAGGCGCTTGATGAACTCGTGCTTGATCCGGTACTGGTCGCTGAACTCACCGACGCCGAGGATCGCGGTGAAGTTGATCCGGGAGTCCGCGAACGTGTGGAAGCGGACGGCCCCCTCGTGCTCGGGGACGGCGCCGTTGATGTCGGTCATCACGGAGTCGACCACCTCCAGCGTCACACGCTCCACGTGCTCCAGATCGCTCTCGTACCCCACTCCCACCTGCACCAGCAGCGACAACTGCTGCTCGGGCTGGGTGTAGTTGGTCATGTTCGTCTTGGCGAGCCGCCCGTTGGGGATGATGACCAGGTTGTTCGACAGGTTGCGCACCACGGTGTTGCGCCAGTTGATGTCGACGACGTACCCCTCCTCACCGCTGCTGAGGCGGATGTAGTCACCGGGCTGCACCGTCTTCGAGGCCAGGATGTGCACGCCCGCGAAGAGGTTGGCCAGGGTGTCCTGGAGGGCGAGGGCCACCGCCAGACCGCCCACGCCGAGCGCGGTGAGCAGCGGCGCGATGGACACGCCCATCGTTTCGAGTGCGACGAGCACGCCCATGGTGAGCACCACGATGCGCGTGATGTTGACGAAGATGGTCGCCGAGCCGGCCACTCCGGTCCGCGACTGCGCCACGGACTGGACCAGGCCCGCGATGACCCGGGCGGCGCTGAACGTGGCGAAGAGGATCAGCAGGGCCGTCAGGGAGGCGTTGACGAACCCCGAGATCCTGGTCGTGAGGGGGAGCGTCCCCGCGGCCACCGCTGCGCCCGCGATGACGGCTGCTCCCGGTGCGAGGGTGCGCAGCGCGTCGACGATGATGTCGTCCCCGCTCCACCGGGTCCGCAGGGCGTGCTTGGCCAGCCAGCGCAGCAGTCCGCGCAGCAGGAGCGCGGCCACGCCTCCGGCGGCCAGCGCGATACCGGCCACCAGCCAGTCGTGCAGGACGAGGCCCCGGTTCAACGCGGACCCTCCGCTCCGCGCCGGGCCGGGGGAGCGGCGACGGCCGCCGCGGGCCGTCGTATGGGGTGTGTCGTCACCTTGTCACCTGTCAGTTCGTCGTGCGGAGGCCCCCGTTCGGGCGGATGGACGCCCTGCGAACGGGAGTTTCCATCCTGCCCCATGGGACGGCCCGGCCCGGCCGCCGGGCCGCCCGCCACGGCCGCTCCGTGCCGCCGTCCCCCGGGGCTGGTGCGGGCGCTGCGCCGTCCGGAGGAAGGTGCCGAGCGCCCGCGTGAGCCGCCCGGCCCCGGGTAGGCGCCGGTGGGAACGTCGTGGCGATCGGTGGAGGTGGGTCATGGAAGCGTCGGTGGACCGCATCGCCGACCCCTGGGGCGGCCGCACGCCCTACGCACGGGGAGCGGCCTGGCCCGTACGGACGGACACCCGCCTCGCGCCCGGGACCACCGCCGACGAGGTCGACCGCTGGGTCCAGGCGGCGTCGCTGTTGCACTCCAACGGCGACGCCATGGACATCGCCGTCCGCGACGGGCGGATCGTGGGCGTCCGCGGACGCGCCGAGGACCGGGTCAACCGGGGCCGGCTCGGCCCGAAGGACCTCTTCGGCTGGGCGGCCAACGCCTCCCAGGACCGCCTGACGAGCCCCCTCGTCCGCGACGGGGACCGGCTCGTGCCCTGCGACTGGGACACCGCGATGGGGCGGATCGCGGCCCGCTCGAAGGAACTCCTGGACCGGCACGGCCCGGGCTCCATCGGCTTCTACACCAGCGGCCAGCTGTTCCTGGAGGAGTACTACACCCTCGCCGTGCTGGCCCGGGCCGGCATCGGCACCAACCACCTCGACGGCAACACCCGGCTGTGTACCGCTACCGCGGCGGAGGCTTTGAAGGAGTCCTTCGGCTGCGACGGCCAGCCCGGCTCGTTCACGGACATCGACCACGCCGACACCCTCGCGCTCTTCGGGCACAACATGGCCGAGACCCAGCCCGTCCTGTGGATGCGCGTACTCGACCGGCTCGACGGGGCCGACCCGCCCCGCCTGATCTGCGTCGATCCCCGCCCCACGCCCGTGGCCCGCAGGGCGGACGTCCACCTGGCGCCGCGCCCCGGGACGAACATCGCCCTGCTCAACGCCCTGCTGCACGAGATCATCCGCACCGACCGCGTGGACGAGGAGTTCATCGAGGCGCACACCGTCGGCTTCGAGGAACTCCGCCGGCGCGTCGCGCCCTGCACCCCCGGGTGGGCCTCCGCGATCTGCGACGTGCCCGCCGCGGCCATCGGCGAGGCGGCCGCAATCCTCGGCTCCGCCGAGCGGCTGCTGTCCACCGTCCTCCAGGGGGTCTACCAGTCCCACCAGGCCACGGCCGCCGCCGTACAGGTCAACAACCTGCACCTGATCCGGGGCATGCTCGGCCGGCCCGGAGCGGGGGTGCTCCAGATGAACGGGCAGCCCACGGCGGAGAACACCCGCGAATGCGGGGCGGACGGCGACCTGCCGGGGTTTCGGAACTGGCAGAACGACCAGCACGTCGCGGACCTGGCCGAGGTCTGGAACGTGGAGCCGTCGTCCATCCCGCACTACGCGCCGCCCACGCACGCCATGCAGATCTTCCGCTACGCCGAACAGGGATCGATCCGCATGCTGTGGATCAGCGGCACCAATCCGGCGGTTTCGCTGCCGGAGCTCGGCCGGATCCGCTCCGCCCTCGCCCAGGACCGGCTGTTCACCATCGTGCAGGACCTGTTCCTCACGGAGACCGCGCAACTGGCCGACGTCGTCCTGCCCGCCGCGACCTGGGGGGAGAAGACCGGCACCTTCACCAACGCGGACCGCACGGTCCACCTCAGCGAGAAGGCCGTCGACCCTCCCGGCGACGCCCGCCCCGACCTGGCCGTCTTCCTGGACTACGCCCGCCGCATGGACTTCCGAGACAAGGACGGCGGCCCGCTCATCACCTGGGACGGACCGGAGGAGGCGTTCGAGGCATGGAAGCGGTGCAGTGCCGGACGGCCCTGCGACTACACCGGCATCACGTACGAGAAGCTGCGCGGCGGCAGCGGCATCCAGTGGCCGTGCGACGAGGCCCACCCCGAAGGGACCGAGCGCCTCTACACCGACGGCGTCAGCTGGGCCCACCCGGACGTCTGCGAGAGCTACGGCAAGGACCTCGTCACCGGGGCCTCCGTGGAGGCGGTGGAGTACCGCTCCCTGAATCCGGACGGCAAGGCCGTCATCAAGGCCGCCGCATACCATCCGCCGCACGAGGTGCCCTCGCGGGAGTACCCGCTCCAGCTGACCACGGGCCGCACCCTCTACCACTTCCACACCCGCACCAAGACCGGCCGGGTCCCGCAGCTGAACGCGGCGGCTCCCGAGGTGTGGGTGGAACTGTCCCCCGCCGACGCGACCGCCCGGGACCTCGCGGAGGGCGACCTCGTGGACGTCACCACGCCCCGCGGCTCCCTGCGCGGCACGCTGCGGATCACCGGGATCCGCGAGGGCCTGCTCTTCGTCCCGTTCCACTACGGCTACTGGGACACGGCCGAGGGCTCCGGGCCGTCCGGGGACGGGCCGGGCAGGGCGGCGAACGAGACGACCGTCACCGACTGGGACCCCGTGTCCAAGCAGCCCCTGTACAAGACCGCCGCGGCCCGCCTCACCCTGGTCCGGCGGGGCGGCGGGGTCCCGGCGCCCGCCCCCACCACCACCGCGTCCGCCCCGGCCCGCCCCGACGGGATCCGCCCCACCGAGGGCGGCCCCGACGCCCTGGCCACCCAGAGCACGGACGGCCCGCGGGACGGCTCCACACCGAGGGAGGCGGCCCGGCCGTGAACGGCATCACCCTCACCCTGCGCACGCTGCACCACGGTGAACGGCACCTGGAGAAGGAGCTGAGGGCGGCGGCCGAACGCCACCGCACCGAACACGAGGTGCACCACGTCGCCCTCGACCTCGCCGGTTGGTCCCACGAGCACGCCGTCCGCCTGGCCGAGGCCGGCCGGCCCTACTCGCTGGACCTCGACGGGCCACCCGCGCACACGGACACCGGCGGAGCGCTCGCCGCGCTGCGGGAGAAGGCATCGCAAGCCCTCGGCCGGCGCCCCGAGCCCGGCCTGCTCCTGCTGCACGACCTCAAGGACCTCTACCTGGCCGCCGCCGAGAACTCGCTGCACTGGGAGATGCTCGCCCAGACGGCGCAGGCCACCCGGGAGGCCCGGCTGCTGGAGCTCGCCTCCTCATGCCACCCGCAGACGCTCCGGCAGGTCCGCTGGGCCAACACGATGATCAAGAACCTGTCGCCGCAGATCCTGGCCGGCCTCTGACGCGTGGCACGCGGTCGCGCGGGGTCACCCGCCCTCGTCGGCCCTGCGTACCCGCTCGTCGTCGGCCTTCGGCTGCGAGCCGGTCCCGGTCCGCGAGGGAGAGCCGGGAGCGCGGCCGTGGTCGTCCACCGTGCCCCCCTCGTGCTGGAGCAAGGGGCGGCGCGGGGCCTGCTCCGCGCGCGGTTCGTCCTGCTGCGGCGCCGCCGGCGCCGGAGGGCCCTCGGGCCGCAGCGCACGCAGCCTGCGCGCCGTCGCCTCCGGGTCGGGGACGCTGAGCGCGACCCGGCGGAACTCCACGTCGCCGGCCAGCTCCAGACGGAGCACCGGGCCAAAGGCCCGTACCGAGACGAAGTCCTCGCCCTCCGGCGAGCGCCTGATCCCCACACAGCGTCCGGGATGCCAGCTTCCCCTGCCCGCCGCCCCGCGCAGCACGCGCCACCAGCTTGCTTCCACGGCGACCTCGCGCACCGCCCCTGCGGGGACGCGGATGCCGCGCCGACGGCGCACGGCAAGCCGCTCGCGCGGGGACAGCCGGACGACGATTTCCGCCCCTTGCACCGACAGCCGGGCCATGTCGTGCCTCCTTGCGCCTCGTGCGCGCGGGTCCTCGCCGGTGCGCCTACCCGTGGGGAGCGGCCGCAAGACCCGGCCGCTCCGCCCTTCGCACTCCGGCCTGCGGCCCGGCACGGCGAACTCCGGCCGGTGCTCGGACACCGGCCGGAGTCCTCGTGCGCGCGGCCGCGGGCTCAGCGCTTGTCGCGGGGCATGCCCATGTCGTCGTCGCCCAGCATGTCGTCGCCCGGCATGTCGTCGTCCAGGGCGCGGTCGTGCGACACCTCACCCGGCTTGCGCTGGCGGCCACCGGTCCGCATGGACCCGGCGTCCTGGCCGGGACGCTGCTGCCGCTGGTGCTCCTGCTCCTCGCGGCCCTTGCCCGGCTGCTGGTTCTTGTCCCGCATACCGCCCATGACGGTTCACGCTCCTTGCTCTCGTCGGAAGGACCTCTTTGGCCTCCGCACTCCCGACGCTGCCACGCCCTGCTACGCAGCGCACCTTTTCGGTGACCGAGCGTGTGGTTCAGGGGTGTCCCTCGGTCCCTCCCGGCCCGGCGCGGGGGTCCCGGTAGAGAACGCCGTGCGAGGGCACCCGCGTCCGTATGGAAACGACACAGAACCCCCCGGCCGCCTCCCCGGCCACCCCGCTGCGCGCCGTGGCGCTGGTCTGCAGCCTCACTCCCTCGCCCGGCCGCTCCAGCTCGCAGCTGCTGGCCGAGCAGACGATGGAGGCCCTCGGCGAACACGGTGTGAGCGGCGAGGTGATCCGGGTCGTGGACCACGACGTCAAACCGGGAGTGCGGGCCGACATGGGCGACGGGGACGCCTGGCCCGAGATCCGCCGGACCATCCTCGCCAGCGACATCCTCGTCATCTCCACACCGATCTGGGTGGGCCACCCCTCCAGCGTCGCCCAGCGGGTCCTGGAGCGGCTGGACGCGGAACTGTCCGAGACCGACGACGAGGGCCGCCTGCTCACCTACGGCAAGGTCGCGGCCGTGTGCGTCGTCGGCAACGAGGACGGTGCCCACAAGGTCGGCGCGGACCTCTTCCAAGGCCTGAACGACGTCGGTTTCAGCCTGGCGCCCGGCGCCGTCACGTACTGGGTCGGCGAGGCGATGCAGGGCACCGACTACCAGGACCTCGACAAGACGCCGGAGGAGACGGCCGGCACCACCGCGACCCTCGCCGCGAACACCGCGCACCTGGCCCGCTGCCTCAAGGCGGCCGGGTACCCGCCGAGCTGACGCGGCGCCGGGCCGCCGGCCGGTCCACAGCCCGCGGACGACGAAGCGGTGGGGCCCGCTCCCGGCCGGGAGCGGGCCCCACCGTGCCGATGGCTCGGCCGTAGGCCCTCGGCAGTCGTGGCTCGGCAGTCGCGCCTCAGCAGTCCTGCCTCAGCACTGGCGCAGGCCGTAAGCCGGGTCGTTGGGCGTGTTGACATCGACGGCCGGGACGTTGCCCCACGCACCGTTGTCCAGCTGCGTCCAGTACCAGACGTTGTTGCCGCCCGCGTGCGGGTCGCCGGGCCCCCAGCACACGAACCAGCTGTAGGTGGTGTTGAGCGTGCCGCGCGTCGCCGAACGGTACGAGCGGTCCGCGTAGCCCTTCGCGCCGGCCCTGTTCCCGCAGTAGAGCCTGCCGTCCGAGTGGACGCCGCAGTCGGCGGCCGGCTTGGCCGGGGCGGCGCTCGCCGCGGGCAGTGAGGTGACGGTGAGCCCGGCCGTCAGGGCGGCCGCGCCGGCCAGCAGGGCGAACTTCTTGGCTGCGTTCACGGTGTACTCCTCGGATCCTTGTGCGTCGGTTTCGGTGACGGTGTGTCAGGGACAGGTGGGGACGCCGTCCAGCCAGGCGGGACCCTGGACGTAGATGTTGGTGATCCAGGCCTTGTAGTCCGGCAGGTAGGACCAGGCGTCGTTGTGGTAGCCCTCGGCATCGACGGGCTGGGCGTGCTTCTGGCAGCTGATCCGCACCCGTGTCGGACCGTCGAACTTGTGGACCCGGCCGCTGGTCGTGGACGGCTCGCTGTGTGTCCACACGTCCGTGCCCCAGGTGGAGAAGGTGCCGCCCTGCCCGGGGTCTGCGGCGATGCGCACGGCGCCGTTGTAGTCGCCGCCGAGCCGGACGTCGCTCACCATCACGTGGGTGCCGGACTGACGGGCCTCGACCATCTTCCCCGCGCCGAGGTAGACGGCGATGTGGTGGATGGAGTTGTCACCGCCCCAGGCCAGCAGGTCACCCGGCAGCAGCGGCCCGGTGCCCTGGGACGCGCCGAAACGCGCCGTGACCCGGGACGAGTGGTACTGGGCGTTGGAAGTGCCGGCCAGGATGTCCTGACCGGTGGCCTGGGCGTAGGCGTACCGGACGAGCCCCGAGCAGTCGAACCCGCGCCGCTCCGGGTCGTGCTGACTGGCCGGATCGGTGGGGTCCACCTGCCCGTAGGTGGGGCCCGGCTGCGCCCCGTGGCCGCCTCCCCACGTGTACCAGACGCCGATCTGCGAGCAGGCGGCCCGAACCGCGGCCTGTGCGGCGGCCGACGCGCCCGGCGCGAGGACGTCACAGCTCCCCTCGGCGGCCGCCGCGCCCGCCGCCGGGCCGACCGCCGCCGCCCTCCACGCCGGTTGGGCGCCCGCTTGCTGGACCGTGGCCCCGACCGTGCAGAGGGCCAGGAGACCGACCGCCGCGACGGACCGCCTCGCTGTGTGCAGGATGGTGCGCATACCTGGTTTCCCCGTTCTCCCCGTTGTCCTCCGGGACGGCGTCGTGCCCCGGAGGCGTCGCGTTCCCGATGGCCGCCAAGCCCGCGGAGCAGGCCCGTGACGGCGGTTCCGGCCGGAACACGGCCACCGGCTGCGGTGGTTCGAGACTGGGCCGCGGCGGGCACCGCTGTCGAGACGCCACGCGTCGCCCTTGCCGCTGGGAAACGGGAAACCCCCGGGGAAACGGGTCCCTGCCGCAGTTCAGCCCGCGTCCGCCGGACACACGCTCCGGTAGGGGACATCGGGCAGCAGACCGGCCCAGCGCTCGGGCCCGGTGTCCCCCAGGAGGCGGCAAAGCCCGGCGACGCGCTGCGCGATGTCGGTGTTCCACAGCCGCACGGTCCCGTCGTTGCTGCTGCTCGCCAGAGTCCCCGGGTGCGCCGGGTCGAAGGTGACGCCCCACACCGCTCCCGTATGGCCGTTCAGCGTGGCGGTCTGCTCGGCGCGCCGCGGATCCCAGAGCTTCACGCTCTGGTCGCTGCCGCTGCTGGCGAGCACCTTGCCGTCGGGGCTGAACGCCACCGCCCGCACCGACCCGCTGTGTCCGGCGAGGGTCGCGGCCGGGGTGAGCCGGGCGGTGTCCCACAGCCGGACCGTTCCGTCGTTGCCGCCGCTGGCAAGGGTGCGCCCGTCCGGGGAGAACGCGACGCCGCGCACCGAGCCGGTGTGACCGCGCAGTACGGCCCGCGGCGCGCGCCCGGCGGCCCGTACGTCCGTCACGTCCCACAGTCGCACCGTCAGGTCATCGCTCCCGGAGGCCAGTGTCCGCCCGTCCGGGCTGAACGCCACGGCGTTGACGAAGTCCTGGTGGGCGTCGAGGGTCGCCTCCCGCCGGCCCGTGCCCACGTCCCACAGCGCCACGGTGCGGTCCGCGCCGGCCGAGGCGAGCGTCCTGCCGTCGGGGGAGAACGCCACCGCGAAGACCGAACCGCCGTGACCGGTCAGCACAGCGGCCGGTTTGCCGTCCGCCACGCCCCAGGTCCTGACCGTACGGTCGGCCCCCGCGGCGGCGATCAGACGGCCGTCGGGCGAGAAGGCGACGGAGAACACCGAACCCCCGCAGCCGGTCAGGGTGGTCAGCAGCCGTCGCCGTCCCGGCTCCCACACCCGTACGGTGTGGTCCGCCTGCGCCGACGCCAGCAGCCGGCCGTCCGGGGAGAACGCCGACTGCCACGCCTCGGTGAACGGCCGGGTGGCCAGAGCGGCCAGGCCGGGGTCCCACAGCACCACGGACTGGTCGAACCCGCCGGTGGCGAGCTGCTCTCCGGGCCCGGCGGCGACGGCGAGCACGTAGTCGGTGTGACCCGACAGCGTGGCGATCACCTTGCGGGTGACGGGGTCCCACGACTTGACCGTGCCGTCACCGCTGGCGCTGACCACGGTGTCCCCCGTACGGCTGAACGCCACCGCGTTCACGTCGTCGCCGTGGCCGGTGAGCACCGCCCCCGCCGCGCCCCCCGGCATGCCCCACAGCCGCACGGTCCGGTCGGCGCCGCCGGAGGCCAGGGTCCTGCCGTCCGGGGAGAAGGCGAGCCCGAGCACCTGATCGGTGTGACCGGAGAGCACCACCGCCCGTCCGGGGTCCGCCGCGTCCCACAGCCGCACGCTGCGGTCGGCCCCCGCTGAGGCGATGAGGGAGCCGTCCGGGCTGAACGCCACGGCCATCACCGCGTCCTCGTGCCCGCTCAGCACCGCCCGCGAGGCGCCGCCCGGCACGTCCCACAGCCGCACGGTGTGATCGAGGCCGCCGGAGACCAGGGTGCGCCCGTCCGGGCTGAACGCCACCGAACGCACGCCGCCACGGTGCCCCGTCAAGGTGGCGGTCAGCCGCCGGGCCCCCACGTCCCACAGGCGCACCGTGCCGTCCGCACCCGCCGTCGCCAGCCGGCTCCCGTCGGGCGCGAAGGCCACCGACGCCACCGCCCCGGTGTGCCCGGTCAACGCGGCGAGGGGGCGCCGCCGGTCCGCGTCCCACAGCCGTACCGAGGAGTCCGCACTGGCGGAGGCCAGCACCTTCCCGTCAGGGCTGTACGCCACCGAGTTGACCGCCCCCGCATGCCCGCGCAGCCGGCCGGCGAAGTACTGCGACTGGCTGCTCAGCAGCGCCCCCCGGGCCTCCGCGGTGGGCGCCGTGCGGTAGGCGGCGGCCGCGAGCAGCATGGAGGCCTCCGGCTGCCCCGCCGCGAGCGACCGCGACCGTACCGCCATCGCCTGCGACTGCGCCGTACGCCCCTGGTCCAGTGCCTGCGACCGCTGCTGGAAGGCCAGCGCCCCGGCCGCCAGCGCCACCGCCAGCAACCCGGCCAAAGTGATGACCAGGGCCCGGCGGATCCGGCTCTGGCGCCGCACCGCCCGGCTCCGCCGCTCCTCCTCGGCCTCGCACGCCGCGATGAACTCCCGCTCCTCGGGCCCCAGCTGCGACGGGTCCTGCCGCTCGACCCACTCCCGCACCCCGGTCAGCCGCGAGCCCCGGAACAGCAGGCTGGGATCGCGCCCGCCCCGCACCCACTCGGCCCCGGCGTCGGAGACCCGCTGGCGCACCACGAGGGCGGCCCGGTCCGACTCGATCCACTCGCGCAGGCGCGGCCACGCCCGCAGCAGCGCCTCGTGGGTGATCTCCACCGACGCCCCGTCGGCGGTCACCAGCCGGGCCTCGATGAACGCGTCCAGGACCCGGCCGCCCGCCCCGGGGTCCGGCACCTGCCGCAGCAGCCGGTCCCGTTCGACCGGCCTGCGGGTCTGGGCGCCCTCACCGTCCGCGATGTGCACGAGCCCGATGAGCAGTTGGCGTGCGATGCGCCGTTCGGCGGGCTCCAGCCGGGCGAACACGGACTCGGCGGTGCGTGCGACCGCCCCGTGGATCCCGCCCGTCATCTCGTAGCCGGCCACCGTCAGGGTCCTGCCGGTGCGCTGCTGCCAGGTGCCGAGCAGGGCGTGGGCCAGGAGCGGGAGGGAACCGGCGTGGGCGGACGAGCGGTCGCCGAGATCGCGCAGCAGCAGCTCGACCAGGCCGACCTCCAGGGTGAGCCCGGCCCGTGCGGCGGGCTCGGAGATGGCCTGGCGCAACTGCCCGTCGGACATCGGGCCGAGGGCGAACAGGCCGTGCGTGAACACCTCCACCAGCTCCGGGTGGTCGAGGCAGTGCCCGCAGAAGTCGGCCCGCAGCCCGATCACGACGGCGGTGGTGGCGCCGGCGGCCAGCGAGTGCAGCACGCGCACGAAGGCCCCGCGCTCCCGGTCGTCCTCGCAGAGCGTGAACACCTCCTCGAACTGGTCGACGAGGAGCACGAGGCCGGGCCGGCCGAGGGAAGCGGCCACCGCGCGCGGCAGCCGGTCCGGGCGGTCCGCGAGCTCCTCCGGCGTGATCCCCGCCGCCGCGGCCCCCAGGACGTCCGCTGCACAGCGCAGCAGTTCCTTGAGCGGGTGGGCCCCCGGCGCGCACACCACCACCGGCCAGTCCCTCGACCCCGCGACCGGCAGCGCCCCCCGTCGCAGCGCGGGCAGCAGCCCGGCGCGCAGCAGGGAGGACTTCCCGGCGCCGGACGGGGCCACCACCGCCACCGCGCCGTGCCCGATCCGCTCGGCGAGCCGCCCGGTCAGTTCGGCCGTGGCGCTGTCACGGCCGAAGAACCACTGCGCGTCCTGGGGCCCGTAGGAGGCCAGGCCCCGGTAGGGGCAGACCGCGCCGGAACCCGCGGGTCCGGGCTCGTCGTCCCCGGCGCGGGCCTGCGGTACGGCCGGCACCGGCGGGACCAGTCGCAGCAGTTCACCGCCCGCGTCGAGGGCCTCGTCGCACCGCCGGGCGACATCGGGGGTGGGCGGCTTCCGCCCGTTCTCGATCTTGCTCAGGTAGCCCTTGCTGTAGTGGATCGAGCGGGCCAGGTCCGAGAGCGACACGTTGCGCCGCCGGCGCAGGCGTCGCAGCTCGGCCGCGAATCCATCGAGGGTCTCGTCGTCCGTCGGCACGGGGCCTACCTTCCCTCGCGGACGGAACGTACGCCTGAGGGGGAACGAGTTCGCCCGCTCCGGTACTGACGGCCCCTGGCGGGGCCCGTGCGTGCGTAGGCTGCCACCGCCAACTGGCCCCCGCGAACCGAGTTGAGGAGCAACGTGTCCCTGACCATGGACCGTCGCCTGGCCGTCAGCGCAGCCCTGATCGCGGTGGTGACCGGGCTCGCGCCCGCCGCCACCGCCCACGCCGCCCCCGCCGCGCCGACGGTGACCAGCGGCCCGCCCGCGCCCGATACGGACGCCCTGACCCGGGCGTTGCGCGACACGACCGCCGCCGGAGCGCCCGGCGCCATGGTGCGGCTCACCGGCCCGACGGGGGTACGGACGAGGGCCGTGGGGGTCGAGGACCGGACCACCGGCGCCGCCATGGATCCGAACTCCCGCTTCCGGATCGGCAGCGTCACCAAGACGTTCTCCAGCGTGGTGCTGCTGCAACTGGTCGACGAAGGCAGGATCGGCCTGGACCAGCCCGTCGACCGCTACCTGCCGGGCCTGCTGCCCGACGACCGGATCACGGTCCGTCACCTGCTCACCCACCGCAGCGGGCTCGCCGACTACACCAACGCGATGTTCGCCCGGACCGTTCCCGGCTTCGAGGCGGTCCGCAACAAGGTGTTCGGTTACCGCGAACTGGTGAACCTCTCCCTGCGCGAACCGCGCACCTCCCGGCCGGGCGCGGCGTACGCGTACTCGAACACCAATTTCGTCGTCATCGGCATGCTCATCGAGAAGGCCACCGGGAACCCGGTCGCCGAGGAGTACGAGCGGCGCATCATCAAGCCGCTGAAACTCAGGAACACCTCCTACGTGCACCCCCGGACCGAGATCAAGGGCCCGCACGCGCACGGCTACCTCTACCCCGACGAGGCCGGGGCGCGGCCGGTCGACTCCACCGAACAGACCGCCTCCTGGGCCCAGTCCGCGGGGGCGATGATCTCGAACGCGGCCGACCTGAACACCTTCGTCGCGGCACTGCTCGGCGGCAGGCTGCTGCCCGCACGCACCCTCGACGCGATGCTGACGATGACGCCCACCGACGCGACGCACACCCGCTTCTACGGTCTGGGCCTGCGCCGCTACGACCTGTCCTGCGGCACCTCGGTCTACGGCCACACGGGCACGGTCCAGGGCTTCTACACCTACGCCTTCGCCACCCGCGACGGCCGGCGCACCCTCGCCGCCATGGCGAACACCTCCAACCGGGGCGCAGCCAACACGGCGCTCGGCGGCACCCTCGAAGCGGCGTTCTGCGGCGCAGCGTCCGCGAGCGCCGGGGGCGGCCCCCGCCACGGCTTCGCCGCCCTGCCCGCCGACGAGGACCTGCCCGAGCGGGGCCAGGCCCGGGAGCGCTGATCAAGCCCCGGCCCTGCGGCGCGTCATGACGGCGGCGGTGCGGCCGGGACGGTACCTCTTGAGGGGGGCAGCCGCCGTGGCGCCCCGGCATCGGGCTGAGGGACGGAGCGCGGCTGTGCAGGATTCGACGGGTGATGCCCTGGGCGCTCCGTGCTGGGTGAGTCTGGCGACGCGGGACCTGGAGGCCGCCCAACGGTTCTACGGCGCGGTACTCGGCTGGTCGTTCCGGCCGGGAAGGCTCGGCGAGGGCCTCGCCGTCGCCGAGGTGGAGGGCGCCCCGGTCGCCGGGATCGGGGCCCTGGCCGGGGAACTCGAAGTGCCGGCCGCCTGGACGGCCTACTTCGCCGTCGAGAGCGCCGACGAGACCGTGGCCCGGATCCGCGAGCGCGGCGGCACGGTCGGCGTCGGGCCCGTCTCCTTCGACACCGGCGGCCGGGGCGCCCTGGCCACCGACCGCGACGGCGCCGTCTTCGGGATCTGGGAGGGCATCGTCTTCTCCGGCTGGCGCGTGGGCTCCGGCCACGCCCCGGCATGGCTGGAACTGCTCACCCTCAACGCGTTCGACGCGGCCCTCTTCTACGGCGAGGTGTTGCAGTGGACCAACGGGCCGGTGGAGATCTCCTACGAGGACGACCAGGTCGTCCTGCGCCACCTCGGCGAGCCGGTCGCCCGGCTCAACAGCGGACCGGTGGAGACCGCCGCCCTCCACCCGCAGGTCCGCCCGCGCTGGCGGGTCCACTTCCGCGTCCCCGCACTGGAACCCGCCCTGGAGGCCGCAGCGGCACTCGGCGGCCGGACCATGTCGGATATCGAGGAGAACGCCTCCGAACGCTGGGCCGCCCTGCGCGACCCCGACGGAGCCCTGTTCACCGTCACGGCGTCCCTGACGAACGAATGAGCCCTGTCAGGACGCGGCCGGACGGGACCGGACCTGGCCGGCCGTCCCGGGGGCGGTCACCCGGCGGCGGCCAGGCGACGCCGGAGCTCCTCCGGTGAGACGTCTTCCACATGGGTCAGGAACACCCACATGTGACCCGAAGGGTCCTTGAGGACGACGGTGCGGTCACCGTGGAACATGTCCGTCGGCGGCTGGAGGATCTCGGCGCCGGCGGCTTCCGCGCGCTTCGCCAGAGCGTCGACGTCGGGAACGAAGACGTGCAGCGTGACGGACGTACCTCCGCCGAGCGAGGCCGGCGCGGCGAAGGACGCGGCCTCCGCCTCTGCGGTACCGGCGTCGCCCAGCATCAGGGCCGACCGCCCGATGGTGATCTCCGCGTGCAGGATCCCGCCGCCCGGGGCGTCGACCCTGAAGTCCTCGCGGGCGCCGAACGCCCGCTCGTAGAAGTCGATCGCCGCGGCGGCGTCGTCGACCATGATGTGGGGGATCACGGAGTAGCGGTAGCGGTCGGGGATCTCGGCGTGGGCTGTGCGCTCGGTCATGGTGGACCTCCAAGGGAAGACGCCGCCGGTCGGTTCCTGCGGCTCTTGGAGGAACGTAAAAGCTCATGTTCGGTTGAGGTCAAGCGCCGGTGGGGCCCGGCCGTGCCCGACTGCGGCTCAGGACGCGACCGCCGTCGTGATGACCAGTGGGGGGCGCGTGCGTTCCGGCGTCCAGGAGGACCGGCGGGCGAGATCGGGATCCGCGAGGGGGAGGGCCTCCGCCACCGTCGGCCGGCGCTGGAACACGTCGCGGAACCGGGACCGCTCCACCAGGGCCGCCAGAACGTCCACCGGCCAGGCGTGGTTGCGAACCTGCTGCCAGGATCCGTCCGTGCGGCGCAGCCCCAGCGGCATCTCCTCGCCCGGCCCGTAAACCGCGCCCGCCCGGCCCACGCGCAACGAGGCGTACTCGATGCCCGCGCAGGCCGGATCGGTGCCCAGCAGGACGAACAGCCCGCCCGGCCGGAGCAGGCGGCGGATCTCGGCGAACACCCCCAGCACGGCCTCCTCGGTCGCGAGGGAGGCCAGTACGTGGTTGCACATCACCGCGTCCGCGCAGCCGTCCGGCAGCCCGGTCGCCCGGCCGTTCTCCACCAGGTGGTATTCGGACACCGCCGGGCCCATCCGCCGCGCCAGTTCCAGCATCTCGGGAGAGGTGTCCACCCCCAGCACCCGGGCCCCGAGCGTCCGCGCCGCACGGTCCGCCACCCGGCCCGGTCCGCAGCCGTAGTCCACGAGGACCGCGTCCTCGCCCATCCGGTGGGACAGGGCCTCGAAGACGAAGGGGTAGCCGAGCAGCCAGTCGGTGGACCCCTCCACCTCGGCGAACGCCCGCGCCCCGGCGGGGCCCGACCAGTCGATGCCCCCGCCACCTCCGCAGCCCTCCGGCGCAGCGCCCTGACCACCCGGCCGTTGCGGCCTCTGTTCCCGCGACCCGTTGCCCACCGCTCCACTATCGGCCGACCTGCACGGCGATCCGGGCAGGACACGAGGGGTCATTCCGCGCGTCGTTTGTCCTCTTCGCTCCACTCCCGGGTGTCGCGCGGTTCGACGTAGGGCTCCTGGTCCGGCGGCAGCCCGCCCGCGATCGCCCGCTGCCGGCTCATCTCGGCGTCGAACTCAAGACCGAGCAGGATGGCCAGGTTGGTGATCCAGAGCCAGATGAGGAAGACGATGACACCCGCCAGGGTGCCGTACGTCTTGTTGTACGAGCCGAAGTTCGCGACGTACAGGGCGAAGCCGGCGGAGGCGGCCATCCAGATCAGCAGGGCCAGGAAGCTGCCCGGGGTGATCCAGCGGAACCCGCGGCCCTTCGCGTTGGGGGAGGCCCAGTACAGCACCGCGATCATGACCGTGACGAGGATGACCAGGACGGGCCACTTCGCGATCGACCACACCGTGACGCCGGTCTCCCCGAGGCCCAGCGCGTCCCCCGCGCGCCGGGCGAGACCGCCGGTGAACACGACGATCAGCCCGCTCGCGCACGCCATCACCAGCAGCCCCACCGTCAGCGCGAGCCGCAGCGGCAGCACCTTCCACACGGGCCGCCCCTCGGGCACGTCGTAGACGGCGTTGGACGCGCGGATGAACGCCGCGACGTACCCGGACGCCGACCACAGCGCGGCGACCAGGCCGACGACGGCCAGGATCGATCCGAGCCCCGTGCCGCCCTGGAGCTGGCGGACGGCGTCGGAGATCACGTCCCGCGCCGAGCCGGGGGTCAGCTTCTGCAGGTTGTCCAGCACCGACTGGGTGGCGGACTTCCCGGCCACCCCCAGCAGCGACACCAGTACCAGCAGCGCCGGGAACAGCGACAGGACGGCGTAGTAGGTGAGGGCGGCGGCCCGGTCGGCCAGCTCGTCCTTCTGGAACTCCCGGACGGTCCGTTTCAGCACGGCCCCCCAGGACCTGCCGGGCAGGTCCGTGGGCTCGTCGGGCGCCCTGCGCTCCACCTCGGGGCCGGGCCCGGCGGCCGCGCCGGGGTCAGGGCCGGCGGCGGATACGGGTGCGGGCTCCGCGGGCCGGACCCGGCCGTCGCGGTCGCCCCTGTCGCGCGGAGCTGGGGTGTCGTCCATGCCTGGCGGATGTCCACTGGCGGGCGGGCGAAACATGACCGGCCGGTGGCCGGCGGGCGCGTCGCCGCCCGAATCACGGGCATGCGCGGTAACACGACAACGACAGAGCGCTACGCCCCGGCGGAAGGCAGCAGAGATGTGGACGACGACGGCCGGTGAGCACGTTCCGGCAGGCCCGGTGTGGCTGCACCTGGCGCTGATGGCCGCGGCCCTGCTCATCCTGGTCTACAACCTCAAGCGGAGCAGCCGCTGACCCGGTGGGACGGGCCCCCGCTCCCCGCCGGCAGTTCCCCACGACAGCACCCCTACGGTCCCCACCGACAGGAGACAGACATGGAATCGACCGTTCCCGTCCCGTCCCCCCTCCTCGACGAAGCCCGCACCGCGCTGCGCGACGTCAGCGACCCGGCCGCCCGCGCCCTGGTCCTCGCGGTACTCGCCGCGGCGCGGGAACTCCAGGACGTGGCCCGCAGCGCCGAGCGCCTCGACGCCCGCCTGGAGTCCCTCAACGGGTATCTCGGAGCCATCGCCAACAAGCCGTAGCCGGGTGCATGGCGGGCCCCGGGCGGGGCAGCCGCACACCATCGGAACAGCGGAAACGAACGGAAGTGGTGCGAGTGCGTCTGCGCAGCGTCGGGGTGGAGGAAGAACTCCTCCTGGTCGGAACGGAGAGCGGTGAGCCCCTCTCCGTGTCGGGCGCGGTCCTGGCCGAGGCGAAGCGGCATGCCGTCGGCGAGGAGGAAGGCACCTTCGAGAAGGAGCTGATGCGCGAGCAGGTGGAGTTCTCCACCAAGCCGGTGACCGAGATGGGGGAGCTGACCGAAGAGATCGTCAGGTGGCGGTCCGAGGCCGCCCGGCACGCGGCGAAGGCCGGCGCCGAGGTGGCGGCGCTCGCCACCTCGCCGCTGCCCGTGCGGCCCACGGCCAACGCCGGGGAACGCTACGCGTGGGTCGCCGAACGGTTCGGCCTCACGGCCCAGGAGCAGCTGACCTCCGGCTGCCACGTCCATGTCGGCGTCGACTCCGACGAAGAGGGCGTCGCCGTGATCGACCGCATCCGGCCCTGGCTGCCCGTCCTCACCGCCATCAGCGGCAACTCGCCCTTCTGGCAGGGCCAGGACAGCGGGTACGGCAGCTACCGCAGCCGGGTGTGGAACCGCTGGCCCTCCGCGGGGCCGACGGAGATCTTCGGCAGCGCGGACCGGTACCACGAGCAGGTCTCCGCGATGGTCGGCACCGGCGTCCTCCGCGACCGGGGCATGATCTACTTCGATGCCCGGCTCGCGGCCAACTACCCCACCGTGGAGGTCCGGGTCGCGGACGTCTGCCTGCACCCCTCCACCACGGTGCTGCTCGCGACGCTCGTACGGGGGCTGGTCGAAACGGCGGCGCGCGCCTACGAGGCCGGTGAACCCCCGGCTCGCATCGCGGTGAGCCTGCTGCGGCTGGCGTCGTGGCGGGCGGCCCGCTCGGGCATCGACGGCCCGCTCATCCACCCGGCGACGATGCTGGAGGCACCGGCGCGCGTGGTGGTGGACGCGCTGTTCGAGCACGTCCGCGAGGCCCTTGAGGACCACGGGGACGCCGCGGCGGCCCGCCGGGGCATCGAGGAGCTCTTCGAGCGCGGCAACGGCGCGCGCGTCCAGCGGGAACTGCTGTCGAAGACGGGGGACCTGGGCGCCGTCGTACGGGAGTGCGCCCGCATCACCGGCTCCGCTTAGCACCGTGGCCCGCGGCCCGAACACTGCTGCTGCCCTGCCCCTCGTCGGAGGAGCAGGGCAGCAGCGTGCGAGGAGGGCGGCCGGTCGCCCTAGCGGGCCAGGACCGAATCGTCGAAGGTGCGGGCTCCGGGGAGGCGGTAACGGGCGGCGGCGAGGGCCGCGTCCACACTCGAGGTGCCCGTGGCGACGCACAGGGTGTGCGCGACGTCGTCCATGCGGGCGCGGGCCTGCGGGGTGTCGTCGTGGGCGCACAGGACCGCCAGCGCCCAGTAGCGCTCGACGAGACCGGACAGAACAGCCGGGTGGGCCATCAGCATGGGCGGATCCTTTCGGGAAGCCGGACGATCTTGGCCCTCGGCTGCCCCGGTTGCGCGGTACTACACCTTCTTCCCGAGGGCGTAAAGCCCCGGCACCGGACCGGGGATGCCCCCGCCCGTGCGGGGTACTCGCGTCGTCGGCGGGCGAAGCGGCACGGAGCGGCAGCGAACGCGGCACGGACGGCGATACCCAGGGACGAAGGGAAACGGTGAGGATGATGGCCATGAGGGCAGTCGGGTGGGCCCGTTCCTTTCCGGTGTCGAACGGGGTCCGCGCGGCCCGGCAGTGGACGGCCCAGCACCTCGCGTCGCTGGACTGGGCGGCTGACGCCCCGGACACCGTCCACTCGATCCTGCTCAGCGTCTCCGAACTCGTCGCGAACGCCCATGTGCACGCCGCCGAGACCGCCCACCTCGTCCTGACGTGGGACGGGTACTGCCTGCACGTGAGCGTGGCCGACGCCGATCCACGGCTGCCCCGGCCCCGCGAGGCCGACGAGAGCGCCACCTCCGGCCGGGGCCTGGGCATCGTGGACGCCCTCGCCGACACGATGGACGTCCACGCCTGTCACGGCGGCAAGGCCATCAGCGCCTGCTTCCACCCGCCCGGGATCGACGACCCGCACGGCGAACCCGTCCCCGAGTGAACCGGCGACCGGGCCCGCCGCTCAGCGGACCTGGATGCCGATGAGGCAGGTGTCGTCGTCGGTGTCGGACCTGCTGTGCGTCAGCAGCCGGTCGACCCGCCTGTCCAGGGACTCCGCCTCCCGCGCCGCGAGGGAGAGCAGCTGCGACAGGGATTCCGTCACGGAGACGTCCCGCCGCTCGACGAGCCCGTCGGTGTACATCAGCAACGTGTCCTCGGGCTCCAGCCGGACCTCCTCCTCCTCGAAATCCACGTCCGGCAGCGCCCCCAGCAGCAGCCCCTGCGCCATCGGGAAGGACCGCGCCTCGATGCCCCGCACCAGGACCGGCGGCAGGTGCCCGGCGCGCGCCCAGCGCAGGACCCGCGTCTGCGGATCGTAGACGCCGCACACGGCGGTGGCGGTCACGTTGCTGGTCAGGTGGTGGGCGACCGTGTTGAGCCAGGACAGCAGCTGGGCGGGCCCGGCGCCGGTCACCGCGAGACCCCGCAGGGCGTTGCGCAGGATGACCATGCCGGTGGCCGCCTCGATGCCGTGCCCGGCGACGTCACCGACGCACAGCAGCACCTTGTCGTTGGGCAGGACCACCGAGTCGTACCAGTCGCCGCCCACCATCGCCTCCGACTCCGCGGGCCGGTAGCGGACCGCGATGCGGATGCCCGGAACCTCCAGGGGAGCGGGCGCCGGGGGCATGATGGCGTGCTGGAGCTGGAGGGCGAGCCTGCTGCGCTCGGCCGCCTCCGCCTCGGTGTGCGCGAGCTGGTCCCGGGTGGCGGCGAGGGCGACCTCCGTCCAGTGCTGGGAGGAGATGTCCTGGTAGGCGCCGCGCACCGCGTGGAGGCAGCCCCGGTCGTCGAGGACGGGCTCCGCGACGAGACGGATGTGGCGGGTGATGCCGTCGGTGCGCTGGAGCCGGAAGTCCACCGAGGATTCGCGCTGGTGGTGCAGGAGCGTGCGCAGGAAACGGTTGATGGAGGCCACGTCGTCCGGGTGCGCGTGCGCGCGCAGCTCCTCCAGGGGGACGGGAGAGGAGGTCAGGGGCCGTCCGTAGAGCGTGAACAGCTGCCCGTTCCAGGTGATCTCACCCGTCGTGATGTTCTCCTCGAAGCCGCCGACGCGGCCGAGGCGTTGCGCGTGCTGGAGGAGGCTGGCCAGCCGCGCCGTCTCGTCCTCTATCCGCCAGATGAGCAGCAGGGACTCCCCGTGGCGGCTGATGCTGGCGTCCGCGATCGCCGTCAGGGGTACGTCGTCCACGAACGCGGTGAGCGCCATCCGCTGGGTCCGGCAGGGCTCGCCCGTCGCGTAGACCCGTTCGAGCTTGTCGAAGAGCCCGTTGTCCTCGGCGGCCGCCGGGTACGCCTCCAGGAACGACGAGCCGCACACCGAGGTGCGCGGCCGTCCGGCGGGGTCGATGAAGCGGTCGTTGGCGTGGTGGACGCGGAAGTCCACCAGCCGGCCGCCCAGGTCCAGACAGGGCGTCAGCACCAGTGCCGGGTCGTACAGGTTGTCGGCGAGGTTGACCATCTCGGCCACTCCCGCGCAGCCGTGCTCCGGGACCTCGGGCTCGGCGGACGGGGCCAGGTCCTGGTCGCCCAAGGTGTGCGCGCACAGCTCGGCCAAGGCCTCCAACTGGCGCAGGACCTGCGGGGACTGCGGTTCGAGGGGGTCCGGCCAGCACACCTCCAGCACACCGTGGATACGGCCGCCGGTGCCGGCGGGCACGACGACGCGGCCGCCTCCCGGGTGCTGGCGCCGCCCGATGGAGGGGATGCCGGAGTCGCTCAGCCGCGGTACGACCGTCAACTCCCGCTTGTCCAGCGCCAGGTGGGCGCACGTCGCGACCTCCGGCGGGATGTAGCGCCACCGGCTCGCCTCTTCCTCCGGGAAACCCGCGTGCCCGACCAGCGTCAGGGAGGAATCCGATCCCGCCACCCAGATCGCGACACCGTGCGCCCCGAGAGCGGCCAGGGCGTTCTCCAGCAGGGCCGCGGCCACGGCCTGGGAGTCGGCGGCGGCCAGCAGCCCGCTCTCGGCGGCGCGAAGCCGCACGGCCGGTGTGCTCGCGCCGGCGACGGGGGTCGGCTGGGCGGTGTTCTCCAGGAACTCCCGCGCGACCTCGCTCACGTGGTCGCGCGCGGCCTGGTTGACGACGTCGACGGCCAGCGCGAGCAAGGTCGTCCCCGACTGCTCGGCCAGCTTGGCCAGTTGCCGCGCCGCCTCGGCCGGACCGCACCCGAGGCGGCCGACGAGCACGCCCTTGGCCATCTCGACCAGCGCCCGGCCGTCCGCGGCGGCCTGGGCCTCCCGCACTTCCTGGCGCAGCCGTTCGACGGTGGCGGCCAGCCGGCCGGCGTCGGTCATCATCGGGGACGTCTGCGGCCGGACCGGCGCGAAGCCGGGACCGGGGCCGTCGCCGCCCGGGCGCGGGCGTAGCTCGGGTACGGGCCGGACGTCACCGGGCTCGTCTCCCGCATACGTGGGGCTGTTCACCGTGGACCGGCTTTCTCGGCGGGGGAGGGGAGTCGTACGTCAGGCACCGGCGGCACTCTCGGCCCCTTGCGCGGACTCCTGCGGGAGCAGCCAGCGTCGGACCCGGGACATCAGGTCGTTCGCGTCGACCGGCTTGGTCACGTAGTCGTTGGCGCCGGACGCGAAGCTCTTCTCCCGGTCGCCGGGCATCGCCTTGGCGGTGACCGCGATGATCGGCAGCTCCGCGTAGGACGGCATCCGCCGGATCTCGGCGGTCGCCGCGTACCCGTCCATCTCCGGCATCATCACGTCCATCAGGATCAGGTCGATGCCCGGGTTCGCGGACAGCGCCTCGATGCCCTTGCGGCCGTTCTCGGCGTGCAGGACCTCGATCCCGTGGAGTTCGAGGATGCCGCTGATCGCGTACAGGTTGCGGGCGTCGTCGTCGACCACCAGGACCGACCGGCCCGCCAGACGGTCGTCGACGTGCGCCGCCGGGCCGGAGGCCGGCGAGGGCGCGCCGGTCCGCACCAGCGGGGGTACCGCTCCGGGCCACTCCGCGGAGAGGTGGAGCGCTATCCGTTCGCGCAGCTCGTCCAGGCTGGAGAGGACTTCGAGCGGCTGGTGGGCGGCGTGCCGGGCCAGTTCCGTCCGCTGCGCCGTCGTCAGCCGGCGGCCGTCGTGGGCGAGCACCGGCAGGGACGCCAGGGCCGAGTCGCCCGCCATGGCGTCCAGGAAGCGCAGGGCCTCGCCGTCGCTGCCGAGGTCCAGGACGACACAGTGGAAGGAGGCCTGCGCGAGGACGGCGGCCGCCTCCACGGCGGTGACGGCGGTCGCCACCTCCACCTGTTCCTCGGTACCCGTGGCGGCCCGGCCCGCGGCGAGATCACGGGCCGCGCTCTCCGCGACGAGACTGAGCAGGCCGTTGTTGCGCTCCTCGATCACCAGCAGCCGCCGGGGATGGCGCGCGTCCTCCTCGGCGGGGGGAAGCGCGGCCATCGCACCGGAGGGGCCGTCGATCGCCTCGGGGTCACCCTCCGGGGCCGCCTCCAGGGCCTGCCCCTCCAGGACGAGGTCGTGGAAGTCGTCGTAGGAGACGGGCAGGTACAGCGTGAAGACCGAGCCCTCGCCGGGCACGCTGCGCGCCGTGACCACACCGCCGAGGAGCCGTGCGATCTCCCTGGTGATCGACAGACCGAGCCCGGTGCCCCCGTACCTGCGGCTCGTGGTGCCGTCGGCCTGCTGGAACGCGGCGAAGATCGACTCCAGATGCTGTTCGGCGATCCCGATGCCCGTGTCGACGACCCGGAAGGCCACCACCGATCCGGCCCGGTCCAGGTGGCCGGGCAGTTCGTCGGAGACCGCCGGTTCGATCCGCAGCTCCACGCGGCCGTGCTCGGTGAACTTGACCGCGTTGGACAGGAGGTTGCGCAGGATCTGGCGCAGCCGCGCGTCGTCGGTCAGCAGGTCGACCGGCACGCCGGGCAGCGTCACGATCTCGAATTCCAGGCTCTTCTGGCTGGTCAGCGGCCGGAAGGTGGCCTCCACATAGCCCAGGAGCTGCTTGAGGGACACCCGTTCCGGGTTGATGTCCATCTTCCCCGCCTCGACCTTGGACAGGTCGAGGATGTCGTTGATCAGCTGGAGCAGGTCGGAGCCCGCCGAGTGGATGATCCCGGCGTACTCGACCTGCTTGGCCGTGAGGTTGCGGGTGGGGTTCTGGGCCAGCAGCTGGGCGAGGATGAGCAGGCTGTTGAGCGGCGTGCGCAGCTCGTGGCTCATGTTCGCCAGGAACTCCGACTTGTACTTCGACGCCAGCGACAACTGCTGCGCGCGGTCCTCCAGTTCCTGCCGGGCCTGCTCGATCTCCAGGTTCTTCGTCTCGATGTCCCGGTTCTGGGTGGCGAGGAGGGCGGCCTTCTCCTCCAGTTCGGCGTTCGAGCGCTGGAGTTCGTCCTGCTGGACCTGGAGCTGCTCCGAACGGGCCTGGAGCTCGACCGTCAACCGCTGCGACTCGCCCAGGAGTTCGTCGGTGCGGGCGTTGGCCACGATCGTGCTGACGTTGACGCCGACGGTCTCCATCAGGCGGCCCAGGAAGTCGCGGTGCACCGGCGTGAAGGTCTTGAAGGTGGCGAGCTCGATGACACCGAGCACCTGTTCCTCCACGACGATGGGCAGCACGATCAGCCCCGCCGGGGCCGAGCGGCCCAGCCCCGAGGAGACGACGTAGCCGGGCGGCACCTCGTCGGCCACGATGATCCGCCGGCTGCGGGCCGCCTGGCCCACGAGGGTCTCACCGCGCCGAAGACGTACGGAGGCGGGACTTCCGGCGGGACGGCCGTAGGAGCCGATGAGGGTGAGCCACGTCTCGCCCTCGGCCTCCTCGGCGAGGTAGAACGCGCCGTAGCTGGCGTCCACGAGCGGCGTCAGCTCGTCCATGACGAGCTCGGCGACGGCGGACAGGTCCCGGTGGCCCTGCATCAGACCGGAGATCCGCGCCAGGTTGGACTTGAGCCAGTCCTGCTCCTGGTTGGCGCGGGTGGTCTCCCGCAGGGAGCCGACCATCGAGTTGATGTTGTCCTTGAGCTCGGCCACCTCGCCGGAGGCGTCCACGGTGATGGAGCGGGTGAGGTCGCCCTCGGCGACCGCGCTCGCGACCTCGGCGATGGCCCGCACCTGGCGCGTCAGGTTCCCGGCCAGCTCGTTCACGTTCTCCGTCAGCCGCTTCCAGGTGCCCTCGACGCCCTCGACCTCGGCCTGGCCGCCGAGGCGTCCCTCGCTGCCCACCTCGCGCGCGACGCGCGTCACCTCGGCCGCGAAGGAGGACAGCTGGTCCACCATCGTGTTGATCGTGGTCTTGAGTTCGAGGATCTCGCCGCGGGCGTCGACGTCGATCTTCTTCGAGAGGTCGCCATTGGCGACGGCGGTGGTCACCAGGGCGATGTTGCGGACCTGACCGGTCAGGTTGTTCGCCATGGAGTTGACGTTGTCGGTGAGGTCCTTCCACGTGCCCGCCACGTTCGGGACGCGGGCCTGTCCGCCGAGGCGCCCCTCGGTGCCCACCTCGCGGGCCACGCGGGTGACCTCGTCGGCGAACGCGGACAGCGTGTCGACCATGGTGTTGATGACCCCGGCGAGCGCGGCGACCTCGCCCTTCGCCTCGACCGTGATCTTCTGCGAGAGGTCGCCCTTGGCGACGGCCGTGGCGACCTGGGCGATGGAGCGCACCTGACCGGTCAGGTTCGACGCCATCACGTTGACGTTGTCGGTGAGGTCCTTCCAGGTGCCCGAGACCCCGCGCACCGTGGCCTGTCCGCCGAGGTTGCCCTCGGTGCCCACCTCGCGGGCCACGCGGGTGACCTCGTCGGCGAACGCGGAGAGCTGGTCGACCATCGTGTTGATGGTGTCCTTGAGTTCGAGGATCTCGCCCCGGGCGTCGACCCGGATCTTCTGCGAGAGGTCGCCCTTGGCGACGGCCGTCGCGACCTGGGCGATGGAGCGCACCTGGGCGGTGAGGTTTCCGGCCATGAAATTGACCGAATCGGTCAGGTCCCGCCACGTGCCGGAGACGCCCTTGACGTCGGCCTGGCCGCCGAGGATCCCGTCCGTGCCCACCTCGCGGGCCATACGGGTGACCTCGTCGGCGAACGCGGAGAGCTGGTCGACCATCGTGTTGACGGTGTCCTTGAGCTCCAGGATCTCCCCGCGCGCGTCCACGGCGATCTTCTGCGACAGGTCGCCCCGCGCGACGGCGGTGGCGACCTGCGCGATGTCGCGGACCTGCGTGGTCAGGTTGCCCGCCATCGCGTTCACGGAGTCCGTCAGGTCCGCCCAGCTGCCGGACACGCCCGGGACCTCGGCCTGGCCGCCGAGCGTCCCCTCGGTGCCGACCTCCCGGGCCACCCGGGTGACCTCCGAGGTGAACAGGGACAACTGGTCGATCATGCCGTTGAAGACGGTCGCGATCTCCCCGAGGAGGCCGTCGGCCTCGTCGGGCAGCCGGGTGCCGAAGTCGCCGTCACGCACCGCCGTCAGTCCGGCGAGCAGCCGGCGCAGTTCCGGCTCGCCCACCGCGCCCGGTGAACCGGGCTCCGAGCCCTTGGTGACCGTAGCGTTCGTCATCTCTTCCCCACCATCTTCCGACCCCTCGTCACCGACGGGGACACGGGCCCTCGCGTCTCGCGCCGGAAGGTAGTCCACCACATCCCGGGCAGGGGGAAGCCCCCGAGGGGCCCGTGATGACCGTCTCGGGAGAAAGTTCCACCAACGCCGTGTGAAGTGCAATTCTCGGGGCAAGCGGGCTTCGTCAGCCGTCCGCCGTCGGGAGGAAAGGTCCCCCATGCCTCGCTCCGCCGCAGTTGTAGATCCGGTCCGCACGACAGAGGCGAAGGCCGCACCGGCCTCCGGCCGTACGACCGATGAGCTGGAGGGCCGACTGCCGCGGATCGCCGACGCCCGCGAGGTGGCCCCGTCGGACGCCCGGCAGCTTTCGCGCATCTTCCTGCTGCGCCTGCGCTCCCTGGAGGAGGGCACCGCGGAGTACCAGTACGCGCGCAACACGCTGATCGAGATGAATGTCTCACTGGTCCACTTCGCCGCCCGCCGCTTCCGCGCCCGTTCCGCCGGCGGAGGCGTCGACATGGACGACATCCTCCAGGTGGGAACGATCGGCCTGATCAAGGCGATCGACCGGTTCGACCCGGAGCGTGAGGTGGAGTTCGCCACGCTGGCGCTCCCCTTCATCACGGGCGAGATCAAGCGGTACTTCCGCGACACCACCTGGGCCGTGCACGTCCCGCGCCGCCTCCAGGAGCTGCGCACGGAACTCGCCAAGAGCCGGGAGGCCCTCACTGACCTCCTGGGCCGCGCCCCGACCGTCAAGGAACTCGCCCAGGACCTCGAAATGAGTGAGGAGGAGGTGGTGGAGGGGCTGGTCGCCGCCAACGGCTACACCAGCGACTCCCTCGACGCCTCCGCCGGTTCGGAGGAGGACTCCGCCTCGGGCCGCAGGACCCGGTCGCTGGCCGAGACCCTCGGCGAAGCCGACTTCGCCATGGAACTCTTCGAGGAGTTCCACACCCTCGCCCCCCTGCTGGCCGAACTCGACGAGCGGGACCGCCGCATCCTGCAGATGCGCTTCGGCGAGGAGAAGACCCAGGCGGAGATCGGCGCCGAGCTCGGCATCTCCCAGATGCAGGTGTCCCGCCTGCTCTCCCGCACCCTGGCGCGGCTGCGCAGCGGCATGCTCGCCTCCTAGACCGGCGATCTTCCAGGCCCGCGACGCCGGCCACGGCACCGCACCTCACCGCATCCGACGTCGCGGGCCATTCCTCGAAGATCGCCCGGACGGGGCCCGGGTCCCGTCCGCACACCCCCGCCGAGGCGGCGGGCGGGCCGGTGCCGGGCGAGGTCTGGCGGTAGCCTTGTCAGTCGACCCGGCCAACCGCCTGCCCCCGGAGGGAAGAAGTGACACCGCCCCCTCGTCACAGCCGGTACCCGGCCGTCCGTGGTGAGCATTCCTCCTTCGCCTACGACAGCGACCTGGCGTGGGCGGACACCGTGGTCCGCTTCGTGAGCAGCGGCCTGGAGCGCGGCCAGCGCGTCTGGTACAGCGCCGACAGCACGGAGCCCAGCGCGGTCATCGACGTCCTGCGGCGCGGCGACATCGACGTCGACGGGGCCCGCCGGGACGCCCGCCTGAGCGTGACCGGAACAGAACGGTCCTACCTGCGCCGCGTCCCCTTCGACCCCGACTGGGTCATCTCCATGTTCCGCACGGCCTGCACCGAGGCCCTCGCCGACGGCCACACGGGCCTGCGGGTCCTCGGTGAGATGTCCTGGTCCGCGCGCGAGGTGGCGGACGTCGACCGCATCCTGGAATCGGAACTGCGGCTGGACCGCGAGGTCTACGCGGACCTCCCGCTGACCGGGCTCTGCCTGTTCGACCGCCGCCTGATCCCCGGGCCGACCGCCGACCTGCTCACCCGGGCTCACACGGCCTGCGCCGACATCCTGCGGCCCCTGGCCGGCGGGCTGAGAACCCTGCCCGCCGCCCTGGCCGCCGTCCCGATGCGGGACCGCTCCGGGATCCGGCTGACCGGCAGCGGCGACATCGACACCCGCCACATCCTGCGCTCCGCGCTCGCCGCCCTCGCGCGGATGCCCGGCCCCGTCGTCCACCTCGACCTGTCCGCGGTGACCTTCCTCGACCCCGGCGCGGTCGCCGTGCTCGTGGACGTCTCGAACTCACTGACCGGGAAGGGCCGGAGCCTCCTTCTCCACAAGCCCCCGTACTCGCTGCGCAAAGTGGCCGAGTTGTTCCCGGAGGAATGTGCCGCGCTGGAGGTCGCAGCATGATCGCCACTCCCCTTCCGACAGCCGCGGAGCCCTCGGACTTCGTCCATCCCGCCCTCTTCTACCGGGACCTGGAGGAGTACACGGCCGGTGTCGGCGCGTTCGTGCGCGAGGCCCTGGCGGCGCAGGAGCCGGTCTTCCTCGCCGTGCCCGGCCCGCACCTGAACGCCCTGCGCCAGAGCCTGGGCCGTGACGCCGACGGCATCGACTGCGTGGACATGAGGGAGCTGGGCCGCAACCCCGGCCGGATCCTCGCCGCCCTCCAGGGCTTCGCGGACCGCAACCCCGGCCGGGCCCCGCGCATCGTCGGAGAGCCGATCTGGCCGGGCCGCACCGAAGGCGAGATCCTCGAAGCCACCCGGCACGAGGCGCTGATCAACACCGCTTTCGCCGGACGGCCCGCCACCATCCTCTGTCCGTACGACCTCTCCGGTCTGTCGTCGCAGGTGGTGGCCGACGCCCGGCGCACCCACCCCACGGTGATCGAGGACGGCCGGGACACCGCCAGCCCCTTCTACACGGACGCCGACACCGTCTGCTCGGACTGCGACCTCCCGTTCCCCGAACCGTCCCAGGACCCCCTCCTGCTGGAATACGCCGGCGGCAGCCTCGCCCAGGTCCGCGAACACGCCGAGAACTGGGTCCGCGGGGCGGACCTCGACCCGGCCCGGCGGGGCGACTTCGTACTCGCCGTCAGCGAAGCGGCCGCCAACTCCCTGGCCCATGGCGGCGGCAAGGGGACCCTGCGGCTGTGGAGCACGGCCACGGGCGGCGTCGTCGCGGAGATCCGGGACAGCGGCCGCCTCTCCAACGCCCTCGCGGGCCGTCGGCGCCCCTCCCTGACCTCCGGCAACGGCGGCCGCGGCCTGTGGATGATCCACCAGCTCTGCGACCTGGTCGAGATCCGGGCCCTGGAATCCGGCCTCACCCTGCGCCTGCACGTCAGCGGCGTCTGACCCCGGGGAGGCGGCCGGCCCACGGGGCCTCCCCCGCCGCCACCGGCGCCTGTAAAGTTGCGCCCGTACGGCACGAGGGGCAACGGAGAGGCTGACGTGGGAACTGGCAACCCGGGAGAGGGCGAAGTGACTCCACAGGGGGGCACGGCCACAGACGGACCGCAGGGAGCGGGGCTCCGTAAGACCGGCACGGGCGCTGTGGTGTGCGCGATCACAGGAGATCTGGACCTGGACGGCCTCGGCGCCGTGCGGCCGCTCCTGGAGCAGGCCGTCCGGTCGGGCGCGAACCGGCTGGTCATCGATCTGACGGGCCTGGGCTTCTGCGACTCCTCAGGCCTCAACCTGCTGCTCGCGGCGCGTCTGGACGCGGAGAAGGCCGGTCTCGGGGTGCGGCTGGCCGCACCCACCCAGCAGCTCCTGAGGCTCCTGGAGATCACCGGCGCGGACACCGTGTTCACCGTCGACCCCACCGTCGACGCCGCACTCACCGCGCCTTGAGCCCGCTCGTGCCCGCCGCACGTCCTGCCCGCGTGACGCAGCGGCACTGCGCCGATCGGAGTACCCACGTGTCCGGGTGGTCAGACCGGGCATACGCAACACCTGAGGCACCGAGGGCGACCCCGCCCCGGTCCGCGGCCCGGCCGAACCGGCCGTTCGCGATACACGACGATCAGTGTCACAGACGGGGGTGAGACCACAGTGAAGACCATCGGATCGGACACCAGCGATCCACTGCCCACCGGACCGCCGGTCATGGGCCAGCGCCGTCGGCTCACCCTCAGCGGTACCAGCGGCCAGGTCGCCAAGGGCCGTGAGTTCGCGAAACAGGCGTTGCGGGACTGGGGCTGGGACGCCACCGAGACCGCCGATGACGCCCTGCTCATCGTCTCCGAGCTGGTGACCAACGCCGGCGTCCACGCGGGTGGCTGCCACCAGCTGCTGCTGGTCGCCGGGGAGTCCCTGCGGATCGAGGTGTTCGACGGGGACCCCGAGCCTCCCCGTCCCCGCCTGCGGCACCAGCGCGGAACTCCCGGAGGGCAGGGGCTGTACATCGTGCAGCGCCTCTCCGACCGCTGGGGCACCGTCCCGCACGACGGCGGCAAGTCCGTCTTCGCCGAGATCGAGGCGGACCGGCTGGTCACCGGCCGGCCCGCGCCCAAGCCGGCGCCGCCGGAGGCGTCCCTCAACTGAGGCCGGCCCGGTACGTGTGTGGACGCGCCCAGCGGGCGCCGCGCACGGATCGCCGCCGCACACAGCATCGCCGGGGCCGCCCGCTCCCAGAGGGAGGCGGGCGGCCCCGGCGTGTGCCGACGGCTTCGGCCGGCGGGATCAGGCCGTCCGGCGGGCGTCGCGCAGTGCCTGATCGGCTGCCTCGTCGAGGGTGTGGGCGCCGGCCGTGCTCAGGCGCCCGCCGCTGCTCTCCAGGTGCGCGCGGACGAACCACTGGAAGAGTTCCAGCTGCGCCAGCTGGCCGATGAGCATGTCCTGCGTGACGGGATCCAGCTCGTCGGTGGTCTTCACCGCGGCCCGGTGGTCCTCGATGACACCCGCGTAGACCAGGTCCAGCGCCCCGAGGTGGGCGACGGCGTCGGCGCGGCCCACGCCGTAGTCGTCCCAGGTCCGCTCGGCGACCAGTGCGCCCGGGGTGCCGGCGGGGACGCCGCCGAGGGTCGAGATGCGTTCCGCGGTGGTGTCGATCATCTCCCGCACCGCGTCGACCTGGGGGTCCAGCATCTCGTGGACGGCGATGAAATGCGGTCCCACCACGTTCCAGTGGACGTGCTTGAGCGTCAGCGCCAGGTCGTTGAGCGAGTGCAGCCGCATGCGCAGCACGTCGACCACACGGACGGCCTCCTCCTTCGACATCCCCGGCACGGTGTAGTGCGGGGTGATGGTGTGCTCAGCCATGACGAAACTCCGAATCTGTGCTGTGGGGCGTTGTTCACCGTCTGCCTGGTTTGCCCCGATTCATGCATGGGGCACGCGGTCGCCGCGCGGCGACCGCCGAGGCCAGGACGCCGAGGCGTCGTCGCCGTCGGCTAAGCGGCAGCCGTGCTCATCTCCTGACGGCCCGTCGGCACCTCGCGCTCGGCCATGACCTCGGCCGCGGCCAGGGCGTCCTCGATCGTGGTCGTCGCTGTCGTGACGCAGAGGGTGTACGAGACCTGCTCCAGCTCCTGCCGCGCGGCAGCGGAGTCCTGGCCGGCCAAGGAGGCGTACCGGGCGAGGAGGGAGCGGACGACGATCGGGGACGGCATCAACATCGAAGGTCCTTTCGGGCCGGTTCACGGGACTGATCACCGACGTGCCCCCGAAACCCGAAATGATGCGCGGGTCCCGTGCGGCCGTACGGCGTCCCGCGCGGGCGCAGGGCGTTCCGGGCCGTCCGGCCGGGCATGCCCACCCCGTGACCGGGCAGACGCGCCGGGGAGACGCCCCGCTCCGCACGCGGGGCCGGCCGCGGCGAACCCGGGGAGGCGGGGTACGTATGGCGACGCGATCCACGAACCGCAGTGGCGAAGAGACGGTCGGAACCCGCCGTCGAGCCGACATCGAACGGGAGTGCAGAAGGCTGGAGCGGATGACCCCCTTCGCCCGGGGCGCCGCCAGCGGCTACCGGTGGGCGCTCGGCCGGGACCAGGAGGGCCCCGTCACGGGCGTGCACGCCGAAGGGCCGCCCGGCATGGACCTGCTGACCGCCGAGGTGGACGCCGCCGTCGTACGGCTGGAGGAGCAGCCCCGGAGCTCCGTGCCGCACGACCACATCCAGGGCGTGCACGACGCCCTGGCCTGGGTGTGCGGACACACCGAGGACCGGCCCTCCTGAGTCAACCCGGCCCGCGTTGGGGTGAGTTGGGCGCCGCCGCCGGGGTACAAGGGCCCGCATGACAACGAGGCCCACGTGGTTGCGGCGTATGAGGAAGACCGGCGGGACGACCGACCCCGGCAGGGTACGCGCCCGGCCCCGCACCGTGCCGTCCGGCCGGCCACCGGCGTCGCCGGTGGTCAGGGCGCTGGCCATGGCCGGCGCCTTCGCGGCGACCGTACTGTTCAGCGTGGTGCTGGCCCGCCTGACGCTGGAGCCCTCCGCCGCCTCGGTGGCCCTCGTACACAGCAACGTGCACCCCGGCCGCTCCATCGGCGCCTACCTGGACGGGACTTCCGTACGCGAAGCGGCACGCCAGCTCGGCGGCAACGTCCTGCTCGGAGTGCCGCTCGGGGTACTGCTCCCCGTGCTCGTCCCGCAGGCCCGCGGCCTGCTGCGGGTCGCGGTCGTGACGGCGGCCCTGATGACGCTGGTGGAGCTGATCCAGGGCGCCCTGGTGAGCGGGCGGGCCTTCGACGTCGACGACGTCATCCTGAACACGTCGGGCGCGCTGCTCGGGTACCTGCTGGTCGGGCGGCGCCTCGGGCGCGCGGTGCATCCACGGCGCCGGCACTGGTGGCACCGCCGGCCGCGCCCGGTCGAGGCGGGCACGGGGGAGTGACGTGCCGCGGCCGGCGGTGGCCAGTGCCCGGGGCGTTCACTGCAACGGGCGGGCCTCCAGAGCCGTCACGGGGTCCTGGTGGCCGCCGGACGGCAGCATCCGTACCTCGCCGCGGTCACTGATCTCCGCCCGTACGATGCCGGTCCGGTCCTCGTACACGGGGTGGCCGCCCGGGCCCGTCAGCTGGGTCCGGGACACGACCACGGTGTCCGGTTCCGCCCCCGGCTCGCCGGGAAGCACCAGTTCGTAGCGCTCGGCGCTCACCTGGGGCCTCCTTCCGTACGGCCCTTCGAGGGCTCCTCCTCCCATCATGGTCGAAGGGGCCGGGCGGCGCGCGAGGGGGCGCCGCCCGGCGCGGGAAGGCGCCGTCAGCCCGCGCGCCCGTACCGCACGTCGGAGGTCCAGATCCGTTCGAGGCGCACCCGGCCGCCCGGGCGGGGGGCGTGCCAGATCTTGCCGCCCCCGGCGTAGATGCCGACGTGGCCCATGGTGGATCCCCGGGGGAAGAAGACGAGGTCACCGGGCGCCCGCTGGACGGGCGGGATGTGGCGGGTCTGTTCGTACTGCTGTTCCGCGGTGCGCGGCAGCCGGCGTCCGGCCTTGCGGAACGCGTAGAAGGTCAGCCCCGAGCAGTCGAAGCGTTTGGGCCCCGCGGCGCCGTAGGCGTACGGGGCCCCCCGTTTGGAGGCGGCCACCGCCACGGCTCTTACGCCATGCGATACGGCCGCCTGGGCCGGTGAGGCGCTGCCGGTCACCGTCGAGGCGGCGAGGAACAGGCCGAGGAAGGACAGGGCGAGGACGCGGGGCGAGGCGGCGGGGGGCCTGGTTTCTCCGGGTGAATGGGCGTCTTCCGTTCCGTAGGGGGCCATCGTGATACCTCCGCATTGGGTTGCAGGAACAGCCCCGGTGCAGGGGCTGGTCTTGATCGACATGCGCTTGGCTCTCGACGGCCGACCAGTCTTCCTTCCAGGTAGGAGATTTCTGCTGATTTGGCGTCCCCTGCGGTGTATCGGTTACGTAAAGAGACCGGTCCCCCCTCTCCGGCTACGCGGAGTCACGGCGGCCCGGGCGCCGACGCCGGATCCTCGGTTGTGATCATGGGCGTCCCCGTCAGCTCGAACAGGCGCCGCACCTGCGGCGAGCGCACCCCCGCCACGCGCAGGGTCCGGCCGTGGGCGCGGGCGTGCCGCGCCGCACCGAGCAGGACGTTCAGTCCGGAGCAGTCGCAGAAGGAGACCCCGCTCAGATCCGCCTCGATCCGCGTCACCCCGTCGGAGAGCGCCTCCTCGAGCGCCTCGGCCAGCAGCGGAGCGGTCGCGATGTCGATCTCGCCCGTGACCGACACGGTGATGCGGCCGTCGCAGCGGTTCGTCGTGACGGCCGCCGCGACCTCCTCCGGCGTCGGGCCGGGTTCGTACGGACGCCTGGACATCTCTCGCTCCTTCCTCCCCCCCCCGCGGGGCCCCTGGGGCTTCGCCCTCAGGTCTCCCGGCGCTGGGTGTCGCTGTCCTGGCGAAGCCGGTGCGTGTGGCGGGTCATCTCGTCGATGCGCTCGGCGAGTTCGGAGTGCTCGGGGCGCAGGTGGCGCCGGGTGTCGGTGAGGGGGCGGACGAGGTGCGACGCGTCGTCGCGGGCGAGGGCCTGGTTGAGCTCGCCCAGCTGGCGGTCCGCGCTGGCCGGCAGGTCGGTCAGCGCGGTGACCTGCCCGGCCAGCCGGCGCAGGCCCGCGGCGTTGTCCCGGGCCCACGCGGTGACGGTGCGCTCGGCCGCCCGCCGGTCGCGCACCGCCTGCACCCGCTGCTCACCGGTGACCCCCGCCTCACCGGGGCGCTGGCGCAGGTAGCGCCGCTCGGCGGCCTGGCGGCTGGCCACGCCGAGGGGACCGGCCAGGTCCGCCCAGCTGGCGCCGGCTTCCCGGGCGGTCTCGATCAGGCCGGTCTCCCAGCCGGCCAGCTGCTCCCGCACCCGGCGCAGCAACAGGAGGGAGGCCAGGGCCGGGTGGGGTCCGTCCGGGGCCCCGGGAGGGGCGCCGACGGGCTCGCCGCCGTCGGCGCTCTGGGCTTCCCGGACGGCCCGGTCGATGGCTTCCAGGGCCGCCGCCGCGGCGAGGAACGAGGCCGGGCCCGTACCCGCTCGTGGGGTGGGCTGCGCGGATCCGGTCATGGGGCACTCTCCGTGGGTCTGGTCGTCTCGTCATCCTCCAGATGACGTTTCACTTGTCATCGTCTGGATGACATGTTACAACGGAAGCACGTTGAAGCGCATTGGCAGTTCCTGCCTGAACCGACTGGAGGTGTTTCGCGATGTTGATGCGCACCGACCCGTTCCGCGAGCTCGACCGGCTCACCCAGCAGCTGATGGGCACGACCGGCACCTGGTCGAAGCCGTCCGTGATGCCGATGGACGCCTACCGCGAGGGCGACGAGTACGTGATCGCCTTCGACGTCCCGGGTGTCTCCGCGGACGCGATCGACATCGACGTCGAACGGAACATGCTGACCGTCAAGGCCGAGCGCCGGCCGACGGTCAGGGGCGAGGACGTCCAGATGGAACTCTCCGAGCGACCCCTCGGCGTGTTCTCCCGGCAGGTCATGCTCGCCGACACCCTGGACACCGAGAACATCAAGGCCGACTACGACGCGGGTGTCCTGACCCTGCGCATCCCGATCGCCGAGCGCGCCAAGCCGCGCAAGATCACCATCAGTGCCGACGGCGGCCGCAAGGAGATCTCCGGCTGATCGGCCCCTCGGCCACCCAGGCGGCGGAGGACGGGCCGTTCCACTCCCCCCGGCAGTCCCGTCCTCCGCGCCACCCCGTGAGCGGTCTCCCGGCGGCGCCCGCCACCCGCGGGCGCCCGTACGCCCCCGCGAACACCGAGGAGGACAGGTCCCATGGCCTTGCGTTGGGAGGCGTTCCTCGACCAGGTCCAGGAACGCGGTGAATACGACACCCCTGAGGAAGCCGACCGCGCGGCACGGGTCGTCCTGGCCCTGCTCGGCGCCCACATCGTCGGCACCGAGCGGGCGGAACTCGCGGCCCGTCTGCCCGAGACGTACTCCCTGATCCTCCTCAACCCGCTCCAGGCGGTGGAGCCGCTCTCACCCGAGCGCTTCGTGAGCGCCACGGCGGCATGGATCGAGGGCGCCTCGCGGGCGACGGCGGCCTGGGACGTCGGCGCGGTGCTCAGCGTCGCCGCCGACGCGGCAGGCCAGGACCTCACCCGGCGGCTCCTGCTCCAGCTGCCACCCGGCTACGACCTCCTCTTCGGGCGCCCGCAGGCCGCCTGACCCTTCGCCACCCCCCGACCCATCGATCCAGAAAGGCGCACAGCATTCATGTTCCACCGGCCTGAACAGCTTCGGCAGGCGCCGGAGATGACCTACGACCAGATGGTGGAGAAGGTGCGGTACGAAGGCGCGTACCCCACCCGGGAGCGGGCCGAGGACGCCGTCCGCCGCGTCATGTCGGCCCTCGGCCGCCAGGTCACGGGCGACGAACGCGTCAGCCTGGCCGCCCGCCTGCCCGTGGAAGCAGCCCTCGCCTTCACCGCTCAGGTCCCCGACGCGCGGCCGCTGACCGGCTGGGCGTTCGTCAAGGACCTCGCGAGCCAGTCCGGCGGTACGCCCGCCACCGCCCGCTGGGAGGCCGGCGCGGTCCTCACCGTCGTCGCCGCCCTTGCCGGGCCGGACCTCCTCGCCCGCGTCCTGTCCGGCCTGCCCGACGGCTGGGCCCTCCTCTTCGGCCAGGCCCAGCTGCTCACCCCCCAGCCGGCCCGCAGCGCGGCCTGACGCCCAGCCGCCGGTAGACGGGGGCGGGGCCGTGTGCCGCCCCCGGCCGGGCGCGGTCCACCGCCCCCACCCGTCCGGCGTTTTGCGTCGCTCAGGGACGCGCCCGTCGAGCCGATCTCCGTGAGGTGGTCTGCGCCGGGTTCCGGTGACGGGATCAGGCCAGTCCTCCTGGGCGAGGCGGCGCGGTGGCTCGGACCGCTGATCGGCTTTCCGCATCGCCGAACGCCGCGTCGGCTACGGGTTCTTTCGTGCTTGCGGCATCCGGATGGAAGCGGGGCGGCGGGGGAGTACGGGTTGTTCCATGCGGACTCGCCCTCCCCGACCTCTGCGGTGCGTTAACGCCGGTGATCTTCGTGACTGCGGCCAGGATGGGCGCACACCGCCGTCCGTCCCTCGGGCCGGTCCGAGCGGTCTCGACCGGTCGGGGCGGCGGGATCCCACCGGCCGACCTCCGCGAGGCGGCGCGAGTCGGCGTTCGGCTTTTCGGTCCCGGTCTCCGGCATCGCCGAACGACGCGACGGCGACGGGTTTACCGGCGGCGGGGGAGCGCGAGCTGTTCGACGCCGGATTGCCCCCGCCCCGCTGGGCACTGCCACGCCGCTGGTCTTCGAGACGGCCCGCCCGGATGGGCGCACACCGCCGTCCGTTCCCTCGGGGCCGGTCCGAGGCAGTCTCGGCCGGAGCCGACGGCGGGTCACGCCGGATCACCTGGGCGACGCGACGCGGTGGCTCGGGCCGGTGATCGGCTGGCCGCATCGCGTACGCCGCGACAGCGACGGGTTCTTTCGTGCTTACGGCATCTGGATGGAAGCGGGGCGGCGAGGGAGCACGGGCTGTTCGGGGCCGTATCGCCTTCGCCCTGGTGCCGTGCCGCTGACGCCCGGTGGTCGCCGTGACGGCGGCCGGGATGGGCCACGCCGCCGTCGAGTACGTGGCTGACCGCTGCTCTTCGCCGGGGGGCCGGATGTGCCAAGGGAGCGGCCCGAGGCTTCGCGTGGCGATCATCGCCCTGACCTCGCCAACTTCGCCGTGGCACCCGCCGCCGGTATCGGCATCGGCCCGGGCCACGGCGGGGCGCCCGTCCTCGCGCTCGGCCGTCGGCAAGGCCGCGCCGAGCCGAGTTCCGTGGCCCGTCCTTCCCAGCTGCGTGCTTGCGCACGGCGTCGTGCACCGCGCATCGCAGACCACGGGTTTGGCGATGCCCGGTCCACGTCCTGCCCGTCGATACATCGTTGCCCGTACCGTTCGGCACCGTCCTGCCCACCGAGCTCGCCGTGCCGCCTGGCGGTACGGGCTGCCCGTGCGGCCGGGGCCTTGTGCCGTCCGCGCCACTCGGCACCGCAGTGCTGCCCGCGCAGTCTGGAGGTATGGGCTGGCCGCGCCGCTCGGCCGCCGTGCTCGTCGCGCTGCCGGGGATGGGCTGCCCGTGCGGCCGGGGCCTTGTGCCGTCCGCGCCACTCGGCACCGCAGTGCTCCCCGCACAGTCTGGAGGCATGGGCCGGCCGCGCCGCTCGGCTGCCGAGCTACCCGCGCGGTCCGGCGGTACGGGTTACCCGTGCTCGGGGATCGCCGTGCCCGCCGCGGTCCGGCGGCATGGGCCGGCCGCGCCGCGCGGGACCGCCGTGCTGGGGCCGTACTCGCCACCGTCCGGCGGTAGGGGGTTGCCTGCGCCGCTCGGCCGCCGTGCTGGTCGGGACTGCCGCGCTCGTCGTGTCGCCCGGCGATACGAGCCGCCCGCGCCGCTCGGCCGCCGCGCTCGTCGCGCTGTCCGGCGGTACGGGCTGCCCGTGTTCGGGATCGCCGTGCTCGCCACCGTCCGGCGGTAAGGGCTGCCTGCGCCGCTCGGCCGCCGTGCTGGTCGGGACTGCCGCGCTCGTCGTGTCGCCCGGCGATACGGGCCGGCCGCGCCGCTCGGCTGCCGAGCTACCCGCGCAGTCCGGCGGTACGGGTTGCCCGTGCTCGGGATCGCCGTGCCCGCCGCGGTCCGGCGGCATGGGCCGGCCGCGCCGCGCGGGACCGCTGTGCTGGGGCCGTACTCGCCACCGTCCGGCGGTATGGGCTGCCCCCGCCGCTCGGCCGCCGTGCTCGTCGCGCTGCCGGGGGATGGGCTGCCCGTGCGGCCGGGGCCCTGGGCCGTCTGCCGCACTCGGCACAGCCGTGCTCCCCGTGCAGTCCGGCGGTACGGGCTTTCCGTGCTCGGGGCTGCCGCGCTCGTCGTGTCGCCCGGCGGGACGGGCCGGCCGCGCCCGGGCTGGCCGCCGCGGCGGCCGGTTCTGGTGTGGCCGGTGATCCGTCGGGTGGGCGTCGGCCCTGGTCACCTGGGTGAGGCGGCGCACCGCCCATGGACGGGACCACATGGCCGCTCGGCTGGGGCGGCGCACCGCCCGCGGGCGGGACCACCAGATCGGCCCGGGGCGGCCGTCTCAACCGTCGCCCCGGGGTTCCCAAGACTCTCGGGAACCCGATGCGCACGGTCACAACTGCCGCTCTTTGCCCTGGCGTTACCCGACACACTCACCCGTTGTGTTTACCGCCGGGATTTTCGGTTACAGGATGTAGTGACAGACAGGCAGTGAAAGACCGTCAGTACCCGACGGAAGGCAGGAACATGAACCTCGTTGCCGGGCTCATCCTCGTCGCGGTCCTCGCCCTCATCGCCCTCCTGGTCGTGGCCCCTTCGGCCCCCTCGCGGCGCAACCCCTTTCCCGGCCGCCGACGTTCCGGCGCGCACCGGCTGAAGACCGTTCCCCAGCAGCGCGGCGCGGGCCGCTTCCACACCCCGCAGTGACCCGCACCGGGGCACCCTACTCCCCCAACCCCCTCGTGGGGGAGGGGGAGTTTTCATAACCGGACGGCGTCCGCAGCGTCTCGTCCCACCCTCTTGACGCGACCGGAGAGCCCTCACATACTGGCGGCCAAATCGATTTGGCTACGTCGCCGCGACCCCCGTCCCGGGCCGTGGGACCAGCCATATCCGGAACGAGCCGAACGGAGCTCGAACGTGCCCGGTTTCCGCATCGCGAACCGCCGTCCCGTACCACCGCAACCCGACCCGGAGACCCAGCCGGACCCGGCAGACCAGCCGCCCGCGCGGCCTCACCCCGACGAGCGGCGCCCCGACGAGCGGCGCCCCGACGAGCCGCACCCCGTGGACCAGACCCGCCCGGCGGGCAGGATCCTGCTCTTCGGCGTCCAGCACGTCCTGGTGATGGCCGCGACACCCATCTCGGCGATCTTCCTGATGAGCGCGACGCTCGGGCTCGACTCCCGGCTGACGGTCAAACTGCTCTCCGCGGCCTTCGTCCTGTCCGGGATCGGCTCGCTCATCCAGTCCCTCGGCCCCTGGAAGATCGGACCGCGGCTGCCGTTCGTCATGCTCCCCGGCGGCGCGCCGCTCATCCTGTTCCTCGCCATCGCCCAGCAGAACGGACTGCGCACCGCCACCGGCGCCGTGATCCTCACGGCCGCCTTCTACTTCGTCGTGCTGCCCGTCTTCTCCCGGCTGCTGGCCTTCTTCCCGGCGCTCGTCATCGGAACGATGATCGTCATCGTCGGGGTGAACCTGGTGAAGGTCGGCGCGGTCCTGGTCACGGGCCGGCCCGGCGAGCCGGGGTTCGCCGACCCCACCCACCTCCTGCTCGGCCTGGCCACCATCGGCTTCACCGTCGCCTTCTACCGGCTCTTCACCGGGGTCCTGCGCCAGCTCGCCGTCATGCTCGGCCTGATCGCCGGCACCGTCCTCGCAGTGGCCCTCGGAGCCGCCCACTTCGGCCCGGCCCTCCACGGCCCCCTGCTGGGCGCCCCCGAGCTGCTGCCGTTCGGCTCCCCGCAGTTCAACCTGGTCGCCGCGCTTCCGCTGATGCTCTACAGCCTCGCCTCGATGGCGGAAGCCACCGGCCAGACCGTCATCAACGCGGAGGCGGTCGGCAAGACCATCGACCGCCGGGCCGACGTACCCAAGACCATCCGCGGCGACGCCGTCGTCTCCTTCCTCGGCGGGTTCTTCGGCCTGCCGCTGATGGTGACGAGCGGCGAGAACATCGGCATCGTCCGCGTCACCGGCGTCCGGAGCCGCTTCGTCACCGCCGCGGCCGGCGTGGTGCTCATCTGCATCGGTTTCCTCGCTCCCGTGACGCGCGCCATCAGCGTGGTCCCCGCGGCGGTCGTCGGCGGTACGGCCATGGTCGTCTTCGCCGTGATCACGGTGCTCGGCATCCAGATGCTGGGGCGCGCCGAACTCGACCGGCACACCAACACCTTCATCTGCGCCGTGTCCCTCGCCCTCGGACTGCTGCCCATCCTGGTGCCGGGCGTGTACGGGAGCCTGCCGCCGGGTCCGCGGATCCTCCTCGAAAGCGGCGTCGCCGTCGGTGCGTTCACCGCCGCCCTCCTCAACGTCCTCTTCCATCACCCGCGGCTGCGCCGCTCCCCGGTCGCGGCTCCCGAGCCCGCGCCACGCACCTGAACTCCGCCCACCGGAAAGAGAAGCATGAACGACGTGTCCCCCGACCACCTCACCGGCACCGGCCCCCGGCTGCTCGTGCCCGACGTGGTCCTCACCCCCGAAGGGCCGCTGGAATCACACGCCGTCGTCGTGGCCGACGGTTCCTTCGGCGCCATCGGCCCGGCCCGGGAACTGGAGCTCCAGCACCCGCAGTTGGCACCCGTACGGCTGCCCGGTCACGCGCTGATGCCCGGCTTCGTCGACACCCACCACCACCTCACCCAGAGCTTCGGCGCGGCCCTCGCGTTCGGCGAACCCTCCGAGATATTCCGCCGGGTGTGGGCACCCCTGGAGGGCGCGCTCGACGAGGAGTCCGCGTACGTGGCGGCGAAGCTGGCCGCGCTGGAGTCCCTGCGCGGCGGGTTCACCACCGTCGCGGAAGCGGGCACCCGGGCCGCCGTCGAGGCCGACGTCGTCGCCGCCGCCGCGCGCGACGCCGGGATCCGCTGCGTACTGGGACTGCTGTGCAACGACGCCCCGGGCGGGGACTCAGCGGACGTCATGGCCCAGGCGCACAAGCACCTGGCGCGCTACGACACCGACGACCTGATCCACCCGTCCCTGGCCGTCTCCATCCCCGAGGCCGCGACCGCCCGCACCCTGCGGGAGAGCGCCTGCCTGGCCGCCGAGGCGGGAGCCGTCGTACAGATCCACGTCAACGAGCACCTCGTCGCCGTAGAACGCTCCCTCGTCCGCCACGGTCTGCGGCCCCTGGAGCACCTGCACCACGTGGGGGCCCTGGGACCGCAGCTGGTGGCTGCCCACGCCACGCTGCTCACCCCGGCGGAACTCACCCTGCTCGCCGACAGCGGCGCGGCGGTCAGCTACAACCCCGTCGCCAGCGCCTGGAAGGGCAACGCCGTGGCCCCCGCGGCCCTGATGGCCGAGCGCGGCATCCGTTTCGGGCTCGGCACCGACGGCACCCGCGGCGACGCGTTCCGGCTCGCCGACGCCGCGGAGTCCGCGCAGCGGCTCGCCTACGGACTCGCCTCCGGCGACTCCTCCTGCGGCGCGGGCTGGACCTGGCTGGAGCACGGCGCGCGCGGCGGCGCCGACGCGCTCGGCCTCGGCTCCTTCACCGGAACCGTCACCGAGGGAGCGGCCGCCGATTTCCTGCTCGTCGACATATCGACCCCGGAGATGCGGCTGACCTGGGACCTGCCGTGGGAGCTGGTACGGCGCGGCAACCGAGACCAGATCAGCGCCGTGTTCGTCGGCGGCCGGCTACGGATGTGGCAGGGCTGGCCCACCGACTGGGACGGCCCCGCGCTGGTGCGGCAGGCGGCCGAACTCTCCCGCTCCGTACTGGGGCGCGCCGCTGTCACCCGGGTCCACCCCACCTCCACCGCCGCGCGCTGCGACCGCCACCGCGGACGGAGCGTGGCCCTGTGACCGGGCAGACCTTCGCCCTGCTCGCGGTGACGGTCACGCTGGCCGCCTTCGTGCAGGGGACCAGCGGCCTCGGGTTCGCCCTGATCGTCGCCCCTGTCGCGGGCCTGCTGGATCCGGCGCTGCTGCCCGTGTTCGTCCTGGCGTCGATGATCCCGCTCAACGCGTACGTGGCCTGGCGCGAGCGGGACAGCCTGGACCTGCGCGGCGCCGGCTGGATCACCGGGGCGCGGCTCGCCGCCACACCCCTCGGCCTCGCCCTGCTCTGGGCGATCCCCGACGGCCGGCTCGGGCTGTTCGTCGGGGCGGCCACGGTGCTGGCGGCGCTGGTCAGCCTGGCCGCGCCCGCCTTCACCCCCGGCCGGGGCGCGTACCTGGGCGCGGGCCTGGTCACGGGGCTCACGGAGACCGCGACGGGTGTGGGCGGCCCGCCGCTCGCGCTGGTCTACCAGCACCGGCCGCCGTCGGAGCTGCGGGCCACGATCGCGGTGTGCTTCCTGGTCGGCGAAGCGGCCTCCCTCGCCCTGCTGTTCGCGACGGGCGAGGGCAGACCCGCGCAGCTGGTCTGGGCGTTGCTGCTGCTGCCCGCCCTGGCGGTGGGGGCCTGGCTGAGCCGCCTGGTGCACCACCGCCTGGACGCCCGCAGGATGCGCCTGTTCGTCCTCGGCTTCGCCCTGGTCTCCGGGGTGGTGCTCATGCTGGGTTGAGACTGCCGGGTCAGGACGCGGAGCCGCCGCGCAGGGACGACGCGCGGACGATCAGCCGGGGTTCCGGCGCCGTGGCGACGGCTGGGGTGTCCTGCCCGCGCAGCCGGCCGAGCAGCAGTTCCACGGCCTCGGACGCGGCGTGGTCCAGGTGCAGGTCGACCGCGGTCAGCGGGGGTTCGCAGGTGCGGGCCCGCAGCCCGTCGTAGCGGGTGACGACCGCGACGTCCTGCGGGATCCGCCGGCCGCTGTCCAGGATCGCCTGGACCGCGCCGACGGCGAAGGTGTCCACCAGGGCGCAGACGGCGTCGATGCGGGGATGGGCGGCGAGCAGCGCCGCGCAGGCGTCGTACCCGGCCTGTTCCCCGCCCTCCTCGGGGGCGGCGGCCACCATCGGGTCCCAGCCGTGCCGCGCCGCCGCCCGCTCGTACACGGCCCGGGCGTCGACCCCGGAGTGCCGCGCCCCGTCGCCGACGATCAGCGCCGGCCGGACCGCGCCCTGCTCCCGCAGGTGCCCGAGCAGCAGTTCCGCGACCGGGGCTCCGCGCAGGTCGACGTACGGGGCGGCGTCGGCGGGGGAGACCGGCCGTCCCAGCGCCACGTACGGCAGTCCCCGCTCGCGCAGCTGCGCCACCGCGACGTCGTCCGTGTCGGGCTCCACGACGATGGCCCCGTCGATGTCCACCGAGTAGAGGGGGGATCCCGTACGGACCGGCGGGACGAGGACGAGCGCGTAGCCGTGCACGAGCGCGCGTTCCGCCGCCGCGGCGGCGACCTCCATGTAGAAGCCGAGCCGTGACGGACCGCCCGCCACGGCGAAGGGCATCGACGAAGCCAGCGCGATGGCCTTGGCCTCCCCCCGGCGCAGGCGCTGCGCGCGCAGGTTCGGCCGGTAGCCGAGCTCGGCGGCGATCGCCTTGATGCGCTCGCGGGTGCGGGGGTCGACCTTGCCGATCCCGTTCAGGGCATGGGAGACGGTCGTCGGTGACACCGACGCGGCCCGGGCCACATCGGCGATCGTCGGCGGCCGGGCACCGGTACCGGAAGGGGACATCTGGGGTAACGCTCCTCGCGCCGCGCAGGGGTGACCCCCATCTTCGCCGACCGGCGCCGCCGCCGGAAGACGCACCCCCGGATGCCTGAGGGCTGTCCCGTGATTCCGCCGCGCGCCCGCCGGGGATTACGGGACAGCCCTATCAGGCGCGCGCGAGGACCGCGACGGCGTTGTGGCCGCCGAAGCCGAAGGAGTTGCTCACCGCGATCTCGCCGGCGTGAGGGCGCGGTGAGCCCGACACGACGTCGATCTCCATCCCGGCGCCGGGCTCGCTCAGCCCGGCCGTCGGCGGAACCGTGTCCTCGGCCAGGGCCAGCACGGTCAGCGCCGCCTCGATGGCTCCCGCGGCGCCCAGCGTGTGTCCGAGGGCGCCCTTGGACGAGGTGACCGGCGGCCGGTGCGGGAACACGCGCCGCAGGACACCCGCTTCGATGTCGTCGTTCTGCCGGGTGGCGGTGCCGTGGGCGTTGACGTGTCCGATGTCCCCCGGCGCCACACCGGCGTCCGCGAGCGCTGCGCGGACCGCCTGCTCGGCGCCCCGCCCCTCGGGGTGCGGGGCCACCAGGTGGTGCGCGTCGGTGGAGGCCGCGTACCCGATGAGCCGCGCCAGCGGCCGAGCGGCACGGGCCGCCGCGTGTTCGGGCCGCTCCAGCACGAGGGCGCCGGCGCCCTCCGCGATGACGAAGCCGTCCCGGGTGGCGTCGAAGGGCCGCGAGCCCGTGCCCGAAAGGGCGCCGATCTGGGTGAAGCCCGCCACCATCAGCCGGGTGATGGCCGACTCCGCGCCGCACACGAGGGCGATGTCGCACTGCCCGGTGGCGAGCAGGTCCCGGGCGAGGCCGAGTGCGGTGGTGCCCGAGGCGCAGGCCGTGGAGGTGGAGAGGGCGGGACCGGTCGTCCCGAACCACAGCGCGATGTTGGCGCACGCCATGTTGATCAGATAACCGGTCAGGAAGTAGGGCGAGACGAACTCCGAGCCCCGGTCGGCCAGTCGGGCGAGGGCCTGGTCCTGCGTCAGCAGGCCCCCCAAGCCGCCGCCCGTGACGACGGCGACCCGGCCGGCGTCCCACTGCTCCGGGTCGAGCCCGGCGTGGTCGAGCGCCTGGGCGACCGCCGCGAGGGCGAGGCGGTCGACCCGGTCGAGGCGGCCGGAGCCGCGACGGCGCAGGACGGGGTGGTCCAGCTCCGGCACGCGACAGCTGACGGAGACCGGCAGACCGTCCAGGGAAGGGTCGGGTGCGCAGGTGCCTCTGCCGTCGAGGACCGCGGACCAGGTCGTGTCCCGGTCGCAGCCGCCCGGCGTGACCAGGCCGATCCCGGTGACGACGGCCGGGGAGCGTGCGTTCAACGGTCCGTGCACCGTGCGCCGACGGCTTCGGCGAACCCCGCGAGCGTCGTCGCGCGCAGTTCCTCCTCCTCGACCTTGACGCCCAGCGTCTCGTGCACGGCGATGGCCATCTCGACCACCATGAGCGAATCGGTCAGCAGTTCGCGCATCGGCGCGTCCGCCCGCACCTCGTCGCTGGGGACCTCGAACTTCTCGATGAGGAGTTCAGTGATCGCGTGGAGGACGGATTCCTGCGCGGAAATGGTCACGGCATCTCTCATTTGCGGTTTCGCGGCCCTGTGCAGCATGGTGGCGCAAAGGGCCGGCGGTCGAAGGCGAACGGAAAGTCGACTTCCCGGGCGCGCTGGGGCCCGGGTCTCGTGCCCACATAAGTACCACGGCCGCCGAATTACTCAAAACGTGTCCGCGATCGGCCTCCCGGTGACGCCCGACAGGCAAGTGAGGATCATTCATGTCGGAAATTCTTGTCGATTCGACCGTTGACCCGGTCGACCCGATCGTCGGTCCGGTCGATGTGGCCGACGTCCTCGACGTCGCCGGGACGGAGCTGCGCAATCTCAAGCGGTTGCTGGGCAAGGCGGGGGAGAGCGCCTGGGACCGGCTGCTCGACTGGCTCGTGGACGAATACTTCCGGCTGGAGGTGACGGGGTGGGAGAACATTCCGGCCGAAGGACCCGCGGTCCTCGTCGCCAACCATTCGGGTGCCTGGGGACTCGACGCATTCGTGCTGCAAAAGGTGTTCGGCCGGCGTCTGGACCGGCCGCTGCACGTGCCCGCCGCCCCCTTCGTCTTCAAAGTTCCGGTCATCGGTTCATACGCCCGCAGGAAAGGGGCCATTCCGCTCGATCCGATGCTGGGATGGGAACAACTGGCCGCCGGAGAACTCGTAGGGGTGTTTCCCGAGGGGATCGCCGGACTGGAAAAGCCGTTCGAGGAGCGCTACCGGCTGCGTCCGTTCAGCCCCGGTTTCGCCGTCACCGCCGTGCGGGCCGGCGCGCCCGTCGTACCGGTGTCCGTCGTCGGCGCCGAGGAGGCGTGCCCCAGGCTGGGTGAAGTACCGGCCCTGGCGCGCCTGCTCGACCTCCCCTGCTTCCCGCTCACGCCGCCCTTCCCGCTGCCGGCGAAGTGGCTGGTCACCATCGGGGAGCCGATCCCCGTGCCCCCGCGGCCCGGGTCCCTCGCCGAGCGTTCGGCCGCCGCGCGCCGGCTCTGCGCCGAGACCCGGGCCGCCGTGCAGGAACTGGTGGACCGGGACCGCGGCAGGCGCGAGACGCCCTTCTGGTGAGCCGTCCCGGAAGGCGGGGGCGGCTCACCCGTCGTCGGTCACCGCCCGGACGTCGGGCCAGACCAGGGTGGTCGACCCCCACGCCAGCCCCGCGCCGTACGCGGTCAGCGCCACCCGCATCCCGGGCCGCAGCCTTCCGGCTGCGGCCGCCTGGGCCAGCAGCACGGGAACCGAGGCCGTGGCCGTGTTCCCGTACGCCTCGATGTGCGACAGCATCCGACCGGGTTCCAGGCCCAGTTCGGCGGCGAGGCCGTCCAGGATGCGCTGGTTGGCCTGGTGGGCGACCACCGAGTCCAGCGAGTCGAGCGACCACCCGGCCCGCAGTACGGCCTGCGTCACCGAATCGCACATGCCGACGACCGCCTGCTTGCGCACGGCCGGCCCGTCCATCCGGAAGTACGGCGAGAACCGCGCGTCCGGCGCCGCCAGGGTGCGCTTGCGTGCCCGCGCCCCGCCCCCGGGCACTTCCAGGAGGTCGGCCTGCGCACCGTCGCTGCCCAGCTCGAACGGCCCGAGGGCCCCCGGCTCGTCGGCGTCGCCGGCCCGCAGGACCACCGCCCCCGCGCCGTCGCCGAAGATGGCCGCCATCAGCCAGTCGTCCGGGTCGACGAAGGCACTGAACACGTCCGAGGCCACCAGCAGCACGCTGTCGAGGTATCCCGAGGTGATCATCGACGAGGCGACGCCCAGGCCGTACAGGAACCCGCTGCACCCCGACGCAAGATCGAACGCCGGGACCGTCCCGCACCCCAGCCGTGCCGCCACCTCGGGCGCCCCGGCCGGCACCAGCCGGTCCGGCGAGATGGTGGTCAGGACCACCGCGTCGGTGGACGCCGCCCCGGCGGCCTCCAGCGCGCCCCGGCCGGCCCGTACCGCGAGGTCGACCGTGGCCTCCCCGTCGGCGACGCGACGGCTCCCCACACCGATACGGGAGCGGATCCACTCGTCGCCGACGGGCCGGTTCCCGCACAGCTGGGCGTTGGTGAGGGCGCGCGGCGGCACGTAGGAACCCAGTCCCGCCAGCACCGCGCCCCGGCGGCCGTCCGGCGAGCGGCCCGGCATCATCCGGCCAGCCGCTTCGCCGCGCGCCGCACGTCGCCGGCGGCCTTCGCACACCGCTCGGCGTGCCCGAGGAGGGTCATGCGGAACCGCTCGCCCGCCTCGTCCGTGTCCCAGCCGCTGTTCCCGGCGCAGGCTGCGAGGCTCTCCGCGTGCCGCTCCAGCCGGTCCGCGCTGGCGTGGGCCAGCGCCCCGTACGCGGCCGGTGCGAAGCCGCGCACCGGGACGGGCACCGCCGTCGGCAGGCCGACCGTCACGCGGCCGTCCGCGATCAGGCCGTCGGCCTCCCGGAACGCCAGGAGCAGCGTGTCCGGATCCAGCGTGTCCGGCAGCCGGTCCGCACTGAACGAGGGCGAGATCAGCACCGGGTGCACCGTCGCGACGACCCGGCGCACGACCTCCTCGGCGATGTGCTCCGCGAAGTGCGCCGCGGCGCACCCGGAGGGCGACCCGCACAGCGCCGACGGCCCCCGCCCCGGGCGGTCCTCCTCGGGCGCCCAGCCCGGCGCCCACAGGATCTCCGTCCCGTATTCGACCGCAAGCCCCTCCCACACGAAGGCGCCCTCCACCGGGTACACGGCGGCGCCGACGGCCGGGTAGCGGCGCAGGGCCTCGCCCACCGCCTCACCCGGCCCGGCCACCGAGCCCACCGCGAGCAGGGCCAGCGCCTGCGGCGCGGTCCCGGCCACCGCTCCCTCGACCACGGCCAGCGCGTGCGCGACGGCAGCACCCGCCGCTTCGGGCTCCGCGCCGTCCGCCAGTAGCCACCCGGCCAGGGAAGCGGGGTCCGGGTCCGCCAGGTACGGCGCCAGGCGCCGCGCCAGGGCCGCGCTCCGGGCCCCGTACGTACGGCTGCCCGACTCCGCCGAGGCCCGCGCGGCCATCTCGCTCAGCAGCGTGTCCTCGGCCGCCGCCGCGCCCACCACGACGCGCCGGGCGACCCGGGCCGTGCCGCGCCGCCACGTGTCCCGGTCGAGCGTGCCGTCCCCGCGCCGGGCCGCGATCACCGCGTCCACGTCCTCGGCCGCCACGGCGGCCCACTGCCCCCGCGCCACCGGGACCTCCCGCTCCAGCGGCACGTGCGGCGAGAGCCCGTAGCGCAGGCCGCCCGGCGTCAGGCCGCTGGGCGCACCGAGGACCCCCGCCTCCTCCGCCGCGGCGAGGAGACCCGCGGCGCCGTCGGCCGACGGCGGTACGAGGAAGGTCCCGAACGCGGTGCGCAGGCGTACCGGCCGACCGGAGCGGGTACGCCGCAGGTGGGCCAGCAGACCGCCGCGCACCCCGTCGCGCGTGAGCGCGTCCAGCCCCAGCGCGCGGGCCGGGGCGTCCGTCCAAGGCAGCCGGTGGGCGAGCATGGCCGCGCTGAACACGGCGTTCTCCAGCGGCCAGGCCGTCGCCGGCCGTCGCGCCGTGGTGGCCGGGCTCTCGGCAGTGGTCATCGGTCGGTCTCCCTCGTGGTCGCTGCGGTCGTCGTGGTCACTTGTCACGGAGCATGTAGGGCTGGTTCCCGACGACTTCGCCGTCGTAGGCCGTGATCAGCTTGTTGACCTGGTCCCGGTAGGTGGTCAACTCCCCGCGCAGGGTGTCCGAGTACGCCTGCGGGGCGTGCGACAGCGGGTAGTCGTACGACTCGTCGAGCCAGGACAGCTCGACCCAGCTGTCGGGGACGTCGTTGGGCGAGGCCGGGCCGCGCCCGTCCAGCATGGGGATCACGTCGTGCTTGTTGACGAGGCTGATCACCTGGGTGGTGTGGTCGGCGGGCCGCTTGCCGTCGATCGGGGAACCCACCGTGATCACGTGCGTGATGCGGTAGGCCGACGCCACGTCCACGTCCATCGCGAGGTTCATCGCGGTCAGCCCGCCCAGACTGTGCCCGACGATCATGAGTTCCGATCCGGCGGGCAGTCCCGAGCGCAGCACCAGCTGCTTCACGGCCCGGGTGTAGGTCGTGTCGGTGCGCAGCAGTCCGTCGAAGGCGCCGACGAGGTCCTGCGGGGTGCTGTTGCTCAGCAGGCCGAAGCTGGTCCCCGGCAGCAGGAGGACGTACCGCTGCTGCCCGTCGGCGCAGGCCACGCGGCGCAGCAGGACCAGCCCGTGGTTGCCCAGGGCGCCGATGTCGTTGACGTAGCTGACGATGTCGTTGCGGGACGTGCCCAGCACCTTCTCCAGGATGGAGTCCGCGTCCGCCCGCTCCGCCCGCCCGGGTCCCGGGTTGAGGTAGCCCAGGAGTGCACTCGGCAGCCCCAGGAAGGGATCGGTGGTGGGCACGCCGCCGGCGAGCGTCACCCACGAGAACTCGTCGTTGACGGGGTTCTCGTCGAGCAGCCCCGACAGGGCCAGCAGCTCCATGATGACGGGGGACACCGTGGTCAGCGCGCGGGTCACGCCGAGCCGCTCGACCAGCGCGTACATCGCCCGCAGCGCCTCCAGCCGGTTCCCGCCGACCATCGCGTCCGTCAGCCGCCTGGCCAGGGGCGAGTCCAGGTTCGGGTGCTCGACCGCCACGGCGCGGATGCGCATCGCGAAGGCGTCCACCGCCATGGCCACCTTCGCGGGACGGCGGTACGTCACGCTCCCCGCCATCCGCGCGAGTTCACCGAGGAGGCCCCCGTTCGCCCCGAAACCGAGCCCCGCCGGGCTGGTCAGCGCCTTCACGCAGGAGACCGCCGTACCCAGTGCCCAGCCGGGGCGGCGCAGCGCGTCCAGCACGAAACGCCCGCTGGAGAGCGCTCCCGTCAGTTCCGCGCCGGCCTGCTTGGCCGTGAGCGCGGCGTCCGCCAGCAGGATCGACGCCGCGATGAGCAGTTCCGCGTCGGTCCGCTCCGGGGCGCTCGTCCCGGCGCCCCCCGGCCCCTGCTGTGCGGGGACGTGCCGAGTCGTCCCGTCGACCACCTGAGTCACCGCTGTGCTCCCTTACGTCCCTGTGCGACGGCTGCGTCCCTGCGCGACGGCCGCGCCGCCTCGCCCGCTGTTCGCGCAGGCATGGTGGCACCGAAAGCGATCGCCCGGACGCGGCCCCCGCGCCGTCCCGGCACCCCGCGCGACCAGGGCGTGCCGGACGGACCCGGTCGCACGCGGCCGCGGCGCCCGCCCCCGGCGAAGGAACTCGGCCGCCCCGGAGGGATGAACGCGCGACACCGGTGTTGACAGTGGCCCGGTCGACACCCCGCGGGGCCGGAGGGACGATGGAAAGGGCGGAGCCCGCGGGCCACGCGGGACCGCCCCTCCCCGCTCCCGCATCGTCTCTTTTTTCCGGAAGGGGAGTACCACCATGCACCGACACACCCGACGCAGTGTGATCACCGCGCTGCTCGCGTCGTCCTTCGCGCTGTCCGGCGCGGCCGCCCTGGCCCCGTCGGCCGGCGCCGCCGTGCCCACCGCGAGCTGTACGGTCACCCCGAACGCGAACGGCACCTCCGTCACCATCAGGGGCGAGGGGTTCACGGCGCCGCGCAACCTCAACGACGGCGAGAGCACCGTGCCGCTGAGCATCGACGCGAACGGCAACTTCCAGGTCACGCGCTTCCAGAAGAACGTCGACTACACCGTCCTCGCCGTCAACGAAGACCAGAACTTCACCTTCGTCAACTGCCAGGTCGTCAAGTCCGACGACTCCACCGGGACCACGACCGGCCACAACCCGAGGGACGACAGGCGGGGTTACGGCGACGGCTACCGGGCGGGCCGTTCGGCGGGTCAGAAGAGCTGTGACGAGACGCCCACCCCGGACAAGAGCGGCCAGCAGCACTCCGACGCCTACTGGAAGGCATGGCAGAGGGGCGCCGACGCGGGCTTCAACCAGATCTGCAACTCCCGCAACGGCGGCTGACCGTCCTGCGGCAGGACTCACCCGGTCCTCCATCCCGTCTCCGGTGCGCCCCGAGTCGCCGCTGCCATCGTCAGGGCATCAGCGAGCAACGGAGGGCGCCCGATGAAGGCACAGTCGACGCCGGGGGCCGTCAAGGCCTCCGACGGGTCCCTCGCCCTGGTGACCGGGGCGACCAGCGGTATCGGCCTGGCCGTCGCGCGCGACCTGGGCGCCCGGGGCCACCGGGTGTTCATCTGCGCACGCACGGAGACCGCCGTCAAGCAGACGGTCGAGGACCTGCGGGCCGAAGGCATGGAGGTCGAGGGGGCCGCCGCCGACGTACGCAACCGGGCAGAGGTCAAAGGGCTCGTGGCGGCAGCGGTCGCGGCCTTCGACAGACCCGTCCGGATCCTGGTCAACAACGCCGGCCGCAGCGGCGGCGGCGCCACCGCCGACCTCACCGACGAACTGTGGGAAGAGGTCATCGACACCAACCTGAACAGCGTCTTCCTGGTCACCCGGGAAGCACTGACCAACGGCGGCCTCGCCGCCGCCGGCCGTGGCCGGATCGTCAACATCGCTTCGACGGCGGGCAAGCAGGGGGTGCTCCTCGGCGCCCCCTACTCGGCGTCCAAGCACGCCGTGGTGGGCCTGACCAAGGCCCTCGGCAAGGAACTGGCACCGCTCGGGATCACCGTCAACGCGGTCTGCCCGGGATACGTGGAAACGCCCATGGCCGCGCGCGTACGCGCCGGATACGCACGGGTGTGGGACACGAGCGAGCAGTACGTGCAGCAGCAGTTCGAAGCCCAGATACCCTTGGGCCGCTTTTCCACTCCCGAGGAAGTCGCCGGTCTCGTAGGCTACTTGACCACTGACGTGGCGGCGTCCATCACCGCGCAGGCCCTCAACGTCTGCGGCGGCCTGGGCCGCTTCTGACTCCACGCCGGGCCCCGATCGCAAGGCCCCGACCGCCAGGCCCCGGCCGGCGCCGCAGGGCCCTCGGCCCCACCACCCTGACACGACCACGCGTAGACGCACGCATATGGAACTGAGCTTCGCGGCCATGTCCCGTCTCGCGCCGAGGGACTTGACTGTACTCATGACTTCCACCACCCAGAACATCCAGACCACCCTCGTCATCGGCGGCACCGGCAAGACCGGCCGCCGCGTCGCCGAGAAGCTCTCCGCCCAGGGCCTCCCCGTCCGGGTCGGTTCCCGCTCGGGCGAGCCCGCCTTCGACTGGAACGAGCCCGACACCTGGGTGCCCGCGCTGGAGGGCGTCGACCGGGTGTACGTCACCTACTACCCGGACCTCGCCTTCCCGGGTGCCGCCGAGCAGGTCGGCGCGTTCGCCAAGGTGGCCGTCGACAACGGAGCCCGCCGGCTGGTCCTGCTCTCGGGCCGTGGCGAAGAGACCGCGCAGATCAGCGAGGACAACCTCAAGGCATCCGGCGCGGACTGGACGATCGTCCGCTCCAGCTGGTTCAACCAGAACTTCAACGAGAGCTTCTTCCTGGAGCCGGTGCTGGCGGGCGAGATCGCCCTGCCGACCGCCGACGCCGTGGAGGCGTTCGTCGACGCCGACGACATCGCCGACGTGGTCGTGGCCGCCCTGACCGACGACAAGCACATCGGCAAGACCTACGAACTGTCCGGTCCGCGCCTGCTCAGCTACAGCGACGTGGCCGCCGAACTCTCCAAGGCCACCGGCCGGCAGATCACGTACGTCTCCGTCACCAACGAGGAGTACCGCGCGGTGCTCCGCGAGAACGGTCTCCCGGAGGAGTTCGCCGACCTGTTCACCATGATCCTGGACGGCCGCAACGCGCATCTCGTGCACGGGGTCGAGGAGGCCCTGGGCCGCAAGCCCAAGGACTTCGCCGACTTCGCCCGCGAGGCCGCGGCGACCGGAGTCTGGGACGTCTGACCGCACCGGGCACCCGCCCCGCGCGGGACGGCCGCCTCCCGAGGCGGCCGCCCCGCCCGGCGCCCGGCCCTGACGCGGAGCACGTACGAACGCCGCACCGACCGGCAGGAGGCCCCGATGCCCACGCACCAGCCGCCCCACTCCAGCGAACACGGACTGGACGCCCTCGCGCCGCACTACCACGGATTCGCCCTGATGCACCGGGCGATGCGCCGCGACGCCGCACGACTGCGCGACGCCGCACCGGCCTGGCGGGGCGGCGGCGCCGAGTGGTGGCAGCGCCTGCGCGAGGTCATCGAATGGCACCACACCAGCGAGGACGACGTGCTGTGGCCCGGACTGCGCCGCCGTGACGCGGACTTCGACGCCCAGGCCCGCGAACTGCACGACGACCACGAGGAACTGGACACGGCCATGGCTGCCGTCACCACCGCCGTCTCACGCGGCGGCGAAGGGCTCGTAGCGGCCGCCCGGGACTTCCAGGAGATCCTGCACGACCACCTGCGCGACGAGGAACGTGTGGTGTTCCCCGTCTTCGACCGGATGGGGGAGCGGGCCTACCTCGCGGAGGAGCGCAAGGTGGTGGCGAGCGCCCCCAGGCGCGTGCTGCTGTACCTCCAGCCCTGGATGTTCGACGGAGCGGGCCGCGAGTCCGTCGCGCACGTGTCCGCCACCATTCCGCCGCCGGTCCGGCTGCTCGGCGCGACCCTGCTCCGCAGGCGGTACGAGAACACCTTGAAGGGAATCCGGAAGTGACGCGATCGACGACGGGCACGACGGCCCAGTCCGCGACCCTGGTGGCGGCGACCGTGGGCACCGGCCTGATGGCCGGCCTCTACTTCGCCTTCGACATCTCGGTGATCCCGGGACTGGGGCGCGGCGACGACGAGACGTACGTGACCGCGATGCGCAACATCAACGACGCCATCGACAACGGCCTGTTCGGGCTGCTGTTCGTGGGCGCGTTCATCGCCACGGGCGTCGCCGCCGCGCAGCAGCAGCGCGGCGGGCGCCCCCACGCTGCGCGCTGGGCCTGGACCGCCTTCGCGCTGTACACCCTGTCGCTGGTCGTGACGGCCCTGGTGAACCTCCCCCTCAATGCCCAACTCGCCCGTGCGGGAAGTGACTTCACCGCCGCCCGCGCCGGGTTCGGCACGCGCTGGCGGGCCGGCAACGTCGTCCGCACCCTGGCCTGCGCCACGGCCCTGGCGGCCCTGGGCCGGACGCTGGCCCTGCACGGCCGCACCCCGGCCGTGTAGGCACCGGCATCGGCCGCACCCCGGCCGCGTCGGCATCGCCCCCGGCCCCGGTCCCGGCGCCGGACCGTTCCGGCGCCCTGTGAACGGCGCCCGCTCTCGCATCCGTCCCCCGCGGGAGAGCGGGCGCTTCACGCGTTCCCGCACGGCGGGAAACGAGAGAGGATATCCGCATGGACACGCTGACCGGTCTGCTGGAAGGCCCGAAGGCGCGCGGCGCCTTCCTCCTCAAGTCCGTCTTCAACCCGCCCTGGTCGCTGCGCGTGGAGGACCGGGCGCCGCTGTCGGTCATCACGATGGTCCACGGCGACGCCTGGCTCGTGCCGGACCACGGCACCGCGGTACGGATCCGGCCGGGCGACGTGGCCGTGGTGCACGGTCCGCAGCCGTACACGGTCGCCGACTCCGTGGACACGCCGGTCCAGATCACGGTCGGGCCGGAGCAGCGGTGCAGCACCGCCGGCGGCGAGGACGTCACCGAGACCATGGCCCTCGGCGTGCGCACCTGGGGCGATCCGCTCCAGGACGCGGGTTCGGCGGTGATGCTCAGCGGCACCTACCAGGCGCCCAGCGAGATCGGCCGGCGTCTGCTGAGCGTGCTGCCCACGATCCTGGTACGCCCGGCCGAGTCCGCGGACCACGCCCTGATTACCCTGCTGACGGCGGAGATCTCCCGGGACGAGCCCGGGCAGGAGATCGTCCTGGACCGGCTCCTGGACCTCCTGCTGATCGGGGTCCTGCGTGCCTGGCTCGCGGCCCCCGGCAGCGGGGCCCCGACCTGGTACCGGGCCCAGAGCGACCCGGTGGTCGGACCGGCGCTGCGCCTGCTGCACGAGAACCCGGCCCATGGCTGGACGGTCGAGGAACTCGCGCGCAAGGTGGGTGTGTCCAGGGCGGCCCTGGCCCGCCGCTTCACCGACATCGTGGGGGAACCCCCGGTCGCCTACCTCACCGGCTGGCGCATCGCCCTGGCCGCCGACTACTTGCGCGAACCGGAAGCCACGGTGGCCACCGTGGCCCGCCGGGTCGGCTACAGCGGGGCTTTCGCACTGTCGGCGGCCTTCAAACGGGTGCGCGGAGTCAGCCCGAAGGAGTTCCGCGCGGGCATCACCGCGCCGGCCACGGAGCCCGGCCCGCGCCCGCCCCGTACGGTCGTGCTCGACGGGCCCGGCCCGCGCTGACCCTCAGCCGCGGCGCGCGACCACCGTGAGGACCAGGTCCGCCCCCGCCGACCAGCGGCCGTGGTAGACCGGGTCGACGGTTTCGCCCGGCGCGGCCGGGACGTCGAGCGTGCAGGTGAAGGTGCCGTCGGGGGAGAGGGCCACGGCGGCGTCGCGGAAGCCGAGCCAGACGCCGGTCGCCGGGTACCAGGCCTTGTACGCCGCCTCCTTGGCGCTGAACAGGAGCCGGTCCCAGGGGACGCCGCGGTGCGCCGCGGCGAGTTCCCGCAGGTGGGCGCGTTCGGCGGCGGAGGTGACCAGCCCCAGTACGCCCTGCGGGAGCGGGCCCGCGGGCTCCGCGTCGATGCCGAGGGCCGAGGTACGGTCCGACAGGTCGGCCACGGCCGCGCGGTAGCCGTCGCAGTGCGTGATGCTGCCGACCACGCCCGTCGGCCAGACCGGAGCACCTCCCGGGCCGGGCAGCAGCGGTGCGGGGGAGTGGCCGAGGGCGGCCAGGCAGCGGCGGGCGCAGGCGCGGGCCGTCGCGAACTGGCGGCGACGGCGCGCGAGGCGGCCCTCCATGAGGGCCGCCTCGGCGGGGAAGAGCGGCGCGGGCGCCTCGTCGTCGAAGGCTTCCGACGACGTGACGCCCGGCGGCAGGAGTGCCTCGATCATCGTCCGGCGTTCACCGGGACGCGAGTTCGGACACGGCGGACACGACCAGCAGGGGACGCTCCAGCGGGAGCATGTGGCCCGCGCCCGGCACCGGTTCGAACCGGGCCCCCGGCAGGGTGTCGGCCAGCGTCCGCGCCAGCGCGGGGTCGATGACCTTGTCGGCGTCGCCGTGCAGGACCACCGCCGGCACGGTGACGCCGGCCAGCGCCGGGCGCAGGTCCCAGCCGCGCGTGCAGCGGAAGAACTCCGCCCGGATCCGCGGGTCCGTCGCCGCGAACAACTGCCTGTTGACGTCCAGCAGGACCGGGTCCACGGTCTTGGCCATGGTGGACGACAGCAGTTTCCGGCCCAGCGGGGGGCGGCGCAGCGCCCAGGAGAAGGCGGCGCTGCCCATCATCTTGACCTCGCCGTCCGGCGTGTCCTGGCCGTGCGCCGCAGTCCCCAGCAGCACCAGGCCGCCCAGCCTCCCGGCCCGCGCGCCGCCCGCGGCGTGGGACAGCGCCGCGAATCCGCCGCCCGAGTGGCCCACGACGACGGCATCGCGGGCGTCCGCCCCGTCCAGCACCGCTCCCAGGTCGTCGCCGAGGCGCTCGACGGAAACGGGACTGCGGCCGGGGGTGGAGGCGCCGTGGCCCCGCTGGTCGTACAGCACCACGCGGTGACCGGCCCGGATGAGCCGGTCGGCGATGGTGCCCCAGGCGCGGCGGGAGTGCGCCCACCCGTGCACGAGTACCACGTCCACGGCGGCCGGTGTGCCCGCCAGCGGGGCCAGTACGGTGACGGCCAGTTCCGCGCCGTCGTCGGTCCGTACGGTCAGTTCCCGGGTGACTTCCGCGGCCGTCGTCATCGCCGGGCCCCCGCGGTGGAGGACGACAGCCGCCGGCCCAGGGACTCGAACGCCGCCAAGGTGGCCTTCGAGTGTTCCGCGCCGAGGTCGACGGCCTTGGCCAGCACGCCCAGCCAGCCGTGCGGCCTGCCCGCGAAGTGCATGGACAGCCGGGTGCGGCCGTCCGGCAGCGGTTCCAGACGGAAGGTCGCCGGCCCGCGGAACGCCCCGTCGACGTACTCCACGTCGAGCCGGCGGCCGCTCTCCACGGCGACCGTACGCGCCGTGAACCGGAGCTTGAGACCGCCGTTACCGACGCCCTTGGTGTGGACGGTCACCCCCACCTCGCCGCCTACCTGGTCGGGGGAACCGGAGACCGGGGCGAAGGTGTTGGCCGGGACCCACCACTGGGCGGCGCCGCGGAACTCCGAGAGGAGCGCTTCCCAGACGGCGGTCGCCGGGGCGTCGATCACCGCCTCGTCGATCAGGTCGTACGTTGTCATGTCGAGCCTCCTCAGGTGCACGGTCGTGCCGGGTTGCGCGCGGTAGGGCGGATCCGGGATCAGGCGAAGAAGCCCTGGCCCGGAGTGAAGAGGTTCGCCGGGTCGAACTTCTTCTTCGCGTTGACGAAGCCGGTCCAGCGGTTGCCGAAGTGGGCCCGCCAGTCGGCCTGCGTCATGTTGGGGACGGCGCCGACCAGGTAGCGCTTGGCGCCCATCGACACCGCCAGGTCGTACAGGCGCCGGTTCTGGTCGAGCATCGCCTGGATGTTCGGGTCGCCCGGGTTGGGGAAGCGCAGCAGGTCGAAGAGGTACGCCACGGACTCGCCCGGCATCATCGCGAGCGGCCGCTTGACCTGCGAGGTGAGGAACGGGGAGAAGAGCAGGAACCCGCCCCCGAGGGAGTCGGCGGTCAGCTCCTGTTCGACCCGCTTCATGAACGTCTTGGTCTTGGAGGCCGGGAGGAACATGCTCAGCCACGGCTTGGGCGCGTACCAGTGGCCGGACTCCTTGAGGTAGGCCTCGTAGGCGTCGAGCCGGAACATGTACTCGCGGTACGTCACATCCTCGATCACGGCGTCGGCCCGGACGTCCTGCAGGCCGCTGAGCAGCTTCGCCCGGTCCGGTGGCGTCGTGCTGTAGTTGGCGCCGACCTCCATCTTGTAGCGCCAGCCCGAGCCGTCCGGCTTCTGCAGCATCTCGCCGGCCTGGACCTGGAAGCGGCCGTCTGCCAGCACCTTCTCCGCGTCCTGGAGGTAGGTCTCCACGTCCGCGTAGTACAGGGTGAAGATGACCGACCGCTTCGGCGCGGGGACGACCGCGACCTCGGCGCGGACGATGATGCCGACCTGACCGCCCCCCGACAGCGCGGCGTTGAACAGTTCCGGGCGGCTCGTCGCCGTCGCGGTGACCAGCTTCCCCTCACCGGTGACGATGTCGATGGAGCGCACGGTGTCGCACAGCAGCCCGTACTTGGCCACCGTGCCGCCGATGCCGCCGATGCTGATGGTGCCGCCGATCGACAGGTACAGGTAGTCGGGCAGCGCGGGCGGGGTCTTGCCGACCTGCAGGCACGCGTCGGTCAGCTGGGCCCAGGTGACGCCCGCCTCGACCACCGCGCAGTTCGCGCCGATGGAGATGATCTTCGACATGCCGCGGGCGTCGATGGATATCCCGCCCGGGACGCGGGCCTGGCCGTACACCGAGTGCGACTCGATGTCCGTGCCCGAGCCGCCCTGCCCGTTGACCGCGACCTTGATGCCGTTGGCCCGGGCGTAGTTCACGATCTTGACGATGTCGTCCACGTTGCCCGGCCGCAGCACGGCCCACGGCTTGTTGCCCGCGCCGTCCCACAGGTGTCCGAAGTCCTTGCCGAAGGCCTCGACCACGGAGGGCGACGTCTCCAGCGTGCCGGTCAGCGCCGGCACGGGGACGACGGCCGCGCCGGACGCCTCCGCAGCCGTCGCCCAGCTCTGGTCGACGGTGTTCCAGCCCACGACGGCCACGGCGGTCGCCGCGATACCGCCGAGTACTCTGCGCCGGGAAGGGGCGGCCGCCGTGCCCGTGGCCGTTCTCGGGGTGCTGCTCATCTGCGTACGTCTCCCGTTTCTCATGCCTGCCGGAGTCCTACTGGTGCGTCGCCGGGGCGGCGGTGCGCACCTGTGAGGCGAGCTGGTACTCGCTCAGGTCGAAGCGCTTGGTCTGGCGGCGGAAGCGCCAGGTGTACGTCGGCCAGATCGAGGGGTTGCGCCCGTTCTCGTCGAGGTACCAGCTCTTGCAGTTGCCCGCGTTCCACACCGAACCGTCGAGCTTCGCGTCGAGCGCCTTGTTGTAGGCCTGCTGCGCTTCCTTGCGCACCTCGACGCTGGACAGCCCGCGCTTCTCGGCCTGCTTGAGGGCGTCCACCACGTACTTGATCTGCGCCTCGATCATCACGACCTGCGAGGAGTGCCCCAGCGTGGTGTTCGGACCGAGCAGCATGAACAGGTTCGGGAACCCGGCGATCGTGGTTCCGCGGTGGGCCGACATGCCCTCGCGCTGCCAGGCCTCGCGCAACTGGACGCCGTCCCGGCCGAAGACGCGGCGCGCGACGGGGCGGTCGGTGGCCTGGAAGCCGGTGCCCAGGATGATGGTGTCGACCTCGCGCTCCACCCCGTCGCGGCCCACGATCGACTTGGCGCGGACCTCGGCGATCCCGTCGGTGACCAGGTCCACGTTGGGCTGCTGGATCGCCGGGTACCAGGTGTTGGAGAACAGCAGCCGCTTGCAGGCCATCACGTAGTCGGGGGTCAGCCTGGCGCGCAGCGCCTCGTCCGGCACCGACTTCTTCAAGTGGTCGCTGGCCATCTTCTGCATCTTCCCGGCGACCTTCGGGCGGGCCATCACGAAGGCCAGGATCTCGCGGCCCCACATGTTGAAGTTGCGCCGGAAGTTCTGGTAGCCGGGCACCGAGCGCAGGAGCTTGGCCTGCAGCGCCGTGGTCGCCTTGTCGTTCTTCGGGCCGACCCACGGGGGTGTGCGCTGGTAGAGGTCGAGGCGCTCCACGTCGGGCTGGATCTTCGGTACGAACTGGATCGCCGAGGCGCCCGTACCGATGACGGCGACGCGCCGGCCGGTGAGGTCGTGGTCGTGGTCCCAGCGCGAGGAGTGGAACACCTTGCCCTCGAAGTCGCCGAGGCCCTTGATGTCGGGGACGGCCGGCTCGCTGAGGTAGCCGGTGCCGGTGACCAGGAACTGGGCGGTGTAATCCCCCTGGGAGGTCTCGATCCGCCAGTGCCGCTCGCCTTCGTCCCAGCGGGCCGAGAGCAGTTCGTGCCCGAAGCGGATGTGCGGGCGGACCCCGAAGCGGTCGGCCGTGTCGCGCAGGTACGCGTACAGCTCGTCCCGCTTGCCGAACGTGGACTTCCAGTTCGGGTTCTGGGCGAAGGAGAAGGAGTAGAGGTGGGACATGACGTCGCACGCACAGCCCGGATAGCTGTTGTCGCGCCACGTGCCGCCGACCTCGTCGGCCCGCTCGAACACGAGGAAGTCGTCGATGCCCGACTGCAGCAGTCGGATGGCGGTACCCAGGCCCGAGAACCCGGTACCGATGACCGCGACCCTCAGGTGCCGGGCGGGTCCGCGGCCTCCGTCGGAGGCCTGGGCCGTCGGACGGGCTCCGCCGTCCCTGGCCGGTTCGAGAATGCTCGTCACGTCGGCCTCCTAGCGGCGCGTGAGGGTCACGCGGAAGTTGTTGAAGAACTTGTCTTCGAGCGTGTACGCGAAGATGTCGAGGTAGCGCTCGAAGCGGGCGACGACCTCCTCGCCCTCCATGGCCACGGCCTCGTCCCGGCGCTCGGCGAGCAGCACCAGCCAGGCGCGGCACGCCATCGCGAACGACTCGCGCTCGTTGACGATCTCGTCGACTTCGAAGAGGCCCTCGGCGCCGGCGGTGAGCTCGTGCAGGTGCGGGATGTGGCACCCGGCGAACTCGGAGCGCTGGAGGAACTTCAAGTCGTCGAGGAGCGCGCGGTTCATCGGCAGCGCCTCGGCGGTCATCGTGTGCAGGACGAACTTCGCACCCGGGTTCAGGGTGTTCGCGACCTGCTGGAAGAAGAAGCGGTAGCGCTTGGTGCGCTCCTTGGGCGGCAGGTTCGAGGAGACGAAGTGCTCCAGCGCGTTGATGCAGAACGCCGCGCCGTACTTCTCGCTGTCGTCGGCGACCGCGTAGTCCGCCCAGCTCTTGACCAGCGTGGTGATCCGCGGGTTGCCCAGCGCGTCGATGAAGGCTTCCTGGGTACGCGACAGCGTGAGGCCGACCGCCTCCTCGGCGCCGTGCACGGTCGTGAGGCGGTTCAGCATGGTGCCCCAGCCGCAGCCGATGTCCAGCACGCGCTTGACGCCGCCGGCGCGGACGTTCGCGAGGTCGGCGAACGTGTCGAGCTTGCGCTCCTGGGCCTCGTCCAGGGCGCCGACGAGGTCCTCGCCCTCGTTCCAGTAGCCGCCGGAGTACATCATCGTCGGGCCCAGCAGCAGCCGGTAGAAGTCGTTGCTCACCTCGTAGTGGTGCCTGATCGCATCGACCTCGGGGTCCACCGTCCTGGGGGCGACCGTTGTCATCTGATCCTCATTCCTGCGAGCGGGAAGGGCGGCTCTGGCCGTCCGTGCCGAATTCCTTCCGAGGAAAACGGATCCCCCGCAAGGCGTACGCAACACGGGCCCGCCCGTTACCCGGTCCGTACCAAAAGGAGGGTAAAAGGGAGGGAAAAGGCAGAGGAAAGGCGGCGGCCGTATCCCGCCCCCGGCATCTTGCGTCTTCCTTGCGGCCACGGGGCTTTCATCGCTCTCGAAAAGAACGACGCGGCTCCCGGGCCGCACCGTCGAGAGAGGACCGACCCCATGTCGCTGCCCACCATCGAAGAGCTCGCGAGCCAGCTGGAGGCCGTTTCCGGCGCCGCGGAGGTCAGCCCCGACGCCCCGCTCCAGCACATCACGGACGTCGACTCGCTGGACCTCATGGAATGGCTGTACGGCTTCCAGACCAAGTACCCCCACATCCCGGCCGACGAGACGCTCTTCGCGGACCTCGACGACACGACGACGCTGCGCGACGTCTACGCGAAGATCGTCGATCTCGTCCCGGCCCAGGCATAGCGAGGAATCACGTGACCGGCTTCGACATCACCGGGTGGGGCATGTCCGTACCCGAGCGCATCGTCACCAGCGCGGAACTCGCCGAGCGTTTCGGCGTGGACGAGCACTGGGTCGTCAGCCGCTGCGGCATCCGTGAGCGGCGGGCCGTTGACCCGGGGCAGACCACCGTCTCCCTGGCCGTCGAGGCCGGCCGGCGCGCTCTGGACAAGGCGGGCCTGACCGGCGCCGACATCGCCCACCTGATCGTCGCCACGGCGACGCCCGAGCAGCCTTCCCCGGCGACGTCCGCGTTCGTCCACCACGAACTCGGCATCGCCGGGAGCGCCCACGACGTGAACTCCGAGTGCGCGGGCTTCGTCTACGGGCTCGTCTCCGCGATGGCGCTCATCGCGATCGACCCGCGGCCGATCCTGCTGATCGGCTCCGACACCCACACCCTGACCGCCAACCCCGCCGACCGGGACCTGTCCATCCTCGTCGGCGACGGCGCGGGGGCCGTCGTCCTCCAGCCCGGCCCCGAGAACCGGGTCAAGGCCTGGAACCTGGGCGCCGACGGATCCTGCACCGGTTCCTTGAAGGTGCTGGCCGGCGGCAGCAGGATGCCGGCCACGGCCGAGACCGTCGCGGCGGGACTGCACTACGCGCAGATCAACGGCAACGAGATCTACCTCAACGCCGTCCGCTACACCGTCCGTACGGTGCGCGAGACGCTGGAGAGCGCGAAGGTCGACGCGGCCGACGTGGACCACGTCGTACCGCACCAGGCCAACATCCGCATCATCAACTCGATCGTGTCCCACACCGGACTGCGGCCGGAAGCGCTGATCACCAATCTGGAGAAGTACGGCAACACGGCATCGGGTTCGATCCCGATCGCGCTCGCCGAAGCCCTCGACGCGGGACGCATCAAGGCCGGGGACAAGGTCCTGCTGGCCGGGTTCGGTGCCGGCATGACGTGGGGTTCGATCCTGATGGAATGGGGCGGTACCGCGGCATGAGCAACAAGAGCACGGGCGTACGGCCCGAGGCACCGGTCGCGCTCGTCACCGGCGCCTCGGGCGGCCTCGGCCAGGCCCTGGCCCTGGAACTGGACGCGCTGGGCTGCCGGGTCGCGGTCCACTACAACAGTTCGCGGGACGCGGCGCGGGCGGTGCAGGAGAAACTGACCAACCCGTCCGTCCTGGTCACCGGCGACGTCGGCTCCTGGGAGACGGTCCAGGGGATCTACGCCGACATCACCGAGGCGCTGGGACCGGTGGACGTCCTCGTCAACAACGGGGCCATCCGCAAGGACAGCCTGATGGCGATGCAGAACCCCGCGGACTGGGCGCAGGTCATCCAGACCAACCTGATCGGCTCCTTCCACACGGCCAGGGCCGCGGTCCCCGCCATGCTGCGCCAGAGGTGGGGCCGGGTCGTCAACATCGTCTCGCCCTCGGGCATCATCGCCACCGCGGGCCAGACGGCGTACTCGGCGTCCAAGGCGGGGCTGATCGGCTTCACCCGCACCCTCGCGGCCGAATGCGGCCGCCGGGGCGTGACCGTCAACGCACTGTCCCCCGGCTTCATGATCACCGGTATGACGAAGGACCTTCCCGATCGGGTCATCGAGGGCATGGAGGGCAAGGCGCCCATCCCCCGCTTCGTCACCGTCGAGGAGGTCGCCCGCAGCGCCGGCCTCTTCCTGGACCAGGACTGCATGACCGGCCAGGTCATCAGCATCGACAGCGGAGTCTCGATCACCTGACGGGCGCGCGCCCCGCGATCCCGGACACCGGCCCCGGCCCCTGCCCCCCAAGGGGCCGGGGCCGCTCGGGTTGCCCCGGCACGCCCGCGGGCACGCCGCAACACCGTACCGCCGCCGGGGGGCTGCGGTACGGCGTTGCGGCAGGGGCCTAAGCGGCGGGAGATGCGGCGGTCGAGGTGGCGGGGGACTGGGCTGCGCCGTGCCCGCGATGGGTGGCGCAACCGCGCCCGAGGGCGCACCGCGGACCCGGAAGGGCCCGGCCGACCTCGAACACCCCCATCAGGAACGGGTCGAGGACGGCGGAAGGACGCTGCGGCGCGCGGGGCTCCGGCGTACGCAGGATCTCCAGGTACGCGGCCTCCGTCTCCGGCGCCGGGTCCGTACCCAGCTCCTCCGCCAGCACCCGGCGCAGCTGGTGGTAACTGCGCAGCGCCTCGGCGCGGTTGCCGGCCCGTTTGTGCGCCGTCATCCGGCAGCGGTACGCGCTCTCCCGGAACGGGGCCCGCCGCACTGCCTCCTCCGCGTAGCGCAAGGCATGGTGCTCGTCACCGAGCGCGGACGACGAGAGGCTCGCCAACTCCAGCGCCGTCAAACGCAGTTCTTCCAGCTGCTCGCGCATCGCGTTGACCCACTCGCCCTCGTGCGAGGGCAGGAAGGACCCGCGCAGGTTCGACACCGCGCCCGACGCCAGCTGCTGCGCGACCGCGAACGCGCCGTCCGCGAACGCGGAGGTCGCCTCCGTCACCGCGAGCTCGGCGCATTCCACGTCCACCGCCGCGTCCTTGGGTACGCGCAGCACGTACCGCCCGCCCTGCGCCACCAACGCCGCGTCACCAGGCTCGTCCTGAGGCATCGTCACGAACGTCCGCACCCGGCTGACGACACTGCGCAGCGCGGAGGCCCAGGTGTCGGGCAACCCCTCCGGCCACACGGTTTCCGCCAGCTGGTCCCGCTCCGTACCACCCGCCCGCTCGATGACCAGCCGAGCGAACGCCACCTGTGCCTGTGCGCCGGAGAGATGCCGCGAGGGCGCTCCCGACGGCTCGATCGTGACAAGTCCTACGAGTCTGATCAGCACTGTGTACCCTCCGAAACTGCCGGGATACCGGCCGTGTCCCCCTGGTCTTGTGCGCTGCGAACATACACGCGCCACTTCTCCGCATGTCAACTACAAATGGGGAACGCACGGAGTCGGGATTCGCTTTCGCCCTTTTCGCGTCCCGCTGTTGCGTCGCTCTTGCGCCTCGCAGGAGTTAATCGAATTCCACTAGAGCTCGTCCGGAACGACGGCAGGGCGCCGATGGAGTTCCGTGTCCGCCGGGCGATCACGACGAGGAGATGAACGTGAACGCAACCGAAGCCTGGGCCCGTCTGGAGCCGAAGCTGGCCTACTTCCGCGACCGCGTCCGGTCCTTGGAGTACGAGCCCGTCCGCAAGAACAGCTTCGTCGCCTACACCGTCGAGCGGGACTCCGCGTACGCCGACCAGGACGGCCAGCGGCTGCTGATGATGTCCGGCTACAGCTACCTCGGCCTCGCCGGGGACGAGCGCGTCGTCGCGGCGGCCAAGGCCGCCCTGGACCTCTACGGTACCGGCAACCACGGGGTACGCGCCCTGGCCGGCTCGACCCCGCTGCACGAGGACCTGGAAGCCGAGGTCGCCCGGTTCGCCGGGCGTGAACGCGCCCTGGTCTTCGGCTCCGGCTACGCGGCGAACGTGGGCACCGTGGGCGCCCTCGTGGGACCGGGCGACACCGTCTTCATCGACAAGTACGACCACGCCAGCATCGTCGACGGCTGCAAGCTCTCCGGCGCCACGGTCACCCGGTTCCGCCACAACGACCCCGGCCACCTGGAGCGCCGCCTGGCCGCCGCCCCCGACACCGGGGTGCGCCTGGTCATCGTCGACAGCGTCTACTCCATGGACGGCGACATCGCCCCCCTCGTGGACCTGCGCAAGGTCTGCGACGCCCACAACGCGCTGCTGATGGTCGACGAGGCCCACGCCCTCGGAGTCATCGGCGCCACCGGCAAGGGCATCGAGGAGCACTTCGACTACGAGGTGAAGGTCGACGTCAAACTCGGCACCCTCTCCAAGGCCATCCCCTCCATGGGCGGCTGGGTCGCCGGCTCCGCCGACCTGATCCACCACCTCAAGTACGCGGCCCGGCCCTTCCTCTTCTCCGCGGCCCTCGGCCCGGCCCAGGCCGCCGCCGCGCTGGAGGCCCTGCGCATCCTCCAGCGGGAGCCCGAACGCGTCGAGTTCGTACAGCGCGAAGCCGAACGCTTCCGCGGCCTGCTGCACGCGGCGGGTATGAGCACGGCCGACAGCGAGACCGCCGTGGTCCCGATCATCGCCGGCTCGGACACCGCCGCCTACGACTACGCGACCGTCTGCCGCAAGAACGGCGTCATCGGTCTGCCCGTCGTCACCCCGGCCGTCCCCAACGACCTGGCCCGGCTGCGGATCGCCATCACCGCCGCCCACACGACGGCCGACATCGACTTCGCCGCCGACGCGTTCATCACCTCCGCCCGCGAGTGCCGGATCATCTGAGCGCCCTCCGGCGAGCCACCTCGACCCACCACCACATTCCAGGGGGAGCACAGATGCCCGGATCGTCCAGGGGCAGTTCGGTACGGCCGGCGGTCGCCATCACCGGCATGGGCGTGGTCACCCCCGGCGGATGCAGCCCGGACGACCTGTGGGCCACGCTGAGGGCCGGCCGCTCCACCGCGGCCGAGCTGACGCACATCGGCCTCAGCCGGCACCGGGTACGGATCGGCTGCCGCGTCCGGGGCCTCGACGACCTCGCGGGGCTGGTCCCCGCGAAGGACGCCCGCCGGATGGACCCCTTCGCCCACTACGGCACCCTCGCCGCCCTCGCCGCCCACCGCGACGCGGGCGCGCCTACCGCCGAAGCCGGCCGGACCGCGATCGTCGTGGGCAACGCCGTGGGCGGACGGGCCACCAGCGACCTGGAGTCGGCGCACTACGGCGAGAGCGGCCCCGCCGGGGTCAACCCGCTGATGCCGCTGATGACGATGCCCAACGCCGCCGCCGCCCAGATCGCCATACGGCTCGGCTGGACGGGCCCCGCGCTCACCCTGGCCAACACCTGCGCCAGTGGCGCCGACGCGATCGGCCACGCCCTGCTGCTGCTCCAGACGGGCCGCGCCGACCTCGTCATCGCCGGGGGCTGCGAGCACACCCTCACCCCCGTCACCCTGGCCGGCTTCGGCAACCTCAACGCCGTCTCGCTGCGCAACGACTCGCCCGAAAGGGCCTCCCGGCCCTTCGACAAGGACCGGGACGGGTTCGTGATGGGGGAGGGCGCCGGCTTCGTCGTCCTGGAACGCCTCGACGACGCCAAGGCGCGCGGCGCGAAGACGTACGGGCTCGTCGCCGGATACGCGGCCACCGCCGACGCCCACCACCTCGCGATGCCGCTCCCCGACGGGGCGGGCGCCGCGGCGGCCATGGCCTCGGCGATCGCCGACGCGGACCTGGATCCCGGCGACATCGTCCACGTCAACGCGCACGGCACCTCCACGCCCCACAACGACCGTTCCGAGGCCGCCGCCCTCACCAAGGTGTTCGGCACCGCGCAGCCGCCGGTCACCGCCCCCAAATCCGTCATCGGGCACCTCATCGGCGCCGCCGGAGCCGTCGAACTCATCGCCACCGTGCAAGCCATGCGGCGCTGCGAGGTGCCGCCCACCGCCAACCACGAAGAGCTGGAGCCAGGAATGGACATCGATGTGGTCCACGGCGCACCCCGCGCCGTGCGGCCGGGACCCGCGCTCACCAACTCCTTCGGGTTCGGCGGCCACAACTCCTCCGTCGTGGTGGTGCCGGCATGACCTCCGCACAAACTTCACCGCCCCGGCCCTCGCCCGTGCGCAGCCTGACGGCCGACGAGGCCTCGATCACCGCCTACCGCCGCGCCGCCCGGCTCGCTCTCGCGCCCGCGGAACCCGGCCGGGCCTCGCCCGTCCACGCCTTCGTGCTCGCGCACACCGTCGCCGAGGAGACCGTCACTGCCCTGACGGCCGGCGAAGCGGGTCCGGTCTCCGTGGTCCACCTCGGCCAGGACATCCGCCTGCGGCGGCCGGTCCGCGCGGGCGAGCAGGTCACCGTACGGCTCGACGTGCTCGGCGTGCGCAAGGAGCCGCGCGGCGCCCGCATCGCCCTGCGGGTCCGCCTGCACGGGCACGACGGGCCGCAGCCGTTCGCGGAACTGGTCATCTCCGCCCTGCTCGTGGGAGCCACCGCACTGGAGCCGTTCGGCGACGTCACCGGCGCCGCCGCACCGGCACCGGTCGGCGCGGGCGAGCCACAGAGCGCGACGCACGAACCGACCGCCGAGTGGATCAGCGCGTACGCCCGTGCCTCCGGTGACCTCAACCCCATCCACCTGGACGCGGCGGCGGCCCGCGAAGCCGGCTTCGACAGCGTCATCGCCCACGGCATGAGCGTCGTCGCGCTCGCCGTCGAGGAAGCGGTGGACCGCTTCGCGGGCGGCGACGCGGCACGGGTTCGCGGCCTCGGCTGCCGCTTCTCGGCCCCGGTGGCACCCGGCGTCCCGCTGGAGATCGTCCTGCAGCCCGACGCACGGGCCCACGTCGTCCGCTTCACCTGCAAGACGCCGGCGGGCGCCGCCGTCAAGGGCGGCTGGATCGAGTTCGCGCAAGGGGGAGCCGATGCCTGAGAGAACCCACGTCCCGGAGGCGCTGACCGACGGCTTCCTCCGGCAGGTGCGCGAGCGGCCCGAGGCCACCGCCCTGCTCTTCAACGGTGAGGCGACCGGCTATCGCGAGCTGTACGAACTCGCCGGACGGGAACAGGAGCGCCTCGCCGGGCTGCCCCTGGCCCCCGGCGAGCCGGTCGGTGTCCTCGCCGACAAGTCCCCGGCTGCGGTGGCCCTCGTACTGGCCTGCCTGCTGAGCCGGCGACCCGTTCTGCTGCCCTCCCCGGCCCTCGCCGACAGCCTGCTCGCGGACCTCTTCGCCCAGGCCGGCTGCGCCCACGTACTCGCCCCCGGCGGCGCCGGCGCCCGCGTCGCGCCCAACCCGCTGACCGAGGCCAGGGCACTGCCGCCCGAGGAGGCGGCGGAGGTGGCGCTGATGCTGACCACCTCCGGATCCACCAGCCTCCCGAAGATCGTCCCGCTCGGGCGCGAGGCACTGGACCGCTTCGGAGCGTGGGCCGGCCCCGCGTTCGGCATCGGCCCCGGCCGGACCGTCCTCAACTACGCGCCCCTCAACTTCGACCTCTGCCTGCTGGACGTGTGGACCACCCTCGCGCGCGGCGGCCGGGTCGTCCTGGTGGATCCCGCCCGCGCGACCCACGGCGGCCACCTGCTCGACCTGATCGTCCGGCACGACGTCCACGTGGTCCAGGCCGTCCCCATGGCGCTCGGCCTGCTCCAGGACGCGGCCGCCAAGGAGGGCGCCACCTTTCCCGGTGTCGACCACGTGATGTTCACCGGCGACGCCCTGCCCGACCGCACGTACGCCGCGCTGCCCGCACTCTTCCCCGGGGCCCGCATCCACAACATCTACGGCTGTACGGAGACCAACGACAGCTTCGTCCACGAGGTCGACCCGGCGGCGCCGCCCCCGGCGCCGATCGGCCGCCCGCTGCCCGGCGTGCACGCCCTGCTCGTCGACCCCGATGCCGGCACCGTCGTCGAAGGAGCCGGCACCGGCGAGCTGTTCGTGCACACGCCCTTCCAGACCCGCGGCTACCTCGACCGGTCCCGGCACGCCGACAAGTTCACCGGCCACCCGCTCGGCCTGGACGAGCGCCGCTGGTTCCGCAGCGGCGACCTCGTACGCCGCGACGCCGACGGCACCCTGCGCCTGACCGGCCGCACCGACTTCCAGGTCAAGGTGCGCGGCGTCGCCGTCAACACCGCCGAGGTCGAACGGGTCCTCCAGGAGCACCCCGGGGTCCTGGAGGCGGGCGTCGCGGCCAGGCCCGACCCGATCGCGGGCAAGAAGCTCGTCGCCGCCGCGCGGCGGGCCCCCGGCTCCACTCTGACCGTCCTGGAACTGCGCGGGCACTGCGCCCGCAACCTGCCCAGGGGCGCCGTACCCACCCAGCTCACGCTCACCGACGAGCCGCTGCCCAAAACGGCGACGGGGAAGGTCGACCGCAAGGCGCTCGACCGGATCACCCCGCTCACCGCCCTCACCACCACGTCTCCTTCCGAAGGATCCAGATCATGAGCAACATCGACACCATCAAGAACTTCGTCATCAGCGAGTTCCTCCCCGGTACCGCCCCCGCCGAACTCGCCGCCGACCACGACCTCCTCAACGACGGGGTCATCGACAGCCTCGGCGTCCTCAAGCTCATCGCCTGGGTCGAGGACCGCTTCGAACTCGCCGTCGGGGACGCCGACCTCGACCCCGAGAACTTCCGCAGCGTCGAGGCCATCGACCACTTCATCACCCACGCCCGCGCCGCGGCCTGACCGGCACGCCGTCACCCCCACGCGCAAGGAAGGAGGAACCGTGCACGAGGCACTCGCCGGCCTGCTGGAACGCAAGGCCCCGATCGGCCGAGAGACCTGGCGGTCCTGGTGGGACGAACTCGGCGCCGGCGGTCTCGACCGCGCGCAGGCCGTCGGCCTGCTGTCCTCGCTGACCAGCAGGCTCCCCGGCCCCGACACCCTGCGGCCGCTGCTCGACTCCCTCGCGGAGCGCAGGCCGCCGGCGACGGCGGGCGCCCCCTGGCAGGGGACCGTGAACGTCGTCGGCACCGGTGGCGGCCCCCCGACCTTCAACGTCTCCACCGCAGCGGCGTTCGTCGCCGCGGCGGTCGGGGTGAAGGTGGTCAAGACCGGCTCCCGCGCCTACACCAGCGCGCTCGGCTCCGTCGACCTGCTGGAGCGGCTCGGGGTGCGGCCGACGTCCTCCTACACCCAGACCGAGGACGTCCTCGCGGAGTACGGCATCGCCTTCGCGGGCCCCTTCGTCTATCCGGCGCAACTGACCCGCCTCGCGCGGACCGTGGCCCCGCTCGCCATGAAACCCTTCGGGCGGTTCCTGAACGCGCTCGGGCCGTTCCTCGCCGACCTGCCGGTGGCGGCCCAGGTCACCGGCGTCAGCGCGGGCGTCCCGCTCGACACGCTGCGCGAACTCGCCGCCACGACCACCACCCGGCGGATCTGGCTCACCGCCAACGACACGGGAGCCGACGAACTGCTGCCCTTCGCCGTCAACACCGTGTACGGGGACCGGTCCGCCACCCGCGTCATCCGCCCGGGCGAACTCACCCCGGGGGAGGGCTCCTTCGAGGACTTGCGCCCCGTCACCGACCCGGCCGGAGCCGTCCCGCACTTCCTGTCGGTGCTCGCCGGCGACGCGGGCCCGGTGGCCCGCCGTACGGTCGCCCTCGGCGCGGCCGCCCTGATCGTCGCGGCGGCCCCCGGCCGGGACTGGCCCTCGGCGGTGACCCTCGCGGACGGGGCGATCGGATCCGGCGCGGCCGCAGACCTCGCGCGGCGCCTCGCGGCCGCGGGGGCCCGGCCGGCGGTGGCCCGTGTCTAGCACCCCGGTCCCCACCTCGGCGCCCTTCTTCCCCGGACGGCGCGCCCCGGGCGTGGGCCCGGGACTCGCCCTGTTCCTCAACGCGGGAGACCCGCCGCTGCCGGTCCTGCGCGACCTCGTCCTGACGCTGGACGAGGAAGGCGTGGACTGCCTCGAACTGGCCGTGCCCTTCCCGGACTCGGTCACCGACGGCCCCGTCATCCGGCGCTCCGCGAGCCGGGCCCTGGAGCGGGGCCGGGCCGCCCTGGACGACGTCCTCGCCTTCGTCGCGGGCGTACGTCCCCACCTGACGCACACACGGATCGCCCTGCTCACCGACTGGAGGTACTCCCTGGGGCACCGTGACCCGGCCGCCGCCACCCGTGACATCGCCGCGTCGGGGGCGGACGCACTGCTCGTCCACGCGCTGCCGCCCAGGCTCCGCGCCACGTACCTGGAAGCGGCCGCGGCGGCCGCGCTCCCGGTCGTCACCACCTGCTACGCCTCCAGCCCGGACGCGACCCGCGCCCAGGCCGCCGCGGACGCCACCGCCTACCTGTACCTCGTCGCCCACTACGGGCGCAGCGGTACCGCGCCCGCCGCCGGCCACGGCGCGCTCGCGCGGACGGTCGCGGAGCTGCGGGAGCACACCGCGGCCCCGATCGCCGTCGGCTTCGGGGTCAGCACCCGCCAGGACGTCGAAGCGGTCGGCGCCAGCGGCGCGGACGCCGCCGTCATCGGCTCCGCCGCCGTGGCCGCCGTGGAGCGGGCACAGCAGGCCGGGCGCGATCTGCCCGCGGCGTTCCGGGAGTTCGTCCGCTCCGTCCGGCCCGCGTAGTCACCGGCGCGGCACCCGGTGCCGGGCCGGCGCAGAAGAGACCCCTGCCTCATCAGGTTCCTCCGCACACCATTCACAGATCAGGAGACAGCCATGATCGTCCGCGACATCGAGTCCGTGAAGACCGTCGAGTGGGGCAACGGCCTGAGCCGCCGCTTCCTCCTCGCCGACGACGGCCTCGGCTACACGCTCACCGACACCGTCGTGCTGGCCGGTACCAAGTCGCGCCTGGAGTACGTCAACCACCTGGAGGCGTGCTACTGCATCGCCGGCTCCGGCGAGGTCATCGAGCTGGACGGCACCACCCACGAGATAGTCCCGGGCCGGATGTACGCCCTCGACCAGCACGACGCCCACTACCTCGTCGCCAGCCCCCACGAGGACCTGCGCCTGGTCTGCGTCTTCTCGCCGGCCCTGAACGGCAACGAGGTCCACCAGCTCGACGCCCACAACTCGTCCGCCTACTGAGGCACTCGCCACCACGACGTCCGAGCCGTCCACCGACTCAGAGGGGGGTCCGCCGTGATCCGCTGGAACACCGATCAGACCGATCTGCGCGAGGGCCTGGAGCGGTGGGGAGAGGCGCTGAGCGCCGATCACATCGCACTCGAAGAACAGGGCCGGTTCCCCGACGACAAATGGAAACTCCTGCGGGAGACCGGAATCCTCTCGCTGCCCTTCGAGGAAGAATACGGCGGCCTCGGACAATCACTGCTCACCACCATGTACGCGCTGGAGGGACTCGGCGAGTACAACCGGGATTCCGGCCTGAGCTTCTCGGCCACCACGTCGATCTGCTCGACCGGGATCCCGGTACAACACTTCGGCACCGAAGAGCAGAAACAGCGCTACCTGCCCCTGATCGCATCGGGCGAGGCCATCGGCGCGCACGCCATCACCGAGGCCGAGGGCGGCTCCGACGCGATGGCGATGACCACCCGGGCGACCCGCGACGGCGAGACGTTCGTCCTGAGCGGCAGCAAGGCGTTCGTCAGCAACGGGCCGATCGCGGACGTGATCGTGGTCTACGCCCGCACCCATCCCCGCGGCGGCCCCCTCGGGACCACCGCGTTCCTGGTCGACCGCGACACCCCGGGCCTGACCACCGGCAGTCCCGGCAAGAAGATGGGACTGCGCACCTCGCCCCTGTGCGAGCTGTACCTGGACGACGTGCGCGTGCCCAGGAGCGCGGTGCTCGGCCGGGTCGGCGGCGGTCTCATCGTCCTGGACCACGTCATGAAGCGCGAGGTCCTCTTTTCCTTCGTCGTCAACGCCGGCGAGATGTGCCACCGGCTGGACCGGTGCGTCGCCTACGCGAAGAGCCGCCACTCCTTCGGCCGGCCGATCGGCTCGTACCAGTCGGTCGCCAACAAGATCGTCGACATGAAGATCCAGCTGGAGAGCGCCCGCAAGTGGCTCTACGACACGGGCGCGAAGCTGGAGGCGGGCGAGGACGTCACCGTGGACCTCGCGATCGCCAAGCTCGTCACGAGTCAGAGCAACCTCGCCACCAGCCTCGCGGCCGTACAGATCTTCGGCGGCCACGGTTACATGTCCGAGTACGGGCTCGAACAGGACGTGCGCAACGCCGTGGGCGGCACGGTCTACTCCGGCACCAACGAGATCCAGTACAACCGCATCGCCTCGATGCTGGGCCTCGGGTCGGGCCGATGAGCGGCCCGCCGCCCCGCACGCTGCTCAAGGTCTGCGGAGCCACGACGCGCGGCGACATCGAAGCCGCGGCCACCGCCGGGGCCGACTGCGTCGGGCTCTGGCACGGCGTACCCGGCGGCCCCCGCGAACTGGACGCGGACACGCTCGGCGACCTGGCGTCGGCGGCCCGTTCGGCCGGCCTGCTGCCGGCCCTGGTCACCTTCCTCGCCGAAGCCGAAGCACTGACGGAGCTCGCCCGCCGCACGGGGGTCGGCTGGATCCAGCTCCACGCGTACCAGTCGCCGACGGCCGTACGGGCCCTGCGCGCGTCCCTCGCGCCCGAGGTCGCGATCGTCAAGGTGCTGCACCTCGCGCAGGGCGGCGCGGGCTGCGTCGAGCGCCCGCTCATCGGCGCCTACGAGCGCGCCGGCACCGACCTCTTCCTCATCGACGCGGCCACCGGGGACGGCCGGATCGGCAGTACCGGCCAGGCCCTTGACCCGGCGGACGTGCTGGCGCTGCTGCCCCGCATGACCCGGCCGTTCCTGCTGGCCGGAGGCCTGGGGCCGACGAGTCCGGCCCGGTACGCGGACGTGGTGCGCGCCCCGGGCTTCCACGGGATCGACGTCGACACCGCGGCCCGCTCCCCGCTGACCGGCCGTTTCGGCGTCCCCGAGATCACCGCCCTGGCCCGCGCCTGGCGCGGGGACCCCTCCGGCGGCCCCGCCCGCGCCCACCCGCCCGCCGACCTGGAGCCGTCGCGATGACCACCCACGCCCGGACCGACTTCCCCTTCCTGCGCGCCCTCCTGGCTTCGCCGACCCCCGTCGTGATGGAGGTGAAACAGCGCGACGCCCACGGCCACGACCTACTTGGCGGCCGCACCCCGGCCCAGGTCGTGAGCGCGTACGAGAGCGCGGGCGCGCCCTGCGTGTCCGTGGTGACGGGCCGCTGGTTCGGCGGCTCGAACACGCTGCTGCGCGAGGTCGCCGCGCTGACCCCCCTGCCCCTCCTCCAGAAGGACTTCATCACCCGCACCGAACAGCTGCGCACGGCAGTGGAGTTGGGCGCCTCGGCGGTACTCCTGACGGCCGCCCTGCTCCCCGCGTCGAGCCTGGCCAAGCTGGTGGACCGATGCCTGCTGACCGGCCTCACCCCCTTCGTCGAGATCACCACGGAAGCCGAGCTGGAAGCCGTCCCGCACGCCCCGGAGTGCGTGATCGCAGTCAACAACAAGGACATCAAGACGCGCGAACGCGATACGGGCGACCTCGGCCGCAGCATCGGGCTCCTGCCGGCCCTCCGCGCGACCGGCACCGCCTGCCCGGTGAGCGCGAGCGGCATAGACGGCCCCACGACGGCCGCCCGCCTGCTGGACGCCGGCTTCGGCGGTCTCCTGGTCGGCACGTCCCTGCTGCGCAGCGGGTCCCCGGCACAGTGGCTGGACGCGGTGAGCGGCGCTCGCAGAGGTCTGGCGGTCCGGTGACCACCTCGGCGTACCCGGCGGCCACCGCCCGGCCCTGCACGATCGACGCGACGGGCACCGTCGTCTCCGGGCTCCTCGCGCTGCCCGAGGGCGGCGCCCCCCGCTCCACGATCCTGGCGATCCACGGCCGGGGCATGCGCGCCCGGTACTGGGACTCCTTCATCCCCCTGGCCACCGCCCTCGGCCACGCCGTCCTTGCCGTGGACCGCCCCGGCTACGGCGCCTCCGCGGCCTGCCTGCCCGAGGGCCAGTCCCTGCCGGAGCAGGCCAGGACACTGCGCCGGGCCCTCGCAGAACACGCCCGCACCCACCGGCTGGGCGCCGGAGTCCTCCTCCTCGGCCACTCCGACGGCGGCAAGGTCGCCCTGCACACGGCGGCGAGCGCCCCGGCCGTCCCCCTGCTCGGGCTGGACGCCTCCGGGGTGGGCTATGAGTACCACCCGCAGGCCCTGCACTTCCCCTCGACGCTCGGCGGCGGTGCGACCCGGCTCAACTGGGGCCCCCTGAACCTCTATCCGCCGGGCACCTTCCAGGCGAGCCGGTCCCTGCTGTCACCCGTCCCGCCCCGCGAGTCGGCGGACACGCCCTGGTGGCCCCGGCAGTACGAGGAACTGGCCCCCGGCGTCCGCGTCCCCGTCCGGCTGACCTTCGCCGAACACGAGGGGTGGTGGCGGCTCGACGCCCGCACCCTGACGGCGATGACCGCCCGTCTGACGGCGGCGCCGTCGGTGACGGTGGAACACCTGCCCGGCTCGGGACACAACCTGAGCCTCGGCCACACCGCGACGGCCTACCACCTGCGCGTACTGGCCTTCCTGGAGGAGTGCCTCCTCGCCGCGCGCCGGTCCGCCGGGCCCGCCGGGCAGGGGCCGACCGAACAGCATGCGTCACCGGCCCTCGAAGAACGCTCGAGAGACGGTCGCAACCCCATGGCCGAGGGGCCCGGGGGATGCCACGATGCGATGTCCGTGCCGATGCGAGCAGCAACACAAGCACCCAGAAGAGGACGCAGCCAATGACCACACATCCGGCCGGGAACCCCCAGCCCTACCCGCCCCAGCCCGGCGTCCACGACCCGTATGCCCAGCCCCAGCACCAGCCCCGACAGCAGCCGCAGTACCAGCAGTCGGGGCCGGTCGCGGGTCCGGCGGAACGCGGCAAGGGCGCGACGGCGATGATCCTCGTCTCCACGATCCTGCTGGGTCTGATGGCCGGTCTCTTCTTCGCCTTCGACGTCTCGGTGATGCCGGGCCTCGCGAAGGCCGACGACCGGACCTACGTCACCGCGATGCAGAACTTCAACGCCGCGATCGACGGCAACCCCCTCTTCGGCATGGCCTTCATGGTCGCGCTGCTGCTGCCGGTCGTGTCGGCGATCCTGGAGTACCGCAAGGGACGCCGCAACGTGGCGGTCTGGGTCGCCGTCGGCGCGGTCCTCTACTTCGTCGTCCTCATGATCACTTTCAGCGTCAACATCCCGCTGAACAACGAACTGGCCGACGCGGGCAACGCGGCGAAGATGACCGACTTCTCGATCGTCGACAAGTTCAAGACGACCTGGGTCACCACCAACATCCTGCGCACGCTCCTGTCCACGGTGGCCCTCACCGCCCTGTCCCGAGCCCTGGTGCTGTACGGCCGGGCCACTCGCTGACCCGTCCGGGCCGGGGAGCGGGCGGCGCGGGATCGTGCCAGGCTGGAAGGCGGGGGCACGACGCTCGGGACGCACCATGGGAGAACGGCCATGAAACGTGCAGGACGAAGGAGCGCGACCGCCGCCGCCTGCTGTTCGCTCGTGCTGGGCGCCGTCCTGTCGGGCGGGGCGCTGACCGGCGCCCAGTCGGCAGCGGCGGCCCCGGCGCCCGCCTGCAAGGGCGGTCAGCTGTCGGCGAGCGCGGCGGGTTCCACCCAGGCCACCGTCACCGTGACCAACGAGGGCCCCAAGCCCTGCGTACTCAAGGGCTACCCCACCGTCGCCATCGCCGGCCAGGGCTCACCGGACCGGAACAAGCCGCTGACCGTCGTGCGGCAGGGCAGCGCCCGTTCCGTCCAACTCGCCGTGGGCGGGCAGGCCGTGACCCATCTGACGTTCACCCCGGTTCTGGGCGAGGCCGACGGGTACTGCGCCTCCGGCGCCGAGCCCACGGTCGCCCCCTCGCTCGTGGTGGGCTTCGCCGGGATCAAGCAGCAACTGGGCACGCCCGACGCCGACGGGTTCGCCCTCTGCGGCACCACGGTACGGGCCACCGCCTTCGCACCCGCCGGGTCCTGAGCCCGGCGGGCATCCGCCCGTGCGCCCTCGCGGTCCGGGGCGGCCGCCGTCCCGGACGGTCAGTCGCCCCTGACCGCCCCCCGCCACACGGTGACGTCGACGGTGATGTAGGTGCTGGGATCCGAGGGGGCGGATGCACCCCCGTACGTGACGAGGGCGATGTTCCCGGCCTTGGTGCGCACGCACAGCTCCGTGCCCTTGGACAGCGACGCCACCGGCACCCGGGTGGTGAAGCGGGTCGCGGACCGGCAGGTGGCCAGCGAACCCTTCTCGCTGCCGTCGAGGACGACCAGCTTGGACCCGTAGGCGCCGAGGGTGCAGTCGTTGACCGACGAGCAGGAGAAGTACAGGTCGTCGAAGTTCGAATCGCGGGGCTGCAACGGGTCGTCCCCGAACTCCAGGTGGTACCCGGTGGGGAGCTGGAATCCCTGGTACTGCGCCGGTTTGGGATCCGTCCGGGGCTGCTGCGCGCCGCCTGAGGGCTGCGCCCCGCCGGACTGGGCGGTGCCCGTGGCCGCGGCGCTCCCGCCGCTGCCGGGGGCCGCGCCGCTCCTGCCGCCGTCCCCGAGCAGGTTGACCAGGGCGCCGCAGCCGGCGAGCAGCAGCAACCCCCCGAACACCGAGGCGACGACGATGCCCGCGCGGCGGCCGGAGGAGGCCGACGGCGGCTGCGGCTGCGGGGGTTGGGCCGGGTACGCCCCGAAGGGGGCGCCGTATGGGCCGGCCGGCGCACCCCCGTACGGACCGCCGGGAGCCACCGGCACCGGGCCGGGCGCCGGCTGGTACGCGGGCGGCGCCGTGGCGGGGCCGGCGCCGGAGACCGGCCGGGCGGGGGCGGTCGGCTGGTAGGCGGGCGGGGCGATCCGGTAGTCGGGCGCGGTGACCGGATGCGTGCCGGCGGCCGCGTGCCCGGCGACGGGCGCCGGGACCGAGGGACGCCGCGCCAGCCCCGCCGCCACGCGCTGCGGCAGCCAGTCCTCCGGGCGGCGCAGCTGCGTCTGGTCGGCCGCGCCGCGGCACAGTTCGAGGATCTCGGTCAACGAGGGCCGCTGCGCCGGGTCCTTGGCCAGGCAGCGGGTGACGAGCGGGCGCAGCTCCTCGGACAGGCCCGTCAGCTCGGGCTCCTCGTGGACGATGCGGTACAGGACGGCATGTGAGGGGCCGTCACCGTAGAGGGAGGTGCCCAGCGCCGCGAAGGCGGCGATCAGCCCGAGGGCGAAGACGTCCGTCGCCGTGCCGACCTCCCGGTCGGCGGCCTGTTCGGGGGACATGAACGACGGGGTCCCGACGGACACGCCGCTCGCGGTGAGGGAGGTGGTGTCGGCCGCGCGGGCGATGCCGAAGTCGATGACCCGCGGGCCGTCGGAAGCCAGCAGTACGTTCGAGGGTTTCAGGTCCCGGTGCTCGATGCCGGCGCCGTGGATCACCTGGAGGGCCTCGGTGATGCCGGCGACCAGCATGAGGACCGTGCGCGGGGGGAGCGCCCCGCTCTCGGCGACGGCCGCCGCGAGGGTGGGGCCCGGCACGTAGGCGGTGGCCAGCCAGGGCGTCGGGCCGTCGGTGTCGCTGTCGATGACGGGGGCGGTGTAGAGGCCCTGGACCCGCTGGGCGGCGTGGACCTCCTGCCGGAACCGGCGCCGGAATTCGGAATCCTCGGCGAACTCGGGCCGGATCACCTTGATCGCCACCGGGCGGCCGCCGGGCGTGTGGGAGAGGTACACCTTGCCCATGCCGCCGGCCCCGAGCCGGGCCGCGAGGCGGTATCCGGCGACCGTCGCGGGATCGTCGGGCCCAAGTGGCTGGAACGCCGGTCCGGTTGCGGGCTCGCTCATTGTCTTGTCGTCCCCCGTGAGTGCGCGATGTGCGTGATCACTTTACGGGAGCGGGCCGGGCGGGGCGGGGTCGCGTCCGCCGGCCGGGCGGTCAGCGGTGGCCGGGCGCGGCGGAGGCGGAAGTGGCAGCCGGGGCCGCAGTGGCCGAGGCCGAGGGGGCCGCCGGGGCCGCAGCGGCGGAGGCCGAGGGGGTGGCCGGGGCCGACGGGGTCGCCGGGGCCGACGGGGTCGGCGAGGGGTCCGGGAGGCAGGTGATCTCGTCGCGCGGGGTGTAGTGGGTGCGGAACGTCTCGCGCTTGAGCTCCGCACCGCCCTTGACGAAGACGCGGTCCACGGAGACGTCGAAGCCCTCCAGCGGGGTCTGCTCCTCGCAGGAGGCGCCGGTGGCCGTGTGCTTGGCCGGCGGCGTGATGTTCGTGCGGGGCCCCTTGGTGGCGCGTATCGCGTCGTACTTCTTCGTACCGAGCAGGGTGATCGTCACCGACGTGTCGGTGGAGGCGGCCCGGATGCGGACCGGGTGGCCGGAGTCGTTCTTCCAGCGCAGGTCGAGCGTGCCCCAGGCGACCGTGGCCTCGCGGCCTTCGGGATAGCGCTCGATGTAGAAGGAGTGGGCGCCGTGCTCCACCGGCTGCAGGCCCGCGAAGAACATGGCGTTGAACATCGTCGTCGCGACCGCCGAGATGCCGCCGCCGAGCGACTTCACGTAACGGCCGTCGTTGATCATGATGCCGTCGACGAACCCGTTCTCCTTCGTCCGCTCGCCGACCGTCTTGTTGAAGCTCCACGTGTCGCCGGGACGGACCACGGAGCCGTTGATCAGCTGCACGGCGCGCGCGATGTTGTGGGTGCGGTAGGGGGCGGAGGGGAAAGCGACCGTGAAGGAGGACATCTGCTGCTCGGCGGCCTGGGCCGGGCCGACCGGCTTTACCGGCGCAGGCGCCCCGCCGGGTCCGTTCTCGGCGGCCGCCGGGCCGGCGGCGAGTCCGCCGAGGCCGAGGGTCGCGGCCGCGACGGCGCTGGTCAGGGCCAGTCGCATGGCGGCGTTCCGGCGGTCTGTGCGTCGCATGTCACTCCCGGTAGCGGATGTCGCGGTGGAGCCCGGCACCCACGCGGAAGCGAGGCGGCAGGCCACACACCATGCTGAGCCCGATGGGACCAAACAGGGGCAAAATGTGCCCCGTCTCACGCGGGCGGGGCACCGGCGCCCCGCCCGGCCGTGGTCGGCCGTCGGGAGTCCGGTGGGGCATGATCGGGGGATGTCTGAACGCATCATTGCCGCCTGCGACGGGGCGGCGAAGGGGAATCCCGGTCCTGCCGCATGGGCCTGGGTCATCGGCGACGCGCAGGGCCGTCCCGAGCGCTGGGAAGCCGGCGCGCTGGGCCGCGCCACGAACAACGTGGGTGAGCTCACCGCGCTGCAGAAGCTGCTGGAGGCCGTCGCGCCGGGCACGGCGATCGAGGTGCGGATGGACTCCCAGTACGCCATGAAGGCGGTGACGCAGTGGCTGCCCGCGTGGAAGCGCAACGGCTGGAAGACCGCGGCCGGGAAGCCGGTCGCCAACCGTGAACTCGTCGAACGCATCGACGCGCTGCTGGCCGAGCGCGACGTCGAGTTCCGCTACGTCCCCGCCCACCGCGCGGACGGCGACCACCTGAACGCGATCGCCGACCAGGCCGCCAGCGACGCCGCCACCAGCCAGCGGCCCGCCGGCACCGCGCTGGGCGACCACGCCATCCCGGTGCCGGCGCCGGCCCGTACGTCCCCCGCCCGCACGGCCCCCGCCCGCCGGAAGCCGGCCTCCGCCGCGGAGCCCGCACCCGGCGCGGGATCCTCGGGCCGCGGCGCCCGGACCATCAAGGCCAAGTTCAAGGGCACCTGTCCCTGCGGGACGGCCTACGCGGCCGGCGACAAGATCGCCAAGCACGGATCGGGCTGGGGCCACCCCGACTGCGCCGCCACGGCCTAGCTGTGGCGGTTCACCCGTTCGGCGCGGAGCGGGGGCGCACGGGGTCGGGGGCCGTCACAGTGTGGGGTGCGTGCTGCTGCGGCGCGCGGCGGACGCCACGTCCGAGGCGCGGGGAGGGTCCGGTGGGGCACGTCGTCGCCCGCCACGGCCAGAGGAAAGGGAGCTGAACATGGTGCGCAACACGATTCGGAACGACTCGACCCGGGCAGCCGATCAGCCCGAGGAGCGCGCGAGACCCCGTCACAGTTCGGCGGAGGGCGTCCGCGGCAGTTCCGAGCCGGTCCTGGAAAAGGGCACCACGGAGGACCACATCGTCCTCGGCGAGGACTGAGTCGCCGCTGCGGACCCAGGGCCCCGGGAGCGCGAGCCGCTCCCGGGGCCCCGTCGTGTCGCGCCCCGGGTGCGGGTCAGCAGCCGCCGCAGTTGTAGTAGGTGACGTCCCAGTGGCTGCCCTCGTCGGCGTAGACGTTCCCGGAGCCGGACTGCCACTGGAGGGCTCCGTCGCCCCGCACGCCGATGTAGGTGAACGTGTTCTTGACGTAGTTGGTCAGGCAGGTGGACTTGCCGAAGTCGAGCTTGTAGCCGTTCCAGTGCGAGTACGTCCCGGAGGCATGGCCGGTCTCGGTGCCGCCGGTGATGTTGAGCGCGCAGCCGGCGGCGCGCTTGAGCGTCTGGGCGCCCTGGGCGCTGGCCAGGTTGAGCTGGTCGAACGACGTGCACGTGGGGTTGTTGCGGTCCGAGCAGCCTCCCGAGGAGGACCAGGTGATCCCGGAGCTGCGGAACATCGAGGTGGCGGTGGCGTGGCTGATCTTGGTGGCGGCGTAGGCCTCGGTGGTCCCGGTCAGGACCCCGATTCCGGGGGCGGCCACGGTGACGACGGCAAGGGTGAGGGCGGTCAGGATCGGGCGGAGCTTCATCGGCGGGTGCCTCCTGCTGGTGGCGTTGCACGGTGAGTTGGCGTTGCAGGTGGAGCCGGTTCCTGTCGTCCGGCGCGAGCGGCAGGCAGAGATGGTGCCGGACGACGGCGCGGGTCCGCCAGAGGGCCTCGGCGCGGGAGTGCGGGGGCGGGGCGGGGGAGAGCGGGGTCGAAGGCCGGGTCGAAGGTGGGGACACTTTTACTCGCGCCTGATGGCATGCTCCGGTCAAATCTGCCAGGCTTCCGCCAGTCGTCGCCCCGACCCCGGGGCGACGCGGCAAGGCATCTCACTCCAGCGATCGCGCAAGCGATGCGCGCAGTCCGCGGCTGCCCTCCGGCCCACCCAGCCGGTCGAGCGGTCACCGAGCAGGCCGGGATCCCGGCCGCCCAAAGGAGTTCCGCGTGAGATCGACCCCCCACAAGGCCTTCGCCACGACCGTGCTCACGGTCGCCGCGCTGGCCGCCGCCTCGCTCGGCACCACCCCGGCAGCTGCGACGCCGTCCGCGGCCCCCCGCGCCGCCGCCTGCACCCCGGCCCAGGCCGTCGCCAACGGCGGTTTCGAGAACGGCACTTCGCCCTGGACCCAGTCGTCCACCAGCGTGATCACCAGTCGCACCGGCCAGAGCGCCCACACCGGCACGGCCTTCGCCTGGCTGAACGGCGTCGGCTCGACGCACACCGACACCCTCTCCCAGAGCGTCACGGTCCCCGCCGGGTGCAGCACGGCCAGTCTCACCTTCTGGCTGCACATCGACACCGCCGAGACGACCACCTCGACGAAGTACGACAAGCTGACGGCGAAGATCGGCAGCACGACGCTCGCCACCTACTCGAACCTCGACAAGAACACCGGGTACGTCCAGAAGTCGTTCGACGTCTCGGCGTTCGCCGGGCAGACCGTGACCGTCGCCTTCACCGGCACGGAGGACTCCAGCCTCCAGACCAGCTTCGTCATCGACGACGTCGCCCTGGACACCTCCGGCGGGACGACCCCGCCCGGCGACCCCACACGTACACCGGCCTCACCCTCGTACACCGTAAGCCTCAGCAGCAACACGAGCGGGACCGTCTGGACCGGCCACCAGAGCGCGACCTTCACCAACGCCTCGGCCACCGCCCTCACCGAGGTCTACCTGAGGCTCTGGGACAACTACCACGGCACCTGCTCCGCCATGCCCGTCACCGTCACCAACGTCACCGGCGGCACCGCGGGCGCGCTCTCGGTCGGCTGCACCGCCCTCCAGATCACCCTGCCCACGCCGCTGGCACAGGGCCAGAGCGCCACGATCGGCTTCGACCTGGGCATCACCGTACCGAGCGGCGCCGACCGGTTCGGCCACGACGGGGCGTTCAACTTCATCGGCAACGCCCTTCCCGTGCTCGCCATCAAGGACGCGGCCGGCTGGCACCTGGACCCGTACACCAACAACGGCGAGTCGTTCTACTCCCTCGCATCCGACTTCCGCGTGACCCTCGACCACCCCAGCACCCTCCTGGTCCCGGCCACCGGCACCTCGGTGGACACCCCCGGCTCCAGCGGCCGTACGGTCACCACCGCGACCGCCTCCAAGGTCCGCGACTTCGCCTGGGCGGCCGGTCCCTTCACCAAGATCTCAGGCACCTCGCCCGGCGGCACCGCGGTCAACGTCTACTCCGTCTCCGGCATCAGCTCCACCGACGCGCAGTCCATGCTCACCACCGCCAAGTCCGCCGTGGACGCCCACTCCGCGAGGTTCGGCGCCTACCCCTACGGCGAGCTGGACGCGGTGATCGACAACAACTACTGGTTCGGCGGCATGGAATACCCCGGGTTCGTCCTCGACCTGGTCAGCACGACGGCGCTCACCCACGAGATCGCCCACCAGTGGTGGTACGGCATCGTCGGCGACGACGAGTACAACAGCCCGTGGCTGGACGAGGCGTTCACCGACTACGCCACCGACCTGGCGCAGAACAAGACGGGCACCAACTGCTGGAGCAGCGTCTCGTGGGCGTCGACCGCGGAGAAGATCACCAACTCGATGGCCTACTGGGACACCCACTCGTCCCGCTACTCCACCGTCATCTACGGCTACGGCAAGTGCGCCCTGCACGACCTGCGGCGCGTCCTCGGTGACAGCGCCATGACCACGCTGCTCAAGGACTACGCCACCTCGCACTGGTACGGCGTCTCGACCACCGCCGAGTTCAAGGCGGCCGCCCAGGCCGCCACGAGCACGGACCTGACCTCCTTCTGGACCCAGCACCGCATCGAGGGCTGACCCCGCGGGGCCGCCTCCAGCCGCGCCCGGTCGCGCCGTGAACGGCGGCGGCCGGGACCCGGTGGCACAGTGGGCGCCGGATGGCGCCCACTGTGCCACGAGGGCGTGCGACCGGCCCGGGTCCCCGCAGGAAGGAAGTCCCATGCAGACCGTCACCCTGAACAACGGCGTCGTGATGCCGATCCTCGGCTTCGGCGTCTACCAGATCCCGCCCGAGCAGACCGAACAGGCCGTCAGCGAGGCGCTCGCCGTCGGGTACCGGCTGCTCGACACGGCCGCCGCCTACCTGAACGAGGAGGCAGTCGGCCGGGCGATCAGGAGCAGCGGCATCCCGCGCGAGGAACTGTTCGTCACGACGAAACTCTGGATCCAGGACGCCGGTGAGGACAACGCCCGCCGCGCCTTCGACGCCTCGCTGCGCCGGCTCGGCCTCGACCACCTCGACCTGTACCTGATCCACCAGCCCTTCGGCGACGTGTACGGCTCCTGGCGCGCCATGCAGAAGCTCTACCGGGAGGGTCGGGTGAAGGCGATCGGGGTCTCCAACTTCTACCCCGACCGGCTCATCGACCTCATCGACCACAACGAGGTCACCCCCGCGGTGAACCAGGTGGAGACCCACCCCTTCTTCCAGCGCGCGGCCGAACAGGAACTCATGCGCGAGCGCGGAGTGCGGATCGAGTCGTGGGGCCCCTTCGCCGAGGGGCGCAATGACCTCTTCACCCACCCCGTCCTCGGTGACATCGCGAAGGAACACGGCAAGTCCGTGCCGCAGGTCGTGCTCCGCTGGCTCGTCCAGCGGGAAGTCGTCGTGATCCCCAAGTCCGTCCGCGCCGACCGGATGGCCGAGAACTTCGACGTGTTCGACTTCGCGCTCACCGAGGCGGAGATGGCGCGCATCGCCGGTATGGACACCGGACGCTCGCTGTTCTTCGACCACCGCGACCCCGCCGTGGTCAGCCGGCTCGGCACCGCCCGCCTGCACGACTGACCCGGCGGGGCCCCGCCGTTACCCGGACGCCCGTACCGGGCCCGGCCCGGGGCCGTCCGTCAGCCCAGGAAGGAGAGCCGCACGGTCCGGCGCGGGTTGTCCCGGTTGGTGTCCACCAGGACCACCGACTGCCAGGTACCGAGCGCCAGCTCGCCGCCGACCACCGGCAGCGTGGCGTGGGGCGGCACGAACGCGGGCAGCACGTGGTCGCGGCCGTGTCCGGGCGAGCCGTGCCGGTGCCGCCAGCGGTCGTCGGCGGGCAGCAGCGTGCGCAGCGTCTCCAGGAGGTCGTCGTCGCTGCCGGCGCCCGTCTCGATCACGGCCAGTCCGGCCGTCGCGTGCGGGGTGAACACGTTGAGCAGCCCGTCCCGCCCCCGTGCGGCCTCGCGCAGGAACTGCGCACAGGCGTCGGTCAGGTCGTGGACCGTCTCGGTGGAACCCGTCGTGAGTTCCATGGTGCGTGTGGTGAAGGTGTCAGCCATGTGACCCATTTTCGCCCGTGGGCGCCGGACCGCCCCGCCGCACACCCGGACGGTGTCGGAAGGTCCCGGCGCCGAGGCGGTTAGCTCATTGAGGTGAACGTCAAAATCTGTGCTGACCGGAGCAGACATCGGGGGCCCGTCGGATGGTGTTGAATTCCCTCCGGGGCCCCGGTGCTTTCACGGCATCCGGGCCCCTCGACGTATTTGCCGTACGCAGAGGTGAAAGTGACAGCAGAGAACCCGCTCGGGCGTCTCGACGACGACGACTACCCCGCCTTCACGATGGGCAGGGCCGCCGAGATGCTCGACACCACCCCCGGCTTCCTCCGGGCGCTCGGCGAGGCCCGGCTGATCACGCCGCTGCGATCGCAGGGCGGCCATCGCCGGTACTCCCGCTACCAGCTGCGGATCGCCGCCCGCGCCCGTGAACTCGTGGACGCCGGTACTCCCATCGAGGCGGCCTGCCGGATCGTGATCCTCGAAGACCAGCTCGCCGAGGCCCAGCGCATCAACGCCGAATTCCGTCGTGCCGGGCTTCCACCCGCACCCGCATGCCGCGCGGCGGCCGGGGCAGGCGAGCAGCCGACGGACGGTTCGACGAGCAAGGAGTAGTGGTCACATGTGGGCTTACCGTGAGACGGCCGGTCACCTGGCGGGAACCGACCTGACGGGTTACAAGGTCGAGGCCACCGAGGGCGTCATCGGCAAGGTCGACAAGCACTCGGACGAGGCCGGCTCCGCCTATCTGGTCGTGGACACCGGTGTGTGGATCTTCGGCAAGGAGGTGCTGATCCCGGCGGGCGCCGTCACGCGCATCGACCCGGACGAGAAGCGCGTCCTGGTCGACCTCACCAAGGAGCAGGTCAAGAACGCGCCCGAGTTCCACCGGGACAAGCACCTGGACGACGCCGGGTACCACGCGCAGCTCGGTACGTACTACGGCACCGGCGCCCCGTTCGGCGGCCGCCCGGCCTGACACCCGTACCGCGGGGCCACCCCCGCACTCCCGCCCGCAGGCCGGACCGCCGGTCTGCGGGCGGATCGCGTTGTTCCGGGTCCGGGCGGGCGGCGTCCGGCCGGGCGGCGGCGGGCGCCGCTCAGGCGATGTCGCTGACGTCCGCGCCGGCGCGGACGTGGCCCGGGCGGCCCGGGCCCGTATCGGTGCCGGCGGCAAGGCGGAAGGCGGCCAGACCCTCGAACAGGGCCCCCCGCTCCTCACGGCTCAGGCGCGCCAGCACGATCTCCAGCTCCCGCGCCCGCGCCGCCCGTACGGAAGCCAGGACGCTCCGGCCGCTGCGGCTCAGCCGCACCTCCACCTCCCGGCGGTTCGCCGTCGCCCGGGAACGCTGGACGAGACCGGCCGCTTCGAGCCGGTCGCAGAGCCGGCTCACCGACGGCGGTGTCGATCCGAGCGCTTCGCCCAGGTCGCGGAGGTTGACGGCTTCCCGCTCGTCGATCACGGTCAGCGCACGCAACTGCGAGGGGGGCACGGGAGAGGGTACGGCTTCCTGGCCGCGGCCCCACAGCACGTCCAGCATCTCCAGGAGAGCGGATGCTTCGGCGGCCACCTGCCCGGGGTCCGGGGGCGGCAAGGGGAAGCTGTGCGGCATCGCACTACTCTCTCATCCGATAGAACGTTTGTCAGCCCGCCTGCCCTGCGCGGGCAGGCGGCGAACATCCCTCGTCGCGGTGGCCGCCGGGGCCTTCGCGGTCATCCGCAGGGCGAGGGCGAGGGTGTCGTCGGCATGGAGGACGACGGTGTGCATCTCGGCGGCCACGGCGTCGGGGATCTCCGCTATCGGCCGGTGGGCGTGCTGCTCGACGGCCTTGACGAGCCGCGACTCCCCCTCGATCAGGTCCCTGCGGCTCTCGGTGAGGCCGTCGGTGTAGAGCAGGAGCAGGTCGCCCGGCTCCATGCGTTCGCGCAGCACCGCATCACTGCCCGGGGAGGGGAACCCGATGCCCCGGCCGCTCGCTTCGAGGAAGTGCGGCGTGCCGCCGTCCCGTGCGAGCAGCGGGGGCGGGTGACTGCCGCTGGCGACCTGGAGGTCCCCGGTGGCGGGGTCGAGCCGGACCAGGAGCACCGTCGCCATCAGATCCGCGTTGAAGGGCATGAGCAGGTGATGGGTGCGGGCGAGGATGGAGTGCAGCGGGTGCCCCTCCAGCGCCAGGGTGCGCACCGCGTGCGTGACGGTGACCGCGCCCCGGGTGCTGCGCACGCCGTGGCCCAGCGCGTCGACCACGGTGACGTGCACGGTGCCGTCGGGCAGGGCGAACCAGTCGTAGAGGTCCCCGCCGGTCGGCGCGGCCGGGTCCGCGGGCGCGTAGTGCACGGCCAGTTCCAAGCCGTCGATCTCCGGTGCGAGGGGGCGCAGCGCGTCCTCCAGCTCCCGCAGGACCTGGCCGTGCGCCTTGCGCACCTGCTCGTCACGCTCGTCGAGTTGCACGTACAGGGCGAGGACGCCGGCGTTGGTCTCCGCCAGCTCGTGCTTGAGCATCCGGTGTTCGGCGGCGAGGCGGTCCGCCCGGGCGAGGGCGGCGCGAAGCTCCTCGTCGCCCTCGCGCACCTGCGTCGACAGGGAGGCCGGCGACGCCGGCGCCCGGTCCTCCCTGTACGGACCGGCGTCCGGGCCGGGCAGCGGGATGTGCCAGGTGACCGAGTTCGCCGACGTCTCCGGCGCGGTCAGCGGCAGGTCGGCGCTCCGCAACGGGCGGGCCGCTCGCGGGGCGGTCAGGGTGACGTTCAGCTGGGGCACGTCGTGCGTGGCGTCGAACACGCTGGTCAGCCTGACGGGGTGCCCGGCCTCGAACTCGGGGCAGGCCAGGTCCGTCGCCGACAGCACCAGCCGGCCGCGCACGTCCGCGGGCAGCCGGTAGGAGCGCGCGAGGTCGCGCACCTCCTCGCGGAGCACCGTCACGTCCCAGAAGAGCCTGCTCATGACGGCCCGTGGGGGGCTCCGGCCGCCAGCACGGTGGCGTCGTCGCGGGTGCGGTGGTACCCGTGCGCGACCGTGGCGGCGAGCAGCGGGGCGGGCAGGCGCAGCAGGTGACCGGGCGGGGTGTGCGCCCACCGCAGGTCGATGCCGTCGGTGTACAGCGCGGCGGTGGTCGCCGCGGTCAGCGGGACGCGGTGGGTGCGCGGGGCGGGCATCCGCCAGCCGACCACGCCCGGCTGACCCGTCAGCCGGTGGTGCACCTCGTCGGGGGAGAGGGCCACCATACGGACGTTGCCGATCCCGCAGTACTCGGCTTCCCCGGCGCGCAGCCGAAGGAGCGCGACGGCCGCGCCCCGGGTGTGCCGCAGGGCCCGGTGCACGACCGTCATGATGTCCGGGAGGGTGCCCTCGGCGGCGCCGCGGAAGGAACGCACCGCCGCCTGGGCGGCCTCCGCCGCTTCCCCGCCGTGCCCGAGGCCGTCGACCACGAGCGCGGTGCGCGCCCCGCCGAGGTCGAGGACGGCCGCGGCGTCCCCGCACTCCTCCTCGCCCGCGGCCGGCAGGCAGACCAGCCCCACCGGCTGCCGCGCGGCTTCGCGCTGCGCGGGAAGGGCGAGCCGGGCGCACACCACGGTGCCGGTGTCCGTCCTCGAAGTGATGGCGAGCTCCGTCGCGATGCGTCCGACCGCGCCCAGCCCTGCGCCCAGGGTCCCCGTGGTGGTGTAACCGTCGGCCAGGCACCGCGCGACTTCGGCTATCCCCGGACCCCGGTCCGCGGCGACGACTTCCACGCCGCCGCCCAGCGGCAGCGGCTGGACGTAGAGCACACCGTCGCGGGCGTGCTTGTCGATGTTGCTCGCCAGCTCCGAGGCGACCACGGCCGCCTGGTCGGGCATCGCGCCGGGCAGCGCGCACTCCCGCGCCACCGCGCGCGCCGTCTCGGCCGCGACGTGCACCGCGCTGTAGTGGTCGATGCGGACTTGACGCGTCGGCGCCACCGGGGCCGGGACCATCAGCGCCGCCATCGCGTGGTGACGACGGTGGTGCCCTCGCCCGGTGTGCTGCGCACCTCGAACTCGTCCATCAGTCGGCGGGCGCCGCCCAGCCCGTGTCCCAGGCCCACTCCGGTGCTGTAGCCGTCGGCCAGCGCCGCCTCCACGTCGGGGATGCCCGGCCCGCGGTCGGTGATCGTCAGCCGGAGCCCCGTACGGCCTTCCTCGTGGGCGGGGCCGACCACGAGGTCGCCGCCCCCGCCGTGGATGTAGGCGTTGCGGGCCAGTTCGCTGGCCGCGGTGATCACCCGCGTCTGGTCGATGATGGAGAATCCGGCCGCGACGGCGGCGAACCGCACGGCGTGCCGGACCGCCAGCAGATCGTCCTCGGTGGTCAGGGAGAGCAGGACGGGCTGCGTGCCCGAGGCGTCCGTTCCTGCCGTGCCGGGGGTGCCCGTCCGTTGCGTGCCGGAGCCGTCCACGGTCCGGTTGCCGTCAGCCAGTGGCGTCATGCGGCGCCCCTTCCCGGGGCTGAGGGGCCTGGACCCAGCCCAGCGCGGCCATGCCCTGCTCGGCGTGCAACGCCGTTTCCACGCCGCTCAGTTCCAGTCCGAGCTCCACGAGGGTGATGGCCACCGGGGGGCGCATGCCCGCCACGATGACACGGGCTCCCAGCAGCCGGGCCATGCCCGTGAGCTCCATCAGGTTGCGCGCCACGAACGAGTCGATGATCTCCAGGCGGGAGATGTCGATGAGGACGCCCCGGGCCCGGTCGGCGGAGATCCGCTCGGTGAGCTCGCGCGCGAAGGCCACGGCGGACTTGTCATCCAGCTCGTTGAGCAGTCCGGTGACCAGTACGTCACCCAGGCGCAGGATCGGCACGGCGCAGGAGTGGGCACCGGAGTAGGGACTTGGGTGTGCGCTCATCGGGAGACCGGGGTGCTCGGGGCCGGCGCCGAACCGCCGGTGATCTTCATCGCCTCGGACAGGGCCTCGGCGAGCGTGGCGCGCGTCAGGATGTCGAAGAGGTCGATGCCCAGCTGCGCGATGGTCTGCGCGATGGTGGGCCGGATGCCGCTGATGATGCAGCCCGCTCCCATCAGCCGCACCGCCCGCACGGTCTGCATGAGGTGCTGGGCCACCGCGGTGTCGACGGTCGGAACCCCGGTGATGTCGATGATCGCGACCTGCGCGTCCTCGTCCTGGATGGCCTGGAGCAGGTTCTCCATCACGACCTGGGTGCGCGCGGTGTCCAGGGTGCCGATCAGCGGCACGGCGACGACCTGCCGCCACAGGCGCACGACGGGCGTCGAGACCTCCAGCAACTGCCGGCTCTGCCGCCGGATGATCTCCTCGCGGCCTTCCACGTACGTCGCGAAGGACAGGGCGCCGGCCGCGTCGAGCAGCTGGTTGATCAGCAGCGCCGCCGAGAGCAGCAGGCCGCTGTCGTCGATGCCCTCCCGGATGATCGCCAGCAGGACTTCCTTGAGGGCCAGCACCGACAGCGAGGTGGCGGTCGGCGTCGCCCCGGCGCGGGCCCTGCGCAGGGACAACTCCCTGACCGCCTCGCGCAGTTCCCGGTGCTGGTTCGCCATCTGGTCGACCGGCAGCGTGGTGTCGAGCGCGGTGACCAGCGCGGAGGCCAGGGTGTCCGCCTCGTAGCGCAGATCCCGCTCGTTGTTGGCCGGGTCCATGGGGGCGCGCTCCAGCTGGAGCAGGACCCACCGGTCAGCTATGTCGTCGGCGCGGCCCTTGAACGACTCCACCACGACCTGGCGGACATCGGCCGCACCGGCCGGACTGCTGACCACGCGGGTCTCCTTTCGCCGTGCCCTGCGTCGGCACTCACGTTTGACGCATGACAATGGTTGTTGGATGGCAAATATACGCACGGTGACCCCGGGACGGAAGTCCCGGGGTCTCGGCCGTACAGATCCAAAAGGATGTCCCCGATCGCGCCGCTCATTCGTGGGAAGGAGTGTGAGGAGGACCGCACACCGCCGAGACGGTGCTCACCACGCCTATCCAGGCCGTCACCGCGGCCCAGGCCATGGGCGTCGAACCGCTGATGGCGCCCGCGACGAGCAGCACCAGGCACGTGCCCAGGAGCGCCGCGGCGAGCGTGCGGTTCACCGGTGGCCGACCGGGCGCGGCCGCGGAGCGGTCCGGGTGCCGGTGACCGTGGAACCGGTGGGTCCATGCGGCGCTCTCGCGCGTGGACAGTCTCCCCCGTGCCGACATGTATGCCTCCATGTGTTCAGGAACGGTCGCGCTCAGCAACGGTCGTGGTCAGAAGCGGCCGTACTCGCGTACGCGCTCATGCAGCGCGTGTGACCGCATCCGCGCGAGTTAAGCCGGCGGATTCCGGCCGACCGGCCGGGGTGCGGCCCCCTCGCGCGGCAGCCTCACGCGCCCGCGTTGCCGGCAGCGGGTCCCAGGTGACTTCTCGTGTCCCCCGCGCTACTTTGTGCACATGATCGGTGCGGCGTCGGCTCACGCGGTGGATCACCGCGCGCGAACCGTCGCCGTCCTCGCGCTGCTGCTGGCCGTCGCCTTCCACCTGCTCGGGTGCCTCCACGGCCCGGCCGGGGAAGGCCCGCACCTGCGGCCGGACGTCGCCGCGCCCCCCTCCGCCGTCGTGGCCCCCGGCCCCCCTGCCGACACCGTGGTTCCGGTCGACCGAGCCGGGCAGGGCGAAGGCTGCCCCGACGGACTCGGCCACGCCGTGGACCGCGTACGGGGGGACGCCCACGCCGCGCCGCCGACGGCCCGTACGCCGCAGGCCTGCGCCGAGCCCGCATCGTCGGCGGGGACGGCCTCGGCCGCGTCCGCCACCGACCGCGCTCCGGGCGGCCGGGGCGTCCTCGCGGAGACGTGCGTCGCCCGGACCTGACAGGCCCCGCACGGCCGCCGCCGCGTCCCGGGCCCCCCGCGCCTCCATGCGCCGGGGCCCGGCGGAACGCACGGCCGTGCGTCCCCGCCCTGATCCGCCGATGCCCGCGCGCCCCAGCGCGCCCGGGCCGAGGAGCCGCGACACCGATGCCCACCACCCCCGTGTACCTCGACCTCACCTCCCCGCCACCCCCCGCACCCGCCCCGCTGCCCGCGCACCGGCCCGCGGATCTCGTCGGCCGCACTCCGGTCTTGTGGGTCGGCGAGCCCTTCGCCGACGGCGGCCGCGGATTCTGGGCCAAGCTGGAGGGCGCCAACCCCGGCGGAATCAAGGATCGTCCGGCCCTGCACATGGTGGCCCGCGCCCGGGCCCGGGGCGACCTCGCCGACGGGGCGCCGGTCATCGAGTCCTCCAGCGGGACCATGGCGCTGGGCCTGGCCCTGGCCGGGATCACGTACGGGCATCCGGTCACGGTGGTCACCGACCCCGGACTGGAGCCCTCGATCCGCCGGGCCCTGGCCGCGTACGGAGTCCACGTCGACACCGTCACGGAGCCGCACCCGGCCGGGGGCTGGCAGCAGGCCCGCCGGGACCGGGTCACCGAACTGCTCCGCCGGCAGCCCGGCGCATGGTGCCCCGACCAGTACAACAACCCGGACAACGCCGCCGCCTACGCCGGCCTCGCCGCCGAACTCCTCACCCAGCTGGGCCGCGTCGACGTACTGGTCACCTCGGTCGGCACCGGCGGCCACTCCGCCGGGATCTCCGCCGCACTGCGCGAGGCCTTCCCGACGCTCGAACTCGTCGGCGTGGACTCCACCGGCTCCGCCATCTTCGGGCAGCCGGCCGGGCAGCGCCTGATGCGGGGCCTCGGCTCCAGCATCCATCCCGCGAACGTGGCCCACGAGGCGTTCACGGAGGTCCACTGGGTCGCCCCCGACGAAGCCGTCACCGCCTGCCGCGCCCTGGCCCGCCACCAGTACGCCACCGGCGGGTGGAGCGTGGGGGCGGTCGCGCTCGTCGCGGGCTGGGTCGCGCGCACCCGCCCGGCCGGGACCCGGATCGCAGCCGTGTTCCCCGACGGCCCCCACCGCTACCTCGACACGGTCTACGACGACGGCTGGTGCCACCGGCACGGCCTGCTGGGCGGCGCCCTCCCCGGAGCCCCGCAGGAGATCGGCCATCCGGCGGAGCGGGTGGTCACGTCCTGGACCCGCTGCACCGACGTCACCGCCCCCGAGCCGCGCACCGCCACGGCGCTCGCGGGTGCGCGATGAGGGGGCTGCGCGCCCGGATGCGCTCCTTCGACCCCGGCGTGCGGCTGCTGATGGTCAACCAGTTCGGCATCAACCTCGGCTTCTACATGCTGATGCCCTACCTCGCCGACCACCTCGGGCACGGCCTGGGACTCGCCGCCTGGGCCGTCGGCCTGGTCCTCGGCGTGCGCAACCTCTCCCAGCAGGGGATGTTCTGGCTGGGCGGCACCCTCGCGGACCGGATCGGCTACAAGCCCATGATCCTGGCCGGCTGCGCACTGCGCACCGGGGCGTTCGTGCTGCTGGCCGTCGCCGACTCCCTTCCCGCGCTCGTGGCCGCCTCGGCGGCCACCGGGTTCGCCGGAGCGCTGTTCAACCCGGCGGTGCGGGCCTACGTCGCGGCCGGGGCCGGCGCCCGCCGGGTGGAGGCCTTCGCCTGCTTCAACGTCTTCTACCAGGCCGGAATCCTGCTCGGGCCGCTCGCCGGACTCGCCCTGCTGCTCCTCGACTTCCGGCTCGTCTGCGCGGCGGCTGCGGCCGTCTTCGGCGTACTGGCCGTCGTACAGGCGCGGTCGCTGCCCGCGCGACGGCCCGATCCGGACCCGCAGCGGGTGGCCGGCTGGCGGGGGATCGCCGCCGACTGGAGCACGATCGTGCGCAACCGGCCCTTCGTCCTCTTCTCCGCGGCGATGGCCGGTTCCTACCTGCTGGCCTTCCAGACCTACCTGGCCCTGCCGCTCCGCGCGCGGTCCCTGTTCGGCGACGGCGGCGGGACCGCCATGGGCGTCGCCTTCGCCGTTTCGGCGCTGGTGGCCGTCGTGGGGCAGCTCCGGCTGACCGACTGGGCCCGTGAACGCCTCGACGCCCCGAAGACGATCACCATCGGCTTCGCGGTCATGGGGGCGGCCTTCCTGCCGCTGCTGCTGCCGGTGGGCCGTTGGGCGGGCGGAGCCGCCCTGGTCGGGTGCGCGGCACTGCTGGCCGCGGGTTCGGCGCTGCTGTACCCGTTCGAGATGGACACCCTGGTGCGCCTCTCGGGCGAGCGGCTGGTCGCCACCTACTACGGGGCCTACAGCACGGCCTCCGGCATCGCCGTCGCCGCGGGGAACCTGGGCGTGGGCGCCCTGTTCGACCTCGCGGCCCGGCTGGACGCGCCGTGGCTGCCCTGGACGGTGCTGGCCGCGGTGGGAGCCGCCTGCGCGACCGCCCTGACGGCCCTGCGCCGCACCGCCTGTTTCACCCCGGCGCCGGCCGGGCGCGGCGTCCGGGCCGGCGAAGAGGCGGTCCGGGGGTGATGACGTCTCAATCATGACAGGTCAGAGGGCGTTTTCGTAGGACGAAGGGAACAGCCGATTGTCCTTGTTCGACCACCTGTGCGGCATTCAGAATCGCCGTCATGAGCGAATCGGTGAAGATCAATCACGACGCGGTCCTGCGAGCACAAGTGGCCCTCCTCGGGTCGGAAAAGCCTTCGGTCGCACAGCGGGTCGCCGCCTACCGGGTGCTCGTCCAGGTGAGTCCGCTGGCCTATCTCCCCCTCCTGGCGGTCGCGTTGGGCAAGTACGCCCGACGCGAATTCTCCGATCGGCCGGACATCGCGCTGACCCTCCTCGCGGAATCCGTCGACGCCGCCCGCCGCATGTACGCGCTGGAGCCCGCCCGGTCCGCGTTGCTCGTCGGCTCGTTGCGTGAGTACCGCGGGCAACTGGCCCGCACGGGACGCCAGTCCGCGATACGGGCGGTGGACGAGGAGATCGCCCGCGTCGCCGGGTGAGCGGCGGGCGGCGCCGCGGCCCCGGGGCGGCGGCGCCGGGCCGTGCGCAGGCCTAGGGGGCCGTGGTCTCCGCTTCGGCGGTGTTCCCGACCTCGTCCGGGAAGATGACCTCCAGCGAGTCGGGCAGCTCGTAGCGGACGGGTTCGGGGGCCGGGGGAACGGGCGACGGCTGCTCGGACCGGTAGAGCAGGGCCATGCCCGCGAGGAGGGCGCCGAGGGCCGCCATGAGCACCGCGATGCCCGTGGACCAGGGCAGGAGGCCGCCGACGGCGCCGCGCAGGAGGGAGAGTCCCGTCATGGCGGCCAGGCCGTGGACCGCCAGGATCCCGAGGCCGGCCACGGTCGCGCCCGCCCACACCCTCGTACGGTCGCGTACCGCCAGGCAGACGGCGAGTGCCGTGCACACCGCCACGATGCCCAGCAGCAGCCACGTCCCCGCGCCGCCCTCGGCCAGCAGGTGCGACGGGTGCCGGGGCAGGTACAGCAGCGCGGACCCGGTCAGGGCCGCCGCGGTCGGCCACCGCAGCCCGTGGCCCGGCGCCCGGGCCGGCCGGGGCCGCTTGGCACGCTTGCGGGAGGCGCGGCGCACCGGGGCTTCGTCGCCCTCTCCTATTCGGTCGGGATGCGGCTCGGGCTCCTCCTCCCGGCTCAGGAGCAGAGCCAGGGAGACGACGTCCTCGACGGGGCGGCTGAGGGCCGCGGCGCGCAGTGCTTCGTTCGCGGCGTCGGGCACCTGGCCGGACCGCCGCAGCAGCGTCACCAGGTCCGCGACCTCTTCCAGGGGCCTGTGGGCGACCGCCGTCTGCAACAGCATCCGCAGGCCTTCGTCGTCGACGGCGCCGGCCGGGGTGTCAGCGGAACCGGAACCGGCGCCCGCTTCACCCGACGTGGTCGGTCCGGTCGGCGGGGCGACGCGGCCGCGCGCCGGGGCCGGCTCCTCGTCTTCGGCCTGGGGTGGGGGGTAGTCACTCATAGAACGCTCCGTCCGGGTTGACCGTCGCGTGACGACCACGCACGGCCGGGGGCCTTGCGACCCCCACGACGTGAGGAGATGTCCACTCGCCGCCACGATGCAGCACATCGGGTGACCCCACCATGCGGAGCAAGCAAACGAGTGCAGCCCCCGCCCGGCTTGCGCTCCGGGAGGTTCCGTGCAACCCCCCGCCGACCGGTCGGCAACACTGCCGGACAGGGCCTAGACGGCGATCTTCCCGCTGGTCAGCGGCCACTCCCGGTTGAGGCTGCCGAGCGGGATGCGGCGTTCGAAGACCGGGGTGCCGAACAGGGACAGCTGCAGGTGCAGCTGTCCGCTCAGGTCGAAGCCGCCGTAGAGCGCCCACGCACCGCTGACGGCGGTCTTGCCGTCGGTGGAGGCGGAGGCTTTGACGTCGGCGTCGCCGCGCAGGTAGGGGGCGAAGTCCGCGGAGACGCCGACGGCACCGTACAGACCGACGGAGGCCTCGGCTCCGAGAGCGCTCTTGACCCGGCCCGCGGCGGTGACCTCGGCCTTCACCGGGGAGCTGTGGACGTTCGAGGTGCTGACCGGGGTCCAGCCCCTGCCCGTCGCGTAGCTGCCGCCGACACGGAAGTCACCCTGGACGTCCTGTCGCACGTCCAGCGTGACGCGCCCGTCGGCCTCCACCTGTACGTAGCAGGTCAGGTCGAGATTGACGACGACGGGTACGGGTCCTACCTGGATGACCGGAGCGCTGTGCAGCTTGGCGAACGGGATCCGCTTGGGCGCGCCGGTGCTCGCGGCGGCGTGGCCCTTGAGGCTCCATTGCGAGGACCAGTCGCCGCTCATGCCGAGGAACGCGGAGCGCGGGCCGGAGCCGCCCGATCCGTCGTACGCGAACTCGACGGTGGGGGCGAGCTGGACGAAGCCGGAGACCGAGGCGCCAGCCGTGACGGGCGCGTCCGGGGCGGTGTCGATCGGGGCGTCGAGGTCGAGCCGCAGGTTGCCCAGGGGAAGCTTCGCGCCCTGGGGGCCGAACCGCGCCCCCTGTCCCTTCGCCCAGGACAGGGTGACGCCCTTCATCAGGGGCTCCACCGTGACGGAGGACGGGTCGACGGGGACCTTGCCGTCGGCCTTGTCGTCGCCCAGCGCGGAGGACAGCGTGGTGGGTGCCGTGGTCACCTCGGTGCCGCGGTCGGTCTTGCGTCCGACTTCGGTGACCTTCGCGAGGAGCCCGTCCGGGGCGCCCGGCGCCGGGGCGCTGGCGATCACGTCACCGACGGCGACCGGCTTGCCGGCGGAGGGAGAGCTGCCGGGGGAGGGAGAGCTGCCGGGGGAGCGGCTCGGGGACCGGTCCGAGGAGGGGCTCGGTACGGGTGAACCGCCCTTTGGCGGCGTGGCTATGACGGCCCGTCGGGTCGCCGGGTCGTAGGAGGCGACCTTGAGGGAGGACTTCACCGGCGCGCCCTTGCCGGTGCCTTCGGCGCGGGTCACCGCGGCCGTCGCGACGGTGTCCTGCGGGGCCGGTGTGACGTCGAGCCGTTGCGTGCCGTCGGCAATGGGGGCGAGGGTGGCGGGACTTGAGGCGTCCGCCGCCGCGGTGTGCCCGGCCGAGGAGCAGCCGGTGGCGGTGAGTGCCAGGGCGGCGAGGCCGGGGAGCAGGAGGCGTCTGGCGAGCTTGCGCACGTACGTGAGGACCTTCTGGTGAGGGGGAGTTGCGCTACTTGTCAGTAACGTGAGGCCCGATCATGCCAGGCCCTCCCACCCCACCGGCGACAACCGGCCACCTCTGCCGACCGCTGCGGCGAATGCCGCCGGCCTCCCGCGGGAACGCGTCAGGGCCAGCCCGTTGCGGGCCGGCCCTGACGCGGCGGATCAGACGCGCGGGTTCACACGCGCGGGATCAGACGAGGGGGAATCAGACGAGGGGGAATCAGACGAGGTCGAACCGGTCCAGGTTCATGACCTTGTCCCACGCGGCGATGAAGTCCTTGACGAACTTCTCCTTCGCGTCGTCGCTCGCGTAGACCTCGGCGAGCGCCCGCAGCTCCGAGTTGGAGCCGAAGACGAGGTCGGCGCGGCTGCCCGTCCACTTGACCTCGCCCGTGGCGGCGTCGCGGCCCTCGAAGGTGTTCGCGTCCTCGGCCACCGAGGTCCAGGTCGTGCCGAGGTCCAGCAGGTTGACGAAGAAGTCGTTCGTCAGCTGCCCGGGCGTCGTGGTGAGCACGCCGAGCGGCGACTGCTGGTGGTTGGCGCCGAGCACGCGCAGACCGCCGACGAGCGCCGTCATCTCGGGGGCGCTCAGGTTCAGCAGGTTCGCGCGGTCGATGAGCAGGTACTCGGCCGGAAGCCGGTTGCCCTTGCCCAGGTAGTTGCGGAACCCGTCGGCGGCCGGCTCCAGCGCGGCGAACGACTCGACGTCGGTCTGCTCCTGCGAGGCGTCCACCCGGCCGGGGGTGAAGGGGACCCGCACGTCGAAGCCCGCGTCCTTGGCGGCCTTCTCGACGCCGGCGGCGCCCGCGAGGACGATCAGGTCGGCGAGGGAGATCCGCTTGCCGCCCTCCTGCGCGGAGTTGAAGGACTCCTGGATCCCCGTCAGCGTCCGCAGCACCGTGGCCAGCTGGTCGGGTTCGTTGACCTCCCAGCCGCTCTGCGGCTGGAGGCGGATGCGCGCGCCGTTGGCACCGCCGCGCTTGTCGCTGCCGCGGAAGGACGAGGCCGAAGCCCACGCGGTGGACACGAGCTCGGACACCGACAGGCCCGAGGCGAGGACCTGCTCCTTGAGGGAGGCGACGTCCGCCGCGTCGACGACCTCGTGCGTCAGCGCGGGCAGCGGGTCCTGCCACAGCAGCGTCTCGGAGGGGACCTCCGGGCCGAGGTAGCGTACGGCCGGGCCCATGTCACGGTGGGTCAGCTTGAACCAGGCGCGGGCGAACGCGTCCGCGAACTCGGCCGGGTTCTCCAGGAATCGCCGGGAGATCTGCTCGTAGGCAGGGTCGAAGCGGAGCGAGAGGTCCGTCGTCAGCATCGTCGGGGCGTGGCTCTTCGACGCGTCGTGGGCGTCGGGGACGGTACCGGCGCCGGCGCCGTCCTTCGGCCGCCACTGGTGCGCCCCGGCAGGGCTCTTGAAGAGCTCCCACTCGTAGCCGAACAGGATCTCGAAGAAGCTGTTGTCCCAGGTGATCGGGGTGTTGGTCCAGATGCCCTCAAGTCCACTGGTGATGGCGTCCCCGCCCTTGCCGGTGCCGAAGCTGTTGCTCCAGCCCAGGCCCTGCGCCTCCAGCGGGGCGGCTTCCGGGTCGGCGCCGACGTGATCGGCCGGACCGGCGCCGTGGGTCTTGCCGAAGGTGTGGCCGCCGGCGATCAGGGCGACCGTCTCCTCGTCGTTCATCGCCATCCGGCGGAACGTCTCGCGGATGTCGCGGGCCGCGGCGAGCGGGTCCGGATTCCCGTTGGGACCCTCGGGGTTGACGTAGATGAGGCCCATCTGGACCGCGCCGAGCGGGCTCTCCAGGTCCCGGTCACCGGTGTAGCGCTCGTCACCGAGCCAGGTGGTCTCCGGACCCCAGTACACGTCCTCGTCGGGCTCCCAGACGTCCGCGCGGCCGCCGCCGAAGCCGAAGGTCTCGAAGCCCATCGACTCGAGCGCGACGTTGCCGGCGAGGATCATGAGGTCGGCCCAGGAGAGGCTCTGGCCGTACTTCTTCTTCACCGGCCACAACAGGCGGCGGGCCTTGTCGAGGTTGCCGTTGTCCGGCCAGCTGTTGAGCGGGGCGAAGCGCTGCTGTCCGGCACCGGCGCCGCCGCGGCCGTCGCTGATGCGGTAGGTGCCCGCGCTGTGCCACGCCATGCGGACCATGAAGGGGCCGTAGTGGCCGAAGTCCGCGGGCCACCAGTCCTGCGAGGTGGTCAGCACCTCGGCGATGTCCTGCTTCACCGCGGGGAGGTCGAGGGACTTGAAGGCCTGCGCGTAGTCGAACCCCTCACCGAGCGGGTTGGCCACGGCGGGGTTCTTGGCGAGGATCTTCAAGTTGAGCCGCTCGGGCCACCACTGGCGGTTCCCCCCGCCCTGCGTGGGGTGCGGCGCGCGCTCGTGGGCTACGGGACAGCCGCCCCCACCCTCGGTTTTTGCGTCTACGACGATTGCGTCGTGGTTCTCAGACATGGGAATCCTTCCGGCCCAGGCGGATCGTGGTGCTCAGGTACTGCATGCGGTGGATCAAGCGGGGCACTCGCCCCCGGTGGATGGCCCCGGCCTCGTCGGTCGCCTCGACGCCGAGGTGGTCACCGTCCCGGGCGGTCTCGGGCAGCGGGAGACGGCGCCGGCATCCGCGCGTCGTCGCGGTGCAGTGCCCGGGCGGCGGCCGCTCACGTCTTCGTCTCCTGCCGCTGTGGAATCTTCGTGTCCCTTGGCTATCAACGAAACCGATCCTACGATGGACGCAATCCAAGTCAAGAAGCAGACCAAGCCCGTATCCAATCGGACTCAGCCCGTCCGCGAGCGGATCTCAAGGGTCCCGCCGGACCGGAAGACCGGACCAGAAGAGGTGAGCCGACATGAGTGACCTGCTGGAGCGGCTACGGGGGCGCGGCTGGCGAATGACCGCCCAGCGGCGGGTCGTTGCCGAGGTGCTCGACGGCGATCACGTACACCTCACGGCCGACGAGGTGCACGCCCGTGCGGTCCGGCTGCTGCCGGAGATCTCCCGGGCCACCGTCTACAACGCCCTGGGCGAGCTCGTCTCCCTCGGCGAGGTCGTGGAGGTCTCCACCGACGGCCGCGCCAAGCGCTACGACCCCAACGCCCGCCACCCGCACCAGCACCTGGTCTGCTCCGGCTGCGGCCTCATCCGCGACGTCCACCCGTCCGGCGATCCGCTGTCCCACCTCGCACCCGACGAGCGCTTCGGCTTCACCCTCTCCGGCGTCGAGGTCACCTACCGAGGACTGTGCCCCTCCTGCGTTTGAATCCCGCCGCAGCGAGCACCCCCGAAAGGGACCGGGCGCGCAAGCGGCGCGCCCGGCGGGTTCTGCCGCCCGGGCGGTGCGGCACGTAGTGAGCAGGAGTGGACCATGGCTGTGGAACAGGACGTCGTCGCGGTGATCCTCAAGGACCACCGGCGCATGGAGGACCTCTTCCGTCGGATGCGGAGCGTCGAGGCCGACCGCGCGGCGGCGCTGCGCGAGTTCGCCGCACTGCTCATCGCGCACGGCGAGGCCGAGGAGGCGGAGGTCTACGGCGCTCTCAAGCGGTTCAAGGGAGTGGACGACGAAGAGGTGGATCACGGCTCCGAGGAGCACGCCGAGGGGAACGAGGCCCTGCTGGCGCTGCTCGAAGTGTCCGAAGTCGGCTCGGACGAGTGGGACGAGCGCCTGGAGGAGCTGGCGAAGGCGGTCTCCCACCACATCGACGAGGAGGAGCGGACGATCCTCAACGGCGCCAGGGAGAGCGTGCCCGACGACCGGCGCGCCGAGCTGGGAGCGGCGTTCCTGCGCGAACGCGAGCGGCAACTGGCCTCCGACTGCGGCAGTGTCGAGAACGTGCGCGCCGTGGTACGGGGATGAGCGCACAGGGGGCGGCGCAGACGTCCGGGGGCGGGCGACCGGCGGACAAGTCCGCCGGTCAGGACGGCCAGACACGGCTCACCGTGTGGGTGGCCCTCGCGGCGAACCTCGCCATCTGCGTGGCCAAGGCCATCGGCGGAGTCGTCGCGGGCTCACCCGCCCTGCTCTCGGAGGCGGCGCACTCCGTGGCCGACTCCATCAACGAGGTGTTCCTGCTGGCGTCGGTCAAGCGCAGCAGGCGCCCCGCCGACAGGAGGCACCCCTTCGGCTACGGCAAGGAGCGCTTCTTCTGGTCGCTGCTCGCCGCCGTCGGCATCTTCGTCACGGGTGGCTGCTTCTCGGTCTTTCAGGGCGTCGAGGCCCTGCGCGCCGGCGGCGACGAAACGCACAGCGGGTACGTGATCGGCCTGGTCGTGCTCTTCGTGGCACTCCTGGCCGAAAGCGTCTCCCTCCTGCGGGCCGTCCTCCAGGTACGCCGCGCGGCACGGGAAGCCGGACACGGCCTGGCGGCGGAGGTACGCGCCGGGCGCGACCCCGCCCTGCGCACCGTCCTGGCGGAGGACAGCACGGCCTGCCTGGGCGTCGTCCTGGCCATGGCCGGGATGGCACTGCACATGGCGACGGGCGAGGTGGCGTACGAGGCGGCCGCCTCCATACTCATCGGCCTCCTGCTCGTGTACGTCGCCTACGTCCTCGGCAAGGAGGCCCGTACGCAGCTGATCGGCGAGGCGGTCGACCCGCGACTGCAGGAGGAGATCCGGGCGGACCTCGAACACCAGCCGGAGATCGACTCGGTGACCTCCCTGCTGACCATGCGGCTCGGGCCCGATTCGGCGCTCCTCGCCGCGAGCATCGACCTGACGGCCGGGTACGACAGCGAGACCGTCGAGGACGCGATGGTCCGCATCCGCACCGGCCTCAAGGAACGCTGGCCCGAACTGGACCAGGTGTTCCTCGACGTCACGGACGCCGCGGCCACCCGCCGGGCCGGCGTACGGCGGCCGGTTCAGTAGACGAGCTTGAGGGTCACGTCCTTGGAGACCGGGGCCGGTGCGGTGTGGGTGTAGAGCAGCCGGATGGTGGTGAAGCGCTGCAGGCCGGGGCGTTCGGGCCACGGCTGCGGCTTGCTCAGGGTCACCGTCACGGGGTAGGGGCGGAACCGGCCCGCCGCGCAGTAGGGGCGGCAGTCGTTGACCATGTCGGTACCCGTGGCCGTGGCGGTCTTCGGCCCCCAGGTCTCCCAGCGCAGCCGCACGAGGCGGTTGTTGCCGTCGCCGCAGGCCAGCAGGTACTCGTCCGGACGTACCTGGCCCTGGGAGAAGCAGTCGACGACCACCAGCGGATCGGCGGGGGTGGGATCGGGGGCCGCTTCGGGGGCGGTGCGCGCCGACGCCGGAACGGCTGCCGCCACGAGGGCCGCTACCGCGCACAGCACACCGGCTGTCCGTACCCGGGCCCGGGGCGCGCAGGCGCGCCGGCCGTCTCCTGAACCGTCCACGAGACCTCCTCGCCCGTCCGTCTCCTGTTGGGGACGCCGCCCTGCCAGCTTCCCCCATAAGGGCGGACACCGCATCCGAGCCGGGCGGGTCCGCAGGTCAGGGCAGTGCCACGAGCTCGACCTCGAAGCCGTCCTCGTTCTCCAGGTAGGCCGCGTAGTGTCCCGCGCCCCCGGCGTGCGGGTGCCGGTCGCCGAACAGCAGCCGCCAGCCGTGCCGCTGCGCCCGCGCGGTCAGCGCCTCCACCGCGGCGGCGTCGTCGACGTGGAACGCCAGGTGGTTCAGCCCGGGGCGGCGACGGTCGTGGTGACCGGCGGTGAGGGCCGGGGACTGTTCGAAGACGAGGTACACCGGGCCGAGCCGCCAGCTCCGTCCCCCGCTCCAGCTCTGGTACGGCGCGTATCCCAGCGCCTCCAGCAGCCAGCCGAACGCGGCGACCGCCCGGCCGAGGTCGGGCACCCAGATCTCGACGTGGTGCAGGGAGCCGTGTGCCGGCCGGTCGTCGGGGAGGAGCGCTGACGTCATACCGGTGATCCTCGCAGCCGCCGCCGGCAGCGGCGGCCCCGCACCCGGCTGCGGCCCCGTACATGACTGTGGCCGCCACCCGGCTGCGGTTCGTCGCGGGGCGGGGGCGAGGCCGTTCACACGTGGGTTAACCCGCTCCGATCGCTTCCTTAAGCCCGCCTCAAGGTCTCCGGCCGGAGTGCCGAAGCGCACATTTGTCCGTTTCCCGGTCGCTAGCGTGCTGGTCGATCCCTCATCCCCCACGCAGAAGCAGGTCCTCCATGGCTGGCAACTCCCATCGCCGCACCACGGGTCCCACGACGAAGGCGGCAGCGGCCTTGGCCGTCGCGGCGGCCGTCGGCGGCGCCGCCGTCGCCCTTACCGGCACCGCCCAAGCGGCCTCCGTGGATGCTGCGTTCACCAAAGCGAGCAGCTGGACCACCGGCTACACCGGGCAGTACGTCATCACCAACCGGACCGGCACCGCGCTGAGGGACTGGACCCTCGAATTCGACCTGCCCGCCGGCACGGCCCTGTCCTCCCTCTGGAACGGCGAACAGACCGTCAGCGGCCGCCACGTGAGGGTCAGGCCGCCCCGCTGGGACACCGCGGGGCTCGCCCCCGGCGCCTCCCTCACCGTCGGGTTCGTCACCTCCGCGAGCGGCAGCGCCGGCACCCCGACGGGCTGCCTCATCAACAAGGAGAAGTGCTCCCCGGGCACCGGCTCCACCCCCTCGCCCAGCGGGCGGCCGACCACCCGACCCACCTCCGCGCCGACGCCGCCCCCGTCCACGGGCCCCACCTCCGGTCCCACGGCCGCACCCACCGCAACGGCCACAGCGAAACCCGCACCCACCGGCACCCCGGGCGGCGGGGGCACGGCCTCCGCCGGATTCGCGCCGTACGTGGACACCTCGCTCTACCCGGCCCACGACCTCCTCGACACGGCCGCGAAGACCGGGGTCAAGGAGTTCAACCTCGCCTTCGTCACTTCGGGCGGCGGCTGCACCCCGCTCTGGGGCGGGACCACCGCCCTGGACGCCGACCGGGTCGCCTCCCAGATCCCCGCCCTGCGGGCCCAGGGCGGTGACGTCCGCGTGTCGTTCGGCGGCGCGGCAGGCTCCGAGCTGGCCCTGGCGTGCGACTCCCCCACGAGCCTCGCCGCGGCCTACGGCAAGGTCATCGACACCTACGGGCTGACGAAGGCCGACTTCGACATCGAGGGCGGTGCCCTGCCCGACACCGCGGCGAACACCCGCAGGGCGCAGGCCATCGCCCGGCTCCAGAAGAGCCACCCGGGACTCGACGTCTCCTTCACCCTCCCGGTGATGCCCGAGGGCCTCACCCAGGCGGGCCTCGACCTGCTCGCCGACGCCCGGCGCAACGGGGTGGCGATCGCCGCCGTCAACATCATGGCCATGGACTACGGGCCCGCCTACACGGCGGACATGGGCGGGTACGCCATCCAGGCGGCGACCGCGACGCAGGCGCAGATCACCTCGGTTCTCGGCCTCTCCGACGCCGCGGCGTGGAAGACGGTGGCCGTGACGCCGATGATCGGGGTCAACGACGTGGCCACTGAGGTCTTCACGGTCGAGGACGCCGCACAGCTGGCGGCCTTCGCCCGCTCCAAGGGCATCGGCCGGCTCGCGATGTGGTCCGCCGCCCGGGACCGGCAGTGCGACGGCGGCGCCAAGAACAACGCCGACCCCACCTGCTCGTCCGTCGTCCAGGAGCCGCTGGCCTTCACCAAGGCCCTCGCCGCACGCGGCTGACCCCCGAGGTCACCCGGCCGACCCGCTTGGGACCTCAGCGACCGGGTAGGCGGGGCTGTGACCGCCGGCGTGCTCGCCGGCCGGTGGAGAGGCAAGGAAAGGACCCGATGATGACCGACCGCGAACGCAGCGAGCAGCCGCGCACCACCCCGTCCCAGGCCCCGGGCGAAGCCGGTGACGAGGCAGCACGACGGGAAGCCGAACGGGCCCAGCGCGGCACCCAGGACGAAGTCGCGGAGGGTGAGCCGGGAGAGGCGGCAGACGCGCTCTCCCCGAGCCCCGGCGCCCAGCGCAGCTCGCGCAGGCACGCGCAGTCCGGCGACTCCGACCGGCCCTGACGGGGCCCGTCCGGTGCCCGCGGCGCGCCCCACCCGTCACAGATAGCGGCGAATGGGCAGGACTGCTGCCTCGCGTGCACGCTGCGCGAGGGAGCGGTCCTTCCATCTGCCGGGGCGGATGGGGTCACTCACCTTGAGGTCGGTGTCGTAGTGCCAGTCGAGGACGGCGGTGAAGCCGCGGTCCATGACGGCGAGCATCACCTCTTCGTCGTGGTCCAGGGAGCGCCGGTTGAAGTTGGTGGAGCCGATCAGCGAGACGACGCCGTCCATGGTGATGATCTTGGCGTGCATCATGGTCGGCTGGTACTCGAAGATCCTCACACCGCTGGCGGTCAGCGCCTCGTAGTGACGCTGGCCCGCCAGTCGGCACACCCGCTTGTCGGTGTGGGGGCCGGGCAGCAGGATCTGGACCTCCACCCCGCGGCGCGCCGTCGCGCACAGCAGGTCGACGAAGTACCCGTCGGGCGCGAAGTAGGCCGTGGCCAGACGCACCCGCTCCTCGGCCGACTCCAGGACGACGCGGATCAGGGTCTGCATGTCCTGCCACCCGAAGCTCGCCGAACCGCGTACGACCTGCACGATCGCGTCGCCCGACGGTTCGTGGCCGACGAAGCGGTCCCGGTCGTCGAAGAGTTCCGTATGGCACTCCGCCCAGTTCTGGGCGAACGCCGCGGCGATGCCGTCGACCGCCGGGCCGCGCACCTCGACGTGCGTGTCACGCCACTCCCCGGGGTTGCGGGCGTCGCCGCACCACTCCTGCGCGATGCCGACGCCGCCGGTGAACGCGGTCCGTTCGTCCACCACCAGCACCTTGCGGTGGCAGCGGTGGTTCTGCTTGAGCGGGGAGAGGTAGAGGGGCTTGCGGAACCAGGCCACCTGCACCCCCGCCGCGTCCATCTCCTCCAGGAGTTCGGGCTCTATGAGACGGCTCCCGAACCCGTCCAGGAGGAGACGGACCCGCAGACCGGCACGGGCCCGGTCGGCCAGTGCCGCAGCGAACCGGCGGGCGATGTCCCCGCGCCAGTAGACGAAGGTCATCATGTCCACCGTGTGCCGGGCCTCCTCGATCGAGGACAGCATCGCCGCGAAGATCTCGTCACCGTTGCGCAGCGGACGCAGGCTGTTGCCCTCGGTCGCGGCGATGCCTATGAGCCGCTCCAGGCGCCTGCGGATCCGGACGATCCGTTCGTCCGCTCCGGGGGCCGTGGGCTCTTCCGCCGGTTCACAGGGGGCCGATGGCACTCCGCTGGTCATACAAGCACTCCTCGATCGGTCCCGTGCGACCTCGGACCCTATCGAACAGTTCTGCGGAGCGGGTCACCGCCCGTGCGGTTCAGTCGATCACGATCTCCGCCTCGAAGCGGGCTCCCAGCTCCCGCAGCCGCCTCTCGCACTCCACCCGCGTCGGCGCCGACAGGACCGCCGCCGCCAGGAAGTCCGAGGACAACGCGGCTTCGGCGAGCACCTCGCCGGGCTCCGCGAAGACCCCGTAGAACTCCACCCACGGCTCTTCCGGTGTGGCCGGGATGCCGCGCACCGTTCCCGGGCGCTTCATCATCAGGACCTGACCCGCCATCCGGACCGGCTCCAGCCGGGCGCCCTCGGCGAGGCGCTCCAGGTCCGGCAGCCGCAGTCCCGTGTGCGCGCGCGACGCCAGCTCCACCGGGTGCACCCCGAAGACGGCGGTCAGCACCTCACGGATGCGCGCGCCCGCCGGCCGGGCCGCGACCTCGCACACCACCAGCCGGTCGTCCGGCGTGTGGAACACCTCCGCGTGGAAGGCGAAGTCGGCCGGGCCGCCCAGCGCCGCGAGCGAGGCCTCCGCGAGCTCCAGCAGCCTCGGCGACAGCGGATCCGACGGGTCCAGGGTGAGGTCCACCCGGGCGCCGCTGTCGGCCTGGAAGGACGACAGCTCGTACTGGTACTGCGAGGGCCAGGCCATCACCGTACGGCCGCCCGCCACCACCCCGTCCACATGGCACATCCGGCCCGGGACGTACGCCTCCAGCAGCAGGTCCTCGCGGGGACCCGCGCCCGGGGCGAAGGCCTCGGCCAGGTGCCGCTCCAGCTCCTCCCCGGTCCGTACGACCCGCAGGCCGATGGAGCCGAAGCCGTCGCGCGCCTTGAACACCAGCGGCAGCCCGTGCTCCGCCGCGAACGCACGCGCCTCGTCCGCCGTCCCGGGCAGGGTGTGCGGGGCGACGGCGATGCCCGCCGCCGCCAGCTTCCGCTTCATCAGGACCTTGTCCCGGAAGGGCAGCACCCCCTCGGGCAGCTGGCCGGGCAGGCCGAACTTCTCCCGCAGCGCCGCGGCCCGGATCAGGTCCGCCTCGTGGTGGGCGATGACGTGGGTCACGCCGTATTCCTGGATCAGGTCACGGGCGAGCCGGTCGACGAGGTCCTCGTCGTCGAACGTGTCGATGAGCTCCAGGTGGCGGTATCCACCGGGCCCGTCAGGGACCTGCTCGCGGCCCGCCACGATCTTGTCCCGGGCGGCGATCATCACCACGCCGCCGTCGAGTTCCGCCAGCCACCGGTCGTACGGGAAGGGCTCCAGCGGGAACCGGTGCAGTACGAGCGCGCTCACGCCGCCACCCCCAGCCCGTGGGCGGCGGGCGCGTGCGCCGGGGCCACCTCGATGCGGATCTCCTCGGTCAGCCGCTCGCACAGGGCTATCGCGGCATCGGTGTCGGCCGCCGTCACCGCGGCGAAGCCGAGCCGGTCCCAGTTGTCCCGCAGCGGCCGGACCTCGTCGCCGGGGCTCACGGAGACCTCCACGGCCAGCACGTCCGGGCGCGCCGCGACCTCCTCCACCCCGGAGACGGCCGTGACCGTGCCGGGGTCACGGAGCACGAAGCGCGTGCAGGCGCCGGCGCGGGCGATCGGGGGTTCCGGCAACGCCTCCACCAGGCCCAGGGGCCAGGCGACGCCGTACCGCAGGAGGTCGATCCCGTACGCGGCCTCGACCAGTTCGTTGATGTGTCCGCCGCCGACCCGGTTGTGGGACTCGATGACGACGGGCCCGCGCGAGGTCAGGCGCAACTCGGTGTGGCTCGGCCCGTCCGTGATGCCCATGGTGTCGAGGAAGTCCGCGACCGCGGTGGTGACCTGCTCGTACGCCTGCGGGACGAGCCGGGCGGGCAGGGCGTGGCCCAGCTCCGCGAAGTGGGTGTCGTCGACGAGCTTCTCGGTCACCGCGACCACGACGTGGCGGCCGCCGAAGCTGAACCCCTCCACGCTGAACTCGGGACCGTCGAGGTAGGACTCCATCAGGAACTCGCGCACCGTGAACAGCGTCGAGCCGCGGTCGGTGCGCCGGCCGCGCAGCTCCTCGATCCGCTCCCACGCCGCTTCCAGGTCGGCGGCGCCGCCGACCCGGATCAGGCCGAAGCTCGCCGTCGCGTCCGTCGGCTTGACGATGAACGGGAAGCCCGCCTCCACGGCGAAGGCCTCCAGCGACTCGCGGTCGGTGACCCGGCCCCAGTGGATCGACAGCTTGCCCTGCTCCGCCAGGTGTTGGCGCATCAGGTACTTGTTGCGCATCCTGCGGCTCACTTCCGGCCGGGTGCCCGGGAAGCCGAAGTGGTCGTTCAGCCGGGCCGCCATGTCGAGACCCCCCTCGGTGAGGGAGACGATCGTGTCGAACCCCCAGACCTCCCGGGCCGCCTCGGCCAGCGGCCGTACGGTGTCCCATTCGGTGTAGTCGACCATCAGCAGCACGTCGGCCAGCCCGGTCTGGAAGGCGTTGATCTTGTCCGGGTGCTGGAGCAGCACCACGCGGACGCCCAGGGCCTTCGCGCGTTCGAGGTGCTGGTCGGTCCCACCGACGAGGAGCATCGTCCGCTCGGCAACTGGCGTGGCCGGTGGGACGGCTGCGGTCACGGTTCTCGCGCTCATGACAGGGCTTCCTTCTTGCTGGGAGTGCCGGGGGTGCTGGGAGTGCCGGGGGTGCTGGGCGTGCTGGGCGTGCTGGGCGTGCTGGGAAGGCCGGGGGTGCTGGGCGTGACCGTGGTGCGCAGCGCCGCGAAAGCCGCGTCGATGCGCGCGGCGGCTTCGGCAGGGCTCGGGGCGTCGACGACGGCGTAGCCGTGCCGGGTACCGGAGTCGGTGGTGCGCGGCAGGACGTCGCCCGGCCCGTACGGGAAGTGCAGGGCGTGCACGTGCTCCTCGGCGCCGAGCTCCGCCAGGCCCTCGACGGACTCCAGGCGCCCTGCGGGCAGCCGGAAGAAGCCGACGGAGGCGTATCGCCGCGGAGCGGGCGTCCTGACGTCCTCGCCGGCCAGGGCCCGGAAGATCGCCGCTTCCATGTCGAGGCCGGTGGCGACCTCCACGAGCAACGGGATCCGGTCGCCGCCGAGCCGGGCCTGCGACTCCACGATGCGCGGGCCGGCCGGAGTGAGGATCACCTCGGTGTGCGCCGGGCCGAACGCGTAACCGGCCAGGTCGAGCAGGGCGGTGACGGTGGACCGGATCGCCTGCGCGTCGACGGCGGGGAGCGGGGCCGGGTGGACGTGCCCGGTCTCCACGAACCCGGGCGGCCCGCTGGTCTGCTTGGCGGTGATCCCGACGATCTCGTGCCTGCCGCCGACCGTCAGGGTCTCCACGCTGAACTCGGGGCCTTCCAGGAAGTCCTCGACGATGTAGGGGCCTTCGATACCGGCCGACTTGACCCGCTCGGTCCACTCCGCGAGGTCCCCGGCGCCGCGGACGAGGGCGATGCCGCGGCTGCCGGCCGAGTTGGCCGGCTTGACCACGGCGGGCAGCCCGAACTCCGCCAGCAGCGGCTCCACCTCTGCGAGCACGGCGGCTTCCCGGGCGCGGACCACGGAGACGCCGTTGCGGTTGAGTAGGCGGCGCATCGCGTTCTTGTCGTTGAGCAGCCTGACGGACTCCGCACGGTTGGGCGACAGACCGAGCGCCTCGGCTTCTGCGACCACGGGGGCCATGCTGGACTCGCTGCCCAGGTGCAGGACGTGCTGGATGCCGTTCTCGACGGCCATCCGGGCCACGAGCGTGCGCAGCGCGGCCTCGTCCTCGAAGTCGACCAGGGCCAGTGCCTCGGAATGGGCCGCCACCTTGTCGAGGTAGGCGGCCGGGCGCAGCGAGGGATCCCAGATGGACCAGACCCGGAATCCGGCCTCGACGGCCTTGCGGACGAGTTGTTCGTACGGCATCACCATCAGCAGGCGGCCGGCGGTGGGGGAGTGGGTCATGACGTTGCTCCGTTCCGGGCCGACGCGGCGACCGGCCGGGCCGGCTGCGCGTCGGCGGTGTTCTGCTCCGAGGGCGCCCCGTCGTACTCCGGCCCGGCGGCCGGCCCACCCTGCTCCGAGGCTGCCGCGGCCTGCTCGGCCGCGGCCTGGCGCGCATCGCGCAGCGGCAGCAGGGACCGGTAGACGAGGATGGCGCCGAGGCCGAAGGCCGCGTACAGCAGGCTCATGCCGACCGGCGAGAGGAAGGCTCCGACGGTCACGCACAGCGAGCCGATGAGCAGGCCGATACGGGCATTGAGACCGTAGGCGGCCAGGTACTTGGTGCGGGAGGCGGGATCGACCAGGTCGGCGAGCAGCGCCTGCTTGACCGGCACGTTCGCGATCTCGCCGACGGTCAGCAGTACCGCGGCGGCGATCAGGACCCAGCCGCTGTTGCTGACGGCGAGGACCATGTACCCGGCGGTGAAGACCGTGAGGCCCGCGTAGAGCCGGACCCGGTCGGGCAGCCGGCGGAACATGCTGCCCGCGAAGAGCGCGAACACGACGATCAGTGCGGTGTTGACGGCCCGCAGGATGCCGAGCATCGCGACGCCGTCCACGGCCGGGAACCAGCGGTCCAGACCGGCCAGCGCCTGCTCGGGGAAGTCGTCAGCGAGCCGGACGGCGATGTAGTAGCCGATCTGCACCTCGATGGCCCGGCTGAACGTCGCCGCGGCCAGGAGCCGCAGGAACACCCGGTCCCGGGAGACCGCGAGGTAGCCGCGGAGCATGGCAGGGATGCCGGCCGCCTGGTCCTTCGCGGATTCCGGGGCGCTCTCGGCGATCCACCACCAGGTGACCAGGGCGGTCGCGGCGGACAGCGCGGCTGCGGCGGTCAGCAGCAGGGTGAAGTGCTCGCCGTAGAAGAAGCCGCCGATCAGGGCGCCGGCGGTGAACGCGAGGTTGATCGACCAGTAGTTGACGGTGTAGACGAAGTTCCGGTTCTCAGGGGTGGAGACGTCGATCATCATCGCCTCGGCGGCCGGGGTGGCCGCGCTCGCGAGGCAGGTGTTGAGCAGGAAGAGGACGAAGGTCACCGCCCCCGACTGCCACCAGGGCGAGTTGGCCAGTGCCAGCAGCCCGAAGGTGAGGGCCGCCCCGACCTCGCCCGCCACCATCAGCGGTTTGCGGCCGTAGACATCCGCCAGGTGCCCGCCGAGGAAGTTGCTGGCGATGCCCGCGGCCGCCACGACCAGGGTGAGCACGCCCGCCGCGGCGGCCCCGTACAGGGCGGCCAGGTGGATGACCATCAGCGGCATCAGCATGATGCCGAGCAACCGCTGGACGAATCCGACGCCCAGCCTCAGTTTGATGTTCGGGTGCAACGCGCGGAAGTTCATGCTCCGGCTCCCTCTAGGACGGCGCGACGGCGGTGGGCTCAGGGCTTGGCGGTCAGCGCGGCGGGCTGCTCCGCGGGCCGGGTGACGGGCTGTTCGACGGTGCGGGCGGCGGGCGCTTCGTCCTCGTTCAGCATGCTGAGGTAGCGCTCGCCCGTGTCGGGGAGGACCGTGACGATCGTGGCGCCGATGTAGTCCGGGTGCCCGGCCAGCCGGGCGCAGGCGTGGGCGACGGCGCCGGAGGAGACCCCGGCGAAGATGCCCTGGCGGCGGGCGAGGGCGCGGGCGGCGAGCATGGCGTCCTCGTCGGAGACCGTCACCACGCTGTCGATCAGGTCGACGTCGGTGGTGGGGGCGACGAAGCCGCCGTTCAGACCGGGGATGCGGTGCAGTCCGCCGACGCCCTGGGACAGCACGGGGGAGTTCTCCGGTTCGACCGCGACGACGCGTACCTCCGGGTTCTGCTCCTTCAAGTACTTTGCGATGCCCGTGAGGGTGCCGCCGGTACCCACACCGCAGACCAGTACGTCGATCCGCCCGGCCGTGTCGGTCCAGATCTCCGGGCCGGTGGTCTCGTAGTGGGCCCGCACGTTGTCGGGGTTCTCGTGCTGGCACGGGAACCAGGAGCCCGGCGTCGCCGCGTGCAGTTCCTCGGCCTTGGCGATCGCACCGGGGTATCCGCTCTCGCGCGGGGTCTGCACCACCTCCGCGCCCAGCGCCTTGAGCAGGGAGACCCGCTCGGCGGTGGCGCTGTCGGGCAGCACGATCACGCAGCGGTAGCCGCGGGCGGCACAGAACGCCGCCAGCGAGATGCCCGTGTTGCCGGACGTCGCCTCGATGACGGTGCCGCTGCCGGCCTTGAGGTCGCCCCGGAGTTCCGCCGCCCGCAGCATGTACAGGGCGGCGCGGTCCTTGCTGCTGGACATCGGGTTGGCCGACTCCAGCTTCGCCAGCACCTCGGTGCCCGGGGCGGTGTCGTCGAAGCGCAGGCGGATCAGGGGGGTCGAGCCGACCAAGTCCTCGATGCTGTCGGCGATGTCGCGCTTCTGGCGGCTTTCCACGTCTGGTTCCTCACAAGTCGTTCGGTGGGGCGGTGTGTCGGTCGGTCGTACGGTGCGGCGCACGCCGGCGGGGTCCTCGCGGGGGGAATCCGCCGGGGGCCGGCGCCGCGGGACGGGAGGGGGCGGGGACTACCAGGAGCCGGCCGAGGCGGTGACGGCGTACAGGTCCTCCATGGGCTGCGGAGCCCGGCCGACCGCCTTGATCACGGCGGTTGCGGCGAGCACCCGGGCGCCCGGCGGCACGTCCTTGTTCACCAGGGCCTGCGCCCCGATGACGGCGTGCTCGCCGATGGTGACGGGGCCGAGCACGGTCGCGTTCGTACCGAGCACCACGTCGTGGCCGACCACCGGATGGCGGCGTTCCCCCGCGGCCCGGTTGTTGTCGCTCCACCAGCCCACCGCCCCCAGGGTGACCTGGTGGTAGATGGTCACGTCGTCCCCCACCACCGCGGTCTCGCCGATCACGACGGCCGCGCCGTGGTCGATGAACACCCGTCGGCCGAGCACCGCGCCCGGATGGATCTCCACGGCGGTGCCCCGGCGGGCGTACCAGGCGATGGCCCGCGCGATGAACCGCAGTCCGCGCAGGTGCAGCCGGTGTGCGATCCGGTGCGCCCACAGGGCGGGAAGTGCCGCGTGCAGCAGGGCTTCACGGCGGTTGCGCATGGACGGGTCCCGGGCCAGCACCACGTCCAGGTCTTCCTTCATGATCCGCAGGAGGCCGGGCCGGTCGTCCGCCATCAGACGAGCACCTCGGCGCGCTCACCGAGGGGGCTGAGCTCGGCGACGAGGGCGCGGGTGAGGCTCTCCAGCCGCGCCACGACCTCCGGATCGGTGTAACGGCCGTCGGTGCCGTCCGGCACGGCCACGCCGCCGAGGGCGACCGGCTCGTGCTCGACGACCAGCGCGCCGCACCGGCCGAGTACGCCGACCAGGCCGGGCTGGGCGTCGAGCCCGCCGCGCGCTCCGGGGGAGGCGCTGGCCACGGCCGTCACCTTGCCGGTGAGCGGGCTCCGGCCGCCCGGCCGGGACAGCCAGTCCAGGGCGTTCTTGAGCGCGCCGGGCATCTCGCCGTTGTAGGAGGGGGTGCTGATGAACAAGGCGTCCGCGTCGGTGACCAGTTCCTTGGCCGCGCGCACGGCGGCCGATCCGTCGGCGAGCTCCAGGCCGGCCTCGTAGAACGGCAGGCCGGCGACGGGGAGCAGCACGGTCTCGTGCTCGCCGGGCAGGGCGGCCAGGATGTGGCGCACGGTCGCCAGTACAGCGTTGTTCAGCGAGTCCCGGCGCGTACTGCCGGATATCAGGACGATCTTCGCCACGGTGAACCCCTCTCCTCGGCCCGGGACTTCCGCCTGCGGTTCCCGGACCCCTCTTGTCGCGGCCCCGGCGGTGAGGCCGACGCGCGGACGGCAGAGCACTGCCGGCCGGCGGCACGGCAAGTGCCCCCGGTCCGGGATGGTGGCTCCGGCCCGCGTCGTCTTCGCCACGGTCCCAGCCCCGGCTGTTGCCGGCCTTGACCGGGACTCGCGCCGCGACGGAGGAGCTCAGGAGTGCGGCTGCACCCGCGGTCCTGCCGGCCTCCTGCCGATCGCCCGCGGGTCCGCGTCAGTCGAGGACGTCCGGGACCGGCTCGGTGCCGCCGCGCAGGAGGGCGGTCCTGGAGCCCGCCGCCGGGCCAAGCGCCCAGTCGGAGAGGGCCATCGAGTCCACGTAGCGCTCCTCGTCGTTCAGCAGGACGCCGATGACCGTCCTGCCGCCCCGGGTCACGGAGAAGACGAGGCACTTGCCCGCCGCGGTGCCCGTGCCCGTCTTGACGCCGATCGCACCCGGGTACCCGTACCCGGTCGGACGGGGCCGCACCAGGAGGTTGCTGTTGGACCAGGCCGCGTCGGTGGAGGTGCCGCCGGTGGCGATGGAGGTGGTCTTCACCAGGGTGCGCAGGACGCTGCCGGTCATCGCGTACCTGGTGAGCTTCGCGAGGTCGCGCGGGGTGGTGAGGTTGTTGCCGGTCGGCGAGATGCCGTCGAAGGAGTCGTACACGGTCCGGGTCAGGCCCAGCGCCTTGGCCTTGGCGTTCATCTTCGCGATGAAGTCCGCCGTGCGGGCCGCCGTGGTCGTGCCCTTGCCGAAGGTGTCGGCGAGGGCGTACGCCGCGTCACAGCCCGAGGGCAGCATCATCGCGTACAGCAGCTGGCGCACCGTCGGCTCGGCGCCCGCTTTGAGGTGGGCCGAGCTCGCGCCTTCCCGGACCACGTAGTCCAGGTAGGCCTGCTTCACGGTGACCTTCCTGTCGAGGTCGAGGCCCGGCAGGGTGGTGACCACCACGGCCGTCATCACCTTCGTGGTGCTCGCCATCTGACGCCTGGTGTCCGCCGCCTTGGAGGTGAGCGTCGCCCCGGTGGCGCCGTCCATCAAGAACGCGCCCGCAGCGGTGAGGGGTGGGGCGGAGGCCGCGTGGGCGGGCGCCGGGAGGGTGAGCAGGGCTCCGGTGGCGACGGCTACGGCGAGCGCGCCACGCGCACGGCGCATCAGGTTCCAGATCACGTCAGTCCCCCCGCGTTGGCCGCCGGCCCGCTCGGACGCGGGCCGAGTCCCTGCGCCCGTGCGGGATCCTAGCGCCGGCCGCGCGGTCCGCCCAGAGTTCCGGCGGCGCGGGGACGGGGACATGAGTGAGGCGTGCCGCGGACGGACCCCGCGGCACGCCGTCCTATGAGGTCACGTCACCGTCGGCGGGGGACGTGACGGGCGGGGGAGCGGTCAGCCGTGGTGACGGTTGCCCTGACGGCCGCCCCAGGACTCGGTGTCGATGACGCGGCCGCGGTCGTCACGCAGGGTCGCTACGTCGCGGGCGTCCCAGATCTGCTGGCGGCGGTTCTGGTAGACGTCCCTGTGGGTGTTGCGGCCCTGGCCGGTGTGGACCTTCACGCTGTGGCCGCCCTCCAGCCGCAGGCCGGCGAAGCGGTACCGGTTGCCCTGCTTGTCGGTGAGGGTGTAGCCGCGCAGTTCGACGCTGCGGCGGCCGGTGTTCTTCACCTCGACCCATTCCCGGTTGAGGGCGTGGTTGGAGACGTTGCGGACGTGGCTCTCGTGCTGGACGGAGCCGATGACGACCGAGGAGTGCGCGGCCCGGTGGTGGTCGCCGGAGGCGGAGGCCGGCAGGGCGGCGGCGGCGACCAGGGCGCCGGCGGCGAGGAACGCCGCGACGGCACGACGGGGGGTGAGAGAAGCAGACATGGCAATGGCCCCTTCCAACGTTGGCCCGCCACGGGGTTCGAAACTGGCCGGGCGGGCTCCGAGCGGTTCTCGGCAATTGGCCGAGGAGCCATACTTTGGCCCACTTCCGGCGCCGGACACGGCGGACTCGCCCTGTGTTGCCTAATACAGACATGTCGGTAACTGTCCCTTTGCCAAAGGAATGCAGACGAAAGACAGGCAATACACCTCTATGTCGTTTTTTCCTACGGATATGCGACGGCTCAGGAGATCCCGTACCACTGGCTGCCCCAGCCGGTGTTGATGGTGCTCGTGGACTGCTCGGCGAGGTTCACGGAGGCGGGCAGCGCACTCTGACCGGTCAAGACGGTGCTGTACCGGAGCTTCGGCGGCGCCAGACCGGCGTTGACCGAGATGCCGGCCCCCGTGGACTTCAAGGTGAGCGCGTTGGTGGTCCAGTTGCCGTTGAGCAGGAGGGCGATGAAGTACGTCCCGGGGGCCGCGGTGAACGGCTTGCCCAGCGGCAGCGGTTTCGCGACCGCCTCGCCCATCAGCTGCGCTGAGATGTCCTGGGTTGCGGCGCGCAGGGTCCCGGCGCCGTCGTACACGCCGAGGTAGCAGTTGGCGAGCTGTGCGCCCGGGTCGACGCCGGCCAGGCCCAGCCAGATGTCGGACCAGGTGATCTGCTCGCGCAGGACGATCCGTACGAGGGTGACCCGCCCGCCGACGCCGGCGGCCGACTGGGCGGTGACGTGCCCGGCGTCATTCGGGTCGCCGGTCCAGGCCAGCAGGTTCTGATCTTGCGGCCGGGGCCCCTGGTACCCCTCGGACGCGGAGCCGCCGCCCTGCGCGGGCGCCGGGGCCGACGGAGTGGCGCCCGCGTGCCCACCCTCGGCCGGCGCGGTGCAGCCGGCCACGAGGAACAGGGCGGTCAGGGCCCCGAGGAGGCCCTTCGCGGTGGTGGCGGTGATGGTCCGGGTGCGCATGGTCCCCCCATGAGGCGCGGGTGTGCCGACGCGCCATGATCACACGCCCGGTCCGGACGCCGTAGGACGGCCCCGCACGCACGGAGACCGGTCGCCGCGGCTGCGGCGACCGGTCACCCGTCGGCCCTGCGGGGAATACCGGCCCGGTCCGGTCAGCGGGCCTGCGCCCCCTGCTGCGCCCCGTCGGCGATATCCACGCGCAGCTCGCCCAGCGCGGCGTCCAGCGAGCGCGTCACCGCTGCCGCGTCGGGGCCGGTGGCGATGAGGTGCCCGAGCCGGTCGTACGCGTTCTCGGCGGCCCGTACGGAGGCACCCGCCGCGGCGGTGACGGTGACGGCCGTGACACCGTCGACGGCGCGTGCGGCGTCGGCGCCCTCGATGCCGTCCAGCGTCCCCGCGCGCTCGGGGAGCAGGAACCTGATCCCGGCGGACGCGGAGTGCGAGGGGGCCAGGTCCAGCGGCATCCCGGTCGCGGCCCGCAGCTGCTGCTCCAGCAGGTCGATGCCGGTGGCCTGACGGACCGCCTCCGGGATCATGCCGCCCGCCAGACGCGGATTGACCTCGATCACCGCGACTCCGCTCCCGGTGAGCTTGACCTCCGTGTGGGTCGGGCCGAGTTCCCAGCCGATGGCCTTGAGGGCCGCGGCGACCGTCTCGGCGACGGCGCCCGCGACCGGCCCGGTGAGGGGGGCGGGGAACAGGTGCCCGGTCTCCACGAAGTGCGGGCCGGCCGTGACCTGCTTGGCGGTGATGCCGACGCAGGTGGCCACGCCGTCGTGAGAGAACATCTCGACGCTGTACTCGGGCCCGTCGAGGTACTCCTCCAGGAGCACCGTCCGCGCGGTGGGCAGCCCCCGGGCGTTGGTCGTCACCGACAGGAGGCGCTCGGCATGCGCCGCGACCTCCTCGCCGGTGGAGCACAGCAGCACGCCGTTCGAGCCGGAGTCGTCGGCGGGCTTCACCACGCACGGCAGACCCACGGCGCGCACCGCACCGGCCACGTCCGCCGGGTCCATCAGGACCGCGAACCGCGGCTGGGCGACGCCCGCGTCCCGCAGGACACCGCGCGTCGTCGCCTTGTTGCGGCAGGCGGCCACGGCGTCCGCCGGGTTGCCGGCCAGGCCCAGCCAGTCGGTCAGCCCGGCCACCGCGGGAACGTAGAAGTCACTCGTCGTCGTGATACCGGCCAGTTCCTCGCGGGGGTACCGCTGGCTGATGACGGCCCGCAGTGCGGCCTGCGAGCCGGTGTCGCAGACGACGACCTCGGCGCCCGTCTCCGCCAGGCCGGCGTACCGCTCCGGCCCGCCCGTCAGCAGCACCGGGGTCAGCCCGAGCTCCCGCGCCCGGGTCAGCGCGATCATGCCGGTGCCGGTGGTGTTGGACTCGACGAACAGCACCCGCTTGGGCAGCTCCCGGGGCCGGCGCACCTCGGCGCGCGACCACTGGCTCACGTGGGTCCCGTAGGCGACCTCGGCCGGCTCGGAGGCCAGCGGCAGCTCGGCCACCTTGTGCTCGGCCCAGTACTCGTCGCTGTACACGGTCTCCGTGTAGCGGTCACCGCGGTCCGGGAAGATGCCGACGATCCGGCTGCCCGGCTTCGCACGGGCGGCCACGTCGGCGAGCACCCGGTAGACCGACCCCGAGGTGTTGCCCGCGAAGATCTGCTGCTCCCCGGCCAGGGCGCGGGCGGCCGCGAACGCCTCGTGGTCGTTGAGCCAGTGCACCTCGTCGATGATCCCGCGGTCGAGGTTGTGCGGCGACAGGCTGTTGCCGAGGCCGCTCTGCAGCCGCTTCGGCCTGTCCGGCTGCTCGAAGAGCGCACTGCCCACGCAGTCCACGCCGACCGACCGCAGCCCCGGCAGGCGCCGCCGCAGGGCGCGGGTGCTGCCGCACAGGGAGCCGCCGCTGCCCACCGCCCCCACCAGTACGTCCACGGTGCCCAGGTCGCGCAGCAGTTCGTCGGCGAGCACCCGGTAGGCCCGAGGGTTGTCCGGGTTGGTGTACTGCCGCGGCCAGAAGGCACCGGGCATGTCCCGCATCAGCTCGTCCAGACGCTCCAGGCGGGCGCCCTGCCAGCCCTGGTCGGTCATCTTGGGAACCACGTGGACCCGGGCGCCCAGCGAGCGCAGCTTCGCCATGGTCATGGGGTCGATACGGGGATCGGTGACGATGTGCACGGGGTGGCCGAGCGAGCGGCCCACGAGCGCCACTCCGAGGGCCATCGTGCCGGAGGAACTCTCCACGATGGGAGCCCCCGGCAGCAGCGCCCCGATGCGGCGCGCCTCCTCGATGGCGCTCTTGGCCACCCGGTCCTTCATGCCGAAGGGATTGGCGAGTTCCAGTTTCGCGTAGACCTCGGTCCCCTCCGGCACATCGAGGTCGAGCCGGACGAGCGGGGTGTGCCCGACCATGTCGTAGACGGTTTGAAAGAGCATGTCTCCTCCTCAGACGCTGGTAGGGGCCGCCACGCGGGCGGAGGCGGCGAGCGGACGGAACCCTCCGTAGGACCAGTCGTCGCCATGGCCGAGGGAGCGGTGGAGCGTCGTGGTGCCGGGCAGCGAGGCGCACGCGGCGAGTGCGATCTCGGCCTTGGACGCCGTCTCGGGATCGTCGTGGGGCAGCAGGATGCCGAGCATCGTCCCGCTGTGGGCGCAGGCGATGCCGAGCCCGTCGATGTCACGGCAGATGCGCTGGAGGGTGGGCAGGGAGGGGCGGGGCATGTGCCGTGCGTTCAGCTCGGCGCTGCGGGTGGCCACGCGGCCGAGCGAGCGGAGGTCCGACACGAGGATCGCGTCGCGCGCCTGGTCGAGGAGGCCGGCGTACTCGCGCTGCTCCTCCGCGCTGCGCGCCGTGGCCGCGTGGTTGTGGCTGATGGTGTCGACCTGTCCGCCTTCGTCGTAGGCGATGACGGTCATGGACGGTACGGTGCCCAGGCGTTCGCGGAGCCGGACCTCACGGTGACTGAACGCCACGATCTCGTCGTACATGACGCCGTCCGACGGTTCGATGCCCCGCAGCAGCGCCTCGATGTCCGCCGGGGTGAAGCGGACGTCCAGGGCGTCGGCCACCGCGCGCGCCGTGGCCACGAGGTCCGCCGACGAGCTGGCCATGCCCTTGCCTTCGGGCAGCTCGCTGCCGATGCGCAGCTGGCCGCCGCCGCTGTGGCCCGCGGCGCGAAGGGCCCGCTGCGCGAGCTTCGCCGCCTTTCGTTTGTGGCGCGGCGCCACGTGGATCGTCGTCGCGTCCGGTTCGTGCGCGAAGGTCGCCGTGGACCAGGCCGCCACCGGTGACGTCACCATGAAATGCCCGCCGTCGCCGGGCAGTACGCCCTGGAGGAGCTCCCCGAACGTTCCGAAGGCCCTGCCGACGCCGGCGCTGCGCGTGCGCAGCGGTCCGGCCGGTCCGGCCAGCCCGTCGAGCTCAGGCGAGTACGGCTGCACTGTCATGCTCTTCTCCTCCGTGTCCGCTACGGGTGGACCGGGCGCGGGCCGCCCATTCCTCTCCCAGCCGTTCGAATTCCTTCTCCTGCGCTCGCAGTACGGCCGCGACCGCCTCCGGCCGGGCGGAGCCCTCGGAGCGCGGCGCGTTCAGGGCGTGCCGTACGTCGAAGGTTCCGGTCAGTACCGATTCCGGCGCCGTCAGCTCGAAGCCGAGTTCCGCCGCGGTCCGCTTGAGCAGGCCCGCGTCGGTCTGCGCCGGTGCGAGGCCGGCCTCCATGGCGGCGACGATGTACCGGCCCGAGATCACCTGGGCCCGCCGCCAGGGCACTCCTTCGCGCAGCGTGAGGGCGTTGGCCAGGGCGAAGCCGCCGAGGAACTCCCGCTCGCACGCCTCGTTCATGCGCTTCGTGTCGAACCGCACGTGTTCCAGGACCGCCGTGGACAGCCGCAGCACGCTCTCGAAGGTCTCGAAGGCGAAGGACAGCTGCGACCCCGCCTCCTTGGACACCTCGACCGAGTTGGAGAAAGGCGTGTTGCGCTGGCCGAGCACCGCGTCCATGTGGGCCGACGACAGGTGCGCGGACTTGCCCCGGATCCGTTCGAGCACCGGGAAGTTCTTCTTCTGCGGCATCGCCGAGGAGATGCCGGAGAGCTCGTCCGGCAGGTCCAGATAGCCGTAGGCGCTGCTGCCCCACGCCATCAGATCGGTGGTGAACCGGCTCAGGGCCACCCCGAACACACTGAACTCGGCCGTGATCTCCAAGACCCAGCCGCGGTACGCGACCGAGGTCAGGGCGACGGGCTGCACCCTTCGGAACCCGAGCAGGGCGGCCAGTCGTCCGCGGTCCCAGGCCAGTTCCTGGCCCGACATGGCGCCGGCGCCCAGGGGACACGCGTCGATGCCGTCGTAGGTGGCGAGCAGGCGCCGCGCCGTGTGCAGCACCTGCTCGGACAGCGCCGCGAGGTAGAACCCGGGGGAGATGATCTGGGCGGCCTGCAAGTGGGTGTAGCCGGGCATGGGGTCGTCGGCGTACCGGCCGGCGAGCCTTCCCGCCGCCCGCCCGAAGGCCAGCAGCGCCTCGGCGGCCGACACCAGGCGCTGCCGTCCGGACATCAGCTGGGCGCAGGCTTGAAGGTCGTTGCGGCTGCGGTCCACGTGCCAGGCGGCGACCGGCTCGGAGAGCCGGGTCTCGACGTGGCGTTCCAGCGCGAAGGCGATGTCCGACATGTTCGCCTCGCGCCCCGCCAGCAGCTCCTCGCGGGTCACCGAGTCCAGCAGCCCGTCCAGTTCCGCCGCCTGGCCGGCCGTCACCAGTTCCATCCGCAGGTATTCGGCGACCAGCGCCTTCTCGATCGCGATGTAGTGGGGCAGGAGATGCTCGGCCTCGTACCGGAACTGCGGGTCGAGGACCTCTTCCCGCAGCAGGTCGCTCGGCCCTTTGCCGATGCGTCCGCTCAGCGGCAGCGCGTTGCTCCCACCGGTGTCGTGGTCAGGGTGCACCTGGAATCCGTTTTCTCTCTTGGAGGGACAGGGACCGGCAAAGGGCGCCGTTCTTCCGGGAGGGGCGCCGGCCGGCAGGGCCGGCGCTCGCTACTGGGTGACCAGCGCGGGAGCGGGGGCGGCCGGAGCCGGCGCCTTCTCGACGCCCCAGATCCGGGGCGAGTTGCTGATCACGGCGGTCGCCAGCAGACCCACCAGCAGCACGCCGCCGACGAGCGACCAGGAGGCGACCGGGCCGAGCGCCTGCACCAGAGGCAGGAAGATCAGCGGTGCGAGTACCACACCGAGGTTGAAGTGCGCCGTGTAGAAGCCCATGTTGCGGACCTTGAGCCGGTCCGGGGTGATGGCGCTGATGTGGTCCGGCATCACCGGGTAGACGATCATCTCGCCGACCGTCCACACCGCGGTCGCCACGAGCAGCAGCCAGGTCTGGTGGCCGCCGAAGCCCATGAGGACGAAGCCGACGGTGGCGCACGCGTAGCCGATCAACAAGCTGGTCCGGCGGCTGAGTTCGAGCATCGCGTGGTTGAGCGCCATCTCGCAGGTGAGCACCATGAAGGCGTTCACCGCGAAGATCGCACTCGCCCAGCCGGCCGACTGCCCCAGCGTGTGGATCACGTACACGCTGGCCACGGTGGACGGCAGCGCGTAGGCGAGGTGGATGGGGGTCGTCGCCGCGAGGAAGCTCCAGAAACGCAGCCCCGGCCGGCCCTGCACACCGCCGCTCCCCGAAGCCGCCGCGTCCTGCTCCCCGTCGGACGCCGAGCTCACCGCGATGCGCGCCCGTGCCAGGATGAGCGCCGAGACGACATACCCGATCGCGGTGCCCCAAGGCAGCAGGCCCGGGCTGACGTTGAACAGGATACCGGCGATCACCGGCCCGATGCCCATGCCGAGGTTGATGGCCAGGCGCACCGCCGAGAAGGCGAACCTCCGCTGCGCCTCCGGCATGACCCGGGCGACCAGCGTGTAGGCGATCGGGTTGACCAGCTCGTAGCAGAAACCCCACAGCGCGGTGAGCGCCGCGAGCACCCAGAGCTGCGTGGTGAACGAGATGACCACCACGATCCCCGCCACGCCGGCGAGCCCCATGACCGCGAGCCGCTGTTCGCGCACCCGGGCCGCCAGCGCGCCGCTGGCCACGCCCGCGATCAGCGCGCCCAGCCCGAACATGCCGACGATCAGACCGATCAGGTCGACGGTCAGCCCCTGCCGCTCGCTGGCGAGGTAGACGCCGTAGAACGGGTAGAGCACGACCGCGCTGCGGGAGAGGGCCACCGTGGCGAGCAGGGCGGCGATCGGCCGCAGGCTCGCCACGTTCGTGCGCAGTCCGGCCTTCTGCCGGGGTGCGTTCGTCTGCTGCGCCATCACACCACTCCGCAGGCGACCCGGGACCGGACGGGCCGGACTTCGTAGACCGACTCGCGGACGGACTCGATGAACCGGTAGTCGGCCTCCACCGTGGCCGCGTCGGGAGCGGTCAGGAACACCCGCAGCGGGCTGGTGAGCAGGTCGAGGGTCGGCACGATGACGTCGCCGGGCTTGCGCTTGAGCATGAGGTCCACCACCGACGGCCGGCGGCGGATCTCCTCGACCAGCGCGTGGTTGACGGCGAGCACCTCGCCGGACAGCTCCGTCGGCGCGTTGTAGACGACCGCGGGCTGACGCCTCTCGTAGACGCCGTCGCCGTACTCGGCGAGGAACCGCTCGGGGTGGGCGTAGGCCAGCGCGGTCAGGTCGGCGCTGTTCGTGCCGATGCACTGCTGGTGGAATTCGGGGTGCAGGTGGCCGTTGACCCGGGCGCCGACCTCCACGAGCGCGGGGCCGTCCGGGGTGATGATCACCTCGGTGTGCGCCGGACCGTTGTGGATGCGCAGCGCGTCCAGCATCGAGCGGGTGTAGTCGATCAGGGCGACCGCCGCGGGATCGGTGGGCGAGAGCAGGATGTCGCGGTTGTAGATCGGCTTCCCGCCCGGCAGCAGACGCTTCTCGTACTGCCACACACCGCAGACGTGGGCGTGCCCGTCGACGCTCACGGTGTCGATGATGTACTCGGTCCCCTCCAGGAAACTCTGTACCAGGACCTCGGTGTTCGCGCCGTTGAACACCGTGGTGCTGCCGAGGATGGAGGGGAAGGCGGCGCGCAGCGCCTCGGCGTCGCGGCAGATGAAGACGCCGTCCGTGGAGGCGGACGACAGCGGTTTGGCGACGCACGGCCAGCGGCCGGCGACCTGGGCCCAGGCGACGGCCTGCTCGACATCCTCGGTGATCAGCTGGGCGGCGGTGCGCAGCCCGGCGGCGGCAACGGCCTCGATCATCTTGTACTTGTTGCGGCGGGCCTCGGAGAGCTCCGTGCCGTTGGTGCGCAGGCCCAGCGCCTCGCTCAGCTGGTCCGCGAGCCGTACGCCCGGCTCCTGGCCGGGGAGGACGAACAGCGGCTGGATCTCCTTGAGGGTGCGCTCGGTACTCCCGTCGGGGTCGTACACGAGGGCGCCGAGGTAACTCGACCTGTCCCACGCCTGCATGCGGGATATCGGTTCGGGGGAGCTCTGCAGGTGGATGACTTCGATTCCCTGGCGGTTGAAGGCGGCCGGCAAGTGGTTGCCGGTTCCGTACGCGTCGACCAGAACGCCGACCGCGCGCCCCTCGGCCTTGCGCACCACGTCCTCGGAGGAGTCCCACAGCTCGGATCGAGCGCCTTCGGACAACTCACTCATCTGGTCCTCACAATCCCTGCTCGGTCGGCGACTGATCAAAGGTTGGCTTGGTCTGGCGGACATCGGGTTTCGGCACCTCGCGGAGCTGACCAACCGCCAATAGAAAAAACCAACCATGTGGTTTTGTCAACGCCTCTCAAGCGACCTTCCAATGGCCTTCCGACGTGGGGGTGGCGTCCGATTTTCAGCCTCATGTGGGCGATGTGTGGCGTAATGCGGGACAGTTCGCGCCGCTCAAGGCCGCCCTTGACAAAACAGCTCGGTTGGTTTGTTCTATCGAGGTAGCGGCTCGCTGACGGCTTTGGAAGGACCAGCATGCTCACACAGGCACCACCCCACGACGTGGCCACACGACTCGCCCTGGACATCCGCCGCAAGGTCATCGAGATGAGCGCCTCACCCAACGGCGTGCACATCGGCGGCAGCATGTCGATCGCCGACCTCCTCGCCGTCCTCTACGGAGAGGTGCTGCGCCGGCCGGCCGGCGCGGGCCCGTCGGAGGAGCGCGACTACCTGATCCTCAGCAAGGGGCAGGCGTCCGCGGGCCTTTACGCGGCGCTCGCCGCCACGGGCGTCATACCCGAGTCCGAGTGCGCCACGTACGCCGAGGAAGGCAGCCGGCTGGGCGGCCACCCCATGAAGCGCCTGCCGGGCGTGGACTTCTCCACGGGCGCGCTCGGGCACGGGCTCTCACTGGGCCTGGGCATCGCCCTGGCCGAGCGCCGATACGGGCACGACGGCCGCGCCTTCGTGATCCTCGGCGACGGGGAACTCCAGGAAGGCTCCAACTGGGAGGCGGCCATGGCGGCATCCCACCTCGGAGCCGACAACCTGACCGCGATCGTGGACCGCAACAAGTGGCAGATCAGCGGTCGGACCGAGGACACCATGTCCCTCGAACCGCTGGCGGACAAATGGCTCAGCTTCGGCTGGCGCGTGCTCTCCATCGACGGACACGACCACGACCAGATCAGGGAGGCACTCCAGGGCCCCGTGGAACCGGGCCGGCCCACGGTCGTCATCGCCCACACCATCAAGGCACGCGGCGTCCCCGGCTTGCAGGACACCAAGAAGAGCCACTCGGCCACCCTCGGCGAGGACGCACGTCTGCTGGCCCTCGCGGTCCTGGACGGTGAGCGGGCATGAGCACGGACATCGCCACCGACCGCTCCGTGGCGGAGGTCTTCGACCACGTCTGGGAGCACCGCTCCACCATCCAGAGCCGTGACGCGTACGCCATGATGCTGCTCGCCCTCGGACGGGAGAACCCGCTCCTGGCGTGCCTGGCCACCGACATGGACTACGAGGACCACTTCGCGAAGGAACTGCCGCGCCAGTACGTGGAGCTCGGTATCGCCGAGCAGAACATGATCGGCGTCGCCGCCGGCATGACGGTGGTCGCCCGGCCCGTGTTCGCCAACGGCATGAGCCCCTTCGCCGTCGCCCGGGCCTACGAGCAGATCAAGATCGACGTGGCCGGCGCCAACCTTCCGGTCAAGATCGTGGGAACGCACGCGGGACTCGCCTCGGGCCACTACGGCCCCACCCACCACTCGCTGGAGGACATCGGCGTCACCCGGATGCTGCCGAACATGACGGTGGTCTCCCCGGCCGACGCGTGGGAGACCGTACAGGCCACGGTGGCCCTCGCCGACGACCCCGGTCCCGCGTACATGCGGCTCGGGCGGCTGGCCACGCCGACGCTGTTCGAGGAGCGCACCGACTTCGTCCTGGGCAAGGCCCGAGTGATGCGCGAGCCCGGCCGGGTGCTGTTCATCGCCACCGGCCCCCACCCGAACCTGGTCGCGGCGGAAGCCGCCCGGGAACTCGCCGCGCAGGGTGTGAGCGCCGGACACCTGAACATGCACACGGTCAAGCCCCTGGACCGGGAGGCCGTCCTCGAGGCCAGTGCCCGGGCCGACGTCGTCGTCACCATCGAGGACCACCGCGCCGTGGGCGGCCTCGGCGGGGCCGTCTGCGAGGTCATCGCCGAGGTCGGCGGGCCGCCGGTGCGCCGGATCGGCGTGCCCGACATCCACTACGACCTCGTCGGAGGGGAGCAGTACCTGCTGAACCACGCCGGGATCAACGTGACCAACGCGATCGCCCAGGCGCTGGACGTCGTGGCATGACCAGCGGCGGTCCCCCCATCGAGGCCCCGTCGCCGAGCGGGCGTCCTGTGCTCGCGGTCCTGGCCGGCGCCTCGTTCATCGCGGCCTCCGCGCCCATGGTCCGGCTCGCCGACACCACGGCGGGCATGGCGGCCTTCTTCCGCTGCGCCGTGGCCGTGCCGGTGCTGTGGGCCCTGATGGTCGCCGACCGTCGGCGCGCCCACCGCAGTCCGCTCGCGCGCCGGGCGCAATGGCTGGCCCGCCTCGCGGGTGTGGCCCTCGCATGCGACCTGGTGCTCTGGAGCCACACCATCGACGCCGTCGGGGCCGGCCTGGCCACGGTCCTCGGCAACCTGCAGGTGCTGTTCGTCGCCTTGTTCGCCTGGACCGTACTGGGGGAGCGGCCGGCCCGGTCCCTGCTGGCCGCCCTCCCGCTCATGCTGGCCGGCGTCGTACTCATCGCCGGCGTGTTCGGGGACCGCACCTACGGCAGCAGCCCCGCCCTCGGCGTGCTCTTCGGAATCGGAACCTCCGTCTTCTACGCCGGCTACATCCTGATCCTGCGCGCGGCCGGCCGGAACACGGCGCCGGGCGCGGACGTGGGCGTCATCGCCCCCCTCTACGAGGCGACGCTCGGCGCCGCCGTCGGCGCGGGGGTGCTCTCCGCGGTCGTCGGCGACGTCCGGCTGCCGTCGCCATGGCCCACCCTGGGCTGGCTCGTCCTGCTCGCCCTTTCCTCGCAAGTGGTCGGCTGGCTGCTGATCTCCCGCTCGTTGTCCGCGCTGCCCGCCGCGCTGACCAGCACCCTGCTGCTCGTCCAGCCCGTCGGCGCGGTCGTGCTCGGAGCCGTCGTCTTCGCGGAAGACCCCTCCGTCGAGCAACTCTGCGGGGTCGGCGTCCTGCTGGCCGGAGTCCTCGTCGCCACCGCGGGCAGGGGCGGCTCCGGGCACAGGGCCCGCACACGGCGGGCCACCCGCCGGGCCCGGGCGGGGCGGGCCACCCGCAGTGAAAGTCCCCCACTCCCGGCCGCCTCGACAACATGAGAAGGAGAACCCCGGTGCACAGCCCAGTAGCACCCGTCCCCGAAACGGCGCGCACGATCCGTGTCATGAAATTCGGCGGCACCTCCATGGGCACCACACCCGAGCGGATGCGCGCGGTGGCCGAGCGGGTCGCCGGTGTCCGCCGTGCCGGCCACCCGGTCGTCGTGGTGGTGTCCGCGCGCGGCGCCACCACCGATGAGCTGGTGGCGGACGCGCGTACGACGTCGTCGGCGCCCCCGGCCCGGGAAATGGACCAACTGCTCGCCACCGGTGAGATCGCGTCCGCCGCCCTCCTCGCGATCGCCCTGAACGACATGGGCGTGCCCGCTTGTTCGCTCACGGGCGCGCAGGCCGGAATCGCCGCCTCCGGCCCGCACGGACACGGGCGCATCGCCAGTATCGAGGGCACCCGGCTCCGAGACGCCCTGCGCCTGGGCACGGTCGCGATCGTCGCCGGATTCCAGGCCGTCGACCCCGTCGGCAACGTGGTCACCCTGGGCCGGGGCGGATCCGACACGTCCGCGGTCGCGCTCGCCGCCGCGCTCGGGGCGGCGACGTGCGAGATCTACACCGACGTGGACGGGGTCTACAACGCCGATCCGCGGATCGTCCCGGACGCTCGGCTGCTGGCCAGGGTCAGCAGCTCGGTCATGGCCGAGCTGGCCTGTTCCGGAGCGCGCGTACTGCACCCCCGTTCGGTCGAACTCGCCGCCCGGGCCGGCGTGGGCATCCACGTCCGGTCGGCATTCTCTGACAAGCCCGGCACCATCGTCATGTCCAATGGAGAAGACATGCTTGAGAGCGCACACCCCGTCACCGGGATCGCCCACGACACGGACGTCGCCCGCATCGTGATCCGTCCCGGCAGCCTGACCCACCGAGGCCTGGAACTCTTCGCCGCCCTTGCCGAAGCCGCGATCGCCGTGGACCTCGTGGCCCGTGTCGGGGACCGTGACATCGGCTACGGATGGGACTTCACCATCGCGCGGACCCACGTGGACGCGCTGCGTGAAGTACTCGCGCGACTGGAGTGCGAGGCCGACATCCACGAATCGGTGGCCAAGGTCTCCCTCGTCGGCGCGGGCCTGCTCAGCCAGCCCGAGGCGACCGGACGCATGCTGGCGGCCCTGGGTGAGGCGGGCATCGAGGCCTATTCGGTGTCGACCTCCCAGATCCGCACCTCCTTCACCCTGGCCAAGGCCCACTGCGGGCGCGCCGTGGGCCTGCTGCACCGCGAGTTCGAGCTGGACCGCCCCGCGCAGGAGAGGACCGCGGACGCGCTGACCGCCGTGTGAGTTCCGCACGCGGGGGCCCGGTCGCCGTGGGTGTGGCGACCGGGCCCCGCGACGCGCCGCGGTTACAGGTAGGGGCGGGTGATCAGCTCGATGGCGTGGCCGGCCGGGTCCTTGAAGTACACGCCCCGGCCGCCGTGTTCGGTGTTGGTCTCCTGCGGCCGCCGCATCTGGGGATCGGCCCAGTGCTCGACACCGCGGTCGCGGAGCCGCCCGTACGCCCGGTCGAACAGCTCGTCGTCGACCAGGAAGGCGTAGTGCTGCATCTGGATCTCCACCGGCGGCTCGGCGAACTGGAGCAGCACGCCGTCGGGGAGCTGGATGTTGGTGAACGGCCCCCAGGACGGCGCTTCGGGCAGTTCCAGCAACTCCCGGAAGAAACGGGCCGACTCGTGGCGGTCCTTGGCGGCGATGATGGTGTGGTTGAACGTGACTGTCATTGGGTTGACCTCGGTGTGTTCGGCACGTGCAGGGAAAGGGGCGCTGGTGCACGAGCGCCGGGGGTCCGCGTGCCGGACTGTGGGGGTGCCTTCGTCGCACCCGCGGAGGGATCAGCCCTCCACCGGGTAACCAATCCGTGTGTGGCGTAGCGCCGGTCCGGTGTTCACATCGGAGACCCTACGTGAGCCAACGCCGGTGTGACAAACCGCTTTTGCCGCACTTCTTCCCGAGGGAGGGAGCGACCGGCCGCGGTCGATGTCCGCCGCAGCCCCGCAGCCCCGCAGCCCCGTAGCCCCGTAGCCCCGTAGCCCCGTAGCCCCGTAGCTTCCGTCCGGCGCCGCCGGCACCGCGCACCGCCGGCACGGCCGTCACCCGGTCCTCTGGCCCAGGCGTTCGCGGACGGCCCCGCGGTCGACGCCCAACTGCCGCATCAGTTCGGCCGCCGGGTCCGGTCGCTCGCAGGCGAGGAGCGCGAGCAGCAGGTGCTCCGGCCCGAGGCGGCGGCCGCCGGTCCTCTTCACCTCGACGAGGGCGCGTGGCAGGACCGAGCGGGCGCCGGAGGTGAAGGGCGTGCGCTTGCGCGAGACGGGGACGGGCGGCCGCTCGACCCCCCGCACGTCGATCCCGATCACGGCCAGCGCCGAACGGTCCAGGCCCTCGAGGGCGGCGCGTGCCTCGTCGAGGCCGACGCCGAGGCACCGGACCGCGGGCGAGCCGGGGTCGTGCAGCAGGCCCAGGAGGAGGTGCTCGGTCCCGATGCGGCGATCGCCGCGCAGCCGGGCTTCTTCCAGTGCGCCGGTGACGGCCGCGCGGGCCCCCGCCGTGAACTTCTCGAACACCGTCGTCTCACTTCCCGTGTTTGGCGTGCGCGGACTGCCGGGACACGCCGAGGGCGTCCCCGATCTGCTCCCAGGACCACCCCTGCTGCCTGGCGCGGGCGACCGCCGCCGCCTCGACCTGCTCGGCCAGCCGGTGCAGCGCACCCACCGCGCGCAGCCCCACGGCGGGGTCGTGCGACCTGAGACGTTCTGCCAGATCTCCGGTTTCCATGGATGTCAGTCTGAGCTGACAGACATGGGTGTGTCAACCCAGGCTGACATCCTCGCGCATGCACGCGCGTCCTCTTGATCGTCCGCGACCAGGCGTACCTCGCCCGGAGTTCAAGCGGGTCGTGGGCAGGGCCCCGGCCGGTTCACCCGGCTCGCACGTCCGCGGTCCGGCGGCCGTGCGTGCCGGGTGTGATGCCGGCCAGGGCCCTGAGGGCGTCCGCGGCGGCGGAGCCCGCCGGCGCGCTGTAGATCATCAGGGTCATGTCGGGGTCGTCGGGCGCCCGCATGGCCACGTAGTCCAGGGCGAGTTCACCGACTCCGGGGTGGACGAACCGCTTGCGGCCGCGGGTCTTGCCACTGACGGTGTGGTCGTCCCACAGACGGCGGAAGTCGGTGCTCCCGAGGGACAGTTCACCGACCAGCCCGGTCAGCTGCGGGTCGTCGGGATGGCGTCCGGCGTCGAGTCGGAGGTTGGAGACGGTGTCCCGGGCCTTGGCCTCCCAGTCGGGGTAGAGGTCCCTGGCGCCGGGGTCCAGGAAGACCAGGCGGGCCATGTTCCGTTCGCCCGGCGGCAGGGCGGGGAAGTCGGCGACCAGGGTGCGGGCCAGGTCGTTCCAGGCCAGGACGTCCAGACGCCGTCCGATGAGGTAGGCGGGGACGGTGACCAGAGCGTCCAGGGCCTGGCGCAGCTCGGCGCCGACGTGCTGGGGACGGCCGGGGTGCGGCTGCGCTCTGCCCGGCTTGGCGAGGTTGTGGAGGTGGCCGCGTTCGTCGGCGTCCAGACCGAGGGCGTCGGCCACGGCGTCGAGGACGGCGGGGGAGACGTTGCGGGCCCGGCCTTGCTCCAGACGGGTGTAGTAGTCGACGCTCACCCCCGCCAGCAGGGCGAGTTCCTCACGGCGCAGGCCCGGCACGCGCCGTCGGCCGCCGAAGCCGCCCGGGCCGACGGCGTCCGGACCGAGGCGGGCCCGACGCGACTTGAGGAACTCGGTGAGCTGGTGTGCACGGTCCATGCCCCCAGTCTCCGCCACCGCCCGCCGTGCCTGGTCCTGTCAGACCCAGGCACGGCGAACCCGGGTCGAAGGGAGCTCTGGGCACCGCCCGGCCCCGCGCCCAGGATGGACACCGTTGACCCGCTCACCACTGAACCGGAGCCCCTCATGTCGAACACGCTCGTGATCGTCGCCAGTTTCACCGCCAAGCCGGGCCAGGAGACGCGGCTGCGCGAAGAGCTGCACGCGATGATCGAGCCCTCCCTGGCGGAGGAGGGCTGCCTCGGCTACCAGCCCTACGCCGACCCCCACCGCCGCGACCGGATGGTCATCGTCGAGGAGTGGGCCGACCCCGCCGCCCTGGACCACCACTTCGCCTTGCCGCACTTCCGCCGCGTCGCCGAGGCCCTGGAGGAGATCCTCGCCGAGCCGTTCACCCTGCGCCGTCTGAACGACGCCCCGGCGTGAACGACGCCCCGGCCTGACCCCCGTCGGACGCGGTCCGGGCGGCGGGTCATTCCGCCGGGTGGACGTTTCCGTCCTCATCGAGGGGGAGGTGGATCCGGGCCGGGTCCCGGCCGTCGACGTCCGACGGGCGCGGGCCCTCCGGACCGCCCGGCCCCCAGCGCAGCAGCCGGCGGGTGCGGACGATCTGGTAGACGGTGTCCCGGAATTGCAGCCGGTTGACGCGCCCGGCGGCCCGGAGGGCGTCGGCCGCGCCGGCGTACCCGGCCAGTTCCGCGGCCACCGCGCCGGCCGCCGCCCCGCCCTCCGCGAAGCTGCGGGCATCGGCGCTCGGGTCGGCGCCCAGGGGGATGAGCCAGTGCATCCGCGGCCACGCCCATCGCAGGGCGAAGTCGAGGGACCGGCGCGCCTCGTGCCCCGTCGCGTATGGGCCGCTGACCGCCTTCCAGCCCTTCGCGGTCCGCTCCACGACCTCGAACGTCGCCGGGAGCAGCAGCACGTCCGGGGGGGGGGGGGGGGGGTACCAACCCCCCCAACCAGACCACGCCCCCCACGTCGGGGAACCCCACCCCCCATAAACAAAGGCCCCCCACCCCCACATGAACCACCCCCGGCGTCGGGGTGACCGGCCCCAGCGGGACCACC
>NZ_JBITDH010000002.1:423925-558334 GCF_044454045.1 Streptomyces sp. NPDC051578
CGCCCCCCGCCCCCCCCCCCCCGGGGGGGGGGGCCCCCCCCCCACCATCGCCCGCTACGAGTCCTCGCGCACCTCGTCGGGGAACCGCTCGCCCGCTTAGCACAGGCCGCGCAGCGCCAGCTGCTCCACCGCCTGCGTCGGGGTGACCGGCGCCTGCGGGTCCACCACCAAGCCGGCGTCCACCGCCGGGCCCTCGGCGGTGCGGTCCCAGTCGGGGACGGGCGGCTCCGGATCGGTCGGGCGCGGCCCTTCCATGCCGTCCGGGCCCGAACCCCCGTACTCCTCCGCCCGCACGACCCGGTACCGGCTCCCGGCCACGTCGAGTCGGTCCCCCCGCTCGGTCTCCAGCCGGGCGACCGCCGCCCGCAGCGCGCGCCGCTCCGCGCGGTCCCCGGCGTCGTCCTTCGCCCGGAACCACAGCTGCGAGTTCAGCGAGTCGCCGATGGCCGCGTCGATGCCGCCGACGACGAGGAGGGCCGTGAGGTCAAGGCGCTGATACGGGACGTGGAGCGTCTGAGTAGGGCCCCTGCACGGCACGGACTTCGAGAAAGACCGCACCCAGGCCTTCCGCCAGCGCGGGCCCCGGCCCCCGTCATCGCCCAAGCACCGGGCCACCACGACAAGAGCACCACCCGCATCGCCACCGCATCCGGAGCCCCTGGAAGAACTACGCACCCGGCGACCACACACGCTGAACGGCCGCCCTTGAACTACGCGCCGGGCGAAAGACCACACGGCTCGGCTCCCTCCACCCCACAGTGGTGACCATGCTGAACCGAGTAGCCGTCCTGTCCGACATTCACGGAGTCCTGCCGGCCCTGGAGGCAGTACTCGCCGAACCAGACGTCAGCACCGCCGATCACATCGTGCTCACCGGCGACATCACCGCCGGCCCGCAACCGGCCCAGGTCCTCGACCTGCTGACCAGCCTCGGTGACCGCGTCATCTGGATCAGTGGCAACGCCGACCGCGAACTCCTCGAATACCGCCGGGGGCAACGCCACACGATCCCCGATCCGATCGCCCCCTGGGCAGCCGAACAACTCCGTGAGGACCATCTCGACCTTCTCGGCTCGCTTCCACGATCACTCTCCCTGTCCGTGAACGGCCTGGGAAAGGTGCTGTTCTGCCACGCCACCCCTCGCGACGACGAGGAGGTCGTCCTGGTCGACTCCCGCCTCGACCGCTGGAAGGAAGTCTTTGACGGACTCGATGCCGACATTCGCACCGTGGTCTGCGGCCACACCCATATGCCGTTCGTCCGCCTCGCCAACGGCCGACTCGTGATCAACCCCGGCAGCATCGGCATGCCCTACGGACGGACCGGAGCACACTGGGCCCTCCTGGGCCCGGGCGTCGAACTCCGCACCACGCCCTTCGACCTCCAAGCCGCAGCGACCCAGCTCGGCCAGGAATCGTCCTACCCCGAAATCACCGAATGGGCCGACTACTTCCTGCACGCCCGCGCCACCGACGCCGACGCCCTCACAGCCTTCGCACCACGGGACGGACGCGACCACGGCCCGTGACACCCGCTCCCGTCCACGACAGCGGGCAGCGGAACACCGACTACACGATCAACGGCGCCTACCAACGCACGGAGGGCGTCGTAGCCGGGGCGCGGCCCGTCGGTCGATGCGCCTGCGCTCCTCGGCTCTCGGTCACGGCGGGGAGCCTGCCAGGGGATCATCCGGGGCTCGACCGGTCTCGCGCGCACTACGCCTGCGGCAGCGATCCGCCCCGCACGGCCTGGATGTCCAGCTCCACCCTCAGCGTCGCGCCGATCGCCGCGATGCCCGCCTGGACGACCTGGTTGTAGTTCATCGCGAAGTCCTCGCGGCGCAGTTCGGCGGTGGCGCGGAACGCGGCGCGCGTGCCGCCCCAGGGGTCGGCTCCCGTGCCCAGGTAGGCCAGGTCCAGGTCGACGGGACGCACGACACCGCGCAGGGTGAGGTCGCCGTGCACCGTCCAGCGGTCCGAGCCGGCCGCGGACAGGCCCGTCGAGCGGTACGTGATCGCCGGGTACGCCTCCACGTCCAGGAAGTCCGGCGACTTGAGGTGCCCGTCGCGCATTCCGTTGCCCGTGTCGATGGAGGCCGCCTCGATCACCGCTTCCACCCGTGACGCGGACACCTCCGGGGCGATCTCGATCCGGCCCGCGAACTCCGTGAACCGGCCGTGCACGCTGGAGATGCCCAGGTGCTGCGCGACGGCGGCCACCGACGAGTGCGCCGGGTCGATCGTCCACGGCCCGGGCGGCGGCAGCTCGGCGCCGCCCTGCCGGGCGAGGACCACGCTGCCGACGTCGGCGCGCCCGCCCGCCGTCACGATGGCGCTCGACGCCGTGGGCGCGTAGCCGACCGCGGTGACTATGACGGTGTACGCCCCCGGCGCGAGCGCGGTCGCGTCGTGCACGGCGCCCTCCCCGTCGGCCTCGGCCCGCACCACCTGCGTGCCCGTCATGTCCGTCACCGTGACGACCGCGTGCGACACGGCCCATCCGTCGCGCGTGCGGATCCGTGCGCTGAGTCCCATCCCGTTTCTCCCTGCCGAAGCATCTCAAGCCAGCCGAAAAGAGGACCGGCCCGTGGGACGCCCCCGCCTCGCGGCGCGCCCCACGGGCCGGTGCCCGTCTACTCGCCGGGGTGGGCGAGCTCGATGTCGTGACCGTCCACGCCGCTGCCGCTCACGGTCAGCGCCGTGGCCACCGGCGGGTATCCCGTCGCGATGACGGTGTACTCGCCGCCGTCCAGGTCGGTGAAGGCGTACGCGCCGTCCGCGCCGGTCCGCGCGGTACCGACCACGTTTCCCGCGGCGTCGACCAGCGTGACCCGGGCGTCGCCGAGCGGTCCGCCCGGCGCCCGTACGACGCCCTGGACCCGTGCGCCCGAGCTCAGCTCGACCTCGACCCGGGTGACTCCCGCTCCGCCGACCTCGACGTGCAGGGCCCTCGGGCGGCGGCCGGCGGCGTTCACGGCGATGGTCACGGGGCCCGGCACCAGCTCGGCGAAGCCGAACGCGCCCTGCGCGCCGGTGGTTCCGGTGGCCAGGACGTCCCCGCGGACGTCGGTGACGATGACCATGGCGCCCTCGACGGGGGCCCCGGTCTCGGCGGCCCGTACGACGCCGCTCAGGCCGCTCGTGCCACTCAGCAGGATGTCGTAGGAGACCGGCTCGCCGTTCACGACGACCGTCGAGGCTTGCGGCTGGTACCCGTCGGCGGCCGCGATCAGTACGTACGAGCCGCTGCCCGGCGCGTCGACCGCGTACGAGCCGTCCGCCCGGGCGACCGACCGGTCCAGCTGGCGCCCGGCGAGCGAGATCAGCGTGACCGCCGCCCGCGGCACGGGCGTGCTCTCGGCGCCGCGCACGTAACCGCGGACCGCGACACCGTCCGCCGGGGGAGCGGACACGGCGTCCCCCGCGGGGGACGCCGTCGCCGACTGGCGCGGCACGTGCGGAGCGGCGGGCCCGGGCGCCGGGCTCTCGGCGCCGGCTTCCGCCCTGTCCGCGGCGCCGGCCTCCGCGATCTGGGCGTCCTGGGATTCCTGGGCACCCCGGGAGGCCTGTGCCAGGCCGCCCGACGTCCGCAGCGGGACCTCCTTGATGAAGATCGTGACGAGGAAGGCGACCAGGGCCAGCGGCGCGGCGATCAGGAACACGTCCGCGATGCCGTGGCCGTACGCGCTCTCCATCACGGTGCGCAGCGGGCCGGGCAGGCTGTCCATGTCCGGGATGCTGCTGCCGGAGCCCGACTGAGCCGCGGCGGCCGCGTACTTCGGGCCGAGGCCGGCGAGGCCGTCCTTGGCGTAGTGGGTGATCCGGTTGGCCATGATCGCGCCGAGCGCGGAGACACCGATCGCACCGCCGAGGGAACGGAAGAACGTCACCGTGGAGCTGGCCGATCCGAGGTCGGACGGCGCCACCTGGTTCTGCGTGCACAGCACCAGGTTCTGCATCATCATGCCGATGCCGAGGCCCAGCAGCGCCATGAAGATCGCGATGTGCCAGTACGTCGTGTCGTAGCGGATCGTGCCGAGCAGTCCGAGGCCGGCCGTCACCAGCACGCCACCGCACAGCAGCCACGCCTTCCACCGGCCCGTCTTGGTGATGACCTGCCCCGAGACGGTGGAGGAGACGAACAGACCGGCGATCATCGGGATGGTCATCACGCCCGACATGGTCGGGGACTTGTCGCGGGCCAGCTGGAAGTACTGGCTGAAGAACACGGTGCCGGTGAACATGGCGACGCCGACGAAGAGCGAGGCGATGGACGACAGCGCGATGGTGCGGTTGCGGAACAGCCGCAGCGGGATGATCGGTTCGCTCGCCTTGGACTCGACGAGGACGAAAAGGGCGCCGAGGACGATCGAGCCCCCGACCATCGCGTACGTCTGCCACGACAGCCAGTCGTACTTGTCACCGGCGAAGGTGACCCAGAGCAGGAGCAGCGAGACGGCGGCGGAGATGAAGAACGCGCCGCCCCAGTCGACCTTGACCTCCCGCTTGACCACGGGGAGGTGGAGGGTCTTCTGGAGCACGATCAGCGCGATGACGGCGAACGGGACGCCGACGTAGAAGCACCAGCGCCAGCCGAGCCAGTCGGTGTCGGTGATGACGCCGCCGAGCAGCGGTCCGCCGACGGTGGCGACTGCAAAGGTGGCGCCGAGGTAGCCGCTGTAGCGGCCCCGCTCGCGTGGGGAGATCATCGCGGCCATCACGATCTGGGCCAAGGCGGACAGGCCGCCGACGCCGATCCCCTGGACCACGCGGCAGGCGATCAGCATGCCGGCGTTCTGCGACATGCCGGCGACGGCCGATCCCAGTACGTAGATGACCAGGGCTATCTGGACCAGGGCCTTCTTGCTGTAGAGGTCGGACAGCTTGCCCCACAGGGGGGTAGCCGCCGTCATGGACAGCAGGGCTGCGGTGACGACCCAGGTGTAGGCGGACTGGCCGCCGCCGAGGTCGCCGATGATGTGGGGGAGGGCGTTGGAGACGATCGTGGACGACAGGATCGCGACGAACATGCCGAGCAGCAGCCCGGAGAGCGCCTCCATGATCTGCCGGTGCGTCATCGGCGCGTCGTCGTGGCCGCCGCCTCCGTGCTTGGCGTGAGAGGCCCGCACACCGGTTGGTGTGGTCGTTGCCATGGGCTTCCTTACGTTCTGTACGGGTGTACGGGTGGTCGGTATCGGCATTTCGTTGCTCTAGGCAACCGTAGAAGTAGGTGGTTGCTCCACGCAAATCCGAGCGGCGGTATCACCCTAAAGTCTTCGCAAAGGCAAGTGCCGGAGACCGTAAATCCGCAGTTGAGCGCTGTCCACCGGCCCGTCGGCTTGTCCGGTCCGGTGCGGCGTGACACCGTCGGTGGCCCAAGCCCAAGCCCAAGCCCAAGCCCAAGCCCAAGCCCAAGCCCAAGCCCAAGCCCAAGCCACTCGGCCCGACGACGGAGGAGGCCGCACGATGCCGGACGACCTGGCCGCGGACACCATCATGAAACTGGAAGACGCCGTGGCGTCCGGCTCCCTGCCGGAACACACCGCCGAACTGCTCCGCGTCTCCCTGAGTCAGGCCCGGGCGGCGAAGGCGGCGGGCCACGACCAGGAAGCGATCACGATCGCCGCCCAGGCCCTCGAGACGGCGCAGAACCCCTCCGCGGACCAGTAGGCGCGCACGCCTGGGCCCCCGGCCCCCGGCGACAGCCGGGAACCGGGGGCCGGGGGCCGGGGGCCGGGGGCCCGTCAGCAGTGGCCGACGCTGGTCTGGCCGGCCACCAGCGACGAGTGGACGTAGCCGGTCCCCACGTAGCTGGAGACGCGGAACCACCGGTTGGAGGCGTAGTTGGAGCTCGGCGGGTACACCCACTGGCTGTCGGTCCAGCACAGCATCGTGACGCCCGTCCCGTTGGACAGGTAGCCGAGCGAGCCGCACCCGGTGTTGGCGCAGGTGCGCTCGTTCGCCCCGCCGCTGTTGGACGAGATGTAGCTGCCGGCCGCGTCGGCGCCGCCGGCGCCGGCGATCAGACCGGTCAGGGCGACGGCGGCCGCGGCGGCGGCCAGTCCGGCCCGGGACCGCAGGGTGGTGGTCGTCATGCGCATCGTCGTTCTCCTCGGAAGACTCGCGGTGGTGTGCGGCGCCCCGGCTGGTCCGGCGGCGCTCCACCAGAGAGCCATCCCGACCGCGGCGGGTGGAAGGAAGGAACCGCAGGTCGACCAGGCCCGTACGGCGGTCCGTACAACTCCGTACGGGGTCACCGGCACGGCGGCGCGTACGGCAGACCGGGGACCAGCTGGGACCACTCCTGGGCGGTGATGGCCGTCCCCGCCCGCTCGCACAGCCTCCGGGCGATCTCCTCCTCGTCGCGGGACCACACCAGGGCGGCCGGGCCGGCGCCGCCGGCCGCCAGGGTGCGGCCGTCCGGGCTGTACGCGACGGCGTACACCTTGCCGCCGAGACCGCTCAGCACGGTGCGGGGCCGCGGCCGCCGAGGGTCACCGGTGTCCCACAGCCATACGGTGCCGTCCGTACTGGCGGCGGCGAGCGTGTGGCCCTGCGGGCTGAACGACAGGGCGTACACGTAGCTGCTCGGCCCCGTCAGCGTCGGCCCGGCGGTGCGCGGCCGGTCCCCGCTCACGTCCCACAGCCACACGTCCCGGTCCGCGGTACCGGCCGCCAGGAGCCGGCCGTCGGGGCTGAACGCGACGGACATGACGTAGCTGCCCGGCCCGCGCAGGGTGGATTCGAGCACCGGCCGGCCACCGCCCGGCGGCATCCGCCACAGCAGCACCTGCTTGTCGACCGTACCGGCCGCGAGCCGCCGCCCGTCCGGACTGAACGCCACCGAGTAGACGTAGTTCGTCGGCTCCGGCAGTTCGGCCGAGAGCTCCGGGTGGGCCGGGTCCGCCGTGTCCCAGACGCGTACGGTCCGCCCCTCGCTGCCCACGGCCAGTACGCGGCCCGTCCGGTCGAAAGCGGCGGACTGGATGGTTCCGGCGCCCCCGGTCAGCGGTTCCCCGTACGGCACGGCCCTGTCGGGGCGGGAGAGGTCCCACAGCCACAGCTTGCCCTCCCGGCCGCCCACCGCGAGGGTGCGGCCGTCCGGGGTGAAGGAGACCGTCGCCGAGTACCCCGTGGGATTCGTCAGGGGCGGCCCGACCGGGCGCGGGGTCCAGGGATCGGCGACGTCCCACAGCTGTACGTCGCGCCCGGCGACGGCGAGCAGCTTCCCGTCCGGCGCATAGCCGATCGCGTTGACCGTTCCCTGGAAGCCGCGCAGCGGGCGGGGAGGCAGCTGCCAAAGGCGTACGGTGCCGTCCGCGGCGCCCGTCACCAGCTGTCGTCCGCCGGGGTGGAACGAGAGCGAGGTGACCGGCCCCGGGTGCGGGAAGACCCCGGCGAGGACGCGCGTCCGCGCGTCGTACAGGCGCACCTGGTTGTCCGCGCTGCCGGTCGCCAGCCACTGCCCGTCCGGGCTGTAGGCGACCGCGTTGACGTAGCTGGCCGGGCCGTCGGGAGCGGCCGGAGCCCCGCCTACCACCGCGGGTGAGCCGGGGTCGGAGTTCGGCGCGGGCACGTCCCACACCCGGGTGGACCGGTCCTGGCTCCCCGCGGCGAGCCGGGCGCCGTCGGCCGTGAAGGCCAGCCCGAACACGGGGCCCGCCGCACCGGTCAGCGGCCGGCCGTAGGCGAGCGGCCGCCCGGGGTCGGCGAGGTCCCACAGGCGTACGGCGCCGTCCGCGCCGCCCGCGGCCAGCAGGGCCGGATCGGGCCCGGGCCGGAACGTGACCGTGTGCACCGCCCCGGTGAAGCCGGTGAGCCGCAGACCGGGCACGGCGGCGGGGGCGGAACCGCCGTCCGTACGCGCAGCGGCCACCGCCGGGTCCGGCCACAGGTAGACGCCGCCGTCGGCGCCCGCCGCGGCCAGCGTCCTGCCGTCCGGGGCGAAGGCCACCCCGTAGACGGCCGACTCCGGACCCTTGAACGAGCGGACCCCGGCCGCCGCCGGATCGGGGCCGGACGGCTCCCACACCCGTACGGTCCCGTCCCCCGACCCGGCCGCGAGCCGTCGGCCGTCCGGGCTGAAAGCGAGCGCGTACACGGTGTCGGCGAACGAGACCGGCGCCGCGCCCAGTGCTCGCGGCCGCTCGGGATCGCGCAGGTCCCAGAGCGCGACCTGGTGGTCCAGGCCGCCCGCGGCGAGGGTGTGCCCGTCCGGGCTGAGGGCCACCGCCTGGACGACGCCGCGGAACGCGAGGATCCGGGTCACGGCCGGTAACGCCGAGGCGTCCATCAGCGCCTCCCGCGCCTCGGCCGTGGGGGCCGTACGGTAGGCCACGAGCCCGAGTTGCGCCGACAGGGCGAGGTCGCTGCCCCGCAGCCGTTCGGCGCGCGCCGCCACCAGCCGGGACAGCGCGACGGCCTGCTGTCTCTCCGCGTCACGGCGCTGGACCACGGCGACTGCGGTGAGCAGGCCCGACAGGACGACCATCAGCGAGAGCAGGACGAGCAGCCGGCGCAGCCGCCGGGCCCCGCGCCGTTCGCGCCGGACGCGGTCGTCCTGCGCCAGCCGGCTCGCGTCGAGGAACTCGCCTTCCCGGGAGTCGAGTTCGGGAGCGTGTCCGCCGGCCGGGGCCCAATCGGAGGCTACGGCCAGCCGGGTGCCCCGGTAGAGCAGTGAGGGATCGCGGCCGTGCGCGAGCCAGCGGTCCGCGTCCCGGGTCAGGTCCTGCCGGACGATCTGCCCGGCCCGGTCGGTGTCGATCCAGCCGCGCAGCCTCGGCCAGGCGGTGAGCAGCGCCTCGTGGGTGATCCTCGCGCCGTCGCCGTCGAGCGTGACCAGACGCCGGTCGACGAAGCGCTCCAGCACCGCGTACACCTGTCCGGCCCGGTCGAGGCGGCCGGTGGGCGGCGGCAGCGGCAGCAGCCGGCGCGCGTCGGGCACGCCGTCCCCCACCGCGACCATCCGCAGGAACAGCTGCCGCGCGAGGGCGCACTCGTCCCGCGACAGGGCCGCGTAGACCTCTTCCGCCGTCTCGGAGACCGCGGCGGACATCCCGCCGCCCGCCCGGTAGTCGGCGATGGTCAAGGCGGTGCCGCGACCGCGTTCCCAGGTCGACAGCAACGCGTGCGACAGCAGGGGGAGGGCCCCCGGTCCGGAGTCCCTCAGGTCGGCGAGGAGTACGTCGACGAACCCTTCGTCCAGGACGAGACCGGCCTTGGCGGCCGGCCCGCCGATCACGGCGCGAATCTCGTCCTCGCTGAGCGCTCCCACGACGGTCTGGCCCTTCTGCAGGGCCGCCGCGAGGGGGCGCCGGGCGAGGGCCTGGCTGTAGAAGTCGGCACGCAGGCATCCGGTGACGCGCACGCCGGGGGAGGGGAGGGCCGCCAGGCAGCGCAGGAACAGCTCCCGTCCGGCCGGGTCGGGGCATGCGGTGAACACCTCCTCCAGCTGGTCGACGGCCACCACCAGGCGTACGCCCCTGCGCTCGGCCGACGTCCGTGTGCGAGACGCCAGTTCGAGAGGATCGGGCGCCCCGTCCTGCCGTTGCGGGCCCCCGTCGCCCTCCCACTGCGTGGACAGGGCCGCCAGCAACGCGCGCACCGGATCGCGGCCGGGGGCCAGGAGCAGCGGCGTGAAACCGTGCCCGCCCCGCAGGACGGGCAGCACCCCCGCCCGCAGCAGGGAGGACTTCCCCGACCCGGAAGCCCCGACGAGCAGTTGGGGTACGTCATCACCTTCGGAAAGGATCCGGTCCACGACGACCGCCCGCAGGCTCTCCCGGCCGAAGAACCAGTCGGCGTGGCGTTCCTCGAAACCCGCGAGCCCCCGGTAGGGCGACGCGCCACCCGCGACGCGCAGGACCCGGGACCGCCGCAGCTCGGCGAGCCGTTCCAGCCAGCGCTCGATCTCGGCCGCGTCGGTCACCCCGCACACGTGCAGCACCCGGCGGAACAGGGGCAGGGAGCTGATCGACGGCAGGTTCTGGCCGGCGAACCAGCCGCCGATGGTGCTGTGGGCGCCCGGTGCGCCGACGCGCGCGGCGACGGCGCGGACGGTGAGGTCGGCCTTCTCCCGCAGGCGTGTCAGCTCGGCCGCGAACTCCTCCCGGGATAAAGGAGGTCGGGGGACGAGCGGGGTGGGGTCCATGGGGCCTCCGTGGTCCGGTTCCGCTACGGGCGGTGATGCGGTGGACCACCCTCCCCCCGCCCCTGCGACCGCGTGGCCGGAACACCTCGATCCGGTCTGTTTATACGCCCTCCCACCGGCGGGTTCCGGCCAGTCACCGCCGTCTCCACACCCTCACCCGCCCCGGCCCTCCCGGGTCTCCCGGCCGGTACGAAGTACCGCTCACGGCGCTGCCCGAGGCGATGCGGGCGCCGGGGCGCCGGGCTGCCGCACGTCCTGGCCTGTGTCAGGCTGGAAGAGCCGACCGGCGGCTGGACCGAACGACTCCGGCAGACTTTGGACAACGCCATGTCTCCACGCCTCCTCCGCTCTTCGCGCAGCGTGCCAGCGGCGCTCGCCAGTGTGTCCCTCGCCGTCCTGCTGACGGCTGTTCCCGGCGCCCTCGCCCAGCAGCCCGCCCCGCATGCGCCCTCCGCGGCCGTGACCAGCATCCAGGCCGCCACGCTGTCGATTCCGGCCATCGGCCTTTCCGGCCTGCCCGTCGTCCCGTACCAGGGCAGCCCCGACGACGCGCCGGGTACGGCGATCCAGGACCGGGGCCTGGCCGCGAGCCCCTACGGCCCCGGCGGCGGCGTAGGCCCCGGCGACATCGGCAACTACATCGTCACGGGCCACCGCGTCGCCGGCGGCGGGCCGCTGAACGCCCTGCCGTCGCTGCCCCAGGGGGCATCCGTCTTCGTCACCGCGGGCGGTGTGACGTACGAATACGTCATCGGCACCACCCGGACGACCTCCTTCCGCTCGCCCTCCTCCATGGCGGAGCAGCGCGCCGCGGTTCCCGGCTCCAGTGGAACGTCCCCGAGCCGCGCGATGATCACCGTGTCCACCTGCCTCACGCCGGAGGACGACGCCGCGGGCAACACCTGGCGTGACGCGCAGAACAACCCCGAGCACCGCATCGACAAGGTCGGGGTGCTCGTCGGGACCAGCTCCTGACGTCCGTTCGCCCGTCCTGTCACATTCTCGTTCCACGGTTCGTCGGTCAAGCGATGAAACGGTACGGCCCCGGCCGGAGCGGCGACCGGGGGCCGCCCGTGCGCGTTTCTTCTAGAACGGGAAACCAGCGCAGTTCCAGGATGAAGGGGTCCCGGCGCGTGCCGGGTGACCCGTTCGAAAGGACCCACTTCATGTTCGTCAAGCGCAGCGCGGCGGTCGCTCTCGCCGCCGCGGCCGTATGCGGTTCCACCGTCCTCGCCGCACCCGCGCAGGCCGCCGCCTCCCCCGTCCCCGACACCGCGGCCCGGTACGCCCGGTTCGAGGGCCGCACCGTGGACCTGTCCGGTGACTGGGGAGACGCCAGGGTCTGCATGGTGTGGCAGACGCGCGGCGCGGTGGAGTGCTTCCGCACGGTCGCGCAGCAGGAGGCACGGGAGAAGCAGTTACGGACCACCGCCTCCACCCGGCAGGTCAAGGCCGCCTGTGCCACGGCGCTCGACCTCTACCAGTACACGAGCAAGGGCGGCCGGGACCTCAAGTTCTACGACCGCGGCTACTGGCAGAACCTCTCCGCCTACAACTTCGACAACTCGACCTCCTCCTACTGGACCGGCGCGTGCACGGCGCACCTGGCCGAGAACGCGAACGGAGGCGGCTACTGGTACCCGGGCAACACCGGCCCCAACCACCAGGAGGACTCGATGCGCAGCGGCTGGGACAACCGGGTCAGCTCCATCAAGATCGACTGAACCCTCAGGGAGTCCGTCACCGCCCGGGCAGCACGACGCTGGTCACCTGACCGGTCACGCGGTCGGGCCCCGGGGGACCCGGCAGCGCGGTGCGGCGCTCGGCCACGAACCGGCGCGGTGAACGCCCGCTCATCGCCTTGAACTCGCGGTTCATGTGCGACTGGTCGCTGAACCCGCAGGCGGCGGCGACCTCCGCGAGCGGGCGTCCACCGCCGTTGACGAGCCGCAGCGCGTGCTGGAAGCGCAGCACGCGGGCGGCCGTCTTCGGCGTGAGACCCACCTGTTCCCGGAACAGGTACTCCACACGCCGCACGCTCCAACCGGTGCGCCGGGCAAGGGCGCCCACGGTCAGCGAGCCGCGGCTGCGGACCAGCTCCCGCCAGGCCTCGCGGAGCGCCTGCGACGAGCCGGTTCCGGCCCCCGAGGCCCACCCGAGCAGGGCGGCGTCCAGCAGCGCGAACCGGTCGGCCCAGCCGGAGCCGGCGCGCAGCGCCTCGGCGAGCAGATCGGCCCGGCGCCCGAGTACGTCGGCCGGCTCGGCCATCGTGTCGGCGAGGTCGCTCATCGGGACCCCGAACAGCCCGAAGGCGGCCCACGGAGCGAGCAGCACCTCCACTCCCTCCACGCGGCCCGCGTGTTCACCGACGGTCGGTCGGGTCTGCAGACCGGACAGCAGCGCCGTGTACGGGCGGGAGTCCGCGTCCCGTGCGGTGCCGAGGGTCACCCACACGGGTCCGGCCAGGTTGAACACCAGCGAGGCGCAGGCGTCCGGTACCTCCAGCCTCCTGCGGCTGTGCTCCAGGTCCATCCGGTAGCCCCGGTACCCCCGCACCCCCGGCCGCAGCAGGGGATGGGGCAGGGCCCGCAGGACGTCCCAGGTGCCGTGCGGACAGGAGGTGCGCCGGACGGGCCGGGGCGGGGCGGGCAGGTGGTGCGGCATGTCACGCTTCCTTCTGGGCTCGCACCCGGCGGTCTGCCGCGGGTGGGGAAAGGTGCGGTACGCGCGCTGGCGACCACCGTGTCACCCGCCCGCGACGTGCGGCAAGGCCACCTCCGGCCATCCACTGGCCCTGCCGCCCGACGCGTGAGCCCCGGCCTCCGCGGTGCGCGGTGACCGGGGCTCGCGGCTGTCCGAGCGGGCCGGAAGGGCTACTTCGGAGTGACCCAGACCTGGCGCTTGTTGGTGTTCGCCGTGTAGAGCTGGACGGCGGTCCCGTTGGCGGTGGACCCGCCGGTCACGTCGAGCACCTTGCCCGACGCCACGTGCACGATCTGCCCCTTGGCGTTGACGGACCAGCGCTGGGCCGGCGTGCCGTTGCAGTCGTAGAGGCTGATCTTGTCGCCGTTGGCCCCGGCGTTGCGCGCGTCGTCCAGGCACTTGCCGAGCGCGCGAAGGGTGCCGTCCTTGCCGAGGATCCACGACTGCGCCGCGGAACCGTTGCAGGTGTAGAGCTGGATCGGGGTGCCGTTGACCGCCTTGCCGCCCTTGACGTCCAGGCACTTGGAGCCGATGCCGGTCACCTTGCCCTGCGGTGACAGCACGGCGCCCGCTCCGGAGGCGAGCAGGCGCAGGCCCTGGAGGTCGAACTGCTGGACGTAGGTGCCGGCGCGCTTGTCCTGGTACGCGTAGGCCGGCGAGCACATCACCGGGAACTCGCCGGAGTCGCTCCCCTTGACGCAGTCGCTCTTGTTCATGCTGCGGTTGGCGTGCGTCAGACCGAGCGTGTGTCCGATCTCGTGGCTGACGTGGTTGCGCATGTACGTCTCGCCCATGGCGGCGGTGGGCTTGCCGGCCGGGGTGAAGAACTCGTCGTCGATGTAGGCGTGCCCGCTGGTCACCGTCTCGGGCAGGGAGGAACTGGTGAAGCCGCAGCTGAGGTTCGCCATGCCGGAGCCGTCACGGACCACCTTCCAGCCGGTGCTCCCCATGCTGTCGCCGTCCGGGGGCAGGCACGGCCGGTGGGCGACTCCGATGACCACTTCGCCCCGGGGCCGGGAGTAGTCCCAGCCGACGGGCTTGGTGTCGACGGTGACGGGCAGGTTGGTGATGCGGCGCAGGTCGGCGGCGGTGGCCTGCACGTACGGGGCCAGCCAGTCCGCGGACTTCTGGTCGTAGAACTTGATGGTGTAGCCGGTCTGCAGCCACTTGGTCGCGCCGCTCAGCTTCCACCCCTCGCCCTGAGGCGGTGCGGGCGCGGCGGCCACGCCCGACTTCGACGCGGAGCGGGACGCCGGCGCGCCGAGCGACATGACGCCGCCCTTGAAGGCCGTGGCGTCGCTGCCGTAGACGGCGGAATCCTCCGCGTGGGAGTCGACGTCCTCCACGGCCGGCAGGGCCGCCGGGGAACTCGCCGCCTCCGGCGCGGGGTCCTCGTCGGTCTCCGTGCCGAACGCGCTGGACGTGAGCTGCAGACTTCCCGCGATCGCGGCGGTGGCCGCCACCGCCGCGAGGATGGATATCCGGTGCTTGCCTGTCAATCGCAAGTGTTCGATGCCTCTCGTCAAGAGTCGCCACCCGCCCCTCTGCGACGGCACGGGTGGCGAGAATCGAACAGATGATAGGCCAACCCGGCGAGGCCACATGCCTCGGGGCCTTTGGTCACCGGCCGTCAAAACAGGCTCCATTCAAAGCAATTGACTCCGGCCACGGGTCAGCCGACCCGCACCACGACCGGTCCGCCCGCAGGGTCGACCCGGGCCGTCCAGTCCGGCGGCAGCCTCATCGACCGCGACGGTGACACCCGGCCCGGGAACCGGCGGCGCCACAGCAGCCGCCCGTCCTGCCCGACCGTCACCACGGGTCCCGTCAGCGCTTCCCCCGACCGCAGGAGCAGCGGCCGCCCGGCCGGCCCCGTGACCCGGTTCGGTGTCACCCACGACAGCGGCGCCCGTACGACCACCGGCGGTCCGGCATCCGGCCACGCCGCGCCCGACAGGCGGGCCAGCACCGGGGCCGCCGCGGCGGCGCCCTCCGCGGCGGCGGTGGCCGCGCTCTCGACGCCGTGCAGGGCGTTGCCCACCGCGAAGACCCCCGGCGCCGATGTACGGAACGACGCGTCCACGCCGGGGCCACGGGTCCCCGCATCCAGGATGACGCCGCCGCGGCGGGCCAGTTCGTGGTCCGGGATCCAGTCGCCGGTGAACACCACCGTGTCGCAGGCGAGCACCCCCGACCTGCCGTCGGCGTGGTGCAGGGCCACGCCCGACAGACGGCCGCGGCCGCGCAGTTCGGCCACCGTGGTCGAGGTGAGCAGCGGGACTCCCGGCAGGGAGGTGCCGCGCGGGCGGTCGGTGACCACCGCCACCACCTTCGCACCGGCCCGGCGCAGCGTACGTACCGCGTGCCGCACCACCGGATCGGCCCCCACCACCACGGCCCGCCGGCCGACCGACTGTCCGTACAGGTGGACCGACTGCTGCAGTTCCCCGGTGGTCAGTACCCCCGCCGGACGGGAGCCCGGCACCAGCCGGGCGCTGCGCGGCCGCTCCCGGGCACCCGTGGCGAGGACGACGGCCCGCGCCGTGATCCGCTCCACGCCCGCCGGGCTCGTCGTGTCCAAGGACAGGGGTCCGGCCCAGCCGGTGGCGGTGACACCCGTACGGACCGAGGCCCCCGCCCCGACCGCGGCCTCCGTGGCCCTCAGGGCGTACGCCGGCCCCCGCAGCCACGGGCGCGACGGCCCGCCGAAACCGCCGTGGGCGCAGTGGCGCGGCACCCCTCCCGCGTCCTGCTCGCGCTCCACCACCTCCACCCGCCCGGCGCCCGCGCCCGCCAGGCGGGCGGCGAGGGCGAGACCGGCGGGTCCGGCGCCGACGACGAGCACGTCGACCGTGCGGTTCACCGGCGGCCTTCCTCGAACAGGGCGCGGACGGCGGCGCCGCAGTGGAAGCCCTGGCAGCGGCCGCCCCGCGCGCGCGTGCGGCGCCGCAGGCCGTCCAGCGAGCCGGGCGGGACGGTCGCCGCGAGCGCGTCGCGGATCTCCCCACGGGTCACCCGCTCGCAGTGGCAGACGATCCGGCCGTACTCCGGGTCCGCCGCGATCATCCGCGCATCGCGGTACGGCCGGGGGAACGCCTCACCCAGGTTCGGCATCCGCACCGGCTCCAGCTCGCGTGCGCCCGTGACCGGCAGACCGCCCTCGCCGAGCAGCGCCACCACGTGGGCGGCGATCGCCATCGAGGCGGTCAGGCCCGTCGACCGGATCCCGCCGACGCTCACGTACCGCTGCGCGGGGTGGGCCCGGATCGCGTAGTCCTCGGACCCGGTCGCGGCCCGCAGCCCCGCGTACACGGCGGTGACCTCCTCCTCCAGGAGCGCGGGCAGGATCCGCCGGCCCTTCTCCCGCAGCAGCGCGAGGCCTTCGGCGGTCGATCCGGTCGCGGTCTTGTCGTCCAGGTCCTCGGCGGTCGGCCCGAGCATCACGTTCCCGTACACCGTCGGGGTCACCAGCACCCCCTTGCCGAGCGCACCGGGCACGGGCAGCAGGATGTGCCGCACCAGGCCGCGGGCGAGTTCGTCGAAGACGATCAGCTGGCCGCGCCGGGGCGTCACGGTGAAGTCCGCGTGACCGAGGAGCCGGTCGATCTCGTCGGCGTACAGGCCGGCGGCGTTGACGAGGTGGCGGGTGCGCAGCGGCCCCCGACTGGTACCGAGGAGGTGCGGTTCGCCCGGAGTCACGGACGACACACGGCAGTTGAGGTGGAGGTCGGTGCCGGCGCGGACGGCCTGCGTGGCGTACGCGAGGGTGGTCGTCCAGGGGCAGACGATGGACTCGCCCGGCACGTCGAGTGCCCCCAGCACCCCGGGGCCGAGCTCCGGTTCACGGGCCCGCACCTCCTCGGCCGGGATGATCCGGGTCGAGTGGCAGCCGTTGCGCACGGCCTTGTCGGCGAGGCCCGGGAGCGCCGCCAGCTGTTCCTCGTCCCAGGCCACGAGGAGCGCCCCGAGCGGCTCCACCGGGATGCCGGTCTCGGCGGCGTACGCGGCGAGGCGGCGCCGCCCCTCCCGGACGAGCCGGGACTCCAGGGTGCCGGGCACCGCGTCGAAGCCGGTGTGCAGGATGGCGGTGTTGGCCTTGGAGGTGCCGTCGCCGACGTCGTCGGAGGCCTCGACCAGGGCGGTCCGCAAGGGGAGCCGGGCCAGTTCGCGGGCGATGGCCGAGCCCACCACCCCGGCCCCGACGACCGTCACGTCGTACTCCCCGCCGGGCAGGGCGCCGCCGGTGGTGACGCTCATGCCGGACCGTCGAGCAGGCCCGAGACCGCCGCGCGGAAGCGGGCGCGCCGCTCCTCGGCCCGATCGGCGTCCGCCCTCGGCTCGTACACCGCGGACGGTTTCCACTCCGGGACCGCCTCCCGGACGCCGAGCGCGGGATCGAGACCCAGCCGGGCGACCGCGCCGACGCCCAGTGCGGTGGCGTCCGGCAGCGCCGACACCTCCACCGGGATCCCGAGGAGGTCCGCCTGGGCCTGCATGAGGAGCGCGGACCGGGTCAGGCCCCCGTCCACGCGCAGGGTGGTCAGCGGCGCGCCCAGATCGCCGGCGACCGCGTCCGCGAGCTCCGCCACCTGTGCGGCGATCCCGTCGCACAGGGCCCGCACGAGGTGCCCGGCCGTGGTGTCGAGGCCGAGTCCGGTGACCGAGCCCCGCAGGTCGCCCCGCCACCACGGGGCGGCGAGTCCGGCGAGCGCGGGGACGAAGGTGACGCCGCCCGCGTCCTGGACGCTGCCGCCCACGGCGTCGATGTCGGCGGCGCCGGAGATCACGCCGAGATCGGTCAGCCAGCGCACCGCGGAGGCGGCCGTGTACACCTGCCCGTCCAGGCAGTAGCTGGTCCGTCCGGCCAGCCGCCAGGCCACGCAGCCCACCAGCCCGGAGGCGCTGCGGCGGGGGAGCGGGCCGGTCTGCGCGAGCAGGAACGCCCCCGTGCCGTAGGTGCACTTGGCGGCGCCGGGCTCGGTGGCGCTCTGGGCGAGCAGCGCCGCCTGCTGGTCCACGAGCAGCCCGGTCAGTGGCAGCGCGGGCCCGAAGGCGGTGGTGGTGCCGACGGGGGTGTCCGAGTCGACGATCTCGGGGAGCCGCTCGTCCGCGAGAGCGAACACGTCGAGCGCAGCCCGGGACCAGCCCACGGTGTCGAGGTCGAGCAACTGGGTGCGGCCGGCCGTCGCCGCGTCGGTCACGAAAGCACCGGTGAGGCGGTGCACCAGCCACACGTCGCTGGTGGTCACGACGCCGTCCCGGGTCAGGTGGCGGCGTATCCACGCCATCTTGGGAGCGGCGAAGTACGGATCGAGCGGCAGGCCCGTCGTCTGCCGCAACGAGGCCGCCTGCGGCGTGAGTTCCTCGCAGAGCGGTTCGGCCCGCCGGTCCTGCCAGACGATCGCGTCGGTCAGTGGCTCACCGCTCGCCGGATCCCAGGCGAGAACGGTCTCGCCCTGGTTGGCCAGGCCCACGGCGACGACCGGCTCACCGGCCGCGGCGAGCGCCGCCCGCCCCGCCCCGACGACCGAGTCCAGCAGCTCGCGCGGGTCGACCTCCACCCGGCCGCCCGGCAGGTACCGGGGCCGTACCGCCGCCGATCCGGAGCCGATGACCCCACGTACGGGACAGACGACGAGGGCCTTGGTTCCCGAGGTGCCCTGGTCGACAGCGAGCACCGGGCCCGTCATCACCACTCCGTCCCTGGTGTCGGCTTGTCTGACCGTCGGAAGACTCCACCAGCGGACGCCGTGCGTCAAGATCCTCCCCGCGCTCCTGGCGCGGCCACTGACGCAAAGTCATATGCCCGACATGGCCGGTTACTTGCGTTCGAACAGGAATCTGGTTACGCGAGGGGTCGGTCGCCCTATAGTGATCGCCGATCAACCGAGCCGAGGACTGATGACCACGACAACCGCAAGACGCGACCGCCCCGGCCGCCCGTCGACCGGGACGAGGTGATGGCGGGCAGCGACTACCGGCCCGTCTACCACCCCGCCGGCCACGACAACGACCTGCGCGTGGCCGTCCAGGACCTGCGCACCGGTCGGTGGGTGTCGATGGCGCGCCTGCTCGAACGGACCGAGGACTGGGGACTGTGGACCCAGCGCACCCAGGTCCTCGCCGCCGTCGCCGCCGGATCCGACGTGGTCCAGGCCTGGCGCGCCGAAGAACCGCACAGTGTCGCCGCCACAGTGATGCACACCCGCGTCACCGTCGAACGGGCCGTCCGCGCCCACCGGGCCGGGCACCCCCGCACGCCCGAGCTGTGGCGGGAAGCCTGGACGGCCTGCCGCGACACCGCCGCCGCCAGCCCCGCCGATCCCGTGCCGTGGGTCTGCCTGCTCGCCCTCGCGCCCCTCGACGAACACCGCCGGATGGACGAGCACCGGCTCACACCCCCCGGCCCGATGCTGCCGGCCGGCCCCTGGGGCATCCTCGCGGAGGCCGACGAGCGGGACCCGCACAACCGCGAGGCCTACCACCGGATGCTCCAGTTCGTGTACGCGAACTCCCCCGGACCGCTCTCGGAGGCCGCCAACTTCGTGCACTGGGCGGCGGGTTCCGCCCCGCCCGGCTCCGCCGCCCACGCCCTGCCGCTGTACGTACGCGTCGAACGTTACCGCCGCGAAGGCGGCCAGGAGAGGGCGCTGGACCTGCACTGGATCGCCGAGGAGGCCATCCGCGACGCCGGCCACGCCCTGGACCGATGGTTCCTGTCCGCCGACCCGCGCCGCGCCTCCCCGCTCGACCTGAACCATCTGGCCCACGCCCTGTGGGGAGCCCACCGGTTCGAGGAGGCGGCCCGCGTCTTCGACGCGATCGGCCCCTACTGGACCCCCCTGCCGTGGGCCTACCGGACCCGCGCCCCGGCCGACCAGGCACTGGCCGAGGAGGTGTTCCTCCAGGCCAGGTCCCGCAGCCTGGCCGGCCGGGGCTGACCTCCGGCCCACCGTCGCACCCCGCGCCACCCGCTCACCGTCCCCGTGCCCCACCACCCACCCGGAGGAACCCGCATGTCCCGCACCGCATGGGCAGCCCGCAAGGGCGCCGGCGCCCCACGCCCCCAGGACGAGGAGGAACGGCTGAGGGAGCTCGGCTACCAGCCCGTCCTCGCCCGGCGGATGGGCGGCTTCGGCAACTTCGCCATCAGCTTCTCCGTCATATCCGTCCTCTCCGGGTGCATGACCCTGTACGGCTTCGGACTCGGCACCGGCGGACCGGCCGTGATGCTGTGGGGCTGGGCCGGGGTCGGCCTCTTCGTGCTCTGCGTGGGCCTCGCCCTGGCCGAGGTGACCAGCGCCTACCCCACCTCCGGGGCGCTGTACTACATGGCCGACCGGCTCGGGGGACGCCGCTGGGGCTGGTACACGGGCTGGCTGAACCTCCTCGGGCTGCTCGGCGCCATCGCCGGCATCGACTACGGCGCCGCCCTGTTCACCGGCGCGTTCCTGAACCTCCAGTTCGGCTTCGTACCCACCTCCGGATCGACGTTCCTGATCTTCCTGGGCATCCTGCTGTTGCACGCCGCGCTGAACCTCTTCGGCGTCCGCCTCGTCAGCGTGCTCAACTCCGTCAGCGTCTGGTGGCACCTGGGCGGTGTCGCCCTGATCGTCGGCGCCCTCGCGCTCGTCCCCGACCACCACCAGTCGCCGTCGTTCGTCTTCACCCACTTCGCCAACGACACCGGCTGGGCCAACCCGTTCTACGTGGCCGCGGTCGGCCTGCTGCTCGCCCAGTACACCTTCTCCGGGTACGACGCCTCCGCCCACCTCTCGGAGGAGACCGCGAACGCCTCCGTCTCCGCCGCCAGGGGCATCGTGCGGTCCATCTGGGTCTCCTGGATCGCCGGGTTCGCCCTGCTCGCGGGGCTCACCTTCGCCATCCAGGACTACGCCGCCGTCCAGGGCAGCGCCACCGGCGTCCCGCCCGCCCAGATCTTCCTCGACGCCCTGGGGTCCGGCGGGGCCACCGCCCTGCTCCTCGTCGTCATCGTCGCCCAGCTCTTCTGCGGCAACGCGGAGGTGGCCGCCGCGAGCCGGATGGTCTTCGCGTTCAGCCGGGACAACGCGCTCCCCGGCTCCGCCCTGTGGCGCACGGTCAGCGGCCGCACCCAGACGCCGGTCCCGGCGGTCTGGCTGTCGGTCGTCGTCGCCGGCGTGCTCGCGCTGCCGTCGCTGTACTCCGCCACCGCCTACGGGGCCGTGACCGCCATCAACGTCATCGGCATCACGCCCGCCTACGCCATCCCGATCTACCTGCGGCTGCGTGCCGGAGACCGGTTCGTGCCCGGCCCGTGGAGCCTGGGCCGCTGGAGCAAGCCGGTCGGCTGGATCGCCGTCGTCTGGGTGGCGGTCGTCACCGTCCTGTTCTGCCTGCCGCAGAAGTCCCCGGTCACCATCGACTCGATGAACTACGCGGTGATCGCCCTGGCGGTCGTCCTGGTCCTCGCGAGCGTGTGGTGGTCCGTAGCCCGGCGCTCCTACGGCACCCCTTCCGCCTACGGCACCACCCGCGAACAGGCGGAGATCGCCGAGGGCATCGTCTGATCCCCTCCCGACGCGCCCGCCCCGCCGGGCGGGCGCTGCCGGACCGGGACTACTGACACGTGCCGGTACGGCGTGGACAATCGAGGCAACTGACGTCGGGGGGCGCTGATGGGCCGGGCATTGCGGTGGGGGATGGCGGCAGTCCTGGCGGGCCTGGCCCTCTGGTACGCCTCGTACTACACCACGGTCGTGGTGTGGGAGCTGCGCAAGCTCTTCGCCTGGCTGGCCGTCCCGCTGCTGGCCGGCGCCACCGCCGGGGCGCTGTGGCAGGCGGTGAGGCTGCTCCGCAGGAAGCGGGACGGCGGGAGCCGGGCCCGCGGCCGCGGCAATGCGGCAGTGGCCCTCGCCTGGCTGGGCGGCCTCCTGGGGCTGGGCCTCACCGTCTGGTGGCTGGTGTACGGCGCGTACCTCCAGGACCGCGCCTACATGCAGGACGTCCGGATCGTCTCCGAGCCGGTACCCGAACTGGCGCCCCGCGCGCCCTACCTGGTCGGAAAGGCGCAGGCCGGCCCCCACCTGGGGGATGTGACCGGCGAGATCTCCGACGTCACCTACCTGCCCGATGCGGACCGGTTCGCGACCCTGGTCGAGCGCCGCGGCTGGCTGGCCGGGTACGAGGTCGGCCTGGTCCAGGAGATCCCCCTCGGCGGCAACAGCCGCAACCAGCAACGCTGCTCGTTCGACATGGAGCGGGCCGACGCACGGATCAGCGGCTGGTTCGGCCACAACCTCGGGCGCAAGATCTCGGCCCGCGAACGCTGGGTGCGCTTCGAGGCGTCGGACGCGTACGTGACCTGCTCGGGCGACACCCCGATCGTGGTCGTCCCCCTCAAGCGCCAGACCGGCATCCTCGTGGTCACCGAACGCCCGGCCGGAGTGGCGCTCTACGACGGACGAACCGGGAAACTGACGATCACCGACGACACGGCCTCGGTGCCCGGCCCCTCCTACCCGCTGAGCCTCGCCTCCCGGCAGCGGGAGGGGACCGCCGCGGTCGGCGGTTTCACCGACTGGTGGTTCGAGCGCAGCGGCTGGGACGCCTCCGAGGACGGCGCCAACGAGGGCAACGACTCGGAGTTCACCCTGCGCTACCGCGATGCCGGCGGGAACAGCGCGTACGTCACCCCCCTCACACCGCAGGGGGAGGCCACCTCGGTCGTGGCCGTATCGACGGTCCCCACCCGCCACCAGGGCCGCGGTCTCGCCCCGATGACCGTCCACCGGCTCACGCCGACGTGGCCGTCCCCGAAGGCACTCGTCGAGCTGGTGAAAGCCGAGTACCGGGACGTCTGCTGCTACAACGAGGACAGGGTGTTCGAGGTGGTCCCCACCGGCGGCAGCACCTGGACCGCCACGATCGGCAGCGAACAGAACATCCGCTACCGCGTCGAGGGCCGGGGCCAGGTGGCCGGCCGCGAGGCGACCTGCCTCAAAACCGCCGACGGGACGCTCATCCGGTGCGCGTTCGCGGCGCCCGGATCCCCTGAGGAAGAGGAACTCAAACGCCGGGAGCAGGAGAAACAGAAACCGAAGGACGACGGCGCCCCCGCCCCCGGCCGGGTCGACCTCAACGCGTACACCCCGGAGCAACTCGCGGAGCTGCAAAAACGCCTGTCGGACGAGTTCCTCCGCCGCCTCAAGGACGGCGGCACCTGACGCCGCCGCACCCGCCCCGCTCGACCGGGACCGGCCGCCCGTACCCGGCGACGGCCGGTCGTCGACCGCGGCCGCGGGGCGGTCGCCGTGATCAAGCATCTACGCTTGTGCCGCCAGACGGGTGCCTGACGAGCGGTTGTGAAACGGAGTGTGCGGTGCCGACGGGGGAGACGAACGATGAACTGGTCGGCAGGATGCTCGGGGGACGCTACCGGGTGACCTCGATGATCGGCCGCGGCGGGATGGGAGTGGTCGCCCGGGCCGAGGACACCCTGCTCAGCCGTGAGGTCGCGGTCAAGGTACTGCGCGCCTACACCGACGCCGGCGCCCCCGAACTCGCCGATCTGCGCGCCCGGATGCAGCGGGAGGCACAAGCAGCGGCCCGGATCCGGCACAACGGCGTGGTCACCGTGCACGACGTGACCGAGGAGCGGGGCCTGCCCGTCATCGTGATGGAGCTCGTCGACGGGCCTTCCCTCGACGACGTCCTCACCGAACGCGGCACGATGGACCCCTACGAGGCGGCGGCGATCGGCGTCAAGCTGACCGACGCCCTGGGCGCCGCGCACCGCGCGGGCGTCCTGCACCGGGACGTGAAGCCCGGCAACGTGCTGCTGGAGCACGGCGGCCGGGTCGTGCTGACCGACTTCGGCATCGCCACCATGGACGGCCCGGGCGACGAGGCCCTCGCCAAGCTGACGCGCAGCGGTGAACTCGTCGGCTCCCTGGACTACATGCCGCCCGAGCGGGCGCAGGGGCAGGAGCCCGGACCGGCCTCCGACATCTGGTCGCTCGGCATGACGCTGTACGCGGCGGTGGAAGGCACTTCGCCGTTCCGCCGCACCTCCGTGTGGTCCACCCTGTCGGCGATCGTCACCGACCCGCTGCCCGAGCCCCGCCGGGCGGGACCGCTCGGCCCCGTGCTCCGGGCGCTCATGGCGAAGGACCCCGCCCACCGGCCCACGGCCGACCGGGCCCGCGCGATGCTGGCGGAGCTGGCCGCGAGCCGCACGACGCCGCCCGCGCCCGCGGCGATGCCCGTGCCGATGCCCGCGCCGGCGTATGTGCCGTCGCCCGCGCCGCAGCCGGCACCGACGCAACCGCCCGTCCTGGCACCGGCCCCCGCCGCTGCCGGCTTCGGGCCGCCCCCGACGGCCGGCAGCGGTCCCCTACCGCTCCACCAGCCCTACCCGCAGTCCGCGCACCACGTGTACCCGCCCTCCGCGCCCACGTCGCAGGTGCCACCGGCGGCAAGCCCCGCCCGGGGGCGGCGCCGTACCGCCATCGCCGTGGGCGCGGCCCTCGCCGTGGTCGGCGCGGCCGGCATCACGTACGCCGTCACCGGAGACGGCGGGGGCAAGGGCGGCGGCCGTGCACCGGCGGCGGCGCCCGCGATCACCGCCCCGGCGAGCGGTGCCCGGCCGACGAAGAAGGCATCGAGTTCATCCCCCTCCCGCGGCTCGGGCAGGACCCCGTCGGCCATGCCCTCGCCATCGGGCCCGGCCGGCGCCCACGGGGCGACCCCGAGCGCGCCGGGGAAGACCGCCGTCCGGCCCAGCCCCGTATCCACGGGCTGCGGGGGCTGGAGCCACAACGACCCCGCTCCCGGCAGCTACGGGTACATGGCCGGTGACTACCACCTGGAGGCCGGGCCCTACCAGACGTGCCCCGCCGTCACCCTGGCCAAGTCGGGCACGAAGCTCTGGTACCACTGCTCCGTAGTCAACGCGTACGGCCACACATGGACGTACGTCCGCATCGACGGCACGAACACCGCCGGCTGGATGTCCAACGACAACATCACCCGGCAGAAGGGCCCCTCCCATCCCTGCTGACCGCTTACGGCCCGGGCGCGTCTCGTAAACCACTGGCCGTTCGCGTCGTCCCGGAGGGAAGCTGGGCCCATGACGACCACCTTGATCACCGGGGCCAACAAGGGCCTCGGATACGAGACGGCCCGCCGCCTGACCGCCGCGGGCCACACCGTCTACCTGGGGGCGCGCGACATCGAGCGGGGCACGGCGGCCGCGGCCGGGCTCGGCGCCCGGTTCGTGCACCTCGATGTCACAGACGACGCGTCGGTCGCCGCGGCCGCGGCCACCATCGAGGCCGACGGCGGACTCGACGTCCTGGTCAACAACGCCGGCATCGAGGTGCGTTCCCCGGAGGGCGCCGTCATCGGCGCCGCGGAGCTGACGGCCGACGTGATGCGGGAGGTGTTCGAGACCAACGTCTTCGGCCTGGTCCGGGTGACCCACGCCTTCCTCCCCCTGCTGGAACGCTCCGCGGCCCCGGTCGTGGTCAACGTCAGCAGCAGCCTGGCCTCGCTGGCCCGGGCCGGCGCCAAGGGCTACCCCGGGGTCGCCTACCCGACCTCCAAGACCGCGGTCAACATGCTCACCGTGAAGTTCGCGGGGGCGTTCCCGCGGATGCGGATCAACGCGGTGGAGCCCGGCTACACCGCGACGGACCTGAACCGGCACGAGGGCACGCAGACCGTCGAGCAGGGCGCCGAGATCATCGTCCGGATGGCTCGACTCGGGCCGGACGGCCCGACCGGCGGCTACTTCGACGAGGCGGGCCCCCTGCCCTGGTAGGCGACGGGGCCGACCTATGAGAGCCCCGGGCCGGGACCCGATCCGGGGGCCGGACCGCGCCGGGCCCCCGTCATCGCGGACGGGTCACTCGCCGGTGACGCGGCCGCTGATCCATTCCAGCGCGGGCGGGATCTCCCGGCGCCAGGTGGCGAAGTTGTGTCCGCCGTGGTCGAGGGTGATCGACGAGACGCGGGCCGGGTTCTTGACCTTGGAGATGAACTTCTGCGTGGGCCCGTGGTTCGCCTCACCCTGCATCGATGTCGTCACGAGGAAGGAGGTCTTGCCCTGAGGCAGGTGGTCCAGGCTCCACAGCAGGTCCGAACGGCGCTCCTCGGCGCCGTTGCCGTGGAAGAGGTCACCGGAGTCGCCGTCCACCTCGGGCTTGTAGTCCGCGGACAGGCCCACCCCGGCCGAGTAGCTCTCGGGGTGCTGCAGCGCGAGCTTCAAGGCGCAGTAGCCTCCCGTCGAATCGCCCATGACGGCCCAGCCGCGGGCGCCGGTCCGCGGGCCGGCGGTGCGGTAGGTGGCGGACACCGCCTTCGGGAGGTCGGTTGCGAAGAACGTCTCGCTCTGCGGGCCGCCCGCCACGTCGATGCACTGGGTGTTGCGTGCCGACTCGGTGGTGGGCCGCATCAACACCAGGATCATCGGCTGCGTCTTCTTCTCCTTGACCAGGGCCCACGCCTTCTTCGGGTAGTCCAGACCCTTGATCAGGTTCTCCGCCATGCCGGGGAACCCGGTGAGGACGACGGCCGTCGGGAACCTCCTGTGCTCGTTGCCCTTCTGGAAGTACTCCGGCGGCAGGTACACGTACGCGGGGACGTCCGCCTTGGAGCGCGCACCGCGCACCGTGACCTTCTCGATCACGCCGGCCACCTGGGGCGGTCCGCCGCCGGGCGTGCCGGTCTCCTGCCGGCCGAGGACGCGTACGGGCGCGTCCCCGGCGGCACGCCCGAGCGCGGGCGCGGGCTGCGACCGGCCCGCCAGTTCGGCCCACGACCCGTAGAGCAGGAAGCTGCGGTTCGCGGCGAGCCCGACGGTGGCGAGGAGCAGCACCTGTATGAGGCACAGCAGCCCCGCCCGCGCGGCCACCCGTCTCCAGCCCTGCCGCGCGAGCCGCGGCCACCACCTGATCGCGGCGGCGAAGGCCAGGGCGAGGATCAGCACGGCGATGAACAAGGGGGTGGTACTCGTCAGACTCACGGGTCGGGAAAGCCTCTGCGTCGTATCGGAACGGACCGGCACGGGCGGTCCGGACGCACCCGTGGCGGTGCGCGTCAGGGAAGACGGGCTTACACGCCGATCCGTTCCCACCGGGTCGGCGACCGGACGGCCGATCCCGTCGCCGACCGGTGGGGCGTCACCGGCTACAGCGGCGGACGGGTGGGCCGGGTACGCCAGAACGCGCACTGGTGCTCCGCCGCGAACGACGAACTGGTGCGTGTCGCGACGGGGTTGAGCGTCAGCACCGCACCGGTGCCCGTCGCCGGCCAGGCCGGCTGCCCCGGCACGGCCGGCGAGCCGGAGCGGGCGAAAGCGCCCCAGTAGCGCTTCATCTCCGTCGCGAGGGCCACCTGGACCGCGGTCAGCGGCCGGTCGCCCATCGTGAAGTCGTCCAGGTACGCCATCTCGGCGCTGTGCGCGTTCGACTCGTCCAGGCCCGGGACCTGCGCGCCCGCCAGGGTCGGCGAGTCAGGGTCGTCGAACTCGTAGGCACAGGTCGCGACTTGCCTCGCGAAGAGCTGAGCCGTCCACGCGGTGTGACAGGCGAAGGAGGAGTCCGTCATGACCGCCGACAGCGCCAGGTATGGCGAGCCGTACGCCGAGACCGGATAGCGGGCGAGTACCTCGGGGCCCGCGGCCCCGTACCCGGCCAGGACCTGCGCCGTGTACTCCTGCTCCGTCAGCCGCGGCCGCGACAGCGCCACGAACAGCCGTGACTCGGAGCGGGTGCTCCCGATCAGCACCGGCACCTTGTTCCAGTTCCCGCTCCCGATCGCGGCGGCCGGATCCAGCGGCAGCAACCCGTCACCCGAGGCAGGCCCCGAGGTCGGCAGCGGCCGGGCCGCCTCGACCAGCGCCGCCGCCGGGGCCGCCCGCAGGCACGTGGCGACCTCCGCCGGACCGGCGCAGCCGGCGCGCTCGGCGAACGCCCGAGCCTGCGACCCGGCCTGCGTCGCCCGGCGTACGGAGCAACGTGCACGGCCCGCTCTGCAACACGGCCCGGTGGAACAGGCCGGCCGCGGAGGGCGCCGCCAGCAGCGCACAGACCGCACCGCTGCCCGCCGACTGCCCCGAGACCGTCACGCTGCCCGGGTTCCCGCCGAACGCCGCGATGTTTTCCCGCGTCCAGCGCAGTGCCCGGACCTGGTCCATCAGGCCGAACGAGCCGGACCGCGGAGCGTTCTCCCGCTCCAGCTCGGGCAGGTGCAGATAACCCAGTCGGCCCAAGCGGTAGTTGATGCTGACCACGACACTGTTCGTGAGGTCGGCCATCGTCCGCCGCCGAACTGGGTACCCGTGCCCTGGCTGCACCCGCCCCCGTGCAGCCACAGGATGACCGGAAAGCGCCCGGGACCCCGCCCGGGCACCCTTGGGGCGGTACACGTCCAGGTAGAGGCAGTCCTCGCCCGCGGCCTGCGGGTCCGCGAGCCCGAACGGCGAGAACTGCACACAGGCCGGCGCCTGCCGGTCCGCCTCGCGCACCCCGCTCCAGCGCCGCGGCTCCCGGGGCGCCCGCAACCGGGCCTTCTACGGCCGTTGGCGTTCCGCGCTGTACGTGTTCGCGGCCGCCGTCCTCGCAGACATGCTCGTGGTGCTGCCCTTGAAGCAGCTCGTCGGCCGCCCCCGTCCGCCCTACCCGTCGGCCTTGGTGGACGACGGCTCGTACCCCTCCGGCCAGGTGTTCAGCGCCGTCGCCCTGGTGGTCGCGGCCGCCGTGGTGCTGTTCCCGCCACGTCCCCGACGCTGGTGGTGGCTGTTCGGCGCCGCGTACACCGGCGCCATGATGTGGAGCCGCACCCGGCTGCACGCACAGTGGCTCAGCGACACGCTGGCCGGGGCGCTGGCCGGTGCGGGCGTCTGCCTGCTGCTGTGGCGGGCGTTCGCCCCGCTGTTGGAGGAGGAGGCGGAGCGGGTGGCGGCCGACGGCCTGTGGCGGTGAACCTCTCCGTGATCTCTCCCCCAGCCCTCTATTGCGAATCATTGACGATCGATAGAGCACCGCGCCATAACGTCAGGGGCCGGCGCGCGCCCTGCGCGCCGCCCAGGAAGGATCGGCTCATGGCTCTCACCCCAGGCCGGGACCACCCGCGGGTGGACCTCCCCCCAGGCCGCCTGCGCGGCGCGATCGAAGGAGGGCTAGCCGTCTTTCGCGCCGTCCCCTACGCCGCGCCACCGGTCGGCGACCTGCGCTGGCGCCCCGCGCGGCCCCACCCGGGCTGGAGCGGCACCCGGGAAGCCACCGCCGACGGCCCCAGCGTCCCGCAGCCGTACATGAAGGGCGGGGATCCGGTCCTCGGCGGCCACGGGTCGCCGCCGTTCGACGAGGACAGCCTGACCCTGAACATCTGGACCCCGGCGGCCGACGAGGGCCGGCGCCCGGTGCTGGTCTGGATCCACGGAGGCGGCTTCGTCTCCGGCTCTGGATCGATGCCCAACTACTCCGGCGACACCTTCGCCCGCGACGGCGACCTCGTCGTCGTGACCATCAACTACCGCATCGGCCCGTTGGGTTACCTCTACACCGGCCCGGAGGAGGGCAACGCCGAAGGCGCCGGGAACTTCTGGCTCACCGACCAGCTCGCCGCCCTGCGCTGGATCCGGGCCCACATCGCCTCCTTCGGCGGTGACCCCGAGAACATCACGGTCGCCGGCCAGTCGGGCGGCGCGCTGTCCACCGCCGCCCTCGCCGGGCACCCCGGGACCCAGGGGCTGATCAGGCGCGTCATCCTGCAGAGCCCGCCCTTCGGCCTCGACCTCCCCGGCCCCGAGGCGTACATGGAGCGCACGACCGCGTACCTGGAGCTGGCCGGGGTCAAGACCGTGGCCGAACTGCGCGAGCTGCCGTGGCCGGCCCTGATCGGCGCGGCCGGCGGCTTGTTCGCCCGCACGGCGCGCTGGGGGTACTGGCCGACCCCGTTCCTGCCGGTGATCGACGGGGTCACCCTCGACCGCCACCCCGTCGAGGCCCTGCTGCACGGCGCCGCGAGCGGTATCGACGTGATGATCGGCTGGACCCGCGAGGAAGCCAACTTCGGCTTCGCCCTCGACCCGGCGTACGCCGCCGCCGACCGGGAGCGGGTGACCGCCCGGATCGCCGACACCTTCGGGGCCCGGGCCGCGCCCGAGGTGTACGCCGCGTACGAGCGGGCCCGCCCCGGCTCCCGTCCCGCCGACGTCCTGATGGACCTGATCACGGACGAGCTCTTCCGTGCCCCGGCCCTGCGGCTGGCCGAGGCCAGGGCCCGGACGCGGCGGCCCGTGTGGGCCTACCAGTTCGACCTGCCCACGCCCGCGCACGAGGGCCGCCTCGGCGCCGCGCACTGCCTCGAACTCCCCTTCGTCTTCGCCAACTTCGACCAGTGGGCGCACGCGCCGTTCCTGGCGGGGCTCGACCCCGCCGTGCGCGACGGCCTGGCCCGCACCATGCACCGGGCCTGGATCGCCTTCGCCCGCACCGGCGATCCGGGCCACCCGGCGATGCCGGCGTGGAACCCGTACGACGCGGACACGCGCACCACGATGCGCTTCGACGCGGTGGTGACCGCTCTCGCGGACCTCGCCGGGGACTCGCGCCGCCTGCACGCGACGTCCGGGTCCGGACCTTCCGCGTAGCCCGGTGGCCCGCAGTGGCGGCGGGGCGCCACTGCCCCGCGGCCTCCGCCGGCGCGATGTGACTCGTGTAACCTCGAAGGAGCAGGAAGACTCGACAGGCGGATACGAACCCACAGCAAGGAGCGCCGAGGGACGTCATGGCCGAAGAAACCCCCGTCCCCGCCTCGATCACCAGCGCCGACGTGGCCCGCCTCGCCGGGGTGTCACGCGCCACCGTCTCCTTCGTCCTCAACGACACCCAGGGCCACCGGGTCAGCGAGACCACCCGCGCCCGCGTCCTCGACGCGGCCCGCCGGCTCGGCTACGTCCCCCACGCCGCCGCCCGGTCCCTGCGCGCCGGACGCAGCAATCTCGTCCTGATGCCCGCGTCGGTCTCCGCGATAGGCCGGCTCGTCAGCGACTGGGTCGACGACCTGCACAGCGAACTCGACCGCCACGGCTACACGGCGGTCCTGCACGCCGGCCGCTTCGCCGACCCCGTCGACGCCGCCCGGGCCTGGGCGGAACTGCGCCCGGCCGCGGTCGTCGCCCTCGACGGCGACCGCCTCACCGCACGGGCGGCAGAGCTGCTGCGCCGTGCCGGCGTGCGCGGGCTGCTCGCCTTCGCCGCCCGACCCGTGCCCGGCGTCCACACCGTCGGCTTCGACCACGCCCGCATCGGCGCCACCGCCGTCGAGCACCTGATCGCCCGCGGCCGGTCCCGGATCGGCGTCGTCATGCCCCGCGAGCGCGGCCTCGCCACCCTCGCCCAGCCGCGCCTCGCGGGGGCCGAGTCGGTCGCCGCCCGGCACATGGCCACCGTGACGCCGCTGGAACTGGCCTACACCCGGCAGTCCGCGACCGCGCTCGCCCGGCGGTGGAGGGACCTCGACCTGGACTCCGTCTTCGCCTACAACGACGAGTACGCCGCGCTGCTCCTGCACGCGCTCCAGGCAGAGGGCATCGTGGTGCCGGACGAGGTCGCGGTCGTCGGCTCGGACGACCTCGTCCTCTCCGGGTTCCAGCAGCCGCCGCTCACCACCATCCGCCTGAACCTGGCGTCCCCCGCGCAGATCGCGGACGCCGTGCACGAGCTGATCGAGACGGGCTCGACCCCACCGGTCCCCGCTGTGGAGGCCGTCCTCGTCCCCCGCGGGACCAGCTGAGCCACCGGCCGCGCCCGCGGTGCGCGACCGCCCCCCGACGGCCGCGTCCGAGGCCCCGGCCGAGCGCACGCGGCCCGGGCGGTTCAGGCGTCCCGTAGGTGCCGGACGAGGAACGCGACGCTCTCCTTGACGATCCCCGGGATGTCGGGGGCACCGAGGAAGATGTGGTCGGCGTCCTCGACGGGCCGCAGGGTCACCTCGCCGCCCGCCCCGGCCAGGGCCCCGGCGAGCGCCTCGCTCTGGCTGTACGGAACCAGGCCGTCCCGCGTGCCGTGGACCAGCAGGAACGGCGGCGGGGTCGCGTCCGCCGCGTACGTCACCGGGCTGGCCGCCCGGGCGAGGTCCGGGCGCCGGGCCACGGTGGCGCCGAGCAGCGCCTCGTAGGGGTCGGGGAACTCGACGCCCGAGGGCATCGCCGGCACGGGGTGCCCGGCCAGGGCGACGAGGTCGGAGACCCCGTACCAGTCGACCACGGCCCGGACGGCGGTGTCCCCGGCGCCCACCCCGTGCGCACCCTCCAGGGCCTCGGCGTCCGCACAGGCCGGGCCGACGAGGCCGGCCAGCGCGGCGAGGTGGCCGCCTGCCGACTCTCCCCACACGGCCACCCGGTCCGCGTCGATGCCGAGCACCGGGGCGAAGTGGCGGACGTAGCGGATCGCGGCCTTCACGTCGTGCAGCTGCGCCGGGAAGGGCGCTTCGAGGCTGTGCCGGTAGTCGACGCAGACGAGCGCGAGCCCGGCGGCCAGTACCGAACCGTGCAGCAGGGCGGCGGGCACGGTCGGCGGCGGGTACCGGCGGTCGCCGTCCAGCCAGCCGCCGCCGTGGATCCAGACGACCGCCGGGAACGGCCCGTCGCCGGCCGGGACCCGGACGTCGAGGAGGCGGGGCCGGTAGCCGGGAGTGGTGGCGTACGTGACGCCGTCGAAGTGGCGGACCCCGTCCTCGTCCGTGACGGGAGGGACGGGGGAGCGGTAGGGCGGGGGCGGCCATGTCATGTCGGCCAGGTCGAGCCCGGCCGGGTGGGATTGCGTCATTGCTGCCCTTCTGTCGGCCCCGGACTTCGTATCGCTTTGTCCGAAATGGTTGCGCGTAACAGGCCGGGGAGCGAGCGTGTTACACGTGTAATCACGACTCTAGCGACGCTGTTCCGCTGACGACAAGCCCACCGCCTGTTTGGTTGCCGAACCAGTTACACGAGCCACCTCGGCGGTGTCGACGCTCGTTCCTCCCGGGAGCACGCCATGCCGCACCTCATGCCCCACTCCGCCCCCCGCGCCGGCGCCTGCCCCGCCCCCGTGCCTGCCCTCCGGCCCACGACGCCCGGCGCGCCGCGCTCACCGACGCCCGGCCCGCTACCCCCGCTCCCGCGCGGGCCTTCGTCCACCGGGTCGCCGCGCCCACCGCCGCGAGCGTTCCGCTGGTGCGCGCCCGTGTCCGCGCCGTGCTCGAAGGCTGGCGGACGGCCGCCGAACTCACCGGCACCCTGCTGCTCGCCGTCAGCGAACTGGTCGGCAACGTCGTGCGGCACGCCCCCGGTGCGCCCGGCCGGATGCGCGTCGCCAATCTCCTGAGCCGCCTCGGGCTGTCCCACCTCTTCGGCAGTACGCCCCGCGTCCACTTCGAGGCCGACTACCGCGCCCGGCTCTGGTTCGGCGAGGCCGTCCGTACCGAGCTGCGGGTCACCCGGGTCGGCGCGAGTTCCCTGCACTACGCCTTCACGGTCCTCGGCGAGGAGGGAACACCGGCCGCCACCGGCCGCATGGTCATCGCCCACTCGGCGGCCCGCGCCACCGGAGCCACCCCCTGGCCCGCCGACGTCCGTGACGTCCTCACCAAGGCGGGCCCGCGGGCCCCCGAGCTGATCACCGGAACCCCCGGAGGCACCCCGTGCGCGTAGCAGTCATCGGCGCAGGTCCCGGCGGCCTCTACTTCGCCGCCCTGGCAAACAGCTCTCCCCGGACTGGGAGATCACCGTCTGGGAACGCAACGCGCCCGACGACACCTTCGGCTTCGGGGTCGTCTTCTCGGACGAGACACTCGACGGCATCGCGACCGCGGACCCCGTCGTGCACGCCGCCATGTCGGCGGAGTTCGCCCGCTGGAGCGACAGCGACGTCCGCTACCGGGGCCGTACCCTTACCTGCGGTGGCCACGGCTTTGCGGCGCTGGGCCGCCGCAGTTTGCTGCGGATCGACCTCGCCGCCCTCGCCGCCCTCGCCGTCCACGCCGGCGTCCCGCTCCCGCACGACCTGCTCGGCATCGTCCAGGCCGGCCCCGCCGCCCTGGACACCGTCCGCCGGCTCCTCGACGGCGAGCGGCCGGCCCACGCCGTCCACCGCGCCGCAGACGTCCGGCTGAGCGCGCCCGTGCGTCCCGGCAAGATCATCGGCGTCGGACTCAACTACGTGGAACACGTGGAGGAGTCCAGCCGCGGCCTCGACACCGACAGGGACCTCCCGCCGCGCCCGGTGCTGTTCGGCAAGCCCGCCACCGCCGTCACCGGGCCCGGCGCGCCCATCCTGCACAACGCCGACCTCATCACCCAGCTGGACTGGGAGTGCGAACTCGCCGTCGTCATCGGCCGCACCGCCCACCGGGTGAGGGAGGAGGACGCGTACGAGCACGTCTTCGGGTTCAGCATCGTCAACGACATCAGCGCCCGCGACCAGCGCCGCTCCGGCCAGTGGTTCTTCTCCAAGGGGCAGGACTCGTACGCGCCCTTCGGCCCGGTCGTCGTCACCGCGGACGAGACCCCCGACCCCATGGACCTCGACCTCTCGCTGCACGTCAACGGAATCACCAAGCAGAAGTCGAACACCCGGCACATGCTCTTCCCCATCGCCCGCCTGACCGCCGACATCAGCTCCGGCGTGACGCTGGAGCCCGGCGACGTCATCGCGACGGGATCGCCCTCCGGGGTCGGGGCGGGCATGGTCCCGCCCGAGTTCCTCGTGCCCGGCGACACCGTGGAGGCCACGGTCGAGCTGATCGGCACCCTCGCCAACCCCGTCGTCGACGCCCGCTGAGACGCCCGCTGAGACTGCGCCCCGACCGAGAACGAGGAGTACCCGTGCCACCCCGCACCTACCGCATCGGCCAGATCGTGCCGAGCTCCAACGTCACCATGGAAACCGAGGTCCCCGCGATCCTGCGCTCGCGCGCCGCCGTCGCGCCCGACGAACGCTTCACCTTCCACTCCAGCCGGATGCGCATGACCCGGGTGACTCCGGAGCAGCTCAAGGCCATGGACGCCGACTCCGACCGCTGCGCGGTGGAACTCTCCGACGCGCGGGTCGACGTACTCGGCTACGCCTGCCTCGTCGCCATCATGAGCATGGGACCCGGGTACCACCGCGTCTCCGAGGAGCGGCTGCACCGGCGCACGGTGGAGAACGGCGGCCCGGCCCCGGTCGTCACCAGCGCGGGCGCACTCGTCCACGGACTGCGGACCATCGGCGCGAAGAAGATCGCCCTGCTGGCCCCCTACATGCGTCCCCTCGCGCGGACCGTCGTGGACTACCTCACCCACGAGGGCATCGAAGTACTCGACTACCAGGCCCTGGAGATCCCGGACAACCTGGACGTCGCCGCCCACGACCCGGCGAGGCTGCCGGGCCTCGCCCGCGCGCTGGAGTACTCGGGGGCCGACGCGGTCGTCCTGTCCGCCTGCGTCCAGATGCCCTCGCTCGGTGTCATCGAGGAGGCGGAACAGCTCCTGGGCAAGCCGGTCGTGTCGGCGGCCGTGTGCACCGCACACCGGATGCTGCGCGCCCTGGGTCTGCCGGCCGTCGCCCCCGGCGCCGGGCACCTGCTCTCGGGGCCCATGCCTGACCGGCCGGTCCCCCCAGCGGCCGAGGAGGCCCCGATATGATCGCGACCGCGTACAACGGAAGGCGATCATGTCCGACAGCCCCCTCAGGCCCAGCTCGTTGATCAACACGGTCTACGGGGCGTTCCTGCGCCGCCTCGGCGGCTGGACGTCCATCGCGGATCTGATCACGCTGATGGGGGAGCTGGACGTCGACGGTCCGGCCGTGCGCTCGGCGATCTCCCGGCTGAAGAAGCGCGGAGTGCTCGAACCCGAGCGCCGCGGTGCCACCGGCTACCGGCTGAGCCCCGCGGTCCTGCCCGTCTTCGACGAGGGCGACCGCCGGATCTTCGCCAGCCTGGAACCCGCCGACCTCGCGGACGGCTGGGCCATGGCGGTGTTCTCGGTACCCGAGTCGGAACGCTCCCACCGCTACCAGCTGCGCACCCGGCTGAGCTGGCTGGGCTTCGGCAACATCGCCCCGGGCGTGTGGCTGGCGCCCGGCCGGCTGCTGGAGGACGCGCGGAGCATGCTCGCACGGCTCGGCCTCAGCGACTACGTCCACCTGTTCGCCGCCGAGTACGCGGCGTTCAGCGACCTGCCGGGCACGGTCAGCTCATGGTGGGACTTCCAGGCGATCCAGTCGCAGTACGCACGGTTCACCGACACCTATGCTCCTCTGGCCGCCCGGCTGGCCCAGGCCCGGGCCCAGCCAGGCCCCGACGAGGCGTTCCGCCACTACGTGCCCCTGCTCACCCAGTGGCGGCGCCTGCCCTACCTGGACCCGGGCCTGCCGACCGAGCTGCTGCCGGCGGACTGGAACGCCGTGACGGCCCGCCAGGTCTTCCAGCAGCTGCACGGGGTCCTGCTCGAACCGAGCCTGCGCCACGTCGGCGAGGTCACGGGACTGCGCGCCGATGCCTGAACGCTCCCCGGTCAGTCCCCGACCCCGAGGGCGGTGAGCAGGACCAGGACCACCGTCACTACGGCGAACACGCCGTGGGCGGCGACCACCGGGACCGGGAAGTACCGCTCGGCCGGGGCGTCCTGACGGTCGCCGCCCGCGGCGGTCGTGTGCGCGCGGTACACGGGGATCCAGCGGGCCAGCATCGCGAACCCGAGCAGGGCCACGGGTACGAGGAGAGCGAACGCGGTCCATGCCAGCGCGTCCTTGTCGGTGATCACGTAGATGATCCACACGACGAGGCCGGCGGCGGCGAGCGCGAAGTGGCCGAAGACGACCGGGACCGGCAGGCGGCTGCCGCCCCCGCGGGCGCCGCCCCGCTTGATCCAGGTGGCGAGCATGTAGAAGCCGCCCAGAGCGGTGACCACCCAGGTGATCAGTGCGGCGATGTCCATGGGGAACTCCTCTGTCGGTAGGTCTTGCGGGGCGGCGCCGGCGTCCGCGCCCGGCGGTGGTCAGCCGGTGCGCCGCCCGGCGGCGGGGGTGAAGCCCTCCGCCTGGGTGGCCTCGTCCGCGACGCGGACGCCGTAGCGGTACGCGAGCATGCCGCCCAGGTACCCCGAGGCGCCGAGCGCGGCCAGGGTCACCGCACTCAGCACGAGCTGCCCCCAGCCGACGCTGCCGACGGGCCCGCCCCCGGCGCGGCGCCACAGGAAGTTGCCGACGTAGGAGGCGGTGACCAGCAGGTTCAAGCTCATGTGGACGAGGGCGACGCGGAACGCCCGCGTCCCGTTGGGGATGGCCAGCAGGTCCAGGAAGCCGACCAGCGCCGCCAGCAGGGCGCCGATCACCCCCACGGCCATCAGCCACATGGAACCCCGGGCCAGGAAGTCCGGATCGTCCACCACGTGCGAGGCGATGTCGAAGACGATGCTGCCCACCCACGCCCCGATGGGCACGGTCACCAAAATCGGATGGAACGGGTGCCCGTAAGGACCCGCGAGCGCGGCGCTGACCGGCTGTTTCGCATGCTGCTGCGATTCGCTCGACATGCTCGTCCTCCCACCTAGGGTTTCACCAACAAGTATTGGACTTATTCGGCGGGAGGGCAACCAGCCTGGCCGCATGGGACTTATGGCCATCGGAGTTCGCTTTATGCTCGTGGTATGACCTCCGATCCGGCCCCGAACCCGCCCCCCGCCTCGGCCCCGCCCGCCGCCGCGGCCCCGGCATCGCCCCGGCCGCCCGCCGCGACGGGCATCGAAGCGGTCTCGGTCCTCGCGGACGACCTGCGCCGCCGGATGTACGGCTTCATACGGCGCGCCCAGCGGCCGGTCACGCGCGAAGAGGCGGCCGGCGACGCCGGGATCTCGGCCAAACTGGCCGCCTTCCACCTGGACAAGCTGGTGACGGCCGGACTGCTGCGCTCCCGCTTCGACAGCCCCGCCGGCGTCCGCCGGGTCGGACGCCGGCCCAGGGTCTACGAGCCGGCCGACACGGACATCCGCGTCAGCATTCCCGAGCGCCGTCCCGACGTACTCGCCCAGATCCTCCTCGACTCGGTCCTCGGCCAGGAGCCGGGGGAGGACCCGCAGGGCGCCGCACTGCGCACCGCCCGCAGGCGAGGTGAGGAACTCGGGGCCGCGGAACGTGACCGCAGCCGCCCGGGACGTCTGGGCCCCGAGCGCTCCCTCACCCTCTGCGAGGCCATGCTCGAACAGCACGGATTCGAGCCGCACCGCGAGACCCCCACCCGGCTCAGCCTGCTGAACTGCCCCTTCCATCCCCTGGCGGCCCGCTCTCCCGAGCTGGTCTGCGGGATCAACCACGCCTTCCTCGACGGCTACCTCACCGGACTGCGAGCCGGCGCCACCGAGGCGGTCCTGGCCCCCCGCCCCGGCCGCTGCTGCGTCGAACTCCGCGCCACGTCCACCGATACCGGCGACACGGCGTAGCAGGACGGCGGCCCCGCCCCGTCACGAACGCCGGAGCGCTTCGAGGCCCGCGCACAGCAGCCGCACGCTGCGGACGTACTTCTCGTCCTCCCCGAAGGCCGAGGCGGCGGCGACGGTCTTCGGGAACCGCTCCCGCAGCGCGGCGGCCTCTTCGGCGCCGACGGCCACGGCGGGCGATTCGCTCTGCTCCTGCAGGACGAACCCGGTGACCTGGCTGAGCAGCGCGTCCGCACCCACGGCGCGGTCCGCAGCGGGTACGCCGGCCTCGGCCAGGGTCTCCAGCAGCCGCTCCATCAGGGCCAGCGCCCCCGTGCTCAGCACCTTGGGGCTGTCGGCGAACATCACCGCCCCGCCGGGGTGGCGCCGCAGGGCGCCGCGCAGCGCGACGAGTTGGGCCTCCACGCGTTCCTGCCAGCGCGCCGCGGGTCCCAGTTCCGCCAGGGCGGCCGTCCCCGCCTCGTACGCCTGCCGGGCGACCCGGTCCGCCATCAGCTGGACCAGGGCGCTCTTGTTGGGCACGTGGTAGTAGAGGCTCCCGGCGTGGACGTCGAGCCGCTGGGCCACTCTGCGCATGGACAGGCCGTGGTACCCCGACTCGGCGAAGACCGCCATGCCCGCATCGACGATCCGCTCCGCTGTCAGCTTCATGGAGGGAGCCTACCCCGCACTTTCAAACACTGTTTGAATTCGACTCGTCCTGGGCTAGTGTCGTCCCCGGAACGACCAACGGGGATGGAAGGGGGGTGGTGACGATGGACGCGATCGTGTTCAACGTGACCACGGCGGCACTGATGGTTCTGATGTTCAAGGGCGGGCTGGCCCTGCTCGGCGAGGACACCCTGCGCAGGCGTCCCGTGCCCTGGGCGGCGATAGCCCTGACCGCCCTCGTCGTCGCCGGACTGGTGACGCAGCTCTGCTGGTCGGGTGCGATGGACGCCTTGGACAGCGACCCGTCCAAGACCGGCTGGTGGCGCCCCGTCACCTCCGTGTTCATGCAGAACGGCGGCCTGTTCGGCGACGCGTGGAACCTCGCCACCCTCGCCGTCATCGCCGCCCTCGCCGACTGGTTCTGGGGCGGCCCCCTGACGCTCGGCCTCTTCGCAGCGGGAATCCTGCTGCCCACCTACATCGACACCCTGTTCGGCGAGAGCGCCCACAGCACCGATCCGCGCAACTTCGCGGGGAGTTCCGGGGCCACCTACTTCCTCGGCGCGACCCTCGCCGCGCCCCTGCTCCTGCGCGCCCTGCGCGCCGTGCGCAGCCGTGCGCGCACGCAGGAGGCCCTGCTGGCCCTCGGTGTGCCCGTCCTGGGCCTGGTCATGTGGTTCACCCAGGCCAACGGCCACGGCCTGGTCGCCGTGTACGGGTCCCTCCTCGGCGCCCTGGCCTGCCTCCTGCCCCGCCGCTCCGCGACTCCCCTCAGCGGGCCGGTGGAGCGTGGTGCGGCGGAACGGTCTCCGCAGGGCTGAGGGGCCCGGGCGGCGTGCCGTCCCCGAACGGACGGCCGCCCAGCGCCGTCCGTTCGTGCGGTACCAGCCAGCCCGACAGGTCCGGGCCGACGGGCACGATCCCGGTCGGGTTGATGTCGGTGTGCACGAGGTAGTAGTGCCTCTTGATGTGGTCGAAGTCGACCGTGTCGCCGAAGCCGGGCGTCTGGAAAAGGTCCCGGGCGTAGGCCCAGAGCACCGGCATCTCCGAGAGCTTGTGCCGGTTGCACTTGAAGTGGCCGTGGTAGACGGCGTCGAAGCGCACGAGGGTGGTGAAGAGCCGCACGTCCGCTTCGGTGATCGTGTCGCCGACGAGGTAGCGGGAGCGTTCCAGCCGCTCGGAGAGCCAGTCGAGGCGGGTGAAGAGGCGCTCGTACGCCTCGGCGTACGCCTCCTGCGACCCTGCGAAGCCGGCCCGGTAGACGCCGTTGTTCACATCCTTGTAGACCACCTCGTTCACGGCGTCGATCTCCGCTCGCAGGCCGGGCGGGTACAGCGCCGGAGCCCCGTCGCGGTGGTACGCGGTCCACTCCAGCGACATGTCCAGGGTGATCTGCGGGAAGTCGTTGGTCACCACCTCACCGCTCGGCACGTCCACGATCGCCGGCACCGTGATCCCGCGGTCGTAGCCGGGGTCGCGGGCGAAGTAGGCCTCCTGGAGCCGCTCGATCCCCAGTACGGGGTCGCGGCCTCCCGGATCGAGGTCGAAGGTCCAGCTGCGGTCGTCGTGCGTCGGCCCGGCGATGGCCATCGACATGGCGCGCTCCAGTCCGAGGAGCCGCCGTACGATCACCGCGCGGCCGGCCCAGGGACACGCCCGGCTCACCACGAGGCGGTAGCGGCCGGACTCCACCGGGAATCCGTCGCGCCCGTCAGCGGTGATCCGGGTGGTGAGGTACCGGCTGTCGCGCGAGTACTCCTTGCCCGGGTGTACGTAGCTCATCTTGAGGCCCTACCCAGGAACCCGGCCGACGAACGCCTCGAACCGACCGAAATCGGGGTATGAGCCGCTCAGGCCGGACAAACCGGCTCCTCCTGCCGCGGCAATCCGCGGCAGGAGGAGCCGAAGGGCACCCGTCAGGTGCGGTACGCGTAGTACACCGCGTTCGGGTACGACGCGATGATGCTCGCGAGGGACTTCCGGTAGGTATTGGTGGAGTGGTAGGTGAGGTACGGCATTCCCGCGCTGCTGCGGTACGTCACCATCATGGAGTGGTCCTTGGACCCGTCCCTGTTGAAGTCCACCTGCACGATGTCACCGACGTCCGTCTGGTAGACGTTGGCCAGGTTCGCGGCCCGCTGGTTGGACAGCGTGAACCACGCCCACTCGTTCGCGCCGACCCACGAGTCGGACTGGCGGGTGCCGTCGTACCACCAGTTGCGGTAGTCCGAGGTGGAGCCCGGAACGGCCTTCCAGCCACCCGCCTTGAGCGCCTGGCTGATGAAGTTGGTGCAGTCGCCCCCGGCGCCCGTGAACTTGCGGTACGAGGGGTTGTAGTTGCTCCAGTACTTCTCCGCGTAGCTCGCCATGGCCGCGTAGTCGTAGGTGCCGCCGGTCTTCGCCTTCGGCTTGGCCGGCGCCGGGTACTTGGTGGACGCGGGCGTGCCGTCCGGGTACTGGTTGCCGTCGTCCTTGACGACGTTCGCCGTGGCCGCGACCGGCTCGTTGACCGCCACGGGGCCGTTCTCCTGGGACTTGATCGAGGTCAGCTCCCAGGCACCGCCCTTCTTGCTGCTGAGCGTGAGCTCGTAGCGCGTCCGGAAGTCGGTGGTGGCCGGCTCGTCCCCGCGCACCTTCTTGTAGGTGAGCGTGGTCTGCTCGGTGACCTGGACGGTCGCCTTGCCGCCGGTGACCGTGGCGCGGTCGACGGCCACCCGGGTGTCGGCGCCCGTGTAGGCCTCGCCGAGCTCCGCGAGCCGCGTCTTGCGGGACCGGAGCGACGCGACCGCCGCGTCCTCGTCCTTCTTCAACTGGGCGGACAGCCGCGTCTTCGCGGGGGTGTGCCCGGAATTGTGGTGACCTGACTGGTCTTCGACCAGCGCCTGGGTGCGCTGCGAGAGCACGTCGTCGGCTATGCGGGCGAAGGTGTCCGAAGTGGCACGATCGGCAGCCTCGGGGCCGGTACCCGCGTTCGCGGAGTAGGCGAGCATGCTCCCGGACGCCAGGGCTACGGTCAGGGCCGCAATGGCGGCGGGCCTGAACCTCTTAGGTATCACTGTGTTTCCCCTTGTCACCCGGTACGCACGAACCGGGGGAGGGCATCTTCGCACAACTGGGCGACTCTTTCGTCGCGTTCCGTTTCACCTCCGCCAGCCAGTCCCGAACGCCCTGTTTGCGGGGTAGTCCGACTCCGCTTGCCGGTCTCACAGCAAGTGCATCTAGGGTGTCCGGGAGGGCACGGCACAGGGAGCATTCCGAGTGGACAGGCAGGATCCGGCCGGTAACGGGCGATCGCGGAACAGGCGGGCGGCCGCGCGGGACACGGGCGGCGCCACGTCCGGCCGTGGGGGTGCCACGTCCGGCCGCCGGGGCGCCGCGTCCGGGGCGCGGCGCCGCCCGAAGGCGGGCGCCGGGCGCCTGGCCGCCCTCAAGCGGGCAGGGGCCGGCCGGCTCGCCGCCCTGGCACCGGCCGCCGCCGTGGCGCGTGCGCTGCTGCGGCGCCTGCGACCCGCCTACCCCAGGCCCGGCCGCAGCGGCTGGCGGCGGTGGATACCCTCCTGGCGCCAATGGCTGGGTGCTTGCCTGTACCTGTTCACAGGGCTCACCGCCTTCGTCGGCCTCGCGTACGCCACCACGGACATACCCGACGACCTCAACTCCTTCGCCCGGCAGCAGGACAACGTCTTCTACTGGGCCGACGGCTCCACGATGGCCCGCACCGGCTGGGTCAGCCGCCAGGAGATGCCGCTGGACAAGGTGCCCCCCAAGGTCCAGGGAGCCGTGCTCGCCGCGGAGAACGCCAGCTTCTACTCGGATCCCGGAGTCTCCCCGTCCGGGGTCCTGCGCGCCCTGCGCGCCGCCGTGACGGGCGGCGAGACCCAGGGTGGGTCCACCATCACCCAGCAGTACGTGAAGAACGCCTACCTCAGCCAGGACCGGACCCTGTCCCGCAAGTTCACCGAGATCCTGCTCGCCGTGAAGCTGGACAACCAGACGAGCAAGAAGCAGATCCTGCAGGACTACCTCAACACCAGCTGGTTCGGGCGCGGCACCTACGGCATCCAGCGCGCGGCCCAGGCCTACTACGGCAAGGACGTCTCGCAGCTCAACGCCAGCGAGGGCGCCTTCCTGGCCTCCCTCCTCAAGGGCGCCGGCCTGTACGACCCGGCGCTCGGCAAGGAGAACCACGCGCGGGCCGTCGAACGCTGGTCGTGGATCCTGGACCGCATGGTCGACACCGGTCAGCTCTCGCCCACCGAGCGGGCCGGCTACACGAAGTTCCCCGAGCCCACGGGCGCCTCCCTGCCCGGCACGCCAGGCGCCCAGACCGGGTACCTGGTCGAGCTCGCCAAGGCGTACGCGGTCAAAACCGGCCATATCCCGGACGCCGAATTCGACCTCGGCGGCTACCAGATCTACACGACCTTCGACAAGGCCCGTATGACGGCCCTGACCGCCGCCGTCCACGACGCGCAGAAGGACTTCGACGCCGAACGGCGGCCCGACACCGACAAGAACGCCAAGATCGGCGCGGCGACCGTCGCCCCCGACGGCAGACTGCTCGCCGTGTACGGCGGCCCCGACTACCTCAAGCAGGGCTTCAACGAGTCGAACGCGACGACGATCCCGGCCGGCACGGCGTTCACCCCGTTCGTCTACGCCGCCGCGCTGGAGGATGGGGTGCTGCGCGCGCGGGGCAAGCCCCGTACTCCGGTTTCGCCTTCCACCACGTACGACGGCAACGACCAGGTGACCGTCCAGACGCCCGAAGGCCCGTACTGGGACCGCAGCGGCAAGGTGGTGAAGGGACGCAACGACGGCGGGCGCAGCTGGGGCCCGGTGACCTTGCGCCAGGCCGTCGCCGACTCCGTGAACACCCCGATGCTGCAGCTCGGCCTCGACGTCGGCCTCGACCGGGTGGACTCGCTCGCCGAGCGCTCGGGCCTGCTCGGATCGAGCCTCGGGCCGCGGATCCCCGCGTTCGCCCTCGGTGAGAACTCCACCCCCAGCGCGATCCGGATGGCCGGCGCCTACGAGACCTTCGCCGCCGGCGGCATGCACACCGACCCCTACTCGGTGCGCTCTGTCACCCGCAACGGCTCCGCACTGCCGCTGGACGGGCCGAAGCCCACCCGGGCCGTGAAGGCGTCGACGGCCCGCGCGGTGACGGACGCCCTGCGGTCCGCCGTCACCGAGGGATCGGCGAAGGCGGCGGCCAAGGCGCACCCCGGCACGGCGGGCAAGACGGGAACGACCGCCGCGAACACGGCGGGCTGGTTCGTGGGCAGCACCGAGAGCGAGACCACCGCCGTGGTGGTCTACCGGATGGCGCTGACCGATCTGGTGCCGCTGCCGCTGACGGGACTGGGCGGCGACACGCCGAACACGCCCGGCAGCGACCGGGCGCTGCACCTGTGGGCCGACTACGTCAAGGCGGTGACGTAGGGGCCGCCGGGACCCGGCGGCTCGCCGAGGCACGGCTACTTGATCAGCGCGGTCCAGTCCGGGGCCTGCGCCGGGTCGAGCATCCGCAGCTGGGCCAGGACCTTCGGGTCCTGGGCGTCGAGCCAGTCCGCCAGCTCCTTGAACGAGACGCAGCGCACCTCCTGGCGCGGGCAGACGTCCCTCATCACGTCCTCGACGGCCTTCATGTAGATGCCGCCGTTCCAGTCCTCGAAGTGGTTGCCGATGAACATAGGCGCCCGGCTGCCGTTGTAGACGCGGTTGAAGCCGTTGAGGTAGGAGGCGCGGGTCTGCGCCTGCCACGCGGCGAACTTCGCCGGGTCCCCCTGGGTGCTGTCGCCCGACTGGTTGTAGAGGAAGTTGAAGTCCATCGACAGGACCTGCACCTCCTTGCCCTGGAGGGGCACGAGCTGGAGGGGGAAATTCCATATGCCGTCCGGCTTGGACGGCCACAGCTGGAAGTCACCCGCGGAGCTCGCGTCGTAGCGCCACCCGTACGGCTTGATGGCGGTCAGCAGGTTCTTCTGGCCCTCCAGGCAGGGCGCACGGCCGCCGACCACTTCCCGGTCCGGGTCGAAGGGCAGCGGCGCCTCCTTGGTGAACCCCGTGTTGGTCTTCCAGTTCTTGACGAAGGAATACGTCTGGTCTATCTCGCTCTTCCATTCGGCGGGGCTCCAGTCCCCGCCGCCCTTGGGCCCGCAGAAGTGGCCGTTGAAGTGCGACCCGATCTCGTCGCCGTCGGCCCAGGCGCCGCGCAGCTGCGTGAGCGTGGACTTCACGTGCGGGACGGTCGGGTACGAGATGGCGGCCGCGCCGGCGTTGTGCTGCGGCGGGTGGTAGAGCGTCTTCTTGCTGTCCGGCAGCAGGTATATGCCGGTGAGGAAGAAGGTCATGTGGGCCTTGCTCTCCTGCGCCACCTGGCGGAAGTGGGAGAAGAGGTGGTCGTCGCCCTCCAGGGCGCCGTCCCAGGAGAAGACCACGAACTGCGGCGGCTTCTCGCCCGGCTTGAGCCGCTCCGGCTTGAGCTGTCCCGGCTGCGGCCCGGTGTACGAGGTGGAGCCGTCCCCGAGCACCTTGACCTTGCCGTCCCAGGGCTGCTCCGGGCCCTTGGCGGCCGCGGCCTTGTCAGCGGCCGACCCCGGACCGGCGAGCTTGGCGTCGCTCCGGGCGGAGCCCGCGGCACCCCCGAGGGTGACGGCGTACGCGGTGGCGGCGGCCCCGCCCAGGGCGACCACGGCCGCGGCTATGCCCAGGCGCCTGCGGTTCTGGGCCTTGCGGCGCACCTTGCGGCTGCTCCGGGATTCCGCCCGGGTGCCCGCGCCGGCCTCGGTTTCGGCCATCGCTATCGTCCCCCCTGCTCACCGCAGCAGGGCCGCGCGTGGATGGTTCGTACGAATATAGAACTTGTCGGCACTCCTCCCGCACCCAAGCCCCCTCCCGTGCGTCGCTTCACAGCCAACCCACAGCCCGGGGAGGTGGCGCAAAGGCGACGCCCCCCTTCCGTGCGGCAGGGGGGCGTCGCGCTCCGTCGCCGTCAGCTGTTCGCGCCGGCCGCGCTGTCATGGCCGGTGTTGAACACGTCCTCGGCCTGGAGTCGGTTCTCTCATGCCCGCTCGTCGCGCCGGCGGACCAGTTCCTCGACCGCGCTCGGGAGGGTGGTCTCGAAGTCGATCAGCTTCGCCCACGTCGGCGTGACCACGACCCGGACCATGCCGTCGTAGAGCGAGCGGACGTTCGCCTCCCACTCGGCGCGCTGCTCGGGCGTCATCGTGGAGGTGCCGTTCGCCTGGAGGTACTCGTCCGGGATGCCCTCGACGACGTCCAGCTCGGCGCGGCCGCGGATGAGGAGGATCTTGGGCGGGTGGACCTCGGTGTCGATCGTCAGGGCGACCGCCGGGTTGTGGCGCAGCGCCGGTAGTTTCGGGGCGTTTTTGGTTGTGCACATGACGACTTCCGAGCCGTTCCAGACGAAGGCGATCGGAACGACCCGGGGCGTGCCGTCCTTGGCGACGTAGGCCAGGCGGGTCAGGTTGCGTGCCAGGAGTTCCCGGCTCATCGGACGGTTCAGGACTTCCATGATCTCGTTCGGCTCCACGGCCGGACCTGCCTTCCCACAGTCTTCCAGGGCGTGCCGGACAGGACTTCCACCTTGCCGGTGCCGAGCGGGCAACGGGCACCGGCCACGCCGAGGACCGACCGGTCAGGGGGTGGCCCGGGGCGGGACGGTGAAGGCCAGCTGGGTGGCCACGGCCAGGAAGGCCCGGCTGAACTCCGCCATCGAGACGACCGCCTTCGCGAGCACCGCGGGTGCCGCCGCCAGGGCGGACAGCCCCTCCTGGCCGGCGGCGGCCAGTCCCGCGATCACCCCCGCCTCGACGGCCACCCAGACGAAGAGCGCCAGCAGGGCCGTCGCGCCGAGGCCGGCGAGGAACAGCTCGCCGTCCTTGGGGAAGAGCCGCCGGTCCGCCTGCATCACCGTGACCAGTTCCGGCACCAGGGTGGGACCCGGCGCCCGCTGCTTGCGCGCCCACTCCCGTACCGCCTGGTTCATCCGCTCCCTGACGCTCTTCGGGATCAAGGAGCTGTCGAACGCCGCCCGGTGCACGTGGTAGAGGACCAGGCCGTCATAGCCCGGGCGGCCGGTCTCCGGCCGCGGGTACTCGTTGAAGCGGGCCCGACTGGTCGGCCAGAAGCAGAGCCGGTCGGACACCACGCCCTTCCGGCTCGTGGTGTCGATGTGCAGGGGCAGCGGCAGCAGCATCAGCGCGGGATGCAGCCGCCATGTGCTGGCCCGGACGCCGACCTGGAAGGAGCGCTGCATCCGAGCCAGTTCCAGGCGCATCCGGACGGCGCAGGGGTCCTCCAGGATGGACAGTTTGATCTGGAGTTCCTTGTACGTGGCGAGTCCGCCCTTGCGGGTGCCGACCTCCACCTCCTCCATGGCGAGCTCACCGTATGACTGGAGCCCGAGCATGTCCGGTTTGAGCAGACCGCCCGGCGTGAGCTTGCGCAGGGCTTCGATCAGGACGCCCGCCGGGGTCTTGGCCGCGGGGTCGAACAGCTTCTGGAACTCCAGCACCTTCCCGGGCGAGAGGGGGTAGCGGAAGTCCTCACTCAGCACCTGCAGGGCCATCCGCAGCACCGGGTCACTGGGCTGCACGGAAAACCTCTTGTAGCGCGCACCCTCTCCGCCGGACATCGGGGGCCGGCCGCCCTGACCCTTCTCCTGGCCGGCGATGAGGTCGAAGACCAGCATCTCCCTGGTGGAGCTGGTCAGTACAGGTGGCGGGGTGGTGGGCGGAAAGGGAGGGTACGCCGCCTCGGCGGCGGACGGTTCGCCGGTGCCGGTATCCTCCGGCTTCGAGGAGCCGGCGGGGGAGTGAGGGTGCACATGGCCGAGCGGAAACCGGGTCTTCCCGGAGGTGATGGTCGGCCCTGGTTCATGGCCAACGAAGCGCTCGCGTTCCTGGTCGAGTTGGCGGCCCTGGCGATCCTCGCATGGTGGGGCTACCGGGCGGGCGGTGGCGGTGTGGCCGGCGTGCTGCTCGGCGCGGGATGTCTGGCCTTCGCCGTGGCGCTCTGGGGCCTGTTCGCCGCGCCGAAGGCCCGGTTCTCTTTGCCGCCGGCCGGAGTTCTGGCGGTCAAAGCCCTGGTGCTGGGCGGCAGCGCCGCCGCCTTGTACGCCCTCGGCCATCACGCCGCCGCGGGCGCGTGGGCCGCGGTCGTGACGGCCAACACCGCGGCGGCCGAGACCTTCCGCCGCCGCGCCTGACCTCGCGTCAGGACGTCGCGGCGGCGTGGAAGTGGAGGCAGGGCACCTCCGCGGAGGCGACCGGGATGCGCATCCGGCGCAGAAGGTCGCTCGTGCCCCGCAGGCGCGGGGTGCTGCGCCAAGTCGTTCCCGGGTGGCGGGAGCGGAGGTGGCACAGCGCCCTGATGCCGAGTCCGGCGGCGCGGAAGTGCTCCTCGATATCGAGACTGGTGATCACCGATTCGGCGCAGGTGGAGCAGATCCGGTAGTGGATCTCGCCCACGACCTTGCGGACATGGACCAGAAGCAGGCACTCCTCGCCGGTGCCGGGGTTCCCGGGGCCGCCGGAGGACAGGAACTCGATCTCACGGTAGGCGCGCAGTTTGCGGCGCAGCCGGGCGGCGAACGTCTCGCGGCGGGAGTGCCTGCCTCCGGGCGTCGGCAAGGCGGCGTGGGAGGCGGGGGCTGAACGGAGCAGGGTGCTCGTAGGACGTGCGTGTTCTCCGGGCATGCCTCTCGTGTGCCCCGGCGACGGCCATTGACCCTCCCCGTCCGGGTGATTCCCCCACTCCGTGAGCCCGCCGGGCCTCACTCCGGGCCTCACTCACGGAGCCGGGGGCATCAGGCCGCCCCGGACCCGTTCACCTGCGCCGCCGGATGCGACGCACCAGCAGGAAGACCACCAGAGCCGCACCGGCCGCCAGTGCGGCCTTGCCCGCCTTGTCCTGAACGGGGACGGGCGTCTTGTCCTTCACCAGCTGTGCGGCCCGTCCGGCCTTCGCCCGCACCTGCTCGCGGACCACGGCTGCCTTCTCCGCGGCCTGTTCCTTCACTTGTGCTTTGACGTCGGCCTTGGCCGCCAACGCCTCGATCGTCTGTCCGAGCTCGTCGCGGGTGTGCTCGATCTGGTCGCGCAGTTCCTCGGGCGTGGGCGTGCCGATATGGGTACGGGTCTCGTCGGTCATCGGTGTGCCTTCTCCTTGATCTCGGCCACATCGGCCTTGACGCTGTCGATGGTCTGCTCGGGCGCCGGCGTGCCGGCCTTCGCGATCTGCTTCTTCCCCGCCACGGCCATGCATGCGGCGATCGCTCCCAGCACCGCGGTGACGATGAGCGCCGCGGCCCACACGGGCAGCACCAGCGCGAGCGCGGCGATGCACGTGGCCAGCAGGGCCTGGGCGGCCAGCACCCCGACCAGCCCCGCCGCTCCGAAGAGGCCGCCGCCCTTGCCGAAGCGCTTCCCCTTCTGCGTCATCTCCGCCCGGGCCAGCCGCATCTCCTCGCGGACCAGCTCCGAGATCTGCCGGGAAGCGCGCGAGACCAGCACGCCCACCGAGTCGTCGGTGGTGTGGGCCGGCCGCTCTGTCGTGGTCATTGCCGGGTCACCCTGCCTTTCCCCTGGTGTCCGTACGGCGCGGGCCGCCATGACGAAGGTCCCCGTCGGGACGTGCCCGCCGTTTCATGTCGCGGCTACCCCCCGACGGCGCGATCACCCGTGTGCGCCCCGGCCCGCCGCACGCCGCGGTGCCCGGGGCCGGCGGCCACCGGGGGCAGCGTGGGGGCCGTCACCCGGCCGGCGATGACTACGACTACTACAGGGCCTGGGCGATCGACGCGTCGGGCCGGATCGCGAGCAGCTACTGGCCCACCCGGAGCCTGGAGACGGCCGCGCTCGTGTGGAGCGTCCCCTACGGGGACCGTGCGTACGCGCCGGGCCTGCCGGGCACCGACGACCCTGCCGGCGTTCTGGCGCCGAGCGGCTTCACCGCCGCGTACGCCGTCGCAGACGACGGCCGGGTGCGCGGAGCCGCCGTCGACCGCGCGGGTGCGGTCCGTCCGGTCGTGTGGATCTGCGCCGGCAAAGGCCTACGTCCCGAGCGACCCCCGGCGGTCCGGTGACCTGTGTCCGGCCACCCGGGACGTGCGCACTGCGTGACGCACCCGTCGCCCACCGTCGACGCGACGAAATCTTCACACGGTGAGAGTGGAGTGGATGACTCCCTTTACGCTGCCGGGCGATATGCCGGAAATAGGTGAGACGTTTAGTCCCTTGATATCCCATATGTCCTTCGTAAGGAACGCCTCACGCAGATGTGTTACTCGATCTTGTGAAGGGGGTGTGATGATCCGCCGGGTGATTGGAAAAACCTTCCCGCGCGACGCCGGATCCGCCCGCCCGAGTGCGTCAACACGGTTCGCCCCCTCACCCGTTGGCGTGCTTACATCGGCGCACCGCAGCGGTTTCGGAAGCGGCGTCCAACGCCGGCCGAGGCCCTCGCGCAGGTGGTCGGACCGCCTTGTCGCGGTCTGCCCATACCCCCATCAAGAACCAAGACGAACGAAGGGTGCGCCCCTATGCGTAACGACATCGAGACCCGCGAGATCGCCGACGACGAGCTGGACGCCGTTTCCGGCGGTATCGCCCTCGGCGGCGGCCTCCTCGGCGGTGTGACCGGCGACGTCCAGCACGTGCTCGGCGCCGTGACCTCCCTCCAGACCGTCCACGGCGCGCTGGCCCTCCCCGGCCAGGTCGAGGGCATCGTCGGCGTCCGCGCGGGTGTCGCCGGTCTCTGAGCAGTCCGGTCCGGCTGGACCAGTGAACCCCGGAACGCGTCCTGTTCCGGGGTTCACCCCGTGTGACGAACCGTCACGAAGCCGGTCGTAGTGAGCCGAAGGCAGTAGAGGGAAGAGTCCGAGTCCGTGCAGTTCCGTCAAAAGGCGCTGTCCAAGCTGCAGTCGCCCGAAGAGCTCGATCTCCCCGTGCGGTTCGCCCGACCGCAGGGCCGGCTCGTCCTGGCCGTCACGGTCCTCGTCATGGCGGCCGCCGCCATCTGGGGCTTCACCGGATCCGTGTCCTCCAAACTGAGCGCACCCGGCATCCTCACCCGCGCCGAAGGCAGTTACCTGTTGCAGAGCCCCTTCGCCGGGCAGGTCACCGCCGTCCACGCCAAGGAGGGCCAGCTGCTCGCGCCCGGCGCGCCGCTGCTCCAGGTCAGCACCGAGCAGGGCGAGCGGACCGTACGCGCGGTAGCGGGAGGACGCGTCACCGCCCTGGTCGCAAGGGTCGGAGCCGTCGTCACGACCGGCGCCGACGTGGCGACCCTGGAACGCGTCAAGAACCCCGACGACCCTCTGGTCGCGGTGCTGTACGTACCCGCCGCGAGCGGCGCGGCCGTACCCGTCGGCGCCACCGTCGACCTCACCGTCCAGTCGGTGCCGCAGCAGCGCTACGGAGTACTGCGCGGCCGCGTCAAAGAGGTCGGCCGCACGGCCCAGACCCCCGCGCAGGTCGCCGGGTTCCTCGGCGACGGCCGGCTCGCCGAACAGTTCACCGCGCAGGGCAACCCCGTCCAGGTCCTCGTCCAGCTCGAACGCACCGCCCGGACCAGGTCCGGCTACCTGTGGTCCTCCACCGACGGCCCCCCGTACGCCCTCGACTCCACGACACCGGTCACCGGCGCCGTCCACCTCTCCGTACAGCGCCCCGTCGATTGGCTGTTCCCGTGACCACCCCCACGACCACCCCCGGCCACCGCTCCTCCCGCCGCAAACCCGCGCCCGCCCCCAAGGGCCGCACCCCCCGCGCCGTGCGCACCCCCACCGTGCTCCAGATGGAAGCCGTCGAGTGCGGCGCCGCCGCCCTCGCCATGGTGCTCGGCCACCACGGCCGCTTCGTCCCCCTGGAGGAACTGCGCATCGCCTGCGGCGTCTCCCGCGACGGATCCCGCGCCGCCAACCTCCTACGGGCCGCCCGCGGTTACGGCCTCCAGGCCAAGGGCATGCAGATGGACCTCGCCGCGCTCGCCGGGGTGCGGCCCGCGGCCATCCTCTTCTGGGAGTTCAACCACTACGTCGTCTACGACGGCATGGGCCGCCGCTTCGGACGCAGGGGCGTGTACGTCAACGACCCCGCCAAGGGGCGCAGGTTCGTACCGATGGACGAGTTCGACACCAGCTTCACCGGCGTCGTGCTCACCTTCGAACCCGGCGCCGGCTTCCGCCGCTCCGGCCGCAAGCCCGGCGTCCTGGGCGCCCTGCCCGCCCGGCTGCGCGGCACGTCCGCCTCGATGCTCGCCGCGGTGGTCTCCAGCCTCCTGCTGGTGGCCGTCGGCGCGACGGTGCCCGCGCTGAGCCGCACGTACATCGACATGTTCCTGATCGGGGAGCAGACCTCCCTGCTCGCAGTGCTGTTCGCGTCCATGGCGGTGGCCCTGGTCCTCACGGCGGTCCTCACCTGGCTCCAGCAGGCCAACCTGCTGCGCGGGCGCATCATCTCCTCCACCCTCGGCAGCGCCCGCTTCCTGCGGCACCTGCTGAGGCTGCCGGTCACGTTCTACTCCCAACGCAACCCCGCCGACCTGGTGCAGCGCCTCCAGTCCAACGACGCCGTCGCCGAAACCCTCGCCCGGGACCTGGCCGCCGCCGGGGTCGACGCCGTGGTGGTCGTCCTCTACGCCGTGCTCCTGTGGACGTACGACCCCGGGCTCACCCTCGTCGGCGTGCTGATGGCGCTGCTGAACCTGGTGGCCCTGCGGATCGTGATCCGGCTGCGGGCCACCGGCACCCAGAAGCTGCGCGCGGAGAACGCCCGTCTCACCAACACCTCGTACAGCGGCCTCCAGCTCATCGAGACGATGAAGGCCACCGGCGGCGAGAACGGCTTCTTCCGCCGCTGGGCCGGCCAGCACGCCGTCACCCTCGACGTGCAGCAGCGGCTCGGGGTGCCGAGCGCGTGGCTGGCGATCGTCGCGCCCACCCTCGCCGCGCTCAACAGCGCCCTGATCCTGATGATCGGCGGCCTGCGGGCGGTGGAAGGGCACCTCTCGGTCGGCCTGCTCGTCGCCTTCCAGGCCCTGGTGACCAGCTTCACCGCCCCCATCACGCGGCTCGGCGGTGTCGCCGGGCGGATCCAGGACTTCGCGGCCGACGTGGCCCGGCTCAAGGACGTCGAGAACTTCCCCGTCGACCCCCTGTACTCGCGCCGTGAACCCCCCGCCGCGACCCGGCGCCTCAAGGGCCACGTGGAACTGGAGCACGTCACCTTCGGCTACAACTCCCTCGACGCCCCGCTGCTCAAGGACTTCTCCCTCACCGTCGGCCCCGGACGGCAGGTCGCGCTCGTCGGCGGCTCCGGCAGCGGCAAGTCCACCGTCTCGCGGCTGATGTCCGGCCTGCACGCCCCCTGGGAGGGCGCCATCCGCATCGACGGGATGCGGCTGGAGGACATCCCGCGCGGAGCCCTCGCGGCCTCCGTCTCCTTCGTCGACCAGGACGTCTTCCTCTTCGAGGGAACCGTCCGCGACAACGTCGCCCTGTGGGACCCCTCCATCCCTGACGAGGCCGTCATCGCGGCGCTGCGGGACGCCGCCGTGTACGACGTGGTCGCCTGCCGCGCCGGCGGCATCCACAGCCGCGTCGAGCAGGACGGCCGCAACTTCTCCGGAGGCCAGCGCCAGCGCCTGGAGATCGCCCGCGCCCTGGTGCGCCGCCCCAGCGTCCTGGTCCTGGACGAGGTGACCAGCGCCCTGGACGCGGCGACCGAACGGACCGTCATGGACAGCCTGCGCCGCCGCGGCTGCGCCTGCGTGGTCATCGCCCACCGGTTGAGCACGGTGCGCGACAGCGACGAGATCGTCGTACTGGACCGGGGAACGGTCGTGGAACGCGGGCGGCACGAGGAGCTGCTCGCCCGGCAGGGCGCGTACGCCGCACTGGTCAAGGAGCACTGAGTGACCACCACTTGGCAGACGCAGGCCGCGCCCGACCCCGTCGTGGCCGCCCTCGCCGCCGTGGGTTCCCCCGTCGACTGCACGGGCCTGCGCAGCCTCTCCCTGGAGGGTCCGCTCGTGCTGTGGCTCGTGGAGGACGGCGCGCTGGACCTGTTCGCCGTCGACGCCGCGCTGGAGGGGCACTGGCACTTCCTGGGCCGGCTGGGGGAGGGGTCCCTGCTGCTGGGCCCGGCCGACGGCTGCGTGCACACCCTGGTCGGCAGGCCCGTGCACGGCTGCCGGCTCCGCCGCATCGAGCTGCGCGAACTCCTGCGTCCCGAACACGCGGGCGCGGGCCCGCAGGACGGGTCCTGGGGGTGGTACGCCGACCAGGGCGGGTACGGGTACGGCCTGGCCGGCGGGACCCTGAGCCCCCTCGAAGAGGCGTTCGCGCTCGGTGTCGGCCGCGGCCTGCGCGTGCTGTACCAGGCACCGCTGGAGAGCCGGACCAGCACCGGCCCGGGCCGTGACGACGACGTCCTGTGGATGCAGATCACCCCGGGCAGCGTGCAGTACGGGGCGGCGTACGAGGGCCACGGCATGGCCGGCGCCCTCCTCGTCGACGGGACGATGTGGCAGGGCATGGTCGACCAGCAGTACCGGCTGCTGTACGCCCTGGACCGGTGGATCGAGCAACTGGAGCAGGCCCACGAGGACCGCACGGCCGCCGGCATCGAGGCCGGCGAGGCGGCCCGCACACAGGCGGACCGGGCACTGCTCGCCTCCATCGGCCGCACCGGCAGGGGCGCCCGCCCCCACCGGCCCGCGAGCGACGACGCGACTCTCGCCGTGTGCCGTCTGGTCGCCCGGGACGCAGGCATCACGCTGACCGAACCGGGCGCGGCGGCCCCCGCCTCCGAGGGGACGGACCCCCTCGAACGCATCGCCCTCGCCTCCCGGATCCGTATCCGGCCCGTCAAGCTCGCCGGCCGCTGGTGGCGCGAGAACAGCGGGCCCCTGGTGGGCCGCCGCGCCGAGGACCGGGCGCCGGTCGCGCTGCTGTGGCGGCGCGGCGGATACACGGCCGTCGACCCCGCCACCGGCACCCGCGAACGCGTCGGCAAGGCGCACGCCGCCGCCTTCGAACCCGGCGCCGTGATGCTGTGCCGGCCGCTGCCCGACGGCAAGCCGAGCCTGACCGCGCTGGTCCGCTTCGCCGTCCGCGGTACGGGGCGCGACCTGCGCAGCCTGGTCCTCGGCGGCCTCGTCGCGGTGGTGCTGGGGGCTCTCGTGCCCCTGACCACCGGCCGGGTGCTCGGCACGTACGTCCCCCAGGGCGAAGGCGGCCTCATCGTGCAGAGCGCCATGGCGCTCATCGCGACGAGCACCGTGTCGGCCGCGTTCATGCTGCTCCAGAACATCAGCGTGCTGCGCATCGAGGGCCGCATCGAAGCCACCTTGCAGCCCGCCGTGTGGGACCGGCTGCTGCGGCTGCCGGTGACCTTCTTCGCGGGCCGCTCCACCGGCGAACTGGCCGGCGCCGCCCTCGGGATCAGTGCCATCCGCCGCGCGGTGTCCGGCATCGGCGCGGTGTCCGTGCAGGCGTCCGCGGTCGCCGTGATGAACCTCGTCCTGCTGCTCGTCTACAGCGTGCCGCTGGCGCTGGCGGCGCTCGCCATGCTGCTCGTGATCGCCGCCGTGTTCCTGGGCCTGGGGCTGTGGCAACTGCGCTACCAGCGACGGCTGGTCAAACTCGGCAACAAACTGGGCAACCAGGCGTTCCAGACCCTTCGCGGCCTGCCGAAACTGCGCGTGGCCGCCGCCGAGAGCTTCGCCTACGCCGCCTGGGCGCGAGAGTTCGCCCGAACCCGCGAGCTACAGCAGCGCATCGGCCGGATCAAGAACGCCGTCACCGTCCTCAACGCGGTCTGCCTGCCGATCTGTTCGCTCGTGATGTTCATGCTGCTGGCCGGCCCGGCCCGGGGCAGCATGTCCGCGAGCGGGTTCCTCACCTTCAGCACCGCCGTGACGATGATGCTCTCCGCGGTGACGCAGCTGACCGGCGCGCTCCTGTCGGCCGCCGCCGTGCAGCCGATGTTCGAAGAGGTCAAGCCGCTCCTGGAGGCGAGCCCCGAGGTGCGCAGCTCCGGCATCCGGCCGGGGACGCTCGGCGGAGCCATCGAGGTGAAGAACCTTTCCTACCGGTACGCCGACGACGGCCCTCTCGTCCTGGACGACGTGTCGCTCCAAGTGCGGCCCGGGGAGTTCGTGGCGGTCGTCGGGGCCAGCGGCTGCGGCAAGTCGACCCTGCTGCGGCTGCTCATCGGCTTCGACGCGCCCGCCTCCGGCAGCGTGCTCTACGACGGCCAGGACCTGGCGGCGCTCGACCGGGCGGCCGTACGCCGCCAGTGCGGAGTCGTCCTGCAGAACGCCCAGCCGCTGTCCGGCTCGATCCTCGACTGCATCGGCGGCGCCGAGACGTGTTCGCTGGAGGAGGCCTGGGAAGCGGCCGCGCGGGCGGGCCTGGCCGAGGACATCAAGGCCATGCCGATGGGCATGCACACGGTACTGTCCGACGGCGGCGGCACCGTCTCCGGCGGCCAGCGCCAACGGCTGATGATCGCCCAGGCGCTCATCCGCAAACCGCGCATCCTCTTCCTGGACGAGGCGACCAGCGCGCTGGACAACGCGGCCCAGCGGGTGGTCATCGAGTCCACGCGCGCCGAGCGCTGCACGCGCATCGTGATCGCCCACCGGCTGTCCACGATCATGGACGCCGACCGGGTGATCGTGATGTCCGAGGGGCGGATCATCCAGCAGGGGGCGCCCGCCGAACTCCTCGCCGACACGGACGGTCCCTTCCACGACCTGGTGCGCCGCCAGGTCGGCTGACGTGCCCCGAGCCGGCCGTCCGGCGCGGTCTGCCACAATCACGGCATGGCTGAGCACGACGCCGAACGCGGCTACCTGCTGGACAACCGGCAGTCCCAGGCGGGCGTCCGCTTCGGCGCCCTCGCCGAGCTGTTCGACCCGGTGACCTTCCGGCACGTCGACCGCCTCGGCATCGGCCCGGGCATGCGGTGCTGGGAGATCGGCGCCGGCGGTCCCTCCGTTCCCCTCGGACTGGCCGAGCGGGTCGGCCCGACGGGCACGGTGCTCGCCACCGACATCGACGTCTCCTGGATGCGCCACATCGCCGGCGGCGTGATCGAGGTGCAGACCCACGACGTGACGGCCGACCCGCCGCCGCCCGGCGGCTTCGACCTGGTCCATGCCCGGTTGGTACTGGTGCACCTCGCGGACCGCGCCGAGGCGCTGCGCACGATGGTCAGGGCGCTGCGCCCGGGCGGCCGGCTGCTCCTGGAGGACGCGGACCCCGCACTGCAACCGCTGCTGTGCCCCGACGAGTCGGGCCCCGAACAGCGCCTCGCCAACCGGTTGCGGTCCGGATTCCGTACCCTGATGGCCGCACGCGGCGCGGACCTCGCCTACGGCCGCACCCTGCCCAGGGTGCTGCGCGAAGCAGGGCTGGCCGACGTGCAGGCCGACGCCCACTTCCCGATCACCTCGCCGGCGTGTGCCGTGCTGGAGGAGGCCACGGTCCGGCAGATCCGGCAGCGCCTCGTGGAGCAGGGGCTCGCCACCGACGAGGAGATCGACCGCCATCTGGCGAATGTCGCCGCGGGACGGCTGGACCTGGCCACCGCCCCGATGATCTCCGCCTGGGGCCGCCGCCCCTGACCGTGACCGCCGGTCGCTACGGCCGGACGGCCGTACGCGCCGCGGCCGCCTCGACCGAGCGGCGGGCGGCCCGCACCGGATGCCGGTGGTCGAGCGCGTGCCGGGACCGGTAGGCGAGCGAGGGCTTGCCGTGGGTGTCCGCGGCGGCGATGAGCAACCCTCCCAGCGCGGACAGGTCCGTCAGGAAGTGGGCGCGCTGCCGCGCCCGTTCCTCCGGGTCCTCCACCGTCCAGAACGCGTGGCCGATGAGGGTGGTCGGCACCAGGGTGGCGGCCAGCGTGAGCGCGGCCAGGCGCGGCGCCCGCCCGGTCGCGAACAGCAGGCCCGCTCCGGCCTGGACCGCGCTGTTGACGCGTACCAGTTTCAGCGGGTCCCCGGCGAGCGCCGGGATGCGTTTCCCGACCGCCCGTGCGACGGGTTGGGCGAGTTCCGCCACGGCTTCGGGGCGGCGCAGGGTGTGCAGTCCGCCGGTGATGAACGGGGCGGCCAGCATGGGGCGGGCGAGTTTTCGAAGGACAGCCATGCCCACCCTGGTGCCCCGGCTCGGCCCGTCCATCCGGCCGGATCCGCCGGACGCACGGGCGGGGTGGACCCGCCGTCAGCTCAGGGGCTTGTCCAGAACGGCCTTGCGGTGGCTGAACGTCTCCAGCGAGTAGCGGCCGTGGTAACTGCCCATGCCGCTTTCCCCCACGCCGCCGAAGGGCAGGTCGGAAATCGTGAGGTGGGCCACCGGCAGTCCGAACGTCAGGCCGCCCGAGGAGGTTTCCCGGGTCAGGCGCCGGCGCGTGGTGTCGGATTCGGTGAAGGCGTACAGGGCCAGGGGCTTGTCCCGGTCGCGGATGAAGGCGATGGCCTCGTCGAGTCCGGCGACCTCGACCACGGGCAGGATCGGGCCGAAGATCTCCTCGCGCATGACGGGGGAGTCGGGCGCCACCTCGGCCAGGACGGTCGGGGCGATGTAGCGGTCGGCGCGGTCATGGGTGCCGCCGGTGACGGTGCGGCCGGAGTCGAGCAGGCCCGTCAGCCGGTCGAAGTGGCGCTCGTTGATGATCCGGCCGTAGTCCGGCGACGTCGCGGGATCGTCGCCGTACATCGCGCGCAGGGCCTCGGCCAGGGCCTTCTCCAGTTCCCTGGCGGTCTCGGGGTCGGTCAGTACGTAGTCCGGCGCGACACAGGTCTGGCCGGCGTTCATGAACTTGGTGGACGCCAGCCGGGCCGCCACGACGCCCAGGTCCGTGTCACGGTCGACGAAGGCGGGCGATTTGCCGCCGAGTTCGAGCGTGACGGGCGTGAGGTTCTCGGCGGCGGCCCGCATGACGACCCGGCCGACCCGGCCGTTGCCCGTGTAGAAGATGTGGTCGAAGCGCTGGGCCAGCAGCTCGGTGGTCTCGGCCACCGCGCCCTCCACGACGGCCACCGCCTCGCTGTCCAGGTAGCGCGGCAGGAGGTCGGCGACGGCGCGCGAGGTGGCGGGCGCCAGTTCACTGGGCTTGGCCACGACGCAGTTGCCGGCGGCAAGCGCGCCGACGACCGGGGAGAGCAGCAACTGGACGGGGTAGTTCCAAGGGGCGATGACGAGCACCACGCCGAGCGGGTCCTGCACGGTGTGGGCGACGGCGGGAGCGAGCCGTTCGGGTACAGGTGCCGGCTGCGGCCGCAGCCATTCGGCCAGGTGTTCCAGGGTGTGGTCGATCTCCCGCACGGTGAAGTCGATCTCGGTGCGGTAGGCCTCCGCCCGGCTCTTGCCGAGGTCGGCGTGGAGCGCGGCGGCCAGCTCGTCACCCCGCTCGGTCAGCAGCGTCCGCAGCGCTTCGAGCTGACCGGTGCGCCAGGCCAGGCACTTCGTACGGCCGGTGTCGAAGGCGGCGCGCAGCCGCGCGACGACGTCCGCGGGCTTTTCCGAGGGCTGGTCCGACATGCGTTTCTCCTGGGGTAGCACGAGTTCCGATGTATTTAGCAACTAATTGCCGGGCGGTATTCCCGGCAGGGGCGCGGGGTGCTCGTTGTAGCGGAGCAGATACGCGGCGAAGCGGTCGAGGTCGTCGGGGTGCCAGTCCGCGAGCCGCTCGTCGAACATCGCCCGCCGTTCCCTGACCGTCCTCGCCAGGGTCGCGGCGCCCGCGGGTGAGAGTTCCAGTACGTGTACCCGATGGTCCTCCGGGTCGGTGCGCCGCACCACCAGCCCGGCCCGCTCCAGCGCGGCCACCTGGCGGCTGACCGTCGACTTGTCCAGCGCGTAGTGGGCGGCGAGGTCGGAGGCCCGGCAGCCGTGACGTTCCTCCAGATGGCTGAGCAGGGTGAACGACACCAGGGAGAGCTCCGGGTGCATCCGTGCGGCTGCGGACCGGGCCCGCCGGGCGAACGCGGTCATCTCGCGCTGGATCGTGTCGACGGCTGCCGCCCGGCGCTCGTCGCCGGGGCGGGGGGTGTCCGATGTGTCCGTGGTCACGGCGACTCCTCTCTGTGTAGTTGTATAGTACAACCGAAAGGGAAGTTGTATATGCCAACTATTGGAGCGGTTGCCGGGCCCCGCCCGCCGCCCGAGCCGACACCGGAGGTCCTGTCGCATGTCCGGTCGCACATCCGCACACCACCACGCCGCGGACCCCGCGCTCCGCCACGTCCTCACCCATCTGCTGACCCCGCTGCTGATGTGCCTCGGCATGGGCCTCGCCTACATGGGAGCCTTCGTCCAGCCGGAGCCCCACCACCTGCCGGTCGCCGTCGTCGGCGAGGGGCCCCGCGCGATGGTCCTCGCCCAGACGCTCAAGGACGGCGCCGGCGAGGCACTCGACGTACGCACGCTCACCCACCGCGCCGACGCCGTCGACGAGCTCAAGGGCCGCCGCATCGCAGGCGCCTACGTCCCGAGTGACACGGCCCCCGAACTGATCGTCGCCACCGCCGCCTCCGACACCAGCGCCACCGTGGCGGAGAAGATCTTCACTCCGGTCGCCGCCCGGCAGGGCATGCCGCTCAAGGTGACCGACGTCGCCGGCACCGTCGCCGACGACCCGACCGGCCAGGGCCTGTTCTTCCTGCTCGTCGCGGTCAGTATCGGCTCCTACGCCTCGGTGGCGGTCCTGGGCGGTGCGGGCGCCGCACTGCGCATGCGCGCCCGCGCCCTGCTCGTCGTAGGCGTCTCCGGTGTCGTCAGCGCGATCGGCGCCCTGCTCGCCGGGCCGGTCTTCCACCTCGCCCACCACGGCCTCCCCGGCGTCTGGGGCCTGAGCTGGCTCTACTCCGCGGGCATCCTCTTCATCGGAGTGGGACTGCACACGTTCCTGAAGCGCTGGACGACGCTGGCCATGATGGTGCTCTTCGTGATGCTCAACTTCACCAGTTCCGGGGGACTGTTCCGGCCCGAGCTCCAGAACGGCTTCTTCGGATCGCTGCACGCCTTCTGGAACGGCGCCGGGTACGTCGACGGCCTGCGCAGCCTCGTCTACTTCGGCAGCGACGGCCTGCCCCGCCAGGTGGCCACCCTCGTCCTCTGGCTGCTGCTGGGGCTGGCGCTCACCGCCGCGGCCGGACTCGCAGAACGCCGTCGCACCGCCGGTGAGGCGCCTGCTGCCGAGCCGGAAGAGGAGGAGATGGAGGAAGCGGTCGGCGTCTGAGGCGCGGTCTCCACGGGGGCCGGAGCGCGCCGCTCCCCGGCCCGGGCCGGAGCACCCTGCTCCTTGGGATCGTCTTAGGCCCTGCCCGACCCGTCCTCGTCCCGGCGCGGCCCGTCCGCCGGCGCGCTCCAGAAACCGTCCAGGGCGGCCAGTACGAGCCGGCACACCGTGTCCGGATCGGCGCCGGCCAGGGGCTCGCGGGGGGCGACCGTCCGCATCAGGCCGATGCCCAGCAGCCAGGCCATCGCCAGGTCGGCGCGCAGGGCCCCGTCATCGGACGCGGAGAGCCCGGCCAGCACCTTCTGGTACGCCCCGCCCAGCTCCCGCAGCGTCCCGCTCGCCTCATCACCCCGCCCGACGGACCGCAGGTACACCTCCAGGGAGCGGTCGGTCCCCGCGGCGCTGCGCGTCAGCAGCGAACGCAGCGCCGTCTCGAACAGGTCCTCCGGCGCGGTGGCGTGCAGCTGCTCCAGGCCGCCGCGGGCGACGACCTCCGTCAGCAGCCCGTGCTTGGAGCCGAAGTAGCGGAACAGGAGCGCCTGGTTGGCTCCGGCGCGCTCGGCTATTGCCCGGACCGTGGTGCGTTCATATCCCCGTTCGGCGAACAGGTCACCTGCGGCTTCGAGCAGCCTGAGGCGGGTGGCCGCGGCGTTGCGGGGGTGCTCCGCGGGCTGCGGCCGGGGGGATTCGTCCACGCTGATGGTCCTCTCGGGGGGCGAAGGCCCGTCAGGATAACGGCCACAAACGGTCGTTGACCCGCCCGACCGCGCGTCCTACGTTGTAAGCAGCTGCTTACAACCCGCGTCCGGAGGCCGAAATGACGAACACCGGCACCACCGCCCTCGCCTACCCCTTCAACACCGCCGAGGGGCTCCAGCTCGCCGAGGAGTACGAGCGCGTACGCGCCCAGCCCGGCCTGTTACGCGTGCAGATGCCCTACGGAGAACCCGCCTGGCTGGTCACCCGATACGCGGACGCCCGCCTCGTGCTGGGCGACGCCCGCTTCAGCCGCGCGGCGGGCAGCTCCCACGACGAACCCCGCCAGTCCGAGGGCCGCACCGACAGCGGGATCCTCGGCATGGACCCGCCCGACCACACCCGGCTCCGGTCCCTGGTGGCCAAGGCGTTCACCGTCCGGCAGGTCGAGGGGCTACGCCCCCAGGTGCGCGCGCTCACCGCCGAGCTGCTCGACGAACTGGAGGCGGCCGGGCCCCCCGTCGACCTCGTGGACCGCTACGCGCTGCCCATCCCCGTCGCCGTGATCTGCCGCCTGCTGGGCGTGCCGGTCGTGGACCGCCCGCGCTTTCGGGTATGGAGCGACGCCGCGCTCTCGACCAGCTCGCTGACGGCCGAGGAGTTCGAAGCCAACCGCGAGGAACTGCGTGCGTACATGGCCGGACTCATCGAACAGCACCGCCGCGATCCGCAGGACGACCTGATGACGGCGCTCATCGAGGCCCGGGACAGCGACGGCGACCGGCTCTCGGAACTGGAGCTCATCGACCTGTGCGTCGCGGTCCTGGTGGCCGGGCACGAAACCACGGCCTCCCAGATCCCGAACTTCGTCCTCACCCTGCTCGACCACCCGGACCAGCTCGCCCTGCTGAGGCAGAACCCCGCCCTGATCGCGACGGCGGTGGAGGAGCTGCTGCGGTTCGTACCGCTGGGCAGCGGCGCCGGCCAGGCCCGGTACGCCACCGAGGACATCGAGGTCGGCGGGACCCTCGTCAAAGCCGGAGACCCGCTGCTGGTCGCGACCGGCGCCGCCAACCGCGACGCGCTGCGCTTCACCGCCCCCGGGGTCCTCGACATCCAGCGCCCGTCCAACCAGCACCTCGGTTTCGGCCACGGCGTCCACCACTGCCTGGGGGCGCAGTTGGCCCGTATGGAACTCCAAGAGGCGCTGGGCGCGCTCCTCCTGCGTTTCCCCGGCCTCAAGGTCGTCGGTGACGTCACGTGGAAGACCGAGATGCTGGTGCGCGGACCGCGCGTCATGCCGATCGGATGGTGAGTGCCGCGAGGCGGACGCCACTGTCCTTCCCCCGGGGCGGCGCGGCTCAGGTCTCCGTGCGCTACGAGGACGGACAACGGCCGGCTTTGAAGGCCGCGCAGGCGAATGCCACGCCGCCCACGGCGAACCAGGGGTTCCACAGCGCCAGCGTCCACCACCGCTGCCCGTCGCTGATGGAGGCGCCCATCTGCGTCACGTCGGACAGCAGCAGGATCTCGACGCCGGCGGCGCGCAGCAGGAGCACCGCGGCCACCCCCCAGCCGGCCCACCTCAGCAGCTGCCCGCGGCGCCCTCGGAGCGGCCGGCGGGCCAGCGCCCACCCCAGCAGGCCACCGACCAGACACAGGGCCCCGACGCCCCACAGCCCGGCGACGACGAACCACAGAGGCCGCTCGGCGGCCAGTGCGTCGCCCGCTGACACACCGAGGCCGCGCCTCCCGCCGAGGGCCCAGTAGAAGTGGAGCCCGCCGAACGCGGTCGCCCAGAGACATGCGGGATACCCCCAGAACCCACGCGGATGCTTTCGCCCACCCATGTCACCCACCCCCGGCAGCGACTGTACTCAACCGCTCCCACCGCCCCGGCCCGTCCCGTCGACGGGCCGACGCCAACCCATTCCAGAAAGCCACCCGACAGCAGCCGCAGACCGCCCCCTGACGGCCCTCGGCGGGACCTGGCCGCTCCGGCGCCGCCCTCCGGGGGACAGGGGTCCCCCCGACCCTCAACCCTGCGGCAGGCGGCCGGGGAGGTCTCCGGTGGACCTGCCTGACCTGCGGTTTCCTGCCATCGGGACCTAAGATTTCCCCCAGGGGAAAGGGGACCTGATGGACCGGAACATACGCACGGTGGACGATGTGCTGAGGCTCTTGGACGGCCTGTTGGCTCCGCACGCCGATCGCTCGACGGCCGGCGCGGCGTCCTGGTGGGACGGCTTCTACGCGGACCGTTCCCGGCCGGTGCCGTTCTTCGAGGCGAAGCCGGACGAGAACCTCGTCTCCTACCTCGACCGCGGCCTGGTCACCGGGGGCCGGGCCCTCGACCTGGGGTGTGGGCCGGGGCGCAACGCGTCGTACCTCGCTGCCCGGGGCTTCGAGGTGGACGCAGTCGACCTGTCACCGGCTGCCATCGCGTGGGCGCAGGACCGGGCCCGTGAGGCGGGGACGGACGTCCGGTTCCGCTGCGGCGACGCCTTCGACCTCGTCGGAACCGAGCTGAGCGGTCCGTACGACCTGATCTACGACTCGGGGTGTTTCCACCACTTGCCGCCGCACCGCCGCATCAGCTACCTCGGCGTCCTGGACCAGGCCCTGGCGCCCGGCGGTCACTTCGCCCTCGCCTGCTTCGCGGCCGGCTCGGTCGGCTCGATCGGCTCGGCCGGCTCCGAAGTCTCCGATGGAGACTTCTACCGGCAGCCCCGGGTGCGCGGCGGTCTCGCCTACACCCCGGAGGCATTGCGCTGGATCTTCTCCGCTCTGACGGAGGTGGAACTGCGCCGAATGCGGGACGAGCGCCCCCGGTCGCCCCGGTTCGGCGAACCCTTCCTCTGGACCGCCCTCTTCCGCCGCGAATCGGGCCGCGACGGAAGCGGCGGCGCCCCGCACTCACCGCCCGTGCGGCCGGGGCGTCACACCTTGTAGTAGAGGTCGAACTGTCGCGTGCCCGTAGCCGAGTTGTTGGTGATGCCGAAACAGAGCCGCAGCCCCTCCGGGCCGGTGTACACGGCCATGCCCTCCGGTTCGCGGGGGTCGGCGCTCGCGTCGGCCTCCGAGTGCGTGCGCTGGATGTAGCCGGTGGCCGGGTCGTTGAGCACTCCGTTGAGGTCCATCGAGGTCGTGTGGATGGTCCACTTGTCCACGCCCGACAGCGGCAGCGACGGGTCGCCGGTGCGGCTCTCCCCGTCCAGCATGTACACGTACCGGCCGTGCGAGGCGAAACCCTGGAACGTCGCGGCCGTGGCGGTCGGAGCCCCGTTGGCGTCCGCCTCGGGCAGGAACGGCTGCCGGATCCGGGCGAGCGGGGCCGGCAGGGCAGAGCCGTCGGCGGCTGCCGTCCGAGCCGCCGCCAGGTCGTAGGCGGCGAACCAGTGGTCGCTGCCGAGCGCGTAGCGCAGGAGGAGGATCCCGCGGGCGGCGTCCACGTACGGCGTCATGGAGGTCGCGGCGGGGTCAGGGGACGCCAGCCTCTGCACGGCGGGGTGGCTGGTCCACAGCACCGTCTTGTCCACGAACGGGAACCGTACGATCTCCTGGCCGTACCCGTTCCTCGCCGCGCCCGCCTCGGTCCATACGCAGGCCGGTGCGCTCGCGGTGGCCGGCTCGATGCCGAGCGACACCCCGTGCCCGAAGCCCAGCAGGTACATGTGACCGAGGACGTTGCCGTTCAGGTCGTGCCGGGTGAGGCACAGGTCACCGGAGGTGTCGTGCTGGGTGGCGCCGATGGACGGTGTGATGGCAGCCTGGCTGCCCGACTTGAGGTAGGCGACCTGGCTCGCCCCGGCTATCTGCAGGGTGTACAGGTGCCCGTTGACCGAGTCGAACGCGATGCCCTGCAGCGTGGTCGAGGTGTCCTCGTTGACGATGGCCGCCGGATTCCAGCGGGTTGACGGATGGTCCACCGCGATGAGCGGTGCCCCGTCGGGAATCTTCGCAGGGTTCACCGCGGGCTCCGCGTGCGCGGTACCGGCGGCGGTCGCGACGGACGCCGCCGCGCTCGCGACGGCAACGCCGGCCCCGGCGAACATCAGTCGTCGTCGGGACACTCCTGTCGATGGCATCTGACTCCTCATCCGCTGTAAGTGGTGCCGCTCGGCGCGGCGTTCAGGGGCCGGCCTGGCGGATCACTGTAAGGGAGCCCACCGCGAGACGGGGCGGCGGCCCGCCCCCTCGCCGACGGGATCGGGGCGGGAGCGTGGCCTGCACGGTCGGCGACGGATAATGACTCGCCCCCGGCCTGCCCGGCCATCGCCCGGTGCCAGGCGGTGGCCGCGGCCGCAGGGCGGGGCACTCCGTAGCGCATCAAGAGAGGGAAGGGCCATGACGCTCAAGGAAGGCCGGCGGGTGAAGCTGGCCGTGGACATCGGGCTGGCCGACGCGGTCGTCATGGCCGAGGGAGCGGCGGCGGGGCCCGTCGCCGGGTTCCTCGCCCTGGCGGCGGGGACGGAGGGAACCGTCGACCGGGTGGTCGGGGAGCAGGAACCGAGCGGGGAGGTCCGCGAGTACGAGCGGCTCAAGTCGCTCCTCGATTCCTTCGGCCACGACATGCCGCCGGAGAGCAGGAGGCAGCTGGAGGAAAAGGTCGGCTCCCTGGAGTCCGCGTGGGCCGCCCATCAGGAGCGGGGCGCGGGCGTGATGGTCAGGGTCCGCTTCGACAACGGGTTCGTGCTCGACGGTGCACGGGACGACCTCTTCACCCCCGCCTGACCGGTCTCTTCAACTCGCCCTGACCGGCTGGGCGAGTGTGGCCGGTATGCGGGGACCCATTGAAGATCCTATGGATTTCCGCAGAACGCGTGTGGATGTCCCCGTTGTCCCACGCTCCTTGTCCGAGGCGCGGACGATGGGAGGAACGGCTTCGGCGAGGAGGAACGGATGAGGACACGTCACCTGCGCAGCCTGCTGGTCTTCGGCGCGGCGGTACTGACCACACTCGGCACCACGACGCCTGCTCAGGCACTGCCCGCATGCCCGGGCAACGCGATCTGCTTGTGGAGGTTCCAGGACGGGACGGGTGACCTCTACGTCTGGCGGGGCGGCTACGTCGACCTCCCGGGGAAGTTCGTCGACCACGTCTATTCCTTCCGGGCCAACAGGACCGGCGCCTTCATCGACTGGGCGAAGGGCAAGGAGTGCCACGCGGTCCGCAAGGGCGACTACGGCAGCAACTACGGTTCCCGCTTCGGATCCAAGATGGATGCGGTCGGCGACAACTGCTGACTCCGTTGCGCCCTCCGGCCAAGGGCGGACGCGCCGCCCCGGCTCGGGCATGCCGTCATGCGCGGAGGGCCTTTCGCAGGAGTTCGCCGAACCGGGTGGGATGGGTGGTCAGGCCGGTGTGGCCGCCGGGGAAGTGGCGGAGTTCCGTGCCGAGGCGCTCCGCCAGGAGGGCTGCCGGACGGTAGGGCAGCTCGCCGCGTGAATCCTCGCCGCAGGCGAGCACGAGCCGGTCCGACACGGCCTCCAGCCGCTCGACGTCCGGGGCGTAGGACATGAAGCTCGGCACGATGCGCCCGACGAAGAACGGCAGGTTGGCCATCGTCCGCTCGGCACGTGCCGCTGCCTGCGGCGGCAGCCTGATCCCGGCCTTCGGGCCGGTGGTGTCGCCGTCCTTCCTCAGGCCGTCGGCGAAGACGGCCATCGCCTCCATCAGCCCCTGGGTGCGCAAGGTCTCCTGGACGCGCGCGATGAGCGCTCGGTGCTGTGGGGCGTCCGGCAGGACCTCCACCACCGGCGGCTCGTGCGCCACGACGCGTTCCACGCGTTCGGGGTGGGCGGTGAGGAGGTGCAGCGCGACGATGGCACCCGAGCTGGCGCCGAACACCCGGGCGGGCTCACCGGGCGACAGGAGTTCCAGTACGCGCAAGGCGTCGTCGGCGTGCTGGTCCACCCGCTGTTCGGCCTCGGTGTCGTCCAGCGTGCTCCGGGACAGGCCGCGCGGGTCGTAGGTCGCGACCGTGTACTCGTCGGCCAGGTCGTCGGCTATGCCGTCGAAGGATGCCGCGTCGCCCGCTCCGCCGGGGATCAGCAGCAACAGCGGCCCTCGGCCGCGGACTTCGTAGTGCAGGGTCGCGCCGCGCACGCGCAGGCTGCCGGTGGCCGGGGCGGTCATCAGGAGTCTCCTTCTCGGGACGGGGGCCAGTGCTCCAGGAGCGTGTGGAGCGCGTCGAGGGCGCGGAGCCAGGAGCGCTGCGGCGAACGCTCGTGAGCGAATCCGCCCGCCGCCTCCAGCGCGACGAACCCGTGGAACGTGCTGCGCAGCAGCCGGACCGCGTCGGTCAGGTCGGGCTCGGCCAGTCCGTAGCCGCGCAGCATGCCGTAGGTCAGCTCGACCGCCCGTCGCGGACCGGGCGCTTTCGCGGCCAGCTCCGGGTCGATCCGGATCGGGGCCTGGGTGGCCGTGTAGCGGCCCGGATGCGAACGGGCGTACTCGCGCCACGCGTTGGCGAACGCGACCAGTGCCTCCTTGCCGGCCCGCCCGGCCGTCGCCTCCGCGAGACGGATGGTCTTCTCGTCCGCCGCGAGCAGCGCGATCCGTCCGCGCAGGTCCTCCAGGCCGCGCACGTGCGTGTAGAGGCTCGCGTCCTTCACGCCGAGCCGGCGCGCCACTTGCGACATGGTCACCTGATCGAGCCCGACCTCGTCCGCCAGCTCCGCGCCCGCGGTCGTCACCCGCTCCGCGGTCAGCCCTGCGCGTGCCATGTACCCTCCCGTGATCCTAGGGGTTCTAGGTTTAACCTAGAGTCCCTAGGATCGGCAACCGGATACATCCCCCGCCGGTCACGTCACGTCATGTCGGCCCGGTCCACCACGTCACAGTCCGTGTAGACCGGCGGCCTCGTCATGAGCTCCGAGAGCCTGCCGGCGAGCTCGGCGGTCTCGGGCGCGCTGCTGTTGGCCATGGCCTTCTCGTAGGAGTCGAACTCGACCACGGCCAGGAAGCGGCGGGGGTTCTCACGGTCCTTGAGCAGGAGCCGGCTGTTGGGGCCGTTCTCCCGGCTCTGTGAACGGGTCTGTTCCTCGTAGGAGCGAAGGAGCGCACGCACCTCGTCCTCGCGCTCGGTCTCGAAGTCGATGATCTGGGCGAACTTCACGTCGGCCTCCGCGTCTGCCGCACCGGGCCCTCCCCAGGGGCCGGGGAGCGTTCCCGAAGCGTCTGCCGTGAAGGGAATCACCGCGGACGGCGCCGACCCCGGAACCACACCCGTCGGGCCCGGCCGATTCACGTGCACGGCGCCAAGGGCTCCGGCCGGCCGGAACCGGGGACACCGGCGCGGTTGCGGCCGCGACCGGCACCGAACAGCATGATCAGGGGCGGGACCGGCGACGGCGGACGGAGGAGGAAGCTGCCATGACCAAGGACGACGAGCTGCGCTCGGGCGACAAGGTCTCCTGGAGCAGCCACGGCAAGACCGTGTCCGGCGAGGTCAAAAAGAAGATCACCAAGCGTACGAAGGCGGCGGGCCGCACCGTCGACGCCTCCAAGGACGAACCGCAGTACGAGGTGGAGAGCGGCAAGTCCGGCCGCAGGGCCGTCCACAAGCCGCAGTCGCTGCGCAGGCGCGACGACGACACCTGATCGGCGCGAGCGACGCACGCCACGGTCAGGGGTCGTACACGCCGGCCGCCGGTCAGAGGGCGTAGAACACCCACAGGCCGCCGGCCCGGCGAAACCTCGCCGGGCCGGCGGCCTGTGCGGACTACCGGAACGTAGGCGCGGGTCAGGAGGCCTGGACGGCGACTTCGGTCTCGGCGTCGGGGTGGGGGATGCGGTGCAGCCCCCTGCGGTCGTAGAGGCGGGTGACGGCGAAGCCGAAGACCAGCGCGGCGACGAGGGCGACCCCCATCGAGGCCCACGCCCGGGTCAGGCCCGCGTCGGCCTGGGCCCCGTAGTACAGCAGGGAACGCATGCCTTCGGTGATCTGGCGCAGCGGCTCGAACTGGGCCAGGGCGCGGAAGAACCCGGGCAGCGCCTGGATCGGCACCGTGGCGCCGGAGGAGGGGACGGCCATCGCGACGAAGACGATGGTGGCCAGCAGCATGCCGGGGGTGCCGAAGGCCGCGAACAGGGCCAGGCTGCCGACGCCGACGACAGCGATGGTGGAGACCGAGTACAGCCACAGCAGGCCGAGGTGGGAGGCGTCCATGTCGAGGATGCCGACCGTGGCGACCTCGACCAGGGTGCCCATGACCAGGGACAGGCCGAGCATCAGCGCCATGCCGATGGCCAGGGTGCGGACGCGACTGGTGTGCTGGACGGGTTCGCGCTTGCGGAACGGGCCGAAATCGGTGTGGAGGTAGCCGAGCGCGGTGTCGACCTGGGAGTTGACCACGTTGGCGCCGAGCATGCCGCAGACGACCAGGACCAGCGCGTAGTAGAAGGCGCTCAGGCCCATGGCGCTGCGGGAGCCGAGCGGGTGGCCGTCGGCGACGTTCACGGTCACCGGGTCGGCCAGCTTGAGCTGTGCGGCCGTCGGCAGCGGTGCCTTCTGGGCCGCGGCCTGCTTGAGGAGCTCCTGGCCGAGCTGTGCGGAGGCCGCGTGGGCGGCCTTCTGGGCGGCCTGGGAGGACATGGAGGAGCCGATGCTGCCGGCGGCCTGGTTCGTCAGTACGGTCAGGGTCGGCGGGACGGGCTTGTCCTGGGTGGCGGGCTGGGGCGCGGCGAGCGCGGTCACCGAGGCCGAGAAGTCCTTGGGTATGACGAGGGCGCCGAAGACCTTGCCCCGGCCCAGCCGCTTGTCGGCTTCCTCGCGGCTGACGACCTGCCAGTCGATGCTCTTGTCGGCCCCGGCGGCCTTCTGTATCCCCGCGACGATCTGCCGACCCATGTTGACGCGGTGGCCGTTGACGTCGGCGCCGCCATCGGCGTTGACGAGGGCCACGGGCAGGTCGCGCAGGTTGCCCCGGGGATTGACGTTGCCGCCCACGTAGAGCAGGGCGAACAACATGGAGACCACTGCGGCGATCAGTCCCGTTCCGATCCACAGCTGTGGGCGGCGGAGCACGGAGGTGGGAGTGGGGTGAGGCATCGATTCTCCGGTGCGAGGCGGTGCGGTGTGGTGCATGCGGTGTGCGTGCGGTGTGCGTGCGACGTGGGTGCAGCGTGAGGGATGTGTGGTGAGGTCCCGGCTGGATACTTGAAGTATCCAGCTACTGGATATTGGCAGTATCTTGTAGTGGTGTCCAATCGCCGGTCGCCGATACCGGACCGCATGACCAGCAGGGAAGCCGTATGAAGATCTCTGAGCTCAGCCGGCGGACGGGCGTGTCGGTCGCCAGCATCAAGTACTTCCTGCGGCAAGGCCTGTTGCCCGCGGGCCGCGCGACGGCCGCCACGCTGGCCGAGTACGGGGACGAGCACGCCCAGCGGCTGCGACTGATCAAGGCACTGACCACGCTCGGCGGCCTGTCCATCGCCGCCACCCGTGACGTGCTCGGTGCCGTCGACCAGGCCGACAGCTCCGAGGGAGCCCTCGGAGCGATCAGCTACGCCCTCCCGGTGCCGGTGGCGGCCCAGCGCGCCGCCACCCCCGAGGAGGAAGCCGAGGCCGACGCGACCGCCGGGGCAGAGGTGGCGGAGCTGCTGGCGGACCTGGACTGGCAGGCCCCCGACACGTCACCGCACGTACAGGGACTGACGGCGGCACTGAAGGAGCTGCGGCGGCTGGACGCCCGGTACGCCCCGGACGAGCTCGCCGCCTACGCGAGGCTGGCCGAGTCCGTGGCCCGGCTGGACCTGGAGCGGGCGGCCGGTGTCGACGACCCCGTCGCCCTGGCCGAACGGGCGGTCATCGTCTTCGCCATCTGCGCCCCGGTGTTCGAGCTGCTGCGACGCCTCGCCCAGGAGAACCAGGTCCGCCGCCGGGTCGCGGGCGACGGCGCCGAGCCCGCACCGCCCCAGGCCCCCGGCGCCCGCAAGGCCGTCAGCCGAGAAATGGATCACGGCAGCGCGCAGTTGTAAGGGGCATGCCTCTTGATTCCGTGCGGACCGACCTGGTCCACCCCCTTCTGACCGGCCGGTTCAGCCCCTACGCGTTCGACCCGTCCGGGCGCGTGGACGACGACGCCCTCCACGCGCTTCTGGAAGCCGCCCGGTGGGCACCCTCCGCGGGGAACTCGCAACCATGGGGCTTCCTCACCGCCCGGCCCGGCGAACCGGACCACGCGCGGGTACTGCCGCACCTCGCGCCCAGCTCCCTGCGGTGGGCGAAGGACGCGGGTCTGCTCGTCGTCGCGCTGACCCGCCGCCACGTCGACGACTCGCCGCTCCTCTACTCCGAGTTCGCCGACTACGACCTCGGACAGGCCGTCGCCCACCTCACCGTCCAGGCCCAGGCGCTGGGACTGGCCACCCATCAGTTCCGGGCCTTCGACCTCGAAGCCCTGGCCGCGGAGCTGCGGCCGAACCCCGGATGGGCGATCGTTTCCATGATCGCCGTAGGGAAGGCGGCGGACGAACCCTCACCGGTACGGGAGCGGCGCAGCGCCGACGACCTCCGGACCGCGCCCTGGTCGTCCACCCCGGCGCAGTGACCCGCGCCCTCGTCCTCGACCCCGGCGCAGTGACGCGAGCCCGGCCGCCGTCGCACCGGGCCGTTCAGATGCCGATGTTCGCCAGCGCCACACCGATACTGCGCAGGGTCCCGGCGACCTTGGGATGGTCGGCCTCGAAGCGTTCCGCCGCACGCGTCACCCCGCCGGTCAGACCGGAGTGGGAGGCGGTGTCACCGGTCTGGAGCCGGTCCTCGATCCTGTCGATCAGCGCGTGCATGTCTTCGCGCTCCCGCAGCGAGAGGGCCGGCTGCTCTTCGAGCTGCTCGCGCAGCGACCGGAGTTGGTGACGCAGGTCCTGCTCGGACATGGGGTCCTCCCTGATTGGATCACTCGGCCATTCGACGTCAAAGGCTCGGTTCCGGCAGCGGGCTCTCGCGCGGCGCGGTTCCGACAGGGACTCCACTGCCCCGCCTCGGGCGGAACGATCACGAAACCGGGACGTTTGAAAGTGCGTTCGCGGCGCAGACGATCGTTGACAACAGCCTTATACATCGAGGTAGGAGACGGATCATGGGCATTCTCGCTTGGATTCTCATAGGGCTGCTCGCCGGCATGATCGCCAAGGCGATCATGCCGGGCAAGGACCCCGGCGGCATCATCATCACCATGCTCATCGGTATCGCGGGCGGTCTGCTCGGCGGCTGGCTCGGCAAGGTCATCTTCGGCGTCGACTCCATCGACGGCTTCTTCGACCTGTCCACCTGGGTCGCCGCCATCATCGGATCCGTCATCCTCCTGGCCCTCTACCGGCTGGTCACCGGCAACCGGCGCCACCACAGTCACGCCTGAATCACGCGCCTGAACCACGCGCCTGAACCAGGCACCAGGACCACCCGCCGCACCTCATCACGGCACCCCATACGGAAACGGCTCCCCTTCCCCGAAGGCGGAGCCGTTTCGCCACCCCGCCGGCCCGCATCCGCTACCGGCGCCCCTCACCACCCCCGCCGCCGGGCGAGCCCTGCTCGGCGGGGACACCCGCGACGGCGTGCAGGCTGCGCTCGGCCAGGATCAATGACCGCTCGCGGACGCAGTCGGCGTGCACGACGACCTCGCCGGGATCGAGGCAGTCGATCGCGCTCTGCACGGCCGCCAGCGCGGGCTCGTACTGCCGCAGCCTGCGCAGCGCACCCGCCTTGCGGAACAGGGCCTCCGGCCCCAGCAGGCCTCCGGAGAAGGCGGAGGCCTCCAGCAGGTCCAGCATCAGCGACGCCTGGCGGGGCAGGTTCTCCCCGAGCCACAGCCCGTGCAGCAACGCGTGGACCACCTTCTCCTCGTCACCCGCCCGGGCCACCACCGCTTCCATCAGCGCCAGCCCCTCCGTGCGCGAGCGCCCCAGCAGGGCGAAGGCGCGCAGGGCGTCGGTGTACGGGTCCGCGCGGTCACGGCCGGGCGGCAGCCCGTCGAAGAACTCCTCGATGGCCACGCAGCGGAAGTCGTACCGCAGCGTCGTCAGGAAGCAGTGCCACAGACCCCGCCCCAGGGCGGTGCCCGGATCCAGCGAGGTCACGTACGCCCCGTCCAGGAACAGCAGGGCGCTGAACCCCTCGGCCCGCGCCCGCCAGGCCAGGTCGCCCGTCACCCGGGCGGACTCGCGCCACGTCGCCCCTCCCCGCGCGAGCCATACCGCGGCCTCACGCGTCCAGTCCCGCCCCGAGCCGATCTCCTCCGTCACCCGGGCGCGCACCATCACCCAGCCCCGCTCCCGCAGCCCCTCCTCGCCGTCCGCTCCCTGGGCCAAGGCGTACTCCACGGCATCCGCCGCCCTCGGCAGCCGCCACAGCCCGCCGGCCGCCCGCTCCGAGGCCGCCGTCCACCTCGGGGGCAGCGCGCGGATCGCCTCCTTCGCCGCTTCGAGTCCCGGGTGTCGATCCACGTCCACCAGCCACCTTCCCGACCTGCCCGTCCACGTCGCATCCACCTCACGTCCCTCACGTCCGCGACGCACACCCGCGGCCGCGCCCCGCCCTCCACGGTGATACCCGAGTCGTGGACCAGGTCGGGTGACGGCGCGCAGGGCGACCCTCCGGACGCCGCAGGTCCCGCCCGCCTCGCCGGCGGGGCGGTGTGGATGTCCGTGGTGGTGGCGGTGCTGCTCGTGACGGGCCGGATCGTGGGAGGCTTGAGGGGATCGACCAGCCCGGTTCTGTCGATTCGAGGCTTCGAGTGGCCCGCTGGAACGCGGGTCGATGTTGGGCATGACGGTGATGCCGTCGCGGCTTTGAGCGTGGGACTTCACGCGGCACCGGCTGCGTGCCTGGCCGCGGCACTCGCGGTGCCGCCGCCTCGGGCTGCCACCCCTGCGTGGGGAGCATCCCATGATCAAGCGCCTCGGAATCCATGCGCAGGTGCTGGGCCGCACCGTGCTGTTCACCCTGTGCGGACCCGCCCACCGCGACGCCCGGCGCGACGTGGCCCAGGCGCTCGGGGATCTGCCGACGGGGGTCATGTCGATCATTCTCGACGTGGACCACGGGCCGCGCCGAGGCGGCGACCGGCTCGTGCGGCTGGTCGGCGACTACGCGCGGAGCCGGGGTCTGTATCTGGTGACGATCGGCCCGGCGGTCAGTGCCCCGAGATCCACCGTCCCCGCCGGCAGGGTGGCCGGCAGGGCCGGCACGGCGGAGGACGGGCTGAGCCGGGCGCTGTTCGCCCGGGCCCTGTGCGGCCAGGCCTCGGGTGTGCGCGCCGCCCGGAAGGGAGACCACCCGTGCGGGCGCTGACGGGCAGCCATCCCTGCGGCACGTCGCCTCCGCCGCTGGCCCCGGTACGCCAAGGGCACGCCGAATAGTCGTCAAGTCGGAGAAGCGGGTTGCTTTCGAGCACACCCCGGTCCTCGCTCCGGGCAGTCCCTCCGGCCGGGCGACCCCAGCCGGGCGACCGAGGCCGATGCCGGATTCGCCTCCGCGTTCGTGGTGCGTCGAAGCACGTTTTCCGGGGCCAGGGTGCGGCGGATGAGCGCGTGGGCCGCTTCCGTGGGGCGGGTGTTCGTGGCCCGGCTGTACTCGTGCAGGGCCCGCGCCGCATCGGCGATGGGCAGGCCCCCGGTCGCGGCCGGCATGCCGGTCGCGGTGTCGATCGCGGCTCCGGCGTTGCTGATCGGCAGGGCGTGGGCCCCGGCGAAACCGGCCCGGGCCGCCGCCGGAACGAGAACGGGCCACCGGTCTTGGTGGGCCGCGAGATCGCCGGCGTGCACCGGGGCGCCCGTCTTCCAGGCGTCGCTGCACAGGCCTTCGTCGCCCTGGACCTGGAAGGCCTCCACCCTTTCGGCCCTGCGGTCGGAGACGGACATCGGGCGCAGGGCCCCCCGGGCGGACCCGGTCGGCCCGTCAATCACTCAGCGACTCTTTTCCGGTGACGATGTCGCGGGCCGCCTCGGTCACGCTCTGTCCACGGGTGAAGGCATGGGCCCGGAGCCGGGCGAGGGCCTGTTGCGCATCGAGGCCGAGGAGCACCATGAGCATTCCGGTGGCCTGATGGACTTCCTCGTGGTCGTTCTCGGCAGCGTCCAGCCACTGCCCGCGGCCGTCGCCGGGCCCGCCCTCCAAGGCCAGGAACGCGTGGGTGATCGCGTCGGCCACGGGAAAGGCCACGGCGCGGTCGTGCGCGCTCAGCGGACCCGGCTCACTGCGGTAGAGGTCGAGGGTTCCCACCGTGCTGCCGCCCGTGCTCAGGGGGAGGGAGAAGACGGCGCGGACTCCGAGATCCAGGGCCTGCTGGGCGAAGACCGGCCAGCGTTCGGCGTCGGACCCGCCGGCGAGGTCGGCGGCCAGTACGGGCGAGACGAGCTCCAGTGCGCTGCGGCACGGGCCGACCCCGAGGGAGTACTGGGCTTCGGCGAGCCGTCCCGCCGTCTCGTCGCTCGACCACCACAGCGCCCGCGAGTCCTCGTCCCCGCTCAGCGACACGGACGCACCGGTGACGTCGAGGAGGTCGACGCAGGCCCGGCAGAGGCGGGCCACGACATCGCCGCCCGCGTCGACGGCCGACGGGCCGGTGATCCCGTCGAGGAAACCCAGCACGTCCTCCACGTCGGCGTGGGGTTTCGCACCGGTGCCGTCGCTCTGGTCGCCGGTGTCACCGTGAGGGTGCTGCGGGGACACCATGCCTCCACCTCCCCGGTCGGCGCCTGGTTCCAAGTGTCGCACCGGCCGTGACGCGGTGCGGGGACCGCCCGGCCGAACGCGGCCGCCGTACGGGTCCGCCCGAGGGGCGGGAAAGCGAGGGATGACTACGCGGCGCCGAGGGTGGATGCTGGTGGGGCAGCCTCCGAAGAGGAACCGGCGTCATGGAAAACTTCTTCGAGATCACCGTCGAGCGAAACGGTGACACCGTGCGCATCACCCCGGCGGGTGAGATCGACCTCGCCGCCGAGGCCGAGCTCGAAGCCGTCCTCGACTCCGTACCGGACCGGGGCGCGGTCGTCCTCGACATGAGCGCCGTGACCTTCATGGACCTCACCGGCCTGTACTTCCTGCTCGACCTGCGGCGGGTGGCCGACCGGCGCGGCTCGACGCTGACGGCCACGGGATGGCGGCGCCAGCCGCTGCGTCTGCTGGCCTGCACCGTCGGAGCCGGCGGGTCGGCCTACGGGTCCGCGGAGGCGACGGCGCCGGTGGCCCGGGCCGCGAGTCCGTGCCCGTCAGGCGCCGAGCCGGGCCACCGCGGCCTGCAGCACGGAGGCAAGGACCTCGGGATCGGCCTTCTGCGGCGGGCTGAGGGCGGACATCGCGTCCAGGTCCTGCGTGGAGGCGACCTCAAGCGCGCCCTCGTACGCGGGATCCCGCAAGCGGGCGGCTGCCACGACTTCCACCCGGCCCTGGATCACGATCAGGACCCGTTCCTCGTCCGCGTGCTCCAACAACGCCCGCACATGATCCGCCGTGACCGTGGTGGAGCGCGACCCGGGCGGTTCTCCGGGACCTGCGGCATGCGATACGCCGTCTCCCATGGCGTCCTCCTGCTGCGTCACCCGGCGCCTTCCCAGGGAGCGAGCGGTTACGCATACCGCCGGAGGGAGGCCCCCGCGCCCCCTGGGTGTCGCCTGCGGGTCGGACAACGAGGCCCCCCGCCGGCCCCCGTCAGGACACCGGTCCCCTCCCGTCCCGCAGCCGCTCGGCGAACCTCCGCGCGGCGGCCAGGTCACCGGCGTCGGGGCGCTGCTTGTGGAGCCCGCCGAACAGCTTGAACGGCGCCCAGGTGTCGAACGCCCGGCAGGAGAAGCTCCCGTCCACCGTGAACCCCCTGTCTTCGAGGAGCCGGACGACAGGACGGGTGAACGGCGCCGGCGGGATCTCGGGCAGGCCGCTGGTGGCGAACACGAACGCCCGGCCCCGCCCGGGGGGAAGTGCCTTGACGAAGTCGGTCAGCCGGGGGTGCAGCCTGCCGTAGAAGACGCCCGAGCCGAACCCCACGAGGCCGGCGCCGGCCAGCGCCGCCAGGTCGGCCTCCTCGGGCGTGACGACGTCGGCGCCGCCCAGCGCCCGGGCCATGGTGTCGGCGACACGGCGCGTATTGCCGTGCGCCACGGACGCGCACACGATGACGGTCTTCATCATGCTGATCCCTTCTCTCGCTCCTGCAGCGAGGACAGCGCAGCACCGCGGGATGTGACACCCCCGGCTGGCGGCCGCCACGTCGGCGCCGGGACGGCGACGGGCGCGGGCCTACAGCGCTTCGTCCACGGGCCGCCAAGCCGGGCCGGCGCCGTCGCGCCGGACGTGTCCGAACACCACGTCGGCGAAGTGGACGCCGAAGCCGATCGTGCCGGGCTCGGCCAGCTCGGCGACGAGACGACGGCGGTGGTCGGCGGTCCGGGCGCGGTCGTGGTCGAAGGCGGCGGACCATTCGGGGTGGTCGATCTGGACGGGGGAGTGCGCGGCGTCACCGAAGGCGATCAGGCGCCGGCCGCCCCCGGTGATGACGTACTCGGCATGCCCGTGCGTGTGACCGGGGGCGATCCGCACGCGTACGCCGGGGAAGACCTCCTGCCCGTCCGTGATCGTACGTACGCGCGGTGCGAGTGCGGCGACCTGCTCGGTCATGCCACCGGCTTCCAGGACGTCGCGCCGCTCCCACTCCGGCTCGGAGACCAGGTAGTCGGCGTGGCCGAACAAAAGCCGGTCGGTGCCGGGGGAGGGGAGGCAGGCCCAGCCGAGGTGGTCCGGGTGCAGGTGGGTGAAGGCCACCGCTTCTATGTCCTCGGGGCGGCGGCCGAGGTCGGCCAGGCTCTGCGGGAGCGCGCCTCCCCGGATCACGGAGAGGGGGCCGTCCTGAGCCTCGAACGTCTGCGGGCCGACGCCGGCGTCGATCAGCAGCGCGCGGTCGCCGTGCTCCACCAGCAGGGCGCCGACGCTGCCCGCGAGGTGGCCGGTGGCGTCCACGTACTCCGGGTGGGCGGCCCACACCTCGTCGGTGGTGTCCTGGAGCAGTTCCAGGGGCCGGAAACGCACCTCGCCGTCCGGAACGTACGAAACCCGCGTGTCGCCCAGCCGTATCGAGCGGATCCCCGCCGCCCGACGCAGTCGTTCGTCGTGGTTCACCGTCAAATCACCCATGAGATCTCTCCTGTGATCGGTCATCAGGTCGCCGCCGGACCGCCGGTGGCGACGGGGCCAACCATAAGCATCAAGTTCGAATCATTCAAGCTGTAAATGTTTTGTCTTGATGGACTTGCTAGGGTGGTGGCATGACGACGCCATCCGACTCCCAGGCCATCGCCGAGCGCCAGCTGTGCGGTCTGGTGAACGGGCTGGCGCAGCGGATCGGCGAGCATGTACGGGAGCGCGCGGCCACTTTGGGCCTCACGGCGTCCCAGGCGACCGCGCTGCGCGAGATGAGCGGGCCGATGACCATGCGGGAGCTCGCCGAACGGATGAGCTGCGAGCCCTCCAACACCACCTTCGTGGTCGACAAGCTGGAGAAGCAGAACCTGGTCGAGCGCCACCCGCACCCCACCGACCGCCGGGCCAAGCACCTCGTCCTCACCGCAGAAGGCACTGCACTGCGCCGGCGTCTCCTCGACCTCCTCGCCGTGGACAGTCCGCTGTCCGGCCTCAACCCCCAGGAGCAGCGGGTCCTTCACGGCCTGCTGGAGCAGGCCGTCACCCACCCGTAGGCCGTACCGCTCCCGGGCACGGCGCGGCGGCGGCGCCGATGCGAACCGGGCCGCCGCCGGTGGTGGCCGCCGTCAGCCGCCGACGTAGACGTCCTCCACGTAGCGGCCGTCCGCGACCAGCCCCCGGAGCCACTCCGAGGCCGTCGACCCGTCCTTCCCGCTGAACCGGACGTACAGCTGCCGGAAGGCCTCGCGGACGCCCGGGGCCATCCGGGAGCCGTCTCCGCACACATGGATGCGGGCACCGGCTTCGATGAGCCGCCAGATCTCCTCGCCCTCCGCCTCGATCCGGTGCTGTACGAAGCGGACCTCCCCTTCGGGCGCCAGCGAGAAGGCGGGGCGCATCGACACGGCCCCCTCGCGTTCGGCGTCCTCCAGCTCCGCCCGGTGCAGGTAGTCCACATCCGGGTGGTCGCAGCCGAAGTAGCACAGCGCGGGCGCCAGTTCGGCTCCCGAGGCACGCAGCGCGCGACGGTCGGCGATCGCCCCCCGGAACGGCGCGAGGCCGGTACCCGCACCGACCATGATGACCGGCGTCCGCTCGTCGTGCGGGATGCGGAAGGCCTCGCGGCACGGCTGTACCCGGGCGAGGACCGTGTCGCCGGGACGCACCCGGTGCAGGTACGAAGAGCCCACGCCGCGGAACACGCCGCCCCGTCCGGAGCGGTGGGGGGCTTCCAGGAGCGAGATCATCAGGTCGGCCTGCCCCGGCCCGGCGGAAGGCGACGAGGAGATGGAGTAGTGGCGGGGCCGCATCGGCTCCAGCAGCTCCAGCAGTACCGGCCACGGCAGGCGGCCCCGGAGTGCGGGGTGCTCCTCGACCAGGTCCACGAGGCTGCCCGGGCGGGCTCCGTCGGCCCCGGCCGCCCGCGCCGCGAGCCGTTCCAGTGCCGCCTTCTCCGGCGGACACGGGTTGTGCGCCGCGAGGACGGCCGCCTGCCCGGCCGTCACCGGGGCCTGGAGGTCGACGTACCGGCTGAGCAGTTCCCGCACGGCCACGGGCCGGTCGATCGGAAGGGTGGTCCGGCCGGGGCGGCGGGTGCGGATGTCCAGCACCGTGTCCGGGTCGGCTCCCAGGACCCGGGCGGCCCGCTCCACCTCGGCGGGGTCGTTGGCCGGGAGGACGGCGAGGTGGTCGGCGGTGCGGTAGCCGACCCCTTCGGGCAGCCTGACGCGCAGGAACCGCTTCGACCTGCCCGCCGGGTGGCCGAGGTCGCCGAGGTCCCCGGTGTCCGTCACCGTCATCGGCAGCAGGTCGTGTCGTCGGGCCAGCGCCCCGAGCGGCTCACCCGTGACCTCGGCGACTTCGTACACCGGGCCCGCTGACTCCCGAGACGGGGAGGCCGTCACGGACGCCGGGTCGCCGTAGCGCTCCAGCAGCGTGCGGCGCAGGGCGGCGGTGAAGCCGCGTACCGCCCCCGCGAGGTCCCCGGAGGCGTCCGCCTCGGCCCGTTCCATCAGCCGCCCCGCGCCCGCCGCGGCGAGGCCGCCGTCGATGAGCGCGGGTACCTGCTGGTACGTGGCGGCCCAGTTGCGGTCCCCGACGCCCAGGACGGCGTACCGCACGCCCTCGGCGGCGCCGGGAGCCGCCTGCGCCAGCCAGGAGACGAATCCGGCCGCGTCGTCGGTGGGCTGACCGTTGTACGACGCGGCGACGACGACCAGCGGCCCGTCCGTGGGCAGCCCGCCGTCGCGGTGGTCGTCCAGCGGCGCGACGCGGGTCTCGAAGCCCAGATCCCCGGCCATCTCGGCCAGGTCCTGCGCGTACGAGCTGCAGGTGCCGAAGTTGGATCCGTGCAGCAGCGTCAGCGTCGTACCGGGCACGGCCCGCGTGGGGGACGCGCCCGCTGCCGGGGCCGGTGCTTCCTCCCGGTGGCCGGCCGCGAGGACCGCCCCGAGGGCCGCGCGGGTGCGGGCGCGGTCGGCGGGAGTGCGCCGGCCCAACGCCATCGTGAACCCCTCGGGCTTGAGCGTGAGCGTCTCCTTGATGCGCAGCCCGTAGCGCGCGTGGTCGACGAACCGGTAGCGGTGCACGAGCATGCCCAGCAGCATCGTCGCCTCGTGGAGGGCGAACTGCCGCCCGATGCATGCCCGTTCCCCGGTCCCGAACGGCTTGTACGCGTGCGGGGAACGGGCCGCCTCGGCCTCGGCGGCGAACCGGTCCGGATCGAACTCCTCCACGTTGTCGCCCCACACCGGGTCGCGGTGCAGCATCGGGGTCAGCACCAGCATCCGCTGCCCCGCCTTCACCGGGTAGCGGCCGCCGATCACGGTGTCGGCGCGCGCCTCGCGTGCGAACGCGGCGGCGGTCGGCCACAGCCGCAGTGCCTCGTTCAGGACCTGGCGTACGTAGCGCAGCCTGCCGACGTCCTCGAAGGAGGGCTCGGGATCCGGGTCGTCGCCCCACAGCGCGTCCGTCTCCGCCTGGGCCAGGTGCAGCGCCGCCGGGTTCTTGAGCAGGTGGTACAGCGCGAACGAGAGCGCGCCCGAGGTGGTCTCGTGGCCCGCGATCAGGAAGGTGATCACCTGGTTCCTGATGTTCGCTCCGTCGAGCAGCTCGCCGGACCGGGGGTGCGGGGAGCCCAGCATCAGGCCCAGCAGATCGTCGGTCGAGGTGTCCCCCGAGGCCCGGCGCTGCTCGATCACCTCGTCGACCACCCGGGCCAGGTAGGCGGCGTCCGCGGCGAACGCCTCGTCCTCGGCGGTGTGGTCCGCGCCGGGCACCCGGCCGAGCTTGGCCTGGCTGTGGGCGAGGGCCCGGACGAGCGCCTGCACGAACGGGTGCGCCTGCTCACGCTCGAAGGAGGCGAAGTCGTAGCCGAAACCGGAGAGGCCGATGGTGTCCAGGGTCATGCGGGTCATGTCCTCGGCGACGTCGACCGGGGCCGACACGGCGGCGCCCGCGGCGAACCGGGCGTCCCAGGAGCCGATGAGCCGTTTGGCGACCCGCAGCATGTGCGGGTGGTAGGTGCGCATGGAGGTGAGGGCGAAGGCCGGGAGCAGGATGTCGTGCGCCTTGCCCCAGTTGGGCTCGTCGTTGTAGGCGGTGAACAGCCCGTCGGCGGCGACCTCCCGTACGTTCTCCAGCGCCGGGCCGATGCCCTTGGCGAAGCGCTGCTCGTCGCAGAGTTCCTCCACCAGCGCCGCAGAGCTCACGAACATGGTCTCCCGGTCGTGGAAGCGCTGGACGAAGACCGGACCGAGCCGGCGGGCGTGCCCCATGGCCGTCTGCAGCGGGGTGCTCGTCATCCCCGAGCCGCTCACGTCGACGACCGGCGGGTACGGGGCGTGCGCAGCGGCGTCGTCGTCAAGGGATCCGGTGCCGGCGGTGTGCGATTCACTCATGGCGTCTGCCTCTTCTGGTCACGTCATTGCCTGGACCTGTACACCCGCCCACTGATCGGGCGCTGTGTCGTGTCCACGGTGACGCGGCCGCCGGGGCGATCCCGCACGAGAACTACCTATTCTTGTAGGGGTGTTTTCCGTGCCGGGCCTTGATCGGGGGCAGTCGCCGTGAGTGGGGGAGAGTGCGTGACGCAGCCGTCACCGCATGTGTTGAGCGAGGCGGCCGCAGCCTGGCGCTCACGGTTCGTCAGCTTGTTCGACAGGGCGCCCGTCGCACTGGCGATCAGCGACGCGTACGGCCTGATCCTCGGTGCGAATCCCGCCTTCGCCTCCGCATGGCAGCTCCAACCGGGCAAGCTGGAAGGCCGCCGGCTCCTCGACATCCTCACCCCGACCAACGACCGGCAGCTGCGCCGACTGGACGAGGCCCTGCGCTCGCGCCGCAGGTCCCGCTACCCCGTCGAGGTGAGCTGGCGGGCCCGGGGAACCACGCGACACGGCCGGGTCACCGTCGAACCGGTCTCCGACCCCGAGGACGACGTCCCCCGACTGCTGGTCTCGCTGACCGAGGAGGCGGGCGGTGCCCGGCCCGATCCGGTGCGCAAGGACGCGGCCAACGGCCTGAGCGCCCAGGAGGCACGCATTCTGCCGCTCGCCGCGGCGGGGGCGTCGGGATCGGCCATCGCCCGCGAGGTGGGACTCACCGTCGACGGGGTCAACTACCATCTGACCCGCCTGTGCCGACGGCTCGACGTACCCAACCGCCCGGCCCTGATCGCCCGCGCCTACGTCCTGGGCCTCCTGGACCCCACGGCGTGGCCCCCGCGCACGGCGGCGCCGGACGGCCCGGAGCAGCCGTAGGCGATCCGTGGGTGATCCGTCGGTGACGTGTCGGTGGCCTCTGGAACCGTGGACGACAGAGCTGCCCGCGGGGCGGCCGCCGCCCACCGCGAGGGAGTTCCGCCATGCCGTCCACGTCCTCCACCCCCTACTGGGACGTTCACCGGCCACCGGCCGCCCACGACAAGGTCGTCCTGGTGACGGGCGGCAACGCCGGCATCGGGTACTTCATCGCGGAGCAGCTGTCGGCCGGCGGAGCCACCGTCGTGCTGGGCAGCCGGAACCCCGCGAAGGCGCAAGCCGCCGCGGCCTCGATCCGCGTCCGGGTCCCCGGCGCGCGGGTGCGGACCGTACGGCTCGACCTCGCCGACCTCCCGTCGCTGCGGACAGCGGTGGAAGCACTGGGCACCGAACGCCTCGACGCGGTGGTCCACAACGCCGGTGTCGCGTTCGACGACCCGCCGCGCAGGCAGACGCCCGAGGGCCACGAGCTCATGTTCGCCACGAACCACCTCGGCCACTTCGCGCTGACCCACTGGCTGATGCCCCTGTTGTCGGGCGCACCCGCGGCCCGCATCGTGACGATGGGCAGCTTCGCGGCGAAGACCGAGCGGCTCGACCTGGACGACCTGCAGTCCCGGAACGACTACGCCCCCAAGCGCACCTACGGGCGCTCCAAGCTGGCGCAGATGTACTTCGGCATCGAACTCGACCGCCGCCTGCGCGCCGTGCGCAGCGCGGTGGCGAGCGTCGTGGTGCACCCCGGTGGGGCGCTGGACTCCCTGACCCCCTCACGGCCGCCCGTGCACGTGCGGACCCGCGGCGCACGGCTGCGCGGGGCGCCGGCCTCCCTCGTCGTCCAGGGCAAGGACGCCGGCGCCTGGCCGGCCGTCCGGGCGGTGCTCGATCCGCAGGTGCGCGGAGGCGAGCTGTGGGGCCCCCGCGTGTTCGGCTTGCGCGGCCGGCCCCGGCGCGAACCAGTGTGGAGCCACCTGGCCGACGCCTCCGCCGCGACGGGGCTGTGGGAGGCGAGCCGTGACCTGACCGGCGTCGACCCCGCGCGCCTTCCGTGAAGCACGCGGGAGCCCTCCGGGCCCTGCCGCGCCTCAGGTTCCGGGGGCGCGGCCCTTGGGCTGGCGCGGTTCGGGGGAGTCGGGCGCCGGAGGCACGGGGAGCTCGGTCGGCTGGCCCACGGTGAGCCCGACCGGGCTGCCGTGGTGCAGCACGGTGAGGGGTCCTCCGGACAGGAGCGTGTAGCGGACCGTCGCCTGGCCGATGTCGACGCGGATCCGGCGCTCCCTGACCCGGACGTTGAAGGCCAGCCGGGTCAGCGAGGTCGGCAGGCGCGGGGCGAAGCGTACGAGGGTTTCCGTTTCCCCGGCCTGCGGACTCCCGGTCTGCTGGTCCTGCGGGCGCCCGGCGGGGGCGGGACGGATGCGGCGCAGCCCGCCGAGGCCCTGGACCAGTGCGATCCAGGTACCGGCGAGCGAGGCCATGTGGAGGCCGTCGCGCGTGTTGTGTTCGAGGTCGTCCAGGTCCATCAGCGCCGCTTCGCGGGTGTAGGCCCAGGCCAGGCGCAGGTGGCCGGTCTCGGCGGCGAGGACGGCCTGGCAGCAGGCGGAGAGGGAGGAGTCCCGGACCGTCAGCGGTTCGTAGTACGCGAAGTTGCGGACCTTCTCCTCGGCCGTGAACTCGTCCGGGCAGGTGAACATGGCCAGGACCAGGTCCGCCTGCTTGACGACCTGCTTCCGGTACAGGTCGAAGTACGGGAAGTGCAGCAGCAGCGGGTACTGCTCCTCGGAGGTGCTCTCGAAGTCCCAGGGTTCCTGGTCGGTGAAGCCGAGGGCCTGTTCGTGCACCTGGAGCCGCTGGTTGTAGGGGATGGCCATCCGGGCGGCGGTGTTGCGCCAGTCCGCGATCTCCTCGGCGCCGACGCCGAGGTCCGGTGCCCGGTCCGGGTGGTGCGAGGCGGCGTAGGCCGCGGCGAGCAGGTTCCGCCGGGCCATGGCGTTGGTGTACAGGTTGTCCCGGGCGATGGCGCTGTACTCGTCGGGGCCGGTGACCCCGTCGATGTGGAAGACGCCGTCGGAGTCGAAGTGGCCGAGCGAGCGCCAGAGCCGTGCGGTGTGCACCAGCAGGTCGAGTCCCGGCCCGCGGTAGAAGTCCCGGTCCTCGGTGGCGAACACGTACCGCTCGACGGCCGCGGCGATGTCGGCGTTGACGTGGAAGGCGACGGTCCCGGCGGGCCAGTAGCCGGAGCATTCGGCGCCGTTGATCGTCCGCCAGGGGAACGCGGCCCCCTCCAGACCGAGTTGGCCGGCGCGTTCCAGTGCACTGGGGAGTGTGGAATGCCGCCATGCGAGGGCGGAGGCGACGGTGTACGGCGCGGTGTGCGTGAGGACGGGCAGGACGAAGGACTCGGTGTCCCAGAAGGCGTGGCCGTCGTAGCCGGTGCCGGTGAGGCCCTTGGCCGGGATGGCGCGCCGCTCGTTGCGCGCGGCGGCCTGGTAGAGGTGGAAGAGGGCGAACCGGACGGCCTGCTGGACCTCTTCGTCGCCCTCCACCTCCACGTCGGCGCAGGCCCAGAACTCGTCCAGGCACGCCCGCTGTGCGTCGAGCAGTCCCTGCCAGCCGGTGGTCCGCGCCCCCGCCAGCCCGCCCTCCACCTGGTCCCGTACGGCGGGCAGGGACCGCTGCGCCGACCATCCGTAGGTCACGAACTTGACGAGTTCGAGCCGTTGCCCGGGTTCGAGGGTGGCGGTGACGGTCAGACGGGCGACGTCCGGTTCGCTCTCCGCGGCCCACGCGGTGCCGGCGGGGCCCTCCACGATGTGGTCGGCCGCCACCGCGACGCGCTGCCCGCTGGTGGCCGTGCAGTGGATGAGGCGCAGCCGGGTGTCGTGCGCGTAGTGCTCCTCGGGGAGCAGCGGGGAATCGATGGCGGCGGCCATGCGCGGGTCGCCGGAGACGACGGGCAGCTGCTCGTTGGCGACGAGTTCGGACTGCACGGCGATGGTGGCCGGGCCGTCGACGGCCTCGACGGTGTACGAGATCGCCGCGACGGCCCGCTGCGCGAGGGAGACGATGCGGTGGGAGGTCAGGCGTACGGTCCGGCCGGAGGGCGTGGTCCACTCCGCGGACCGGCCGAGGACGCCGGTGCGGTAGTCCAGGACGCGCTCGTGCGAGACCAGTTCGCCGTAGCGCAGGTCGAAGGGGTGGTCGTCGACGAGCAGCCGGATGACCTTGCCGTCGGTGACGTTGATGGTCGTCTGCCCGGACTCCGGATACCCGTACCCGGCTTCGGCGTAGGGCAGCGGATGGCTCTCGTACACGCCGTTGAGGTAGCAGCCCGGCAGGCCGTGGGGCTCGCCCTCGTCCAGGTTTCCGCGCCAGCCGAGGAGGCCGTTGGACAGGGCGAACACGGATTCGCTCTGCGCGAGGACGTCGAGGTCGAGGGTGGTCTCCCTCAGCTGCCAGGGCTCGGTCGCGAAGTTCTCGTGAGTGATCATCCGCGGTCCAGCAGCTCGGCGAGATCGGTGACGACGACGTCGGCCCCGTGCGCGCGCAGTTCGTCCGCCTGGCCGGTGCGGTCGACACCGACGACGAAACCGAAGCCGCCCGCCTTGCCGGCGGCCACCCCGGCCAGCGCGTCCTCGAACACCGCGGCATCGTGCGGGTCGGTGCCGAAGAGGCGGGCGGCCGCCAGGTAGCTGTCGGGGGCGGGCTTTCCGCGCAATCCCTGCGCGGCGATGGTGAGGCCGTCGACCCGGTCCTCGAAGAGGTCCTCGATGCCGGCCGCCACCAGCACGTCCCGGCAGTTGGCGCTGGAGGAGACGACGGCCCGGCGCAGCCCCGCGTCGCGCACGGCGCGCACGTAGTCCACGGAACCCTCGTAGGACTCCACCCCCTGCTCGCGGATGGCACGGAGCACCAGGTCGTTCTTGCGGTTGCCCAGCCCGTGCACCGTCTCCTGATCGGGGCCGTCGCCGCTCGTGCCCTCGGGCAGTGTGATGCCGCGGGAGGCGAGGAAGGTGCGAACGCCGTCCTCGCGGGGACGGCCGTCCACGTACTCGTCGTAGTCGTGCACGGCGTCGAAGGGTACGAAGGCCGAGCCGTCGCGGTCGGCCCGCCGGCGCAGGTAGTCGTCGAACATCTCTTTCCAGGCGGCCGCGTGGACCTTCGCGGTCCGGGTGAGGACGCCGTCGAGGTCGAACAGGCAGGCGCTGACGTGGTCGGGGAGTCCCAGCATGCCGTCGAGGCTAGGAGCGGACGGCGGCCGCTGCGCCCCGCGGCGCCCGTAGGAGGAGTGCGGTCCCCCGTACGACTGAGGGGGTGTGGCGTTCGGAGCAGCGCGCCCGCCGCCTCACCGCGGCTCGGCCCGGCGCCGTTCGGGCAGGTGCCACCGGTAGGGGGCGACGAGGGACGCGATGCCCTCGGGCCCCCAGGATCCGGGGGCGTACGGGGCGACGGGCGGGGGCGCGTCCAGCAGCGGGGAGGAGACCTCCCACAGCCGTTCGATGCCGTCGGAGCGGGTGAAGAGGGACTGGTCGCCCAGCATGGCCTGGAGGATGAGGTGCTCGTACGCCTCCAGGGCGTTGTCGGTGGTGAAGGAGCTGCGGTAGCCGAAGACCATGTCGGCTTCGGCCAGTTGCATGGACGGGCCGGGTTCCTTGGCGAGGAACCGGGCGGTGATGGAGCCCGGGTCGGCGAAGTCGATGACGAGTTCGTTGGCGCGGCCGTCGGCCGCCTCCCGGGCGTCCAGGGGGAACATGCGCAGCACGGGCTCGCGCAGGCCGAGGGTGACGACGTGCCGGCCCTCGGCCAGCGCTTTGCCCGAACGCAGGTGGAAGGGCACACCGGCCCAGCGCCAGTTGTCGATGTCGACGCGCAGCGCGACGAAGGTCTCGGTGTCGGAGTCCGCGGCGACGCCCGGCTCGGCGCGGTAGCCGGTGTACTGGCCGCGCACGACGTGCGCCGGGTCCAGGGGCCGCATGCTGCGGAAGACCTTGACCTGCTCGTCCCGGAGCGCCTGCGCTTCGAGGGCGACCGGAGGTTCCATCGCCACGAAGCCGAGCAGCTGGAACAGGTGCGTGACGACCATGTCGCGGAAGGTGCCGGTGCCCTCGAAGAAGTGGGCGCGGCCCTGGATGTCGATCTTCTCGGGCACGTCGATCTGCACGTGGCTGATGTGGTCGCGGTTCCAGAGCGGCTCGAAGAGACCGTTGGCGAACCGGAGGGCGAGGATGTTGTCCACCGCCTCCTTGCCGAGGAAGTGGTCGATGCGGAACACCCGGGACTCGTCGAAGACGGCGTGGACGGCCTCGTTGAGCGCGCGGGCCGACGCGAGGTCGGTCCCGAAGGGCTTCTCGACGATGACGCGCGCGTCCTGGGCCAGGCCCGAGGCCCCGAGCAGTGCGACGACTGAGGTGAACGCCACGGGCGGGACGGCGAGGTGGAACAGCCGCCGCGCGGTGCCGCCGACGGCCTGCTCTGCTTCGTGGACCGCCGTCACCAGCGGCTCGGGGGCGTCCGGGTCGGCCGCGCCGAAGGAAAGGGCGGCCTCGAACTCCTGCCATGCGGGGCCCTCGGGGCGCGAGCGGCCGAATTCCGTCACCGCTTGGCGCGCGTGGGCGCGGAACTGCTCGTCGCTCAGCGCCTCGGCGGCCGGCGCGGAGCCGACGATGCGGTAGCGCTGCGGCAGGAGCCCCGCCTTGGCGAGGTGGAACAGGCCCGGCAGCAGTTTGCGCCTGGCCAGGTCGCCCGTCGCGCCGAAGAGCACGACGACGTGGTTCGCCGGGCGCGGCCGGGGCCGGTCCGCGGTCTGGGCCGGTTCCATGGCGGGCCTCCTCACGCGTCCGCGCCGGAGCGCTTCTCGGCATGGCCGCCGAACTCGCTGCGCATGGCGGACAGCACCTTGGCGGTGAACTCGCCGAGCCCCCGGGACTCGTAGCGCTGGAAGAGGGCCGCGCTGATGACGGGGGCCGGGACGCTCTCCTCGATGGCGGCCAGCACGGTCCAGCGCCCTTCCCCGGAGTCGGACACGCGGCCCGTGAAGTCGTCCAGCCGCGGTGAGCGGGCCAGGGCGTCGGCGGTGAGGTCGACGAGCCACGAACCGACGACCGACCCGCGGCGCCACACCTCGGCGACCTCGGCCACGTCGATCTCGTAGCGGTAGGCCTCGGGGTCGGACAGGGGGGCGGTCTCGGCGTCGGCGGTACGCGTGCGAAGGCCGGCGTCCGCGTGCCTGATGATGCCGACGCCCTCCGCGATGGCAGCCATCATCCCGTACTCCACCCCGTTGTGGACCATCTTCACGAAGTGGCCGGCGCCGCTCGGCCCGCAATGGAGGTAGCCGTGCGGCGCGGTGCCGTCGGTCCGGGTACGACCGGGGGTGGGTTCGGCGCTGCCGGTACCGGGCGCGATCGTGCGGAAGAGCGGGGAGAGCCGTTCGACGGGATCCCGCTCACCGCCGATCATGAGGCAGTAGCCGCGCTCCAGGCCCCAGACTCCGCCCGAGGTGCCGCAGTCGACGTAGTGGACGCCGTGCTCGGCGAGGGCCCGGGCCCGGGTGATGTCGTCCCGGTAGTACGAGTTGCCGCCGTCGATGACCGTGTCGTCGGGGTCGAGGAGCCCGACCAGCCGGTCCAGGGTCTCCTGGACCACGCCCGCCGGCACCATGAGCCACACGGCCCGGGGCCGCTCCAGCCGCTCGACGAGCTCCTCCAGCGAGAACGCCGGCGTCGCGCCGTCCGCCTCCAGCGCCCGTACGGCATCGGCGCTGACGTCGTGGACCACGCACCGGTGGCCGTCCCGCACGAGCCGGCGCACCAGGTTGGCACCCATCCGGCCGAGACCGACCATCCCGAGCTGCATGGGTGCGTCCGATGCCATCGCCGTTCTCCCGTTCTCCCGTTCCCGGCCGCCGCTCCGCGAGCCCGCGTGCGCGCGGCCGGCGCCCGTACGGCCCTTGGCCCCGCCCGCCCCACTCTGCCCGGCCGCCCCGCCCCCGGCACCCGGAACTGCGCCACTCGGCCCCGTCGGCGGTCCCGGGCCACGGGCGGCGGGCGGCGACCGGAGGCAGGGCGCGTCCGCCGTCGTACCGTTCATGATCGACAGCACCGGCCTCACCGTCGAGCAGCCGGCCGGCGCCTGGCGGCCTCAGCGCCCGCGCAGGTCCCACGCTTCGATGTCGCGGTAGTGGATCGGCCCGGGTCCGCGGCCGATGTTGCTGCCGACGAGGTGCAGGCGTCGGGCCTGCCACCGGCGGCCGGTGAACGCGGCCAGTTCACCGGCGGCCTTCACCACGCTGTGGGGGTCGTCGCGGCGGGCTCGGGCCAGGGTCAGATGGGGGCGCAGGGGCCGGTCCTCGAAGGCGATGCCGCACTCCCTGACCGCTCGGCGGACTTCGCCGGTGAGCCGGTGCAGCCCTTCGAGGTCACCCTCGAGCCCGCTCCACAGCACCCGTTCGTCGAAGTGCCCGCTGCCGTGCAGCGCCAGTTCCACCGGCGGGCTCACGGCGGCGAGTTCCCCGAGGGGCGGCCGCAGGAGCGGGACGGCGGAGACGGGGAGCTCGCCGAGGAACGCCAGGGTGATGTGCCAGTCCTCGATGCGGTTCCACCGCATCCTCGGGTACGCCGCGTAGGCGGGCCGCAGCTCGCGCGCGAGTTCTTCCTTCGCGTCGTCGGGCGGGGCGAGCGCTATGAACACGCGCACGGTCGAGGGCTGGATCTGTTCCTTCACGAAGGACTTAGTACACCACGGCCGGCCCCCTCGGCGGGGAGGGGGGAGGGCAGGAGGAGCACCTGCTCCCGGCCGGCCCCCCCTCAAGACCCGGCCGGACCGATCGACGCCGGCCGCGCGACGGTCCGGCCCGATCGACGCCGGCAGCGCGACGGTCCGGGCCGGCTGACGGCGGCCGGCCCGGACCACCGGGCTCAGGCGAGGTCGAACCGGTCGAGGTTCATCACCTTGTCCCAGGCGGCGACGAAGTCGCGTACGAACTTCTCTCCCGCGTCCTGGGACGCGTAGACCTCGCAGACGGCCCGGAGCTGGGAGTGCGCACCGAAGACGAGGTCGACGGCGGTGGCGGTCCACATCGTCTTGCCCGTGGCGGCGTCCCGGCCTTCGAAGACGTTCTCCGTGGAGGTGGAGGCCTTCCACTCCGTGCCCATGTCGAGCAGGTTGACGAAGAAGTCGTTGGTCAGCTTGCCGGGCCGGTGGGTGAAGACCCCGTGCTGGGACTGCCCGAAGTTGGTGTTCAGGACCCGCATGCCGCCGATCAGGGCCGTCATCTCCGGGGCGGTCAGTGTCAGCAGGTTGGCGCGGTCCAGCATGAGCGTCTCCGGCGACAGCTTCTCCCCTTCCCGCAGGTAGTTGCGGAACGCGTCCGCCTTCGGTTCGAGGACCGCGAACGACTCCACGTCGGTCTGTTCCTGCGATGCGTCCGTGCGCCCCGGTGCGAACGGCACCGTGACGTCGTACCCGGCGTCCTTCGCGGCTCGTTCGACGGCCGCGCAGCCGCCGAGGACGATCAGGTCGGCGAGCGAGACCTTCTTCCCGCCGGACTGTGAACCATTGAAGTCCTGCCGGATCTGCTCAAGGGTCCGCAACGTCTCGGCCACCTCGGGCGAGTCGTTGACCTCCCACTGCCTCTGCGGCGCGAGCCGGATCCGTGCCCCGTTGGCCCCGCCGCGCTTGTCGGTGCCGCGGAAACTCGCCGCCGACGCCCAGGCGGTGGTGACCAGCTGGGGTACGGACAGCCCGGAGGAGAGGATCCTGTCCTTGAGGTCGGCGACGTCCCCGGCCGAGACCAGCTCGTGGTCGACCTCGGGCACCGGGTCCTGCCACAGCTGCGGCTCGGGGATCCACGGGCCGAGATAGCGCGAGAGGGGCCCCATGTCGCGGTGCAGCAGCTTGTACCAGGCCTTGGCGAAGGCCTCCGCGAGCTGGTCCGGGTTCTCGTGGAAACGCTTCGCGATCGGCCCGTAGACCGGATCCACCTTCAGCGCGAGGTCCGTCGTCAGCATCATGGGGGCGTGCCTCTTCGACGGGTCGTGGGCGTCGGGCACCGTGCCCTGCGCCGACGGGTCCTTGGGGGTCCACTGGTGGGCGCCGGCCGGGCTCGTCGTCAGCTCCCAGTCGTACGTGAACAGGTTGTCCAGGTACCCGTTGTCCCACTTCGTGGGCGCGGAGGTCCAGGCACCCTCCAGCCCGCTCGTGAGCGCGTCGGCGCCCTTGCCGCTGCCGTACGTGTTCTTCCAGCCCAGGCCCTGCTGCTCGATGGGGCAGCCTTCGGGCTCGGGGCCGATGTACTCGGCGCTGACCGCACCGTGGCACTTGCCGAAGGTGTGGCCGCCGATGATCAGGGCGGCCGTCTCCTCGTCGTTCATCGCCATGCGCCCGAACGTCTCGCGGATGTCCCTGGCGGCGGCCATCGGGTCCGGGTTGCCGTTGGGACCCTCGGGATTGACGTAGATCAACCCCATCTGCACGGCACCGAAGGGACCGGTGAGCTCCCTGTCGCCGCTGTAGCGCTCGTCGCCCAGCCAGGTGTCCTCCGGCCCCCAGAAGATCTCCTCGGGTTCCCAGACGTCCTCGCGCCCGAACCCGAACCCGAACGTCTTGAACCCCATCGATTCCATCGCGCAGTTGCCGGCGAAGACCAGGAGGTCGGCCCACGAGATCTTCCGGCCGTACTTCTGCTTGACGGGCCAGAGCAGCCGACGGGCCTTGTCGAGGCTCGCGTTGTCCGGCCAGCTGTTGAGCGGGGCGAAGCGCTGGGCGCCGGCGCCACCGCCGCCCCGGCCGTCGGCGATGCGGTACGTGCCCGCGGAGTGCCAGCTCATCCGGATGAAGAGCGGTCCGTAGTGGCCGTAGTCGGCGGGCCACCAGTCCTGCGACGTCGTCATCACGTCGAAGACGTCCTGCTTGAGCGCGTCGAGGTCGATCGTCGCGAACTCCGCCGCGTAGTCGAAGTCCGCGTCCATCGGATTGGACAGGGGCGAGTGCTGGTGGAGCACTTGAAGGTCCAACTGGTTCGGCCACCAGTCCCGGTTCGACCGGGGTCGAGTCGGCGTGGGGGTCGGGGAGGGGATTACCGGGTTCTCGCTTTCGCTGCCGGACACGTCCGTCCTTCTTCCTGTCTCGGAGTTTCCTTGTGCTGGCTGCTTGCTTGTGACGTCGGGTGCCCGCCGGATGCCGAGCAATGCGACCCGGGCGCCGTGGAGCCCCGCCAGCTGGAAACGCCTCACCAGACCCGCGCCAGTCGACGCGGGGGCTAGACCGGCCGGCGAGAGACCCATCCTCACGCACCGCCGCCGCCCGCCACCTGCTCGACACGGCCGCGCACCGGCTGTTCCTCAAGCCGGCCCGGCCGTGGACGGGAGGGCCGGGGAATCGGCCGGGCGGGCGGACCTACGGCGTGGACGCGCGCCCGGCCGTGGCCGCGTCCAGGACAGTGGCAGGGGGCCGGCCCCGGCCCTTGAACCCCGAGGTATCGGAGGAGCCGGTGACGGCCGAGAGCATGACCGGTCCGGAGCTCGCGGAGAGCCTGCTCCAGGACACGGACGACGAGAGCGTCCGGGCCGCGACGCGTCTGCTGGGCGCCCACGACAACGGCTTCTGGCTGCGGCGCCTGATGGAGGACCGGACGCTCGAAACCGCCGCCGACAGACCGCTGGTCAAGCGGTCCGGCGCACACCGCTCGGTCGACTGGGACGCGCTCGGCCGCCTCATGCTCACCCTGGGGTGGTCCCGTCGTGCCTCCAGGAGCGAGGTCGCGGTGCTGGAGGTGGCGGCCTCCCTCGTCGGGGGGTGCGCCGTCCGGCTCCGGCAGGTCATCGAAGCGCTCGACGGAGCGGAGTTCCGGCTCGTCCTGCGGGCCATGGAGGAGGCGGCCTCCGGCAGGACCCCCTGACCGGCGGCCCCCCGGGAATGTCACCCGAATGGACGCGCTCCGGTGCCCTCGCCGTCCCTCCCGCCGGATGCTGATCCCGGCGCCAAGGTTCCGGCGCACCGCCCGATGAAGGAGTTTGTCGTGGCACAGCCTTCGACCCCCGAATCCCCCGCACGCGCCCCCCGCGGCGGTGATCTCTACAGCGGCCGCGGCGCCTGGGCGGCGGGCGGCACCCTGTTCGCAGGAGTCCTCCTCCTCGTGGACGGCATCCTCGGCATCATCAAGGGCATCGCCGGCCTCGCGAAGGACGACGTCTACGCACGCCTGGGCGACTACGTCTTCAAGTTCAACCTGACCGCGTGGGGCTGGATCCACCTCATCCTGGGCATCATCCTCGTCGTCGTCGGCGCCGGACTCCTCAAGAGGGTGCTCTGGGCGCGGGTCGCGGGTGTGGTGCTGGCCGGACTCGGCATCGTCCTCGACTTCATGTGGATGCCGTACACACCGGTCTGGGCGATCATCTCGATCGCGATCGGCGTGTTCGTCATCTGGGCCCTGTGCAACACCCCGCACAGCCACCCGTCGGCCGTCTGAGTTCGAACCCTCAACCGCTTCGGGGACCACCCGGTACGACCGGGCGGTCCCCGAACACCGCGCGCCACGGGTCCACCGGGGACGGAGTCGGACACCGCGGGTCGCTCAGGCCCCGTCGTCACGGCCCGCCGGCGTACGCAGCCAGCGGGCGGGCAGCGGTTCGTGAGCCACCACGTACCCCACCGAGATGGCCAGCGTGATGACGACGAAGAACGCGATGAGCCAGGACAGCAGGACGAACACCGAGCCCAGCCCGCCGAACTGCTGCATACTGCGCTCCACGGCGTGGGGCACGTAGATCTTCGATGCCACGGAAAGCAGCTGGCCCCCGGTCCCGGCCAGCACCGCCCCGGGCAGCAGCGGCAGCCACCCCACTCGGCCTCCCGACAACAGGTGCGGGGTCCACCACCACAGCAGGCTGCTGCTGACCAGCGCCACGAGGAAGCCGACCGCGAGCCCCGCCCCGAACGCGTTCTGCACGGGACCCTGGAACAGCAGGGCCCCCAGCCAGACGACGAGCCACGCCGGCCACCGCCAGGCGGCCGGCCGCGCCTTCGCCTGCGGCAGGTGCCAGGACCGCTCGCAGGTCTTCTGCAGGGCGCGGCTGCAAGCGGTCGCCGACAGCAGCGTCACCAGGATCCCCACCCCGCTGGTGCCCGCCAGGGCCGCGGGGTCCGTGGCCGCGTACACCGCACGCACCTGGTCCAGTGCGGCGCCGCGCAGGCCCACCGCCGTACGGATCGAGGAGACCAGCTCCTCCTGGACCCAGTCGGGCGCCACGGCCGCCACGACGAAGATCGCCGGCAGCGCCCCCAGGAAGGCCTGGGCCGCCAGCCGGGTCGCGCAGTCGAGGACCCGTACGGCCGCGAGCTGCTCCAGCAGCCGGCCCAGCAGCGGGGTGTGCCTGCGCATCCAGCCCGGCACGGCGAGCCGGCGCGTGCCGGGCTGCGGTTCGGGCACGGGAGGCGCTCCTCACGAGCGGGTGTGCGACGGTGGCCGACCCACTCTCCCAGGAACGCCGCCGCGTCCGGTTCAGCCGGAGGCGAGGAGCGTGAGCGTGTCGATCACGCGGTTCGAGAAGCCCCACTCGTTGTCGTACCAGGCGACCACCTTGACGTGGCGGCCGTCGACGCGCGTGAGCTCCGAGTCGAAGATCGACGAGGCGGGGTTGCCCGTGATGTCGGACGACACGAGCGGGTCGTCCGAGTACTCCAGCACGCCTGCCAGCGGTCCCTGTGCCGCGGCGCGGTACGCCGCCAGCACCTCGTCCCGCGTCACGTCGCGGGCCACGGTGGTGTTGAGTTCGACGATCGAGCCCACCGGGACCGGCACGCGGATCGAGTCGCCCGACAGCTTGCCGTCCAGGTTCGGCAGCACGAGGCCGATCGCCTTGGCCGCGCCCGTCGTGGTCGGCACGATGTTGACGGCCGCGGCGCGGGCGCGGCGGGCGTCGCGGTGCGGACCGTCCTGCAGGTTCTGCTCCTGCGTGTAGGCGTGCACCGTCGTCATGAAGCCGTGCTCGATGCCGGCGAGCTCGTCCAGCACCGCGGCCAGCGGCGCGAGGGCGTTCGTCGTGCACGAGGCGTTCGAGACGATCGTGTGCGCCGCCGGGTCGTACGCGTCGTTGTTGACCCCGTACGCGAGCGTGACGTCGGCGCCGTCGGACGGAGCGCTGACCAGGACCTTCTTCGCACCCGCCTTGAGGTGGCCGCGGGCGGCCTCCGCCGAGGTGAAACGGCCGGTCGCCTCCAGCACGATGTCGACGCCCAGCTCGGCCCACGGCAGCTGCTCCGGTTCCCGCTCCGCGAGCACCGTGATGCGGCGGCCGTCCACCACCAGGACGTTCCCGTCGACGGTAACCGGGCGGCCGAGCCGGCCGGAGGTGGTGTCGTAGGCGAGCAGCCGCGCGAGGGTCGTCGGCTCCGTGAGGTCGTTGACGGCGACGACGTCGAGGTCGGTGTCGCGTTCGAGCAGTGCGCGCAGCACGTTGCGTCCGATGCGACCGAAACCGTTGATGGCGATACGAGTCATGAGCGGTGTCCCCTTCTCTGTTCGCCCCCAGGTTCGCCTCCGGGTGTCCGCCCCGGACAGAGGCGGGATTGCCACGGTTCAAAAGGATCGCGCCAAAAGGATCTCTCCGGGGGCTCCCGGGGGATCCGGCTACGGGCCCCCCAGCAGGGAAGATCCCTCGCGGGTCGGCCCGCTACCCGCCCCGGGTGAAGGTGCGCCGGTACTCGCTCGGGGTGGTGCCGAGGATGCGCTGGAAGTGCAACCGCAGGTTCGCCCCGGTACCCAGGCCCACATCCGCGGCGATCTGCTCCACGCTGCGCTGCGAGCGTTCGAGCAGCTCCCGTGCGACGTCGATCCGGGCGCGCATCACCCACTGCATCGGCGTGTACCCGGTGTCCTGGGCGAAGCGCCGCGAGAACGTACGGGGCGACACCGCCGCGTGCCCGGCGAGCGCCTCCAGGGTCAGGGGTTCCCCGAGCCGGTGCAGCGCCCACTCCCGCGTCGCCGCGAACCGCTCGCCGAGCGGCTCCGGCACGCTGCGCGGCACGTACTGCGCCTGGCCGCCACTGCGGTACGGGGCCGCGACCAGGCGCCGGGCCGCGTGGTTGGAGGCGGCCACACCGAGGTCGCGGCGCAGGATGTGCAGGCACAGGTCGATGCCCGAGGCCGCGCCGGCCGAGGTCAGCACGCTGCCCTCGTCGACGAACAGCACGTTCTCGTCGAGCCGGACCAGCGGATGCCTGGCCACGAGCGCCCGTGCGTAGTGCCAGTGGGTCGTGGCGCGCTTGCCGTCGAGCAGGCCGGTGGCGGCGAGTGCGAACGCGCCCGTCGAGATGGCGGCGAGCCGCGCACCCCGGTCGTGGGCGGCGATCAGCGCGTCGATCACCGCCCGCGGCGGGTCCTCGCGGTCCGGGAACCGGTAGCCGGGCACGAAGACGATGTCGGCCCACGCGAGGGCGTCGAGCCCGTGCGAGACGGAGTACGACAGGCCGTCCCCGCCGGTCACGAGGCCCGGTGCCGCGCCGCACACCCGCACCTCGTACGGCATGCTCGCCCGGGTCGTGAACACCTGCGCGGGAATGCCGACGTCGAGCGGTTTCGCCCCGTCCAGGACGAGGACGGCGACGCGGCGGAGGCGGGAGGCTGACACATGCAGAGGGTACGCGCAGCCTCAGCGGCGCGGGCCGCCGACTGCGGCGGCCCGGGAGCGGTACACCAGGTAGGGCCGGGTCAGGTACCCGACCGGCGCCGTGAAGGCGTGCACCAGGCGGCTGAACGGCCACAGCGCGAACAGGGCCATCGCCAGCAGCGCGTGCACCTGGTAGGCGAGCGGCGCCGCGGCCATCGCCGGCACGTCCGGGTCGAGGGTGAGCAGGGAACGGAACCACACGCTCACGCCGAGCCGGTAGTCGTACGGGTGGTCCTGGAGGGTGGTCGCGGTGGCGGTCAGCCCGGCGAGCAGCACCGTGGCCAGCACCGGGTACACGGCCCGGTCGCTGCGACTGGTGGCGGCGCGCACCGCCGGGGTGCGCAGCCGCCGCACCAGCAGGATCACCAGCCCGGCGAGCGTGGCCGTCCCGGCGGCGCCGCCGACGAGGACGGCGTTGGCGTGGTAGAGCGGCTCGCGGATGTGCAGGCGCTCGGTGAGGGACTCGGGGACCAGCAGGCCCATCACGTGTCCGCCGATCACGAACAGCAGCCCGTAGTGGAACAGCGGGCTCCCGATGCGTAGCAGCCGGTGCTCGTGCAGCTGGCTGGAGCGGGTGGTGAACCCGAAGCGGTCGTAGCGGTAGCGCCAGGCGGTCCCGGTGACCAGGAGGGCGGCGGCGAGATAGGGCAGGACACCCCACAGAGCGGTGTGCAGGTGGGCCATCAGAGGTCCTCCAGGGGCAGGGGTACCCGCGGCGGCACGGCGGGGAAGGGGAGCAGGCCGACGGACTCGGCGGGTGGCCCGCTGCGGGCCAGGCGCAGCGCTGCCGCCCGGTCGGCCGGGGAGGCGCCCGGCAGGGTGGCGCACACGGCCTCGACCACCGCGGCGTAGGGGCCGCCGTGGTCGGCGAGGGCCAGGCGCAGCAGTTCGAGGGCCGCGCGGTGCTCCTGGAGGGCGGCCCGGCCCGGTCGGGGACAGCGGGCCGCGAACTCCAGGGCGAGGGGCAGGAAGTCGGGCAGTTCGGCGTCCGGCGGCTGCCAGCCGTGGTCCTGGTAGAGCCGGCGCCAGCGCAGCAGGGCCGCGCCGCGCCGGCGGGTGTCGCCGTCGGTGTAGTACGTCAGGTGGAGGGTGCGGCGGTGGCTGCGGTCGAAGGTGGCGACGTAACGCGCCGACAGCTCCAGCGGGGGCGTGCCGGCGACGGCCGCGCAGAAGCCGCGCAGCAGCCCGGCCGGAGCGCCCGGCAGGCCGTCGAGACAGTCCGACACCAGCCGCAGCCGGTCCGGCCAGTCCTCGTCGGGGTGCGACAGGAGCAGGGAGGCGGCCTGGTGGACCGCCGTGACGGTCACGGCTGCTCCCCCCGGCGGGGGAACAGCCCGGCGGGGCGGCCCTCGCCGTTCCAGTTCAGCAGGTTGACCCGGCCGCGCAGGGACCCCTTGCCGTCGCCCCCCTCCGCCTCGCCCGGGCCCCCGCCCACCGTCGCCGGTTCGGCGAGCGGCGCGTGGAAGGCCTCCGGGTCGTACATGCCGACCCCGCCGGCGCCGTCGAGACTGCACGCGGAAGTGAGGCCTTTCGGGTCCGGGTCGCCGGCGGTGTAGCCGGTGGGGATCACGTAGCGGTCCTCGTACTTGGCGATCGCCAGCAGCCGGTACATCGCCTCGATGCCGTCCGCGTCCAGGCCGACGGCCCGCGCGATCGCCGGGTCCTGTCGTTCGCCCAGGTTGATGCGGCGCATGTGCGAGCGCATCGCGGCCAGCCGGCACAGGGCTGCCTCGACCGGGGCGGGGTCCCCCGCCGTGAACAGCCCGGCGAGGTAGTCGAGCGGGATGCGCAGCGCGTCGATCGCCGCGAACAGCTTGGCCGGGTCCTCCCCGTCGTGTCCGGAGGCGGTGAGGGAATCGACGACGGGGGAAAGCGGCGGGACGTACCAGACCATGGGCAGGGTGCGGTACTCCGGGTGCAGGGGCAGCGCCACCCGGTAGGTGCTGATCAGCGCGTACACCGGTGAGCGGCGGGCCGCGGTGATCCAGTCGTGCGGGATGCCGGCGTCCTCGGCGGCCTGCTGCACGGCGGGGTCGTGGGGATCCAGGAAGCAGTCGAGCTGCGCCTCGTACAGGTCCTGCTCGTTCTCCACGGCGGCGGCCGCGCCGACCTTGTCCGCGTCGTAGAGCACCACCCCGAGGTAGCGCAGCCGCCCGACACAGGTCTCGGAGCAGACGGTGGGCTGCCCGGCCTCGATGCGCGGGTAGCAGAAGGTGCACTTCTCGGCCTTGCCGGTCTGGTGGTTGAAGTACACCTTCTTGTACGGGCATCCGCTCACGCACATCCGCCAGCCGCGGCAGCGGTCCTGGTCGACGAGGACGATGCCGTCCTCGATGCGCTTGTAGAGGGCGCCGGAGGGGCACACGGCCACGCACGCGGGGTTCAGGCAGTGCTCGCAGATCCGCGGCAGGTAGAACATGAAGGCCTGCTCGTACTCCATGCGGACCTGCTCGTTCATGCCGCGCAGCACCACGTCGCCGGCCGTGTGCGCGGGCCCGCCGCCGAGGTCGTCGTCCCAGTTGGGCCCCCAGGTGACGGAGGTGGGACGGCCGTCCACGAGGGAGCGGGGCGGGGCGGTGGGCAGGTCGTCGCCGAGCGGCGCCGTGGTGAGGTTCTCGTAGTCGTAGGTCCAGGGCTCGTAGTAGTCGGACAGTGCGGGCAGGTGCGGGTTGGCGAAGAGCCGCGCCAGGCGCCGGGCCCGGCCCCCGCTGCGCGGTACGAGACGGCCGCGGGCGAGCTTCCAGCCGCCCTGCCAGACGTCCTGGTCCTCGTAGCCGCGGGGGTAGCCCTGCCCGGGTCGGGTCTCCACGTTGTTGAACCAGGCGTACTCGGTGCCGCTGCGGTTGGTCCAGGTCTGCTTGCAGGTGACCGAGCAGGTGTGGCAGCCGATGCACTTGTCGAGGTTCATCACCATCGCCACGTGTGCCATCACCCGTCCGATGGTCTTCTCACGGCGGGGCATCAGTAGGTGACCTCCTGGGAGCGGCGGCGGATGACGGTGACCGCGTCGCGCTGGTTGCCGGTGGGGCCGTAGTAGTTGGGGCCGAAGCAGAGCTGCGCGTGCCCGCCGATCAGGTGGGTGGGTTTGATCAGGAGCCGGGTCAGGGCGTTGTGCACGCCGCCGCGGCGGCCCGTGGTCTCGGAGACGGGCACGTTCACCAGGCGTTCTTGGACGTGGTACATGAACACGGTGCCGGCCGGCATGCGGTGGGAGACGACTGCGCGGGCGACGACCACGCCGTTGGCGTTGACCGCTTCGATCCAGTCGTTGTCGGCCGCGCCGATCGCGGCCGCGTCGGCGGGGCTGAGCCAGATCGTCGGGCCGCCGCGCGCCAGGGTCTGCATCAGCAGGTTCTCCTGGTACTCGGAGTGGATGGACCACTTGGAGTGCGGGGTCAGGTAGCGGACCGTGACCGCCACCGCGGTCTCCTTGCCGTCGGCGGCGGGCCGGGGCTGCGCGTCCAGTGCGGACAGGTCCAAGGGGGGCCGGTAGAGCGGAAGTTGCTCGCCGAACTCGGCGATCCACTCGTGGTCGAGGAAGAAGTGCTGGCGGCCGGTGAGGGTGTGCCAGGGCTTGCGGTGCTCGGTGTTGATGGTGAAGGGGGAGTACCGCCTGTCAGGCGCCTCCTTGCCCGACCCTTCGAAGCTCGCGCCGACCTGCACCGGACGGGCCTGGGTGTCGGAGAAGACGATGCGCCGTTCGGCGACGGCGGCGGCGAGCTCCTCCAGTTCGGTGGCGGGCCCGCACCGTTCGGCCAGCTGCCGGAAGCCCTCCGCGGCGATCCGGCCGTTGGTGGTGCCCGACAGTGCGAGGATCGCCTCGCACAGCTTCACGTCGGTGTCGAGCAGCGGCCGCCCGTGGGCGGCCCCGGTACGGGCGGTGCCGCAGCGCTCCGCGAGCCAGCGGGTCTCCGCGCCGGTGTGCACGGTCACCCCGCGGACCTGCATGCCGTGCTCGTCCGACATCGGCCCGAACGCGGCGAGCTGCTCGGCGAGGGCGCCGTAGTCGCGCCGTACCAGCGTGTACTGGGGGGCGGTCGGGCCCTCGGGCGGCGCCTCCGCCGGGGTGTCGTGCTGGAGGGCGGTGGCCACCAGGTCCCAGGAGTCCTCCAGCCGGCCGCGGGAGAGCCGGGAGACCTCGGCGGCCAGGCCGTGGAAGATCTCGAAGTCGGTACGGGCCTGCCAGGGCGGGTCGATGGCCGGGGAGAAGGCGTGCACATAGGGGTGCATGTCCGTGCTGGACAGGTCGTGCTTCTCGTACCAGGTCGCCGCGGGCAGGACAAGGTCGGCGTACAAGGTGGTGGAGGTCATCCGGAAGTCGAGGGCGAGCAGCAGGTCGAGCTTTCCGCGTGGCGCCGTCTCCTGCCAGGTCACCTCGGCGGGCCGGTCGTCGGGCGCGGTCTCGGCGGCGGCGGCCCCGTCGTCGGCGCCCAGCAGGTGCCGCAGGAAGAACTCGTTGCCCTTGGCGGAGGAGCCGATCAGGTTGGCCCGCCACGCCGTCAGTACGCGCGGCCAGTTGGCCGGGTCGTCGGGATCCTCGCAGGCGAAGCCGAGCCGCCCGGCGTCCTGTTGGTCGCGGACCCAGTCCTGGGGGGCCATCCCGGTCTCGTGGACCCGCCGGCCCAGGTCGAGGGGGTTCTCGCGGAAGGTGGGGTACGAGGGCATCCAGCCGCGGCGGACGGACTCGGCCACCAGGTCGGCGGTGTGGCGCCCGGCGAACAGCCCGTGTCCCGACTCGGCGGCGAGGTCGCCCGCCGGGGCGCGGTCGTAGCGCCACTGGTCGGTGTGCAGGTACCAGTACGGGGTGCCCGCCATCTGCCGCGAGGGGCGCACCCAGTCCGAGGCGGTGGCCAGTTGCTGCCAGCCCGCGTACGGTCGGACCTTCTCCTGGCCCACGTAGTGCGCCCAGCCTCCGCCGTTGACGCCCTGGCAGCCCGTCAGCAGGAGCAAGGAGAGGAAGGAGCGGTAGATGGTGTCGGAGTGGAACCAGTGGTTCGTGCCGGCGCCCATCACGATCATGCAACGGCCGCGGGTCTGCTCGGCGGTACGGGCGAACTCCCTCGCCAGGCGCACCACGGCTCCGGCCGGGACCGAGGTGATCTCCTCCTGCCAGGCCGGGGTGCAGGGCGTCGAGGCGTCCTCGTACGAGGCGGGCCAGGATCCGCCGAGCCCGGGGCGGCCCACCCCGTACTGGGCCAGCAGCAGGTCGAAGACCGTGGTGACCAGGCGGCCGCCGACGCGGGTCACGGGCACGGCGCGTTCCACGCTCGCGCTGCCCTCGTCGAAGCGGGGCAGGGTGACGGACACGCTCGGGCCGCCCCCGTCCCCGTACAGGCTCAGCCGCGGTTCGATGCCGCCCAGGTCGAGGTTCCAGCGGCCTTCGCCGCCCTTGGACCAGCGGTCGCCCAGCGTGCCGTTCGGTACCACCGGCTGCCCGCTGGCCTCGTCGAGGAGCACGGGCATCCAGCGCCGGGCCGCCTCGTCCGGGCCGGTCTCCAGCCCCAGGTCGGCGGCGGTCACGAAACGGCCCGGAACGTGCCGCTGCGGCCCGCGCTCCTCCAGTTCGATCAGGAAGGGCAGGTCGGTGAAGCGGCGCACGTAGTCGGTGAAGTAGGGCACCTGCCGTTCGGTGAAGCACTCCTTGAGGATGACGTGCCCCATCGCCATGGCCAGGGCGCCGTCGGTGCCGGGGTGCGGGTGCAGCCATTCGTCGGCGAACTTGGTGGCGTCCGCGTAGTCGGGGGAGACCACGACGACCTTCTGCCCGCGGTAGCGGGCCTCCGCCATCCAGTGCGCGTCCGGGGTACGGGTGACGGGGACGTTCGAGCCCCACAGCATCAGGTACGCCGCGTCCCACCAGTCGCCCGACTCGGGTACGTCCGTCTGGTCGCCGAAGACCTGCGGCGAGGCGATGGGGAGGTCGGCGTACCAGTCGTAGAAGCTCAACATCGGCGCGCCGAGCAGCGCGTGGAAGCGGGCGCCGACGGCGTGCGAGGCCATCGACATCGCCGGGATGGGGGAGAAGCCCGCGATCCGGTCCGGGCCGTGCGCCCGCAGGGTGTGCACGTGCGCGGCGGCCGCGATCTCCAGCGCCTCCTGCCAGCCGATGCGGACCAGGCCGCCCTTGCCGCGGGCGCTCTGGTAGCGGCGGCGCTTGTCCGGCTCGGAGGTGATCTCCGCCCAGGCGGCCACCGGATCCCCGCCCAGGCGCTGTTTGGCCTCGCGGAACATCTCGACGAGCACGCCGCGGGCGTGCGGGTAGCGCACCCGGGTCGGCGAGTACGTGTACCAGGAGAAGGAGGCGCCGCGCGGGCAGCCGCGGGGCTCGTACTCGGGGCGGTCGGGGCCGGTGGTGGGATAGTCCGTCGCCTGGGTCTCCCAGGTGATCAGCCCGTCCTTGACATACACCTGCCAGGAGCAGGAACCGGTGCAGTTCACCCCGTGCGTGGAGCGCACCACCTTGTCGTGGGCCCAGCGCTCGCGATACGGCGCGTCGTTGACGGTCTGGTCCGTACGCAGCAGGGCGCGCCCATCGGCGGTGGCGTCGGCCCTGCGCAGCAGCCGACCCGCCTTGAGCAGTTGCTCCGAGGCGGCGTCGGCCGCCCGTTCCGCCGTGGCCCGGGCCTTGCTGCGCTTCACGTCGTTCGCCCCTTCGGGATGCGGACAGAGCCGGTCCGAAGGCTTCGGACCGGCACAGACCGGATGTGACACAGCCAGACTGCACCCGGCGGCGCGAGGGGCGGACGCGCCTTGTCCGCATTTGAATGTATCGAGAAGCTACCTTTGGGCGTTCTTGACACGCACCGTAACGGGCGATTACGGATCGTCAGAAGGCGAAGACGGCGTTCCCGTTGAAGGTCGCGGACATCGCGCACGCGTTGGGGAAGGTGTGCTTCCAGGAGATGCGGCTGCCCTGCCAGACCCCGTCCGCCGTGACGGTGACCGGGTCGTAGTGCATCGGGCAGACGCGGTGCGTGTCGGGGGCGGCCAGCAGCGTGTCGAGGCTGCCGGCGGTGGCGGCGAGCGCGGTACAGGCGGCCTTGGGGTCGGGGTGCGTGCCCTGGGCGGTCGGGGCGCAGCTGAGCGTGGAGGCCCGTACGACGGTCACCCCGTTCTCACCCTGGCCGACGGTGAGGACCACTGCGGAGGGGGCGTACAGGCTGGCGGGCTTGGCCTGCGCGATGCCGGTGGCGCCGGCCAGGGTCAGCAGGGCGGCGGCGGAGACGGCGGCGATGCGGTGGCGCACGACGTGACTCTCTTTCAATTCGAAGGTCAGGCGCAGGTGTTAGCTGCGTTCTGTCGACTGGACGCTGCCGATTCTGTCGGGTGTGAAGGGTGCGCGCACATCGATGACCGATTTACAGACATCACGTTCGATTATCGGTGACCGAACGGTCGTTCAGGCAGCTCAGGGGCGGTGTGTGCCCTGGGTGAGCGTGCTAGAACGCAGGGTGACACGCCGTCCGGCGCCCCGTACGCGGCCCTTTGACCTGCCGTTGGCCGCGCGCGGTTCATCGGACGTCCACTCAGGCTGACCGGATAGCGTCGGTGTCACCGGTCCCGCACCGAGTGACCGGCGGACGGGTCACCGTCCGACTGTGTTCATCAGGATGATTGCCAGGAGGTCGGCGAGGATGACGGCCACGACGCCGACGATCACGGCCCAGGCCCGCTGCGACTGGTCCAGGTTCATGCGTCGCCTCCCGGCCGCGAGGTGCCGCCCGGGCCTCCCGGGCGCCGCACACCCGCTTTCCGCCAGAATGACCCGGTTCGGCGTGCCGCACACCTCGGCAGGGAACCCGGCCGCATTTGCCATACCCGTCGCCGGGCGGCCCCGGCGGCTCGGCCGGGCTATGGCTTAGAGCCAGCCGTTGCGGCGGAAGGCGCGGTAGAGGAGCCCCGAGGCCAGCGCCATGAGTCCGAGGGCGAGCGGATAGCCGTAGCTCCAGCCGAGTTCGGGCATGTGCTGGAAGTTCATCCCGTAGACCCCGGCGACCATCGTGGGGACGGCGAAGATGGCCGCCCAGGCCGAGATGCGGCGCATGTCGTCGTTCTGCCAGGTGCCCACCCGCGCCTGTTGCGCGTCCAGCACCGAGTTCAGCAGCTCGTCCAGGGACCGGACCTCGGTGTCGGCGCGGCTCAGATGATCCGCGACGTCGCGGAAGTACGGCAGCACCTTCGGCGGATGATCCGGGCCGTCCTGTCCGGGGCCGGCCGGGAGCCCGTGCAGTACGGGGACGAGGGGCTGCACCGCGTCACGGAACTCCCGCACCTCCCGTTTCAGGGAGTAGATCGCCTCGGTGTGGTCGACGCGGGAGGTGGAGAAGACGCGGTCCTCCAGCTCGGTGAGGGCTGCCCGCACCTTGTCCGCGCTGTCGCTGTAGGCGTCCACGACCACGTCGAGCACGGCGTGCAGGACGGACAGCGGGCCGAAGCGCAGCATGCCCGGGTCCGCTTCGAGCCGCCGGGCGGCCTCGGCGGCCGGGTCGACCGGCCCGTGGCGCACGGTCAGCACGTACCGTGGGCCGACGAAGACCATCAGCTGCCCCGTCTCCACCGCCCTGTCCGCTTCGACGTACCAGAGTGTCTTGAGGGCGACGGCCAGCACGTCGCCGAAACGCTCGCGCTTCGGGCGCTGCCTTCCTTGGACCGCGTCCTCCACCGCGAGGGGATGCAGGCCCAACTCCCCGGCCAGCCCGACCAGTTCCTCCTCGGCCGGATCGACCAGGCGCACCCAGCCGAACTCGCCCTCACCCAGCCCGCGCAGCCGCTTCAGCACCAGCCGGCAGGCCTCGTCCTCCAGGCCGCACTCCACGCTCTCCGACCGGCCCAACCGTTCCTCGTACATCACGCATTCCATCCCACGCGCATGCTTCGACGCGCCGATTTCATGCGCCGATTTCATGCGCCGGGACCGGCTGTGGGTACCGCCCCCTGGTCAGGAGCCGTCGATGAGCCGCTGGAGACCGGGCGCGTAGAGGTCCGCCAGCCGTTCGGCGGTGGCGTGGGCGCCGGCGCCGTCCGGCCGGTGCAGGCTCAAGGTGGCGCCCAGGCCCAGCAGCTGCCCCGCGATGAGCTCGGCCCGCAGCTGGGCGTCGGGGCCGGTCAGGGCCGCGGCCAGCCGGTCGGTGACCTGCTCGCGGAACCGCGCGCGGAGCAGGGTGCGCTCGTCCTCGATGCCGAGGGAGAACACCACCCGCAGGAGCGGGTCCCCCCGCAACCGCGCGCGCAGCTCGACCATGGTCAGGACCAGGTGCCGACCCAGCACGGACGGCGGGGCGGAGAAGAGTTCGTCGGCGGCCGCCCCGAAGTCGACGACCGTGTTGAACAGGGCTTCCTTGCTGCCGAACCGCTTCACGATCAGCGACGGGCTCACTCCGGCGGCGGCGGCGATACCGCGCATGGTGACCTCGGCGTAGGGCCGCAGCGTGAACGCCCGCCGCGCGGCCCGCACGATGGCCTCGCGTCCGGTCTCGGCGCCCGCCTCCGCACCGGCGGGGGCGGCGACAGGTCCGTCGGTGCTGGTCATGCGCTCTCCTGGGCGGCGGTCACGGACGCTGACACCGTGACCGTACCGCCCTTGGCGGCGCGCCCGCGCGGCGCACCGCGTCCGGGCCGGTCCGACGGCAGGCACAGCGTGGCGCAGAGCGCCGCGAGCGCCGCTCCGCCGGCGATCAGGAAGATCAGGAGGTAGGCGTGCAGGGTCGGGGCGGTGTGTCCGCCCGCCACGAACGTCACATGGGCCAGCACGGCGGCGACGACCGCGCTGCAGCAGGCCTGTCCGACGGAACGCATCAGCGTGTTCAGTCCGTTGGCCGCCGCCGTCTCGCTCACCGGCACGGCCCGCATGACCAGCGCGGGAAGCGCCGAGTACGCGATCGCGGTGCCGGAGGCGACCACGGTGGCCCCGGCCACGATCAGCCAGAGGCTGTGACTGGTGAAGAAGCGGACCACGTAGCCGACGGCCATGACGACGGCGGCGAGCGCGAGCGCGGTCCGGGGTCCGTAGGCGGCGGAGATCCGCGCCGAGACGGGGGAGAGGGCGACCATGGCCACGCCGCCGGGCAGCAGGCACAGTCCGCTCACCACGATGGAGGCGCCGAGCCCGTATCCCGTGCTCGTGGGCTCCTGCACCATCTGGCCGGTGACCAGGGAGTTGGCGTAGAAGGCGAAGCCGATCAGCAGGGCCGCGACGTTGGTGAGCAGGACGGCGGGCCGGGCAGAGACCCGCAGGTCCACCATGGGGGAGGGCACGCGCAGTTCGAACCGTGCCCAGAGCAGGCCCACGGCCACCGAGGCCCCCAGCAGGCCCAGCGTGCGCGGGGAGGACCAGCCCCAGTCGGCGCCCTGGGTGATGGCGAGCAGCAGCCCGACGAGGAAACCGCTGAGCCCCAGGGTCCCCAGCACGTCGAAGCGTCCTCGGGAGCGCACCGCGGACTCCGGGACGATCCACAGCACCAGGAGCAGGTCGAGCACGCCGAGGGCGGCCGACGCCCAGAACATGGTGTGCCAGTCGAAGTTCTCCATGACCACCGCGGCCACCGGCAGACCTATCGCCGCACCGATGCCGAGCGTCGAGCTCATGAGGGCGATCGAGGACAGTACGCGGTCCGCGGGGAGCTCGTCGCGGATGATGCTGATGCCGAGGGGGATCACCGCGAGGGCCGCGCCCTGGAGGGCCCGCCCGGTGATCAGCACGCCGATGTCGGAGCTGACCGCGCAGAGTACGGAGCCGACGGTCAGCACGCCCAGCGAGGCGAGCAGCACGCGCCGCTTCCCGTACATGTCACCAACGCGGCCGAGCACCGGCGTGAAGACCGCGCCGGTGAGCAGGGTGATGGTGACCAGCCAGCCCGCGGCCCCGGGGCTCGCCCCCGTCAGGCGGGGGACGTGCGGCAGCAGCGGGACCACGAGGGTCTGCATGACGGCGACGACCACGCCGCAGAAGGCGAGTACGGGTACGACGGCCCGGGGGCGCGGGCCGGCTTCGGGTATCGCGGGGTCCATGCTGCTCCAGACCGGGACGAGAACGGACACAGCCGGGTGCACAACTGTTCACCCCCAGGGTAAACGATTGTGCACCCCCTGCGCCGCCCCGTCGGCCACGGGTCATGCGAACCCCCACCGGCCACCGCCCGCCAGCCGCCGGTGACCGCTCACCGCCCACCGGTCACGCGAACAGCGGGAAGCGGCCGGCGTCCGCACCGAGGCGGGCCCTGTCGGCATCGGACAGCGGCGCGCGCCCGGTCGCCGCGCGCGCGTACTGCGCGTCGTCCCACGCCACCGGCACCGGCCGGCCGAGAAGCCCGTCCAGTGTCCGGCGCACCTCGCCGAGCCCTTCGGCCGAGGGGCCCGGTGCGTCGGCGAGGGACGCGACGAGGTCGAGGTGGTGGACGGTCGCCTCGACGGCCAGCGTGCGGATCAGATCGCCGGCGAGCAGGACGTGGCCCTGAGTGGCGACCGGCTGGTCGGCCGCGGCGCCGGCCGCGGCGTTCACCATGGCGGCCGCGGTGTCCGAATACAGCTCGCACAGCTGGTCGACGCGCAGGAACATGCTGGCGACGACCCGGTTGAACCTCCGGCCGTTGGCCGCGCCCACGGGTTCCGGACGCCAGTCCTCCCAGTACGTCACCGCGTCACGGTCCGGCGGCCTTTCGACGGGCGTGTGCAGCGCGACCAGGCCGCGCTGGGCGTCGGACACGCAGTGGAAGACGAGGTCGCGGACCGACCAGCCGACACAGCCGGTCGGCAGCCATGACCGCTCGTCCGTGATGGTCTTGACGACGGCGTCGAACGCGCCGTAGGCCGCCCGCAACACAACGGCGGGCGGCGGTACTTCCCTCTCGTACGGCATGCCCGCGAGGGTAGGACGGACGTCCCGCGCGGACAACGGACAACACGGTCGGTCAAGCGCCGTCGGAGGACGCTTCGGCCTTCGAGTAGAGCACGTCGCGGGCCTGCTCCGCGGCGCGCGCGAGGCTTTCGGCGACGAAGTCGAGGAACCGGGCGACGTTCTCCAGGCGGACGGCGGCCGGGGTGCCGGGGCCGAGGATGCCGACGCCCTGCCGCGAGATCTCGACCTGCTGGGTGAGGGCGCGGACGCTGGCCTCCATCGAGTGGTACCAGAGGTTCTCGTCGATCACGTAGCGCTCCCGGCGCCGCTCGTCGCGTTCCCGGCGGACGAGGGCCTGGCCCTCCAGGAAGGCGATCGACTTGGAGATGGACGCCGGGCTGACCTGGAGGCGCTGGACGAGTTCGGCGGCGGTCATGCTGCCGGAATCGGTGGTGAGGAGGCAGACCATCACCCGAGCCATCATCTTGTTGGACAGACCCGACTGCATCATGACGGCGGTGAACTGCTCCTCGTACGCGGCCAGGGCCTCGGGGTCGCGTCCGTGCGGCAGGGCGGCCTGCTCGGCTCCGCGGGGCGGGGCGGACTTCCGCCGGTGGGCGCGGCGCTCGGTGGCGCGGTGGGCCAGGTCGGGGCGGTAGGCGGTGGGGCCGCCGTTGCGCATCACCTCGCGCGTGACCGTCGAGGTCGGGCGGTCGAGACGTCTGGCGATCTCGGCGTAGGCGAGGCCGTCGGCCAGCCCCAGCCCGATCTGCTGGCGTTCCTGCTGGGTGAGCCTGCCTCCCGGCATCGGGATCTCCTTCGTTCGGTTCGGGCGTCGCCAGCATAGCGTTCAGCTTCAATCATTGCAACGCACCGCAGCTCCATGTTGCATTTACCTTGAGATCCGTTGCAACGAAATCCCGGCACTCACCTGCAATAACAGCGATTTAACGCAACGAACACATTGAAGCTTCGATAAATGCAACGTAGCTTTTCCTTCATCGGAAACAGTGAGCCGCAGGAGAGAACGATGCAGAAGTACGACACCCCCGCCGCCATCACCGCCGTCCTCGACGTCCCCGCCGGGCGGGTGCAGATCATCGCCGCCGACCGCACCGACACCGCCGTCGAGGTCCGGCCCCGGAACGCCTCGAAGAGCCGCGACGTGAAGGCGGCGCAGGACACCGCGGTCGAGTACGCCGACGGGGTCCTGCGCATCGCGGTCCCGGTGAAGAACCAGTACTTCGGCCCCTCCGGAGCCATCGAGGTGACCGTCCAGCTGCCCGCCGGTTCCCGTGTCGAGGGCAAGGCGGCCGGCACCGAGTTCCGGGCCGTCGGCCGCCTCGGCGACATCGCCTTCGAGGGCGCGTACCACCAGATCAAGATCGATGAGGCCGCGAGCCTGCGTCTCACCGCGATCGACGGCGACGTCGAGGTCGGCCGGCTGGGCGGACCCGCGGAGATCAGCACCGCGAGGGGCGACATCCGGATCGCCGAAGCCGTACGCGGCAAGGTCGTGCTCAGCACCCACCAGGGCGACATCACCGTCACCGCCGCCACCGGCGTCCCGGCCTCCCTGGACGCCGGCACCTCCTACGGCCGCATCAGCAACCACCTCAGGAACGACGGCGCCGCCGAACTCGACATCCGGGCGACCACCTCCCAGGGCGACATCACCGCCCGCAGCCTCTGACCCGCGACCCCCGACCGCAGCTTCAAGAAGGAGCACTCCCCATGACCGGCTTGGCCATCGCGGCGAACGGGCTGCGCAAGTCCTACGGCGACAAGACCGTCCTCGACGGCATCGACCTGGCAGTCCCGGAAGGAACGGTCTTCTCCCTGCTCGGTCCCAACGGCGCAGGCAAGACCACCGCCGTCAAGATCCTCTCCACCCTGATCTCGGCCGGCCCAGGATCCGGCGAGATCCGCGTCGCCGGCCACGACCTCGCCACCGACGCGCAGTCCATCCGCGCCGCGATCGGCGTCACCGGACAGTTCTCCGCCGTCGACGGCCTGATCACGGGCGAGGAGAACATGCTCCTCATGGCCGCCCTCCACCACCTCTCCAAGACCGAGGGGCGACGCGTCGCCGCCGAACTCCTCGAACGCTTCGACCTCACCGAGGCGGCGAAGAAACCCGCCTCCACCTACTCCGGCGGCATGAAGCGCCGCCTCGACATCGCCATGACCCTGGTCGGCGACCCACGGATCATCTTCCTCGACGAGCCCACCACCGGCCTCGACCCGCGCAGCCGGCACACCATGTGGCAGATCATCCGCGAACTCGTCACCACCGGGGTCACCGTCTTCCTCACCACGCAGTACCTGGAGGAGGCCGACCAGCTCGCCGACCGCATCGCCGTGCTCAACGACGGCAGGATCGCCGCCGAGGGCACCGCCGAACAGCTCAAGCGGCTGATCCCCGGAGGCCACGTCCGGCTCCGCTTCTCCGACCCCTCCGCCTACCAGAGCGCCGCCTCCGCCCTGCGCGAGGCCTCCCGGGACGACGAAGCCCTCGCCCTGCAGATCCCGAGTGACGGCAGCCAGCGCGAGCTGCGCTCCATCCTCGACTGGCTGGACTCGGCCGGCATCGAGGCCGACGAACTGACCGTGCACACCCCCGACCTCGACGACGTCTTCTTCGCCCTGACCGGCTCCACCGTCCCCGCGCAGAACAACCAGCCCAAGGAGAACGTCCGATGAGCTCCCTCTCCCTCGCCGCGCGCGACTCCGCCACGATGCTGCGCCGCAACCTCCTGCACGCGCGCCGCTACCCCAGCCTCACCCTCAACCTGCTGCTCACGCCGGTCATGCTGCTGCTGCTCTTCGTCTACATCTTCGGCGACACGATGAGCGCGGGCATCGGCGGCGGCGCGGACCGCTCCGCCTACATCGCCTACGTCGTCCCCGGCATCCTGCTGATGACCATCGGCAGCACCGTCATCGGCGCCGCGGTGTCCGTCGCCACCGACATGTCCGAGGGCATCATCGCCCGCTTCCGCACCATGGCGATCCACCGCGGCTCCGTACTCGTCGGGCACGTCGTCGGCAGCGTCCTGCAGTCGGTCGCCAGCGTCGTCCTCGTCGGCGCCGTCGCCGTGGCCATCGGCTTCCGGTCCACGGACGCGACCGCCCTGGAGTGGCTGGCGGCGATCGGGCTGCTCGCCCTCTTCGCCCTGGCGCTCACCTGGATCGCGGTCGGGATGGGCATGGCCAGCCCGAACGCCGAGGCGGCCAGCAACAGCGCGATGCCGCTGATCCTGCTGCCCCTCATCTCCAGCGCGTTCACCCCGATCGACGCGATGCCGGGCTGGTTCCAGCCGATCGCCCAGTACCAGCCCTTCACTCCCGCCATCGAAACCCTGCGCGGCCTGCTGCTCGGCACCGAGATCGGCTACAACGGGTGGCTCGCGGTCGCCTGGTCCGTCGGTCTGGCGGCGCTCGGCTACCGCTGGTCGACCTCGAAGTTCAACGACGACCCGAAGTAACCCCGTGACAGGAGGGTTCACCTTCCCGGCCCGTCCCGCCCGAGGCGGCGTACCCGGTACCCCGTCGGTACGCCGCCCCGTCGGCGTTCGGGACCCCCCGTCGACCCGGGAGGCGGCCGGGTCAGGTGGCGGTCAGGACGAGGACGGCCTGGTCGTCGTCGATGTCGTGGCCCCCGGTGAAGGCCTGCACGGCCCGGGTGAGGGCGTCGATGACGCCCTGCGCGGCGGGGCGGTGCGATGCGCCGGTCAGGGCGGCCGCGAGGCGATGCTCGCCGAACTGCTCGCCGGAGCCGTCGCGGGCCTCGGTGATGCCGTCCGTGTAGAGCAGCAGGCTTTCCCCCGGGCGCAGGCACAGGCGGTGGACGGTCACGGCCGGGTCCGCGGTGATCCCGAGGAGCGCGCCGGGCGCCTCCACGGTGTGCGTGTTTCCGTCGGGGGCGAGGACGAGGGGGTGGGTGTGTCCGGCGCGGACCAGGCCGACGTCCAGCCCGTCCGGGGTGGGCGTGAGCTGACCGTAGACGAGGGTGACGAAACCGGTCCCGTGGCCCTCCGGCCGGTTCAGCAGGGCCCGGTTGACGGCCTCGACGACGGTGTCCGGGCCGGGCAGCAGGGGGGCGACGGCCCGGGCGGTGTGGCGCACCAGGGCGGTGGTCGTGGCGGCGATGGCGCCGCGCCCGCAGACGTCGCCGAGCATGAACGCCCAGCTGCCGTCGTCCAAGGGGAAGACGTCGTAGAAGTCGCCCCCTATGTCCAGGCCCTCACCGGCGGGGTGGTAGTAGGTGGCGACGTCCGCGCCGGGTACGTCCGGCAGCTCGGGCAGGAGCAGTCCGGCTTGCAGGTCGCGGGCGAGAGTGACGCGGTGGGTGTACTGGCGGGCGTTGCGGGCGGCCAGCGCGGCGCGCCGGGCGAGTTCCTCGGCCAGGGCGACGGTGTGGCCGTCGAAGGGGTGCTCGTCCGTGGACAGCAGCGTCAACGTGCCGAACGCGCTGTCCCGGTCCATGAGGGGAATGCACACGTAACCGGTGACGCCCAGGTCCCGCCAGGGTCCGGGCCCGGTGGGCGTGCGGCGCGCGACCTCCCGCATACCGGAGGCCAGGACGCGGGCGACGGTGTGGTCGGCGGCGTCGTGTACGGGAACGTGTGAGGCCAGCAGATCCCGCTGAGCCGGTGTGGGCGCGGCGACGGCGATACGGTGCAACCGGCCGCCCTCGACGACATCGACCGCGCACAGGGGCGCCAACTGCGGGGTGCAGAACGCGGCCAGGCGCTGGAGGGTCTGGGTGGCGTCCAGGTCGCTGGTCAGGGCGGTACTGGCCTTCAGGAGGAAGGAGAGGTCGGCGCGGGCCGCCTTCTCCCGGGCCTCGGCGGCCCGGCGCGCCTGTTCGGCCTGCTGGCGTTCGACGGCCAGGGCCACCGTGTCGGCGAAGACACGGGCCAGGGCGAGGTCGGCCTCCTGCGGCGCGCGGGGAGTGCGGTGGTACATGGCGAAGGTGCCCAGCAGCGAGCCGTCGCGGGCGAGTATCGGCGTGGACCAGCAGGCGGCGAGTCCCGCCTTCTCGGCCAGGTCCCGGAAGTCCTCCCAGAAGGCGTCCGTGGCGATGTCGGTGACGACCACAGGCCGGCGGCGGTGCGCGGCCGTGCCGCAGGAGCCGACGCCTTCCCCGGTGGCGATGCCGTCGATGGCCTCGTTGTAGAAGTCGGGCAGGCTGGGCGCCGCGCCGTGCCGCAGGTGCTTGCCGTCGGCGTCGGCCAGCAGGACGGAGACCAGCACCTCCTCGGGCGACAGGTCCTCGATGACGCGGGCCATGCCGTCGAGGACCTCGGGCAGGGGCGCTTGGCGGGCGATCTGCTCCAGCAGGGCGCGGTGTTCGGCCGTCAGCCGTTGGGCGTGCTTGACCTGGGTGGTCTCCACCCCGATCACCCGTACGCCCATGGTGTTGCCGCCGGCGTCCAGGCGGGGCTCGTAGGTGAAGTCGAAGAACGCCTCCCGTGCGCCCGCTCCCTCACCCAGCACCACCCGGGCATCCCGGCCGATGTAGGGCTTGCCGGTGCGGTAGACCTGGTCGAGGAGGGCGAGGAAGCCCTGGCCGACGAGTTCGGGCAGCAACTGCCCGAGGGGCACGCCGGTGCGGGTGCGCTCGCCGCCGCCGATCGCGGTGAAGAACGCCGCGTTCGCCGCCTCCAGCATGTGCGCCGGCCCGGCGAGGGAGGCGAACACGGCCGTCGACTGCCCGAACAGGGCCCGCAGGTCGTCCTCCGACCGGCCCTGGCCGTTCGCCCGCACCCCTGACGACGCCTCGGCGGACCGCACCGCTTTCTCCCCCGGTACACGCGTCATGTGCCCTGCCCCTCACTCGGCCGTACCGGAACGTCAGCCCCCGCAGCAACGATGTCACGGCCGCCCGTGCCCGCGAGCAGGGCCTCGGACACGTCCGCGTGGACGGAGAAGACCTGGTCCAGTCCCGTCAGCGAGAAGAGGCGGGCCACCGAATCCGGCACGCTCGCCAGCCGCAGCACCCGGCCCTGTCCGGAGAGCTGCTGGAAGAACCGCACCAGGGCGCCGACACCGGACGAGTCACAGAACCGAAGGTCGGAGCAGTCCGCCACGACAGGGACCGCTCCCTTCCCCCTGTTCAGCTCCTCCTCGCCCGCCTCGTGCAGTTGCACCACGCTTTCGAAGTCGAGCTCGCCGCGCAGCGCGAACACCACGCCCCGCGCGTCCTGCCTGACGACCACCGAGAACACCCTCAGCTTCCTCCGTGTGAAGCGCGTCCGCCGAACCCCCCCATGGTAGAGACCGCCCCCCGCCGGCCGGTCGCGCAGGGCGCCGCCGGCGGGCGTACTCGTGCCGCGCGCAGGTCACACGCCGACGTCCGTGCTGTCGCGCGCCGCCGGTACGGCGTGGTGGCGGGTGATGTTCCCCGCCAGCAGTCTGGTGGACTCCGCGACGCCGATCGCCCCGCCGTCCTCGGCGCCGGGCAGGCGCCCGTCGGCCAGGCGGAGTTCGGTGAGCGCGGTGTCCATCGCCCGGTGCGCGGCGAACAGGCAGGGAGTGCTGTAGATCGCGACGTCGACGCCCAGTTCGTCCAGCTCGCCGAGCGACAGCCGCGGGGACTTGCCGCCTGCGATCTGGTTGAACATCAGCGGCTTGCCGCCGACGACACCGCGGATCCGCTCGATCCACTCGGCGCTGCGGACGCCGTCGACCAGGACGACGTCGGCGTCGGTGGCGGCCAGGGCCCGCGCCCGCTCGATGATGTCGGCTTCCTCCGTGGCGTCGGTGCGGGCGACGACCACGAGGTCCTTGCGCGTGCCGAGGACCATTTCGAGCTTCTCCAGGTACTCGGCCAGCGGCAGCACCTGCTTGCCGTCGGCGTGCCCGCACCGCCGGGGCCGTTTCTGGTCCTCCAGGATGACGCCGGAGGCTCCGGTCCGCTCAAGGCCTTCGACGACGTGGCACGCCACTTCCGGATCCACGTAACCGTCGTCGATGTCGACGAGGAGGTGGTGGCGGGGGAAGGCGCCGCGCAGCCGCTGGACGAAAGCCATCATGTCGGGCCAAGCGATGAATCCGATGTCGGGCAGCCCGTAGTAGGAGGCTGCGAAACCGAACCCGGACACGAACATCCCGTCGTAGTGCCCGGCCGTCACCGACGCCGAGTACATGTCGTACACGCCGATCAGGGGTGTGGTGCCGGGCCGGGCGATCTGCTCCCGCAAGGCGTTGCCGTAACTCATGGTCAGCTTCCTCCTGAAAGGCGAGGCGTCGAAGGCCTGGGCGGCGACCCGCCGCGCTTTACCCAAAACTGATCATTACGTGACCATCTCTCGAAGATGGCCCCCGCGGCGGTCCGCTCACGCCAACGGCGTAGCCCGTTCACCGCAGAAACGTCCCTTCCGGGAACCCCGTCCGCCCTGCCTGTCACATCTCGGCCGGCCGGTCCGTCAGTGCTGTGAAGCCGCCGAACAGGCCGCTGCCCATGCGAAGGAGTGCAGCCATGACGAACACCTCGATCTCCCGGATGCCGAACCCCGGCGAGTTCGTACCGGAGCTGAGCGACATCAGCGCCGCCCTCTTCCGGGCCACGGGCAACCGCTCGGTGCCGCGGACCACGATCAGCCTCGTCCACCTGCGCGCCGGGCAGATCGTACGCAACACTTACCTGACCATCCTGAACACCGCCTTCCTGCGCAAGGCGGGGGAGTCGGAGCAGCGCATCACGGCCGTCTCCTCATGGCAGGACGCCCCCTGCTTCACCGACGCCGAACGTGCCGCCCTCGCCCTGGTGGAGGCCACCCTCCAGCCCGCGCCGCACGGCGAGGAGCGCGTCGGCGACGAGCTGTACGCCGAGGTGGCCAGGCACTACGACGAGAAGGCGCTCGCCACCCTGACCATCGCCATCGGGCAGATCAACTTCTTCATCGCCCTGGCCGTCATCGGCAAGCCCCAGCCCGTCACCTCCCTCGCCGACGAGCAGTGGGACTGACACGACCCGATCGGGCCCGGCTCCTCAAGCCGACCGGGCGCCCGCGCGCACGTGCTCCGGGTACCACGCGGTGAACTTCACAGCCAGCACCAACAGGACGGCGGGGACGACCCAGTTGAACCAGTCCCCGTGCCTCCCCGCCGTCACCGCGACCAGCCCCGCGACCGCGATGAGCACGAACGCGCCGCCCCACACGGCCGTCAGCACGCGGTTGGTCCGGCGGAACAGCGGCGAGCCCCAGTGCTCACGCGGAACGGACTCGCGCGCGTACTGTTCGGTGAAGGGAGTGAACGCCAAGGACCCCAGTGCCACGGCCGCGATCACCGCGCTCGACAGCGTCTGGGCGTACGTCTCCAGCCAGATGAGGTCGTGCCGGTCCAGCACCAGCGCCAGGACCGAGATGACGGCGAAGAACACGATCCCGGTGACCTCCAGGAGCTTGATGCTGCCCCGCCGCAGATCGGGCAGGTTCAGCACCAGCGACGCGGCCAGTGCGGTGAGCGCCGCCAGTTTCCACGTGCTGGGACCGGCGATCACGTCGAAGATGATCCACGGTGCGAATCCGAGGAAGACACCGCCGCGGCGGGGAGCCCCACCGTCGCTGCGGGCGTCGTCACTACGGGGGTCGTTGCTTCGGGGGTCGTCGCTACGAGGGTCAGCCATCGGGCCTCCATGACTTTCGTACGCAGGCCCGGGGCTCACCGGCGCACGCAGGTGCCAGGGCCTACGGGGCAGCGGCCCCCCTCGTTTCCATCCTGCGAGCGCACGCGCGCCGCCGCATCTCCGGTCCTGTGGGGAACGGGCTCAGGTCGTGCGGCGTATGGACCGCGCGGCGGCTGTTTGGCATCACGCCGCCGTACGCGCTTGACTGGAAGACGGCCTTGCCCGGTAGACGGCCCGGGCCGCCCGCAGCGCCGGCCGAGCGCCGACGCGACCACACCGGGGGAGTACACGGGGAGGTACCGTGAGCACCACGCGACCCCGCTTCGACCCCACCCGCGTACCTCACCTGCTCGGTTCGTTCGCGCCGGTGTCCGAGCAGGTCGACATCGCGGACCTGGAGGTGACGGGCGAGCTGCCGGCCGCTCTGGACGGCCTGTACCTGCGCAACGGCCCCAATCCCCGCTTCACGCCGATCGGCTCGTACCTGTACCCCATCGACGGCGACGGCATGCTGCACGGCGTCCGGCTCTCCGCGGGCCGCGCCCGCTACCGCAACCGTTTCGTGCGCACTCCCGCGATGGAGGCCGAGGAACGGGCCGGCCGCGCCCTGTGGGGCGGACTTGAATCCATGATCATGCCCGATGCCGGTGAGGTCGGACCCGAGCTCGCCGCCACCTTCAAGGACCTCCCCGACATCAACGTCGTCCGCCACGCCGGCCGCTTGCTGGCCCTCGCCGAGTCGGCCTGCCCCTTCCGCGTGGACGCCGCCCTGGAGACCGTCGGCCGCGAGGACTTCGGCGGAGCCCTGCCCGCGGGCATCACGGCCCACCCCAAGATCGACCCGGTCACGGGCGAGATGGTCGTCTTCTGCTACGGCCTGGAGCCGCCGTACCTGACCTGGTCGGTCATAGCCCCTGACGGGACGGTCAGCCGGGGCCCCACGCCGGTCGAGGGTGTGGACGAGCCGATGATGATCCACGACATGGCCCTCACCGCCCGCTACGCCGTGCTGGTCCTCGCCCCGGCCTTCTTCGACCTCGACGCGGCCATGGCGGGCGGCTCCTTCCTGGACTGGCGGCCCGAGCGCGGCACGCGCGTGGTGCTGCTCCCGCGGGACGGCGGGCCGCCGCGGTGGGCCGCCGACGAGGCCTTCTGGATGTGGCACACCGTCAACGCGTACGACGAGAACCAGGCCGAGGACGCCCCCGTTGTCCTCGACTACGTGCAATGGAGCCGGCTGACCGTCGGCGGGAGCGCCTCGGACGCGGCGCAGCCGCTGAGCGGCGGCCTGGCACGGGCCCGCATCGATCCGGCCTCGGGCAGCATGGCCCGCACGCTGCTGGACGACTCCCGGGTCGAGTTCCCGAGGGTCGACGACCGGCGCCTCGGCCGCCGCCACCGCCACGCCGCGCTCGCCACCGACACCGGACGGGCGGGCCTCCTGCCCGGGGAGTACGACGCCATCCGCTGGTACGACACCGAGACCGGCGCCGCCCGCGTGTGGACGGCCGGGAACCTCTCCGTCGGCGAGCCCGTCTACGCGCCCGAGCCGGGCCGGGAATCCGACGAGAGCGGCTACTGGCTGACCTTCGCCACCGACCGCACCGACCAGTCGAGTTGGTTCCTCGTCATCCCGGCACAGGACCCCTCCTCCGGTCCGGTCGCCCGCGTCCGCATCCCGGTCCGCGTGCCCCTCGGCCTGCACGGCTGCTGGCTCCCGACCGAGCCCTGACACCGGCCGGCCGGCGGCAGCCGGTTACGCGGCCGTGCCGCCGGACGGGAACGGGCGGATTCCGGTGTGATCTTCGGTGGTCGTCAGGCCGGCCGCTGTGGGGGCGCGGCGCAGGCCGGAGTGCCGCCCGGTAGCCGGCCACGGTTGTTCGCGACGAGCCGGTAGACGGCATGGGCGATCCAGCGCACGGGCGCCAGGGTGAGGAGCGCCCCCAGGACCGCCCACGCTCCGCCGGCGCGCAGCAGCAGCTTCGCCACCGCCTGGGCGCCGCCGTACACCTCGCCGCCGGGGGTCACCCACAGCGCCTCGTACTCGGCCCGCTCCCGCGGGACACCGAGGGAGTCCAGGTCTGCGAACTGCCACGCGGTGAACTCGCAGGCCGGGCGGAGCAAGCGCTGCGCCGCTCTGGCCGAGGTCGTGCAGAAGCCGCAGTCTCCGTCGTAGACGAGCACCGGACGCGTTCTCATGCCCCTATGGTGCCCCGTGGGCCGCCGGCATCCGATCCCGGCTCCAGCGGGACGAGCGGCGACGGCCGGCAGCGCAGCCGTCGAGTGGCCGGCGGGCGCCCGCGACACCGGGCGGTCAGCGGGCCGTCAGACTGCCCAGCTCGGACTCGAACAGCAGGTCGGGATCCAGTGCCATGCCGGTGAAGTGGCCCGCCAACTCCAGGGAGAGCACGCCGTGCAGGCGGCTCCAGAACGCCAGGGCCAGGCGGAGGTCCGGCGTCGGGGCGTCCGGGTGGTCCCCGGCCCATTCCCGGTGACCGGCCAGGTGGTCCTCGAAGGCGCGGGCCTGAGGGGCGGGGTCGGGCCGCGGGCCGGCCGCGGCGCAGGCGTCGAGCAGGGCGGACATCATCTCCGAGGCGATCGCGGTGATGTCCTGTGGCGCGTGGTAGCCGGGGACCGGGGTGCCGTAGACGAGGAAGTAGCGGTGCGGGTCTTCCAGGGCCCAGTGGCGCAGCGCCCGCGCCAGCGTGGCGAGATCGGGGCCACCACCCGCTCGCTCGCTACCGCTGGAGGCGTCGGCGAAGGCGTCGGCGAGCGAGCGGTACGCGTCCCGGATGAGTTCGGTGATCAGCTCGTCGCGGTTGGCGAAGTACCGGTACAGGGCCGGTCCGCTCATGCCCATCTGCTTGGCGATGGCGTTGAGGGAGAGCGCCGAGGCGCCGGAGCTGGCGATCTGCTGCCAGGCCTTCTCCTTGACCTCTTCGCGTACTTGCTCCCGGTACCGCTCGCGAGGGGTCTTCGCGCTTGCGGACATGCCCGTTGCCTCCCACTGCCCGACACCAGAATAGTTAGAGGCTATCACCAACGGCAAGCCCCCTTAATAAGCGGCTGCCTCTTCTCTTGACAGGTGCCCCGCAACCGCTCACTCTGGTTATATCTTCTAACGAACATGAGAAGCAGAAACACCACTGGAGGTCGTCATGAGCATCAGCGAGCGGATCGAGATCGTCCTGCCGGGCAAGGTGGAGCCGGAAGGGCTGGAGCTGCACCGGCGCCCGGTCCCGAGGCCGGCCGCGGGTCAGGTGCTGGTCGCGATGGAGGCGACGGGAGTGTCCTTCGCCGAACAGCAGATGCGCCGCGGCCGCTACTACGACCAGCCCCCGTTCCCCTTCGTCCCCGGATACGACCTCGTCGGAACCGTGCTGACCGCCGGCGCAGGCGTCGATCCCGGCCTGCTCGGCAAGCGCGTGGCCGCCCTGACGAAGACCGGCGGCTGGGCGAGCCACATCACGCTCGATGCCGCCGACGTGGTCGAAGTGCCCGACGGAGTCGGCGCGGTGGACGCGGAGACCGCCGTCGTCAACGGCATCACCGCCTGGCAGATGCTCCACCGCAAGGCCCGGGTCCGGGCGGGCCAGACCGTCCTGGTCCACGGCGCCAACGGCGGAGTCGGCTCGATCCTGGTCCAGTTGGCGCTCGCCGCCGGCGCCGCGGTCATCGGCACCGCCTCCACCCGCCACCACGACGCGCTGCGCGCCCTCGGGGTGACCCCCGTCGACTACCGCTCCGGCGACGTACCCGCCCGCGTACGGGCACTCGCGCCCGGCGGCGTGGACGCGGTGTTCGACCACGTCGGCGGCGAGGGCGTCGCCGACTCCTGGCGGCTCCTGGCCCCCGGCGGCACCCTGGTCTCGTACGGCAGCGCCGCCACCCGCGACGGCGAGGGCTCCGGCGCGTGGCCGGTGCTCGCGCTCCTGGGCCGCGTATGGATGTGGAACTGGCTGCCCAACGGCCGCCGGGCCTACTTCTTCAACGTGTGGGCCGGACGCGCCTACGCGAAGGACCGCTTCCGGGCGCGCCTGCGCTCCGACCTCACCCAGGTGTTCACGGCCCTGCAGCGCGGCGAGATCACCGCCAAGGTCGCCGCCGAGATCCCGCTGGCCCGCGCCGCCGAAGCGATGCGCCTGGCCGAGTCCGGCACGGTCGCCGGAAAGGTCGTCCTCGTCCCCTGACGCGGCCGCCCGCCGCCCCCCGCGCCACCACGCCGTACGGGAGCCGCGCGGTGGACGACGTACGCCGAAGGGCGGGGTGCGCGTCGCACCCCGCCCCTCGCCATCCGCCGCGCAGGCGGGTCAGACCTTGTTGTAGGTACCGCTGGCCCACAGCGCGCCGCCCTTGCCGGGGCCGCCGTCCGCCTTGTACACGACGAAGTTGCCGTCGTCCTGGAGCAGGGCGTAGGCCCCGGGGTTGCCGGCGGTGCCGGCGCGCCAGGCCACATTCTTCTCGTCGAACCAGTCCCGCAGGCTCATTTCGCCGTCGGCGCCCATGCGAAGTTCCATCGTGTAGTAATTCACGCCGTACGTGGCGCTGTTCCAGATGGCCTTGCCGTCGCTCTTGCGGTACATGACGAGGTTGTGGTCGCCCTGGAGGACGAGCCAGACGCTGCTGCTCTGGGCCCAGTCGCCGTCGAACCAGTAGCGGTACTCGTGCACCGTGTCGTTCGCGCACAGTTTCGTGGGCCGCTCGCGCCTCAGCGGCGTCCAGTGCAACCCCATCTGGCCTTCCTTGCGGCCTATGACCTTGAAGTTGCCGTTCGCCTCCAGCTTCGCCTGGGGCTTCATCTCGGTGTGGTCGCCGTAGGTCGCGGTGTTCCAGACGCCGCCGCCGGTCTGCGGGCTTCCGCCCTGGCGGTAGATGACGAAGTTGCCGTCGTCCTGCATGAGGGCGTACGCACCCGGGTTGCCGTAGGTGCCGCTGTTCCACAGCGGGAGCCTGAAGCCGCCGGGGTTGCCGAGGGCGTAGAGCACCAGGTTGCCGTCGGGCTGCATGACCAGTTCGGTCACCTGGGTCGGGTTGGTTATCTTCTCGCCCGAACCGAGCCGCTGGCCCGCGTTCAGGACCGTTTCGCGGACGTCGTAGGGAGGGTCGCACTCGGCCGGCCCGGAAGGGGTGGCGTGCGCCGAGGCCGGGAGCAGGGCGGTCAGGGCCGCGGCGGCGAGCAGGGACGTGAACGCACTGCGGAGCAGGCGGTGATGCATGGGCAGGATCCCCCGTTGCAGGTCAGATGATCAGATCTTGTTGTACGTGCCGCTGGCCCACAGGGCGCCGCCCTTGCCTGGGCCGCCGTCCTTCTTGTAGACGACGAAGTTGCCGTCGTCCTGGAGGAGGGCGTAGGCGCCGCTGCTGCCGGACGTCCCGGTGCGCCAGCGCACCGCGGGGTTCTGCCCGTTCTCGTGAAGGGTCAGGTCGCCGTTGTCGCCCATCTCCAGGGACAGCGCGTTCCGGTTGCCGTACGTGCCGCTGCCCCAGATGGCCTTGCCGTCGCTCTTGCGGTACATGACGAGGTTGTTGTCCCGCTGGAGGACCAGCCAGACGGTGGCGGACTCGGCCCAGAAGCCCCGGCCCCAGGACGGGTCGGTCGGACACAACCTGACGTGCCACCGGTTGGTGTAGGTGGACCAGAGCGAATCCTCGCCGCGGCCGCTCACACTGAATTCGCCGTCGTCCCTGATCCAGGCGGCGACGTAGTCGTTGGCCCGGTTCCCGTAGGTCGCGGTGTTCCAGATGCCGCCGCCCGTCTGAGGGCCGCCGTCCTTCTTGTAGATGACGAAGTTGCCGTCGTCCTGCATGAGGGCGTACGCGCCCGGGTTGCCGTACGTGCCGCTGTTCCACAGCGGAAGCCTGGTCCCGCCGTTGCCGATCGCGTACACGACGAGGTTCCCGTCGGGCTGCATGACCAGCTCGGGCTTGCCGGGTGTCGGGACGAGGCTCGCGCCGGATTCGAGGCGCTGGCCGGGCCGCAGGTCCGCGGTGCGGCCCCCGGCGCTGGTCATGCACTGGCTCGGGTCGGTGGCCGACGCCACCCCCGGGACCAGGACGGTCACCGCGGAGGCGGCGAGCAGGGATACGAGCGCTCCGCGGAGCAGTTGGTTTCTCATGGGTGTTCCCCGTGTGTCAGATCTTGTTGTAGGTGCCGGTGGCCCAGAGGCCGCCGCCCTTGCCGGGGCCGCCGTCCTTCTTGTAGACGACGAAGTTGCCGTCGTCCTGGAGGAGGGCGTACGCACCGTCGTTGTTCGCCGTGCCGGTCCGCCAGCGGACCGTGCTGCTGCCCTCCTCGACCAGGGTCAGGTCGCCCCGGTCCTTGGGGGCCATCTGCAGGGTCACCCGGTTGTTGCCCCCGTACGTTCCGCTGTACCAGATGGCCTTGCCGTCGCTCTTGCGGTACATGACGAGGTTGTTGTCCTGCTGGAGGACCAGCCAGACGGTGGCGGACTGGGCCCAGTTGCCCGTCCACCAGCCCTCCGCGGCCGTCGCGTACTCCGAGCAGAACCAGGCCTGGCGCTCCGAGCTCCGGGTGGACCAGTGCAGGTTGCTGCGCCCCTCGACGAGGAACTCGCCCCCGAGCAGAGAGGCCTTGACGGACCCGGTCCCGGCCCCATAGGTCGCGGTGTGCCAGATGCCGCCGCCGGTCTGGGGGCTTCCGCCCTGGCGGTAGATGACGAAGTTGCCGTCGTCCTGCATGGTGGCGTACGCGCCCGGGTTGCCGTAGGTGCCGCTGTTCCACAGGGGGAGTTCGTAGCCGCCCGGCTTGCCGAGGGCGTAGAGCACCAGGTTGCCGTCGGGCTGCATCACCAGCTCGGTCGTGCTGACCTTGTCGACCAGGCGGGTTCCCGGCTCCAGACGCTGGCCGGGGTAGATCGTTGCGAGGTCGCCGCTGAGCGGCCCGCGGCAGGCGGCCGGGGCGGCGGCGGCCGGCGCGGCGGTGGCCGGGACCAGGGCGGTCACGGCGGAGGCGGCGAGCACGGCTACCAGCGCTCTGTGGCGCGTGCGGGTACGCATGGTCGGATTCCCCCCAAGGAATGTGCGCCGTGTCGACCGGGCGCGGTCATGTGAGATCTCTTTCTACACCGCAGCGCAACGAAGTGATCAATCGAATACTTCCGGTGTCCTGGCCGGCAACCGTCTTGTCACGCAGCTTGTCCGCGATGATGCGGTCGCCGTCCGGTGCGAGGGTGACCGCGCCGGAGACCGATGCGGGGGCGGCCCCGGGCGCTTCAACAGGTCGCTCTTAAGAGGCGGGTCGGTGGCGAGCCGTACGGCGACGCCCGGCCAGGCGGCGTCGAAGAAGGCCCCGGCGCGCCGTCATCTGCACCGTCGGCGAGATCCTCTACGCCGACAGCGCCGCCGCCTCCGTCTCGCCGTCGGCCACCACTGCTCTCGCACCCCACGGCCGGGCGCCCTCTGGGGCGAGCCCGCGGCCGTGACGGAGCCCGGCCGGAAAAGGGGCTCGTGCGCCGATGAGTTCCGGGTCGTGCGGCGGTCTACCCCTTCGCACGCCAGAGAAGCCATGCAGCCGCCCCGGAAGGGTGAGGAACATGAAGTACATGATCCAGCTGAACGTACCGGCCGATCAGTGGGACGCCATCATGTCGTCGTACTCCAAGGACGAGATGCAGGCCATGTTCGCCCACATGAACGCCCTCAACGACGACATCACCTCCGCCGGGCAATGGGTGGAGGGGCGCGGCCTCGGCGGTCCCTCGCTGGTCAAGACGGTACGGGCCGCAAGCGACGGAAAGCCTCAGGTGACCGACGGGCCGGCCGAGGCGGGACGGATCCTGGCCGGGTACTGGGTCGTCGACGTCGACAGCGAGGAGCGGGCCCTGGAGATCGCCGCGAGGGCGTCGGCCTGCCCCGGACCGGGCGGGAAGCCCGGCAGCGACCCCGTCGAAGTGCACCGGATCCCCGAGGACCCGACGCAAGCCTGAGCGGAGCCGGGCCTGAGCCGGGCCGAGCCGGGCCGAGCCGGCGGCCTCGTCCCGGCCGGAGCGGGGACACGGGGCAGGTGACGTGGCGGGGGCCGGGCCCTCCTGGCCTCGGCCCTCGACCACGCGAGGGCTCAGCCCGTGCGCAGGACCTCCGCCAGGGCCCGGCGCAGCGCCGCCTCCGGGTCCGCCGCCGCACCCTCCGCCCGCCAGGCCACGAAGCCGTCGGGGCGCACCAGGACCGCGCCCTCCGCCGTGGTGCCGTGGACCTGTGCCCAGTCGGCGGGGCCGTCCCCGCCCGGCCCGCCCGCCGGCCTCCCCTGTCCGCCCGGGCCGCCCGGCCCGCCCGGCCTCCCCGGGCCGCCCGGCCTGCCCTGTCCGCCGGGTGCGCCCTCTCCGCCCGGACCGTCGTACACCAGGTCGGCCCCGGGACCCGCGCCGATCCGGTAGGCCTCCAGCCGTACTCCCTCGGCCTCCGCGATGCGACGCGCGGCCGCGTGCCAGCCCGCGGCGTCCCCCGCACCGCTGAGCAGCACCATCGAACGCTCGTAGAGGTCGAGCGTCGACAGGCGCCGCTCGCCACGCCGCAGCCACATGTGCGGGGCCCGGCTGCCCGGCTGCCCCGTCAGCCGCATCCCCTCGGGCACCACGTCCTGCTCCGGGTCGGCGCCGACGACGGCTCCCCGCGGATAGCGGTAGCCCAGCACCACGTTGAGGATGCCGCCCTGCCGGCCGCCGCCCACGCCCGGCGGCGGGGCGAAGCCGGGGTGGCTGTGCTCCACGGAGCGCGCCGAGGCGCGGGCGCTGGTCGCCAGCGCGACCGGCCGCCGCTCCGCGTCGTACGTCTCCAGCAGCCCGGGACCGGCCCAGCCACCCAGCACGGCGGCCAGCTTCCAGGCGAGGTTGTGGGCGTCCTGGATGCCGGTGTTCGAGCCGAACGCCCCGGTCGGGGACATCTCGTGCGCGGAGTCGCCGGCGAGGAACACCCGCCCGGCGCCGTAGCGGTCCGCGACCCGCTCCGCCGCGTGCCACGACGCGCTGCCGGTCACCTCCACGTCCAGGTCGGCGACACCGACGGCCCGGCGGATGTGCTCCTGGCACCGCTCGTGGGTGAATTCCTCCAGCGTCTCGCCGTCCTCCGGGTGCCAGGGCGCGTGGAAGACCCAGTTCTCCTTGTTGTCGACGGGCAGGAGCGCGCCGTCGGCGTCCGGGGAGGTCAGGTAGCACACGATGAACCGCCGGTCGCCCACCACGTCGGCGAGCCGGCGCGAGCGGAAGGTGATGCTGACGTTGTGGAAGAGGTCGCCGGGGCCGCTCTGCCCGATGCCCAGCCGCTCCCGGACCGGGCTGCGCGGGCCGTCCGCGGCGACGAGGTAATCGGCGCGGACGGTGTGGCGCCGCTCGGTGACCCGGTCCCGTACGACGGCGGTGACGCCCTCCGCGTCCTCCTCGAACGACACCAGCTCGTGCGAGTACCACAGCTCCCCGCCCTGCTCCCGGGCGCTGTCGAGCAGCACGGGCTCCAGGTCGTTCTGGCTGCACAGGCACCAGGACGTCGGACTGAACTTCGCCAGGCCGCCGCCCGGGTCGATGTTCTTGAACAGCCATTCGCCCGCGTCACCCACGAGCGTCGGGGTCTGCAGGATGCCGTGGTTGTCCGCCAGCAGCGACGCCGCGGTCTTGATGTCGGGCTCGATGCCGGCCACCCGGAAGAGCTCCATGGTCCGGACGTTGTTGCCGCGTCCGCGCGGGTGGATCGAGGTGCCCGCATGCCGCTCGACCAGGGTGTGCCGTACCCCGTGGCGACCCAGGAACAGGGAAGTGGACAGGCCCACCAGGGAGCCGCCGACGATGAGGACCGGAACCCGGTGCTCGACTTCGTGCTGCATCGATGCCTCCAGAGGCAGGCGTTCGGAGTGGGGCGCGGGAGTTCCGCGCTCTTGACAGCGGGTCCGCGGGCACGTCACCCGCGTGGTTCACGCGGGTCGCGCACTTCCCCGGACGGGCACAGGATCGAGACACGCTGACGTCGCGACACCGCGGCCGGCGTTCACCGCTGCCCTCGAAGGAGATGTGCGCAGGATGACCACCACGTCTGAACGTGTTTCAGAACCGCCGAAGCGACAGATGCCGAAACGTGTCTCCCAGTCCGTGTTCGACGGCTCCAGGCTCCGCGTCGTCCTGCTGGTGGATGTGTACGACGGCGCCCAACAGCAGTTCCTGGAGGCGTACGAACAACTCTGCACCCAGGTCTCCTCGGTTCCGGGGCACGTCAGCGACCAGCTGTGCCAGTCGATCGAAAATCCATCCCAATGGCTCATCACCAGCGAATGGGAGAGCGCCCCGCCCTTCCTCGCATGGGTGAACAGCGAAGAGCACGTGCGGATGGTGTCGCCGCTGCACGGCTGCGTCCGGGACACCAGGTCGCTGCGCTTCCACGTCGTACGGGAGACCGGCGGCCCCGCCGCCGACACCACCCTCACCCCGGACCGGCGCCGCCTGCAGAGCTCCCCCCGCATCGGCGACGGCGTGGTCCGCCACGCCCTCACCTTCACCGTCAAGCCGGGCAGCGAGGAAGCCGTCGCCAAGATCCTCGCGGGCTACGCCTCGCCCGAACCCCAGGTCGACGACACCACCCGGCTGTGCCGCACGTCCCTGTTCATGTACGGCAACCGGGTGGTGCGGGCCGTCGAGGTCAGGGGCGACCTGCTCGCGGCGCTGCGTCACGTCGCCCGCCAGCCCGAGGTGCGGGCCGTCGAGGAGGCCATCAACCCCTATCTGGAGCAGGACCGGGACCTCAACGACCCCGAGTCGGCCCGCGTCTTCTTCACCCGCGCGGCCCTGCCCGCCCTGCACCACGTCACCGCCGGGCACGAGCAGCCCGAGGCGGAGCGGCATGCCTTGTACTACGAGGCGCGCCCGGACTGCGGCATGCGGCTGGCCGAGCTGCTCGCCCAGCACGACGAGGCGGCGGCCGACGACCCGCGCAGCCCGGTGCTGCGCAGCACGATCTTCCAGCGCGACGAGGTCGTGGTGCGCCTGGTCGATGTGCGCGGCGACCTCGACGACGCCGACCCCGCGCTCTGCCTGGGCTTCGCCGACCCCGCCCGTGCGGCCGAGTTGACGACGCTCTTCGACGGCGCCGCCGGGGCGGACCCGACCGCTCTGCGGGGCGACGACTTCGCGCGCCTGCTGGAGCTCGCGCGCATGCGACTCATCACTGACCGCCGGTCGCCGGAGGCCTGACCGGAACAAGCGGGCGGCGGCCACAACCCGCCCGGCGCGGCACACATCGGAGGGAACATCGTGATCACATCCAAGCCCCGGATCGTCGCACTCGACGACGTCGAGCCCAACCGCCGGCGCGGCGGCGACCTGCGCGCCCTGCTCACCCCCGCAACCGTCGGCTCGACCAGCGGTTTCATGGGCGTGGCCATGGTGCAGCCGGGCGACCGCATCGCCGAGCACTACCACCCGTACTCCGAGGAGTTCGTGTACGTCGTCTGCGGGCGGCTCGAGGTGGACCTGGACGGCGAGCCGCACCCCCTGCGGCCCGAGCAGGGGCTCTTGATCCCCGCCCACGTGCGCCACCGGTTCCGCAACGTCGGCGACACCGAGGCCCGCATCGTGTTCCACCTGGGACCGCTGGCCCCGACCCCGCCCCTCGGCCACGTCGACACCGAAGGCACGGACGCCGTCGCGGACGGCACCCCGCCGGCCGACCTCTCCCAGGTCCGTTCATGACCCGGCGGGTGGCCGTCACGGGCCTCGGCATAGTCGCGCCCGGCGGAATCGGCGTACCGGCGTTCTGGGACCTCCTGGCCGCCGGGCGTACCGCGACGCGGGGCATCACCTTCTTCGACCCGTCAGGTCTGCGGTCGCGGATCGCTGCCGAGTGTGACTTCGACCCGGCGGCCCACGGACTGGACCCGGAGCAGGTGGCCCGCGGCGACCGGTACATCCAGTTCGCGCTGGCCGCCGGCGACGAAGCGGTCCGCGACGCCGGCCTCGTCCTCGCCGCGGAGGACCCCTGGCGGGTCGGGGTCTCCCTCGGCACCGCGGTCGGCGGCACCACCCGCCTCGAACACGACTACGTACTGGTCAGCCAGGGCGGCCGGCGCTGGGACGTCGACCCCGGCGAGGCGCAGCCGCACCTGCACCGGGCGTTCTCGCCCAGCACGCTCGCCTCCACGGTCGCGGAGCGCTTCGGGGCGCGCGGCCCGGTGCAGACCGTCTCCACGGGCTGCACCTCCGGGCTCGACGCCGTCGGGTACGCGTTCCACACGGTCCAGGAGGGCCGGGCGGACATCTGCATAGCCGGCGCGTCCGACTCCCCGATCTCCCCCATCACCATGGCCTGCTTCGACGCCATCAAGGCCACGTCGCCCAACAACGACGACCCGGCCCACGCGTCCCGGCCCTTCGACAACGACCGCGACGGGTTCGTGATGGGCGAGGGCGGGGCGGTCCTGGTGCTGGAGGAGCTGGAACACGCCCGGGCCCGCGGCGCCCATGTGTACTGCGAGGTCGGCGGGTACGCCACCTTCGGCAACGCGTACCACATGACCGGGCTGACCGGTGAAGGCCTGGAGATGGCCCGCGCCATCGAAAGTGCCCTCGACCACGCCCGCATGGACCGTTCGGCCATCGACTACGTCAACGCCCACGGCTCCGGCACCCGGCAGAACGACCGCCACGAGACCGCGGCCGTCAAACGGGCCCTGGGCCACCACGCCTACGCCACGCCCATGAGCTCCATCAAGTCCATGGTCGGGCACTCCCTCGGCGCGATCGGGGCGATCGAGCTGGTGGCCTGCGTCCTGGCCATGCGCCACCAGGTCGTACCGCCGACCGCGAACTACGAGACGCCGGACCCCGAGTGCGACCTGGACTACGTCCCCCGCGTCGCCCGCGAACGGAAGCTGGACGGCGTGCTGTCCGTGGGCAGCGGGTTCGGCGGCTTCCAGTCCGCGGTGGTCCTGAACCGGAAGGGTTAGAGGACACGATGAGCGAACCGACCCCACGGCGTGCAGCCGTCACCGGAATCGGCGTGATCGCGCCCAACGGACTGAGCACGGACGCGTTCTGGAAAGCCACCCGCGAAGGCATCAACGTCCTCGGCCGCATCACCCGTGAGGGCTGCGACCACCTGCCGCTGCGGGTGGCCGGCGAGGTGCGCGCCTTCGAACCGGCCACGGCGGTCGAGGAGCGCTTCCTCGTCCAGACCGACCGGTTCACGCACTTCGCCATGGCGGCGGCCGACTCCGCGCTGGAGGACGCCCAGCTCGGGCAGAGCGCCACCGGTGAGGCGCCCTTCTCCGTGGGCGTGGTCACCGCCGCCGGTTCCGGCGGCGGCGAGTTCGGCCAGCGCGAGCTGCAGCAGCTGTGGGGCAAGGGCAGCAGGTTCGTCGGCCCGTACCAGTCCATCGCCTGGTTCTACGCGGCCAGCACCGGCCAGATCTCCATCCGCCGGGGCTTCAAGGGCCCCTGCTCGGTCGTGGCCGCCGACGAGGCCGGTGGGCTGGACGCCCTCGCACACGCCGCGCGGGCCGTGCGGCGCGGCACCGACGTGATCGTGGCAGGCTCGACCGAGGCGCCCCTCGCCCCCTACTCGATGGTGTGCCAGCTCGGCTACCCGGAGCTGAGCACCGAAGGGGACCCCGACCGGGCCTACCGCCCCTTCACCTCCGCGGCCTGCGGCTTCGTACCCGCCGAAGGCGGCGCGATGCTCGTGGTGGAGGAGGAGGACGCCGCGCGCGAACGCGGGGCCGCGGTACGCGCCGTCCTCGCGGGGCACGCCGCGACCTTCACCGGCGCCTCCTGCTGGGAGGCGTCCCGCGAAGGGCTCGCCCGGGCCATCGAGGGGGCCCTCGCGGAAGCCGGCTGCGCTCCCGAGGAGGTCGACGTGGTCTTCGCCGACGCCCTCGGTGTCCCCGAGGCCGACCGGGCCGAGGCGCTCGCGATCGCCGACGCACTGGGACGGCACGGCAAGCGCGTCCCGGTGACGGCACCCAAGACCGGCATCGGCCGCGGCTACTGCGCGGCGCCCGTGCTGGACGCCGCCGCCGCGGTGCTGGCCATGGAGTACGGCGTCATCCCGCCCACTCCCAACATCTTCGACATCTGCCATGACCTCGACCTGGTGACCACCCGCGCCCGCGCCGCCGAGCTGCGCACCGCGCTGGTCCTGAGCCGGGGACTCATGGGGTCGAACTCGGCGCTCGTGATCCGTCGCGGCGCCACGGGTGCCCCGTAGCGGGGCACCCCGGAACACAAGGAGAGGAATCCCATGAGTGACCGCATCACCGTGGCAGAACTGGCCGAACTCATGAAGAAGGCCGCCGGCGTCACGGTCGACCCCGCCGAGCTCGAAAAGCGCAGTGACTCCGGCTTCGACACCTTCGGCCTCGACTCGCTGGGGCTGCTCGGCATCGTCGGTGAACTGGAGAACCGGCACGGTGCGCCGATGCCCACCGACGCCGAGCGCTGCAAGACGCCCCGCCAGTTCCTCGACCTGGTCAACAGCTCTCTCGTGGCAGGAGCGTGACGTGGCGGGCCACACGCAGAACGAGATCACCATCGCCGCGCCGGTCGACCTGGTCTGGGACATGACCAACGACGTGGCGAACTGGCCGCAGCTGTTCAGCGAGTACGCGTCCGCCGACATCCTCTCCGTCGAGGGGAACAAGACGACGTTCCGGCTGACCATGCACCCGGACGAGAACGGCACCGTGTGGAGCTGGGTGTCCGAGCGCGAGACCGACCGCGACCGGCTCAGCGTCGCCGCCCGCCGCGTCGAGACCGGACCCTTCGCCCACATGAACATCCGGTGGCAGTACCAGGAGGTGCCGGAGGGCACCCGGATGGTGTGGACGCAGGACTTCGCCATGAAGCCGGAGGCGCCCGTGGACGACGACTGGATGACGGACAACATCAACCGGAACTCCAAGGTCCAGATGGCCCTGATCCGCGACCGCATCGAGCAGGCCGCCGCCGAGCGCCGGCCGGCCCGGGTGCTCGACTGAGCCGGACGGAGAACCCGATGCACCAGTCCCTGATCGTCGCCCGTATGGCACCCGGGTCGGCCTCCGGCATCGCCGAGGTCTTCGAGTCCTCCGACCGCGGGGAGCTGCCCCACCTCGTCGGAGTCGCCCGGCGCAGCCTCTTCCAGTTCGGTGACGTGTACCTGCACCTCATCGAGTCCGAGAAGGACCCCGGCCCCGCCATCGCCAAGATGACGGGGCACCCGGAGTTCGTCGACGTCAGCCGGCGGCTGTCCGCGTTCGTCAGCGCGTACGACCCCGACACCTGGCGCTCGCCGAAGGACGCCATGGCGCACTGCTTCTACCGCTGGGAGCGCGACTCCCGTACGTGAAGCACGTGAAGCACGCCACTATGCCGCCGGGGGGGGGGGGGGGGGCGCCCCCGGGCGGCGGGGGGGGCGGGGGGGGGGGGGGGCGGGCGCGCCCCCCCCCCCCCCCCCCGCCCGGCCCGGGGT
>NZ_JBITDH010000002.1:558344-666210 GCF_044454045.1 Streptomyces sp. NPDC051578
GGGGGGCTCGGCGTCGATCTCCTGCCGCCTGGCTTTCACCGTGGGGTCCCGCCACGCGGTTCGTTTCCGCACTTTCCCCCCCCAATTCCGCCCGGGGGGGGGGGCCCCCCCCCCCCCCGCCCCGGCCCCCCGGCGGCGTACGGGCGGCCGGCCGCCCTCAGCCCGCCACGGTGCAGTCGAAGGCGTGCAGGTACGGGTTGACCGGACGGATGTCGTTCACGGCCAGGCCCGCCTCGGTGAGCCTGCCGACCATGCTCTCGGTCGTGTGCTTGGCCCCTCCGACGTTGAGCAGCAGCAACAGGTCCATGCCGGTGCTGAACCGCATGGACGGGGTGTCGTCCACCAGGTTCTCGATCACCACGACCCTCGCCCGGGGGCCGCCGGCCTCGATGACGTTGCGCAGGGTGCGGGCGGTGCTGACGTCGTCCCACTCCAGGATGTTCTTGATGATGTACACGTCGGCCTGCACGGGGATCTCCGCCCGGCAGTCGCCCGGCACGATCTGCACCCGGTCGGCCAGCGCCCCTCCCGGCCGCAGCCGGGGATCGGCGTTGTCGACCACGCGCGGCAGGTCGAGCAGGGTGCCGCGCATCGCCGGGTACTTCTCCAGCAGGCTCGCCACCACGTAGCCCTGGCCACCGCCGACGTCGGCGACCGACGAGGCTCCCGACAGGTCGAGGAACTCCGCCACGTCCTGCGCGGACTGCCTGCTGGAGGTGGTCATGGCCCGGTTGAAGACGTCCGCCGACTCGGGGGCGTCCTCGTTCAGGTACGTGAAGAACTCCTTGCCGAAGAGGTCCTCGACGACGTTGTGGTTGGTGCGCACCGCCTCGTCCAGCTTCGGCCAGGCGGCCCAGGTCCAGGGCTCCGTGCACCACAGGGCGATGGCGCGCAGGCTGTGTGGGTCGTCCTCGCGCAGCAGCCGGGACGTGCCGGTGTGTGCGAACGTGCCGTCCGGCTCCTCGGCGAAGACCCCGTAGCAGGACAGCGCCCGCAGCAGCCGCCGCAGCGCCTTGGGCTCGGTCTTCACCGCGGCGGCGAGGTCCGCCGCGCTCATCGGGCTGTCCCCGAGCGCGTCGGGTACGCCGAGCCGGACGGCAGCGCGGAGGGCGGCGGTGCACGCCGCCCCGAAGACGAGCTCGCGCAGCCGCATGGACGGAGGGGGCGCCGGCTTCGTGGTCGGGTCGGTGGTGGGTGCGGTCGTCATGCCGCCCTTCCTGTTCTCGGTGGTGCCGGACGGGCGGGAGGTCAGCACAGCCCCGTGGGCTTCGAGGCCCCGCAGGTGTTGCTCTTGAAGACGTTGCCCCGGCCGACGCTGCTGTCGACGAGGTCCGCCGGGGCGTTGCCCCGCAGCGTGTTGTCGGTGACCTTGTTCCGCTCGTTCTTGGCGCCCACGAAGCTCTTGAAGAGGACGATGCCGCCGGACATCGGGGAGGAGCCCTTGTTGTCCGTGACCTCGTTCCCGGTCACCTCGGTCTCCTCGACGCCGGTCAGCACGATCCCGGAGCCCTGGAGGAAGGGCAGCCTGGCGGTCTTCGGGCAGAACTTGTTGTTCGCCACGACCCGGTTGTCGTGCACGGCCAGGTGGCCGCCGTGCGGGGAGTTCTCGTCGCCCACGACCACCACGCCGACGCAGTTCGCGGTGATGTCGTTGTGTCCGACGCTGAGGTTGCGCAGGCGGCGCACGGTGATGCCGTTGCGGTTGTCCCGGACGTGGTTGTGCTCCACCACCGTCCCCCCGGTGTCCGGCGCCCCTGCCTCGGTGGCGACGGTGTTGGCGAGGAACAGGCCCGCGTCGCCGTTGCCGCGTGCGGTGTTGCCCTTGAGGACCCCGCGCGTGGACCGCTCCTGGGCGATGCCCCACTGCCCGTTCTTCTCGGCGGTGACGTTCCGTACGGTCAGGCGGTCGGTCCGGGAGGCCCAGAGCCCGGTCTTGGCGAAGCCGGACAGGGTGAGCGAGGCGATGGTGGTGTGTTCGACGGGCCGGCCGTCCGCGCCCTCGACGCAGATGCCGTTACCGGCCTGGGCGCAGGCGCCGACGGGCTTCCCGGCGGCCGGAGTGAGGACGGTACGGGGGCCCATGCCGCGCAGGACGAGCCCGGAGGTGGTCACCCGTACGCTCTCCCGGTACGTGCCCTCGGTGAGCAGGACGGTGTCGCCCGGGCGCGCCGCGTCCACCGCCCGCTGGACCGAGTCCCCGGGACGGACGACGTGGACCATCGGACCTGCGGCCGCCGGCGCGGCGCCGAGCCCCGTCGCGCAGAGCACCGCGGCGCCCGCGCAGTAGAGAATATGACGCTTCTTCATATTCGTACGTTATGACCCGATACGCCGTCGAGGGCCGGGATGGGCCATCCGGTGGCGTGTCATCCGCCCCGACCCCCCTCGATGCCGCGCCGGTCCCCCAGGGGAGCCCACGGGCCTGCGTTTGCCAGGCATTACGGGCAGCCGGACACTGGAGTCACAGGCGTGGCACCGCCTCCGGCAATGCGGCTGGTCGCCGCCAACGCTCCACGCACCGCTGCGCCGTTCGGCGCGCACCCGCGGCTGCGTCCGCGAGATCCTCTCGCCAGGCCCGGGCTACGCCGCGGCCGGCCAGGTTGAACGCCGCGGACCGCCGCACGTTGATGAATGCACAACCATTGGCCCTCTTCTCAGGGAGGTGTCCTATGACCAGGACCCCCCGACTCAACTGCATCATCCCCCCGTACCTGCTCAAGAGGCTCCTGGAGAGCGACGACAGCGAGGTGCGCCGGGCCGCCCTGGGCACCATGCTGACCACCGCCCGGCTGCGGGGAGAACGAGCGGTCCGGGAGTCTTTCACCGGCTTGGCCACCCCCGGCAACGGCCGGCGTACCGTCTTCGACTGCGAGCAGGGGAGTTTCCTCCCGTCCGCGGTCCTGGCCAGGACGGAAGACGGACCCCAGTCCGCCGACCAGTTCATCGACCGAGCGTTCGACGGACTCGGCCTGACACGGGATTTCTACAAGGAGGTCTTCCAGCGCGACTCCATCGACGGCCGCGGGATGCGCCTGGACGGATACGTCCACTTCGGTGTGAGGTTCAACAACGCGTTTTGGGACGGGCAGCAGATGGTCTTCGGCGACGGTGACGGGAAGATGTTCGCCAACCTCACCGGATCCCTCGACGTCATCGGCCACGAGTTGACGCACGGAGTCACCGAGAACACCGCGGGACTTGAATACCACAACCAGCCGGGGGCCCTGAACGAGTCGATGTCGGACGTCTTCGGGTCGCTGGTCAAGCAGTGGTCGCTCAAGCAGTCGGCCGAGGAGGCGGACTGGCTGATCGGGGCCGACGTGTGGACCCCGGGCATAGACGCCGACGCCCTGCGGTCGATGAAGGCGCCGGGCCACGCGTACGACAACGCGCTGTTCGGCCGGGACCCCCAGCCCGACCGCATGAGCAAGTTCATCCACCTGCCCGACACCGAGGACGGGGATTGCGGCGGGGTGCACCTCAACTCCGGCATCCCCAACAAGGCGTTCTTCCTGACGGCCGTGGGCATCGGCGGATTCGCCTGGGAGACGGCCGGACGCATCTGGTTCGAATCGCTCAGGGCCTCCGGCAAGGAGGCCACGTTCCAGGAGTTCGCGGACACCACCTTCCAGAAGGCCGGAGAGCTGTTCGGCGCCGGCAGCGCCGAGCAGTCGACCGTGCTGGCGGCCTGGCAGGAAGTGGAGATACAGATCAGCGGCGTCCCGGCCGGGGTCGCCCGGGCGCGGAGCCTCGCGGCGGGCAACGGGAGCGGCGGTGCGGGCCGCCAGGACGGCCTGGCAGCTCTGACCACGCAGGTCGGGGAGCTCGGCGCCAAGATGACGGCGCTGGCCAAGGACGTGGCCGCACTGAAGAGAACCAGGCAATGAAGGTGTCCCTGGCGACACACGGCGGGCTGGCGGCGGCGAGCAACCTCCGCCGTCCGCCCGAGGTCCTCGACACGGACCACCTGCCCGATGACGCGGCCGCCGAGCTGACCCGGCTGGTGGCCGCGGCCCTCCCGGCGCCCGAGGTGGAGCGACCCGGCCGCGCCAGGGACGCCATGAGCTACACGATCACGGTGGAGGACGGCGGACGTTCGACGGTCCTCAAGCAGTCGGACGCCGCCATGACCCGTGCGTTCGCGGCCTTGCTCACCTGGCTCCGCGACCACTTCGAACAGCGGTGATGGCCGGCCCCGCCCGGGAGGTCCTACGGAGTGGTAAGGGCCGGGAACGTGAAGGTGTAGCCCCGCGCGGCCAGCCACGGCAGGTACTCCTCCAGCGCCGCGACGGTCTCGCTGCGGTCGCCGCCCCCGTCGTGGAACAGGACCGTCGGCTGCTGCGGCAGCTCGTCCTCCACTGCGGCCACGATGGCCGGCAGGCCCGGACGGCTCCAGTCCTTGGGGTCCACGCTCCACCCCAGGGGACGCATCCCGCTCGCGGCGGCGATCGCCCGGCTGTCGGGGGTGAAGGCACCACCCGGCGCCCGGTAGTAGTTGACGGCGACGCCCGGTACGGCCGCCTCGATCATGGCCTTGCCGTCGAGTATCTGCCGGCGCTGGTAGGCCACGGGCTTGTGGTCCATCGTCTCGTCGTGGTCGACGGAGTGGTCGCACAGCCGGTGCCCGTCCGCGGCGACGGCGCGCACCAGTGCCGGGTACTTCTGCGCCCGGGTGCCGATCATGCAGAAGGTGGCCTTGACGTGGTTCTCGCGCAGTACCTGGAGCACCTTCGGGGTCCAGCGGGGGTCGGGGCCGTCGTCGATGGTGATGGCGACGTCGCGCCCCGGGCCCTGGGCCAGGCGGGAGATCCCCATCGGGATCCGGGAGGCGCTCCCGGCCGGTTCCGCGGGGTGCCCGACCCGGTGCCGGCCGGCGGAGCCGTCCGAGGCGGCCAGGGCCGGTGCGACCGCCGTCATCAGGAGGCCGACGACGGCCGTCGCCACCGCGGCACCGGCCCGCCGACGACGTACGGAACTGCTGGTGGTGCCCATGGACGCGCCCTTCCCTTGCGCTCGGCCCCCGCCCTCACTTGGCTACCGATCCAGGCTAGGTCATCCGTTCGGGCCCCTTCCTCGCCCGAGCGGCCGCGGGAGCGGCCCGCTCGGCCCCCGTCCCGGCCCGCCCAGGGGCGGACGGCCGGGGCAGGCGGCCGGAGGTGAGATGCGTCACGGCCGCCGTGCGCGCCCGCCGGGGCGGGGTTGCGACAGCGCTGCGCCGGTGGGCGGCGCCACGGACCGGAGCGGTGGGCAGCGGCGGGCTCAGCCGTTGACGAAGGCGAGGTTGGCCGCGTCGTAGCGGGTGCCCGCGACCTGCTCGGGCGGGGCGGCGGCCTCGATGGCGGCGAGGTCCTCGGGGGCCAGGTCGACGGCCAGGGCCGCGAGGTTCTCCTCCAGGTAGCGCTGCCGTCGGGTACCGGGGATCGGCACCACGTCGGTGCCCCGGTGCTGCACCCAGGCCAAGGCGAGCTGGCCGGTGGTGATGCCCTTGGCGGCGGCCAGCTCTTCCAGCTTCGCGACGATCGCCAGGTTCCGTTCGAGGTTGCCGTCGGCGAAGCGCGGCTGGCTGCGCCGGAGGTCGGTCTCGGCCAGCCCCTCCACCGAGCCGTACCGGCCGGTCAGGAAGCCGCGCCCGAGCGGAGAGAACGGGACCAGCCCGATGCCGAGCTCGCGGCAGACCGGGGCGATCTCCGCCTCCAGGTCCCGGGTCCACAGCGACCACTCGCTCTGCAGCGCGGCGATCGGGTGCACCGCGTGCGCCCGCCGGATGGTGTCCGCGCCGGCCTCCGACAGCCCGAGGTGGCGGACCTTTCCGGCCTGCACCAGCTCGGCCATCGCGCCGACGGTCTCCTCGATCGGGACCTGCGGATCGACCCGGTGCTGGTAGTAGAGGTCGATGTGGTCGACGCCCAGCCGGCGCAGCGACGCCTCGCACGCCTGCCGTACGTAGGCGGCGTCACCGCGGAGCCGGACCGGCTCGCCCAAGCGGTTGGCGAAGCCGAACTTGGTCGCCAGTACCACCTCGTCGCGGCGGCCGGCGACGGCCCGTCCGATCAGTTCCTCGTTGTGCCCGGCGCCGTAGAAGTCGGCGGTGTCCAGCAAGGTCACACCGAGGTCGAGGGCGTGGTGCAGCGTCGCGATCGACTGCGCGTCGTCCGAGGCGCCGTAACCGTGGCTCATGCCCATGCACCCCAGGCCTTGTGCGGAGACCGCCAGGCCGCCTATGTGCCGGGTGGGGACGTCGGTCATGATGCTGCCTCCTGGGTTCGGTTCCATCTGCCCCAGACGCTAGGTGTTGGAGTGCACTCCATGTCAACCGATCATGTGCACGCACGTATGCCGGCAGCAGTGGCCAAGGGGCGGCTCAAGAGGCCTGCTGTCACATGTTCATGATGGTCCGTCAGGTGATCGCGGACCGGGGGGGGCGGCCGGGGCCGCGGGGAAGTCCCCGCGGCCGCTCGGCCTCCCGGTCGCTCAGACCAGGGTGGTGATGCAGAACGGGTGGCCCGCCGGGTCCAGCAGGACCCGCCACCGGTCGGGCTCCGGCTGGACGGAGGGCTCGACGGCCCCCAGGGCGAGCAGCCGGGCCTGGGCGACGTCCAAGTCGTCGACGCCCAGTTCGATGTGCGCCTGCTTCTCCTGCGAGGGGTCCGGCCAGGTGGGACGTCGGTAGTCGGCCAGCCGGTTGAACCCCAGCCCGGCCGAGCCCTCCCGGCCGAGCAGGACGAAGTCGTCAGTGGAGTAGGCGACGGGCAGGCCGAGGGCGTCGCCGTAGAAGCGGGCCAGTTCGGCGGGGTCCGGGCAGTCGAACGTGACGGCCGCGTAGCGGATCGCGGGTGCGGACGTGTCCGAGGCGTGTTCAGTGCTCATACGAGGACGCTATGACGGGACCAGGACAGATACGGTCCTGGTCGTGCGGGACACTTCTGAGGTGATCAGCACATCCGCCCGCCTGCTGCGACTGGTCTCGCTGCTGTCCGCGCGGCCGTCGTGGACCTGTGGCGAGCTGGCCGACAAGATGGCGGTCACCGAGCGCACGGTGCGGCGTGACGTCGCACGGCTGCGAGAACTCGGCTACGGCGTCGAGTCCGACCCCGGGCCGTGGGGCGGCTACCGCCTGCGCCCCGGAGCCCGGGTGCCGCCGTTGGTCCTCGATGACGAAGAGGCACTCGCCGTGGCCGTCGGGCTGCGCGAGGCCGCGCTCAGCGGAGTCCTCGGCGGAGACCAGGCCGCTCTGTCCGCCCTGCTGAAACTCCGTCAGGTCCTGCCGCGCCGGATCGCGGACCGGCTGGGCGAGATGGACGCCGCCTTCGTCCACACCGTGAGGCCCGACGAACCGCAGATCGCTCCCGGCACGCTGCTGGAACTGGCCGCCGCGTGCCGCCGGGGCGAGCGCAGCCGCCTGTCGTACCGTGACCGGGAAGGCAAGGACACGGTCCGGGACGTCGACCCGTACCGCCTCGTGCACACGGGACGCCGTTGGTACTTCGTCGCCCGGGACGTGACGCGGAACGAATGGCGTACCTTCCGCGCCGACCGGGTCGGCCGGATACAGCCGACCGGACGCCCCGTGGAACTCGGCGACCCGCCCGATCCGGCTCTGCTCGTATCCCGCTCCATCGCGGCCGGCGCCTACCCGCTCTACGTGACGATCCGCCTGCCCCTGCCCTTGGAGCAGGCGCTCCGGCTGATCCCGGCGACGGTCGGTTCCCACCGCCCGGACGGCCCGGACGCCACGGTCGTCGACATCGGCGGCCCCGACGCGGACGGTCTCGCCAGGTACCTCCTCGGCCTGGCCACACCCCTGCGGGTCCTGTCACCGGACGGTGTGCGGGAAGCCCTCCTGCGCCGCACCCGGGAACTGTTCGAGGACAACGACCGCGGCGGTCCCACCCCCGGAGGCGGCTGATCGCGACGAGCCGGCTCGCGTGTCCCGGGCTCGGCCCCGCGGAGAGAGGGTGGCTGCGGCGGCCGCCGGAAGGCACACCACAGCGACGAAGGTGCGCAGCCCCGCCGTCCACGCGTGGGCGCGTCCGCTGCTCACCGGGCCGCCCGGGGGACTCCGAGGCGGCCCACCAGCTCCTCCACGAACACCTCGACGTGGGGCGGGAGTGCGCCGGTCCGGGTGGCGCAGAACCAGGTGCGGGTCAGCGGCTTCGCGCCGATCTGCACCAGGGCAAGGCCGTGCGAGGCCGCGTAGGGGGCGGCCACCCAGTTGGGCAGGACCGTCACGCCCTGGCCGCCGGCCACCATCTCGATGACCAGGTCGGTCACCACGGGCATGGTGGTGATCCGACCGGGCCGGGCCCCGGCGGGGATCGGCAGCGGCAACGACGGGATGCGCTTTTGGTCGTAGAAGTCGTAGAGGACCAGGTCGGCCCCGTCGAAGTCGCGGGCGGTCAGGTGCTTGCGGCCGGCCCAGGCGTGCCCGGCGGGCACCACGGCCAGCATCTCGTCGTCGAAGAGCCGGGTCAGGGACACCCGGTCCATCTGCGCGTCGGGCTGGGTGACGAGCGCGACGTCCACGAGGTCGGCGAGGAGCGCCGGGACCGGCGCGTCGTCGGCGACGGTCTCGATGCGCACGTCGATGCCCGGCTCGCGCTCACGAAACGCCCGCAGCACCGGTGGCAGCCACGGGAAGGTGGTGCTGCACTGCGCGGTGAAGCGGACCCGCCGGTCGCGGCCGTCGCGGATCTCCCGCAGGTCGCGGGTGGCCGACTCCAGCTCACCGAGGACGTGCCGGGCGGCTACGAGCAGTCGGCGGCCCGCGGCGTTCGGCACCAGCCGCCGGCCCTGGCGGTCGAACAGCGGCATGCCGAGGCGGGCTTCGAGCCGGGTCAGCCGCTGACTGAGGGCCGGCTGGCTCACGTAGAGCCGCTCGGCGGCGGCAGTCAGCGAGCCGGCCTCGGCAGTGGCGTCGAGGAGCTCCAGGTCACGCAGGTCCACATCCATAACGCTGGATTATCACATGCTCCAAATTCCGTCGTGGCGTTATGGGTTGAGGGCCCATAGCTTCGTGGTGCCGACCGGGCGAACCGATCCGGCGGCCAGCAGATCCACCCCGAAAGGCACTTGCCATGACCACTGCTCTCATCACCGGATCCTCCAGCGGCATCGGCCTGGACATCGCCCGGGCCTTCCTGGCGAGCGGCGCGAACGTCGTCCTCAACGGCCGGTATGCCGACCGCCTCGCCAAGGCCGCCGCCGGTCTCGGCCATCCGGAGCGGACCGCGTGGGCCGCGGGCAGCATCGCCGACCGGGGGACCGGTGAAGCCCTCGTCCGTACGGCACTGGAGCGCTTCGGCCGTATCGACGTGCTGGTCAACAACGCGGGGACCTTCGCGTCCACCGCCTTCACCGAGGTCACCGAGGACGAGCTCGACGGCTTCCTGACGGGCAACCTCAAGGGCACTTACCTCACCACCCAGGCCGTGGTGCGGGCCCTGCGCGCGCAGGGCGAGGGCGGCAGCATCGTCAACATCGGCACCGTCCTGGTGGACCACGGGCTGGCCGGCTTCCCGGCGACCGGGCCGGTGGTCAGCAAGGCCGGTGTGCACGGGCTGACCACGAGCCTGGCTGCGGAGCTGGCCGCCGACCGCATCCGCGTCAACCTCGTGGCACCCGGGATCATCCGCACCCCGCTGCACGAGGGCTCCGACGTGGATTCCTTCGGCGGACTCGCCCTCCTCGACCGGGTCGGCGAGACGTCGGAGATCGCCGAGGCCGTGCTGTACCTGGCGGGCGCGGCCTTCGTCACGGGCCACGCCCTGCGTGTGGACGGCGGCCACGTCACCGGCCGGACCGTCTGACCCGGCGGTGTAGCGGGCGCCGTACACCCGTCGGCGCTTCTCCGGCGGGACCGGGCCCTGCCACTGGCAGGGCCCGGTCGGTTGCTTGAGCCTGCTCAGGCCTGAGCAGGCCCGGCCAGGATGAGCAGGCCCGGTCAGGCCCGGTCAGCCAGTTCAGGCCGCAAAGCCGCCGTCGACGGAGAATTCGACGCCGGTGATGTAGGCGGCCCCGTTTCCGGCGAGGAAGACGACGGTGTCGGCGACTTCCTGCGGACGGCCGAACCGACCCAGAGCCGTTGCCGCGGCCTGGGGGTCCGCGTGGGGGCCGTCCGCCGGGTTCATGTCGGTGTCCACCGGCCCCGGATGGACGATGTTGGCGGTGATGCCCCGCCCTCCGACCTCGCGGGCGAGGGCCTTGGTGAGTCCGGTCAGCGCGGACTTGCTCATCGCGTAGAGGGTTGCCCCTGGGCCCGGCACCCGCTGGGTCACGCAGGAGCCGATGGTGATGATCCTGCCTCCTTCACCCATGCGGCCCGCTGCCGCCTGGGAGGCGAGGAAGACGCCCCGTACGTTGACCGCGAGCACGCGGTCGACATCGGCCAGGGTGAGCTCGGCCAGTGGACCGAGGACGCCCACACCCGCGTTGTTGACCAGCACGTCGAGCCGGCCGAGTGCGTCCGCCGCCCAGTCCACGACCCCGGCCGCGTCGCCGACGTCGGCCGCGTCCGCCTTCACCGCGAAGCCGCGGCGACCGAACGCCTCGATCTTGCGGACCACTTCACCGGCCGCCGCCTCCTGTGCCGTATAGGTGATGGCCACATCGGCTCCCGCCTCGGCCATCGCCAGAGCGGTCGCCGCACCGATTCCCCGGCTGCCACCCGTCACCAGCACCGTCTTGCCATTCATGAGCCCTCCTCATTGGTTGCTTGTTCAATGAAACGGGGAGGTGTCCTCGGCGCGCTGGCGGGAATCCGACCTGGCGTTCCCCCCAGGGCGACGAGGCGAGCGGCTCGACAACGCGTTGAGGACGGTTGTAAACGTGACTGCATGACGGATTGCGAAGCATGCGGTTTCTCCTATGACCTCTCCCTGGCTCCCGGGGTCGCCACGCTCACCAGGGACCACGCGCGCGCGTACGCGGACCTGCTCGGCGCCGAGCCCTCGCAGCTGCGGCGGCGCGCTTCGCCCCAGGTGTGGTCGCCTCTCGAATACGCCTGCCACGTACGTGATGTGCTGCTCGTCCAACGGGAGCGGGTGCTGGCCGCACGGCGCCTGGACACGCCGGTCGCCTCGCCGATGGGACGCGACGAGCGGGTGGAGCACGACGGATACGCCCGGCAGCAACCCGCCGATGTGGCGCGGCAGCTCCAGGACGCGGCGCTCATGTTCACCGATGTACTCGACCGGCTGTCTCCAGCCGACTGGGAGCGGACGCTGGTGTACTCCTATCCCGAACCGGAGGAACGCTCACTGCGCTGGGTCGCCGTGCACACCCTGCACGAGCTGCGCCATCACCTGCTCGACATGGGCCGTCAGCTGGAACGGCCGCAATGAGGTCCGGGATCAGCCCGCGGGCGGCTTGGGGGCGGCCATGGCCTGGCCGCCGATGTCCGCCGCGTCCGCGAGCTGGTCCCGCCACCACGCCTGCGCCCCACGGGCGTCCATCACGGCCCAGGCGGGCGTCCGCTCCACCTGGGCCCGGCCGAGCCTGCGGGCCAGGGCGACGAGTTCGCGGCCCGCGGCCCACCGTGCGGCGCGGTAGGAGTGCAGCAGCTCGTCCCAGGAGGCCGACCGGCGCCAGGCGGTCTCGAAGGCGCTGGCGTCCTGGAGGGCCTTGGCCGCCCCGCTGGTGGTGTGCGGGCGCGCCACGACCGCCGCGTCACCCGCCAGCAGGAAGCGGCCGGCGGTGGTGTGCTCGCTCGCCAGGTCGTAGATCGGCTGGACGTAGGTGTGCTCGGCGTCCGTCAGCGAGATGACGCGGGCCCAGTACGGTGGAAAGCCGCGCTCCAGCAACTCGGCCAGAGCGGCGGCGAGTTCGTCGGTGACCTGCCCGGGCGGGAAGCTGGTGGGGTCGTCCAGCCGCAGCCGGCCGCTCTTCGGGGGCGCCGCGTACAGGACCCAGTTCACCCGGAGGCCGTCCGGGCCGGGGATGCGGTACACGACACAGCTGCCGCCCTCGAAGCACACGGTGGTCACGGCGTCGCGCGGCCAGTGCGCCTCGCCGGTCTCCACCAGCCGCCGGGCGTCGAAGTTCCCGCGCCAGCAGACGTATCCGGCGTACTCGGGGCGCGAGGTGCGGCAGACCGTCTCCCGCACCACCGAGCGGTACCCGTCGGCGCCGACCGCCAGGTCGTACTGTTCGGCGGCCCCGCCCGCGAGCCCTACCCGCGCCCGGCCCCCATCGGCGCTCACGCCGGTCACCGCCACGCCCTGGCGGTAGGCCACCGACGCGGGCATCGCCTCCCGCAACCCGCTCCACAGCATTCCCCAGTGGTACGAGTGGAAGGGGAACGGCTGCTCCCAGAACATCCGCCCGGCCGGCCCGGCGGCGGCGTCGCGGACCACCCACCGGCGCCGGGTCAGCCGGTGGGCGGCGATGCCCGCCGGCAGGGCGCCGGTCGCCGCGAGTTCGGCGGCCCGTTCGTCGTGGACGCACAGTCCCAGTCCCCGGTCGGCGAGCCGGCCGCGGGTCCGCTCCAGCACCACCACCTCGTCCGCCCCGGCGCGTGCCGCCGCCGAGGCGAACGCACATCCGGCAATGCTTCCACCGATCACAGCGACCGTACCGCCCTGCATGACTGCTCCCTCTGCTGCCGATCCCCGTGCCCGGCTCCCTGCCGAGACCGGCCGGGCCGGTCCTACGGGGACTCTCCGGCACGGACGGCGGATCCGGCAAGGGAGCCCCGTCGGCCGACGGCCCGGGTCGGCCGGCTCGCTCCTGCCCGTTCTCGATGTGCCGTACAACCATGGGTGAGGCTGGTGGGTCTTGTCCCCGTAAGCAACATTTTCCAGGGGGTTTTCTGTGAAGTTGTCCCGGATCGCCGCAGCGGTCACCACTGCCGCTCTTGCTCCGGCCGTCCTCATCGCGTCACCGGCGCTCGCCGCCGGCTCGGAGACTGCCGCGTCCACCCATCCCACGTCCCCGACCGCTCCTGACCAGGCGGCCCCGGACGAGACCGGCAAGGACCGTGCGGAGCAGGACCGCAAGACCATCCTCGCGATCATCGCCGACCCGATGGCCAGCGAGTACATGAAGGAAGCAGGCCGCAAGGCCATAGCCGACGGCCCCGCGGCCATGCGCAAGTTCATCGAGACGGACCAGCACGTGATCCGCCTCGACGACTACCGGGTGTTGATCACCAGGCTCCTCAACGGTGCGGGCCCAGGCCTGAAGGAGGGCATCAACCAGCTCTTCCGGAGCGACAAGGCCACTCTGGAGCAGCTGCGCCACTTCTACGAAGTCACCCAGTACGAATTGCGCGACGACGACAACAAGGTCGAGATCTCCAGGCTGATCGGCACCGGCGGACCCGGCGTGAAGGAGGCCGGCAAGAAGGCGCTCAAGGGCACTTACGCCGACCGCGTCGCCTTCCTCCAGACGGGACGCTATCTCGCGCAGGCCGAAGACGACCGGGTCGAGCTCGCCCGCATCGACGAAGGCTGGGACGGCCCCATCCTGAGCGAGGCGATCAGCAAGCTCCTCAGAACCTCCCCGACGCCGGCGGAGCTGCGCCACTTCCTGGAAGTGACCCAGTACGAGCTGCGCGACCAGGACAACCGGGTCGCGATCGCCAAGATCATCGACGGTGGCGGCCCGGAGCTGGTCAAGGCCGGCCGTGCCGCGCTGGCGGGCAGCGCCGCCGACCGCAGCGAGTTCCTGAAGACGGGCCAGTACGAAGCGCGCGCCAAGGACAAGAAGACCCAGCAGGAGAACGGCAAGGGCAAGGACCAGCAGACCCACGACAACAGCGGCACGGGCGCGGGCACGGGCTCCGGCACGGGCACGGGCTCCGGCACGGGCACGGGCACGGGCACCGGGACCGGCGGCAACACCGTTGCTCCCCAAGGCGGCAGCGGTTCCCCCCTCGCCTCCACCGGCGCGGGTGACCCGGCCCTGATCGCGGGCGGTGCAGGCGCGGCCCTGGTCGCCGGCGCGGGCCTCCTGCTCGCCGCACGGATGCGCCGCGCCGGCTCCGCGAGCTGACCCGGCGTCGTCGGGGGCCGGCCGCGTCACTGCCGCAGCCGGCCCCCGCTCCACCGCGCGGCAGTTCCGTCTGTCCGTGCGACGCGGCCTCCCGCAGGATGACCCGCGCGTCATGTCCCGCTGCCCCGTCGAAGCCGCCCCGGCGGTCGTACTGTCGAACCCCGTTCCCAGGAGGGTTCCTGATGCGCAGCGTGACGTATTCGATGGGTGTCTCACTCGACGGTTACATCGTCGGGCCGGACGGTGGCTTCGACTGGACGGCTCCCGACGAGGAGGTCTTCCGCTTCGTCACCGACGAGATCCGACAGGTCGGTGTCCACCTGATGGGGCGACGGCTGTACGAGACGATGCTGTACTGGAAGACCGCCGACCAAAATCCGTCGCTCGACGATGCGATGCTCGAATGGGCCGCGCTCTGGAAGTGTCTGCCGAAGGTGGTGTTCTCCACCACGCTGTCGGCGGTGCAGGGCAACGCCCGCCTGCTCCCGGGCGGTTTGGCGCAGGAGATCGAGCGATTGCGGGCCGAGCCGGGGGAGGGCGACATCGCGATCGGCGGTGCGGCTCTCGCCGCCGAGGCGGCCGCGTCGGGTCTGGTCGACGAGTACCGGGCCAGGGTGTACCCGGTGCTGGTGGGCGGAGGCGTTCCGTACTTTCCCCGGCAGGAGCGGCGGGTGGATCTCGAACTGGTCGAGTCCCGGACGTTCACCTCGCGCGTGGTCTACCTCCGCTACCGCGTGGCGCGCTGAGTACGCCGACGGCCCCCGCACCGCACACCGAGCCCCCTGGGCTCCACCCGTCGTTCGCCAGAAATTACCTACCGACCAGTAGATATCCGCGGAGATCTGTCTGATTCTTTTCGCGTACATGCCATCCCCCGCCAGGAGTGAGTGACCTGTGACACCCATGCGCAGAGCCCGCACCCGCACCACCCGCACCGTCATGGGCACCGCCGCCGCCGCGGTCGTGCTGGCCCTGGTGCCGACCACCGCCGCCCACGCGGTCACCACGGCGCCCGCGTCCGTGCCGGCACCCGCGCCGGCCGCCGTCACCACCTGGGCGCCCGGCGGGAACGCCGCCATCCTCGGCATCGACTACACCGCCTGGCAGCGTGATGTCGCCGCCGTGGTCGGCGCCGCCCGCCCCTACGTGGAGCAGCGCCTGGCATCCTCCCCCGCCGGTGAGAAGCCCGCCATCGTCCTCGACATCGACAACTCCTCGCTGGAGACCGACTTCCACTGGTTCTGGACCAACCCCACGCCGGCGATCGCCCCCGTCCTGGACCTGACCCGGTACGCCAACGCGCGCGGAGCCGCCGTCTTCTTCGTCACCGCCCGCCCCGGGATCCTGTATTCGCTCACCGAACGCAACCTGACCTCGGTCGGCTACCCGGTGTCGGGACTCTACGTACGTGACCTGCCCGACCTGTTCAGCGAGGTCAGCGCCTACAAGACGGCCAAGCGCGCCGAGATAGAGGGCCGCGGCTACACGATCATCGCCAACATCGGCAACAACGAGAGCGACCTCGTCGGCGGCCACGCGGAGCGCACCTTCAAACTCCCGGACTACGGCGGCAAGCTCTCCTGACGGCCCGGACCACCACGGCACTCGGCCGGGTCAGGGCCGCCCGGCCGGCTGTGGTCCGTCCCGGCGCAGCCGGCCCAGGACGACGCCGACGACGAGCAGCAGCAGGCACGTGCCCACCGCCGCGTGCACGAGGAGGGCGTCGAGGCGGTCGGCCGCCAGGTAGGCGCCGACGGCCAGCGCCACCAGCGCGCACACGCCGCGGTCGATGATGGACTCCACCGACAGCAGGGTCGCCCGGTAAGGGGTCGGCGGGATGGCCGCGTTGATCAGATTGCGTTGCACCGGGTACGCCAGGCCCGCCGCCGCGGCGAACACGCACAGCCAAAGGATCGTGCCCAGGCTCCCCGACAGCGTGGTGGCGGCGAGCGTGAGTGCCATGACCACGCTGAGGACGGTCACCACGGTGGTGTCGGACAGTCTGCTGCGCAGCCAGCCCGTCCTCGCCGACCCGACGGCCTCGGCGACCGTCATCGCCGACAGCACGGCACCGTGATCGGCGACGGGGAGGTTCTTCTCGAGGAGCAGCGGCTGGAACAGGTTGACCTGGCAGATGCGGGCGAGGGTGAACACGGCCACGCCCTGCACCATCAACGGCCCCAGGGACCGTGACGTTCCGAGCACCTTCACGGCCTGGCGGGCGGAGTCCAGGAGCCCGACGCGCTCCGCGGCCGGGCGGGTGTCCCCGAAGGGGGGCACCGCGATCGCCGGGAGGGCCGCGGCGCAGGCCAGCGAACCGAGCGCGGACAGCGCGGTCAGCACGTAGGGCGCTTCGTGCCGCACGTGCATCAGGACGCCGACCAGGGGCCAGCAGGTGATCTTCGCCCAGAGGCCGAGTGCCCGGGCGGTGCCCTCGGCCTGTACGTAGTGGGCGTGGCCGCCGTGCTCGTGCAGGTACTCGTACAGGTAGGCGCTGGAGGCCCCGGACACCAGCGAGCGGGCCGCGGCGATGGCCAGGAAGTGCGCCATGAAGCCCGCGAAGGACGGCGAGAAGACCGGGAGGAGGTTCGCCGCGGTCATCACCGCCGCCCCGAGCTGCATGCAGCGGCGTTGACCGATGCGGTCGGCGATGAAACCGGTGGGTATCTCCAGCAGGCAGAACGCCACGTAGTAGACGCTCTGGATGCCGAAGATCTGGCTGTCCGACAGGCCTGCCTGCTTCTGGTACTGGTAGAAGACCGGCATCCACCAGAGCAGGTTGAACAACAGCTGGAACCCGTTGTTCAGCCGGATCGCGCGGAGCACCGCGGCGGGCGGACGGACGCGGCGCCTCGCGCGCGCACGCAGGGAGAGGGACATGGGCGACCTTCGGGCGGGGCGGCGGGCGAACAGGGATAGGGGCGGATCAGGCGCTGTACGGTCGGAGTTGGAGGAGGTGGAGCGCGCCTCCCGGCCCGAGCAGCCATTCGATGTCGAGCGGCCCCGCGAAGGTGTAGTCCGTGGCGAAGTGGGACTGGAGGAGGCGGCCCGCCAGCGCCAGCCGGCCCAGGTGGTCCCGCGTCTCCTGGGGCAGGTCCTCGGTGGCCGCCCCCAGCGAGATCGTGCGGCCGCCGCCCTCGACGGTGTTGTACAGGTACTGCAGGGGCAGCGTCCGGCCGTCGACGACATCCGCCGTGGACCCGTGCGCGCAGTTGAGGTACACGTTGCGGAAGTCGGCCCGGTTGGTCGGATTGCAGGTGACCATGACGCCTCCGAGCGGGGACGGCTCGTAGCGCTGGACGATCACCCCCATGTAGGTGTCGTCCAGGGAGATGCCGGCCTGATGGCGCAGTCGCACGCTGCGCGGGGACAGCAACGAGGCCCACACCTGGCGGATGGCGTCCAGCAGTCCCGGCAGGTCGGTGACCTTGGTGTGGGACTCGTAGATGCCCGCCGCGGAGAAGCCCGGCAGATCCTCGGCGTTCGAGGAGGACCGCACGGCGAAGCGGCTCGTGCCCGCCAGGTGCTCGACCAGCTGGGTGTCCAGGGCGCCCACGAGGTCCTCGGGCACCGGAAGGGTGCGCACCAGGTGCTGCAACTGGACGCAGACCGTGTCGACGGCGTCCATGGCGTTCAGCTCCAGGGCCATCTTCAGTTTGCCGATGCTCTGCTGGACGGCCGGCGAGGAGTCCAGGAATCGCTGTTGGACGGAGAAGGGGACGGCGACGCCCTCCGGCGCCCGGACGTACCGGGCCAGGAACTCCCCTGCGCCCTGGGCGAGATCGCCGTCCTCGGGCACCCGCAGCCTGGCGGCCAGATGACCGAGCAGGTCGGCCCGCGGCGGCCGGGGCACGGAATAGTAGCCGGTCAGTCGGGACGAGCCGTGACGCAGTACGTGGTGCAGCTCCCCGAGGTTGGCCGCCTTCGTGCCGTACCGGTTGCGGTCACCGGCGCGCAAGGCGGACAGCGGCACGAGCGGTACGTCCGTCACGTGCGGCGCGTCGAGGCGGATCCGCTGCGTGTGCCACGTCGGTTCGGCGAGGTCCGAGGGCTCCTCGGCGCGCTCGATGACGAACCCGTGGGCGGTGACCTCGTAGCGGACCCAGGAACCGTCCAGCTTCTCGTCGGCGATCGTGTCGAGGACCCCGCGAATGATGGCGTTGGGGATGCCCCAGCCCGCCGCCAGCATGTTGGTGTGGGACAGCGGGGTGGTGGGCAGGGCGTTGATCAAACCGGAGAGGCGCGGGATGTCGTCGGGGACCACGGGCATGGCGACGATGTCGTACCAGGTCAGGTCCGCGCGGGCGGCCAGGTACTCCTCTCCCGAGGCGAAGGCGCGGAGCCGGCCGGTGGCCGAGGCGAGCGTCAACGGGACGAAGGACGCGGTCGCCAGGAGCGCGTGGCCCCGTGCACGGGGCACCACGGTCTCCGGCACACCGGCGAGGGCGTTCTCCTGGCCGTGGTTGGCCGGTTTCACCAGCAGCTCCAGCGAGGGATCGAGGTGAGCCCGTACGAAGGCGTGGAACTCGATCAGCAGGTCCGCGCCCATGGTGTCGGCCTCGGTGGTCTCCAGGACCATGAAGGGCTCGCCCTGCTCCGGGCCGCCCCGGGAGTGCAGCGACAGGACGCCGAGCAGGAAGCGTCGCGCCGGGTCCTGGTAGACGTCGTGGTTGAAGCGGTCGAGGTCGGCGTCGAGCTGGTCGAGGGTCAGTCCCTGGATCTCGGTGGCTATGTAGTTGACGTGGAAGGAGTGCACGGCGCTGTCGAGGACGTGCCACACGCCCTGCTCCCGGTCCACGACGACCTTCACGTACGGGTACCCGCCCAGCACCCCGGCCAGCTGCTCGAACAGGGGGAGCGTGAGCAGGGTGTCCACGGCGGCGCCCCGGGGGGAAGGCGCGGGGGTGTCGGTGCCGGCGTTCGTCATGCGGTGCTCCCGGGCGTCGAGCGGTCGGTGGGCGTGACGGAGGGGCCGGCGGGGTCGGCGGGGTCGGCGGGGTCGGCGGAGGGGGAGGCGGCCTTGGCGGATGTGGCGGTGAGGGCATCCGGCAGGGCCGCGACGATGCGGCCGCAGTCGGCCAGCAGCTCCGGCGCGGACCGGGAGGTCAGGAAGCACAGCGCGGCCATGGAATTGGCCCCTCCGGCCTCCTCGTACGGCGGGACCGGGCTGCCCGGCGGGAGACTGTGCTCGCGCACCAGCTCCACGCGGGAACCCGGCGCGACCAGGGCGCCCCAGTCGACCGCATCGAAGTCCCAGGCCGGGTGCTCGGTCCAGGGCCGGCCCTCGGGGTCGACGGCGAGGACGACCAGGGATCCGGCGGCGCCCTCGCCCTCGGTCAGCATCCGCTGCGGGTAGGCGACCTCCCGGCCGAGCAACTGGCGCACCAGCATGCCGATCATGTCGAGCCCGAAGACGCTCTCCACCTGTCGGGTGGTCATCACACCGCCGAAGCGGGCCGCGGTCTCGATCAGCCACATCGCCCCGTCCGCGCCGAGCTTGATCTCCGTGTGGGTTGCGCAGGTGTCGAGTCCGAGCGCGTCGACGGCGGCGCGCGACACCTCCTCGATCCGGCGCTGCGACGCCTTCGGGAGGGCGGCCGGCGCCAGGCTCGCCCGCTCGGTGAAGGGCGCCACGGTCGGCATCCGCCCGGTGATGCACAACGGGTGGTAGCGGCCGTCCGCGACCATCCCCTCCACGCTGACGTAGTCGCCCCAGCCGGTTCCCTCGAACCAGTCGGAGGCCTCTCCGGTCACGATCTCCTCCAGCAGGAAATCGCTGACGCCCTCGTCCGCGGCGTGCAGTTCCGCGTAACCCTGTGCGGAGGAGGCTTCCATGACGGCGCGTCCGGTCTTCCACGCCTCCTCCGCCTGCTGCTCGTTCCACACGGTGAGATGGGCGGTGGAGCCCGCGCTCCAGGCGGCCTTGAGGAGGAGCGGCGGCCGCAGGGTTGCGAAGACGGTAGTGATGTCCTGCGGACCGTGCACCTCCACGAACCCCGGGACGGGCAGCCCGGCGTCACGCCAGATCCGGCGCATCCGACGCTTGTCCCGCGCCCCCGCGACCCGCTCGCCGGCGCCGCGCAGACCGAGCCGCCGGCTCGCGTGGGCGACTGCCACCACCGCGTACTCGGAGAGGGTGAGCACCGCCTCGGCGCCCACGCGGCGCGCCCGGGAACAGATCAGATCGACCAGATCCACCCCCTCGCCCGGCGGTGCCGTGGTGACCGACGCACAGCCGGGCAGCCACACCGACTCGGTGGTGCGGGGCAGCGGCGCGAGCGCCAGGACGTGCACCTCGGCGTGGGCGGCGATTCTCGGGACCGCGTACTCCAGAGGCGGGCCGCCCTTGGCATAGACGAAGAGGATCGGGGTCATGGTGCTCCTCGGGTCTGGGGGACACCGCATGGCGCGACGGCGTCGTCGGCGGACGGTCCGCACGCGGCGCACCACGTGCGGACGGGGGACGGCTAGAGCACGACGGGAAACGCTGGACGTACGGGTGTACGCCTACTCGGTTACACGCCCGCCAAACAGCCGGGCCCGCCAACCGGGGCCGGGAGCAGGGACTTTCGGCCACCCGCGAGAGGCCCGCGGGGATCACACCTCCGGGCGGCCGATCCGGCCATCCTTCTGATCACAGCCGGCCGTGCCACGCCCCGCGGGGTCGTCGCGCCGCCGCGCCGCCGGCGTCCCGCACGCAGGCTGACGCGTACACGACGGGGCTCGTGGTTCGACCGTCGGTCAGGGAGTCTCGCCCTGGGCGACCTCGATGCCGTCGTGCAGGTCGTCGGCTGCCTGGAGGGACGCACCGGTGGACAGGGCCAGGCAGGCCACGAGGGCGAGGGCCGCGAAGGGCCGGGCGAGGGGCCGCGCGGTCCTGGGCTCGGTGCCGTCACCGAGGAGGGCGGCGACGCGCCGGGGTACCGGCCCGGCGGTCGCCGGAAGAGCCGGCGCGGGACGCGTACGGCCGGTGGCGGAAGAGGCGCGGGCGGCCAGAGCCGCCCGGCCGATGGCCCGGGCGGTCAGCTGCCGGCTCCCCACGGCGCGGGCCGCGCACTCGTCGGCACTGCGCTCCAGGGCGTAGGCCAGCGGCTCGCGCAGGGTCCGCAGGGCGGGGTGGCACAGGGCGGCCAGGTCGACCACGGCGGTGAAGACGTGGTGCCGGCCCCGCAGATGGGCGCGTTCATGGGCGAGGAGGGCTTCGCGTTCGGCCGCCGAGAGCGCGCGGAGCATGCCGGAGGTGACGACGATGCGGCCGGGGCGTCCTGGGAGGGCGTACGCGTCGGGGTGCTCGTCCGGCAGGACGACGAGCTCGCCGTCCGCCTCGGCGGCCAGTCCCGCGGCACGCCGGAGCTGGCTCCAGCGCCGCCGCACCCCGTGCACCAGCCGGCCGGTGCACCAGGTGAGCAGGGCCCCGGCCGTGAGGGCGATGGTGATGACGGCGTCGGGCGATCCGCTGTCGAGCGGGGTGAGCAGGTGCCCCAGCGCGGCGACGGCGTGGAGGTGGGTGGCGCCGGGGACGACGAGCAGGGCCAGCGCGCAGCAGCAGGCCGCGGCGAGGCCGGCCGCGGTCGCCGTCAGCAGCCAGACCGCCTGCCGGGGCGGCAGGTTCGAGGCCAGCCGCCGGCCCGCCGGAGCCGCCAGGAAAGGCACGAGCAGGGGAAGCCAGACGAAGTAGATCACCTGGCGTCTTCTTCCCCGTCGAGCAGGGCCCGCAGCAGGCGCTCGTCCTCGTCGCTGAGCTGGGAGACGAACCGGCTCAGTACGGCCTCGCGGTCCTCGTCCTTGGCCAGCTCGGCGTGCATGCGCCGGGCGGTGAGACCGGAGGCGTCCTCGGTCGGAACGTAGGCGAACCCGCGGCCGGACCGCTTCCGGGTCACGGCGCCCTTTTCGTACAGGCGGGACAGGATCGTCGTGACGGTCGTGCGGGCGAGGGAACCGTCGATCATCTCCTGCACCTGCCCGGGGGTCAGAGGGCCGTCCGCCGCCCAGAGCGCCGCGAGTACGCGGGCCTCCAGCTCGCCGGCGGGCCGTCGCTCGGCGTTCCTGTCGCTCATGGGTGCGCTCCTCCACACATCGATCGTCTACAGCGTTGTAGACCGTCTACGGAACTGTAGTCTTCAGTCGGCGGCGTGCCGGCCCGGGCCCCCTCACTCTAGGGGAGCTGTTCGCCATGGCTTTGGCCGATCTCGCCGCGGGGGCGATGTACGCCCTGGCCCGGCCGCGGCCGCCGTGCCGACTGGGCGGCACCCGCCTCCGGCTCCGCCTTCCCCTCCGGCCACGCCACCACCGCCGCACTCACGGCCGGTCTGCTGGGCTGGGCGGTGGGGCGCCCCGCCGCCCCGGCCACCGCCCGCCTCTGCCGGTTCCTGCTCGCCTGCTGGGCCGCGCTCGTCGGCCTGACCCGCATCCATCTCGGCATGCACTGGCCCACCGATCTCCTCGGCGGCTGGCTCTACGCCCTCACCCGGCTCACCGCCGCCATGGCCGTGTACACCGTGGCGTACGGGGTCAGGTGCCCCGGGCGGCCGCCGGACGAGGACCGGTGCGGCGAGCACGGCACGCGCCGGCCGGGTAGCCGGCCGGCCCGTCAGGCGCGGGACACGAGCGCCCTGCGGAGGCCGTAGGCGACGGCGCCGACCGCGATCACCGCTGCGCCGCTCAGCACGGAGGCGGCGGGCAGGGCGAAGGCGAGGACCAGGCAGCCCGTGGCACCGACGGCCGGCACGATCCGCGGCACCATCCGCGGAACCATCCGCACGGGGCGTCCCTCGGCAGGGGTGAGCGTCCAGGCGGAGGCGTTGGCGATGGCGTAATAGACCAGGACGCCGAAGGAGGAGAAGCCGATCGCGCCGCGCACGTCCGTCGTGGCGGCGAGAACGGCGACGACCGCGCCGACGGCGAGTTCGGCGCGGTGCGGCACCTGGAACCGCGGGTGCACGGCGGCCAGCGCGTGGGGCAGGTGCCGGTCGCGGGCCATCGCCAAAGTGGTGCGCGAGACCCCCAGGACCAGCGCCAGCAGCGACCCGGTCGCCGCGACGGCCGCCCCGGCGCGCACCACCGGCGCCAGACCCGGGGCACCGGCGGCGCGGACTGCCTCGGCGAGCGGGGCGGCCGTGTGGGCGAGCCGGTCGGGTCCGAGGACCGCGAGGGCGGCGACGGCGACTGCCGCGTAGACGACCAGCGTGATGCCGAGCGCGAGGGGGATGGCCCGGGGGATGGTCCGCTCCGGGTCGCGCACCTCCTCGCCGAGGGTGGCGATGCGCGCGTACCCGGCGAAGGCGAAGAACAGCAGCCCGGCCGCCTGGAGCACACCGCCGAAGGTGGCGTCCGTCCCGGGCTCCAGCCGAGCCGCCTGTGCCGTGCCGCAGGTGAGGCAGGCGGTGACCACCGCCGCGAGCACCGCGAGGACGACCGCGACGATCGCGCGGGTCAGCCAGGCGGACTTCTGCACGCCGACGTAGTTCACCGCGGTCAGGGCCACCACCGCGGCGACCGCCACGGCGTGCGCCTGCCCCGGCCACACGTACGAGCCGACGGTGAGGGCCATCGCCGCACAGGAGGCGGTCTTGCCGACCACGAAGCCCCAGCCCGCCAGGTATCCCCAGAAGTCCCCGAGCCGCTCACGGCCGTAGACGTAGGTGCCGCCCGACCGCGGGTACCGCGCGGCCAGGCGCGCGGAGGAGGCGGCGTTGCAGTACGCCACCACCGCCGCCAGCGCCAGACCCGGCAGCAGCCCCGACCCCGCCGCCCCCGCGGCCGGCGCGAGCGCGGCGAAGACGCCGGCCCCGATCATCGACCCGAGCCCGATCACCACCGCGTCGAACACGCCCAGGTGCCGCCCCAGTTCCCCCGCACCGGCAGATGCCGCCGCCGTACCCATCGCCCGCTCCTCAACCACGGCCCACCGCCCTCAGGGTCCCGGCCCCGGGCAGCACACCCGTGCGCGGCGCCGGGTGCGTGTGTCCGGTGTCCGAAAGCCCGGCCGGGACCTCCCTGTCCGCAAACGTAGCCCTTACGGAGTTCCCTTGACTGTCACACCGGTCGATGAACGTGCGGCGATGCCCTGACGAACCTCTGGGTCGGCGGGCGGCCGGGAGCGTCCGCGTCGTGACGCGCGGAATGCGGCGAGTCGGGGGCGGGGAAGCGGCACACTGTCTGCCGTGAGGATTGTGATCATGACGGCCGGGTCGCGCGGCGACGTGGCGCCGTTCACGGGGCTGGGGGCCGGGCTGGTCCGAGCCGGACACCACGTGACGCTGGCGACCCACGGCCCGTTCGAGCCCCTCGTGTCGGGGTCGGGAGTGCACTTCGCGGCCCTGCCCGGCGATCCGATGGCCGAGCTGCACTCGGAGCGTGGCCGCGCCCTGCACGACAGCCGGACGGGAACCGGGAAACTGCTGCGGGCGGTGGCTCTCGCCCGGAGGGTGGCCGGGGAGATGACCCCGCTGCTGGTACGCGCGGCACGGGACGCGGACGTCGTCCTGGCCGGCGGGACGGTGGCGCCACTCGGCCACGCCATCGCCGAAGGCCTGTCCCGGCCCAGCCCGGGCCTCTTCTTGCAACCCCTGCACGGAACGCGCGAGTTCCCGCCCCCGATGCTCGGCGCGCACTCGTGGGGCCCGATGGGCAACCGGCTGGGGGGCCACGCCGTCGCCGCGGCCATCGACAGTGTCTTCACCGACGCCGCACGGGCGCTCGCCACCGACCACGCCCTGCCCCGACCACGCCCTGCCCCGACCACGCCCTGCCCCGACCCCGCCTGGCCGCGGCCCGACGGGCCCGCGAGCGGCAGGAGTGGCAGGTGTGGCACGGATTCAGCGAGCTGGTGGTGCCCCGACCCCGGGACGGGCGCCCCGGCCTCCACGTCTGCGGATACTGGTGGCCCCACGACACATCCAGCCGGCTCCCGGCAGAACTGGAGGGCTTCCTCGCGGCCGGCCCCGCCCCCGTCTACGTCGGCCTCGGCAGCGCCACCACGCCCAACCCCCAGCAGGTCAGCGCCCACGTCATCGCCGCACTGCGCGCCGCCGGACTACGCGGAGTGATCCAGCGCGGCTGGGCCGGCATCACGGCGACCGGCGACGACATGATCACCATCGGGGACGTCCCGCACTCCGTCCTCTTCCCCCGCATGGCCGCCGTCGTCCACCACGCGGGAGCCGGAACGACCGGCGCCGCGCTACGCGCAGGGGTGCCCTGCGTACCCGTCCCGATCCAGTTCGACGCCCACTTCTGGGCCTCCCGCCTGATCACCCTCGGCACCGCCCCCTGCGCCGTGCCCCTGCGCCGCCTGAACGCGGCCACCCTCGGCGCCCCGCTCCAACGGGCCACCACCGACCCCGCCTACGGCGCCCGCGCCCGGCGCATCGCCGACCGGCTGGCCGCGGAAGACGGCGTCGCTCCCGTCGCCGCGGCACTCGAACAGCTCGCCCGGTGACCGCCGAGCCCCGCTCCGGAGGACTGTCTCCGGATGACGGGCCAGCACGCGGGTGGTGCTGCCGTCGTCCTCCGTGATGTCCCGGACATGCTCGAAACCGATTCCGTCCAGCAGGGTCAGTGAGGCATCGTTCGGTGCGGCTACGGTGGCGTAGACCTCGGTCAGCCCGAGGGTCTCGAAGCCGTGAGCGACGATCGCCTCCGCCACCTCGGTCCCCAGACCCAACCCCCATGCGGCCGGGGCCAGAGCGTAGACGATCTCGTGGCCTCCGAGGAGGTCGGCCGGCTTGATCTCAGCGTGCCCGACCAGGAGTCCGTCGCGACGGACAGCCCAGACATCGAACAGTTCCCGGGCGTAGACCTTCGTGAAGATCCGCCCGAACAGGGCCCGGTCCGCTGCTTCGGAAGCGGGGCCGTCACCCATCCACTGCGACACCCTGGTGTCCTGGAACAGAGCGACGAAGTCCTCTTCGTCCTCGGGGGTGTACGGATCCAGCAGTAGCCGGTCGGTGCGCAGAGTCGGGGTCACGGGCGCCGACGCTACCCACGCGGCATCCAGGCCGGCAAACCACTTTCACCTGCGCGGCCACGTCACCGCCACGCCGCCGCACCAGAGCGACGAGGACACTTCGGTCTTTTCCGCAGTGACGGCATGAAGGTCACCGATTCGGCCATGTGTAGCGGGTCTCGCTGAACGTCGGTAGCTTGCCGAAAGCGAATCCCACCATCGGATCGATCCGATACAGCCTGACGTCGCCGACGATGACGGCCTCGCCCAACCCGTACCAGGTGCCGTCAGGGCTGGTCAGATGTGTGCCGTACTTCCGCTCGAAGTCCGTAGCAGCCGCTTCACGCTCGGAGCGCCCGTCCACCGTGTATGCGGCGCCCTCGATGACGACGTCCACACCGGTCAAGGCATTCGTGCCGGTGGTCAGCGCACAGCGGGGATTGCGCTCGAGATTTCGCGCCTTGCGCTCTTGGCCGCCCGTGGTGAAGCACATTCCGCCCAGACTCCATGCGGCCAACAATGGTGTCACGTGCGGTCGCCCGTCAGGCCGCACCGTGGACAGCCAGAACACCTCCGCCTCAGCCAGGACCGCCAACGCCGACGCCCACGGCGTCGCTCGCGCGCTCGGTGACGAGAAGGGTCCCAGTGAGACATCTGGTTCGCTGTTCAACATGTTGGGTCCTCCATCAGGCATGTTCCGTCATCGGCGCCGGTGAGCCGGCGCCACCCAGCCGACCCCTCATGATCTCGGATACGTCTGACGAGCCGTGGTGGTGATGACCCGAGTTCGCCGGGAAACTCATCGGTCCTGGTGCGCCGGGAGGCCGGCGCGGCCAGTCGGGGGCGGGGTCCTCGGCGAGCAGCGGGCGGAGGGCGCCGAGGACCGCGTTGCGGTTCGCCATGAGGCAGTCGAGGTGGACCTCCACGCCCTGGACGAGCTGTTCCACCAGGTTCCGCCGGCGCGACGGTCGACAGCTGGGCCGGTTCGCGGGGGCCGGCTTCGTCGGCTGCGGGCCGGCCTGGCTCTGGGCCGCCCGGCAGCGTCCGATCCCGTCCCGGGCGGTGCGGTGGCCGGCCGGAGTCTTCCCGCTGAGCGGCCTTGGCCGACTGCTCTGCCTCGCCGTACACGGCCGTCCGCAGTGGTTCCAGATGGCGCTGACGGTGATCGAGCTCGGCCTGCCGCGATGACGTGGGCGGCGCCGCTTCCGCCGCTCGGTGAAGGCCGCACGTGCCCCGCGCGCCGCACATGGGTGTTGCCGTACGTCAGGAGTCGGGGAGGGCGGGGGGCAGGGCAATCCCGGCCTGTCGGACCGAGAGCCGCGGTCGGCGGTGGCGCGGGCGCACAGGTCGTGGGCGAGAGGTCACCATTCGCCCGTCAGACCGCCACTCCGCGTCGACGGCGCCGGAAGATCATCTGCTTGACCGCAACAGCGCTTGAGGTCCTAGGGTCTCCTCATGACCTGCCAGAACGCGCAGGCTCCGAACCCGAAGCACCGGGAGGGGTCATCAACATGACGATCCGCCAGATCTCCGACGCCGAGCTCGCCGGACAGCCCGCCGCCTACTGGACGGGCGTCGCCTACGAGGCGCTCATCGCGTACACCCGGGCCCGGCAGGCCGAAAAGGGCTACACCCAGCCCCAGTTCTGGCTGCTGCGCAACCTTTCGAAGAACGACATCTCGCCCGACGGCGAGGGGATGACGCTGCCCCGGCTGCGGGAGGCCATGGCCTCCTACATCCGGCCCGAGGACGACCTGGCGGCGGAGGCCGAGGTGCTCCTGGAGCGCGGCTGGCTGAGCCGGGATGCCGAGGACCGGCTGTGGCTCACCGCGGACGGGGAACGAGCCCGCGTCGACCTCGCACGCACCGCCCCCGCGATCCGTGCCGCTCTCCACGAGGGCATAGACGACGCGGACTACGTCACCACGGTGAAGGTGCTCCGGCAGCTGATGCGCAACGCGGGAGGCACGGTCGCCTGACGGCCCCCCACCGGGCCCTGCCGTGGGGCGGTCGGTGATCGGCGGCGGGAGAATCCGGGCGGGTGACCTCGATACGGCGCGCAGCGCCGGGGGCCGGGCGGCCGGGGCCCGGCATGATCGACCCCAGCCCCGGCCGCGGGCCGGGCATGGCCGGCGGACCCGTTCTCGGAGTGCTGTGCCCTCATGGCGCAGATACCCTGGTAGGTGTGATCGAGTCTGGACGGCTGCGGCTCCGTAGGCGCCCCGGCCCGGGACGACTTGTGCGGCTGTCGCCGGTCATCCTGACCGTCGTGATCGCCAGCCTGGCCTACGCCACTCCGCCGGAACTGGCCTTCAGCCGCCTCCTGCCCGCGGCGCCGGCCCTCGCCGCCGCCATGTGGCCGGTGCTCCCCACCGTCCTGCTCGGTACCATCTGCCTCCTCCTCATGATCGGCCTCAGCCTCGTCTTCCCCGATCTGGGGACGTGGTGGACGGCCGCGGGGATCATCGCGGTCACCGTCGCCGCCGCGTACGGAAGCCATGTCCGGCTCCAGCGCGAGCGCACGCTCTTCCAGGTACGACTTGTCGCCGACGCGGCCCAGCAAGTGGTGCTGAGCCCTCTGCCGCGTCGGATCGGGGGCATCGAGATCGAGTCGCTGTACCTCGCGGCCGCGGCGGAGGCCCGGATCGGCGGGGATTTCTACGAGGTGGTCGACACGCCGTACGGGGTCAGGCTGCTCATCGGTGACGTGCGGGGCAAGGGCCTGCCGGCAGTGGGCGCGGCAGCGGCGATCGTCAACGCCTTCCGGGAGGCGGCCTACGGGGAGGCCGACATGGTCGACGTCGCACGCAGACTGGACGCCAGCAGCGTCCGCTACAACGCCGCCTTTCCCCCCGAGGGGCCGATGGAGCGCTTCGCCACCGCCCTCCTCGCCGAGATCCCGCACGAGGGCAGGCACATCCGCATCCTCAACTGCGGCCACCCCCCGCCGCTGCTCCTGAACCGGGGGAAGCTCCGTGTCCTCGAGTCCGCCACCCCCGCGCCGCTGCTCAGCCTCGCGGAGCTGATCGGAGACCGGTACAACGTCGACACGTTCGACTTCACCCACGACGACCTGCTGTTTCTCTACACCGACGGGATCGCCGAGGCGCGCGCCCGCGACGGTGAGTTCTTCCCGTTGGCGGCTTGGATGCGCAAACAGCCCCCCACACCGCCCCGCGAACTGCTCGCGGCTCTGCACCGCGATCTCCTCCACTACAGCAGGGGCCGCCTCGAAGACGACATCGCCGCCCTCGCCGTACGTCTGCGCGAGTCCTGAGGCGCGGTAGCCGTCAGGCGCGTTGACCGTTGCCCGGCGATGGGCCGGCCACGTTTCGCCGGCGACGTTCTGCCGGTCACGGCGCCCCCGGTGATTTCTGGCCCGTGCCCTTCCGTGGCCTTTTCCGGCCCCCCTTTTAGAGGGTGCTGAGGCACCTGTCAAGCCCCGACATTCCGGAACGTGACCCGGGTGTGCCGGTCGGCGCTTACTTGTGGTGCGGGCCTCACCGAAAAGGAAACGAGGCAAGACGGAAGAAACGAAATACCTCGCAGAGGATTCTTTCTCCCACCCATGTCACCGCATCCGTCCCGGAATTCCGGGACGGTCACTCGCCCCTCAGCACAAGTAGGAGAAAGTCATGAACCGCAAGATTCGCACCAACAACGTCGCCCGTCCCAACCGCCGAGGTTTCCGCCTCGCGACGCTGGTCGCTTCGGCTGCTGTGATCACAGGAGGAATCGCGCTTCCGGCCTCCGCCGCGGTGGCCGCCCCGGTGCCCGCCCACGTGGTGGCAGCCTTCCCGACCGCTGGAGGCGCCGGAGGCGACGGTGGTGACGGCGGGGGCGGCCTCGTCGGCGGCGGTGGCGGCTCCGGCGGCTCCGGGGGCGGCAGCGTCCTGGGCGTCGGCGGCAACGGCGGCAACGGCGGCAAGGGCGGGGACGGTGTCCTCTCCGGTGGCGGCGGTGGCGGCGGCGGTGGCGGCGGCGACGGCGTGATCGGCGGCAACGGCGGTAAGGGTGGCGACGGCGGGGGCGGCCTCTTCGGCGGCAACGCCGGTGGCGGCGGTGGCGGCGGCGACGGCGTCCTGATTGGCGGGAACGGCGGCAAGGGCGGCAAGGGCGGCGACGGCGTCTTCCAGGGCGGCAACGGCGGCAAGGGCGGCAAGGGCGGCTTCGGCGGCATCTTCGGCGGCCTTGGCGGCGGCGGTGGCGCCGGCGGGCGCAGCATCTTCTGAGCCGGCCCCGGTCCTGGGGTGGAGGCACCCGGTGCCTCCACCCCCCCAACCTCCAACCCCCTATCCATCCATCCCCTGATCGGCCCCGGCGCCAGTCCGGCGACATCCGGGACGCAGAGCCCGCAAGCGAATACCCGTGCATACGGAAACGGAGAACCCCCCATGTTCAGAAGTACCTGGCAGCGTCCGCTCATCCTGGCGGCGGCCTCCCTGGCTCTCTTCACCGGCACGGCGTGCGCCGCGCAGCCGTCCGCGTCCCACACCCCGGCCAGCCTCAGCATCCCGGCGGCCGCCGACCACCCGAAGCCCTGTGCCGCGATCGGCAAGGGCGGGGAGGGTGGTGAGGGCGGCAAGGGCGGTGAGGGCGGCAAGCCCGGTCAGCCGGGTCAGCCCGGCCAGCCCGGCCGCCCGGGTTGCCTTCGGTTCGACGACCTGCCCGACAAGCCGAAGTCGAAGCTGTCGGTGGTGGACAAGGTGTACATCGTCATGGTGCTCATCGCCGACGACTCGGACGAGACGAAGGAGAAGATCGCCAAGAAGTACGACGTGTCCCACGACCAGCTCGACACCTGGAAGAAGGACTACCTCGACGGCAACTGGTTCGCCCTGATGGGCGGGGACCCTTCCTGAACCCGCACCACGCGGGGGTGGTGAACCAGGGGCGGAAAGTCTCGGGGAAACCTCGGGGAAACGACGAGGCCGGCGGAATCCCACCGCCGGCCTCCGCGTACAAAATGCGATCTCTACGGCAAGGGTGAATGTCATGCGTGTGCGTTCTTGGAAGTTCCGTCTCGGTCTCGTCATCTCTTCGACCCTGGTGGGCGCCGGTGCGATGGCGCCGGCGGCCACGGCAGCGCCGACGTACGAGCCGGCCGCGGCATCCGTCGGCCACTCCCTCGGCTCGCCGTTGGGCACCGGTGACGGCCGCTCGGGCGGGGGCCGGTTCACGGCCGCCGGCTCCGTGCTCGGCAACGTCAAACTGGGCAACGGCAGCGTCAAGGTCGGCAATGGCAGCGTCCGCGTCGGTGATCGGATATGCGCGGGCAACTGCACGGGATCGGTGAACGGCACCAAGGGCGGCAACGGCGGCATCTGCGCCGGGCTGTGCAACGGCAGCGCCAACGGTGGCGACGGCACGGACGGCGGGCCGGGCGGCAACGGCACGAACGGCGGCAAGGGCGGTATCTGCGCCGGGGTCTGCAACGGCAGCGCCAACGGCGGCAACGGCGGCAACGGCGGGGCCGCGCCCCCCGGTGGCGACGGCGGCGACGGCGGTCGCGGCGGCAACGGCGGCATCTGCGTCGGCACCGGCTGCGAAACCAGTGGTCAAGGCGGCCGCGGCGGCAACGGCGGCGCCGGCTGACGGCCGCCGGCGACCTCGGTGCCCGGCGGTGGAAGTGGTGGTTCGACCGCCTTCCGCCGCCCGGCACACATGTGGATCACTGGATAGACTTCGGGTAGGCAGTGTCGTCCGACGGGCGACGCTCGCGTCCGGCGGCGCGACGCGCGGCGTGCGTGCGGAGGCCGCCCACGGACCATCGAGGACGGGGTCGGCATGATCGACACCTTCACCCACGGGCACCTGAGCGGCGCCGGGCCCCGTCGGTCCGGCCGGGGGACGGGGGCGCCCGATGAGTTCGCGACCTGACCTCAGCGTCTACACGGGTCGGGCCTCCGGCCTGATCGGCAAACAGATCGCGGGCTACCGGGTCGACAGCATGATCGGCCGCGGGGGCATGGCCGTCGTCTACTGCGCGAAGGACCTGCGCCTGGACCGGACGGTCGCGCTCAAGCTGATCGCTCCGGAGCGCGCCCGCGACGACACCTTCCGGCGCCGCTTCACCCACGAATCGAGGGTGGCCGCGCAGATCGACCACCCGCACATCGTTCCGATCTACGAGGCCGGTGAAACCGACGGCGTCCTCTACATCGCGATGCGTTACGTGGCCGGTCCGGACCTGCGGGCCCTGCTGGACCGGGAGGGGCCGCTCCCCGTCGCGACCGCCCTGCGCATCGGCACCCAGGTGGCGTCCGCACTCGACGCGGCCCATGAGCACGACCTGGTGCACCGGGACGTCAAGCCCGGCAACATCCTGGTCACCACGGGCACCGACAGCGACCACCCGGAACACGTCTACCTCACCGACTTCGGACTGACGAAGAGGTCCCTCGCGCTCACGGGGTTCACCACCGCCGGCGAGTTCGTCGGCACGGTCGACTACATGGCACCGGAACAGATCTCCGGCCGGCCGGTGGAGGGCAGGTGCGATCTCTACAGCCTCGCCTGTGTCGTCTACGAGTCCCTCGTCGGCGGGCCCCCCTTCGACCGCGGCGACGACGTGGTGGCGCTGCTGTGGGCGCACCAGTACGACCCGCCCCCGTCCCTGACCGACAGGCGGCCGGGGATCGCGCCCGCAGCCGACGAGGTCATGGCGAAGGCCCTGGCGAAGATCCCCGAGGACCGTTACGGCTCCTGCCTGGAATTCATGGCGGCCCTGCGTGCCGCGACGGGGGTCGGCGCCGGCAAAGACGCCGAGGCGGCCGAGGTGTCGTCGCCGGCTGCCCCGCGGCATCCTGCGACGGTGAAGAACACGCCGCCGCCCCGGCCTCCCCGCTGGGCGCGGCCGGTCTTCCGCCACCTTCCGGGAACGGCGTAGCGCGGCGCACGCACGAACGTCCCCGCCCCTACCCGACGGATGCGGGTGGGACGGGGACGCGCGGGAACCGGGACGGGGAGCGTTGCGGGGGAGACCGGAGTGGTGGGGGAGGGCGGAGGGTCACAGGCCGAGGGAGATGGCCAGCCGGGTCATTTCCGCCGTGCTGTTGATGCCCAGCTTGGCCCGGATGCGGCGGAGGTAGGCGTCGACCGTGTGCTTGGAGAGTCCCATGTGCCGGGCCGTCTGCAGGTAGGTGCACCCGGCGGCGATGTGTCGCAGGGCCTCCTGCTCTCGCGGGGCCAGCGCGGGGGTAACGGTGGAGGTCTGCGGCGTGGCGAGTGTGAGGCTCATGGGATTTCCTCCGACGGATCGGATCGGTCATCGCTGCTCACGCCCTCGGAAGCAGGGGACATATGCATGAATGTCGCTTTTTGTCCCTGCTAAAAGCTTGGCCGCGCGACGTCATGGCCGTGTCCGCCGACTGTCACAGGCGCGTCACAGGGAACACCGCGCGCGCGTCCTCAGAACCCGACGAGGGACTGCTCGGCCCAGATGGTCTTTCCGACGGGGGCGTGCCGGGTGCCCCAGCGCTGGGCGAGCTGGGCGACCAGCAGCAGCCCGCGCCCTCCCTCGTCGAAGATCCGGGCGCGCCGCATGTGGGGGGCAGTACTGCTCGCATCGGAGACTTCGCAGATCAGAGTGCTGTTCTCGCTCTCGTGGATCAGCCGCAACTGGATCGGCGGCTCGCCGTAGCGGATGGCATTGGTGACGAGTTCGCTGACCACGAGCTCGGTGACGAAGCCGGCCTCCTCCAGACCCCACGCCGCCAGTTGCTCGGTGGTGTACCGGCGGGCCTGGGCGACGACGGAGGGATCGGAGTCGAGGTCCCATACGACGACCTGGTCGGCGTGCAGGGCCCGGGTGCGGGAGACGAGCAGGGCGACGTCGTCCTCGGGAGGGTGGGTCAGCATGGCGGTCAGGACGCGGTCGCAGACCGTCTCCAGGGTGGAGGCGGGCCGGATGAGGGCCTCGAACATGTTGTCCAGGGCGTCGTCGATGTCGTGGTCGCGGGCCCGGAGCAGACCGTCGGTGTACAGGGTGAGGATGCTGCCTTCGGGAAGTTCGACCTCCGCGGCCTCGAAGGGCAGGCCCCCCAGGCCCAGGGGCGGGCCGGCGGGCACGTCGAGGAGGTAGGCGGAGCCCTCCGGGGAGACCACGACGGGCGGGGGATGCCCGGCCCGGGCGACCGTGCAACGCCGGGTGACCGGGTCGTAGACCACGTACAGGCAGGTGGTGCCGATGCCCCCGGCGGCCTCCGCGGACGCGTCCTGGTCCGCCTCGTCGGCGGAGAGGTGGATGATGAGGTCGTCGAGGTAGGTGAGCAGCTCGTCGGGCGGCAGGTCGACATCGGCCAGGGTCCGTACCGCGGTGCGCAGCCGGCCCATCGTGGCGGTGGCGCGGATGCCGTGGCCGACGACGTCACCGACGACCAGGGCCACCCGCGCACCGGACAGCGGGATCACGTCGAACCAGTCGCCGCCCACACCGGCCCCCGTACTGGCGGGCAGGTAGCGCGAGGCGATCTCCAGTGCGGCCTGCGTCGGCATCGTGTGCGGGAGCAGACTGCGCTGCAGCGTCATCGTGGTGGTGTGCTCCCGGGTGAACCGGCGCGCGTTGTGGATGCCGACGGCCGCTCTGGTCGTCAGTTCCTCGGCCAGCCACAGGTCTTCCGGCTGGAACGGCTCCCGGTGCTGGTGACGGGTGAAGAAGGCCAAGCCGAAGGTGATGCCGTCGGCGCGCAACGGCAGGACCATCATCGAATGGGTCCCGTCCCCGCTGATCCGGGCGGCTCCCGCGTCCTGGGCCACCCATCGGGCGATGCCCGGGTCGGCACTCCCGTACACGGCGCCCCGGCCCGCGGCCAGGCACTCCACGGGCGGTGACAGCGGCGGATAGACGGTCGTCTCGCCCACCCCGACCTCGGCCTCCGCTTTTCCCCCGAGGATCGAACGCGCGGCGGTGCGGCGCGCGGCGACGGGCCCCGCCGCGGGGCGGGCAGACGGCTCGTCACCGCGCGGGGGTGGCTCCAGCAGGTCGATGACGGCGAAGTCGGCGAGCCGGGGAACGGCGATGTCCGCCAGTTCCTGCGCGGTGCGGGCACTGTCGAGGGTGGTACCGATGACGGGGTCCGCATGGTCGGGCAGGAGCATCTCCCGACGGTCGGCCTCGGTGGCGGTCCGGTCGTGCGCGGCCAGGTACACGGCGACGACCCGGCCGTCCGGATCCCGCAGAGGAGCCAAAGAGGTGGCCCAGCCGCGCTTCTCCGGGTCGGCGCCCGGGGATCGGACGAAGGCGTTCACGTACTGGGGTTCGCCCGTCTCCAACGTCAGCCGCATACTCCGCTCGGTTTCGTCGCTCACCGGATCCGGCGCGATCTCGGGCAGGCGCAACCCGCGCATCTCGGACTCCCTGAGCAGGAGCGCGCGTTCCATGCCGGCGTTCGCCCGCAGCAGCCGCAGCTCCGCGTCGAAGATCGCCAGGACGCAGGGGGACTGGGTGAAGGCCCATTCGTTCAACGCGTCGTCCAACGGCGGGCGCAGTCCCGCCGTCACGGCGCACACCACGGACCATCGGGTGGTCCCGCCCGTGGACGTCCAGCGGTGCGCGAGCAGCCCCTGTTCCAGCCGTAGGCCGTTACGGTGCCGCAGCGCCACGGTGCCGCTCCACCGGTCCTGCCCGGGCGGTAGCCGCCACACCGTATCGGCGGCGGTCGCGCCGTCGGCGAGCAGGCGGGCAGCGGGCAGACCCACGACCTCCGAGGGGGCGTAACCGAGCAGACGACGGGCACCCTCACTCCACTCGGTGACGGTGCCCTGGTCGTTGATGCCGGCCGTGGCCGAGTAAGCCGGCTCGGGGGAGGCGTCCGTCTTCTCCGGGTACTCACCGGGAGAGGTGGGAGGTCGCTCCATCGTCGCTCATCTCGCCCTCGCTCGTTTCCTGCCCGTCGGCCCACGGGAACCTGCACGGGGCTTCACTGACAAGCATCATCCGGCGGGGCGACGAGCACCAACGCAGCGTGCGGGCCGGGCTCCCCCGAGAGCCCGACCCGCGCCCTCACCTCTCGCGCTTGTCAGTGGTGGTCGTGCCAGTGGTGGTGCCAGTTGTTGTGCCAGTAGTGGTGCCAGTAGTGGTGGTGCCAGTGGTGGTAGTCGTGGTCGTGGTCGTCGTCATGCCGGTCGTGTCGCCAGTCGTGGCCCTGGACGACGCTCGCCACAGGGCTGGCGGGCATCGCGGACACCGTCGCCGCGGAGGCCGGGAGAATGGCGGCACCGGACAGCAGGGCGCCCGAGACCACGATCATCGCGAGGCGGAAGCCCCGACGGTTGGTGCGGGCGTTGTCAGTGACGTGAGCGTTGCTGGTCATGAGTTTCTCCTACTGATGAGTGTGCCGATATTGGGCTGATCCGACGGACCGTCCTTTCAAGGTGCCGATTCCGGCGATGAGGAACATTCCGGAGACGAATTCCGTCTTGCCGTTCTGCCCTTTTCGCTTTCTCGGCGAGGTCCGTGCTTCAAGTAGGCCCGACCGGCCGGACAGGGTCATGTTCCGAGGACTCGGGACTTGACGCCGTCGTAAGGGCCCGGTAAATGCGGCGCGAACCGTCGCGGTCCGGCGGTGCGGTGCCGCGCGTTGCGCCGGGCACGACCTCGTCCGTCTTGGCGGAACCGGAAGGGGGCGGCCCGCAGCAGTCCGCAGCGGCCCGGCGCGGACCGGGGCGTTGTCGAGGCCGTCGGGGCTTCCCCGTTCCGCCGTACCAGCCCCTCCGGCTCTGCTCCCCCTGGCAGCCGCCCGGCACCGGCGTTTGTCAAGTCACGAAGAGTCGCGCCATGACGCGCCCCCAGGCCAGGGGCCTACTCAAGACCTGGGCCGCCACAGCGAGTGGCCCACCCGCGTCAGCTCGGGAGGGGACGGGACCGTCCGGTTGCGTCTTCACCTTCTTCGCGGGAGCGGAATTTTCAGGAATCACGTCCCTGGGATGTGGAGCCATAATGGCGAGAGGAGCAGGCAATGCGGATGACCATCGTTTCCCCGATGTCCCACGACGAGGGGAGAGTGTCGTGACTTCCCTACCTCCTTCGTCCGAGCGCCCCAGCGGCCCCCCTTCCGGTCCGTTGTCCGGTCGGCCGACGGATGAGCAGCCGTCGCCGCCCGGCCTGCCGCCGCCCACGGGACCACCGCCCCCGTCAGGGCCTGCCGCCCCGTCCGGCGGCGGCGAGCCGGGTGGGCCGGGTCGGCGCCCGGGAGAACAGGCCCACCGGTGGCGGTCGCGCAAAACCGTGCTGAGTGCCGGCGCGGCCGTCGGCATCGCTACGGCGGTGGTCCTCGCCTTCACCGTCATGGGCGGTAACACGGCGAGCGGCGGCGAGGTCTTCCTCCAAGCCACCTCTGCGGCCGGAATCGATCCGTTCACTCCCTCGACGGCCACGGCGTCCGAGGCGACCGAGGTCACGCCGGCCATGGCCAACACCTCGGGCGCGAGCGGTACGCGCACTCTTCAGGTCGACGGCGCGCAGCCGGGGCTGTACGGAGGCACGCGGAACGTCGCGAGCTGCAACGTCGAGAAGCAGATCCAGTTCCTCGCACAGCACACGGACAAGCGCAGGGCCTTCGCAGAACCCCTGGACATCCAGGAGTCCGCCGTTCCCTCCTATCTGCGGTCACTGACGCCCGTTCGGCTGAGCTGGGACACCCGGGTCACCAATCACGGGTACCGGAACGGCCAGGCCACCAGTTTCCAGGCAGTCCTGCAGGCAGGTACGCCCGTCCTGGTGGACAACCGCGGCGTACCGAGGGTCCGCTGCGCCTGCGGAAACCCGCTGGCTCCGCCCGTCGCCGTCAAAGGCAAGCAGGCGTACAGCGGCAAGCAGTGGACGTCCTTCCGGTCCACCGATCTCGTTGCGGTCAAGCCCGCCGCGAAGCCGGTGAAGGCCGTCACGATGTTCGATCAGAACCACAAGGACTGGTACCAGCGCCCGAGCGGCGACGTGCAGGGTCGGCACGACCACAAGATTCCTGCCCCCAGCGGCCAGAAGCCCGACTCGCCGTACCCGCTCCTCCCCGTGGCCCCTCAGGAACCGGTGGTGAAGCCCCCGGAAACACACCAGAACAAGGTGCCGGACAAGGAGCAGAACCCGGGCCAGGACCAGAACAAGGTCCCTGAGCAGAACCACAAGCAGGACCAGAACAAGGTCCCGGACAAGAACCAGAACCCGGGGCAGGACCAGAACAAGATCCCTGAGCAGAACCACAAGCAGGACCAGAACAAGGTCCCGGACAAGAACCAGAACCCGGGCCAGGACCAGAACAAGGTCCCTGAGCAGAACCACAAGCAGGACCAGAACAAGGTCCCGGACAAGAACCAGAACCCGGGCCAGGACCAGAACAAGCAGGACCAGAACAAGGTCCCCGAGCACAACAACAACCAGGACCAGAACAAGGTCCCGGACAAGAACCAGAACCCGGGCCAGGACCAGAACAAGCAGGACCAGAACAAGGTCCCGGACAAGAACCAAAACCCGGGTCACGACCAGAACCCGGGGCAGGACCAGAACAAGGTCCCCGAGCACAACAACAACCAGGACCAGAACAAGGTCCCGGACAAGAACCAAAACCCGGGTCACGACCAGAACAAGATCCCTGAGCAGAACCACAAGCAGGACCAGAACAAGGTGCCCGACAAGAACCAGAACCCGGGGCAGGACCAGAATAAGGTCCCTGAGCAGAACCACAAGCAGGACCAGAACAAGGTGCCCGACACGAACCAGAACCCGGGTCAGGACCAGAACAAGGTCCCTGAGCAGAACCAGAACCAGAACCAGAACCCCGGCCAAGACCAGGGCAACAAGCCGGACCAAGGATGACGGTTCGCGCTCCCTCCCTGGGGCCGGCAGTCACACAGGCGCCCGACTGGGATTTCCCAGGCGGGCGTCCGTCATTGAGGCTCCTCAAACACCGGACGGACGGCGAGGCACCCGCCGCCGGCCGCTGAGCGGCACCGTGCCGATGCTCGGCGGCATGACATATGTACCGGTGAAGACATGATTCGCCGCCCTATGGGTGGGGCTGTCGCGCTCCCTAGACTTCACAGCATGTCGAAAACACACGAATTCGGACGCGACGACTCCTGGGAAGGAGTCGTCATCCACAAGTCCCGGGGCATGCTCGACGGCTCCAACATGTACCACTTCGTCGAGATCCGCCTCGCCGACGGCGAATCCGCCAAGGTCCGTATCGGCCGCCAGCTCTGGAAGTCGATCGCGGTCGGCGATCGGATCGTCAAGCGGCCGGACGCCGACCCGGCCAAGGCGTAGCCCCCACCACTGCTGCGGGGCGCCTCGCGTCGGGACGGGCAGGCGTCCCCGACGGGCAGCATGATGGAGGGAGCGGCCCGCGGGCCGCCCGGGGCGGTCCTGCGTCCGCCCCCTCATGCGTGAGCAAGGGAGGCGCACCTGCGATGACGGATCACCAGGGCGGCCCGTCGGCCCAGGACCTCGAGGAAAGTGTGCTGCTCAAGGAGCTGGAGGCCATTCACCGCACCCGCCACGAGACCCTGCTGCACGGGTCGGACGATGCGCTGGCCACCCACACGAAGCGGATGCACGAGCTGGAAGACGAGTATCTGCGCCGTCACCCCCAGCGCGCCCAGACCCCGTCCCGCACCCGCTCGGGCGCCCGGGCGCGTACCGCCGACGGGGACTGAGGCCACGGGAGCGGTGGCGCTGACCCCGACCCCGGCCGGACCGGGAAATCTTGTCGGTCGGGGTGGTGATCACCGCCGCGGTGCCGGATGCGCCGAGGCCGGTTGGGGGCGGATGAGGAGCAGGGCGATGTCGTCGGTGCGGTTCGCGGTGTGCTGGGCGTAGCCGATGAGACTGTCGGCGAGCACGTCGAGATCCTGGCTCTCCGCCCGTGCGAGGTGCCGGGCGAGCGCGTTCGTGCTCTGGCCGATGTCGGCGCCGGGGGTTTCCACGAGTCCGTCGGTGTAGAGCACGAGGACGGTGCCGGGCGGGAGGGCGACGACGGTGGTGGGGTAGTCGGCGTCCGGGTCGATGCCGAGGAGCAGTCCGGGCGGCACGGTCAGGGTCTCGGCGCGGCCGTCGGGGTGCCGCAGCAGAGGAGGCGGATGCCCGGCGGTGACGATGTGGGCGCACTGCCGGGTGAGGTCGATACGGGCGATCAGACAACTGGTGAACAGGCCGGGGTCCAGATCGGCGAGGAGGCGGTTGGTGCGGGCGAGGACGGCGTCGGGTGGTGTGCCGGCGGTGGCATGGGCGTGGACGGCGGTGCGGATCTGTCCCATGAGGGTGGCGGCCTTGAGGTTGTGGCCCTGGACGTCGCCGATGACGGCTACCGCCGTGGTCGGACTGGGGTGGATGAGGTCGTAGAAGTCGCCGCCGATGTCCATGCCGTGGGCGGCGGGGAGATAACGGGCGGCGACTTCCAGGCCGGGCACCGAGGGGAGGATCTGTGGCAGCAGGGCGGTCTGGAGGGTGTGGGCCAGGTCGTGTTTGGCGTCGTAGAGGCGGGCGCGGTCCAGGGCCTGGGCGATCAGTCCTGCCAGTGAGGTCAAGAGGGCGCGTTCGGCCGGATTGAACGCGCGCGGGCGGTCGTAGGACAGGACGAGGGAGCCGACCATGTTTCCGGCGGCGGTCAGGGGGAGGAAGGCGTAGGCGCTCCGGTCGGCGTAGCGGGGGGCGGAGGGGTAGTCGCTCTGGAAGTCGGCGTAGGTCGCGTAGAAGACGGGGGCACCGGTGGTCAGGGCGCGCAGGTGAGGGGTGTGCGCAGTCAGGGGGGTGCCGTCGAAGCGGTGGACGAATTCGGCGCTGTAGCCGCGGTGGGCGACGACCCGCAGACGGCCTTCTTCCATGGTCAGCAGCGCCAGCCCCTGCGGCCCGAAAGCAGGCACCAGCTGGTCGGCGACGAGCTCGGCGACGTCCTTCACGCCGACGGCTTCGGCCAGCGCGACCGCCAGGTGAGTGAGGTGGTACAGGGCTGTCGCGCCCACCGGCTCGCCGGACACCGGAGGCGGCTTCGGGTGCGGGTCCTGGTCCTGGTCCTGGCCCGGGTCCGGGCCTGGGTGCGGATGCGAGGGAGATTGCGGTGCGGTGACGGGGGTGATGTGGACGCTGATGCCGTGCTCGTCCGGGTACAGCCGGAATTCCAGGCGGTTGCCCGGTGACCGCAGGGTGGTGAATCCGGTGGGACTGCTGGTCACCACCGCTTCGCGGTAGCGGTCTTCGAAGACGGGGTCGTGCAACCACGCCAGTGCTTCCCACGGGCGCCTGCCCAGCAGTTCGGCGGCGCCGTGGCCGAGCAGATCGGCGGCCGCCGGATTGAGGAACGTGATGCGGCCCTCCGGGTCGAGGGCGCAGCAGCCGAGGGGCAGGCGCTCGGCGAAGGCGAGTGCGGCCATCGCCTGGGCCGGGTCGGACGGGCTCACCTGGGCCGGGGTCAGGACGCGCGGCTCCTCGGCGACGGGCAGCGGTCCGCCGCTGTCGGCGGCGTGGCGAAGCAGCCGTCCGGCACGCCGGCACCCGGCGGTGAGCGCTGCGCGTTCGTCGGCTCCGAGCTGGGGTGGGTGCCAGGCGGGCCACAGGAGCACGATGCCGCCCTGCACCGGCCCGCCGTCGCTGAAAGGCTCTGCGGCGAGCATGAAGTCGTACGGCAGTACGATCCCCAGTCGTGGGAAGAGGCGGGCCGTCTCCTCCTGGCTGCCCAGCCACACGAGGCGGTCCTCGCGGATCGCCTCCGACACGGGGATCTTCGCGGCCAACGGGACCCTCGCCCACGGGGCGGCGATCTGCCGGGTCACTCCGTAGACGAGTACCAGTCTCAGCACGGTTTCACCAGGTGGCAGGACGTACACCAGACCCACCGACGCGCGGGTCTGCCGCACCACGTCCGCGAGAACCGCGTCCAGCGGCTCCCGGCCGGCGTCGGCCTCGGCGCCCGGCCAGGCGGGCATGTTCCTCACCGGCCCCGGGGGGCGGCGGAGCCCCGCCCCGGTCGGTCGTACCACCGTGACGCGCGCTCAGGCAGGAGCGGCTGCGAAGCACGCTGCTGCGCGACCACCCGGATCCGGAATGACAGCACCTGGCCCCCGGCGGTCCCTCCCACCCGGTCTTGAGCCGCCTCGTACCCCCGGCGGCGTGCGCGGCAGGAGGCCTGCCGGTGCGCCGGAAGGCGGTACCGGCGGCCCGGGGCCGCCGCCGGCCCCGAAAGCGGAACACCGCACCAGCCACACCGCGCGTTACCCACAAGCGGACCATACGCCCGCCGGGCCCTGACGGCATCCCCCCGAGGAGCGGGCGAAACGGGGTTCGTCCCGAGCGGCGACCCACGGGGGATCGCTCCAGCGGAACGACGGCGGGGCGAAGCCCCACCCGGTTCGGACGCCTGGTCCGCCCACTTGATCCGACTGCTCACCCGCCCCGCACGGCGAAGCGAACGGCGCGCGCGACGCCTGCCCCCACCGCGTCCCGCGCCGCAGCCGTGCCCGCGGGTTCCCCCGAACGGCCGAGGTTGGGCCGCGAGCACGGGGCATGCGCGCGGTGCACGGTCGGCAGGTGACCGAGCTCGGGGATGAGCACGCCGTGCCCCCTTGAAGGAGGGGACGTCACCGTCCCGACCGCTGCGGTGGGGACGGTGGCGATCTGCCGGATGTCGGATCCGGGTCGGTGCTGTGTCCGCACCCCGTCAGCGTCCGCACCCCGTCAGCATCCGAGGACCTGACGCACATTCGGGTGGATTCAGTACTTTCTCGGCGTCCCGGGGGCATGTCCCCCGCCAGAGTTCCCTCATGATCATTCAGACGCGTCCCACAACCGACGGCTCCGACGAACCGGCACCCGCACCGGCATCCGCATCCGCATCCGCACCGCCGCCCGCGCGGCGACCGTCCCGGCGTACCGTCATCGCCGGAGCGGCCGCCGCCACCGGAGTCGCCGCGCTGTCCGCGGCCCCGGTGTCCGCTTCGACAGCCTCCGCCTCGACCACTCAGGCTCCGGCGAGCGCCCCGGGTGCCGACTGGGAGACCTGCCTCTCCATCGCCCGGGCCATCCTCGTGCGGGACGACGACGATCAGCCGCTCGTACCGCGCTACGCGGACATCCTCCTCAAGAACGGCCTGCCCCGGTCTCGTCGCACCGGCAGGAAGGTCTTGGTCGTCGGTGCCGGACCGGCCGGACTCACCGCCGCCCACCTGCTGCGGCAGGCCGGGCACCAGGTCACCGTCATCGAGGCCAACGGCAACCGGGTGGGCGGCCGGATCAAGACCTTCCGTACCGGCGGCCACGAGAAGTCCCCGGCGCCCTTCGCAGACCCGAAGCAGTACGCCGAAGCCGGCGCCATGCGCATCCCCGACAGCCACCCCCTGGTCACCGGGCTGATCGACGGCCTCGGTCTCAAGCGCAGGCGGTTCCACCTGGTAGACGTCGACGGAGCCGGTCGCCCGGCGAACCGCACATGGATCTACGTCAACGGGATCCGCGTACGCCGGGCCGACTACACGCGCAGCCCGCAGGCCGTCAACCGCTCCTTCGGGGTCCCGGCGGCCTACGAGTCGGTCCCCGCCGCGCAGATCGTCCGCAACGCCTTCGCGCCCGTCCGAAAGGAGATCGAGGGGAAGCAGGACAGGGCGCTCGTCGAGGGCTGGGCGCGTGTCATCCAGCGCTACGGCCACATGTCGATGTACCGGTACCTGACGGAGGAGGCGAAGCTGGACGAGCGGACGATCGATCTCATCGGAACCGTCGAGAACCTCACCTCGCGTCTGCACCTCGCCTTCGTGCACAGCTTCATCGGAGCCTCGCTGATCAGCCCCGACACCGCCTTCTTCGAACTGCCCGGCGGCACGGCCACCCTCGCCGACGCGCTCTACGGCCGCGTCAAGGACCTGGTGCGGCTCGACCGCCGGGCCACCCGGATCACGCACGGTGAAGGCAAGGTCACCATCGACACCGTCTCCGAGGGCCGCGGCGGCAGCCCGGTGGAACGCGAGACGTTCACCGGCGACGCCGCGATCATCACGGTCCCCTTCTCGGGACTGCGCCACATCCCCGTCACCCCGGCGCTTTCCTACGGCAAGCGCCGCGCGGTCACCGAACTGCACTACGACGCCGCGACCAAGGTGCTGCTGGAGTTCAGCCGCCGCTGGTGGGAGTTCGACGAGACCGACTGGAAGCGCGAACTGGAAGCCGTACGGCCCGGCCTGTACCGCAAGTACCAGCTGGGGCAGAGCCCGACGGACGGCACCCTGCTCGGTGCCCACTCGTCCGTGCCCAAGGGGCACATCTCCGCCGCCCAGCGCTCCCACTACGCCGCCTGTCGCCTCGTCACCCGTGATCAGCCCGAGGCGGTCGGCGTCATCGGCGGCGGCTCGGCCACCGACAACCCCAACCGCTTCATGTTCCAGCCGTCCTACCCCGTCGAAGGCAGCAAGGGCGGCGTGCTGCTCGCGTCCTACAGCTGGTCGGACGACGCCCTGAAGTGGGATTCGTTCGACGACGCCGAGCGTTACCCGCGCGCCCTCGCGGGTGTGCAGGACGTGTACGGGCAGCGGATCGAGGTGTTCTACACCGGCGTCGGGCGGACCCAGTCCTGGATGCGCGACGCCTACGCCTACGGGGAAGCGTCCGTGCTGCTCCCCGGCCAGCACACCGAGCTCTTCCCGCACGTCCGCAAGCCCGAGGGCAACCTGCACTTCGGGGGATGCCACACCTCCGTCAAACCCGCGTGGATCGAGGGAGCCCTTGAATCCGCGGTGCGAACCGCCCTGGAGGTTCACTTGGCGCCGTGAGCGCGGCCGGTCGGCCGGGGCGGTTCGCCGGAGCACGCACCGTCTCCCGCGGGCCGCGGCCGACCGGCGGCCCCGGACGTGGTCGTCGCACGCAGGCGTAGGAGTGGGCCAGTGGGGTATCCGCGGCTGCGTACGACGCACGGACTACCGCGGAGGTACTCATGAGCAGGCTGGGAGACATGGCGAACAAGGCCAAGGAGCTGGCGAAGGGCCACCCGGACCAGGCCGACAAGGGCGTCGAGAGCATCGAGCGGCTGATCGACGAGCGTACGGGGGACAAGTACGACGCCCAGACCGACAAGGCCGCCGAGGCGGTGCGCCGTTCGTACGGCGGCAACGGTACGACGGGGCGCTGACCTCCTTCCGGCACGTGCGGCTCCGGCACGGGTGGCCCCGACGCAGTGCGCGCCGGGGCCACACCCGTGCCCGGACCCGTCCTCGGACCGGTGGTGGGCCTCCTCCCTCCCGCGGCGGGAGAGGCGCCCGTCAGCCCCCGCACCCCCCGCACCCGCCCGACGTCTCGTGCCAGCCGCCGCTTCCGCTCCGCTCCATGGGCACCCTCGGGGGGCGGGTCAGCAGTCCGCTCTCCTCGGTGAACCGGGGGAGCTGGGCACGCAGCGCCGGGGCGCCGAACAGGGCGACGCTCAACAGCAGCGCGCCCGGATCGCCCTGCTCCGTGGCCCGGCGGGCTCCGGCGTGGTCCAGGCGCAGCCGGGCCAGCAACGCCGCGCCGCGCGAGGTGCGCCGGGGCCGCACCCACAACGCCACGGCGGCGACATCCGCGAGGAGGGCGAGCCACAGCCACACGGCCGCCCGGCCGCCCGAGACGGCCTGGACGGGCGCCGCGGCGAACACCGGGAGCAGCAGGGCCCGTACGGCCCACCGCCGCTTCGGGGACACCAGCAGTCCCGCACGCTCCAGCTCCCGGGCGGTCTGCGCGAGGGCATCCCGCACCCGTTCGTAATCTCGCAGCCGACGGGGGTGCATCTGCCGGTAGAGCACGGCGTACTGCGCACGGGCCACCGCGGAGCTGCCGTGCGGCGGCAGCCGGTCCACGACGCCCCGGACCGTCTGGCGGAACCCCGCCTCCACCGCGCCGACGAGGTACAGCTCGGCCAGTGCGGTCTGCGCCGCCCCGCGCGAGCCCCCGCGCAACATCCCCACCTCGACCGGCAACAGCGCCTTGCCGCGCGGCCGGGCCCTCCCGCCACCGAGCCGCAGCACCCCGGCGAGCAGCACCAGGCACCACGCCACTCCGGTCGGCACCCAACCCGTCAAGTCCATGCGAACCACCCCCTGCCCTTACCTTCCCCGGCTCTCCACGGCAAACGCCGCCCGGCCAACCACTCCCGGTCAGGCCGCGCGAGAAGCCGGGACAGCCGCCGTGATGAGCGACCGCTGCGGCAGCCCCTGCCGCTACGCCCCCACCCCCCGGGGCGACGCGCGGAGCGCCTAACTCCGCCGTCTCGGCGACTGCGCCATCATGAAATCCCGTCAGCACCTGCGGAAAGGACCGGACATGGCGAGACCGCGGATGGGAGAGGGCGTCCTGCGCCGCAAGCCGATCGAGCACATCGACGAGACCGAGGGCGCCCCCAGCGAGCAGCTCACGCGGACCCTCGGCCTGTGGCAGCTCACCGCGATCGGCGTCGGCGGCATCATCGGCGCCGGCATCTTCACGCTCGCCGGGACGGTCGCCAATGGCATCGCGGGACCGGCCGTACTGGTCTCCTTCCTCATCGCCGGCGTGGCCAGCGCCGCGGCCGCCTTCTCGTACGCGGAATTCGCCGGCCTCATCCCGAAGGCCGGCTCCGCGTACACCTACGGGTACGCCGTCCTCGGCGAGCTGGCGGGCTGGTTCATCGGCTGGGACCTGCTGCTGGAGTACACGGCCATCGTCGCCGTCGTCGCCATCGGCATCTCCGGCTACTTCAACTTCCTCCTCACGGACACCGGCGCGGGCCTGCCCACCTGGATGCTCGGCGCGCCCGGCACGGGGGCGGGCCACCGCGTCGACCTCATCGCCGCCGTGCTCTGCCTGTTCACCGCCTACCTGCTCAACCTCGGCATCAAGAACGCCGCACGCTTCGAGACGGTCGTCGTCGTACTCAAGGTGCTGGTCGTCCTGCTCGTCATCATCGTCGGCTTCTTCCACATCAACACCGGCAACTACACCCCCTTCTTCCCGTTCGGAGTGGGAGGCGCCTTCACCGGGGCGGCCACCGTCTTCTTCGCCGTCTTCGGGTACGACGCGATGAGCACGGCGGCGGAGGAGTCCAAGGACGCCCAACGCCACATGCCCAAGGCGATCATCTACTCGCTCGCCATCGCCATGGTGCTGTACGTCCTCGCCTGCCTGGTCCTGACGGGCATGCAGCGCTACACGGAGATCGACCCGGAGAGCGGGTTCTCCAGCGCCTTCAAGTCGGTGGGGCTCGGCGCGATCGCCGACGTGATCGCCGTCGGGGCGATCATCGGCATCCTCACGGTGATGTTCACCTTCATGCTCGGTGTGACGCGTGTGTGGTTCTCCATGAGCCGCGACGGACTGCTGCCCCACTGGTTCGCCAAGACGCACCCGACCCGGCACGTCCCGACCCGCGTCACCTGGATCGTCGGCGTCGCGTCGGCCGCCATCGCCGGCTTCGTGCCGATCGGCGCGGCCGCGGAGCTGACCAACATCGGCATCCTGCTCGCCTTCGTGGTCGTGTGCACGGCCGTCATCGTGCTCCGCTACCGGCGCCCCGACCTGCCGCGGGAGTTCCGCGCACCGTTCATGCCCGTCACCCCCGCCATCGGCGTGGTCGCCTCCATCTGGCTCATCACCTACCTCCAGGTCCAGACGTGGATCCGGTTCGTCGTCTGGTTCCTGATCGGGCTGGTCATCTACTTCGGCTACTCCTACCGGAACTCGGGACTCGCCAAGGCCGCCCGGGGCGGCTCTGCGAACGGCCCCGACGGCACCCTCTGAAAGCGGGCGCGCCTGCCCCGGACATGCGTACGGCGCCACCCGGAGGACCGGGCGGCGCCGTGCACGGCGGTCGTGAGCCGCCCCGTGATCAGTGGTGCCGGCTCTCCCGGGCCAGGGCCGGGACGAAGCGTGCCGCGTCGATGGTGCCGAGACCGGTCGCCATGTCATATCCGTTGACCGCGGTGTAGCCGGTCACACCCGCATAGCTGTTGTTCGTACCGTCGTTGACGTCCACGAGGCCGCTGGACGGCTTGTAGCCCTCGTCCTTGTACAGGGAGTACAGGGCCTCGTTGAGGTTGCCGATCCGGCGGCCGGCCGCCTGGTCGGCGAGGGCGACGATGCCGGAGAACAGCGGCGAGGCCTCGCTGGTGCCGCCGGACACGTCCCAGCCGACCGCGGTCGGGTCGTAGCTGGAGTACACCCATGCCCCGCCGTTGACGGCGGCGGCCATCGAGATGTCGGGGGTGCCGCGCCGATCGCCAACGACGCCGCGGACGCCGTTCTGGAACGAGGGCCGCGCGAAAACGTGCGACTGGCCGCCTCCGCCCGCCCCGTTGTCGTTGTAGACGCTCTCGGGGCTGAGGCGGTTGCCCTTGTCGTCGAGGTGCAGCTGGGTGCCGCCGATCGAGGTGACCAGCGGGTCGGAGGAAGGCCAGGAGTTGACGCGCTCGGGGTAGTAGCCGCTGCCGTCCGCCGTGCTGTCCGTGGCTCCGCCGTCACCGGAGGAAGCGAGGACGGTCACATCGTGCGCCGCTGCCGCCTTGAAGGCGTACCGCAGATCCTTCAGGCTGGAGAAGTCACCCTTGTCGAAGCCCGGGAAGGTGTTCTCGGTCGCGCCGAAGCTCTGGGTGATGACGTCGCCGATGCCCCGGTCGATCAGGTACTTCTCGGCCGACATCATCTCGGGGAAGCCGGTGACGCCCTCGGTCTCCGCCACCGCCGTCTCGACCAGCACGATCTTGGCGTCCGGCGCCATGGCGTGGGCCATCTCGACGTCGAGCGTGGACTCGCCGGCCCATCCGGTCATGTCGGCGTTCTTCGGGTCCCAGGCCGGGACGTTGCCCCACTTGACCACCTGGACCTTGCTGCTGGGAATGCCGAACTGCTTGCTGTACACGTCGAGGTCGTGCTGGATCGTCGGCGAGCCGAACGAGTCCACGATCACGATGGTCCGGCCCTTGCCGGTGATGCCTGCCTTGTAGAGCGGGTCCAAGTGGTACGCCTGGCGGTACTGAAGCGGTCCGTAGCAGGCGATCTTCCACTTCGCCTGGCACTGCTCCGTGGACAGCGGGCTGCCGACGGCACGGACCAACTGGTGTCCGGCCACGGCCGGAACGGGCTTGACCTGCCGGCCGGCGGCGGGGGCGGCCGAGGCGCCCCCGCTCAGAGGAGTGGCGACCAGGGCGGCGGAGGCGAGGGCGGTGGCCCCTGCCGTGGCGGCCATGGCGCGGAGCCGGGGGCGAGGTATGCGCATGAGTGCTCCTTGTGTGGGGTGGAGCCGCACGTAACGGCTCCCGTGATCCCATCGGGAGGTCATGCACAGGACAAGGTCCTTTGTCGCTTGATGTCGAACGCTTTGCTTGCCCGCCTATCTTTTGTCGCTTCCTGACCGAATCATGGGCGGTGTCCCACGACGGATCTGCGAAGCGGGCACCGCCCGCCGTCATTCCGGCGCCGACGCCGCACGGTCGGCAACGGCCCGCCGTCAGCGGGGCCTTTGCACGCAGAACTCGTTGCCGTCGGGGTCGAGCATCAAAACCCGTGCTCCGTCGCCCTCGCCCTCGCCTTCGCCTTCGCCGGTGCGCGTCGCGCCGAGCGAGACCAGGCGGTCGATCTCCGCCTCCCCGTCCGCGCCGGCGGGGACCGCCAGCTCGAAGTGCAGCCTGTTCGTACCCGTCTTCGGCGCGACGGGAGGGCCACCCCAGGTGATCTTGGTGCCCCCGTTCGGCGACTGGATGGCGGTCTCCTGGTCCTGGTCCCAGACCAGCGGCCACCGCAGCGCCGCGCTCCAGAAGTAACCGACCTCCTGCGTACCGTCGCAGGCCAGGGCCCCGACGAAGCCGGTTCCGGCGAGGAACTCGTTGCCCGCCGCGATGACGCAGAACTCGTTGCCGTCGGGGTCGGCGAGCACCACGTGCCCCTCCTGCGGGAGTTGGCCGACGTCGATGTGCTTCGCGCCGAGACCCAGCGCCCTGGCCACCGTCTCCTGCTGGTCCTCCGGGGAGGCGCTCGTCAGGTCGAAGTGCGCCCGGTTCCGGCCCGTCTTCGGCTCCTGGCCCGGCAGGAAACGGATGCGGAACCCGTCGGCATCCGGGGGCAGGACCGTGACGTCGTCGTCCGGACCGTCGGCCAGTTGCCAGCCCAGGACGTCGGACCAGAACCGGGCCAGGTCCGACGGCCGGGTCGCATTGAAGCAGATGGCGAAGAGTCGACTGGTCATACCCCGTGCATCCCCGATCCCTTGACGGTCGATACGGTCGCGGTGGCTCGCCCGCGCGGCGACGGCAGCCTAGGGGTGGCCGTGCGGCCCCCGCATCCGAGTTTCCGGTGCCAAGAGCCCGACGGAGCGGGAGGGTTCACTTCTCCGTGAAGATGATCTCCCTGGCGGGCCGGGTCATCTTCACGGTGTTGTCGGCGGTGACTTCGACGATGTGCTGCAGGCCGCTGAAGAGCTTCCCGGTGTCGGGCAGGAGACGGTACTCGTCCGCGCAGCCGGCCAGATACGCCCGGAAGCGGTCCAGCGACGGATCGTCCGGGGTGAAGTCCAGGTAGTCCTTCAGGCGGCGGAACAGCTTCGGCAGGATCACCTGTCCGGTGTGGTCGTCCGTGATCGAGGGCATTCCGGTGACCGTTGCCCCGTCGGTGGTCTTGTCGATGCCGGCGGCCCACAGGCCCGCCCCGGCCGCCCGCGCCTGTTCCGAGGCGTCGGTGAGCAGCTCGCGCAGGTACCCGGGCAGGCCGGCGTAGTACGTCGGGTAGACCAGGCCCAGCCGGAGCAGCTGGTAGTTGGCGGTCCTCTTCAGCAGATCCTCGTCGATGGTCGTCTCGTAGCCGCTGAACACCGGTGGTGTGGTCTTGCCTACGAAGGCCACGCACCGGCCGTGGACGTCGCTGCCCCGGGTGAGGATCCATCCGGGCACGCTCTTGGGCACGGTGACGACGGTCTCGTCGTCCTCGTTGCGGATGACGGACTCGAAGCCGACCAGCGTGAGCAGCTTGTCCGCGGCCTGGTGGGCGAGGTCACGCGGCTGGTGCTCCTCGTGCGGCTTCTGGCCGTAGTGGGTCTCCAGCGCGTCGATGGCTTCGAGCCGGATGCTGACGCGGCCGTCGGCCTTGGGCACGATCGGTTCGCAGCCGGGCACGAGCTTCCAGTCGGCCACGTTGTCCGCGACGAACGGGAGCGTGTCGCCGTCCGGCCGGGCGCGGTCCGTCATCTTGAACGAACCCCTGATCAGCAGCATGGACATGGCGACTCCCACAGGCGAACGGCCGAGGTCGGTGTGCGATGAAGTCACTGTACGTGATCGACCGTCACGAAGGGTGTATGCGCGGGTGGTCCGGCGCCGTCTTCGTCGAGCCGGGCCGGTCACCCCGGGCGGCCGGAGACCCGGACCCGGCGGCATGTGGGCTGGTCGAGTGCATGAAGCGTGGTGGAGCGCATTAAGGGTGCATCAACCGAACCTTAATGCCGCCTTTGGTTTCCTCGGCCGGGCGTCGCTCGAAGCCGTCGGTGCGAGCACCGCCCGCTCGTCGCTCCTGCGGGCGCTGGGCCCTGACCTGCCGTTTTGCAGGCCTTCTTCGAACGTTGGACCGCGGCGGGCTGCCGGACAGCGCTCCCCAAGCCCCGGCGACGGTGGATTTGTGACGTGGTGACAAGACCGCGCCGGCCGGTGCCGTCGGCCCGTATCAAGGACAGGGACAGCGTCCATCGGATCGAGGAGTGTCCATGTCCCGGAAGCGGACCATGAGTTCCACGAAGAAGGCCGTGCTCTGTGTAGTCGCCGGAACGCTGGTGGCCGGAGGGTTCGTCGCCACGATGGCGACCGGCAATGCCGCCGTACCCGACGTCGTGTGTCCGGGGTCGACGGTGACGTTGTCGGGCGAGGCGGGTCCGCCGGCGGCGAGCAGTGGGACGTTTCCCGTGGGGACGAGGCTGCGGGTGACGAATCTGGACAACGGTCATGTGACGACGGTGTCGGTGAACGGTCCGTCGGGCAGTTGCGTCCTGTTGAACGACGCGGCGTTCGACAAGGTCCGCGAGCCGGGCAAGAACCTGATCCGGCGCGCGCGCATCGAACGCGTGGCGGCAGCGGGCGGAAACGCTGGGGCGGGCTCGGGTGGCACGGCGGGCACGGCGGGTGTGCGCGTGCCGCCGGCCACCGGGCAGGTGGTGTGTCCGGGGTCGACGGTGACGTTGTCGGGCGAGGCGGGTCCGCCGGCGGCGAGCAGTGGGACGTTTCCCGTGGGGACGAGGCTGCGGGTCACGAATCTGGACAACGGTCATGTGACGACGGTGTCGGTGAACGGTCCGTCGGGCAGTTGCGTCCTGTTGAACGACGCGGCGTTCGACAAGGTCCGCGAGCCGGGCAAGAACCTGATCCGGCGCGCGCGCATCGAACGCGTGGGCTGAGCGACCGGTTCGTCCGCCGGGGTACCGGTTCGGGTGCAGTGGCACGCACCCTTCCGCAGGCTTTCGTGGTGTTCCCCCCAACGCTTCGTCGGCTGCTCCGCGTCGGGCACGCGTCCTTCGCCCTGGCCGTCGTACCGTGTCCACCAGGCGGCGCCGACCGCCGCCTGGTGGCATTACCGCCCGTACCGACAAGGTCGTTTCCGCGCGCACCTCCTGACGGGAACCGACCGTCAAGGAGGAGAGCCGATGAATGCCTGGCAGGTGGCCTCGGACGTGGAGGGCAGGCCCACCGCGAAGGAGTGCCCGCACCTGGATCACGTCCGGGACGTCGCTCCCTCCACCACGGAGGGCTGTGAGGACTGCCTGAGGATCGGCGGCCAATGGGTGCATCTTCGTGAGTGCCTGGTCTGCGGTCACGTGGGCTGCTGCGACTCGTCGCCGAACAGGCACGCGTCCGCGCACGCCAGGGCCACGGCCGGTCATGAGCTGGCCAGGTCGTTCGAGCCCGGAGAGGACTGGGCCTTCTGCTACGCGGACGAGCTGTTCCTCCTCCCGGCCGAGTGACCGGGGGACCGCCGCCCCGCCCCCAGGGATGACTCCCCGCCGCCCTGACGGAACCGCCGCTGCCGCGGTGGGACGGGCGCGGGCCGTCCGAGGCGAGATCACCGGCAGGCCACTACCGGCCGGGGTACCGTGCGTGAAGGGCGCGGCGCCCCGGCCTCCGGTGTACGGAACCGGTCAGCGGCTCAGCGGCTCAGCGACTTGAGCGCCGCAGCGTCGTACGGCTGCAGCTCGTCGAAGCGGTTGCCGAGGACCTTCGCCGCCCACTGCGGGTCCTGGAGCAGCGCCCGGCCGACGGCGACCATGTCGAACTCGTCGCGTTCCATGCGGTCCAGGAGGTTGTCGATGTCGCCGAGCGCCGCGCCCTCGCCGGCGAAGGAGCGGATGAAGTCGCCGTCGAGGCCGACCGAGCCGACGGTGATGGTCGGCCGGCCGGTGAGCTTCTTGGTCCAGCCCGCCAGGTTCAGGTCCGAGCCCTCGAACTCCGGGACCCAGTAGCGCCGGGTGGAGGCGTGGAACGCGTCGACGCCCGCCGCCGTCAGCGGGGCCAGGATCGCCTCCAGCTCCTGCGGGGTCTGCGCGAGCCGGGCGTCGTAGGCCTCCTGCTTCCACTGCGAGTAGCGGAAGATCACCGGGAAGTCGGCCGCAACGCGCTCGCGGACCGCCGCCACGATCTCCGCGGCGAACTTCGTACGGGCGACCGCGTCGCCGCCGTACGCGTCGGTGCGGCGGTTGGTCCGCTCCCACAGGAACTGGTCGAGCAGGTAGCCGTGGGCCCCGTGCAGTTCGACGCCGTCGAACCCGATCCGCTCGGCCTCGGCGGCGGCGTCGGCGAACGCGCCGATGACGTCGTCGAGGTCGGCGCGGGTCATCGCCTTGCCGGTCCCCTCGGTGCCGTCGACGCGGATGCCGGACGGGCCGACGGCGGGAGCGTCGGCGTACGGTGCCTCGCCCTGGTTGCGCACCATGCCTATGTGCCACAGCTGGGGCACGATCGTGCCGCCCGCCTCGTGCACGGCCGCGGCGACCTTCGCCCAGCCCGCCAGCTGGTCCTCGCCGTGGAACCGCGGCACCCGGTCGCTCTGCCCGGCGGACTCGTGGCCGACGTAGGTGCCCTCGGTGACGATCAGCCCCACACCCGCGGCGGCCCGGCTGGCGTAGTACGCCTGCACGTCCTCGCCGGGCACGCCGCCGGGGGAGAACATCCGCGTCATCGGAGCCATCGCGATGCGGTTGGGGACGGTCAGGCCGTTCAGCGCGATGGGCCGGGACAGGATCTCGGCAGCGCGGGAGGCGGTGGACGTGGTGACGGTCATGCGGGTCCTCCGGGGTGAGGCGGTGGCTCGTCGGGCTGACAACGAGGAGTGCATAGTACACACACTGTGTATCATGCATATTGCGGCCCGAGGTCTATGGCGGTCGTCCGCGGGCCACGCCCACAGCGGTCCGCCGGTCCGACGGCCCACGGGCTGACGGGTCCGCGATAATGGAGCGCCGGAAGGAGCGGGAGGCGCAGTGCTGGAGAAACTGGAACGGGAGCTGATGCTGCTCTCGCGGCACCAGGTGCTGGCCCGGCGCGAGCGCGACCCCGAACGCCTGGAGCGGTCGGCGTACCTGCTGCTCAGCCGGATCGACACCCAAGGCCCCATGTCCATCGGGCAGTTGGCGGAGGCCTTCGGGCTCGACACCTCGACCGTGAACCGCCAGACGGCCGCACTGCTGCGCTGCGGCCTGGCCGAGCGCGTCGCGGACCCGGACGGCGGCATGGCCCGCAAGCTGCGCATCACCGCCGAAGGTGCGCGCCGGTTCGCCGCGGACCGCGAAGTCAACCGGTCCTGTCTGGCCCGGGTGGTCGCCGACTGGTCCCCGGAGGAGATACGGGAGCTGGAGGACGTCCTGATCCGGCTCAACCGCAGCGCCGAGGCCCTCGAAGGACGGCACTGGCCGCGCGCGGAGGAAGACGACGCCCGCGCCGCGTGCCACTCGCCGGTTGCGCAGGAACCCGCGCCGCGAACCACGTAGGAGGTCGCGGACCCTGCCCCTCAGGGCCGCTGCGCTCCGGGCGGGACCCCGGCCCGGTGAGCACCCGACCACAGCCCGGCCAGGGCCGGCACGAATGCAGGGGAGGACGCGCACCAGTGCACGGTGATCGACATGGGCGGGACGAAGCCGATCTCGCGCCGGGCGTGACGCCGCGGAGACGGCAAGCAGGATCAGGTCGGTGCTTCGCATGCTGACGGCGTCGACGGCGACCCCTCCGGGTGGCGCCCCGCCGCACCCACCGCACCTCGGGAACAGCACCGCGCCCGGGCCGGGGCCCGTCCGGGCTTCTGCGCCCCGCCGCGCCCGGGGCTCGGGGTCGGTGCACCGTGCCGCTGAGCCCGTCCGGCGAGGCCGGGCTCAGCGGCTCGGCGGTCCGGGCGCCCCGCGCGCCAGACGGTCGGCTGCGCAGGGCGGTTCGGCGGCGCGCCGTCAGGCGTGGTCGCGCAGGTGCTCGGCCTGCGCGGTCAGCCAGGCCGGGCGGACCATCTCCACGTTGCTGCCGGCCCCCTGCGCCGCACGCTCCAGGGCATCGGCCGCCTTGCGCGCGGCGGGCATCATCCTGGCGCGGGCCGCTTCGCCGAGCGCCTGCGCGGCCGCGGCCTCGGCGGCCCCGGCGAGCTGCAGGGAGGCGGCCGACCGCTCGGCCGCCTCGGCCGCCCGCCCGTACCGGCCCAGGGTCCACTGCGCCCAGGCGGAGTTGTAGAGGCAGACGCCCTCGGTCCGCGGGTTCTCCATGGCCGACGCCGCGCGCAGCGCCTCCTCCAGGCAGGCCAGGGCCTCCTCGGGGCGGCCGAGGGCGAGCAGGGCCACGCCCTTGGCGTTCAGCGCGTAGTCCGTCGCCTCCTGGACGCCCGCGGCCGCGTAGGCGTCTACTGCCTGCTCGGCCGCCGCGATGGTCTCCTCCCAGCGGCCCAGGGTCAGCAGGGCCGTGAAGCGGGCGTTCAAGGAGCGGGCTTCGGTGAGCCGGTCCCCCGAGGCCGCGGCGAGTTCGCCCAGCCGGTCGGCGCCCGCCAGGGCCGCTTCCCCGTCGCCGAGGGTGCTGTGGGCGAGGCTGAGACTGAGGAGGGCGTGGGCCTCGGCTTCGGCATCGCCGTTCTCCCGTGCCAGCGTGCCGGCCCGGGCCAGCGGGCTCGTCGCGTCCTCCAGACGGCCCAGCTGCCGGTGCGCGTCACCGAGACCGAACATGGCTTCTTGGAGCGCGCGACGGTCTTCGACGCGCTCGGCCACCTCCGCGGCCTCGGTGAACAGCTCGACAGCGTGCGGCAGCGGGCCACCGCTCAGCCGGGCGTGGCCGAAGCCGATGAGGTGGGCGAGTCGTGCCCGGTCGTCGGTCAATTGTTCCTCCAGTGTCAGGTGCATAGATATCGCGGCGACCACGGAGCCGTGCCACACCATCCATTGCCCGATGGCGCCCAGGACCAGCGCTGCCTCGTCCATGTCTGCAGCCCGTACCCGGTGGTCGAACGCGCGCCGGTACGCCTGTACGTCGTCCAGCGTGCGCCAGTCCCGGCGGGGCGGGGCGGTGCGACGCTCGCGTACCACTCGGCCGCGCGTCGCTCCAACGCGGGGCGCCCGAGCGGGCCTTCGGCCGGCAGGGAACCGTACGCCAAGTCGGCGTCCATCGGGTGCAGGGCGTACGTACGCGTTCCCCGGTCCACCGTCAGCATGCGCATCCGCAGCAGGCCGGACAGGGCGGCGGTGACGTCGAGGCCGGGATCGAGGCCGCCGACGATCCACTCGACCGCCTCACGGGGCGCGGGGGTGCGCAGCACGGCCAGCACGTCCAGCACGCAGCGGCTGCCGGCGTGCAGGCGCTGGTAGCGGTCCTGTGCCAGGCCTGCGACCACGTCGCCGCGCAGGGTGAAGTCCTCCAGGACGTCCTCCAGTGTCGGCAGCGACAGGGTGTCGTCGGCCATGGCGCCCACCAGCAGCTCCAGTGCGCGCGGCACGCCGTGGACGCGGACCGCCGCCTGGAGCAACTCCGCATCCGAGAGCTGCGCGACACCAAGAGTGCCGTCCTGGTCGAGCTCGCGCAGCAGCGCGATGGATTCGGCGGGCGGCAGACCGTCGGACAGCTCGACCTCGGCGGCGAACCGGCGCAGCTCGGGCGGCAGGCGCAGCGGCAGCTGCGAGGTGACCAGCAGCCTCGGGGTGCCGCGAGCCCGGAAGAGGCAGTCGAAGAAGGTGTCGAGTTCCTCGTCGTCGAGCCGGCCGTCATCCAGGAGCCGGTCCTCCAGGTTGTCGACCAGGATGACGAAGAGTCGGTCGCCCATCGCGGTGAACAGTTCGTCGATCTTGTCCGGCACGGGTCGGTTGGCGGCCCAGACCTCCAGCAGGCGTGCTTCGTGCGCGGGGCCGAGGGCGCGGGCGCAGTCGAAGTAGAGGCGTTCGAGGGAGACCCCGGAGGTGCGGGTGCTCAGGTTGATCAAGCCCGCCGGCAGCGGCGCCTGGGCGTGGCCGGGCCACTCGCCGCGTTCCAGCAGCTCCATGACCTTCGCGGCGACCGCGCTCTTGCCGATGCCCCGGCGTCCGGTGACGGTGACCATACGGATGCCCGGGTCGGCGAGGTGGCGCCCGATCAGGTCCCGGGCCTCGGAACGGTCCTTGAACAGCTCCAGGCCGTGCGCGACGGGCAGCCCGATGACCTTGGCCGAGAGCGGCGGGGCCGGGGCGTCCGGTTCGACGCCCACGTCCGGCAGTGCCGTGTGACCGGGGATGCCCAGCAGCACAGCCAGTTCCGCCCGGGGGCCGTCGGCGACCCGCTGAAGGGTGCGGTCGATACGGACGGCAGTGAGCCGGCCGAGACCTTCTCCGCGATGGTGCTCGGCGACCACTCCGACGAGGAACGCCCCGGCCCACACGGCAGCCCCGGACATCCCCGACCACGGCGATACCGCGGGGTCGGGGTCGGCGGCCGCCGCCGGGACCGTGATCTCCAGGGTTCCGGTGCGCAGGTTGGACAGGGCGGCGACGGTTCCGTCAGCCTGGTGCAGTTCCCGGAACTGCCTGCCGTCGGCGCCGCGCCGGCGCTTCCACAAGGGGAAGCCCGCCGCGTGGACGTCGATGACGGCGTGGCGGTCGTCGCCGATGCGCCCGAACCGCGCCGGCGGGACGGGCGCCGTGCCCGGCGGGGCGGTGAAGGTCAGCACCGCGACGTCCGTCCCGGGATCCGACCAGGCGAGCGCCGCCGTCGCGACCCACTGGCCCGGCCGGTCGGCGTCGAAGCGCACCTGCACCGCTGCCGCCCCCGCCACCACGTGGAAGGCGGTCAGTATCGCCGTGTCGCCGACCCGGTATCCCGAGCCCCGCCGGCCGCCTCCGGCGGCGCTGGTGACGATGACTTCGGCGATGCGGTGCGGGTCGAGTCCGCCCCGCCCGGGGGTCGCCTCAGCGTTCACCGAGCAGCTCGTCACCGGAGATCAGGGCCACCTGCTCAGGTGCGTTCGCCTGTACGGGCTGGAGCGTGAGGGTCAGCTTCTGCGTGACGGTCGCCGAGCGCTTCGCCGAGGCGCCGGCGTCGAACACCCAGAACCGCACCTTCACACCCGGTTCGCTGGTCCGCTCCACTCCCACGGTCAGTTCCAGTTCCACGCGCTCCGCCTTGAACCTCAGATCGGAGTCCTCGCCGGCGGACATCGCCCGGCTCAGCTCCTGGCGCAGCTGTCCGATCATGTCCGCCAGTTCGACCGCATCATTCACAGGAGACCCCCCAGGCCGTATCCGCACGTCAACTACCCACGATAGTAGGCAACATCATCATGCACGGCGTGCGACGGCGACGCTCCCGCGACCCCTGCGCCCGCCGGTCGACCACACCCCCGCCTGCGCCGCGTCGGAGCGAGGGTTTTCGGCCTGGCGCCCGCTATATTCCGATCCGAACTTCCGACATGCGGAGATGGCATGCGCAAGATGGCTGAACTCGCCGGGGAGGCGGGGACGACCGCCGCAGTCGCTGCGCCGTCCGAGGGCGTCTCCTCTCGGGGGCCGATCCCCGGCTGGATGTACCTGTGGTGCATGGCGATGGCCGTCTGCGGTGTCGTCATCCTGGTCGGCGTGGGGTGGTTGGACGCGTCGGCGGTGCAGGCCTGGCGGACCGTCTGCCTCGCCGTGACGGTCCAGGCCCTGCCGTTCCTGCTGCTCGGCACGGCGCTGTCCGGTGCCATCAACGCGTTCGTGCCCGAACGCATGTTCAGCCGGGCGCTGCCGAAGCGGCCGGTGCTCGCCGTCCCGGTTGCCGGCCTCGCCGGAATGGTGCTGCCCGGCTGCGAATGCGCTTCGGTCCCGGTCGCCAACAGCCTGATCGGCCGTGGGGTCACCCCCGCCGCGGCGTTCGCCTTCCTGTTGTCCGCGCCCGCCGTCAACCCCGTCGTACTGACCGCCACGGCCATCGCCTTCCCCGGTAGTCCCGCCATGGTCCTGGCCAGGCTCCTCGCCTCGCTCGCCACTGCCGCGGCGATGGGATGGCTCTGGCTCTGGCTGGGCCGCGAGGAGTGGCTGCGTCCCGCGGTGCGGTACACCGGTCATCGGACGGGGCACAGCCGCTGGAACGAGTTCCGGCTCGGCTTCCAGCATGACTTCCTCCACGCCGGGGGATTCCTGGTCCTCGGAGCGATGGCGGCGGCCACCTTCAACGTGGCGGTCCCGCGCTCGGTCCTCGACGTCTTCTCCGGCTCCCCCTGGCTGTCCGTGCTCTTCCTGGCGGGGCTCGCCGTCGTCCTCGCGGTGTGTTCCGAGGCCGATGCCTTCGTGGCGGCCTCGCTCACCGGCTTCTCGCCCCTGGCGCGACTGGCGTTCATGGTGGTCGGTCCGATGGTCGACCTGAAACTCATCGCCCTGCAGGCGGGAACGTTCGGCCGCCCCTTCGCGATCCGCTTCTCCACCGCCACGACGGTCGTGGCGGTGCTGTGCAGCGCTCTGATCGGAGGAGCACTGCTGTGAAGCGGCCGACGCAGGCGTTCCTGCTCCTCCTCAGCGGCTCAGGCCTGCTGCACATCTCGCTGTTCACCGACCTGTGCCTGAGGTACGTCAAGCCGGGCATGAGGCCCCTGCTGATCGCCTCCGGTGTCCTGCTGCTCGTGCTGGCGGTGGCGGAAACGTGGTCCTCCATCAGGACCAACGCCCGGCGGGGGGCCGTGACGACCCACGGTCACGCGGACCGCACCGGCGACGGCGAACCGAACGAGACGGACGGCCTCCGGCATGCGCACGGGCAGGGGCACGAGCACAGGCACGTGCACGCGCATGGCCACGACCACTCCGGTGTGCCCAGGGTGGCGTGGCTGCTGTTCCTGCCCGCCCTGAGCCTCATCGTCTACGCCCCACCGGCCCTCGGCTCGTACACCGCCTCCCGCGACACCGCGAAGGTCGTCACCGAGCAGCGGCACTTCGAGGCGCTGCCCGCCACCTCACCGCTGCCCATGACCCTCACCCAGTTCACGCGGCGGGTGCAGCAGGACCGAACCCAGGCCATCAAGGGGCGAACGGTGCAGATGAGCGGCCTGGTCACGCTCGACGAAGGAGGCGACGGCTGGTACCTCACCCGGATCGTCATCTCGTGTTGCGCCGCCGACGCGCAGTCCGTCAAGGTCCGCGTCCACGGCGCGCCCTCCCTGCCCGCCGACACCTGGGTCTCGGTCACCGGCACCTGGCACCCCGGCGGAACGCTCGGCACGCAGTCCGCCCCGGCCGAGCTGGACGTCCGCACGGTCGAGGAGGTCGACCGGCCGGTGAACGGGTACAGCGACAGTCTGCCGCTCGTTCCCTCTCGTTGACAGGTGAAGGGTGGTCGTCACGGCGATCGGGGCACGGGCCGCCGGCTCTCGGCCCTTTTGGCCGCTCAGGGGCGGGGGTTCGGTGCAGGGCCCCGCGTGGTCACCGCCAGGTCTGCTGGCACAGGGCGGCGACGGCGGGACTGGTGACACCGCGCGCCGCCTGACACAGCCGCGCCATCTCCCCAGCGCGGGCTCCCGCTCCGGTGGCGGGACGCGCGGGGCGGTGCGGTGCGGGGGTGCGGGTGCTGGGCCGTCGCTTCGCCGTGAGCCCCGGGCGCGGAGCCCGCTCGGGGATGACCGTCCGGCGGGGCGCCGAGCCCGGATCCCGGCCCGCGCCGGTCTCGCGCACCGACGTCACGGGCCGGGCGGCAGAGCCCGGCGGGAGGTCCGGCTCCGCGGGCTCGGCCGGGGTGCCGGGGGTGGTCTCGGGCAACGGCGACAGGGGCAGCGCCGCTGCGGCACCGAGTCGGCCGGGCCGGGATTCGTCCGCGGGCTCGGGGTCCGCGAGCGCCGCAGCGGGGGAGTGGACGTGGGCGGCCGGGGTCGGAGCACGGTGGACGGTGACGCATCCGGAGGCCGCGAGCAGGGCGGCGAGGAGCAGAGGCAGAGACGAGCGACGCATACCGTCACCGTGCCGTACCCGCACTCGGGCGGACCCCCGACGGGCCGCCGCACCCCTCGGATGGGTGATCGCAGCCCGTCGTCCGCCGGTCCGGTCCGGGCGCCTTGTGGCCAGGGGGACTTGGAGACGGGGCGACTTCTCGGTCCGGTCCGCGGCGGTCTCGCGTGGCGCGGCTCTCGGCAGCTCGGCTGCGCTGAACGGGCCCGCCGCGCTCTGGTCCGGGTACCGGTACGCCGGGGCCGGGCCCGTGGGGCCCGGGGCCGGGACGGACGGACGGACACCATCCGCCTACACCCGAGGCGGACGAGGCACCCGAGGCACCCGAGGCGGACGACGCGTCGCCGATGTGACACGCGTCCGCACCAGGGCCTCGGGACCGGCGCGCCGAGCACAACCCGGAATCCACGGACGCCGCGTTCCGCGCCTTCCTTGTCCGGCGACCGGACGGTAACTTGTCGCCGCAGCCGCCCGGGAACGGGGCGGCCACGTCCGGCGGGAGCCGACATGAAGAGCCTCGTACGGGTGGTGCTGAGCGTGCTGCTCCTGGCTGGCGCCGCCTCACCGGCCACCACGGCCGCCGCCTCCGCCACCGCGGCCGCGTCGTCCCCGGCGCCGGCCGCCGCTCCGGTGGACGCGCCCTGGACACCCCCGCTCTCCACCCGGGGACGTTACGTCGTCGACGCCCAGGGCAACCGCTTCCGCCTGCGCTCCGGCAACTGGGACGGGGCACAGGGCTCCTGGAACGGCTCCGGCGACCAAGGCGACCCCGCCAACCACCACGCGGGCCAGGACTCCCACGGCATCCCCCTGGGCCTGGACCGGGCCTCCCTGCCCGCCCTGCTCGCCGACTTCCGGGCCCTGGGCCTCAACAGCATCCGGTTGCCCTTCTCCAACGAGATGCTCCACTCGACCACCCCCGTCCCCGACGCCGCGGTCGCCGCGAACCCGGACATGCGGGGCCGCACCCCGCTCCAGGTCTACGACGCCGTCGTACGCGCCCTGACCGACGCAGGGTTCGCCGTCATCCTGAACAACCACACCGGCACCACCCGCTGGTGCTGCGGCCTCGACGGCAACGAACGCTGGAACAGCAGCCGTTCCACCGCACAGTGGGCGGACGACTGGGTCTTCCTCGCCCGCCGCTACCGCGACAACCCGCGCGTGGTCGGCGCCGACCTCTACAACGAGGTCCGCCGCGACACCTGGGACGACCCCAACTGGGGCCTGGGCGACGCCCACGACTGGCAAGCCGCCGCCCAGGAGGCCGCCGACCGAATCCTCACCGAGGCCAACCCCGAGCTGCTCATCGTCATCGAGGGCATCAACTGGACCGGCATCCCCCTCGACGGCCTGCCCCACGGCCGGCCCGCCCTCACCCCCGTGCGCACCCTCTCCCACACCCTCGTCGTCTCGAACAAGCTGGTGTATTCGGCCCACTTCTACGGGTACACCGGCCCCCACCACAGCGGCGCGACGGGCCTCGGCGAGACCCATGACGCCCGCTACCAGGACATGACACCCGCCGAGCTCCGCCAGACGCTCTACGACCAGGCCTTCTTCGTCTCCGCCGAAACGGGGACGCACTTCACCGCCCCCGTCTGGATCAGCGAATTCGGCATCGGCGCCGACGAGAACGGGGCCGCGCCGCGCGCCTGGTTCCAGAACCTCACCGGTGATCTCGCGGCCTCGGACGCCGACTTCGCCTACTGGCCGCTCGTCGGCTGGAGCACCACCGCGCAGGGCGCCCCGGCCGGCGACACCTGGGCCCTCCTCCGCTACGACGCCACCGGCCGCCGCAGCGGCATCCTCGACCCCGCCGACTGGCGCACCGGCACCTGGACGACCCTCACCGCCGCCCCCGGCCGCACCGGGCCCGTCCCCGCCACCGTCGCCTGGTACCAGCTGAGTACCGACCACCGGGACCACAACGCCTCGCTGCGCACCCGAGCCACAGGGGACTGGGACTCCGGCGCCCGCAAAGCGGTCTGCCCCGACGGCGCCCGCCTGGCGGGTCTCAGCCACACCGGGGGCCGGGGCCTGTGCTCCACCTCCGACCTGCGGTCCGCGGCCGCCGGCCAGACGGTGGTCCGCGACGAGACGTACGTCCCGCCGGGCGGCGACTGGGCCGGCGGCTACACCAAACTCCAGTGTCCGCAAGGGCAGTTCCTCATCGGGTACAGCGTCCGCGGCGAGCGGGTCTCGGCGGCCCTGTGTGCCCCGGCGCGCACCGCGCTGCCCACGGGCGGCGGCCGTACGGTCTGGTTCGACCGGGGCGACAACCGCCCGGCGGACGCCGGGGGCGGCGATTTCGCCTCCGGCCACTACAAGGGCCAGTGCCTGCCGGCCGAGTACGCGGCCGGCATCGCCTTCACCACCCGCGTCGCCGCCCGTCCGACCCCGGCGGCGCTCCTGTGTCGGCCCCTGCCGGCCGGCTGAGACGACCGGCCCCGGAGTGGTGGGTGAGAAGGTGTCACGCAACATATTGCCTATCACGAAGATGAGTTATAGCCTCTCACCATCGCTTGATCCTCTGCCGCTCGGTACGTCCGTGCCGCGCGAAGCCGAAGGAGAATCCCATGACCGGCATCCGCCGCACCGGCATCCGCGCCGCCCTGTTCACCGTCCCGCTCGTCGTCGGCGTCCTCGGCGCCGCCGCGCTACCCGCCGGCGCCGCCGCGTTACCCGCCGGCGCCGCCGCGTCCCACCGCCCCGCCAAGTCCCTCACCTGCCGCGGCGCGGGCGTCGACCCGGACGCCGCCGTCCGGTACCGGGACGAGATCCTCATCGACGCACCGCTGAGCACGGTCTGGGAGTTACAGACCGACATCGGGCGCTGGCCGTCCTGGCAGGCCCCCGTGACCACCGCGGAACGCCTCGATCCCGGCCCGCTCCGCCGGGGTTCGGCCTTCCGGTGGACGACTCCGGTGCCCCCCAACCCGACTCCGGCCACCAGCCTGCAGATCACCTCGACGGTCGAACAGCTCGCGCACCACTCCTGCATCCGCTGGACGGGTCCGGCGATCGGCGACGGACTGCACATCGGCGGCGTCCACGTATGGAACTTCACCCGGACCCGGGGCGGCGTCAGGGTGAGCACGGAGGAGACCCATACCGGCCCTCAGGTCGACGCCGACGTCCCCACCGCGACCGCTCTCCTGCGCCGGGGACTCGAAGCATGGCTGAACGACCTGAAGGCCACCGCCGAGGCCCGGGCACACCACCGGCCGGAGTGACGCGGGCACACGAGAACGGTGCGCGGCCCCACCGCCTCCGCCTCCTCGAATTCGCATGCGTGCCGCTGGTTCGCGTTCGTATGCTCGTGCGAGTCCAAGGAGAGGGAGGTGGGGACAGTGAAGCTTGCCGAGGCACTGGCGGAACGCGCGGAGGCGACGCGCCGTGTGGAACAGCTGCGGGCGCGCGTCGTCGACAGTGCGCGGTACCAGGAAGGGGACGCACCGGCCGAGGACGCGGCTCAGCTGCTGGCCGAGGCCGGTGAGGTGCTGGACGCCCTGGAGACGTTGATCCGGCGGATCAACCGGACCAACGCCACCGTGGAGACGGGTGCGGACGGCACGCTCACCGATGCCCTCGCACGCCGGGACGTCCTGCGGTTGCGCCACTCCGTGGTCACCGCGGCGGCGGACGCGGCCGCCGGCAAGGGCGAGCGGGGATACGGCCGGCAGCTCCGGTCCGAGCTGCTGATGCTTTCCGCGCTTCCGGTAGCGGAACTGCGCGGTCAGGCCGATGCGCTCGCCCGGGAGATCCGCGAGGTCGACGTGCGGATCCAGCGGACGAACTGGGAGGTCGATCTGCTGGACTGAGCACTCCAGCGGGACGATGTGGAGCAGGTAGCAGTCTCGGAGGCGTGCACACACCGAGCGCCGGCGGTCTTCCGGCCCCCTCCTGGCGCGTGAAGGGCAACGCGGGGTTCGATTCCCCATCGACAGCGCAGCCCAGCACCGCGTACAGGTGAAGGTGCACCTCGCACAGCACATCACCACGTGCAGATCCGACGCTGCGAGGGCGGGTTCGGGGCTTTCCACATCGCAGCACCAGCTACAACGGCGATTCCCGGAGGACGCTCGGTCGGGTTACGCACGCCGATCCTGACCGGGGCCGGCGGGCGCGCACGCGGCGAGCGCCCGCTCGGCCGGCCCGGTCAGCGGTTTGACGGCCAGCACCTGAGGCATCGCCTCGGTGCCGCGCAGCAACTTCGCCTCGTCCGCGCTGATCCCGTACTCCATCGTCCGCAGGCCGGGTTCGGCGCAGGCGTACGCGATGGGGAGGTGGTAGCCGACCACCGCGTACATGGGAAGGCCCGCGCCCACCTCGTAGTCGAAGCCGGCGTGGAAGCCGTACAGCCGCTCCTCGTGCCGCAGCCACATCGACATGGCGAACAGCCGGCCGTCCAGCGCCGCGGTGAACACGGTCGCGTCCGTGTGGGCCGCGATGGCCGTGAACCACTCCGTCAACTGCTCCTGCGAACACAGCTGTTCGTACTTCTGCTCCAGGCTGTGGGCCAGGGCCGCGATCCGCTCCACGTTGGACCCGTCGAGCGGTGAGTGCGCCGTGACCACCCCGGCCTGCGCGAACCGCCGCAGCTCCTTGCGCAGCCGGACCTTGCGCCGCGAGGGCAGGGTCTCCACGTAGGCGGCCTGCCCGGGATGGTCGCAGTCGAAGACGTGCCGGGCGGGAGCCGGGAACTCCGTGAAGCCGGCCGCACGCAGATCGCGGCGCAGCCCCCGGTCGCCCGCGTCCACGTACGGGAGGAAGACGGCCGGGCAGTCCCAGGACCGCGCGGTGCCGATCGCGGCGCTGATCAGGGAGCGGCGCGTTGACGGCAGTTCCGGCTCCGGCAGGCCGGGGGAGGTCAGCACCCTGGAGTTGAACCATCCGCCGCACATCAGGGACGGCAGCAGCACGTCGGCCAGTTCCCGCGCGCTCGTTCCCGCCCCGGGGACCAGCATCTTGTCGAGCCGGACCGTGTCGTCGTCGACGGACCGGTCGAAGCGCTGCACCGTCATCCCCGCGAGCAGCCGCTCGTCGTCCACGGCGGCCCCCGGGGCAGCGCCGGACGCGGGCGCCGCAACGGCCAGGCACCGGGCCGCCGTCGGCACCCAGGGACCGACGGCCGCCTCCTCCACGGCCAGCCACCCCGGGGTGCAGAACAGGTCAGCGGATCCGCACAGGGCGGCCCAGGAGGAGAGCTTGCCGGCCTCGACGAGCGAGAGCGTGCGGACCTCGGGCTCGCGCGCGTCAGGCATCCGAACCGCCTTCTCCGTCGGCGACGGGCTCGGGTTCCATGTCCAGGGCGGCCGCGAACCACTGACCGACCTCGGCCAGCCGTTCCCGAACCACCGCCTCGGCGGGGGCTCGTACCAGTGCCTTCGCCACCAGCAGGTGGGAGCCCTCGCGCATGTCCCCGATCCGGTCGCCCTCCTTGGCCCACAGCTGGGCCTGGACCACCCCCGGACGGTTCTCGATGGACCTCTGCGAAGGCAGGACCCGGATCCGGCCCGGTGGCGCGGCCAGATTGACCCAGCCGAAGGAGTCCTTCTCCGGCTCCGGTTCCGGACCGGCACCCGGGGTTCCGCCGCCGCCCGCCGCCGGTGAGGGCAGACCGAGGGCCGCCGCGGCCCATTCCCGGTAGAGGTCCACTCCGTACTTCCCCCGCACCGCCTCCAGGATCATGCCGCCGCCGATGCGCCCGGCGCACTCCCCGAAGACCAGGGCGCCGTCGTCGTGGAAGGCCTCCAGGTGGAACACCCCGTCGGTGTGCCCGATCGCGCGGAGCGCACGCTCGGTCAGGGCGGCCAGCGCATCCGGCAGAGCCTGGTCGGAGCCGGCGTCCAAAGTGGCGGAGGCGACGAGTCGGCCCCGGTGCACCTCGACCACGTTGTGCAGGTACCGGCTCACCGACACGATGACCGTCCGACCGTCGCGGACGGCTCCGTCGACGTGCAGTTCCTCGCCGCGGACGAACGATTCGACCAGCCAGGGCCCGGGGGCGTCCCCCACGTCCCGGGCGAAGGCGGCGAGCGACGCCGCGTCGCGGACGACCCGGGTGTGGACCGAGCCCGCGCCGGCCGGCGGCTTCACGACGAGCGGCAGTGCGACCGATCCGGTCTCCACGGCCCCGGCCAGTTCGTCCAGGCCGCAGAAGCGCGCGCTGTCCGCCACCGGCAGCCCGGCGTCCCGTACCCGCTGCTTCTGCAGGCCCTTGTCGCGCAGGGCGAGCGCGACGGCGGGCGTGAGGAAGGCTTGCGCGCAGCCGAGCTCCGCGAGAACGGCGGCTGTCACGATGGCGAACTCGTCCTCGGTGCACACGGTCAGGAAGGCGGACGGCGCAAGACGCAGATCGGCCAGCGCGCCGAGCACCTCCTCCACCGACGTGTGGTCACGGGCGACGGCGACCACACCCGTGAATCCCTCTTCGGATGGCTTGAAGCGGTCAACGAAAGAAACCACGCACGTCACATCGGCCCCGAGATCCCGAAGCGCTTCAACAGCCTCGCGCTGCCATCCGAGATAGAGAACGTCCAGAGCACGGCGGTCCGGCGGTAGCGGTTCGTGTGCGGTCACAGTGGTCTTCTCCTTGTCCGTTCCGGGCGTGTGAAGACGGCCGACACCAGGTCGTCCACAAGTCGACGATAAAAAGATCGCCACCGGGTCGGATTCTCATTCCGTCCATGCGTGATTTCCGGCCACGTCCGACTCGTTCGCGGTTATCGGTGATCTCCGGGAGACTTCCACAGGGCGTCCGCGCGTGGCAACATGTCACGCTGTCCGGGATCTCTTCATTTCACCTTCGCCCTCAGGAGATGAGCAGCAGGTGATCGCGACACCATGACCCCACGACCCAGCGAGTTACAGGAAGCAGGCATTCCATCGGTCACGTACCGCAAGGTGCTGACGAGCCGTAACGTTCCCCAATTGCTATTGGCCGCCTGCCTGTCCCGGCTCGCGCACGGCATGCTGCTCTTCGTGGTCGTGCTGTACGCGATCGCCGAGTTCGGGTCGGCCGAGGTCGCCGGTCTCAGCGGCGCATTCCTGACGCTTCCCGGGTTCCTCGTGAGCCCCCTGGCCGGCGCCGTGCTCGACCGTTTCGGGGCCTTGCGGGCCGTGGCCATGGACACCACGGCCAGCGCCGCACTCGTCGGCGGGATCGCCGTCTTCTCCTTCCTCGACCAGCTCACCCCGGCCGTCCTCTACGTCATGCTGGGTCTCTTCTCGCTCACCAGTCCGCTCACCGACGGCGGCATCCGCACCCTGTTCCCGCAGTTCGTCCCGGACGCCGCCTACGACCGGGCCAACGCGCTGGACCTCAGCACGTATTCGGTGATCGAAGTCGGCGGCCCGCTCGTGGCGGGTGCCCTCTTCGCGCTGTCCGGTGCCAACCCGGCGCTGCTCACGGTCGCCGCCATGTACGGCCTCGCCGCGCTGAGCCTCTCGCTGCTGCGCGGGGGCACCGCCAAGACGGGCGCCGACCGGGGCGCGGCGCAGGATCCGCAGAAGCCCGGGCAGCACCTGCTGCGATCCGCTTGGGAGGGCATCACCTACCTGGTGCGCAACCCGACGCTGCGCGGCCTCGCGGCTTCGTACGCCGTCTTCCAGGTGGCGTACGGGATGCTCGTCATCATCGTTCCGGTCGCGGTCGCCGGCCAGGTGGCCGACGAGGCGTCCTCCAGCCGCTACGTCGGCTTGATCTGGGCCGTACTGGGCCTGGCGGGCGGTACGGGGGCGCTGCTGGCGGGCAAGTACGTGCGCGCCGGGCTGGAGCGGCGCTTCATGGTCGGCGCCCTCATCCTGTCCGCCCTCGCCGTCTACCCCGTCAGCGCCCTCGGCTCGCTCGTGGCGCTGGGCGCGGGGCTCGCCCTGTTCGGGGTGATGGAGGGCACGGTCAACGTCGGTCTGATGTCGTTGCGGCTGAGGCGCACCGAACCGGAGCGGCTGGGCCGGGTGATGACGGTGTCGATCAGCGTGAACCTCATCGGCTTCCCCGTCGGCACCTCCCTCGGGGGCGTCGTGGTCGACAGCGGCTCCCCGGCCCGGGCCCTGGCCATCGCCGCGGCGCTGGCGCTGGCGGCCGCGGTCTGCGCCCGGCTGCTCGTCCCGAAGGAGGGGTGATGGCTCCCGCACCGGCCCCCGCCCTTCCGCTCGCCACCACCTGGCGCGGCAGCGGCCCGCTGGTCGTGTGCCATCCGGGAGGGCCCGGCATGGACCCCCGGTACCTCGAACCGCTGGACGGTCTCGCGGACGGCCGCACGGTGGCGATCGTCCACCCGAGGGGAGCCGGGTCCAGTCCGCGCCCCGCGGCCGGGGACTACGCGCTGGAGTCCTACGCCGCCGACCTCGCGGCCTGGATCCGCCGCGAGGCGGGCGGCGGGCCGGTGGACCTGCTCGGACACTCCCACGGCGGCGCGGTGGCCTCGCTGACGGCCGCCCGGTACCCGGAACTCGTGCGGAAACTCGTACTGCTGGGCACCCCGGCGTACGGCGGGGACCGGGCGGAGGCGCAAGCGGAGGCATTCCACCAGGCCCGGCGCGAGGAAGCCGCCGTCGCGCGGGCCCTCGCCGCGCTGGAGGCGCAGGGCGATGCCTATCCGGCGGACGACGCGGGCCTCGGCCGGCTCATCGCCGAGGTGATCCCGCTGTGGGTCGGGCCGATGACGGACCGCGTCGCCGCCTGGCAGGCGAGACTGGCGGGGTGGTCCGCGAACGTGGACGCGCTGCGCTACTTCAACGAACTCGTCTTTCCGGTCCTGCACCGGGAGATGGAGCACCTCTCCGCCGTCAGATGCCCGACCCTGGCCCTCGCCGGGGACCTGGACGGATGGGCGGGTCCCGAGCACGTCGCCCTGCTGACCGGATCGGTCGCGCTCGGCACCGGCGAAGTCATCGCGGGCGCCGGCCACATGTGCCACGCGGACGCGACGGAACACGTGCTGAGATCCGTCCGCCGATTCCTCTAGGCATCCGGAAAGTCGGATACAATAATACCGGTGTGTGGGGATTACTCCCGCCACGGTGGTAGGTGCACAGTCGTCGGACGCCGACGATGTGACGAATTTTCATTTTCCATTCACGGTGCGTGCGCTTCGGCGCGCCATTCTGCCGACTTCGCTGTCGCGAGACGAACGGGAAAGGAACCACGTGAGCGTGCAACAGGACTGGGAAGAGACAGATTCGAGTGAATTCATCGAGCTCGGTGATTATTTCGTCCCCGAGCGCGGCGTCCAGATGGACGTCGTGGCCTCGATGATCCCCCCGATCGACGAACCGGCCGAGATCCTCGACCTGTGCTGCGGCCAGGGGCGGTTGAGCGACACGCTGTTGCGGGCGTTCCCCCTGGCCACCGTCGTCGGCATGGACCTCAGCTCCACGATGCTGGACGTGGCCGGCAAGGAACTCGCCGGACACGGCGCCCGCTTCCGCACCGAGCAGTTCGATCTGCCGGACCGGTCGTGGCGACGGCGCACCGTCGCGCCGGCCGCCGTCGTCTCCTCGCTGGCCGTCCACCACCTCGACGGTCCCGGCAAACAGGAGCTCTTCCGCGACGTGCACGCCCTGCTGCGGCCCGGCGGGGCCCTGGTCATCGCCGACCTCGTCCAGCCCGCCGGCGAGCGGGGCCTCGCACTGGCCCGCCGCATGTGGAACGAGTCCGTACGCGCTCAGGCCCTCGCCGGAACGGGCGGCACCGGGCCCTACGAGAAGTTCCACGCCCTCGAATGGAGCTGCTTCGAATACCCGGACGAACTCGACAAGCCGTCCCCGCTCTCCGAACAGCTCCAGTGGCTGAGCGCGGCGGGCTTCCGGGAAGTCGACGTGTACTGGATGAAGGCCGGCCACGCCGTCTACGGCGGCGTCAAGGCGGGGGAGTGAGGGACATGGACACCACCCGGACCATCGGCACGACGGACACCGCCGTGCCGAGCACCGCCTCGCGGCGCGACTACCCCCTGCTCGTCTTCGGCAACTTCGTCAACGAGCTCATGGTGACCGTCCCCGTACACCGGCACGCCGACGCCCTCGTCGCCGTGTCCCCGCGCAAGATCTGGCTCACCCGCCCCGGCGACGTACTCGTCACCCCGCGCGCGATGTCGAAGCCCCTGTGCGACTACGCCTGCGAACTGCTCGGCTTCGCCCCCTCGGACGTGACCCTGATCGACGCGCCCACCGAGGGCCTCGCCACCCTCACCGCCGCCGTCCGTGCGAACGCACTGGTGGGCCGGCTGCGCGAGGAGGTCCGGAGCCGGCCCGGCATCCGCTTCCAGGCGTTCGCCCAGGACCGCCCGGCCCTCGACCTCGCGGCCGAACTGGGCGTCCCCGTCGAGGGTTACGAGGAGTCCGGTGTCCCGGACGCCGCTGTCGAGGCCGTGTACGCCGTCAACACCAAGAGCGGCTTCCGGCGGATCGCCACCGAGCTCGGGATCCGCGTCGCCGAAGGCCACACCTGCGCCGGGCCCGAGGACCTCGCGGCCGCCCTGCGCAAGGTGCTCGACACCAAGGGCGCCGCCGTCGTCAAGCCGTTGCGCGGCTCCAACGGCTACGGGGTCCGCTTCTGGGAAGCCGGCGACCTCCCCCGTCTCGACGGCGACCTCGCCGGCTACCTCGACTCGGTCGCCGAGCAGCCGCCCGGCTGGGTCGTCGAGGAGCGCCTCGACTTCGCCCGGGTGGTCACCGTGGAGATGGAGGTGTACGCAGCCGGTCCGCAGGTCCTGCACGTCGGTGAGATGCGCACGCCGAACGGCAGTTTCAGCGGCCAGGTGACCCCGCTCGTGGCGAGTTCCGGCGCGACCGACGAACTGGTCAGGGGCGGCCTCGCGCTCGGCCGCCGCCTCCACGAGGCAGGCTACCGCGGCCCGTTCGACATCGACGGCGGCATCACCGCCGACGACACCCTCTACGCCACCGAGAGCAACGTCCGCAAGACCGGATGCACCTACCTGGACCTCCTCGTGCGCCGGCTGCTCGGCGAGGAGCGCGCGGCCGCCTCCGTGTGGATCGCCGACTCGCGGCCCGGCGGCGTCGAAGCCGACTTCGCATCCGGGCTGGCCCGGGTTCGGGCCGCCGGACTGGACTTCACCCCGGGAGCCGACGAGGGCGTCGTCCTCACCGCCGACACGCTGGCCTTCGACGGAAAGTGGCGCTACCTCGTCCTGGGCCGAACGCGGGAGCGGACCGAGGAGCTGGAGACCCGGCTCGCCGACACCCTCAAGCTGGCGTGATCCCGTGCTGACCGGTGGAATCGACATCCGCGCCAGCCGCACCCACAACGTGGGACTGTTCGCCACCCGGCCGATCCCGGCCGGTACGGCGGTGTGGTGCCCCTGCACCACGTGCTCCCGCTGGACCAAGGAACAGGTCGCGGTCCTGCCCCCGGACCGCTACGAACGGCTCGACACCTACGGCCACCTGCTCGCCGACGGGAGCCTGCTGCTGCCCTGCCTCGGCGCGTACCTGATGAACCACTCCTGCGAGGCCAACGTCCTGGATCTCGGACTGGACTTCGGCGTGGCCGTACGTGACATCGCGCCGGGGGAGGAAGTGACCTGCGACTACGCCACCTTCACGGAGGACACCGGCTGGAGCATGGAGTGCCGGTGCGCGTCCCCCGGCTGCCGGGGGACCGTCACCACCGGCCAGGGCGCCGACCCGCGCATCCGCGAGCGGTGGCGCACCCGGGTGGAGGCGGCCCTCGCCCGGCTGCCGCGGGTGCCACAGCCGCTGGACGACGTGCTGACGGAGCTGAGCGAGCCGTACCGCCGGGCCAGGGGCGGCGCACACACCCTGGAGGAGGCGTCGAACGGATCCACCGTCTGCGCACCGGACTTCGCCCTCGCCGGACCCGGCGGGGGCAAGACCTGACCGCGCCGGGCCCGCACCCCCACGGCGGGGGGGGGGGGGGGGGGGCCCCCCCCCCCCCGCCCGGGCCCCCCCCCCCCCGGGGGGGGGGGGCCGCCCCCCCCCCCCCCGCCCCGACAGCACAGCGCGTCCTGCCTGCCCGCACCGCGCGGGACCGATGGAGAGGACCCCCCATGCTCGACGGACTGCCGCAGCCCTACGCCTATGCCTACAGCCCCGCCGTGGAGCCCGACCACCGCCGATTACCCGGCTGGCGGCATGTCACCGCGCAGGAATGGGGCTCCGCGCAGTGGCAACGGGCCCACTGCGTCAAGAACCTCCGCCAGCTCCGCGAGGTGACCGGACCGGCGCTCGGCGACCGCTTCCTGGCCGACCTGGAACGCGACCAGCGCGAGCGGGCCACGATGTCCATGCTCGTCACCCCGTACATGATCAACACCATTGCCCCGGAGGTCGCGGCCACCGGCGCCGACAGCCTCACCGACGCCTACTACGCCGATCCGGTACGCCGCTACATGCTCCCGGTGTTCTCCGACCGCCGGACCGACTACCCCTCCCACCCCAAGGCGGAGCGGGACTCCCTGCACGAGCGCGACATGTGGGCCTCGGAGGGGCTGACGCACCGCTACCCCACCAAGGTCCTCGCCGAACTGGTCGCCACCTGCCCGCAGTACTGCGGGCACTGCACCCGCATGGACCTCGTCGGCAACTCCACCGTCCAGATCACCAAGGCGAGCTTCGCCCTCAAGCCCGGCGCCCGGCTCCAAGCCATGATCGACTACCTGCGCAAGACGCCCGCCGTCCGTGACGTGGTCGTCTCCGGCGGCGACGTCGCGAACGTCCCCTGGCCCCGCGTCGAATCCTTCGTCGAGGCCCTGCTCGACATCGAGTCGGTCCGGGACGTCCGGCTCGCCAGCAAGGCCCTCATCGGCCTGCCCCAGCACTGGACGGCCGAACCCGTGCTCGCCGGCATCGCGCGGCTGACCGCCACCGCTCGCGCCCGCGGGGTGCAGATCGCACTGCACACCCATGCCAACGCCGCCCAGCAGATCACCTGCGGCGTCTCGGAGGCCGCCCGGCTGCTGCTCGACGCGGGACTGCGCGACATCCGCAACCAGGCCGTGCTCCTGCGCACCGTCAACGACACGCCGGCGGCCCTGCTGGACCTGTGCTTCGCGCTGCTCGACCGGGCCGGGATCATGCCCTACTACTTCTACATGTGCGACATGATCCCGTTCAGTGAGCACTGGCGGACCTCGGTCGCCGAGGCCCAGGACCTCCAGCACGCGATCATGGGCTACCTGCCGGGCTTCGCCACCCCGCGGATCGTGTGCGACGTCCCGTTCGTCGGAAAACGATGGGTGCACCAGCTCTCGGACTACGACGTGGTGCGCGGGATCTCGTACTGGGCGAAGAACTACCGCACCGCCGCGGACAGCGGGAACGAGGACGACCTCGACCGGCTCCACGAGTACTACGACCCGCTCTACACCCTGCCCGAAGAGGGCCGCGCCTGGTGGCGGGCGCAGAGCGCCGGGACGCCGGACGGCGCGGCCTCCTCCCCGGCCGCCCGCTGATCGGCCCGCTGCGCCGGACCGCCCTCACCCCCGCCCCCGGACGGGGCGCCCCGTGCGGGCGCGCACGCCGGACCCGCCCCCGCCGAGCACGTCTAGGAGGACACTCGATGCCCGATGCCCTGCCCCATGCCGGCCGTCCTCTCTCGGCCGACCCCGAGCGCACCGTGCACTGGATCGGTACCGGCCTGTCCGTGGGCCGCAGCGGACTCGGCCTGCTGTGCGAGCGGGCCGGCCGGGTCCTCGTATGGGGCCGTACGCGGGCCAAGGCCGCGGCGCTGCTCGACCGGCTCGGGCTGACAGGCCGCGCCGAACCGCACGGTCTGGACGGCGGGGACCTGCCGGACCTGCTGGCGCCGGGCCACACCCTGGTGTCGATGCTGCCGGCCGCCGAGCACGCGGCACTGCTGCGGCTCGCGATCTCGCGCGGCGCGCACTTCGCCTGCACCAGCTACGCCACCGACGAACTGCGCGCTCTGGCGGCCGAAGCGGGCCGCTCCGGGCTCGTCGTACTGGCCGAAACGGGACTCGACCCCGGCATCGACCACCTCCTCGCACACGAACTGGTGTCCGCTGCCCGAAAAGCCGTCGGGGACAGCGCCGGGCCCGTCGACCTGACCTCCTACTGCGGCGGGCTGCCTGCCGTGCCGAACGCGTTCCGCTACCGGTTCAGCTGGGCCCCGTACGGTGTCCTGTCCGCCCTCGCCCAGCCCGCCCGGTACATCGAGGAGGGCGTGGTGCGCACCAGCGGACGCCCCTGGGAGGCCACGCGCACGCTGCGGATCGGCGACGAGGACTTCGAGGCGTACCCGAACCGCGACAGCGTCCCCTTCACCGCGCAGTACGCGATTGCGGACGGCTGGCGCCTGCGCACCTTCATCCGCGGCACGCTCCGCAGCAGCGGCTGGCAGGAGGCCTGGCAGCCGGTCTTCCGCACGGTGGAGACCGGGGACCCCGACCGGATCCGCGCCCTGGCCCGGGACCTCGCCCAGCGCTACCCGGCCACGGGGGAGGACCGCGACCGCGTCGTCCTCGCCGTCTCCCTGACCCTCGCCGCCGAGCGGGGCGGGCCGGGCTGGAGGGGCGAATGCCTGCTCGATGTCACGGGCACCGCCGAGGAGAGCGCGATGGCGCTCTGCGTCTCGCTGCCGCTCGCCCACGGCGTGACCCGGGTGCTCGACGGCGCGCTGCCGGCCGGCCTGCGGTGCGCGGCGGAGGGCCCGGAAGCGGCCCTCTGGCTGGACTTCCTGCGCGGGCACGGCATCGCGGCGCCCTTGCGGGAGCAGTCCGTGTGACGCCCGCCGACTGCTGCCGCCGTGCGGCGTGCAGAACCGTTGATCCACGCCCGTGACCGACCTGCTCCACCTGCTGACACCCACTCACGTTGTGAAGGAAGAGGTCCGATATGGGGAACGAGAGCCGCGGCCATCCGCCCGTGCACTACCGCTGCGTCGGTGTCGGCGTGGGGCCCGCGAACCTCAGCCTCGCGTCACTGCTCCACGACCACGCCGACGTGCCGAACCTCTTCCTCGACCGGAAAGAGGAGTTCGCCTGGCACGACGGCCAGCAGATGCCCGGAAGTACCCTCCAGGTCTCCCTGTTCAAGGACCTCGTGAGCCTCGCCGATCCGACGAATCGATTCTCTTTCCTGTCGTACCTTCACGAGCAAGGCCGCGTCCACCACTTCCTGAACGCCCAGTTCTCCGCCGTCCCACGTCAGGAGTTCCGCAACTACCTGGCCTGGGCCGCCGAACGCAACCCGCACGTCGTCTTCGGCGAGGAGGTCCACGAGGTCACCTTCGACCGGGTCTTCCGGGTCCGCACGAGCCGGCGCACGATCACCGCCGACAACGTCGTGGTCGGAGTCGGCAGCAGCCCCTACGTCCCGCCGCAGGCCCGCGAACTGCTCGGTCCCTCGCAGTTCCACGTCAGCGAGTTCATCACGAAGGCCGTGCGCCTGGCCGGCAAGCGCGTCACGGTCGTCGGCGGCGGACAGTCCGGCGCGGAGGCGTTCCTCGACCTCATAACCCGCCCCGCGGCGGACCGGCCGCGGCGGATCTCATGGCTCTCCCGACGCCGGACCTACCTGCCGATCGACGATTCGCCGTTCACCAACGACTTCTACACACCGTCCTTCTCGGACCACTTCTACCGTCTGCCCGCCGACGCCCGGCAGGCGGTCAACCGGGACACCCTGCTCAGCAGCGACGGGATCTCCGAAGACACGCTCCGCGCCATCTACCAGCAGCTGTACGTCCACCGGTTCGTCGAGGGGCTGCCCGACCTGGTCGGGCTCTACCCGAACCGTGAGGTCACCACCGTCACCCGGGGCGTCCGGGGCAACTGGGAGATCACCGCCCGGCACAACGACGAGCCGCACGCCGCCGAACAGCACGAGGCCGACCTCATCGTCTGGGCCACCGGCTTCCGGCCCGCGCCCGCCCCGTTCCTCGCCCCCATCGCGGGGCGTCTGGAGCGCGAGGGCGACGAGTTCCGCGTGGACGAGGACTTCGCCGTCCGCTGGGACGGTCCGCCGCAGCACGCCGTCTTCTTGCAGAACGCGGTCCGCGCCCAGCGCGGGCTCGCCGACGTGAACCTGAGCCTGAACGCATGGCGCAGCCGCCGGATAGCGGACCGCCTGCGTGGGGTGCGCAGCGACGATCAGCTGGCCTCCTTCATCGACTGGTCCTCGAAGCCCGACTCCAAGCAGACCTGGAACGACCGGTGAACGCCCGCGCGGGCGCCGCAGCCGCCGGCCTCGCCGCGCCCCGGGCCGCGGAGGCCGCCGGGGCCGCCGACGAGGCGCACCCGTACGTCGACGTGGCAGTCGTCGGTGCCGGGGTCGTCGGCTGCGTGACCGCCCGGGAGGTACTGCACCGCAGCCCCGGCACCAGTGTCATGGTCCTCGACCGCGACACCATCGCCTCTGGCGCCACCCGGCGCTCGGCCGGGCTGCACTTCCCCCGGGGCGCCACCGAGCAGGTCCGGCGGATGGCCGCGTACAGCCAGGACTGGTACGAGAAGCTGCGCGCGGCCCGGCCCGAAGTACCCGTTCACCCGCTCGGGATGACGGTGATCGCCGACGCCGGCGCGGACGCGCAGGCCGCTCTGCACACCGCCTACCTGCCCGCCGCCCGGCTGCGCCCCGTGCCGGGCCCGGTCGCCGCACGCCGGGTCACGGTGCCCGACGGCAAGGCGGCCTGGACGGCCGACGGCTGCCAGTACGCAGAGGTGGCCGCCTTCACCGCCCAGCTGGCCCGCGCGATGCGCCCGTACGCCGCTTTCCGGGAGGGCGTACGGGTGACCGCCGTCCGTCCCGGCCCGGACCACGTCACGCTCCGCCTCGGCACCGGCGACGAGGTCACCGCCGGCCGGGTGGTCCTGGCCCCCGGGCCCTGGCTCGACGACCCGGCGTGGGCCGGAGCCCTCGCACCGCTCGGGCTGCGGGTGAAGAAGATCGTGGCCCTGCACGTGGACATCCCGACGTACGCGGGGGACGGCGCGGTGGTGTTCCACGACGAGGACGCCTTCCTCCTGCCCCTGCACGACCGCGGGCACTGGCTGTTCAGCTACACCTGCCGGGAGTGGGACGTATCCCCGGACGGACTGGGCGGCGGGATATCGGCGCAGAACCTGCACGAGGCACGGGAGCTCCTGGCCGGGTACGCGCCGGAGTTCGCCGCACGCTGCGTCTCGGGGCGGGTCTTCTGCGACGCCTACAACCCCGGCGGCACCGGCCCGGTCGTCACGGCACTCGACGCCGCGGGGCGCCTGGTCTTCGCCGGTGCGGCCGGTGGCTCCGGCTACCGGCTCGCCCCCGCACTCGCGGCGGACGCCGCCGACCTCCTGCACCTGGGGTACTCCGCAGAAGACGAGACGAGGAACAGCGAATGATCATCAGCAGGTATGACCCGGATGCGCTCAGCGCGGCGTTCGGCATCGACATGAGCGCGATAGACGGCCTCGGAGTCGGTGCGGGCTGGGGCCGGGTGGCCCCCGGCGTCCGCTCCACCGGCCACCACCACGACGAGACCGAGTGCTTCGTCATCGTCGCGGGACGGGGTGAGTTCGACGTCGACGGAACCCGCCACCCCGTGGCGCCCGGCACCGTCATCCTCTTCGAACCCTTCGAGTCGCACGTCCTGGAGAACACCGGGGACAGCGACCTGGTCTTCGTCACCCAGTACTGGCGCGACCCCGGCCGGGCCCTCGCATCGGCGGCCGACCGCCGGCGGGACTCCTTCGGTGACCGCCCGGTCTTCGTCTTCTCCACCCCGCCCACCCCCAACGGGGACCTGCACCTGGGCCACCTCTCCGGCCCCTACCTCGGCGCCGACGCCTACGTCCGCTTCCAGCGCATGACCGGCGCCGAGGCCTACCACCTCACCGGCAGCGACGACTACCAGAGCTACGTGGCCGCCGCCGGCCTCGCCGACGGGCGCACCCCTGCCGAGACCGCCGCGCACTACAGCGCCGAGATCGCCGCGACCCTGCGGCTGATGGACATCCCGCTCGACCAGTACACGGTGACCAGCACCGATCCCGAGTACGCGCAGAAGCTGCGGGAATTCTTCGCCCGGGTCACCGCCTCGGGTGCCGTCCGCGTGAGCGAAGCCGAAGCCCTCGTCGACGCGGAGGACGGCCGCTACCTGTACGAGGCCGACGTCAGCGGCGGCTGCCCGCACTGCACGGCCTCGACCGGCGGCAACATCTGCGAGGAGTGCGGAGAGCCGAACCTGGTGCACGACCTCACCGCCCCGGTGTCGGCGCGGTCCGGCGCGGCGCCCCGCCGGGAGCGGGTCAGCCGCTACTCCCTGCCCGTGCACGCGTTCCGCGACACCGTCCGCGAACACCACCGGCTCGGCCGGGTGCCGGCCCGTCTCGCCGACCTCGCCCGACGGGTCTTCGACCGCCCACGATTCGACCTGCCCGTCACCCACCCCGCCACCTGGGGTGTCACGCCGGCCGGAGGGGAGGTGCCCGGCCAGGTCATCTGGGTGTGGCCGGAGATGAGCTACGGCTTCCTGCACGGCATCCAGTCGCTCGGCGCCCGGCTCGGCCGCGACTGGCGGGCCGCGGAACCCCGGCGGGAGTGGAAGATCGTCCACTTCTTCGGCTACGACAACAGCTTCTACCACTCACTGCTCTACCCCATCCTCTACAAGCTGGCCCACCCGGACTGGGAACCCGACATCGACTACCACGTCAACGAGTTCTACCTGCTGGAGGGCAGCAAGTTCTCCACCAGCCGCCGCCATGCCGTCTGGGGCAAGGACGTCCTGAGCCCCGACACGGTCGACTCGGTCCGCTACTTCCTCGCCTCCACCCGCCCCGAAGGCCTGCGCACCGACTTCCGGCGCGCCGCCTACGAGGCCACCCTCGACGAGACCCTCATCGGCACCTGGCAGCAGTGGCTGAACGACCTCGGCGCCCGCGTCGCCAAGCACCACGGCGGCCGCGCCCCCGACGCCGGTAACTGGACACCCGAACACTCCGCGTTCCTCGCCCGGCTCGGCACCCGCCTCGCCGCCGTCACCGGGGCGCTCGGCCCCCAGGGCTTCTCCCTGCGGGACGCGGCGGCCGGGCTCACCGGGCTGGTCGAGGACACCGTCCGCTTCTCCGCCGCGCAGCGACTGCAGGCCGACGACCCGGCGTGGGCGGACGAGAACCGCACCGCCGTCGCCCTCGAACTGGCCGCCGCCCGCCTCCTCGCGCACACCGCCGCCCCCGTCATGCCCCGGTTCGCCGCTCGCCTCGCCGGGTGCCTGGACCTCCCGGATCCGTCGGTCTGGCCCGACACCGTCGAACTGCTGCGCCCCGACAGCCGGATCACCCTGGCAACGGCGGTCTTCTTCCGCCCACCCCCGCCGGCGGGGCTCCCGGCCTGACCGCGCCCGCCCCGAGCCGACAGAAAAACACTTGGTCCTGGTGGCGCGCGATCTGGTAGCTTCCGGTTGCCCGTGACACCACCCGAGGAGGTGAGACCCATGAACGCTGTACCCATGTGGGTGCTCCCCCTTGCCGTCACGGCCGGGCGACCGACGTAAGCGTCGCCGGGAGCGCCTGGACACCAAGGCACTCCCGAAAGGCAACACCATGCACTCTCTTCGGTTCACAGCCGAGTCGTCGTCCCACGGCATGCGCGAACGCGACTTCACCGTGGGCGGCGTTCCCGGCGTCCTCTGGTCGCCGGCTTCCGACGCGGCCGGTCGCGCACCCCTGGTCCTGATGGCCCACGGCGGCGGCAACCACAAGAAGCATCCGGCGATGGCCGGCCGGGCCCGTCTCCTCGTGAGCGGCTGCGGCTTCCACGTCGCCGTCATCGACGCGCCCGGCCACGGCGACCGGCCGCGCACGGCGCACGACGAAGCGGAAATCGCCGAGCTGTTCCGGGCGCGGGCGGCGGGCGAGCCGGAAGGCCCGATCGTCGTGCGCTACAACGCGCACCTGGCGGACCTCGCCGTGCCCGAGTACCGGGCGGCGCTGGACGCCCTCCAGGAACTCCCGGGGATCGGCACCGAAGGGCCGGTCGGCTTCTGGGGCATCAACATGGGCACCGCGATCGGGATACCGTTCGTGGCGGTCGAACCCAGGATCACCGCTGCGGTGTTCGGCCAGCACTGGCCCGACGTACTGGCCGAGAAGGCGAAGCAGATCACCGTCCCGATCGAGTTCGACCTGCAGTGGGACGACGAGCACATCCCGCGCGACGAGGGTCTGGCCCTGTTCGACGCCTTCGCCTCGAAGGAGAAGTCGCTGCACGTGAACGCGGGCAAGCACAAGGAGCTGCCCCGGTACGAGGCCGACAGCGCGGTTCGGTTCTTCGCCCGGCATTTCGGTGGGGCGATCACCTCGCCGGCCTGACGGGCGCGGCCGCTCGGCGGCGGGCGGCGCGTCAGCGCGTCCACGGCTTCCACACCGCCTCGTGGCGCTCCACCCACGTGCGGGCGGCCTGCTCCGGAGACAGCTTGTCCTCGGCGATCATCAGCGCCACCTCGTTCTGGTCCGCGACGCTCCAGTGGAACTTCCTCAGGAACGAGGCCGCCTTCCCGCCGTTCTCCGCGAAGCGCGTGTTCAGGTACTTCTGCAACGGCGTCCGCGGGTAGGCGCAGTCCACCTTCTCGGGATCGGCGTCGCAGCCCTCCCGGTGCTCGGGCAGCTTCACCTCCGTCATGGGAACCCGCTCGAACAGCCACTGCGGCTCGTACCAGTAGGTCAGGAACGGCTTGTGTTCCTTGGCGAACTGCCTGATCTGGGTGATCTGCGCGGCCTCCGACCCGGCGAAGACGACCTCGAAGTCGAGGCCGAGGTTTTTCACCAGCGCCTTGTCGTTCGTGACGTACGAGGGCGAGCCGTCCATCAGCTGGCCCTTGCCGCGGCTCTCGGCGGTCCGCAACTGGTCGGCGTACTTGCCCAGGTTCTTCCAGTCGGTGACGTCCGGATGCTCCTGGGCGAAGTACGTCGGGACGAACCAGCCGATATGGCCGGTCACCCCGAGGTCGCCGCCCGGCGTGATGGTCTTCTTGCCCTCGACGTACCGCTTCTCCTGCTCCGGGTGCCCCCAGTCCTCCAGGATCGCGTCGACCCTGCCCTGGCTGAGCGCGTCCCACGCGGGCACCTCGTCCACCTGGACGGTGTCGACGCGGTAGCCCAGCTCGTGTTCGAGCAGATAGGCGGCGACGGCGGTGTTCGCCTGCGCACCGACCCACGACTGGACGGAGAGGGTCACGGTCTTCGCGCCCCGCGCGGCGGCGTAGGGGGAGGACTGGCGGGTCATGTCGGCCGCCCCGCAGGCGGTGAGCGCGACGAGGGACGACGCGGCCGCGAGCGCAGCGACCGCGCGCCGGCCGCGGACCGGTCCTCGGCGCTGGTGGGGGAAGATCCGCATGTCAGGCCTCCTTCGCGGGCTGGGTGACGCGGTCGAGCACCAGACCCAGGCAGACGATCGCGGCGCCTGCCACCAGGCCGGTCGCCAGATCGCCCTGGGCCAGGCCGAGGACGACGTCATAACCCAGCGCGCCACCGCCGACCAGACCGCCGATGATGACGACGGCGAGGACCAGTACCACCGCCTGGTTTACGGCGAGCAGCAACGCGGGCCGCGCCAGCGGGAGTTGGACATGACGTAGCTGCTGGGTGCCGGTCGCGCCGAGCGAGCGGGTCGATTCGAGGGCGGCGGGGTCCACCCCGCGCAGGCCCTCGGTGGTGATGCGCACCACGGCGGGAAGCGCGTACACCACCGCGGCTGCCGCGGCAGGCGCCCGCCCGACACCGAACAGCGCGACCACCGGGATCAGGTAGACGAACTGGGGCATGGTCTGGCACACGTCGAGCACCGGGCGCAGCAGGCGCTGCGCCCGCGCACTGCGGGCGGCGCCGATGGCGACGGCGAAACCGAGTACGAGGGTCACGGCCACGGCGGCCAGCACCTGGGAGAGGGTGTCGAGGGACGGCTCCCACACGCCGAGGACTCCGATGGCGGCCAGCGCGAGGACGGCGGTCAGAGCGGTGCGCCAGGTGCCGACCAGGAGAGCGAGGGCGCCGACCAGGGCCAGGAGCAACCACCAGGGAGTGGCCTGCAGCCCGGAGCGCAACGGGTCGAGTACCCAGCCGGTGAAGCGGGCCGCCCAGTCGGCGGTGCCGCCGACCACGGGCACTCCGGAGTAGAGGTGGTCGGTCATCCAGGCGACCGCGCGGTTCACGGGCTCCGCGATCGGCACGGCCCAGGAACCGGGCCACAGGGAGGAGCCCGCCATACGGCCCACGGCGGCCACGGCGACCGCCGCGAGGAGGGTGAGCAGCCACCCGTACCAGCCCGTGAACACGCGCCCCAGGGGATGCCGCTCCGACGCCGGGACGGGGGCCGCGCCCAGGCGGTCGCCGGCCGCGTCGGCGGTCCGGTCGAGCACCACCGCGAGCAGCACGATGGGGATGCCGGCGGCGAGCGCCGCACCGACGTCGACCGAGGCGAGCGCCTGGTAGACCCGGTCGCCGAGGCCGCCGGCGCCGATCACGGAGGCGATGACGGCCATCGACAGGGCCATCATGACGGCCTGGTTGACCCCCAGCATGAGCTGCCGGCGGGCCAGCGGGATGCGCGCCGTGAGGAGACGCTGCCGCCCCGTCGCGCCGAGCGAGGCCGCGGCCTCCAGCACCCCGGCGTCGGCCTCGCGCAGACCGAGCGCGGTCAAGCGCGCCATCGGCGGGGCCGCGTACACCACGGTCGCCAGGACGGCGGCGGGCACGCCGATGCCGAAGACCAGCACCATGGGCAGCAGGTACGCGAAGGCGGGCAGCACCTGCATGGTGTCGAGTACGGGGCGCAGCGCCCGGTCGGCCCGGTCCGACATCCCGGCGGCGAGGCCGAGCAGGGCGCCGAACACGACCGAGGCGGCGACTGCCACGACCATCAGGGCCAGCGTCTGCATCGTCGGCACCCACATGCCGAGCAGCCCGCACGCGGCGAACGCCGCGACGCAGGTCAGGGCCAGCCGGACGCCCGCCAGGCGCAGGGCCACCAGGCCGGCCAGCGCGGTGACGCCCGCCCAGCCGGCGGCGAGCAGCACGACGTACACCGCGCGGACCGACACCACCACGGCATTGCTGACGTGTCCGAAGAAGTACAGGAAGAGCGGATGGTGGTCGCGGTTGTCGATGATCCAGTCACCGGCCCGGCCGAGCGGCCCGGACAGGTCGACGGCCAGCGAACCGGGCCAGCGGGCGGCTCCGGGCAGGAGGATCGCAATGGGCACGAGGACCACGGCGACGACGGCGAGGGGCAGAACCCTGCGGCCGGCGCGGTGGGCCGGCAGCAGGGCCCGCAGCCGGGCGCCGGGCGAGGCGGCGGGGGGCCTGCGGTCCGGCCGTCTGCTCCTGTCGGGTCCGGTGGCTTCGTCGGACGCGAGGGGCGGGGGCGGGGGGCCCTGGTCGCGCACGGGTGTGGTGGTCGCGGTCATCCGCACCACCGCCCGTCCTCGGGGGCGGGGGCAGCGCAACGGGCACGGGGCGTCATGCCGCCACCCCCCGACCGTCGGACGTCGCAAGGCCCGCCACCACGGCGAGCAGCCCGGCGTCATCGACGACGCCGAGACAGCGGCCGTGGTCGACGACCCGTGCCGGGCCGCCGCTGCGCGCGACGGCCTCGATCGCTTCCACCACGGTGGCGGCGGGTGCGAGCGCGGGCCCGTGGTCGGCCTCGTCGGCCACCGCGGGGCGCATCGCGCTGCGTACGGTGATCACCTGCTCGCGCGGTACGTCGCGGACGAAGTCCCGTACGTAGTCGTCGGCGGGCGAGCCCACGATCTCCTCGGGCGTGCCCAGCTGCACGATCTCGCCGTCGCGCATCAGCGCGATCCGGTCGCCCAGGCGCAGCGCCTCGGTCAGGTCGTGGGTGATGAAGACCATCGTGCGGCCCTCCTCGTGGTGGAGCCGCGCGACCTCGTCCTGCATCTCCCGGCGGATCAGCGGGTCGAGCGCGCTGAACGGCTCGTCGAAGAGCAGGACTTCCGGGTCGGCGGCCAGGGCGCGCGCGAGACCGACGCGCTGCTGCTGGCCGCCGGACAGCTGTCCGGGCCGGCGTTCCTCAAGGCCTTCGAGACCCACCTTGGCCACCATCTCGGCTGCCTTGGCCCGCCGGTCGATGCGGCTCACGCCCTGGATCTCCAGGCCGTAGGCAACGTTGTCGAGCACGGTGCGGTGCGGTAGCAGGCCGAAGTGCTGGAAGACCATGGCGGCGCGGTGCCGGCGCAGTTCGCGCAGGCGGGCGGAGTCCATGGCGAGGACGTCCTCGCCGTCGATGGAGAGGGATCCGGCGGTGGGCTCGATCAGCCGGGTCAAGCAGCGCACGAGGGTGGACTTGCCGGAGCCGGACAGGCCCATGACGACGAACACCTCGCCCTTGCGGACGTCGAAGGAGACGTCGCGGACGGCGGCGGTACAGCCCGTGCGCTCGCGGAGTTCGGCCGCGGGCAGCGAGGCGTACTCGGAGCCCGGGACCCGGACGGCCTTGCGCCGGGGTCCGAAGACCTTCCACAGTCCGTCGACCGAGAAGACGGGGGAGTCGGTGCCGTAAACGGCGGCACCGGACGAGGGTGCGTTCACCGGGTCTCACCGCCCCGCAGCAGATCAGCGGCTTTCTCGCCCACCATGAGTACTCCGATCATCGGGTTGACGGCGGGCATCGTCGGGAAGACCGAGGCGTCCGCGATGCGCAGGCCGTCGAGGCCGCGTACCTTCAAGTCAGGTTCCACAACCGCCTGTTCGTCGTCGGCGGCGCCCATCTTGCAGGTGCCGGCCGGGTGGTAGACGGTATGGGCCACGGAGCGGGCGTACGCGCTCAGGGCCTCGTCATCGGTGATCCCGGGGCCCGGGCAGACCTCGCGCCGCAGCCAACCGGCCAGCGGCTCGGTCGCGGCTATCTCGCGGGCCAGCTTGATCCCGTCCACCAGGGTGCGGGCGTCGTAGTCCTCCTCGTCCGTGAAGTAGCGGAAGTCCAGGGCCGGTTTGACCTCGGGGTCCGCACTCGTGAGGTAGAGGCGTCCGCGACTGCGCGGCTTGGGGATGTTGGGGGTCAACGACACTCCGTGCGCGGGGCGTTCGTAGCCGATCCGCTCCGGATTGTCCGTGAAGGGGATCTGGTAGAAGTGGAACATCAGGTCGGGACCGGGGGAGTCGGGGTCGCGCCGGACGAACAGACCCGCGTCGCTGTCCATCGCAGAGTTCTCGGGGATGGGGCCCTCGGTCTCCCAGACGATCACCGACTCGGGGTGGTCGAGGAGGTTCTCGCCGACGCCGGGCAGGTCGTGGACGACGGGAATGCCGAGCGCCTCCAGGTCGCGGCGCGGACCGATGCCGGAGTGGAGCAGCAGCCGAGGGGTGTCGACCGCGCCCGCGCACACCAGCACCTCCCTACGGGCCGTGATCAACGAGCGTCGGCCGTCCTTGGCGCGGACGTGGACGCCGCGCGCCCGGGTGCCGTCCAGCTCCAGCCGGTACGCCCAGGTCTCCAGCAGCAGCCGCAGGTTCGGCCGGTCGTCCATGACGGGGTGCAGGTAGGCCACCGACGCCGACGAGCGCTTGTTGTCCTCCGGGTGGTAGGCGAGGTCGAAGAAGCCCACGCCCTCGTGGAACGGTTTGCGGTTGAAGCCCTCGACGCGCGGCACCGCCAGCGCGTCCTGGGCGGCGTCGACGAAGTCGCGGGCGATGGCGTTCCGGTCCGCCTCGGCGACCGGAACGATGTTGTTCAGGAGCCGGTCGAAGTACGGGTCCATGGCGTCCGCGTGCCACCCCTCGGCGCCGGCCCGGGCCCACTCGTCCCAGTCGGACGGCAGCGGCTTGAAGGCGATGAGGGTGTTGTGCGAGGAGCAGCCGCCCAGGACCCGGGCCCGGCTGTGCCTGATGTGCGAGTTGCCGCGCGGCTGCTCGGTGGTCGGGTAGTCGTAGTCGAGTTCCCCACCGAGCAGCCCCATCCAGCGGCGCAGGGTCAGGACGTCGGGGCGGTCGACGTCGCTCGGCCCGCCCTCGATGACGGCGACGGTGACGCCCGGGTCCTCGGTGAGCCGGGAGGCGATCACCGAACCGGCGGTGCCGCCGCCGACCACGACGTAGTCGAACTCGTGTTCGCCTTCGTGATCGTGGTGGTCATGGTGGTGCGTGGTGCTGGTCATGTCTCTCCTGCCCCCGTCAGCCGGCGAACCAGCGCACGGGGCGCGGCGCGAGGTTCTGGTACACGTGCTTGGTCTCGCGGTACTCGGCCAGTCCCGACGGGCCGAGCTCGCGCCCGATCCCGGACTTCCCGAATCCGCCCCACTCCGCCTGCGGAAGGTAGGGGTGGAAGTCGTTGATCCACACGGTGCCGTGGCGCAGCCGCCCGGCCATCCGGCGGGCGCGGCCCTGGTCCGACGTCCAGACCCCGCCGGCGAGTCCGTACTCGGTGTCGTTGGCGAGCGCGACGGCCTCGTCCTCGGTGCGGAACGTCTCGACGGTCAGGACCGGCCCGAACACCTCTTCGCGCACGACGCGCATGCGCCGGTTGCAGCGGTCGAGGACGGTCGGGCGGTAGAAGTACCCCGGCCCCTCAGGCTGTTCACCCCCGGCGCGCAGGACCGCCCCCTCGGCGAGCGCGGAGGCGACGTACGACCGGGTCCGCTCCAACTGCGCGGCCGAGACGAGCGGGCCGCACTCGACCCCCGGGTCCGTGCCGCGGCCGAGACGGATCTTCTCGGCCCTGCGCGCGAGTTCCGCGACGAACCGCTCCCGCAGCGGCTCCTCGACGATCAGCCGGGAGCCGGCCGAGCACACCTGGCCGCTGTGTATGAAGGCGGCGTTGAGAGCCTGGTCGACGGCGGTGTCGAAACCCTCCTCCGTTGCGCAGGCATCGGCGAACACCACGTTGGGGTTCTTGCCGCCCAGTTCGAGCGCGACCTTCTTGAGGGTGTCGGCGGCCGCCCGCATGACTTTCGTACCGCTGGTGAGACCGCCGGTGAAGGAGATCAGGTCGACGTCGGGGTGGGCCGCGAGGCGAGCGCCCACCGGGTCGCCGGGCCCGGTGACCAGATTGGCGACCCCGGCGGGCAGGCCCGCCTCCACCAGCAGCTCGATCAGGGCCACCGTGGTCAGCGGGGTCAGCTCGCTCGGCTTGACGACGAAGGTGTTGCCTGCCGCGAGGGCCGGGGCGATCTTCCAGCTCGCCTGGAGCAGCGGATAGTTCCACGGCGTGATCAGGGCGCACACCCCGACCGGCTCGTGGACGACCACGCTGTGGACGTCGGGCGATCCGGCGTCGACCACCCGGCCGGCGCCCTCCCCGAGCACGAGGTCCGCGAAGTAACGGAACGCGTCAGTGACGCAGTCGACGTCCACGCGGCCCTCTTCGAGCGTCTTGCCCGCGTCCCGGCTCTCCAGGAGGGCGATCCGCTCGCGGTCGCGCTGGAGCAGGTCGGCTGTGCGGCGCAGCAGCGCCGCACGCTCGGCTACCGGGGTGCCCGGCCACTGTCCGCCGTCGAAGGCGGCCCGGGCGGCGCTGACGGCCGCGTCCGTGTCGGCGGCGTCACCCTCGGCGACCACGGCGAGGACGGTGGCGTCCGCCGGGTCCAGGACCTCCCTGGTCGCTCCTGAAGCCGCTGAACGCCACGTCCCGGCCGTATGAATCGTCTGCTGCTCCGACACTGCGCGCTGTACCTCCGGTTCCGGCACCGCGGCGGGCCCGCGGTGACCTGGAGTAGGCGCGCCTGCCCGATGCCCGGGGTGACATGTCCCATCCGTCACTCAAGTGACGGGAGTCACGCCCGAAACGGTGACGGACGGTGTGCACTGGCCCGCCGACCCCCGTCGGAGCGGCGCACCCGTCGTCGGCCGGCCTGGACGGGCGGACCAACCGAACAGCCGGAACCGGGCCGGTGGACGCAGAAACGCCCCCGCGCCCCGCAACGGTGACCCTTTCGGCGCTGCGTCAGCTGTCCCGGACGCCGCGCGCCTCGTGCGGCGTCGACGCCGACGTCGACGTCGACGAACGCGACCTCGTCCGCCGCGTCCCGGTCGTCGGCGACCTGCGGCACAATGTGAGGGAAGATCAGATCCTGCGCCGGGTCGAGCGCGGAGACCTCCCGAGGGGGCCGGAGGAGAGCCTTGGCCCGGCCCCCCGATGCCCCTCGAAGACCGGATGGAACTGCTGGGCAGTCGTTGCGGACTGCGACCCCAGGACCTCGACATCGACCTTCTCGGCCCTTTGGGAGGAGTTCCCGGGAACGACGCCCGTGATTTCCCCGGCACGGAGGGTTTACCGTACGGACTTCCGGTCACACGCTGGGCATGACCGAATCGGAAAACTCCACCAACAGCACTTCCACGGCCGGGAGTTCCTCCAACGGGACCAAGGCCCGCTCCTGGGCCGCCGACGCGGCGCGCGAGGGCGCGAAGGCGGCCTCCGACGCCGTGAGCGGTACCGCGGGAGCCTTCACGGCCCTCCCCGCCCCCCTGGCGGAGAAGACCGCCGCCGCGGCCCAGGCGCTACGCGGCAGCGTCGGCCGGGCCGGCTGGGTCTGGCCCGCGATCCGGGATCGCAAGGGCGTCGTGGCCGGGGTCGTTACCGTCGGCGCAGCCGCCGTGACCACCGCCTACAGCCTGGGCCGCCGGTCCGGCCTGCGCCGCCGGGGCCCGCTCTCACGGCTCACCGGCGGCCGTATCTGACCCCTGCGCGGACGCCCGTTGCCGGGGCGCGGTCCGTTTCGACGGGCCGCGCCCCGGCCCGTCCGGGATCATCGGCCAGCCCGTGATCCCGTCCCACGCCGTGACACCACGGATGACCGCCCGGGCACGCCCGGGCAGATCGCCCCCGGGACGACAGTCGGTCACTCCGCCATCGCTTGGTCGGGCGAACTGCTCCGCACCCCGCCGGTGTCCGTCGCAGGAACGGCGGCTCGAAGTGCGCACCCTTGCCCGTGGTCACGGCCCGGCCGGTCAGACACCCCGCAAGCCGCTTCCCCTACCACGCGCCCCGCGACCAGCCCGCACGGCCTGCCCCCGCCGCACGGCATCCTGCGGCAGCAGCCCGACGGCCACCGCCGGCACGACCTGCCGGCCACTACGGACCCTGACACCGCTGCGCCGAACGTTCGCACCGGTGGAGCACCAGGCCCCGGGCCACTCACCTGCGTGGTCCTCACCGACAGGCGCATTCTGCCCGCGTGAACGTAGCGTCGGCGGAGGCTGCTGTTCCGGATGCAAACAGAAGGGTTCGACCGTGAAGCAGATGGGCCGTCTGTGGTGAATGGCGTGGTCAGGGGTCTACTCAGGGGAGCTGCCGCCGGTGCGGCGGGGACTACCGCGCTCAACGTGGTCACCTATCTCGACATGGTGGTCCGTGGGCGCGGTGCCAGCAGTGTGCCCGAGCACAGCGTCGAGGTCCTGGCCGCCAGAGCGGGAGTGCCCATTCCCGGCGACGAGGACCAACGCGCGAACCGGCTCGCGGGCCTCGGGGCGCTGAGCGGCTTGTTGGTCGGGGTCGGGATCGGCGCTGCCGTAGGGGTGGCTCGGGGCCTCGGCTGGCGGCCCGGAATGCTGCCGGCCACAGTCATCGTGGGCTTCGGGGCCATGGCCGCTGTCGACGGACCGGTCGCTGCACTGGGCATCTCCGACCCCCGCACCTGGGCGGCGGTGGATTGGGCGGCCGACGTCGTTCCCCACCTCGTCTACGGGGCCGTCATCGCGGCCGTCGGCCGGGGACTGGACCGGAACGAAGTCTGCGACTGAGGAGCGACGGGCCGGGTTCGGCCAGGCCAAGGCCGGTGACATCGCTCAGGGCGAGGCCGTGACGAGCGGTGCCCGATCGCCTTCGCGTGGGCGTCGACGGCCAGGGTGTCGTGTCCGTCGACACTGTGCCGATGGCGAGCGCCCCGGTGGCGGACGCGGCACTCCACCGCGGCGTGGTCATTCCCCCCCGTCCCGGACTCGTCTCGGGTTACCCGGCCCAGGCGCCCCGGCGGGGCGGACGGGGGAGGGCGCCGCCGACGCGGCGGCGAGCTGCTGAGGCAAGACTGCCGCCGGCGGCACGGGAGCGGCACGGGAGCGGCACGGGAGCGGCACGGGAGCGGCACAGGGGCGGCCCGGCGTGCCCTGCCCGACGGCCGTCGACCGCGGTCTCGATCCCGGGCCGCATGAGCCACAGCCGAAAGAAGCGACGCACCGGCGTAGAACACGGCAGAGGTTCGCTGCCGCGTCCGCGGCGAAATCCCTGGTGCCGACGCAGCAGTTCGGACAAGCTGCGGCACATGGATTGGATGCCCTTGCTCTCAACCCTCACAGGCGCCGTCATCGGTATCGCAGCCACTCTGATCGCCGATCGCAACCGCTGGCGGCGGGAGGAAGCCCGGCACGCGCTGGAAGTACGCCGCGAGGTGTACACGGAGTACGTTTCCGCCCTCAAGGCCGCAGGCGAGGAGATACGCGCCGTCGCCCTGGGCGACCACATGTCCGAGTCGGCGCGCGACGCGGCGGTACGGGAGGCTGTGCGCGGCACCGGGATCTACACCGCGAGCGAACGCCTCTGGCTCGTGGGACCGCCGCAGGTGGTGGAGACGGGGAACGAGGCGTTCCACTGCATGCGCGCGATCCGCGATGCCTACGCCCGTGGCGTGGCCGTCGGCTCGGCCGACGACGCGCCTCTGATAGAGCGGCGGCGCAAGGCCATGGCGCAGATGCGTCGCGTCATGCGTGAGGACCTGGGCATCGGACCGCTGGGGATCGAGTGAGCGGCCCCCAGCCCTGAGGCGTCCCAGCCGTTCCCGCCACCACCCCGACGTGGTACCGGCCACCTTCACACCTCGTACCCGAGCGGCGGCAGGGCGGGCAGCGTCCTCACCGCCCGGACCGGTGGCCTCTCACCGCGCCGCGAGCCCCTTCGAGAAGGGTTCCCGCCGACGTCCCTGCGCCTCACCTCATCCGGCGGCACGCTGATCTTCAACGGATCCCGTCGGCGCGAAGCGCACACCGCGCTCGCGGCGCCAACGGGTCCAGCCGGGTGGTGAAGTGCGCCCTCTCCTGCGCAACGAGATCGGCCGGGCCGTGTCTCGTGGATCATTGCAGGAGGTGAGCCGGGCCTCACAGCCACCGAGGGTGCCCGCTCCTCCGAACGGGGGCCGGTTCATGCTCCGTACGAGTCGAAGGTCATCGGGCTGCTCAGAGGATCGGTATGCCGCGACACCGCCTGAACCCGCGGAAGACGTTCGTGCTCATCCACGGCGCCGGCGACGTCGGCTGGTACTGGCACCTGGTCGCAGCGGAGCTTAAGGCGCGCGGGCAGGACGTGGTCGCTCCGGACCTTCCGGGCGGCGACGACTCGTTGACGCTCGACGACTACGCCGACGCCGTGGTCGAGGCGGTCGCCGACCGCCAGGACCTCGTGGTCGTGGGGCAGTCGTTCGGCGCATTCACCGCACCGTTGGTCGCCGTGCGCCGCCCGGTCGCCTCGCTGATCCTGGTTGCCGGAATGATCCCCGCGCCGGGCGAATCACCGGCCGAGTGGTGGAGCAACACCGGCTACTCGGAGGCCGTGCGGCGCCAGGCGGCCAGGGACGGCGGCCTTACCGGAAGCAAGGACCCCTTCGTCGCGTTCTACCACGACGTGCCCCGCGAAGTCACCGAGGAAGCGATGAGCAAGGAACGGGCCCACCCGTCGCCCGCCGCGTCGGCTCGGCCGTGGCCGCTCGACGCCTGGCCGGACGTACCGACCAGGTTCGTGCTGTGCACCGAGGACCGCTTCCTTCCTCCCGACTTCCTGCGCCGGCTCGCGCTGGAGCGTCTCGGAGTGGTTCCCGAGGAGATCACCGCGAGTCACTGCGTGGCACTCAGCCGCCCTGTCGAACTGGCCGACATCCTGGCCGGCCCGGGCAAGAACTGACGCCATGTCCCCTAGCGCCTTGATGAAGATGATGTGGCCGCCGGTGAAGCGGGCGCCGCGGAAGTCCGCCTCGTCGATCACGGCGCCGGTGAAGTCGAGATCGTACCCCTGCCAGGATTCGGGTGAGCCGTCCCGCAGATGGGCGGCGATGAGCCGGAGTACGGTCTTGCGTATCTCACGTTCGCGTTGGCGGCGAGGGCCGGCTCGTCGGCCGGAGGATCCGGCGCATGGGGCATCCTCAGGTAGCCGCACAGCACGTCGATGCAGGTCTGGCGCTCGTGTCGCCACTCGTCCGCGAGCCGGGCCATCGCGTACGCACCCGCCATCCGAGCCGCTGGTTGATCCGCCCCGAGCTGATCGGCCGCGGCCCCGAAACGGTCGGTGAAAGCCCTGCCGTGTTCGCGCTCCTCGCTCACCTCGTTGAGGTGCTGGCGCCGGTAGCCGACGACCAGAGCCACCACACCGCCGGCTCCGGCGACGATGGCCAGTGCGATCTTGATGCCGTCGTAAACATCCCCGAGCCGCAGCGGTTCGGCCACCTGCTGCCGAGGCCTGCCGAGCAGCAGCCAGAGCACCGCCGTGACAATGCCGACCGAGAAGGCGGACAGCAGCAACGCAACAGCGACATGCAGGCCAAGCGACCACCGCATCACGCTGCGAGGGTCTGCACCTGAACGCTCACCCCTGGCCGCCACGCCATCTGCGTAGAACCGACACCGAGATCACGGAACGGCGTCCGAAGCGATTTCCCGCTGGAGCGACCGGTCCGCGGGCAGGACATCGGCGAGTCCGGTGACGGACCAGCCGCTACCGCGAAGACGCCGAAAAGCCTGGCGAACGCGGCCGGTCGCGGAACTCCGCGCCGCGCGCCCGGCCGCCCTTGGACTTCGTCTCCCCAGGTGAGGCAGGGGTGGTGGACGAGGCGGCACCGCGGGCGATCGCCTCCGTCCCTGGAACCCCGACCAGCCCGGTCACATCTCGGCACACCGCTCCGTCAGGGAGACGAAGCCGCCGAACAGGCCGACACGAGGGAGCGCAACCATGACCGACACCTTCGGCACCCCGAACTCCCGGACACCGGAGCCGGAGGTGAACACCGCGTTCCCGCGCAAGGCCGGAGCGACCGAGGGCGAGGACCGTTTCATCCTGCTGGAACCCGGTGCCGTCCGGCCGGGCCGGGTACCGCTGCCACCCGCCTTCGCAGTGAAGGCCGCCACGGCCGACACCGAGGGGCGGCTGTCGATCCTCGAGGTGACGCTGGTGAAGGACATTCCGCCCCACGTCCACCACCGCGCCGACGAGTGCGTCTACGTCCTTGAGGGAGTGCTCGCCATCGAGTTCGACGACCGGACCCACTTCGCGCCGCAAGGGACGTTCGCCCTGCTGCCCCGTGGCGTCCCGCACGCCCTGCGCCGCGCCTGCGACCCGCCGCCGCGCGTCCTGCAGATCTCGTCCCCGGGCGGTTGGGAGTGCTACGTCGAGGACCTGGTCGAGGCCGGCCCGGCCGTCCTCACCGATGGGGAACTGGATCCGGAGAAGATCAACCCCATCGCCGCCCGGCACCACATCCACTACGAGGAGCGGCGCCCCTGAGGAGCCCGCCGGGCCTGCCGGCAGTGAAGGGGGCCGGCGACCAGAGGGTTCCGCACTCACCAGGCGGGGCGGATCGGCCCCGGCGGCGTGAGCCGGGTCAGGTCAGCGACGAGTTCGCCGAAGCGCGCTTCGCCGAGTGTCTCCCTCCAGGGGGCGACGGCGGCCCTGGCGGCCCGGTCCGCGGCGCGGGTGGCGGCCCAGCCGGCCTCGGTCAACCCCAGTAGGCGGGCGCGGGCGTCGCGCGGGTGCGGCAACCGCACCACGTACCCCTTGCGGACCAGTTCCTCGACCAACTGGGCGGCAGCCTGCTTGGTCACCCCCATGTGTTCTGCGAGGTCGGTCGTCGTGGCGTCACCCACGGAGATACGGGCGAAGGCGTAGCCGTGTGCGGGCCGGAGGTCTTCGAACCCCTGCTCGGCCACGCGGGCATGGATCGTCTGCACCAACTGTCCGGAGAGTGCGAGAACGAGAGCGGAGAAGGCCAGGGCGTCATCCATGGGCTTGACTATAACTCGTCAAGCTGCTTGTCTTTACAGACAAGCAGCTTGTCTATAAGGAGTCGGTATGCCCTTCATTCGCAAGAACGAGGCCGTCGAGTACGAGATCCACGGCGGTCGCTTCGTCTCCTACCTCCGCCCCGCCACCGGAAGCCGTGACCTCGCCGCCTGGCGGGCGGAGATCCCGGCCGGGATGGTGGGCCCCGCCCATGTGATCAGTCACGAGGAGACGTTCTACGTCCTATCGGGCCGTCTCCTGCTCACCATCGACGGCGAGTCGGCCGAACTCGCCGTCGGGGACGCGGCGGTGGCCCCGGCGGGCTCCGAGCTGGGGGTCGCCAACACCACCGGGCAGCCGGCGCACATGTGGGTCACCACCCGCGCCGGGCTCACCGCCGAGTTGTCCGACGGCACCACCGTCACGCCGCCCTGGACCCACTAGCCGGGCCACGACGGGTGGAGCCTGGCACTGTCGCTGGGAGCTACCGGAGACGTGTCGCAGTCCGGATGAGGTCCGCGACGGCTCTGGAGCGGCTGTGCGGTGGCCAGGCGATCACGGTGGTGACGGTCGGCGCGTCCAGCACGGGCACGGCGGCGAGGTCACCGGGCAGTTGGGCCCGGCACGACTCCGGGGAGACCGCGCAGGTACGGCCGAGCGCGACGAGCTGCAACAACTGCGCATGGTCGCGGACCTGCGGGCCGGGGCCGGGCGGGTACGTGCCGTCGGGGTCGGGCCAGCGGGGGAGGGGCAGGCCCGGCAGCCCGGTGATGTCGGCCATGTGCACATGGGCCCGGGCGGTGAGCGGATGCCCGGCCGGCAGGATCGCGACCTGACTCTCCGAGCTGAGCTCCTCGGTGTGGAATCCGGCCGTCGAGTCGAACGGCCGGTGCAGCAGCGCCACGTCGGCCCGGCCGTCGCGCAGGAATCCTTCCTGCTCGGCCGGACCGCACAGGATGACGTCGACGGGGACTGCTCCGGGTTCGGCGGCGTACGCGTCGAGCAGTCTCGCCAGCAGTTCCCTGGACGCGCTGGCCTTCGTGACCAGGACCAGGCCGGGGCGGCCGGTCACGGGACGGGCGGCGCGGCGGGTCCGACGCTCGGCGGCCTCGACCGCGTCGAGAGCCGCCCGGCCCTCGACCAACAGCACCGCGCCGGCCTCCGTCAGCGTGACGGTGCGACTGGTCCGGTCCAACAGCGCCGCCCCCAGCCGGCGTTCGAGCCGCTGGATCGCCCGTGACAACGGTGGCTGCGCGATCCCGAGCCGCTGCGCGGCACGTCCGAAGTGCAGTTCTTCGGCGACAGCGACGAAATACCGCAGTTCACGGGTCTCCATCCGGCCACGCTATCCCGGATCAATACCCTGACGGTATCGTCGCGTACTCGATCGGTCTTGGACTGCCGCCGAGGCTCGAAGGCAGCATCGTCCCCATGACTGAACGAACGATCGCGCTGGTCACCGGCGCGAACAAGGGAATCGGCTTCGAGATCGCCGCAGGCCTGGGCGCCCTCGGCTGGAGCGTCGGCGTCGGCGCCCGCGACGACCGGCGCCGAACCGCCGCGGTGGAGAAACTGCGCGCCGCCGGCGTCGACGCGTTCGCCGTACCGCTGGACGTGACCGACGACGTGAGCGCGAGCGCCGCCGCACGGCTCATCGACGAGCAGGCCGGACGCCTCGACGTGCTCGTCAACAACGCCGCCATCACGGGCGACATGCCACAGGAGCCCACCCGGATCGACCCCGCCACCATCCGCACGGTCGTGGACACCAACGTGATCGGCGTCATCCGCGTCACCAACGCGATGCTGCCGCTGCTGCGCCGCTCCGCCGCACCACGGATCGTGAACATGTCCAGCAGCGTCGGCTCCCTCACGCGGCAGTCAGGACCCGCCGACGAGCAGACGGCAGGTCCGGTGTCCGCGGCGTACGCGCCGTCGAAGACGTTCCTGAACGCCGTCACCCTCCAATACGTCCGGGAGCTGAGGGGCACGAACATCCTGATCAACGTCGGCTGCCCCGGCTACGTCGGCACCGACCTCAACGGCTTCCGCGGCGTACGCACCCCCGAACAGGGCGCGGCGATCGCCATCAGGCTCGCGACTTTGCCCGACCACGGCCCCACCGGACAGTTCTTCGACGACGCCGGCGCAGTGCCCTGGTGATGTGCCCGGGGCCCCTCACCCGCCAGGCATGACCAGGCGGGGGGCGGCCCGGGAGCCCGGCCCGCCCCCCGCCGCGTCAGGCCGCCAGCGCTGCGCGGAGCGTTGAAGGCCGGAGACCGAAGGTGTCGCGGGCGTCGCTGTCGTCCACGACGAACGGACGCTCGGACATGTAGCCCACCTCGGCGAACTCTCGCCACAGCGGATCGGTGAACGACAGCAGTGCCAAGTCCCGTTCGGTGAGCGGCTCCAACCGCGGCTCGGGCGCTCCGTGCAGTTCGGCGAGGACGGATGCCGCATGACGCACCGTCGTGGTGATGACCGGGGCGTGCCAGGCCCGCCCCCAGGCCCGCTCGTCGTGGCCGACCGCCACCAGCGCCGCTGCGACGTCCTCGGTGTAGGAAAACGAGTGCGCCGCATCGGGGTTGCCGTGGACGAGAGCCAGTTCACCCTCGCGGACCCGGGGAGCGACCAGCAGTGTGAACGCGGAGACCGCGCCTGGGCCCAGGTACTGGCCGGCTCGTACTTCGGTGGCCCGCAGCCGCCCTTCGTCGTGCGCGTCCTTGGCCCGCTGCCACAGTTCGGCCCTCACCCGGCCCTTTCGCGTGTGCGGGGCCATCGGGGTGCGCTCGGTGACCGGCCCGGCGGTCCGCTGGTAGCCGTAGTGATTGCCGAGCATCACGTAGTCGGCGCCGGCCCGCTCGGTCGCGGCGAGAATCGAGTCGAACAACGGTGGCATGGTCTGCGGCCAGGTCTGGTAGGCGGTCATGGCCGCGTTGAAGACCGTGGACGCTCCGGCCAGAGCCTCGGCCAGCTCGTCGGTGCGGCCCGCGTCCAGGGCGACCCGTTCGATGGCGGGGTGGTCAGGACCACTGCCGCTGCGGGTGATGAGGCGGACCCGCCTGCCGCTTTCAGCCAGTTGCCTGGCGGTCGCGACCCCGGTCGCACCTGCCCCGATGACGACTGCTCCACCCATGGTCTTGTCTCCGTTCACCTTCACCATTGGAAACGCTTCCCTGAAAGGGGAAACGCGGTTCACGGAGGGCCCGTCCGCACGCCCAACTCTGCTGTGCGGACGGAGGGTAGGTTAGTGGCCTGAAAGCCATGACCTCCAAGGATCAAGCCATGCACCGTGTCGCCGTCCTGGCCGTTCCCGCGGTCAAACCCTTCGACCTGTCCATGCCGTCCGCGCTGCTCGGCGCCGCCGAACTCGCAGGACGCCCCGGCTACGAGGTGACGGTGTGCACCGCCACGCCCGGCGTGATCGCCGCCTCCGGCGGCATCGATGTGGTGGTCCGGCACGGCCTCCAGGCAGTCGCGGCGGCGGACACGGTGATCGTCCCCTCGACCGCCAGTCGGCACGACGCCGAGCCGGCCGCACTGGACGCCTTGCGCGCGGCCGCCGCCGCGGGCAAGCGCGTGGCCTCGATCTGCAGCGGCGCCTTCGTCCTCGCCCAAGCCGGCCTCCTCGACGGCCGCGTCGCCACCACCCACTGGGCCCTGGCCGAGGAAATGCAGCGCGCCTTCCCCTCGGTGCACGTGGACGCCGACCGGTTGTTCGCCGAGGACGGACCGGTCATCACCGGTGCGGGCTCGGCCGCCGGCATCGATCTGTGCCTGCACCTGATCAGTTCCGACTACGGTGCGGCCGTGGCCAACGCGGCGGCCCGTGCCGCGGTCGTCACCCCCGTGCGCCACGGCGGGCAGGCTCAGTTCGTACGGACCCCGCTCCCCGCCGAGACCGACTCCCCATTGGATGCGGCCCGCATCTGGGCACTGCGGCACCTGGACCGGCCGATCTCCCTGCGCGACCTGGCCGGTCAAGCCAAGGTCAGTGTGCGGACCCTGACCCGCCGCTTCACGGCCGAGACCGGTGTGACCCCGTTCCAATGGCTGCTCCAGCAGCGGCTGCTGCGCGCTCGCGAACTGCTGGAGACCACCGATCTCACCGTCGACCAGGTGGCCGATCGCAGCGGTCTCGGCTCCGGCGAATCGCTCCGCCAGCACCTGAACCGCCAGATCGGCATGACCCCAGCCGCCTACCGGGGCGCCTTCCACCGCCGGAGCGTGAAGAGCGGTCAGTGACCACGCGACTCGGTCCGGACCCGGCTCCGCCTTCCCCTCGCCCGCAGGTCTTCCAACCGAACGGGGAAGACCTGTCAGACCTCAGCGATCGCCCTCCACCGTGCGGAAATGGACGACGGTGATCTCATCCTCGGACGCGATGTCGGGATAGTGATACCGCAGTCTGCCGAGCAGCTCGGGGAGATCGGCGAAGCCGTCGGCGACGGCGTCCTCCTCGCTCAGCTCTCCGACCGTCTTGGTGGCGAGCCGCGTGACGGTTCCCGGCAGGACCAGGTCCTCGTCCAGCTCGAACACCATGCCGACCGGCCCCACGGTCACCGGGTCCCGGAAGCGCACGGTCGTCGTCTTGCGGCCCGTGCGGACGGCGTCGAGATAGTCCCGGTGAAAGTACAGGCACTGCTGCGCCGATGCCTGCCCGCCCGGCACCGGTTCGGGTCGCCCGTCTCCTTCTGGCGACATGTAAGCGTTGTTATGCATGTATGGAACTTTACGACGGGCTTCGAACGAAGACGCACAGAGCCTGAGCATGCCCCTCCAGACGAAGGCACGGACGGACCATGCCTGTTGGGTAGCCCTGGACCGCGGGGGCGTAGGACCCGCGCGCCCGGACGTCGACCGCAGCCCGCGCCTTTCTGGAGGCCGCCGCCGAAGCGGACCCGGTCCCCGGCTTCTCCGGCCCCGACTTCGCCCGCATGGTCGCCGACAGCCCCGCCCTCACCGCCTGACCGCACTTGCGGTGATCACCCGACAAAGGCGGTGCGGACAATGTCGGGTGACCGGGACCGGCGTCGCCGCACCATGAGGGCATGGACGACACGACCTTGGTATCCCGTTTCCTCCGCGACGGCTTCGTGAAAATGGAGGGCGCTGTCGCGCCGCGCGTGGCTTCGGACTGCGCGCGGCTGCTGTGGCGAGAGACGGGCTGCACCCCGGACGACCCGACGACGTGGACGAAGCCCGTGCACTGGGTGGGCGGCATGGCGCAGGGGCCGTTCGCCGCCGCGCCCAACTCCCCGTCGCTGCAGCGCGCGTACGACCTGCTCGTCGGCGCTGGACGCTGGGAGCCGCGCTACTCGCTGGGCACGTTCCCGCTGCGCTTCCCGCACGAGGAGGAACCGGACGACGCGGGCTGGCACATCGAGGGGAGCTACCTGCCGGAGGGCGAGAGCTGGTACTTCACGAATCTGCGCTCCCGAGGCCGGGCGCTGCTGATGCTGTTCCTGTTCAGCGAGGTCGGTGAGGAGGACGCCCCGACCCGGATCCGGGTCGGCTCGCACCTCGACGTGCCACGCGTGTTGGAGAAGTACGGGGAAGACGGGGCGAGCGGGCTGATCCTCGCCCCCGATCTGGTGGCGGCGTCCGAGCGCCGGCCGGTCGCCCTTGCCACGGGGTCCCCGGGCGACGTCTTCCTGTGCCATCCGTTCCTGGTGCACGCGGCTCAACCGCACCATGGCGTGCGGCCGCGCTTCATGGCGCAGCCGCCGCTGATGCAGGCAGCGCCGTACGAACTGGAGCGGCCCGACGGCGCGTACTCGCCCGTCGAGATCGCGATCCGCCGGGGCCTGGGACAGGACACCCCCTGTCCGGACGCACGCGGCACCGACCACAGTGTCCGGTAGCAGTACGCAGCGAGCCTCGCCGGCAAGGTGGTGGGGAAATGGGAAAGAGGAAGGGGGCCGGGCATGCTGGAGCGGCTGAACCAGGCCATGGAGCACATCGAGTCCCATCTCGACCAGGACCTCGACGTGCAGGAAATGGCACGCATCGCGGCCACCTCCGAGCACCACCTGCGCCGGATGTTCTCCGCGCTCGCGGGAATGCCGCTGTCGGAGTACGTCCGGCGTCGCCGGCTCACCCTCGCGGGCGCCGACGTACTCGCGGGGCATGAGACGTTGCTGGAGATAGCGGTGCGTTATGGCTACGGCTCCGGCGAGGCGTTCGCGCGGGCGTTCCGCGCCATGCACGGCATCGGACCGGGGGAGGCCCGGCGCACCGGCGCCGCACTCGCCTCACAGTCCCGGATGGCCTTCCGCCTCACCATCGAGGGGAGCAGCACCATGCGGTACCGCGTCGTGGACAAAGCCGACTTCACCGTCGTCGGGCTCAAGGCCCGGGTACCGCTGGTGCATGCGGGGCCGAACCGGGCGATCATGGACTTCGTCCGTGGGATCGATCCGCAGACCTTGGAGCACCTGGAGAAGCTGTCGGACCAGGAGCCCCACGGCGTAGTCGCGGTCTGCGACGGCATGGACCCCAGCCGCGCCGAGGGCACCTTCCTCGACTACCACCACGGCGTGATCACCTCCGCGGCCGCTCCTGAGGGCGCGAGCGTTGTGCCGGTCCCGACCGGCACCTGGGCGGTCTTCACCACCTCCGGGCCGGCGCCGCAGGCCATCCAGGAGCTGTGGCGGGACGTGTTCACCGAGTGGTTCCCGTCGAACCCGTACCGCACCCGCACCGGCCCCGAGATCCTGCGCATCCGCCTGTCGCCGGACAAGACCGAGGCCGACGCCGAACTGTGGCTGCCCGTGGAGCCCGAGCGCTGCTGAGCGCAGTGGCAGACCCCGCCAGGGCGTGTGCGTCCGATGCGTCTGCTTCTCGCGCCAACCGAACCGGTGGGAACCCGGCACAACCGATCGCAGCGCGCCCGGCCGCAGCAGGCGGCTCGTTGGCCCGGGGCAGCCGGCGGCGGAGCGTCCCGACACCGCCTCCCCGTCCCGGGCACCGGCCGAAGCCGAGGGGGCCGCGGCGATTCTCCGGCCGACCGCCCCGTCGCCGAACGGGCCGTCCGGAGAAGATAGCGTCGTGAACACTGCACTGGCGGAGTCCCTCTCCGCCGTTCTCCTCGTCGTCGTGCTGGCATGCGCGGTCATCCGCCCGTTCGGCTGGCCGGAGGCGGTCGTCGCCGTCCCGGCTGCCGGCCTCGTCATCGCCACCGGGGCGATCTCGCCGACCCATGCGGTGGACGAGGCCGCCCGGCTGGGTCCGGTGATCGGGTTCCTCGCAGCCGTACTGGTCCTGGCCCAGCTGTGCGACGACGAGGGACTGTTCCAGGCCTGCGGCGCGTGGATGGCGCGCACCGCGGCGGGACGGCCACGCCGCCTGCTGGTGCAGGTGTTCGCCCTCGCCTCGGCGATCACCGCGGTGCTCAGCCTGGACGCCACCATCGTGCTGCTGACCCCGGTGGTGTTCGCGACCGCCGCCCGGCTCGGGGCCCGGTCCAGGCCCCACGTGTACGCCTGCACCCACCTGTCGAACACCGCCTCCCTGCTGCTACCGGTCTCCAACCTGACCAACCTGCTGGCGTTCGCCGCGAGCGGGCTGAGCTTCACCCGCTTCGCCGCCCTGATGCTGCTGCCCTGGCTGGTGGCCATCGCGGTCGAGTACGTCGTCTTCCGCCGGTTCTTCGCCACCGACCTGGACGCCGGCGCCTCCGCCCCGGCCACCTCCGAGCCGCACGAGGTGCCGGTGTTCGCCCTGGCCACCGTGGCGTGCACGCTGGCCGGGTTCGTCCTCACCTCCGCGCTCGGCGTCGATCCCGCCTGGGCGGCGTTCGCGGGCGCGGGCGTCCTCGCCGTCCGCGCCCTGGCCCGGCGCCGCACCACTCCCACCGCCATCCTGCGCGCGAGTGCGGTGCCCTTCCTCTCCTTCGTCCTGGCCCTGGGCATCGTGGTCCGCGCCGTCGTCGACAACGGTCTCGACACGGCCCTGGGCCACCTGATCCCCGGCGGCACCGGCCTGGCCGCGCTGCTGGGCATCGCGGCGCTGGCCGCCGTCCTGGCCAATGTGATCAACAACCTGCCCGCGGTGCTGGTGCTCCTGCCGCTGACCGCCCCGTCCGGACCCGGCGCCGTCCTCGCGGTACTGCTCGGGGTGAACATCGGGCCGAACCTCACCTACGCCGGTTCACTGGCCACCCTGCTGTGGCGGCGTATCGTGCACGCCCACGACGCCGAGGTGGAGCTGAAGGAGTTCACCCGGCTCGGCCTGTATGCCGTACCGGCGGCCCTGGGCGCCGCGGTACTGGCACTGTGGGTATCGCTGACCGCGATCGGAGGAGGCTGACCGGATGGCAGTGGTGGTCTGGATCGTCGAGGGCACCTGGCCCGCCTGCGTGGACGCCGCCCGCGCCCACGTGCCCGAGGGCGGGGACGTCGTCCTGCTCCACGTCACCCCGGCCGACGTCCCGGGCGCGGCACACGGTGCGTTCGCCGGGCTGCTCGGCCGCGGCCACCCCGAACGCGACCCCGGCACCCGTGTCGAACAGCTGGCGGCCGCCTCCGCCGGCCGGCTCCTGACCGACGCCGCGCAGCGCCTGGGCCGCGAGTGCACCCGGATCGAGCGCACCGGCCGCATCGAGCGGGAAGTCGTCGCAGCCGCCGAAGGCGCCGAGCTGCTCATCCTCGCCCGCGACGGCGACCGCACCCACCTCGGCCCCCGCAGCCTCGGCCCCGCCAGCCGCTTCATCGTCGACCACGCCCCCTGCCCCGTCCTGCTGGTATGGCCCGAGACCGCACCCGGCATCGCCACCATCCCGCCCCCGCCACCCCACCCGCCCCACCGCTAGCGGACGCCGCCGGCACCCGGTCGGAGAGCCGGCACCCGGCCGGTGCTGACGCCCGGTCAAGGCCGCGGCGACCGCCCGACACCTCACCGGGGTGGCTGCTTGCGCTACTCGGCGGGTGTGATCCGCCAGGCGCCGCGGTGTACATCGAGCGTCGCGATGAGGTCGGCCTGGGACGGGAACGAAATGCCCGGATGCCAGGGGTCCGGCAGGGCAGCCAGCCCGATGGTGACCAGATCCTCGGTGACGCTGCCGAGCCCCCCGATCCAGTGGGGTGCGGCGGCGATGAGCTGCTCGGGCAGCCATGGCCCGGGTCGGGGACGCGCGCGAGAGGCTCCTCGGCGAGTCCGGCGAGTCCGGCGAGTCCGGAGAGGGCCGCGCCGGCCAGCAGGGTCAGCAGCCGCGCCAGGACCGCGCCCGGCAGCCGGGGTCGCGCGTTTCCAGCAGCACGTAGCAGTCGTCGTGGCCCGAGAACCAGACCCGTGAGCCACCCAGGTGGCTCAGGAGCGGCTCATCGACGCCGGTCGTGCCGAGCACGAGGGCGAGCTCGTCGAGTTGCTCCGCAGTCACGTCGGCGGGTACGTCGATCAGAGTCAGCTCGTACGGCGAGCAGGTGTCGTCCAGGAGACGGGGCAGGAACTCGCGGTCCATCACCAGGAACTCCTCCGCGAGGCCGTTCGTGCCGGACGCCCAGGAGCCGAGAGGGTGGACCGTACACGGCACGCCGAGCTCGGCCGCGATCAGCGAGGGCCGTAGCGGATTCCAGTCCTCATCCAGGTGGGAGTTGGTGTACAGCGACACCACCGCGACCGCGTCGTTCGCCACGTCCACGAACAGATCGGCAGCTCGCGCGCCTGAGCCGCACCCGCGCTCACCTTCCAGAGACCCTCGATCTCGCCGATGCTGAAACTCAGTGGAAACGGCCGGCGCTCCATACCGACGCAGTCCACGCTGAACGCGCCCCACTGCCCGACCTCGATCATCGCCCCACCCCCGAGACCCCGCCGGCCGCCACCTCCCGGCCCACACGCACCAATCATCGCCGGTCAGCGTGGGTGAGCCAGCGGGCGTTTGTGGGCTGCGGGCAGGGGACGCCCACAGCCGTCCAGGCGTTCGGGATCGGCCGGCGGCGCCGGGGGATCCGGCCGGCACTGCGGTGGCGCCCAGGGCTGCGCCTGGCCGGTCGCAGGGGCCGGCCGTCCGTCAGCGCCCAGGCTCCGGCGGGCGAGTACCGTCGACCAGGGCCAGGCCACACCCCTTGCCGAGACCAACCGACCACGGCCACCGCTCCGGTCCGGGGCGGCTGAGGGGCCGCGCAAGCCGACGCCCCCGGGCCCCTTCCGGGGCGATCTGGGACACACCGCGATGATCTCTGTGGCGGCGGACGCGGCTGAGCGGAACAATCCACCACGGAATGGATAACGCAACCAAGGAAGAGGAACGCCCCATGATGGAGCAGGACGAGCGCTTCGATGTCGTCGTACTCGGCGCCGGCCCGGGCGGCTATGTCGCCGCAGTGCGCGCCGCCCAGCTGGGAAAGCGCGTCGCCGTCGTGGAGGAGAAGTACTGGGGCGGCGTCTGCCTGAACGTGGGCTGCATCCCGACCAAGGCCCTCCTGCGCAACGCCGAACTCGCCCACATCTTCACCCGTGAGGCGAAGACGTTCGGGATCAAGGTCGACGGACAGGTCTCCTTCGACTACGGAGAGGCCTACCGTCGCAGCCGCAAGGTCGCCGACGGCCGCGTCAAGGGAGTCCACTTCCTGATGAAGAAGAACAAGATCACCGAGTACGACGGCCGCGGAACCTTCCTCGACCCGCACACGCTCCAGGTGACCGGTTACGACGGGGAGACCCGCACCATCGGTTTCGAGCACTGCATCATCGCCACCGGCGCCACGCCCCGGCTGCTGCCCGGCACCAAGCGCAGCGCCCGGGTGGTGACGTACGAGGAGCAGATCCTCGCCGAGGAGCTGCCGCAGTCCATCGTCATCGCGGGAGCCGGCGCGATCGGCATCGAGTTCGCCTACGTCCTGCACAACTACGGGGTGAAGGTCACCATCGTCGAGTTCCTGGACCGGATGGCGCCCCTGGAGGACGCCGAGGTCTCCGCCGAACTGGCCAAGCAGTACCGGCGGCTGGGCATCGACGTGCTCACCTCGACTCGTGTCGAGGCCATCGACGAATCAGGCCCGCAGGTCCGGGTCACGGTCACCGGCAAGGACGGCTCCCAGCAGGTCCTGGAGGCCGACAAGGTCCTCCAGGCCATCGGCTTCGCCCCGAACGTCACCGGGTACGGCCTGGAGAACACCGGCGTGACGGTCACCGAGCGCGGCGCCATCGACGTGGACGGCCGCTGCCGCACCTCCGTCCCGCACATCTACGCCATCGGCGACGTCACCGCCAAGCTGATGCTCGCGCACGCGGCCGAGTCCATGGGAATCATCGCTGCCGAGACCCTCGCCGGCGCGGAGACCATGGAACTCGACTACGCGATGATTCCGCGCGCCACCTTCTGCCAGCCCCAGGTCGCCAGCTTCGGCTACACCGAGGCCCAGGCCCGCGACCTCGGATACGACGTGCGGGTCGCCAAGTTCCCCTTCACCGCCAACGGCAAGTCGCACGGTCTCGGTGACACCACCGGGTTCGTCAAGCTGATCAGCGACGCCCGCTACGGCGAGTTGCTCGGCGGCCACCTCATCGGCCCCGATGTCACCGAGCTGCTGCCCGAGCTGACCCTGGCCCAGCAGTGGGACCTCACCGTTCACGAGGTCGCCCGCAACGTCCACGCCCACCCCACGCTGAGCGAGGCCGTCAAGGAGGCCGTGCACGGCCTGGCCGGACACATGATCAACATGTGAGGCGTCGGCGGCGGCACCGTTCACCCGGACGGCCGGCAGAAGCCGAGGGCTGTTCGGGCATCGTGCAGCGCGCACGGATCCGCATGGATTTCCGGATGGATTAAGGACACCAGACTGCCGCAACCGGCCGCGGTTCCCCGTACGGGAACTGCGGCCGGGCGCGGTGTGCTGCTCGGAGACGGTGTACGGCTTCGCGTCCGCGGCTGTTGACGGCGCGCGCCCCGCCTCCCTACCGGTCCTCGGAGAGCACCGGGTCCTGGGACTTGCGACGGCGTCCCCAGCGCTTGCCCGCCATCTGGAGGTCGGCCTGCGCCGACGACGACTCGTCCACGGCTGTGAGCGTGAGGACCTCCGTCTTGGCGGGCGGCTCCGGGGACGAGGAGACAGTGGTAGGCGCGGGCGACGATACGGCCGAGGATCCCGAGGGGAAGTCCACGATGAGCGGTACCAGACGTTCGGGGCGGACCTTGGCGTCGCTACCGGCATCGCTCCTGGGGTCGCTCTGACCCTTGGCCTCGCTCTGGCTCTTGCCCTTGCGTACCCGCCACAGTCCCCGGGACTGGAGGGCGGTACCGAGGTTGTTCAGGACCCGGCCCTCGTCGTCGCTCATCTCGGCGAACCGGGCGGCGGCCTGTTGGTGTGCGTCGATGGCCTCGTCGAATCGCCGCACCTGCTGCAAAGCCATGCCCAGGTTGTTCAGGGCCCGGCCTTCGCCTTCGTGGTCGCCGAGTTCCGTGAACCGGGCGGCGGCCTGCTGGTGTGCGTCGATGGCTTCATCGAACCGTCGCACCTGTTGCAGGGCCGTGCCGAGGTTGTTCAGGGCCCGGCCCTCGCCGTCGTGGTCACCCAGCTCGGCGAAGCGGGCGGCGGCCTGCTGGTGTGCGTCGATGGCCTCGTTGAACCGTCGCACCTGTTGCAGGGCCGTGCCGAGGTTGTTCAGGGCCCGGCCCTCGCCGTCGTGGTCACCCAGCTCGGCGAAGCGGGCAGCGGCCTGC
>NZ_JBITDH010000002.1:666308-1058389 GCF_044454045.1 Streptomyces sp. NPDC051578
GCTGGTGTGCGTCGATGGCTTCATCGAACCGTCGCACCTGCTGCGAAGCCGTACCGAGGTTGTTCAGGGCCTGCCCCTCGCGGTGGTGGTCACCCAATTCGGTGAACCGAGCGGCGGCCTGCTGGTGTGCGTCGATGGCTTCATCGAACCGTCGCACCTGCTGCGAAGCCGTACCGAGGTTGTTCAGGGCCTGCCCCTCGCGGTGGTGGTCACCCAGCTCGTTGAACCGGGCGGCCGCCTGCTGGTGTGCGTCGATGGCTTCATCGAATCGCTGCACCTGCTGCAGGGCCGTGCCGAGGTTGTTCAGGGCCTGCCCCTCGGCATGGCGCTCGCCCAGCTCGCGGCATGTGACGAGATCCTGCTGGTGGGCCTCGATGGCTTCGTCGAACCGCTGCACCTGCTGCAGGGCGACGCCGAGGCTGTTCAGCGCTCGGCTCTCGCCATGACGTTCGCCCAGCTCGCGGCAAATTATCAGATCCTGCTGGTAGCTCATGGTGCCTCCCAGGAGTCGCGCCGTCCTTGACGACACTCTCAGCAACGAGCCAAACGCGGACGGCCGCAACCGGTTCGGGGCCGACCGCACCCAACCGAATGGCGCTTTCGCCTGTCTGGCGGACGCCACCTGCCACAACAGCCCGGCCGGCTCCTTGTCGGAGACACCACCTCCGGGCGAGCCCGATCACGGCGCGCCGGTTGGGCAGCGGGCCGTTACCCGGGCGGCGGTGATCGGCACGACGCGCGCGCCCGGGCAGGTCTGCGCCGACTTCTGCGCAAACAGGAAGCCGAGTGAGGCCACGGGATAGGCGGGGCCGATGACCGGACGTCAGGTGGTCGGCCGCTGTCGGCCGGTGGCTTCGAGGGCTGTGGCCGCGTAGAGGGCTGCTCCCGTGGCCAGGGCGTTCTCGTCGAAGACGACCCGGTCGGAGTGGAAGTCCGGTGTCTCCTCCGGTGTGAGGCCGGGTGGGCGGGCGCCCAGGAACGCCATTGCGCCCGGCACCTCCTGCAACACGTAGGAGAAGTCCTCGGCGCCCATCAAGGGCTGGGCCAGGTGATGGACGCGGTCGGGGCCCAGGAGCGCGCTTGCGGTGGCGTGGAGGAGCCGGGTGTGGGCGGGATCGTTGATGACGGGAGGGTAACCGTCGGTGAGGGTGACTTCGGCAGTGGCCGCGTGAGCGGCGGCGACGTGGTGGGCGACGCGGGTGATGCCTTCGTGTACCAGCCGGCGGGTGGCGGGGGAGAGGCTGCGGACGGTGCCGTGGATCTGGGCGGAGTCGGGGACCACATTGGTCGTGGTGCCGGCGTGGAGGGAGGCGACGGTGACGACCGCAGGATCGAAGACGTCGACCGTGCGGGTGACCATCGTCTGGATGGCTTGGACGATCTCACATGCGACAGGGACCGGATCCAGCGCCAGGTGCGGGGCGGAGGCATGACCGCCCCGTCCGCGGACGGTGATGTGGAGCAGGTCGGACGCGGCGAAGGTCGGTCCGGGCCGCAGATGGATCGTGCCGCTCTCGAAGCGGGTGGTGATGTGCAGGGCGAACGCCGATTCCACCCTGCCACCGGCAGGCTGCAGTACACCCTCATCGATCATGTGCCTGGCACCGCCGTCGGATTCCTCCGCCGGCTGGAACATGAACACCACCCGGCCGGCCAGCATCGAACGCCGGGCGGCGACCAGCCGGGCAGCCGTGACGAGCATCGCGGTGTGGGCGTCGTGTCCGCAGGCGTGCATGGCGCCCGGCACCTGTGAGGCGAACCCCAGACCGGTTTCCTCCTGCAAGGGCAAGGCGTCCATGTCAGCCCGCAGCAGCACCGTCCGGCCGGGCAAGGCACCTTCGAGGATGGCCGTGACGGATGTGAGGCGGGACCCTGTGGCGATCTCCAGCCCCAGGTCCGCCAAAGCGTCCAGCACGGCCCCTTGGGTGCGGGGCAGGTCCAGGCCCAGTTCAGGGAAGCGGTGCAGGCTCCGGCGCAGCTCCGCGGTCTCGGGCAGCAGGGCGTGCGCCTCGGCCAGCAACCCTGCCCACGCCTTCCGGGACGCAGCAGCGCCTGCTTCTGACGCGCTCACTCAGTGGCCTCCATCAGCCTTGACCTCGGACACGTGAGAGCCGGCGGGGTCCGGCTCGGTGACGCCGGCGACCAGCGGGGCAACGCGCACGACGTCTCCTCCAGCAGCGCGGCGTTCGATGTCGAGAGTCTTGACTGCCCCGGGCCGGCCCCCGCCACTCCGCACTTCACCCACAAGCCACATCAGCCGGGTGAACCGAGCGGCCGCCTCGTGGACAGGCCGGTCGCGTCCTCGGGCCCGTCCGAGCGCGGTCCCCCACCCGAATGGGACGCCGCCGTGACGGCCGCCCGGAGTCCTCCGGATGAGACACTGCCGCTACTTGGCATCTCCAGCGCGAACATGCACGACGGTCAGGGTCGGGAGCCGCTCGTCGCGGGGCATCCCCATTCTCCGCGGCCCGTCGCGGAGCGGGAGGCACGGATGCAGGGAGGCAACGCGTCGGGGTCACCGGACCCGGCGGACGGCGCGCCCGCGAGCCGGCAGGGCACCCGGCGGGCGGTGCGGTGGCGGGCGGCGGCGGTACTGCTCCTGGTGGCAGGCGTGACCTACAACGACTGGCTGTTGCAGTTGTGGGTGCACACCGGACTGGACCAGCGCAACTCCTACGTCAGCGAGGCGTTCGCCTCCGACCAGCCACATCAGATGTTGTTCGGTGCGGTGGAACTGCTCACTGCGGCGATGGTGCTGGCCGCCGCATGCCTCGTCCTGCCCGTGTTGCCGTGGAGCTGGGCCGCCGCCGGATGGGCGGCCCTCGTGCTGTTCGCCGCTTGCTCCGTGGCCGACGTCGTGCTGCCGATGCGGTGCGCACCCTCACGGGAAGCCGGCTGCCCCACCGCCAACGTCGCGCACACCGTTACCAGCGGTCTGGTGCACTTCGCCGTGTTCGCCTCCATGACCGCCCTCGCAGTCCACGCGCGCTCGGCCACCGGGCGGCGCTGTCGGGCCGGACGCTGGGCCCGCCGACTGCTCCCGGTGTCCATGACGGCGGCGATCCTTTCGGCGGGCCCGTACGTCGGCTTCTTCGGCGGGCAGGGAATCGCCCAGCGGATCCATCTGGTCACCGTCGGGGTGTGGATGTGGTGGTTGGCGGCCGAGGCGGCCCGAGCAGGGCGCCTGACGAGGCCGGCGCCGCCGCCCACGGCCAGGACGAACGCCGAGCGTGGAGCGGCCACCGGGCCGGCGGACACCTCGTCCCCGCGGGTTCCGTCCTGCCAGGGCTCCACCCCGGATGACGGGTCCGGAGCCCGCTCGTGCGCGCGGGGGGCATTCCATGCTGGGCACCAGTGCCCTGGACGAGCAGGGGGTTTCGCAGACTGCCCGGGCCCTGTGTGAACCCGCCCTGACACCATGGGCGCAGTGGTTTTTTCAAGCGGCCGGTCCCACGCAGGTCTTGATTCGACCGGCCGTTCCGAACCACCGCGTACTCCTCAGGAGTGGTGGGCGGCACCCTGCCCGGTGCGGCTGTCGTTGTACCGGACGATGCGCACTCTTGAAGATCTTCGCAATCCGACTGGCCGTCCGCCGGTACTCGTCATTGGTGCCGGTTCGAGCGGGCTGGCCGCTGCCGCCATGCTCGGCAAGGCCGGCCTGCCCGCCGTGGTCCTGGACGGTGCCGACCGCGTGGGATCGAGTTGGAGCGAGCGGTACGACCACCTGGAACTGCACACCACCCGCAGGTTTTCCGCGCTGCCCGGTCTGCGCGTTCCCCGGCGGGCGGGCTGCTGGGTGGGCCGTGACGACTGGGTGCGGTACCTGGGCGACTACGCCACCCACCACCGGCTCGACATCCGTACCGACACTGTCGTCCGCCGTATCGAACCCGCTCCACCGGCCCTGTCGGGGCGCGGTGCGCCGTGGCAGGTGTCCATCGCCGAGGGTCCTCGGCTGGCCGCGTCCGCGGTGATCGTGGCCACCGGCCGCAACCGTGTGCCGTGGATGCCCGAATGGCGCGGTCGCACGTCGTTCACCGGAGCTCTGCTGCACGCCGCCGAATACCGAAACCCCGGCCCCTACCGCGGGCGGGCGGTGCTGGTGGTCGGCGCCGGCAACAGTGCCGCCGAGATCGCGGTGGCCCTCGGCGACGCCGGGGCCGGACCGGTGTGGATGGCGGTGCGGACTCCGCCGCACATCGTGCCGCGCTCCAGCAACCACCTCCAGGCGTTCGCCGGGCTGATGCAGCACATGCCCCGCGCATGGGGCGACCGGGCCACCGCGGTGATGCGGCGCCTGGCACTGCCGGACCTGACCCCTTTCGGGCTGCCGCGCCCAACAGTGGGCATGTACACGCGTGCGGCACGCGAAGAGGTCAATCCCGTACTGGACCACGGCCTGGTCGACGCCGTCCGGTCCGGGGGTGTTCGTGTAACCGCCGCCGTCACGGGTTTCGACGGTCCCCGCGTACTGCTCGCCGACGGCACGAGCCTGACGCCGCAGGTGGTCATCGCCGCCACCGGCTACCGCACCAACCTCCCCGAGCTGCTCGGGCCGTTGCCGGTCCTGGACGCCGCCGGGCTGCCGCTCGTGCGCGGCGAGCGCACCCACGCCCACGCCCCGCACCTGTACTTCGCGGGCTTCGGCAACCCGCTCACCGGGGCACTGCACCACCAAGGCGTCGAGGCGCGCCGCATCGCGCGAGCGCTGAGCCGCACCGACCTGTCCGGGCACGACGCAGCCACCGGCCACGGGGTGATGATCCCCCGCCAGGCGTCCCGTACGCGCAGCATCTTCGCCCGCAACCGATGAGGCGGCACCCGGCGGCCCGCTGAACGGGTCAGGTCGGCAGCCCGCCGAACGGTTCAGGTACGGGTTCGGGCGGGTGCGACCCGGGTCAGCCGATGGAAGGCCGCCAGGGCAACGACGGTGGCGGCAGTGAACCACAGGCATTGGACGGCCAGCGCGGGCACCACGGACCGTGTCGTGAACGCGGCGGTCGTCGCGGCCTGGACCGCCCCGTAGCTGGGCAGCAGGACGATCGGTGGGCTGTCGGCGATCGCGCTGGCGACCGGGGTCTGCAAGGAGACGTCGACCAGGCTGATCATGACAATGGCGAACATGCCCGTGACCTCACGACGCAAGACGGTACCCAGGACGACACCCATCGCGCCGTAGGTCATCGCGCCCGCGAACAGCGCCCCCGCCACCCCCACCGGCCTGGCCGGTGCGATGAACAGACACAGCGCGGCAGTGGCGTACGCGGCGGCGAGAGCGCAGGCCAGCGACAGGGAAGCGAGTTTGCCGAGAACGAGGCGGAAGCGGGAGTAGCCGGCGAGCGCGAGACGGTGGTCGAAGGCGTGGCTGGCGAAGGTGGCCGCGAAGGTCAGGAAGCCGACGATGAGGACCACCGCGTTGAGCGCGCCGGTCAGTTGCATCAACCGGTTCCCGGCCACCACCACGCTCACGTCGTCGGCGCGCAGCCGGAACGGCACCGGCGTGGTGTGGGTGTCCAGGTAGATGGTTGTCGTCCACCCCGGGATGAACGCTGCCGCCAGCAGGATGGCGAACCGGTTGCGGGCGTACTCGATCAGCGTGTAGCGAGCCGTCGTCGCGGCCTGGCCCACAGCGCTCACGGGGCCACCACCGATCCCTCCCTCTCCAGCACCCCGTTACTCAGACGCCACAACACGTCGAGGTGGTCAGAGTCGTAGGCGAGATGGGAGACGATCAGGACACACCGGCCCTCATCGCGCAGCCGGGCGGTCAAGGCCCAGAACTGCTGATACGTATCCCAGTCGAACCCCTGGTACGGCTCGTCCAGAAGCAGCACCGCAGGATCGTGCATCACCGCCAGCGTGAGGTTGAGCTTCTGCCGTGTCCCACCGCTCAGCCGGTCGACGGGCACGCCCGCGTACCCGATGAGTCCGAGCTCCTCCATCACCTCCCAAGCCCGCTGCGCGGTGGGCAGCCGGTAGGCGCTCTGGAAGTACCGGACGTGCTGGGCGACAGTCAAGGCGTCGTTGAGGACGACGTGCTGCGGGCAGTACCCCAGCTTCCCGCCGGGTTCGACCGAACCGCGGTCGGGGCGCAGCTGACCGGCCAGGATCTTCAGCAGCGTGGATTTGCCCGCACCGTTCTCGCCGACGATCCCCGCCAGCGTGCCCGGCCCGATCCGAAGGTTCAATCCCCACAGCACCCGGCGGTTGCGGTAGGCATGGTGCACGTCGTGTACGCGCACGGGGGACTCCTTACGCCGGGACCGGGCCGAATGCCCGGTCGCAGCGCTTAACGACCCTGTCGCGCAAGCGTTTCGCCGTCACGGAGACCGCGCATGGAGGCGACCGGCGAACGCCTCATCCAGGGGCCCGCCGGGTCGCACTCGCAAGCCAGTTGGAAGCCGCGCGATTGCGCTGGGACCGTCCCGTTGACGGCGGCCGAAGCCGATGCCACCGAGGAACACCGGGCGCCCGTCGACTCAGCGGGAACGGCCGGGGGCCGAGGAGGGCAGTGTGAGGCGACGTACGGCCGACACGACGCCCCCGGCGCCGTCCTCCGCGGCCGTGTGCCGCGCGGCGGCAGCGGCGGCCCGCGCGTACGACGGCTCCCGCACGGCGGCCGTGAGCGCGTCGGCGAGCCGTTCGGCAGTCAGGGACGGGAAGGGGATCGGGGCCGTCCCCGCGCCGACCGCGGCGAGCCGCCCGGCCCAGAACGGCTGGTCCGCGGCCACCGGCACGGTGACCGACGGGACCCCGGCGCGGACCGCCGCCGCCGCGGTGCCGGCCCCGGCGTGGTGGACGACGGCAGCCAGCCGCGGGAACAGCAGGGCGTGCGGCACGTCGCCGATGACCAGCACGTCGTCCCCGGCACTGGCCCCGGCGGCCACGAGTTCCGCGATGCCCGACTGGAGGATCCCCCGCAGGCCGGCCCGTCGCAGGGCCCGTACGGCGATGGCGCCCAGACGTTCTCCCTCGCCTGCGGCCATGCTGCCGAAGCCGATGAGGACCGGCGGCGGTCCGGCCGCCAGGAAGTCCTCCAGCTCCGCGGGTAGTCGGTGGGCCGGGTCGACGTACGGCCACCAGCTCCCGGTCACCGTCAGATGGTCCGCCCAGTCGGACGGGCGCGGTACCAAGGCCGTGCTGAAACCGTGCAGGACGGGCCGGGCGGCCTCCTCCTGCCGCCGCCGCATGCGTGCGGCCGTCAGCGGTGGCAGCTCCAGGCGTTCGCGCAGCCGTGCCACGGCGGGCTCGAAGACCCGGTCGGCCATGTGCAGCGTGAACCGCCCGGCGGCCCGGTTGCCGAACCGGCCCAGCGAGCGGGCTCCCGCCACGGTGGGGGCGAAGTCGCCGGTGGGGGCGGTGGGCTGTAGGTACATGCCCATGCTCGGTATCCCGGTGGCCTCAGCGACGTGCCAGCCGAGCGGGGCGGTGGTGGTCGACAGCAGGAGCAGGTCCGTGCCCTCGGTCACGGCACCGGCGAACCCCTCGCCCAGGTCGGTGAGGAACGCGGCGGCGGCCCTCAGCAGTTCGCGCTTGCCCAGGACGTCGCCGTGCGAACGGGGATCGGCGGGCAACGGCCGGAACTCCAGGCCGGCTTCCTCGGCCAGGGGTGCGAAGGACTGCGTGGCGGCGAGTGCGACCTCGTGCCCGGCGTCGCGCAGGGCGGCGCCGAGCCCGGTGTAGGGCGCGACATCACCGCGCGATCCGGCCGTCGTGATCAGGATTCTCATCGGTGCTCCTCACGAGTGGTTCTTCGGTGTGCATGTGGCGCGACGCGTTGGCGTGCACCGCCCGGGCCAGGTACACCGCCAGGTCCGGGCGCTGCTGCGAGGGCGGCACGACCAGGGCGAACGCGCGCGGGTCGGCGGCGAAGTCGTCGGCGATCCGCCGGTGCATCTGCGGCGGACAGGGCGTGAACCACCGTGTCACGTGCAGCCGGTGTTCCTCAGCGACGTCCATCGCCCGCTGGCCGTCGGCGGGTTCGCCGTCATCGTGGACAGCAAGTAGCTCCGCCCGCCAGGTGGCGGCCTCGGCCATCAGCCGGCGCCAGTCCTCCACGGTGTGGGCGCCGGCCCGGGACATCGCCTCCCGGTGTCCTGCGGAGTCCCGCCACCTCAGCTGGGCGTCCACGGCATAGCTCAGGTCGAAGGAGATGTCGCCGAAGACGTCGAAGCGTTCCTCGGGCGTCAGGGACACCCCGGTCTGCTGGACCTCGATGGCCTGTTCGGCGACCTCGACGAGCCGCTGCAGCCGGCCGATCTCCTGCGACAACTGCCGCTGCCGGGCCCGCAGGTGCTCCAGCGCATTGGCCTGCGGGTCCGCGAGGATCTCGGCGATCTCCTCCAGGGGGAAGCCCAGTTCGCGGTAGAAGAGAATCTGCTGGAGCCGCGCGAGGTCGGCGTCGTCGTAGCGGCGGTACCCGGCGTGGCTGCGCTCACCGGGCGAAAGCACGCCGGCCTTGTCGTAGTGGTGCAGCGTGCGTACGGTCACCCCGGCGAAGGCCGAGACCTGACCCACGGTATAGCCCATGTCCGGACCTGCCCTTTCGTTCGTCCACAGCCTCAAGCCTGACGTAAGGGGAGGGTCAACTACGGTTCTGGGTGCGGGCCCCGTGCCCGGAAGAATCCGTTGCGTCAAGCCATGGACGCTCAGGAGGCCGCCCTGGGGTATGCGGGGCCCTGCGTGAGGTTGAGCCGACTGAATCGCTGCGGAGAGCGGGTTGCATCAGGGAGGAGCTGCATCGGAGTCGGGCCGGCCCGGGACCGTATGCCGTCGATCAGCTGCCGCCGAGTGCGGAGGGGCAGCCGCCACCGCCCTCGTCCCTCTCGGCGCGAGAGCGTGTTCTCCTGCCCGCCTGCCGGAGTAAGAAACACATAAGAATCGCATGCATGGTCGGTGGGCGGCCGGGCACATGGTGCTTCGGAGGTTGATAACTATGGTTCCCCTGCTTCTTGTTCTCCTGCTCGCCCTGATCCTTTTCGGTGCCGGTTTCGCGGTGAAGATCCTCTGGTGGGTCGCGATCGCGGTTCTGGTCTTGTGGCTCATCGGCTTCGTCGCCCGCCCCAAGGGCGGCAGCGGCCGCTGGTATCGCTGGTAACCGGTAACAAGTGCATGGCGGTGGGGGGGGGCCCCCCCCCCCCCGGGGGCCCCCCCCCCCACCGCCATGTCGACGTTACGCCCGAACGTATACGCGCACGGGCGGACTCCGGGTGAAAGTGGTCGCCAGGGGTATCCGGGGAAACAGTCGGGGCGGTCGCCGTGACGCAGCAGGGAATCTGCTCACCTCCAACGATCGACGGCCGTCCCGGCGCCCGACCCGGGTGGCGCCGTTGCACCACCCCGTTCGAGTGTGAACGCTCCTGATGCCCCACGGTCAGAGTCGCCAGATCGCGAAGACCGCGAAGACCGCCAGCGACAGTAGCCCACGGTCATACCGGCACCGGCCAGGTCCGCCGCGGAGCGCGCCCGGCGCACAAGGAGGGCGTCGAGCAGTCCCACGGCCTCCCTTCTGGCTTCGCCCCTCTTCGCGGTTGACGATGGCAGGTAACGCGTAGCCACCATCAAGACGAGTAAGGACAGAGCCTCCGGTCTGGGGACGAAACGGGCCTGGTGGCGCCGGGCAGGTGCGGTCGCAAGGGCGTGTCCGCAATGTCGGTCGGTCGTTGCCCGGTTCGTGGTGCGACGTCATGAACTGACGCATCAGGCACGGGAAGTGATGGGACCGTTGTTGGGCTCCGCCCCGGATGGGCCGTCCGGGTGCGGGACCGGCGGCAGGTCCTCAACAGGCCTGCGGAAGCTGTCTAGGGGCGGCGTGGCGGCGCCTGCCGGCGCGCCACGGACCGTGGAAGACCGTCAGCGAACGGTTCCGCCGCTGGTCAGCGGACGGCACCTGGGACCGGCTCTTTGCCCATGCTCAGCAGCACTCGGATTCCACCTGGCCTGCGACGGCCGGGGCCGGCCGCTCGCGTTGACCGTCACCGGCGGCAATGTCAACGACTCCACCCAGTTCGAGCCGGTCATGACTCGCGTCCGCATCACGTGGTGCGGGCCGGGCCGGCCCGCACCCGTCCGGCCCGCGTGGTCGGCGACAAGAGCTACAGCTGGAGCCCGGCCTGGAATCAGCCTTCTGCCATGACTTCGTCCGCCTGCATGCCCTTCTGTCCTTGCACTGCAACAAAGGTCACTTTCTGACCTTCCTTGAGACTCTTGAAGCCATTGCCCTGGATCGCGCGGAAGTGCACGAAGAGGTCGGGGCTGCCGTCCTCAGGGGTGATGAAACCGAACCCCTTCTCGTCGTTGAACCACTTCACTGTGCCCGATTGGCGCTCAGCCATGTCCGCTCCCTGCATCACGTGTTGGCGGGGCGTGTACCTCGCCGTGCAAGTGGATCATCCCCGACGGCGGTACGGCGGTTACGGCAGCCCGGGAAGATGGCTGGTAGTCGTCGAACGGCCTGAATCTGCTCCCCCGCTGGTCAAAGCCCGCCAGAGCGCCCTGGGGGGGGCGGAACCGAGGCCGGCGCCCAGGTGGGCGCGGGCGTCGGCAGAGGATGAGGGGTCGGCAGCCACACGCCGGCCACCCGCGTGAGGCGCGAGCCTGGTCGGGCTACAAGACGACGGTCTGATCATGGCGTTCCTCCTCCCTACAGGCGAAGTCGACGGTTTCGTCGCTCAGCTGCAGCCTGAGGTACCGCTCAGCCTGAGGGAACAGCCCCTGGCCCGCAACACGAACCCCTCAACGCCCTTTTCTCACCTGGGCGTACCCGAGCCCGATCTGTTGGCGAAGGTCCGCGAGAGCCAGGTGGGCGCGCCCTCCAAGGACAACCTCAACTGGCTGAAAGTGGCGGTGGTCCAAGTCAACGGTCGCACCAGCCGGGTCCATCTCAGCGGCGTCGACTGACCACCGGCCGGCGAATCTCAACCTCGCGGCCGGGTGCGGTGACGCGGGGGTGGAGTCACCCCGTCCCCGCGGAGCTGCTCGCGAGCCGAGGTCGCCACCTGTCTCGCCTTGGGCGTAGGCCAGTGGCGGGATACGGCGGCCTCCTGCTGCGTACCAAGCATGCGACCGTGAGCCTTTGTCGGAAAAGCCCGTGAGGCTTTCCGCCCTCCAGCCAGGGGCCTCACCGTTCGGATCGTGGCTGGGCCGTGACAAGGCCTGCTCACGTCCGACGGCCCGAAGCGGCCGGGACGCGAACGTCGACTGCGCGCCGGCTTTCCTCGCGCCGTCCCACATGCCGTTCCTCGGGCCGATTCCGCCCGTCGGCAGGAGAACGCGGGCCGAGCGCTCGGGCCGTCTGCGCCGCAGGCCCGTTCGACGGGGCTAGCCGGGTTCGGGCTCGTCATGGATGGTCAGTGCTCCGGCGAGGTCGAGGTCGGCGACAGTGCCGTGTGCGCCGGCGCGGACGAGCAGCACTGCGCCGAGCGCGGTGCTCCAGAACGTCCTGGCCTCCACGCTGAGCGGTCGACGGGTCCTCCATCCGCGACTGTCGATGAGCTGGCTTACGAAGCGCTCTGACTGCCGGAACAGCAACTGGAGGTGCTGGTCGACCACGGGAGCGAGTTCGGGCTTGGAGATCCCGGCGGCGAGTGCCCGGGCGACCGATGGCAGCGAGGGCATGGCCAGGACGGCGCGGGCGATGTTGCGCCGGAACGTCTCCGCGTCGGCGGCTTGGCGGCCGATGCGTTCGATCCGTCGGGCGTCGTGCAGCAAGCCGAGGAAGGCGGCGTGCACGAGCAGCGCGTCCTTGGAGCCGAAGTAGTAGGTGACCTGGTTGGGGAAGGCCCCTGCCGCGTGGGCGATCGCCGCGACGCTCACCTCGGCGCCGGGCCGCTCCTTGCAGAGCTGGGCGGCTGCCTCGATCAGCCGGCGTCTGGTCGCGCGACCTCGGTCACGCGACCGACCGGGCGTTGATCGAGCTTCGGTTCGCTTCGTCTCCACACCAGAATTGTATGTGATACAAAAGGATCGTTCACTTGTATCGCATACAAGAAAGGTCCAAGGAGATGCACCGGACTGAGGTCGTAGTGACCGGACTCGGCGCCATCACGCCGCTCGGAGGGGATGTGGTGTCCACCTGGGACGCCCTGCTCGCCGGCGAGTCCGGTATCCGCGGCGGCGTCCTGCCCGGCCACGAGGACGCCGGCCTTCCCGACACCGTCGCGGGAACGATGGCGATCGACCCCGCCGAATCACTGCTGCCGGTGCAGGCCAGGCGGCTCGACCGCTCGCAGCAGGCAGCCCTCACCGCGGCGGCCGAAGCCTGGGCCGATGCCGGCGCCCCGGACGTGGACCCGGACCGGCTCGCATCGGCGATCGGCACGGGCATCGGGGGCATACGGACGCTGCTGAAGGAAGACGACACACTGGAGGCGGCCGGTGCCCGGCACGTCTCGCCGCGCACGGTCCCGATGCTGATGCCCAATGCGGCAGCGGCGCTGATCAGCATCGAGTACGGCGCACGGGCCGGGGTCTACACGCCCGTCTCGGCGTGCTCTTCCGGTGCCGAGGCGATCGCCCTGGGGGCTGGGCTCATCCGTGCCGGCGAGGCGGACGTGGTCATCGCGGGCGGGACCGAAGCCGCTATCACCCCCATCACCGTCGCCAGTTTCGCCCAGGCCAAAGCGCTCTCGCGGCACACCGCCGAACCTGCCTCGGCGTCACGGCCGTTCGCCGCGGACCGCAGCGGTTTCGTCCTCAGTGAAGGCGCGGCTGTCGTGGTGCTCGAAAGCGCCGAGCACGCCCACGCCCGGGGCGCGCGCGTTCACGCGGTGCTCGCGGGCGCCGGCATCGCCGCCGACGCCCACCACATCACGGCGCCCGCTCCCGAAGGCGCCGGTCAGATCTCGGCCATGCGGAAGGCCCTCGCGCAAGCCGGCTTGGCGCCCGAGCAGATCAGCCACATCAACGCCCACGCCACCGGAACTCCGGTCGGTGACGTCGCCGAGGCGCACGCGATCGGGGAGGTCTTCGGCCGCGCTACCGTGACGGCCCCCAAGGCGGCGCTCGGCCATCTCTTCGGCGCGGCCGGCGCGGTCGAGGCGCTCATCGCCGTCCTCAGCGTCAAGCACGGCGTCATCCCACCCACCCGCAACCTCACCGCGGCCGGCGTGGATCCCGACATCGACCTCGATGTCGTCGCAGAGCGACGAGACGTCCCCCAGGAGGCCGTGCTCAGCAACTCCTTCGGCTTCGGTGGGCAGAACGTCTCACTCGTCGTCACACGTGCGCGGCACCACACGTCCACTGCGGTAGGCGAGCCGCATGCGCCGCATCGTCGTACCTGACACCTCGGCCGAACCCCGCACAGTGGCGGCCGGGCCGGTCGGCCGCGGGTTCGCTGTCCAGGCGCACGAGTCGGCCGTGCCCTTCCTCCCTTACCGCACCCCGCGGGCCGCACGACGCCTCCAGCCGGTAGGGCGCCCCCCCGGGCCGCACCACTGGCCTTGGTCGCAATGTGCTCGCACGCATTCGCATCAGTCCGCGATCCGCCACACGTTGGCCGGTGCAGGCGCGGGCGGCTGGGCCGATCCGATCGTCGGCGCGTCGACCGGCGCGATCTTGGCGCAGTGCCGGCCACCGGTCAGGACCCGGCCGGCACCCCACTCCTGTGCACCCCGCCCTCGGTGGACAGGTGCCGACTTGGCGAGGCGTTCGCCGTGCTCGGCGCCACGCCTCGAACCCATCCGAGGTGTGGCGCCGAGTGGGCCAGATCGCGCTAGCTTCCGAGATCGGCCCCGAGCAGGCGCATATCGCCCGGATACGCGTCATGGCAGGCACGGACCAAATGGCCGTACCGCGGAAGCTGCTCGCTCCCAGCTGCCCTCCGCCGTGGCGGCGAGTACGCCTGGGGACCGGCCTACCAGGCGGGTCTTGGCCAAGCCCACCGATACGGCAGAGCAGCTCCGCCTCGCACGGGAGACCGGATCCGACACGGACGGAGCGCCGCTTGGCCCCGGCCCGATCGACATGACATCGCGCTCGCGGCCGCGGCTTCCTCGGTGTTCCCTACCGGCGGGCGCAGCTCCAAGCCCCCATTCCCTGCATGGCAGCCAGCCTCTTGGCAGTGGTGATCTGCTCCTTCTTCGTGGCCAGGTCGGCTCGGGGCGCGTATCTGTGGCCACCCGCGGCTTTCCAGCTCGATGGGGTGAACTGCAGGCCGCCGTAGTGACCATTGCCCGTGTTTGCATGCCAATCGCCACCCGACTCGCATTGGGCGATCGCATCCCAGTTGACGCGGGGTTTAAAGGAGTGGATGGATGCGTGGGCGCTCGGATCGGTCAGTGCTGCCTGGTAGAGAAGCGCGGCACAGAATAGTGCGAGGATGACACTTGCGGTTCGCCGACTCACTTGAAAATCAGACATCAGTCTTCCTTTACGGTCTGAACGGGCCGCCCACAGGTCCGGCCCACCTCCTTACGGCCGTCAGGCCATGGCCTATTCGCAGGGCCGCCTTCCGACTCATCACCTGGTGTCGAGGGGTGAGGCGTCGGATCCGTGGGGAACGGCCGGTCGGTGCGGCAGTGAGAGTGTGTGGCCTTTGTGCAGGGCGGCCTGCCGAATCGGCAGCGAGGCGACCGCCGGGGCGCGTAGATCAGCCGCGCGGCAACAACTGGCACTGGAAATGAGACTCGTTGCGGATGGGGCTATGGGCCTAGCGATGGGTGATGCCAGGTCCGGCGCCGTCCGGAACGGGGAAGGTTCTGGAGGTTGGCAATTGTCATAGTCCAGTAACGCTTCGCGATGCCTGCGGGGGTGTGCTCCGTTTAGGTGGTGAAGGACCTGGTGAGCAGCGTATGGCCGGTGACTTTTATCATTTCCCGCTCAGCTCGGGAGCGCCGGGGCCAACGCGCCGGAGAGTCCGCCTGAGAACGACTGGCCGTCGTACCCCACCTTGGCGCCGGCCGTAGACGGTGAGTAGTCATCCGTCATGGCCTTCGCAGGTATGCCTTCCGCCCATGACTCGGGACGGGGAACCGCGGTCGCGTCAAGAGCATTGACAGAAGGTGAACACATCCGGACGCTGGGAGCGCTCTCAGGCTTCAATACGCCTATACCTGTTCCGCCGCCTCCCCTCGGCGCAAGGCCCCCCACCCAAGGAGGAAGAGAGTGTTCCGCTTAACGAGATCGCTCGTGTTCGCTATCTCGGCGATGGTGGGAGCCGCCGGTCTCATGTTCATCGGGCCCTCATCGTCCGCAGAGGCCGTACCGGCGACCATCCCGCTCACGATCAAGAACACCTCGGCCCGCACCGAGCCGGTCTACATCTACAACCTGGGCACTCTGCTGGCGACGGGCCAGCAGGGCTGGGCCGACGCCAACGGCACCTTCCACCCCTGGCCCGCAGGGGGCAATCCACCGACCCCCGCGCCCGACGCGTCGATCTCGGGACCGGCCAATGGGCAGACCAAGACGATCCGGATGCCCAAGTTCTCGGGACGGGTCTACTTCTCCATCGGCCAGAAGATCGTCTTCAAGGTCAGCACCGGAGGCCTGGTGCAGCCTGCCGTGCAGAATCCGTCGGACCCTAACCGGGGCATCCTGTTCAACTGGTCCGAGTACACGCTCAATGACGCCGGACTGTGGATCAACAGCACCCAGGTCGACATGTTCTCCGCTCCCTATGCGGTGGGCGTGAAGGCGGGCAACGGCACGGTCACAAGCACCGGTCGGCTCAAGCCGGGCGCATACAACGCCGTTTACAGCCAACTGCGTTCAGCGGGCTGGGGTGGATTGATCCAGAGCCGCCCCGACGGCACGCCGGTGCGAGCGCTCTCGCCCGGTCACGGGATCGAAGCGGGCGGAATCCCGGCCGGCGTCATGAACGACTACATCAACCGGGTCTGGAACAAGTACAGCAGTTCCACGCTCACCGTGACGCCGTTCGTGAACGAACCCAATACCAAGTACTACGGTCGGGTCTCGGGCGACGTCATGAACTTCACCAACGGCTCGGGAGCGGTGGTCACCAGCTTCCAGAAACCGGACTCCGAAAGCGTCCTCGGCTGCTACAAACTCCTGGACGCACCCAACGACACCGTTCGCGGTCCGATCTCCCGCACCCTCTGCGCAGGCTTCAACCGGTCGACGCTCCTGACGAACCCGAACCAACCCGATGCGAACGGCACCGGCTTCTACCGCGATGCCGTCACCAACCACTACTCCCGCATCATCCACGAGCAGATGGCTGACGGTAAGGCGTACGGCTTCGCCTTCGACGACGTGGGCGCTCACGAGTCACTCGTCCACGACGGCGATCCGCAAGAGGCCTTCATGACACTGGAACCGTTCGACTAGGACGTGGCCGGGCCGCCGTCTCCGCCCGTCCATGCCGGAACCCGGGCCCCTCTCGGGTCTTGCGGGAAACAGCAGGGACGGGCCTCGGCAGCCACGACGCCGCCCCGGCGGGTGGGTGCCCCGATGCCAGGTCGCCTGCTGACGTCGTTCCTGGGCGGCGGGCACGCCCAGCCGATGCCGGAGCGGACGCGCGCCGGCCAGACGCCTTCTTCACCCCGTGCCCGACCGCTCGCAAAGGGCCCCGAGCCCCCACAGCGGCTGGGCCGCCACCGCCGGACCATCGCACGCACCATGTCCTGGCCTGCCGGCTTCCGGCTGCCGACGCCTCCACCGACGCTACGACGCCTCATCCCCGCCGCCGCGGGCGCTGCCGCGTACGACGTGCGACGCTGGAGGAATAACGTCCACGAGCACCCGGACCCGAGCGCCGGGGGACGCGGGAGGTCCGATGGGACGGGATGTCCCGGCGATGATGTTCACCCGGGAGGACCGGCGCCGCTACCGGAACAAGACGCAGTCCTGCCTCGACGCGTTCGCCCGCATGCTGCGCGAGGCCCGGTTCGATTATGAGCGGCCCCAGGTCGGCCTGGAGATCGAGCTCAACCTGGTCGACGGATCCGGCGAGCCGGCCCTGTGCAACAGCGACGTTCTCGCCGCCATCGCAGACCCCGCCTGGTCGACTGAGCTGGGCCGCTTCAACCTGGAGATCAACCTTCCGCCCCGGCGGCTGGCCGGGGGCGGTCCCGATGCCTGGGAGCGTGAGATCCGTGACGCGCTCAATCACGCCGAGGAACGGGCCGCGACGGTCGGCGCCCATCTCGTCATGATCGGCATCCTGCCGACGCTCCAGCAGAAGGACGTGGGAGGGCACGCCCTCTCGGAGAACCCGCGCTACCACCTCCTGAACGAGCAGGTGTTCGCGGCCCGCGGCGAGGACCTGCGGATCGCGCTCGACGGGGTTGAGAGGCTGCGGACGTACGCCGACACGATCACCCCCGAGGCGGCCTGCACCAGCGTCCAGTTCCATCTCCAGGTCGCCCCCGATGACTTCGCCCCCTACTGGAACGCAGCGCAGGCCATCGCGGGTGTCCAGGTCGCCCTCGCCGCCAATGCGCCTTTCCTGTTCGGCAAGGAGCTGTGGCGCGAGACCCGTATCCCGCTGTTCGAGCAGGCCACCGACACCCGTCCCGAGGAGATCAAGGTGCAGGGCGTACGGCCCAGGGTGTGGTTCGGGGAGCGCTGGATCACCAGCGTCTTCGACCTCTTCGAGGAGAACCAGCGCTACTTCCCCGCGCTGCTGCCCCTCTGCGAGGACGAGGACCCGCAGGCCACCCTCCAAGCGGGGAACGTGCCCGAACTGGCGGAACTGACTCTGCACAACGGCACCATCTACCGGTGGAACCGGCCCGTGTACGCCGTCGCCCACGGCAAACCGCACCTGCGCGTGGAGAACCGGGTGCTGCCGGCCGGGCCGACCGTGGCCGACATCCTCGCCAACGGCGCCTTCTACTTCGGCCTGACCCGCGCGCTGGTCGACGAGGAGCGCCCGGTGTGGTCCCGCATGTCCTTCTCCGCCGCGGAGGAGAACCTGCACCTCGCCGCCCGGCACGGCATCGACGCCTCGCTCTACTGGCCCGGCATGGGCGAGGTCCCGGCCACCGAACTCGTCCTTCGCCGACTGCTGCCGCTGGCGCACCGGGGCCTGGAAGCCACGGGCATGGACGACACCTGGCGCGAACAACTGCTGGGCGTGATCGAACAGCGCTGCGTGTCCGGGCGCAACGGCGCCACCTGGCAGTCGGAGATGTTCCACCACCTCGACGACAACCTGCGCCGCCACGAGTCGTTGCGCCGGATGACGTGCCAGTACATGGATTACATGCACATGAACGCCCCGGTGCACACCTGGCCCGTCGACTGAACGGTCCTCTTGAGCGGCGGTGGAGCAGGCCCCGACCGGGCGCACGCACCGTCAGGCACCTCGTCAGGCACCTCGGCGGCGGGCCCGGAGCACGTCCGGCGTCAGGTCGTCCTCCAGTACGAGGCCGGCCTCCGCGAGTTCCCGGCCCAGCTCCCGCCTCGGCAGCGGCCACACGAGGAAGGACTCCCGGGCGTGGCGCAGGATGCGCCCCTGACGGCACACCAGGTAGGAGTAGTCGTAGCGGATACGGGCGTCCTCGGCGCACTGGGTGAGCAGCCCGTGGTAGGTGTCCATGCCCAGCCGGACCTGCCCCAGCCCGCGCCGCACCGGCTGCGCGGGAACACCCGATGGCGGCCGGTCCAGGAACAGCAGGCCGCCCGGCACCAGCAGTCCCGCCAGCACCCGCCACAGCGCGCGGCGCTCGACGGGCGGCAGACAGGGCACCAAGCGCAGGCAGACGGCCAGGTCGGCGGGCCCGTCCAGCGACAGGTCGAGGGCGGAGCATGCGTGCACCGTGACCCGTTCCCCCGCGGAAGCGCCGACCGGGGGGTGCAGCCGGGACAGCAGCACGGTCCGCATCGCGGGCGAGGGCTCCACCGCGTGGACGGGTACGTTCGAAGCGCTGATCAGGACCCCGGTGACCAGGCCCGTCCCCGCGCCGACCTCCACGATCCCGAGCCGCGCGGCGGCTGCCGGAGCGGCGAGGGCGAGTGCGTGCCGGTGGTAGGCGCGGGCGTGCAACAGGTCGTAGAACTCGGCCGACACGGCGTACGCCTCACCGGGCGCCTCCCCGGAAAGGCCGGGGAGCGCGGAACGGCCCGATGACGCGGGGACCCCAGGGACCCCGGGGACCCCGGGGACCCCAGGGACGCCGGGGACGCCGGGGACGCCGGGGACGCCGGGAACGCCGGGGACGCCGGGAACGCCGGGAACGCCGGGGCGGCCACAGTGCTCCGGCGCCGCTTCGCGTTCGGCCGGTCGTAAATCCACCCGTCTGTCCATCGGGCCATCATGGCCGTACCCGTCCCGCCCCACGAGCCCTCGATCCGGCCACGAAGGCCGGTCCGCGTCCCCCGCTCCGCCCCGGTGCGACGGGGCGGAGCAGGAGCCCTCCGGCTAGCGGGCCAGCACCGCGGCGGCGACCGAAGGCGGAACCGGCGCGAGGGCCGCGGGCCGGGTGGTGAAGGTGCCGCGGCCGCGGGTCCGCCCGCGCAGCCGGGTCGCGTAGCCGAACAGCTCGGCCAGCGGCACGACCGCCGTGACCAGCGCCGTCCCGGACCCGGACGTGGAGCCCGAGATCCGGCCGCGCCGGGCCGCGAGGTCGCCGAGCACCGCGCCGACACCGTCCTCGGGTACGGTCACCGTGACCTCCACCACGGGTTCCAGCAGTTCCATGGTGCTCGCGGCCAGTGCCTCGCGCAGGGCGAACCGGCCCGCCGCACGGAACGCAAGCTCCGAGGAATCCTTGGAGTGGGTGGCCCCGTCGGTGAGCGTGACCCGCAGCCCCGTCACCGGGTACCCGCCGAGTGGCCCTTCGGCGAGGGCGTCCCGGCAGCCGGTCTCGACGGCCCGCGCGTACTCCTGCGGCACCCGGCCACCGACGACCGTGGACCCGAACGCGAAGCCCGCGGCCTCGTTCAGCGGCTCGACGTCGATGACGACGTGCGCGAACTGGCCTGCACCACCGTCCTGTTTGACGTGACGGTAGACGAAGCGGGTGACGCCGCGCACGACGGTCTCCCGGTAGGAGACCTGCGGGCGCCCGACGACGACCTCCAGGCCGTGACCGCGACGGACCTTCTCCACGGCCACCTCCAGGTGGAGTTCACCCATTCCCGACAGCACGGTCTGGCCGCTCTCCGGATCAAGGCGCACCCTCAACGAGGGGTCCTCCTCCACGAGGTGCGCCAAGGCCGCCGCGAGCCGCCCGGTATCGCCGGTGCGGTCCGCCTCGACCGCCACCGACACCACCGGTTCGGCGACCGACGGCGGTTCGAGGACCAGTGGAGCGCCCGGTGCCGACAGGGTCGTGCCGGCCCGGGCGGCCTTGAGCCCGATCACGGCGACGATGTCGCCCGCAACCGCCTCCTCCCGTTCCTCGTGCCGGTCGGCCTGGACCCGCAGGATCCGGCCGATCCGCTCCGTACGTCCCGTAGCGGCGTCCAGTACGGACTGGCCCTTGCACAGCCTGCCCGAGTACACCCGTACGTAGGTGAGCCGTCCGGTCGGCGTCGCCGTCACCTTGAAGGCCAGCGCCGCGAACGGGCCGGCCGGATCGGGGGAGCGCTCCTCGTCCGGACCGCCGCCCGCACCGGCCGTACCCCGCACCGGAGGCATGTCGGCGGGTGACGGCAGGTACGCGAGCACCGCGTCCAGCAGCGGCTCGATCCCGCGGTTGCGGTAGGCCGACCCGCACAGCACGACGAGGCCGTCCCCGGCGAGCGTCAGCTCGCGCAGTGCCCGGGCCAGGGTCGGCGCGCTCAGCGCCGAAGCCGTGCAGAACTCCTCCAGGGCGTCCGCGTGCAGAGCGGCGACCGTCTCCTCGAGGAGCCGGCGGCGCCGCTGGGCCTCCTCCCGCAGCTCTTCGGGCACTGGGCCGCTCTCGTACGTGCCGTCCGTGCCCGCGCGCCCGGGCAGGTGTCCGTCCGCGTGCCAGTGCAGCGCCCGCATCTGCAGCAGATCGACGACCCCGGTGAATCCGTCCTCCCGGCCGATGGGCAATTGCACCACCAGCGGTACGACGCCCAGCCGTTCGCGGAGGGAGGCGACGGCCGAGTCGAGGTCGGCGCCCGCGCGGTCGAGCTTGTTGACGAACGCGATCCGCGGCACCCCGTGCCGGTCGGCCTGCCGCCACACCGACTCGCTCTGCGGCTCGACACCGGCCACGGCGTCGAACACCGCGACGGCGCCGTCGAGGACGCACAGGGACCGTTCGACCTCGTCGGCGAAGTCGACGTGGCCCGGGGTGTCGATCAGGTTGACGCGGTGGCCGCCCCAGCTGCAGCTCACGGCCGCGGCGAAGATGGTGATGCCGCGGTCGCGCTCCTGGGCGTCGAAGTCGGTGACGGTCGTTCCGTCGTGTACCTCGCCGCGTTTGTGGATGGCGCCGGTCGCGAACAGGATGCGTTCGGTGACGGTGGTCTTGCCCGCGTCGACGTGGGCGAGGATGCCCAGATTGCGGACGGTGGCGGGGGAGTCGGAGGTGAGGGGTCGCCGGTTGCTGCGCATGGCCCGGGGCCTTTCGAGTGATGAGGGAACAGGCAGCGCGATTCCCGGAACTGCACACGGCACACGGCCCCTCCTCGCCCCGGCCAGGCCGGCGTGAGCCGGCAGCGGGATGCGGAGGGAGGGGGCGGGAACTAGGACAGCGTCACGGGCATACGGTGGCGGCCGCGCAGCCGGCACCGGTCATCGCGAGACACCGGGATCACGTCGTACCGGGCCGGGGGAACGAAGGCGGTGGTGCGTCGCATGCACATGGCCCGGTTCCCCTTCTCTTCACTCCGCGTCGGGACACGCGGTGCCCCGTCGGCAGCGCGTGGGGCGAGTGTAGTGAAGGCGACCGCGAACGGGCGCGGCATTTTTGCGGCCCGGGCAGAGGGCGCGAGACGGCAGCAGGCCGCAGGCATGGGGGTGTGCTGAGGCTTGCGCCGAAGGACCAGGACCGGCTCCGGACGTTGGGCATCAAGGTCCGTAGCCCCTGGTGACAGATGCGGTGCTCCGCGAGGAGCGGTCAGGGCCTGGGCCGCCCGATCCTCGGAAGGATCAGGCTTTCACGTGCCCTGCGGTATGCCGGCCGTACCGCCCGGCGGTTGCTGTCGTTGGAGGCCGCCGCTGCGTCGCCGTCGGGCCTCTGCCGCAGGCCGGACTGCCCCTCCTGGACCACCCCTGGGACGAACCGGCCCACCCCCGGTGCGGCCGCAGAAACGGCGTCCGCCCGTGCGAACATGTCTGAATGAGCGTCACCGAGTCGACTGTTCGAAGTCCGGTGCTGGTGGTTGGCGGCACGGGGATGCTGGCCGGAGTCGTGGGCGCGCTCGTGGAGGAGGGACTCACCACGGTCGTCGTCTCCCGCCGGCCCCCCGGTCCAGCCGCCTTCGGGCGCCACGGCGCGGCAGGCGGACTGCTGGTACCGGTGAGCGGGGACTACACCGAGCCCGTCCGCTTTACCGAGGTGCTGCGCGATGCCGCCGCCCGTACGGGGCCGTTCGGGCAGGCCGTGCTGTGGGTGCACGCCGAGGGACGGCCGCACGCGTACGCAGCCGTAGCCGATACGCTGGCGGACGACGCGCTGGTGGTCGAAGTCCTCGGGAGCAGGGCCGCAGCGCCCACGGCCCCCGCACCCCGACCGCCCGAAGCCCTGAGCCGTACGCGCCACCGCGGCGTCGTCCTCGGATTCACCGGTCACGGGCCGAACACCCGATGGCTCGACCACGGGGAGATCAGCGCGGGCGTGCTGGCCGCACTCCGGGCCCCGAAGGACCGCGGACTGCATGTGATCGGGCGGGTCCGTCCCTGGGAAGACCGTCCTTGGCCCTGAATAGGGCCGGGCTGCCGGCAAGCAGCCGGGAGAACCACCAGAAGCGGGCTGCCCGTCCATTAAGCCCACCACAAGGCCATGATGACCACTACGGCTCGGGGGTGCTCATCACTCGCCATCGAAGCCGGAGTGCCGAGTTGGCTGGCGCGGCGGACGAAGCCCGGGCTGATCTCGAAGCCGCCCGAGCGGCCAGCCGAGATCTGATGAGCGCTCTCAACCAGCGGGGCTGAGACGTTCTGCCGGCATCGGCTTTTGCAAACGACCCGCCCGACGAATGAGGCCACGAACGCCGACAACCAGCGCCCAGAACAGGAGAGGAAGAGCGGCGACCCGTTCCATCCCTCCCATGCCGAGACCGAGGTAGTGGTGGAAGAGGAACAGCCCGAAGGCCGCGAGCGCTGTGGCTCCCAGCAGGCCGGTGCCCCACCGCAATGGGGTCGGTACATGTTCTGCCAGGCCGAAAACCGCCACGATGAGACCGATGTTGCCCGCTGCCATGATGAAGAGGGCGCCCAGGACATGCTGGTTCTCATTGGCGTCCGCAGGAGCCAGCCCGGCCAACACGAATCCCACGCCGGCACCGGCGAGCAGCAGACGGGCCACGGCAGCGGCCCGTCCCCTGCGCCAAAGGCCACCACCGGTCAGGGCGGCACCGACAACCAGCAGCACCCCCAGGGCGACGAACGAAACATTCATCAGACCGTGCTCGGGGGAACAGATATACCGCGGCTCAGGATCTGGCTGCAGAGCGCAGTGAGCGTTGCCTAGGTCGCTGATGTTGTTCCGCGCCCAGCTATACGGTCTGGCCCAAGCCGATTCGGCAATCCAATGGATGGCGAAGAACTGCACCACGCCCACGATCCATGCCGCGTACCCGATCCGGACTCTCACCATTCCACCTTCCGCCACACGAAGAACGTGCGGACAGCCGATCACGCGGCGCCGGACTCAGGCACTCCGACAAGCCCCCTGGAACAGAGTGGGGCAGACCCTACTGCGACCGGGGCAGGAGTTCGCGGACGAGCGCAGGCGCTACGCCGTCGGTGAAGGAGCGACGTGCAGGCTCACGGTCTGTGTTTGAGTGACCTGATGAAAATCTTGGTACTGGGTGGAACGGCGTGGGTGGGCCGTGAGGTCTCGCGGCAGGCGCTGGAACGTGGGCATCGGGTGACGTGCCTGGCCCGCGGGCAGAGTGGCAAGGCAGCCGAGGGCGCGGTGTTGGTCGCCGCGGACAGGCGGGACCCGTCGGCGTACGAAAGCCTGGCAGGCCAGGATTGGGACGCCGTGGTCGAGGTGTCGTGGCAGCCCGGCTTTGTCCGCGGGGCGCTGGCTGCGCTCGGCGAGCGGGCGGCCCACTGGTCGTACGTGTCGTCGGTCAGCGCGTATGCCTCGCATGCGGATCCGAACGCGGACGAGTCGGCGGAACTGCTCCCGGCGGCCGAGCGGGACGAGGTCGACCTCGACGGCTTCGGGGAGGCCAAGGTGGCCTGCGAGGAAGCCGCAACGGCCTCGGTGGGAGACCGGCTCCTCATCGCGCGGGCCGGACTGATCGGCGGCCCCGGTGACCACAGCGGCCGCTCGGGGTCCTGGGTCGCCCGCGCGGCCCGCCAGCCGTTGTCCCCGCTCCTGGTGCCGGCGTCCCCTGACCTACCGACGCAGGTGATTGACGCGCGGGACCTCGCGGCGTGGCTGCTGGACTGTGCGGAGAGGGGGACGACCGGCACGTACAACGCGGTCGGTCCGATCATGTCCTTCGGGGAGTGGGTAGCGCTGTCGAGGGAGATCGGTGGACACACCGGACCAGTGGTGGAGGCGGACGACGACTGGCTGCTTGGGCAGAAGGTGGTCCAGTCGATGGGCCTGGAGTCGCTGGCGTTGTGGGTGGCCGACCCGGACTGGGTCGGCTTCGGCGCCCGCAACGGCGCTGCGGCGAGCGCGGCCGGATTGCGGCACCGGCCCAGGGCGGAACTGCTGAAGGAGACACTGTGCTGGGAACGGGAGCAGGGCCTGGACCGGCCCCGGAGGGCCGGCCTGAGTGCCGACCGCGAGCGCGAACTCCTGGAAGCACTGGGGTGAGGAAGCTCGGCGGCGCGTTGTGACTTGAAGGCGGGCGGATGCAGGGCGGCGAGCGCGCTCATCGGCGTTTTCCTTGGCGCCCGTTGTGTCGGTCGGTTCAGGGCCGGCTTCGTCCGCGGCGAGTGGTCGGCGACCTGGCCTCGGGCTGGCCGTCGCCGGCCGGGTGGGTTTCCACAGCGCCAGCAGCGGGGCGGATTCCAGCATGCGGCTGTGGCACGGATCACGCAGCGCACCGTCGGCACTATCCGGTTGTTCGCTGCTGCCGGGGGGAAGGTGCTGCGGGGCGTGCGCGGCGATCAGGGTTCGAGCACGCGCCGCATCCACACGAGACCCAGGGATCGCAGCGATCCGTTGACCAGGCCTGAACTCGCGATTGATCGATTCGCGGGCCGCCTGGAGGTGTTGGTCCCCTGGCTGGGGGCCGTGGCGGCCGGTCAGGTGTGGACGTGGAAGTCGATGCTGAGGGGAAGCAGGAAGTCGGCCTGGTGGTGGTCGGGGTAGCGGCGGATCATTTCGGACAGGGCCTCCTCTCGGCTGGTGGCGGATTCCGTGACCGCGAGGAAGTCGTGGAGGTAGAGACGGATCTCCTCATAGCGGGTCGTGTCGCCTTGCGGGCCGTGGCCGGGGTGGACGGTCACATCGCTGCCGTAGCGTTCCTGCAGGGCATCCAGGGCTGTCAGCCACGACTGGATGTTGTCCCTGGTGACCTGGGGCCCCTCCCAGGCGTGGACGCCCGAGTAGACCAGGTCGCTCGTGAGGACTGCGTTGGCGGCGGGGACGTGCACCACGGTGGTGTGGTCGGCCTCCGCGGCGGGCCAGTCGGTGTCCAGCCGTAGGACCGCTCCCTGCGCGAGTGTCAGTTCCGGGCGGTCCGCGACCTCGATGAGGCCGTAGTCGAAGCCGTCGGGGTTGGCGGTGCTGCGCGGCTTCATGGTGGGTTCTGCGTCCAGCCAGCCGACGGACTCCATCCAGGAGGTGAAGCCGGTGACGTCGTCGGCGATCTCCCGGGTCGCGACGAGCAGAGGCACGTGCGGGAAGCGCTCGGCGAAGGTGCGCAGCCCGATGTAGTGGTCGGGGTGGCCGTGCGTGACGACCACCGCGAGGAGCTGCTTGCCGGAGGCGGCTACCTCGTCCGCCAGCTCGGCGGCTTCCGAGCTGCTGCGCAGGACGTCGATGACGATGAGGCTGGTGTCATCGGCGACCAGCCAGCTGTTCACGCTCGCTGTCGGCGCGGCGAACCTGGTCACGGTTACGGACACGGATCTCTCCCATCGGGCTAAAGGGCGCAAAGTGGTCGTAACGGATTGTGCCGCACTCGGGTGGGCAGCCTGGGGAATCTGCCACGGCGCGGCAGGTACCCAGATGAGCTGCAGGGGGCCGCGTTGTCCGCCGTGCTTTCCCCGGGGGCGTAGGCGCGGGACGCCAGCCGCCTGCGCGAGGTGCGGCGCTCGCGAGGTGCTGGGGTGTGGCAGCGGCCTCAGCGGGGCAGGCTGCGCCAGGGTTCACGTCTGTCTTGAGCCCGTGCGAATGCCGCCTCGTACCGTGTCCGGACTTGCGGGTCCGCCGTGCCCGCAGCAGGGCGCCGAGCGCCTGATGGCTGGCACCGCTTCGCCCCCGCCCGCAGCCCGAACTCCCTTGCCCGCCGCCCTCCGCGAGGACCACAAGATGGTCGGCCACCCGTCAGTGGACCCGGTCCCGGTGGACCGCGACATCCTGGCCGACGGCGACTGCGAGCTCGAAGTCGTCATCATCACCGTCGTGCCCGTCAGCGGGGACGAGACACAGCTCCGGCTCACCACCGTCGCCGGCCGGGTACCACGAGCACGGCACCGCCCCGACGCAGACCCTGGCCGTGGGCTGGATCAGTGGTGAGCCACTGCCCGATCGCCCGGTCCGTGGCGGTCGTGTGCCGCACCGCGGCCGGAGACCGTGCAGCTCGTAGGAGGCCCGCGCGGTGGCGCATTTTCCGCAAAGCGTTCCGGGGAGCCGGCCCTTCCGTATTCCCGAAGGGCCGGCTCCCGGGCAGCGGCCGGACCTGCCTCCGATGGCGACCGGGTGGCCCGGATGGCAGCCTGGACATGACGTCGAAGCCAAAGCGACTGGTCGCCTCACTCATGCGCTGAAAACAGTTCGTCGCGGGAGGTGTACCTCGTGAAATGCACTGCTTCACGCACCCGGAGGCTCATCGGTCCGGCCGTTGCCGCCATCCTGGCGGCGATGCTGGTACCCGCGGCCGCGTCCTCGGACGCAGCTGCCCAGCCCGGGGATGTAGTGGGCTTGATCAACGCGCAGCGTACGCAGCGGGGGCTTCCGGCGCTGACCGTCAACTCCGCCCTGAACACCGCTGCCCGGCAGCACGCCGCTGCGGCCGTGCAGCTGAAGTGGTGGGGGCCGGGCCAGGATCCGCACACCAACCCGCAGACGGGCTCGACACCGCAGAGCCGCATCATGGGGGCCGGCTACTGCCCGAACCCCCGGTCGTGGCAGGTCGCTGAAATCACGTACACCGGCTGGGGCACCTCGGGCACGCCGAGCGCCGCCATCAGATGGTGGATGAACAGCCCGGCACACCGCGCGAACATCCTCAACGGGACGCTGCGCGACATCGGCAGCGCGGCGTTGGCCGGCTCCGCGGACCGGGCCGGAGCCGGCGCGAGCGGCGCCGCGACGTACGGGGTGACGTTCGGGCGTTGCCAGCGCTGACCTCCTGCTCCCACGGCAATCCGGTTGCGAAGTGGTGGTGGGCCGGCTGACCGCACCGGGCACAGCCCATTGACGGTGCTCGGCCAGGTGCGGGTGGTCGGCGGTTCCAGTCGGGGTCGAGAAGGAGAAGCGCGAATGCTGGCCATGTGGACAGGTGCGATCAGTTTGACTTGATCACTTCTCTGAACTTGGCCTGGAGCTAGAGGGGGAGCGGCCGGGGTTTTGGCCAGTCGCAGAGCGTGGGGCACCCGTCAGGTGATCGTGGGGCTGCGGCGTTCGACGAGGATGACGTCGCGCCACGTTGAGTGGTGTCGGCCGATGCGTTCGCGGGTGCCGATGACGCGGAATCCGGCGCGCTGGTGCAGGGCGAGGCTGGCGGTGTTCTCGGGAAAGATGCCGGACTGCACCGTCCAGATGCCCGCCGAGTCGGTCGAGTCGAGCAGCGCGGTCAGCAGGTTCAGGCCGACGCCGCGGCCGCGGGCGTCTGGGTGCACGTAGACGGAGTGCTCGACGACTCCGGCGTATGCGCAACGGTCGGAGACCGGGACCACGGCGGCCCACCCCAGGACCTGGTCGCCTCCATCGAGGGCGACCAGGCGGTGGGCGGACAGCTTGGCGGCGTCGAAGGCCTGCCAGGTCGGGGCGGTGGTCTCGAAGGTGGCGTTGCCCTCCTCGATGCCCAGCTGATAGATGGCCAGGACCTGCTCGGCGTGCTCGGTCCGCATGGGCGCGATGCGCACGCCGGCCTCGGTGTCACTCACGCCGTGGGCTCGATGTCGAGTTCGGCGAGCAGGATTCGGACGCGGCGTTCGATCTCGTCGCGGATGGGCCGGACCGCCGCCACGCCCTGTCCGGCGGGGTCTTCCAGCTGCCAGTCGAGGTAGCGCTTGCCGGGGAAGTAGGGGCAGGCGTCGCCGCAGCCCATGGTGATCACGACGTCCGAGGCCTTCACCGCTTCGGTGGTGAGGATCTTCGGGGTTTCGGCGGAGATGTCGATGCCCGCCTCCCGCATGGCCTCCACCACGGCCGTGTTCACCGTGTCGGCGGGGGCGGAGCCGGCCGAGCGGACCTGGACGCGGTCACCACCGAGGTGGGTGAGGAAGGCGGCGGCCATCTGGGAGCGGCCGGCGTTGTGCACGCAGACGAACAGCACGGAGGGAACGGCGGAGGTACTCATCAGGCCAGGGCGCTTTCTTCGGCGGAACGGGCGGGGGCGGCGGACTTCTGTCCGCCGGGCAGGTCGGCGGCTTCGGCCTCGGTCCCCGCGGTGAGACCGAAGCAGACGGCGACGAGGGCGAGACCGGCGGCGGCTCCGAGCAACTGGGCGGCGAGGAAGGGCAGTACGGAGGCGGGGGCGATACCGGCGAAGGTGTCGGTGAACGCCCGGCCTATGGTGACGGCCGGGTTCGCGAAGCTGGTGGAGGAGGTGAACCAGTACGCCGCCCCGATGTAGGCGGCGACCAGCAGCGGCGCCAGGTGCGCGCGGCCGGCGCGGCCCAGGCCGAAGACGAGCCAGACCAGCCCGGCGGTGGCCACCAGCTCGCCCAGCCACAGCTGGCCGGAGAACCGGTCGTGGCCGGAGAAGTCGACCAGCGGCCTGCCGAACATGGCGTCGGCCAGGACCGCACCGGCGATCGCCCCGGCGACCTGGGCCGGTACGTAGGCGGCGACATCGCGCAGGGCGGGGCCGTCGCCGGTGCGCCGGCTGGTGAACCAGGCGGCCAGGGTGACGGCGGGGTTGAAGTGGGCCCCCGACACCGAACCGAGCAGGGCGATCAGCACGCCGAGACCGAAGACGGTGGCCAGGGAGTTGGCCAGCAGCTGCACTCCTACATCGCGGGTCAGCTCGGTGGCCTGGATCCCGGAGCCGACCACCACGGCGACCAGCGCTGCCGTCCCCAGCCCCTCGACCGCCGCCCGCCGCAGCAGCGGCACGGGCGCGCTCACGCGGGAGCCTTCGCGGATGCGGTGGGGACTTCCAGCAGGGCGGACAGCCTCGCCAGGGCCTCAGGGAGCACCCAGTAGTACACCCAGGTCCCGCGCCGCTCGGAGTCGACCAGCCCCGCCTCCCGCAGCACTCGCAGGTGGTGGGAGATCGTCGGCTGGGAGACGTCGAACGGGCCGATGAGGTCGCACACGCACGCCTCCCCGCCCTCGTACGAGGCGATCAGCGACAGCAGCCGCAGTCGGATCGGGTCCGACAGCGCCTTGAACATCCGCGACAGCTCGGCCGCGGCCTCCTCGCCCAACGGCTCGCGGACCATCGGCGCGCAGCACGCCGCCTCGTCCTGCCCGAGCACCGGCAGACCACCTTGTTTCGACATTCCTCAATATTGACAGCTGTCGAAACCGGTGGCAAGCTCGACTGTATCGACAGATGTCGAAGCAAGACGTTCGATGGGAGACCGCCATGTCCCGTGTCCAGCTCGCCCTGCGCGTAGCAAACCTCGAAGCCTCGATCGCCTTCTACTCCAAGCTCTTCGGCACCGAGCCCGCCAAGCGCCGAAAGGGCTACGCCAACTTCGCCGTCGTCGAGCCCCCGCTCAAGCTGGTCCTCATCGAGGGCGAGACCGGCGAGGACACCCGCCTGGACCACCTCGGCATCGAGGTCGCCTCCACCGAGGAAGTCACGGCTGCCACGACCCGGCTGGAGGACGCTGGCCTGGCGGCCTTCGAGGAGAACGACACCTCCTGCTGTTACGCCCTCCAGGACAAGGTCTGGGTCAGCGGTCCGGGCAAGGAGCCCTGGGAGGTCTACGTCGTCAAGGCCGACGCCGGCCTCTTGGAGAAGGCCGGCGCCACCCCGGAAGCCTGTTGCGGCTCCCCTGCGTGCTGTACCCCGCAGGAGCAGGCGCTCGACCCCGCTCACACTCCGGCTGAGGCCAAGGCGGCCGCCGGCTGTGGCTGCGGCAGCTGACCTACGTCGCCCGTCCGCGGCAGTTGGCGGGCGCCAGAGCGTCAACCAACTGGTTCTGGGTCATGGAGGAACGGCCGTCTCTGCCGACGGCCGCGACGTCGCTGTAGAGCTCGGCCATAGTGGGAGACATCAAGCGCCCGGCGCCGGAGGACCCGTCGGCCGCCACCTGCGAGGTGTCGGCAGCGCCGGCAGCATCGGGCCACTGGATGTTCGGCGGCGATCCGGCCGATCTTGACTTGGGCCCGGGAGAGGCTGACGCACAGCCCTTCGATCTCGCGGAGTTACCCCACACGTCTGTGCCTGTCGCCAGGCGGGGCACCGGCGGATGGTGGTGCGGAACCGGTTCTGCTGCGGCTCGTTGAGGGGCCGGGATGCACACTCGGCCCCGGGACCCCGAGCTCCCGGGGCCGGGCCCCTGGTTATGCCCCCCGACACCGCGGCCTGCGCGAGGAGTGGTGTCACCGTGCGCGGGCAGTCTCGGTGTCAGGTGTCAGGTGTCAGGTGTCGGGACCAAGCCGCCGGTACGGGACAGCCTTTAGGCTGGCGCGGTGACTGATGAGCAGGAGCGGGCGCAGCCGTCGGGAGTGTGGGCCACGGCGGTGGGAGTGACCAGGGTGCGCGCGCTGGAGACCGAGCGGGAGAACGCGCTGTTCCGTGACCCTCTGGCACACGCCTTCGCCGCCGCCGGCGGCCTGTGGCCCTCGTCACCGCCGCCCGATGACGAGGCCGCGCGCCGCCGTCGGCTGGCCGTGTCGTTCTCCATCGTCATCAGGACGAAGTTCCTCGACGACCTGGTGCAGCAGGCCTCCGCGTCCGGGGTTCGGCAGGTCGTGCTGCTCGGTGCGGGTATGGACAGCCGGGCCTTCCGGATGGACTGGCCCCAGGGCACCCGGCTCTTCGAGGTCGACACCGCCGCCCCTCTGGACTTCAAGGCGTCGGTGCTGCGTCAAGAGCGGGCCGTCGCACGCTGCGAGCGGATCACCGTCGCGGTGGATCTGCGTGAGGACTGGCCGGGGGCGCTGGCCGCCGCAGGACACGACCCTGCGGCGGCAACCGTGTGGATCGCCGAAGGACTGCTGATCTATCTCCCCCAGGACGCGGTGGAACTGCTGATGGCCCGGATCAGCGCGCAGTCGGCGGCCGGCAGCCGGCTGGGGCTGACGTTGGGCTCGCGCGGCGTGATCGAGCGCTTCGGCGCGGACGCCGTGCCGGGATCGGCGGCGTCCATGTGGGTCTCGGAGATGCCCGACGACCCGGTGGGCTGGCTGGCCGGTCACGGCTGGGAGGCCGGCAGCCACACCCTGCGCGAGCGCGCTGCCGCCTACGGCCGCCCGATCAGCACCCCGCCGCAGCGCGAGGAGCGGCCCGGCGGACTGATCTCGGCGGTCCGCCGGTGAAGCGCCTCCCCCCGATTCCTCCCAAGGGTGTAAGCACCTGACCGGTGCCAGTTCGCATCGACATTTTCCGATAACGGTGTCTCCGTCAGTTACGGAGCTGGGTGGAGTCCGCGCCGCGGATGGTCTGGGCGTTGAGGGCGGCTGAGACATCGCCTTGACGGGGTCCTCAGGAGAGTTGTCATCGGCTACGACCACCCCTGACGTCGACTGCCTGCAGCCGCTCCCGCGGGTCAACCAGTGCGAACGGCACCCCCGGCACCGGCGCCGGCGCGGCGGCTGCCGGCCGCCGGTTGGCCTTGTCGTCATCCAGTGGCCAGGCGTCAGGGGCTGGTGCGCCGGCCGGCACCCCTGCCTCAGTCACGGTGCTGCGCCCGGGTGGCCGGTGTGCGTCCGAAGCGCGGTGCGCTGTCGTCGTCGAGCTGTTCGAGGAAGCGGCCCAGAGTGTCGGTGACCTCGTCCAGGCAGCGGGCGCTGAAGAGCACTGGCTGGTAGCCGCAGATGTCGTACTCGGTGGCGAGTATGGCGGCGATGCTCAGCGGACGGATCCGGGAGTGCCGCAGGCGGCGGATCTCCCCGTAGGACGAGAGCAGGGCCGCGCCGTACGCCTTGGGTTGTCCTCCTTCGTCCAGGATCCCGTATTCCAGGGTGAACCAGTACACGTCGCTGATCATCTGGAGGACGTCTTCGTCCTCGACCCGCATCGCCGCTTGCCCGATGAGGCGGTAGATGTCGGCGAAAGCCGGCGCGGCCAGGTGGATCCCGTGACCGAAGACGTCATGGATGACGTCTGGCTCGGGCGTGAACAGCGGTACGGCAGGGTGGCGGACGAACTGCACGGCGTGGAAGTAGCCGTCTGCCATCGATCCCAGGAAACGCTTGTTCTCGACCACGCCTCCCGCGAGGGTGAAGTCGAAGCCCGTCAACCGCCGCAGATGTGAGCCGACTTCGCCATGCTGCGGGATGTGGTCCGCGGGGATAGGGGCCTGACCCCTGGCGTCGAGGACGGCATGGCACGCATGCTCGCGCTGGGCGGTCCACAGGGCCTGATGGACGATGCGCCAGGTCCGCTCCTCGGCCTCCATGTAGTTCACCGGTGGTGACGGATCACCGACCCGGTGACCGCGTGCCCGGGCGGCGATGGCCCCGCGCCGCCGCAGGTAGCGGGTATCGCTGAACCCGGGGTGCTCCACGGCCGCGCCCAGCCGGCCACCGGCAGCGACGGGCGTCCGCAGAGGAACATGACTCATGAACCGATTGATTTCCACCGGCACGAAACGGCACACCCGGGAGCTTGGCGCAGCCGGCATCGCCCCAGCCGTGGGCGCCGCGGATGGCCGAGAAATGCTCCTCGACGGACCGATCGCCTGCCCATGATGGCGGAACCCAGCCGCGGGGCGGGATGACAGGTTGCCTGCCCGGCCTGCCCAGGCGGGACGCGGCCCGGATCGTCACCGCGATGGCCCCGTCGTCCTGAGGACGCACCCGTTACCGCCTCTGGCAGCGGCGAAGGCCGTCGGTGGATCCGGAAGCGGCCGGGTCCTCGCGTCACTGCCTTTCGTCCGCGGGGGAGTGCCTTGACCGTCTGGTGTCGCCGGGTCAGAACACTCGGCGAGCGTCGTAGTGAGTGGGCACTAGGCGAAGGGCCCCTCGGCCGTGAAGCGGCGCAGTTGGTGGGCGAACGTCGCAGCCTCGCCCGGCGGCCACCCGGACAGGCTCCCCATGATGTGCGCGGCCAGTCGCGTGCGCAGCTCGGCGACCGCGGACCGGCCTTCCTCGGTGAGGACGAGCAGGTGCGCGCGCCGGTCGTCGGGGTCCGTCTCGCGGCGGATCAGGCCGGCGGCCTCCAGCCGGGAGGCCCGGCGGGTGACGCCGGAACGGTCGATTCCGACATCGGGGGCCAGGTCGGCGGCGCTGCGGGGGCCGGTGCGGGCCAGTGCGCTGAGGACCGGGTAGGTGTGTTCGTCCAGCCCCTCGCCCATGCCGTCGGTGAGCTGCCGGTGCAGCTGCGTGCGGGTGGTGCGCCTGAGCAGGATGCCCAGCGCATCTGCGATCTCGTGTCCTACTTCGTTCTCCACGGCCCAAGAATAGCGTGCGCCACGCACGCAATTGATGCTACCGTGACCGAGATGCGTGCGAAACGCACGCATCTCTCCTTCGTCCTGCAAGGGAACCGCCATGACGCGCACCGGTATCGAGGCCGCCCTCAACGATCTGATCTTCAACCGCGACCTCACCGTCCAGGAGGCCGCCGACCTGCACTTCACCCCGGAGTACCGCCAGCGCACGGACGGCGAGTGGGCCGACCGCGCCGGGTTCGTCGAGCACATCACCCACGTGCGCGGCGTCGTCGCCGGCGGCCACGTCGAGGTGCACGAGGAGCTGTACGACGGCAGCAGGTACGCCGACCGGCACACCGCCCACATCACGAAGAAGGACGGCTCGACCGTGCGCATGGAGGTGTACGTGTTCGCCGACCTTGCCCCCGACGGCCGCTTCGACCGCATCGAGGAAACCACCCTGATGCTCGAGGGCTCCGCCGCCGACCGCAACATCGGCAGCGCCCGCTAGTGCTGTGGCGGAAAGGCTTGCCGGTTCACGGCGTCCGGTGAGGTGCATCGCAAGGAGAAGGGCCGCAGTTCGTACTCGCCGTACTCGCGCGGTCCGACGACGCAGCGAGGCGTCGTGCCGAGCGTCGCGAGCGATGAACCTTTCCCGTCACATCACCAGGGACGGTGGGACCGGCGGCGGCAGCGGCTGCCATTCAGCGGCCGAACGCGAATTGCCTCACCACGAACCATCCGATGCCCTGATGGGGCCCTGTGCCGGGACGGCTGCAACCCCCGACTACATCCCTCCGGACTTCACCTCGCCCGGCCTCAGCCCCCATCCCGCTCTGCACCCCCGCCCGACCCGCCCCGACTACACGGGCCCAGAACGCCAGCCGGAGTGACACCCCGACGGGACCGTCAGCGGACCGGGGGAGGCTGGCCCCATGCGTCCCGCTACGACAGAAGGGCCCGGATCCATTGAGGATCCGGGCCCTTCCCATGTGGTAGCGGGGACAGGATTTGAACCTGCGACCTCTGGGTTATGAGCCCAGCGAGCTACCGAGCTGCTCCACCCCGCGTCGGTAACCCCACCTTACGGCACGATCGGGACGTGCTCCGACGTTTTCCGGCAGGACGCCAGTCACCGGCACCTGGGGACGACGAAGTCTCCCTTAAGGTCACGGTCGCGGGACGGTGCGCACGCCCGGGGCGGTCGTACTGCGGCTGGGCGGACACCTAGATCTGCTCGAAGTGGAAGGAGCGGATGAAGCAGTCTCGCGGCTGGCCGATCGCGAACAGGACGCAGTCGAGCACGGATTGAGCGGCCAACGGGTCGCCTGCGGTTCGGGAAGCTTGATCCCAGGTGAGGTGGAGTGGGTCGCCGTCCGTGAAGTCAGGCGGGTAGAGCGAGATGACGCGGATGCCCTCGGGGCGGAGCCGTCGGGAGAGGACGTCGGCGAAGCCTGCCTGGGCGGCTTTGGCGGCGTAGAACGCGGGGTGTGCCCGGGAACGGTGGTTGCGGGTTTCCGCGACCGAGGAGACCAGGTTGACCACGTCCGCGCCGGCAGAGGCGCGTAGCAGCGGCAGGAGGTGTTTGACCGTCAGCAGCGTGCCGGTGGCTCCGGCAGCGATGGTGTCGGTGATCGCCTCATCGTCGGCGTCCCACAGATCGACACCTTCCAGGTAGCGAGCGCCGTTGTTGATCAACACATCCACCTGGTCGGTGTGGCGGGTGATTTCCTCCGCGAAGGCCCGTATGGAGGCTGGGTCGGCCAGATCACAGGCGAATGCTTCGGCTTTCGCCCCGGAGTCGCTCGCCACCGCGTCGGCCACTCTCTGTGCTGCGACCAGAGAACGCGCGGACACGAGCACGCGGGCACCCAGTCGACCTGCCTTCAAGGCCGACGCTCGGCCCAACCCACGCCCGGCCCCGGTCACCACTATCGTGCGCCCGGTGAGATCCACGCGTACACCTCCTTTCGCTCCGCGTTGCCACTGACGCTAGTCAGCAAGATCGGCAGGCGCATGAGGCTGTGGCCCTACGCCCCTTGACCGATATCCATGTCCGTCTCGGGTGGGAACCAGGTCGGACGGCAGGACGGACACGGTCATACCCCCTACTGCACCGCCGCGCGGCCTGCCGGCCGAGCCGGAACGCAGCAACGGCGATCACCATCTCCATGGCGAGGACGTGGTGACCGCGCTGCGGGTCACCAAGGCCGCTCAGCGGCTCGGTTTCACGCTGGAGGAGGTCGCCGAGCTCCTGGAGGCAGGCCGCCACCGGCACGGCCGCCCCGTGGCCTGGCTGCGACGAACTGACCGTGTGCGCGTCCAGCACCTGCCACGCCATCCCCCTCAGGACCTCGCCCGGGAACGTCATGCCGGCCCCTGCTGCTGCCCGTCCCCAGCTCACCCCAAAGCATGGGGGCCTGGCCACGCCGGCCTGCGTGGCATGCTGCGCGCCGCCCGTCCTGGTCACCGCCCGGGTTCGTCGGCGCCGACGCCGGGGCGGTGGTGGGCTGGCTGCCCGCCCCCGCCGTCGCCCTGGCCGTGCTCGCCGCCGGAGCCCCGAAGGCCGTGGCCGGCCGTCAGACGTCCGTGCCGTCGGCGATCACGTCGAGCGTGCACTCGACGGAACCGAGCTGGGTGTCCAGATGCTTGCTCCACCGCCCCTTCGGCTGCAGGACGGCGTGCGGGGCTACCACTGCGGTGATGAACCGGCGGATCTCGGTGAGCCTCTCGCGGACCACCGGGCCCGGACCCCGAGAGCGGTCTTCGCCGATGTGCCACTGCTTGCGGCCATGGGGCGCCGCTACTGGGGGACGTCCATGTGGAGGCGGATGGTGGTGCCTTGGTCGGGGGTGGAGCGGATTTCGACCAGGTCGCAGAGTTGGTGCGCGAGCCACAGACCGCGGCCGCCGCTCTGGTTCGCGTCCGGGCGGGTGCGGCCTGCCATCACGTCGGAGATGTAGCCGGCGTCACGGAATTCGGACAGGAACGTGGAGTCCTGCACCCAGGTGCGCAGGGTTCCTCGACCCCCGCCGTGGCGGATGCTGTTCGTGGCGATCTCCGTGACGGCCACGGCCAGCTTCGGTAGCCGGTCGTCTGGGACGCCGGCGTCGGAAGCGCACTGGGAGACCTTCGAACGGATCGCCGCCAGGTCACCGTGCGTGTAGCTCAGCTCCTGAAACGGATCGCAAGGGTCGGCCAGGGCCTCGAAGGGGTATTCCTCCGCGGTGAGGTACTGCTCGTTGCGTACGTACCGGTGGTCCTGGCGGATCAGCGGATGGCAGCGGGAGAGAGACTGCAGGGCGTCCTGGTCCCCATCGGCTGCGTCGTAGGGGCACAGCATCGACCAGGCCGGGCTTTGCGCGAAGGCCCGGTTCAACAGCCATTCGTGATAACGCATCTCGGAGAGATGAGCGGCGTTGCGGGCCTGATGCCAGGCGGTTTCGCCGATGCCTCGTACGGGCCTGTCTCCCTCGCCCCGCTCGCTCATCCAGGCCGTCCAGGCGGCGATGAGCCGGCCCGGACTGGGGCTGGCCGTCGTGTCGACGAAGGTGACGGCCGGCTCGTCGGCCAGTTCTTCCCGCAGCAGCGAAGCCCTGTCCGATGGAACGGCGACGACCACTGCCTCTTCGGCCTCCAGCGCCTCGCGGATGAAGCCCAGCGTCCCGGTCAGGAACTGTGCTTCCCCACGATAGGGATAGAACTGGTGACGGAATCCGTTCGTGTCAGGTTCGGAGGGGTGCGCGGGCATGGTCATGGTCATGCGGCCATCACCACCGGTACGGCGTCGGTGGCGTAGCCTGCGAGTTCCCAGCACAGGCGAACTGTGTCGCTCGCACCTTCCACCACAATCCTGCGGCCTGGAAGGTGGCGGGCCGCATCGACGAGGGCCTGCATTCCCGCAGCGTCGATCATCTCAAGCGTATCGAAGCGCAGTTTCATCATGGGCGGGCGTTGTAGCGCTGCGCGTACGGCAGCGTTGAATGCCGATGCACATTCCGAATCGATCACTCCGTCAACGCTCCAGATATCGGCGCCCGTGCTGAACATCCGGAAGGCCGGACGTCCAGCCCGTTTGCCCATCTCGTGCGGGTGCACACATACCACGTGTTCCAGCGTAGTCGCCTGCCACTGCGAGGGGTGAAATGTGCATACCACCATGGCGCCGCTCTCCGAGGCGAACTCGTCCAGCTTCAGCTCCCGGGACAGCCAGTCCTCGGCGCTGTCAGCGCCTGCCGCGGGGATCCCCTCGGCAAGCACACGTACCGATCGGTATCCCTCACGTGCTGCGGTCCGTGCCTCGCGGCGAACTGCGTCCAGAACGAAGTCGGGGTCTGTGGGGTGGGGAAAATCCAGCATCACCGAAGTGGAGGGCACAGCGACACGCGGGAGGCCGGAAATGGCGCCGCCGGATCCGACGACCACGATCTTGTCCCCGTACAGGGCTCCGTCCGCTACATAGGCCCGCGCGCCGGAAGGGGATCCGGCAGCCTCATCCATGAGCCAGCAGACGTGGTCACCGAGCTCGACCTCGTCCAACGTCGCCAACGCCCGCGCCGCTCTCACCTCGCCCCTTCCCGGCCTCCCGGCCCAGTCCTGCGAACCAGCAGAATACTGCGCCCGGCCGAGTGATCGTTAAGCCAGACGCTCTCAAGCAGAGAGCCGCAGGACCGCCGACCGCGAGGCACTCATCGCCCTCATGCGGACAACACTACGTCTGGTGTCCGCTGTCCTCGATTCCGCTGCTCCAGGGAGCAGCGCCATGATCCGGGACAACGGTCCCGCACCGGTTCAGCCGCCCGACCCGCCCCCGTCCACAGGGGCGCGCGGCCCGCGAGGAGGGCGCCTGGTCCGGCGCCTGACCGGAATGGACCGCGAGGAAGGGGGAGAGGCATGGTGATGACGGGCAGGCAGCGCCGCACTGCTCGCAGAGTACCGGCGCTCGGGCGCCGTGCACTCCCCTCAGGTGGCCCCCGACCGGCATGGCCGAAAGGTCCACATCACCGAGACGTGCGGGCCCGACCGGCCGAACCTGATCGCGTACGTGCTCACCACGACCGCACCGGCCTACGACGTGCAGGTGAGCGAGAACATCCACGCCGGCCGGGCCCAGCAGAACCTGATGCGGGCTGCCAGGTACGGCCCCGTCCGCGGTGCCGGGCCGGGTGCGGGCGGTCGAGCGGATCGGTTCGGGGGCCGGGGGTCGGCCGGTGACGCGGCATGGCCGGCCGGCCTGCGCGCTACCCGTGGGTGGCCCGGTGGGCGGGGTCGTCCACCACGCGGTGCTGCACGCGTGCGCGCCGCAGGAGTGCAGGGCGTGCCCGGCACGACTGCGGCGATCTCCCCGGAGTCCTGAGATCAGCGTGACACCGGGGGCCCACCGTCCCGAGGCCGCTGGCTCCGTGGTGCGGTTTGCCGAACCGCCGATTCGGCGACAGGCACGATCGATCGCCGTCCTCCGTCCGCCGAGGATGAGGGCACCGCTGAGACGGCGACGGACATCGCAGTCGCTCGGCTTCGTGTTCCAGGCGTTCAATCTGATGCCCGCCCTGACGGTCGCGCAGAACGTCGAACTTCCCGGTCGGCAGGCGGGCGAGCAGCCCGACCGGGGCCGGGTGCAGGACGCCCGGGTGGGACTCGCCGGGCGCGAGCGGGACCGGCCAGGGCAGCTGTCCGGCGGACAGCGGCAGCGGGTGGCCATCGCCCGGGCGCTGGTCTTCCGCCCCCGGTGCTGTGCTCGGCGGCTCTCCGCACCAAGGCCTCGGGACGGGTGCGTCGTAGCGCATGGAATAGCCGGACGCTACGTGGAAACGCATGAGCCGCCGCTCCACGTACGCCTGGATCCCGCCGCCGGACAGCTCTCGGAGGCCTCCAACGTCACCGCGGACCAGATCCGCGAGGACACGCCATCCTCGGCGACGGGCTCGTCACCGTGCAGAACCAGCACTCGCCCGGCGTCCGCGACAGCGAGCCGCAGCGGCGGCTGCGCACCGAGCTGGGCCTGACGTTCCTCCCTTGGAGCCTCCTCGGCGGCATCACCCGGAGCGCCGTCGAGGGACGCTCCGGCCCGACGTCCAGGGGCCACCGCCTTCCACAGCGCTGCGGCCGCGCGCGGCGTCAGCCCCCAACAGACCTCCTCGCCGTGGCTCTTGACCCCCTTGTCTCTCTGATCCCGGTCCCCAGAGCCAGCCGTCCCACCCCCCAGCACCCATTCCGCGGGGCCGCAGACCTTCGAATGAGCGAGGACGAGCTGGCCTGGCTCAACGGCAAGTTGCCGCACTCAACCGCACCAGGATCCCAATCTACGCGCGGGTGGAACTAGTTCCGCGGTCCGTGCATCTAGCCGTATGGCGGGGGCCCACACGGCACCGCCGTACGAATATCTGCACAGCGTGAGTGGCAAGGCGGGGCTGGGATGAAGGCGAAGACGGTGGCGGGCGGTCCTCAGGGCGACCCGAGGCTCCAGGGAACCACCACGAGAGGGAAGGCCCCTGACCGCACGCGCGAGGAACCGGACACGGTGGACGTCACCGGTGCCGACCGCGCGCCGGAGGAGGGCGGTGCCGGTGTCGCGGACGGCGAGCCCGAGGCTGTGGAGGACACCGCTCAGCAGGAGACGGACGGCGGGGGCGACGTCCCCGGCGTATCCGCGCCGGCGGAATCCGCCCCCGCCGCGGGCGGCGCCGAAGCCGGGGCCCGGGGAGAGGCCGAGCACCCGCCGGTTGAGTGCACGGATGGCCCGGGCTCGGAGGGGGGCACGGAAGCCAAGACCGGTCGGGGGGCCGACGGAACGCACGTACTCGCTGCCCCCGCACGTACCGCCGACGAGCCCGAAGACGACACCGAGGCCGATGGCGCGGCGGCCGCGTCACCCGCCGCCGTACCCCCGCCGCCGGGCGCCGAGCCCACCGCACCCGATGCTCCGGCCGAAAGCGACGAGCCCGAGGGCGCCGCTGGGCCCACCATCGAGGCCGAGCCGGACGACACACCTACGAGCCCCACGGACGCCGGCGAGGCCGAGGCGAGGGCCGAGGAAGAGGCCGAGAAGGAAGCCGCCACGACGGCCGGTACGAAGGTCGGGGAAGAGGCCGACGAGAAGGCGGAGGAGAGGACCGACGGCAAGGCCGACGAGACGGCCGTCGGAAGTGCAGGGACGAAGGCCGTGACGACGGCCGACGGCACGCTGACGTCCACCGAGCCGACGAGCGAGGAGGCCAAGACCGGGGCCGCTCCGGCCTCGACGGCCGACCCGGCCGATGCAGGCCAGGCGGGCGATGCGGGCGACTCGGGCGAGGACACGCGCACCGTCACCTTCCGTGCCCCCGACACCGCCGCGACCGCCCGGCAGCCCGAGGCCGACGCCGCGGCGGACACGTCCCGCGGCGGCAGCGAGACGCATCGCGGGCCGAGCAGGGAAGCCCGGCCCCCGTTCGCAGGAGAGGCCGACGCCGCGGCGGGCGACGAGCCAGATGCCCGAAGCGGACGGTCCGTTCCCAGCCCCAACGCCGAGACCGCGCCCGGGAACGGCGGCCGGAAGGCGCCCGCATGGGCCAGGCGGGAGGAGGGCGGCCCGGAGCGGACGAGCCAGTTCGCCGCCCTCAAGCCGCTCGACGCGTCGGCGCGCGCCACGGCACGACCCGACGCGGCACCCCACGCCCACCCCACCACCTCGCCCAGGGCGCCGCTGGACCTGCTGGCCGAGCTCACCAACACGCCCGCCCCGCCGGAGACCCCCCGCCGGACCGCGCTGCGCCGCGTCAAGGTCTGGACGCCGATCCTGCTGCTCCTCGTCGGTGCCTACACCGGCGCCCAGTTGCTGCGCCCGCTGCCGTCGCCCCGCATCGTCGCCGCCGAGAGGCAGCACACCGCCGACGGGCAGTTCTCCGTCCCGTGGCCCGCGAAGGGCCAGGGGGCCGTCCGGGTCTCCGGCTCCGGGGACGTCGGCACGTTCGGCGAGCAGAAACCCGTCCCCATGGCCAGCGTGGCCAAGGTGATGACGGCCTACGTCATCCTCAAGGGCCACCCCCTGCGCAAGAACGACCCCGGTCCCGACATCACGATCGATGCGAAGGCCGTGGCGGACGGCAACTCCGACAACGAGTCCCGCATCCAGGGGCTCGCGGCCGATACGAAGTTCAGTCAGCAGGACATCCTCAAGATGCTGATGATCAAGTCGGGCAACAACGCCGCCCGGCTGCTGGCGCGCTGGGACACCGGCAGCGACTCCGAGGCCGCGTTCGTCGAGAAGATGAACGCCGCAGCCAGGGAGCTCGGCATGCGGGACACCACGTACACGGATCCCAGCGGTCTGGACGCCGGCACCGTCAGCACCGCCGCCGATCAGCTGAAACTCGCCGAGGCGGTGATGAAGGACGAGGTCTTCCGCACGATCGTCGCCATACCCAGCGCGCCCATCAAGGGCCTGCCAGATCCGCTCATCAACAACAACGACCTGCTCAGCGTCCAGGGCCTCAGCGTCCGCGGCATCAAGACCGGTTCCAGCACTCCGGCCGGCGGAGCGCTGATGTGGGCGGCGTACAAGTCGGTCGGCGACGAAACGCCGCTGATCCTCGGCACGTTGATGGAGCAGCGCGTGGACGGCCCGGATCCGAACGCGGCCAACAGCCTGGCCCTGGTGCTGGCGAACAGCAAGAGGATCATCGAAGCAGTACGGACGGCCCTGGCGTCCACCACGCTGATCCGCAAGGGAGACACCGTCGGATACGTGGACGACGGCCTCGGCGGCCGCACGCCGCTCGTGGCCACGAAGGACCTGAACGTGATCGGTGTCCCGGGTCAGCAGTTCGAGCTGACCCTTGCGGCCGGCTCCTCGCCGCTTCCGCACGTGGCGAAGGCGGGCACGGAGGTGGGTGCCCTGACGGCCGGTGACGGTGCAGGGGCCAAGCGCGTGCCGGTGGCCGTCCGGCGGCCCCTCAGCGAGCCCTCACTCACCAGCAGGCTCACCCGCCTCCGCTGACCGGTCCCGCGGCCGGTCCGGCCCGCGTCCCGGGCCGGCGGGTCGGGCCGGTCCGCGCCACCCGGATCATGCGGAGCGGGAGAGGAGCCGTGCCACCCCCGTCGGGCCGGGATTGGCGTGGTGGCGCCCCGCCAGGCGCAGCCCAAGCCAGCAATTGCAACCCGGTCGCCAGAAGGCGACCGGCCTGCCGTCGACCGCGGCGTCGGCGTCGACGCGACGCTGCGCCTCCGCCGCGCTGACGGACCTGGGGAAGACGAGGGCGAGCCCATTCCCGGGAACAGGAGGAACGTCCGTCGTGGACGGCCGGCTCGGCTGGCCGTCCTGACGGCTGTGCCCGCCCGGATGACCAAGGGCCCCTACAGCGGGCGAAATCGCCACGTGAGACACGGTCTAAGGGAGTACGGCTGACGGTTCGCCGTTGAATTTATCGACATTTGCCGATAGTGGCCGCCTGTTTTGAACGGCCAGAGCACGCCCTCGAGCGGCTGCCGCAGCCAGCTCGGAGTACCGGCCGTTTTCGTCCGCGCCGAGGGCGATCTCCGGAGATTGATCACGGCTCCATACGCACCCTGGTTGTCGTGTCAGAAAACGTTTGCCCTGCCGCGTCGCCTGGCACATCAATCGCCAGGCGGCATGGCTGCATGGCGGCGCGGCGGGGTGGAGGGCTCCGGGCGCGGCACTACCGTCATGAGGGTGACGGAAATCAATGCCGACCAGCGGTGGTCCGAGTCGATGCCAGTGGCCTATGAGCAGTACCTCGTGCCGGTGGTCTTTCGCCCTTTCGCCGAACAGCTGACCGCGACGGCGGCGGCACTCCACCCGCGCCGAATCCTCGAACTGGCCGCGGGAACAGGCGTGTTGACATCGAGCCTGCTGGCGGCAGCGCCGACGGCCGAAGTGACAGCTACAGACCTCAACGAGGCCATGGTCGCTTTCGGGTCGGCCCGGGCGCCGGGAGCGGTGTGGCGGCAGGCCGACGCGCAGCGGCTGCCGTTCCCGGGCGCAGGCTTTGACCTGGTGGTCTGCCAGTTCGGCGTGATGTTCTTTCCCGACCGGGTCGCGGCCTTCACGGAGGTCCGGCGGGTGCTGGCCTCGGGCGGCCGGTTCTTGTTCAACACCTGGGGCCCACTCGCGACGCACGCGTTCGAAGTCGCGCTGCAGGCAGGGCTGGAGCGGGCCTTTCCGGTCGACCCGCCGCAATTCTTCCCTACGGTTCCGCATGGCTACGCTGACCCCGCTGTCGTAGTCGCTGATCTGGCCGCTGCCGGGTTCACTGTCGAGGAGGAGCAGGAGCTGACTCTTCAGGGCCGGGCCGCGTCGACCGCTGACCTTGCCACCGGGTACCTCACCGGGACACCAGTGCGCGCGGCCGTTGAGGAGCGGGGCGACGGACCCTCTGTCCGGGCAACCGTCATCGAGGAGATGACTGCCCGTTTGGGCCCGGGGCCGGTCACAGCCCCGATGACGGCGTACGTCTTCCGCGCCGTGGCCTGACACAGGACGCGCCCGCGCCGAGTAGGCGTGAGCCGAAGCACGACCCGGAGGTTCTGCGCACCCGCCGAGGTGGACGGCGTGCCCGCCGCACGGTCGTTCCGGCTGGTCAACGACGTGCCGGACCGCTCCTTAGCTGGCTAGTCCGCGTCATCGCGCGGGTGGTGCCGCGGCTTGTGCTGCTTGTGACGTCCCATGATGTGCCTCGCAGACGACGGCCGTGTACGGGTCAGATGGTCCGCCCAACCTCGACCGCCAGACCGACGCCCGGGTATGCCCAAGAGTCGACGCTCATCCATCCGGGCCTCGGCCGCACCCGGTACGTCGACCGCAGCGTGAGTGCCGGCAGTCCGGCCGCAGCGACGGCCTCTTCTTTGCGCGCGTGCGTCGGAGCCAGCTGCCGAGCGCTCCCGGTCGGGGTGGGTCAGGAGGACATGATGAAACGCAGGGCGGGGCCGGGGGCGGTGATCCAGTAGGTGACGCGGGCACCGTCGTCGAAGGACACCTGGCCGGGCAGGGAGACGTTCGCGGGATCGCTTGGTTTGCTGCCGGGGTTGGGGCCCTGGAGGCTGAGGGGAATGGTGTTGGTGTCGTAGGTGTCCATGTGGCCGCCGCTGGCGAGGAGAGCTGCGTACGCCTTCTCACCCGGAGCGAGGGCGGCGGGCGCGTCCTTGCTGTCCTTGATCACGGTGATCGGGGCCCTGGCGTAGGGGAACCTCAGGTAGGGATATTCGTAGAGGTTGCACTTCTTGTTACCGGTGTTGGTGACCGTGAGGAGGAGGTGCCGGACCGGCTTGCCCTTCTCGTCCTCATCCGTCGCGGAGAACGCGAGGTCGGTCACCGCACACGCGGCAACCGCGGCAGGCGCAGTGGGGGATGACGCACCGGCGGTGGGGGTCGGCCCAGTGAGGGTCGGCGCAGTGGGGGAGGGCTCGGTGGACGAGGGTGCACTGGCGGTGGGCGCAGCGGGAGAGGCCGCATCGGCCGTGGGCGCAGTGAGGGAGGCGGCGGCGGGGGGTGGTGCGGGGTGCCGGTGGGGCTCCGGGCCGCCGAGGGCCGTGGTCAGGCCGAACGCGAGGGCTGCGACTACCGCGACGGTGCCTCCAGCGAGGGCGGCGTGCCGGCGACGGCGCCGGGAAACGGCCCGGCGTCGGACATCCGCGCCCGTCGTCGGCGCGGGGCTGGCGGCGCTGTCGGCCAGCTCGCGCAGGGCGGAGGACAGGTCATCGGGCACGGTCTTCCTCCTTCTCCTCGCTGCTTCCACCAACCACTTCGACCTCACTCGCCGGTAGCAGCTTGGCGAGGGCTGCGCGGCCGCGTGACAGGCGCGCCTTGACCGTACCGGTCGGTGCGCCGGTCTCGGAGGCTACTTGCTCCACACTGAGGTCACACAGGTGGTGCAGCACTATTGCCAGACGCTGGGACTCTGGGAGCTGTCGCAGCGCCGCGACGAGGGCGACGTGCTCGGGACCGGGTCCAGGGGCGTGATCGGGTGGCGGGGTGCGGCGTACCAGCTCCAGCCACCGCCGCGCCCGCCGCCAGTGGCTGACCGCGAGACGCATCGCGACGGTGCGGATCCAGGCTTCGGGGGGCTCGGTGGAAAGGAAGTCACGCCGCCGGTCCCAGGCACGGATGAAGGCTTCCTGGACAACGTCCTGGGCCTGGCCATGGTCACCGGTGAAGGAGTACACCTGGCCGACGACCCGTGGGAACGCCGACGCGTAGAACGCGTCGAACTCGTCCTCCGTCATACCGCCCCCTCGGTCCCAAAACTTTTCCGATCCGCATGCAACCCGCTGACTCCTGGCGTGCGTACAGGTCGTGTACAGCGAAGAACACCACATAGGGGGCTCTGTTGACCAGCGGAAACAAGGCAATCAGGAAGGGGGCGGCCGCGGCCGTCCTCGGTGCGCTGCTGCTCGCAGCCACGGCATGCGAGCAGAGCGGGGCCGACGTATCGGGCCACTCCAAGACCTCGGAGCAGCCGAGCGCGACGGACTCGCCGAAGACGGGGGAGACGGCTTCGCCGAAGCCGAACGAGGCTTCGGCGAAGCGCAGCGGTGATTCGGCGAAGCCCGGCGGCGGTTCGGGCAATGCCGGCGGCGACGCTGGTAAGGGCGACACCGCCGCGGTTGCCGCGTGTGCGGTGACCGACCTCGCGTTCTCCGCGACGGATGAGGACGAGAAGGGCAAGCCGGTCCGGCACCTCCTCCTCACGGTCACCAACACCGGTAACAAGAAGTGCAACCTCTACGAATATCCCTACCTGAGGTTCCCCTACGCCAGGGCCCCGATCGCCGTGATCAAGGACAGCAAGGACGCGCCCGCCGCCCTCGCTCCGGGTGAGAAGGCGTACGCAGCTCTCCTCGCCACCGGCGGCCACATGGACACCTACGACACCAACACCATTCCCCTCAGCCTCCAGGGCCCCAACCCCGGCAGCAAACCAAGCGATCCCGCGAACGTCTCCCTGCCCGGCCAGGTGTCCTTCGACGACGGTGCCCGCGTCACCTACTGGATCACCGCCCCCGGCCCCGCCCTGCGTTTCATCATGTCCTCCTGACCCACCCCGACCGGGACGAAAGGGAGGGTCGCCGCGTTGCTGCGGCGACCCTGGGACTGCACATCGTTTGGTGAGACTGCTGATCAAGCCGACCACGGCCGGGCGGCGGGGGACTCCCCGCAGTTCGATCCGGTTCTGGAAGCAATCCGGGTGCCGCGGATCGGCTCGGCAGACCGCGTAAGCGATCGGACCGAGTGCGGGCCGACAAGGCGCGGCAAGGCGTGGCAAGGCGCGGCAAGGCGCGGCAAGGCGCGGCAAGGCGTGGCAAGGCGCGGCAAGGCGAGATAAGGCGTACGACTCCCGCAGCAACCGCTCCCACCTGCGCAGACGTGGGATCAAAGCCACCATCCCGGTCCCGGCGACCGCGTACGCAACCGGCTGGCGCGCGGCTCTCGCGGCGGCCGGCCGCCGAGTGCGCGGGTCACGAAAACGTAACCCTGAGGTGCGGCTTCGTCGAATGTCGGTGGGACATGTAGCCGCCGCCTTACGCTCCTTTCCATGCGGCGGCGGTGCGCTATCGAGCCGTATGACTGGGGGGTCACGTTGACGCTGTACGGACGGGCGGCGGTGCTCGATGCCGTCGTGCCTTCATTGGTGGGGCTCGAGTCGCAGGGGTCCGCTCGGCTGCGGATACCCGGCGGGAGTCCGCTGCTGATCGAGTGCGGCGGCGGGCGCCTCACCGGCAAGACCGCGCTGTTGAAGGAGCTCTCGAAGCGGTACGCGCAGCGCATACCGCAGGCGTACGCCGACCTCGGGGCGGCGGACTTCGGCCAGCCCGGGCTCGCCTCCCTGGCCAGCGAGACCACGGCAAACGCCTCGCGCACCTCGGACCTGCTCTTCTACCTGATGGACGGGTTGAGCCGGAAGCCGAACGACTTCGCAGGGAAGCTGTCCTTCCCCCGGCTCACCCAGGGGCTGCTGGCGGTCACCAGCTGGCAGTCCGAGAGCGTCCAGCCCGCCGAGCTGCAGGCCGCCCGTCGCCGCCTCGCGGGGCTGTTACGGGAGAGCCAGCCCGACCTCCAGGCGCGCAACCAGCGGGTGTCGGGCTGGATCGGACAGGTCACCCAGGGCGTCACCGCAGCAGCGGGGCTGGGGCCCGGGGTGAGCGAACTCGTGGGGCCGCTCACCGACATCGTCACCACCGAACTGCTCGGGCCGCGCGCCAACAAGCAGGGCCTGGCGTGGTGGGCCGGCCGTCGGGTCGGCCCACAGGGGGACGGACACGCCCAATTGACCGATCTCGCCATGTGTTTCCGCGGCGACGGGGGCGACAGGCGGCGGGCGGAGCACCACTTGGTGGCCGCCCTCCTGGAGGACATGGCCGACCACTACACATGGGTGCGCCTGAAGAACCGGGTGCCGCGCCCGCTGCTGCTCTTGGACAACGTCCACACCCCGCTGGGTGTGGCGGTCCTGGACGCGCTGACCCGAGCCTGGCACGACGAGCCCACGCGGACGCACCCCGGCGTCGTCGCGGCGGCCCTCGCCCAGGAGTCCGCCGTGCCCGACCCCGAGGGCACCGCCCCGTCGACGCGGAGTGCGGCGGGCCCGTACTGGCGGCAGGATCGGCCGCAGACGGCGGCCGGATGGGTGCTGAGGCTGCCGATGGCACAGCTCGACCTCGACGAGGTCAAGGAGATGTTCGGCGACGACAGACCGGGGCCCGACACCGCCCACGTCATCCACCGGCTCGGCGCCGGGCGGGCCGGCATAACCCACGCCTTGGTCCTGTCCGTCCGGCAGAAGATCAGCCTCCATGAGCCCGTCGACCACGGCGCACTGCTCGACCTGCCGCTCAAGCTGCCGCTCGACGACGGGCCGACGCTGCCCGTGTACGACCAGCTGCTCCGGCTCCTGATCCCCGACGGGGAGGCCCGGGCCCGCCTCGCCTCCTACACCCCGGCGCTCGACGACGCGGCCGCCCACGCGCTCGACGCCGACCACGTGCCGCACGTAGCTGATGGACAGCCCGTGGCGGCGAGCGCCAGAGTGCCGGTGGCGGAGACCAAGCGCCTGTTGTGGAAGGACTGCTGGAGCCATCACCCCTGGCCCGGCACCGGCGGCCCCTTCATCGGTGATCCCACCCTGCGGGCCCTGCTCGTACACGACCTCCGCACCCGCACCCGCGCGCCCGGGGGCGGAGACTGGCGGGGCAGCCACCGGCGGCTGCGCCTCCTGTACGCGCCGGGCGCCGCCGACCCACGCGATGCCTGCTACCTGCACCACTCGCTCGCGATCGGCGAGACCGACGTCGTCGTGCGCGCCCTGCACCGCCGCCTGGCCGAACAGGACGCGCCGGGGTGGCTCGCCGCTCTCAACCTGGTCTGCGCCGCACCGCATCCCCCGGAGTACCCGGCCGTCCCGGCTGCGGAGCCCGTGGAAGACCGGCTTCCGGCCCACAACGACCCCGTGCGCCAGGCCGTACAGCTCCTCGTCCTCAACTTGTGGCAGCAGTCGCACCCCCTCGCACACCCCGACCCGAGGAAGGTCAACGCAGTGCGACTGCAGCTGCTCACGCTCGCCCAGAACAGCGCCGTCGGCCCCCAGGAGGTCTTCTACCAGGCCTACGAGGAGTGGCCCCAGCTGCTGAACCGCTGGATCCAGGCACCCGATCTGCCGACCTACGGAGAGCCCCGCCCATGACACTCTGGCCCGCCGGACCGCTGAACCGCGCCCTGCTGATCACCGCCGTCGCCGTCGTCCTGGGAACCGGCGGCTACGTCTCCTACGACCGGTGGCTCGCCGAGGATCCGGCCTGCGCCCCGGGCGTGGCGCAGCGGGGCCCCCGGCACGAGTGCGTCGGCGTCACCGACGGCGGCTACGTGTTCACCCCGTCGCTGAGGCAGGTCACCGACCGCATCAAGGCGGAGAACGACAGCGTCGCCGGGAAGTCGCCCGCCACGATCGCCCTGATGATCCCCATGATCTCCGACACCCAGGCAGAGCAGCAGGAGTACGTCGAGCAGGTGCAGGGCGCCTATCTGGCGCAGTACCGCGCCAACCACCAGGCCAACGGCAAGCAGCCGCCCATCCGGCTGGTGCTCGCCAACCCCGGCCGGGGCTACAAGGAGTGGCGTACCGTCGCCGACCAGCTCGTGCGGGCCACGGCCGACAAGAAGGAGAACCTGCGCGCCGTCGCCGGCATCAACATCAGCATCACCGAGACCGAAGAGGCCGTCCGCTACCTCACGAAGGACAAGGGGATCCCGGTCGTCGCGGGCCCCATGACCGCGGATGACATCAAGAACACCGCATCCGATCCGCACCGCTACCCGGGCCTGGCCCGGGTAGCCCCCGGCAACACCGACCAGGCCGACGCCCTCGCCTCGTACGGGTCGGACATCAAGCCCGCAGAGACGCTGGTGGTCGAGGACATCCGCGAGGGCGACAACTACCTGGCCAGCCTGCGCCAGACCTTCGAGAAGCTGGCCACGGGCGCACCCAACGCCCCGGAGACCTTCCGGTCGCCGCCCGACTTCAACGACGAGGGCAACCTCGCCAACGACTTCCACCAGATGGTGCCGGACATCTGCTCCTCCGACGCGAAGACCATCTACTTCGCCGGGCGTCCGGTTCAACTGCGTCTTTTCCTGGTCGAGTTGGGCAACCGCAAGTGCAACAAGCACTACACCGTCATCAGTGGGTCGCACGCCTCCACGCTGACCGTGGACGAGAAGTTCGCCGAGCAGTGGGGCGCCCTCACCAATGGCGCCGGCATCACCCTGCGCTACCCGGGCCTGGCCCATCCCGAAGCCTGGGGGGAGCGGAGCACGACGCCGACCGGCGGCTCCAAGCCGGCACTGAAGGAGCTGACCGACCTGGTCCAGAAGTTCGGCACCAAGGAGCCCGACTCGATGGGCCCCGCCAACCTCACCGACGGCCGTGTCATCATCACCTACGACGCGGTCTCCACCGCCATCGCGGGCATCCGCAACGACGCCGTCGGCAGCGTGAAGATGCCGTCGCTCTCCGAGGTTGCCGACAGCTGGCTGCGCCTGCACGGCAACAACCGGGTCGAGGGCGCCAGCGGCTGGATCTGCCTCGACCAGTACGGCAACCCGTACGACAAGGCAGTCTCCATCGTCCATCTCGACCCGGCGACCAAGACCGCCGTCTTCGACGGTATCGCCTGGCCCGCGGGCCGCGCCCCCGACCCGAACTGCTCCATCCCCAGCTGAGGCCGACGGCAGGCCCCGCCCCGACGACGCGCCCGCCCCGGGCGGGCCCGTCGGACCGGCGCGCGGGCGATGTGCCTCGTCAGTCGGCCAGGATCACGGAGGCGACCGTCCGCCATCCCGCTTCGGTCCGGGCCGCCAGGTACAGCACACGGACACGCTGGAACTCCCGCTGCTGGCTGTCCTGGCGCGCCCAGGTCACCTCGATCTGCGCGGCCCGCTCGTTGAGCACGCGCACCACCGGGTCGAGGGCCTCGCTGCCCCCGTAGTCGGCGTCGCGCAGGGCGCGCAGCTCGTGTGCGAGTCCCTGGGAGAGCGCCTCGGCGGAGGTGAGAACGGTGTGGGCCGTCCCCGTGGTCATGCTGATCGGCACCGAGAAGCAGTCGAGGAGCGGCGCGGGATCGGTGCTCCCCTTTGCTGCCAGTCCGACGAACGTCTCGACGTAGCTGTCGAACCATGCCTGTGCTTCGTTCGCGACGGCGGCCAGAGCGGTGTGCGTCATGATTTCGTGGCCCTTCTTGCGGAGATTTCAGGTGCGGGTTTCTCGGAGGGAGTGGGCTATGCCGTTGTGTCACCGGTGCGCGAACGTGTTGGTGCCGGTCAGCTGGGCGGACAGGGTCCACAGGCATGCGGCCTGTTCGGGGTCGACCGCGTAGGGCCTGACTCCGGGTGCGTCGATCCGCCTGTGGATGGACGACTTCATCGACTACCTCACCGCCAAGCAGGGCATGGCGGACGCACTGCGGGCCGCGGCCGCATCCGGTGCGGACCCGTTCGCCGAAACCCTCGACAAGCTCGCCACCGCCCTCGGCGCCCTGCTGCACACCGGCGCCGACGCCGGTCTCCTGCGCCCGGACGTCGACCCCTTCGATGTCGGCTTCAGCCTGGCCGGCATCGGGCTGCTCACCAGCGCTCCCGACCAGCGCGAACGGGCCGGACGCCTCCTCGATCTGCTCCTCGACGGCCTCCGGTACGGAGCGGACGGATCGGCGTCCTGACTCCGTAGACAGCGCGGGGCCACCGAGCGTTCCAGGGCGTGTTGTGAAAGTGCTGGGCAAAACGTCTCGTTGAGGGCTTTGACCAGCACGGTCGTCACTTGTGGCGGCGCGTGGCTGGTCAGCGCACCAGCAGGTCGATCACGCCCGTCAGGTCCTCCTCACCGCTGCTCTCGGCCAGACGGCGGCGCATCAGCTCGAAGTAGGGGCTGAGCAGTTGCGGGCTGACACCCTGCTCCTCGGCGGTACTCAGGAAGGTCGGCGTGCCGGCCACCTGCATCGCGAGATTCGAGACGACACCCTTGGTGTAGTCGCCGCTCCGCAGCTGGTCGGCAGTCTGGTGAACCGCCGGGGCCATCGCGACGAGCCAGTCGGCGAGCAGCGGGGCGAGCGCCGCGGGATCGACGTCCTCCCTGCGGATCAGGGCGAAGGCGTGCGCGGCACCCGCGAACATCCCGTACATGGCGCTGAGCAGGGCCACGTCGTGCAGAGCCGCGAAGCCCGCGTCCTCGCCGACGTAGGTGGTGCCGGCCGGGACGGCCAGGGTCTCCTGGTGCTGCTCGAACAGCTCCCGCGAGCCGCTGTAGAAGACGTAGCCGCCGGCCTCCGGGACGCCGATCATCGGTGGGACGGCCATGATCCCGCCGTCCAGGTAGCGGGCGCCGCGCTCGCGGGCCCATTCTGCGCGGGCGCGGGCCTGGGCAGGGGTGCCGGTGGTCAGGTTGACCAGGGCCCGGCCGGCCAGGTCGGTGCCGGCCAGTACCTCCTCGACCGAGGCGTCGTCCAACAGACAAACGATGACCAGGGAGTTCGCCGCGACCGCCTCAGCGGCGCTGTCCGCGACCCGTGCCCCCTCGGCGGCGAGTGCCGCAGCGCGGGCCGGGGTGCGGTTCCACACGGTGAGCGGGTGGCCGGCGGAAAGCCAGGTACGGGCCAGCGCGGTGCCCATCGCGCCGAGGCCCAGCAGCGTGACGGGAGTCTTCTCGACAGTCTTCTCAACAATGTTGTGTGCCATGCCGATTAGGCTGGTTACAGTCCCGGAAGTGATCAAGTACGTACTTCGGAGTGGGTGGTTACCCCGGGGTGAGCGAGCACGTCAGAAGGGTGGGGCATGACGACGCTGAACCGGCCGAGCACATCAGACGGACACGTCTGCGGGATCGACACCGCGATGGAGGTGATCGGCGGCAAGTGGAAGGTGCTGATCCTCTGGGCGCTCCACGAGCACCCCTACCGCCGCTTCGGCGAGCTGCGCCGGCTGCTTCCCGGCATTACCGAGAAGGTGCTGGCCTCTCACCTACGGGAGCTGGAAACGGACGGCGTCGTGCGCCGCGTCTCCTACGAGGAGGTGCCGCCCCGCGTCGAGTACTCGCTGACCGAGGACGGCATGCGCCTCAACGACGCACTCGAGCCGCTGGCCGCCTGGGGACGTGAGCGGCCGACCACGCGAGGGCTGGAAGAGAACGCGTTGAGGGCCGAGACCAGCACCGTCACCTCGTAGCGGACCGCGAGTCTGTCGAATCGCGTGGCCACCGCCCGGTGGCGTTTCAGCCGGTTGATGCGGCACTCCGCGGCATGGCGCTTTTTGTAGCCGTGCTCACCGGACTCCGGTGGTCGCCCGCCGTGGGAGCCGCGCGCTTCTCGCGGCTGCGGACCTGGTCGCCCTTCTCGGGGACGGTCTGCTGTTCGGGCAGCGTGCCCAGGTGGCCGTGCGCCCCGCGTCGTCGGCTCGCCGCACGGCGGTGTCTCGTTCCCTTCGGCAATCCGCTGCGCGTCCCGGGCGGCCTCTCGGGATAGCCGGTCGCGCTCGGCAGAGGCACTCGGCCGCCTCCCGGCCCGCGATGGCCTGTGAGCGTCCGCGCGGGCGGTCGGACGCGTCGGCCTTGCGCGGGACGCCCGCGGTGGGGCCGCACATCGTCGGTACCTCCGGCGGAGGAACCCACCACCAAGAGCCCCCGGATCACGCGCGGCGAGTATTCCTACAGCGTCCGGGGGCGGGAGCGGGAGGCGTTCGCGTGAGTGGATTGCCGAAACAGGACCGCTTCAACCTGAAGTCCGGTTGTGCGCATCAAGTCGATCATCACCACTGTCACGGCCGTCACGGCCCCATCGGCGCGCTCGTCGGATACCTCCAGGTGAGCCGTGCCGACACGCCAGAGCAGCCGCACACCATGGTCCAGGCCGGCTGAGCCGCCCTGGGCGCCGGACGGGATCCGGCTCGGGCTGCTGCGGGTCCTGAACGATGCGATCGGACGTGCAGCTCTCCGACGAGGAGGTTGAGGCGGCGGTCGCGCTCGCGGGCACCCTCTCCGGCCGGGACATCAGCCAGATGCACGACGAGTACCGTCAGGCGCTGGAGAGACTGATCGAGGCCAGGACCGCCGGCACCCACCCAGGGCCGGTTGAAGCCCCCCAGCCGGCCTCGGCGGAGGTCGTGGACCTGTTGGCCGTGCTGGAGTAGTCCGTCAGTCAGGCCAACGCCTCCCGCGGCGCGGCCGATGCCACCGTCCACGACCTGCCCGCCGCGAAGAAGACCACCAAGAAGACAGCACCGGTGAATGAAGACGGCCGCCCAGCAGGCTCTGGCGATCAGTGTGCGGGCTTGGGGCCTGTCTTCAGTCCTGATCATGTGGCGGAGGGAAGCGGTTTGGCCGGAGGTTCCCTCGGTCCGTCGCAATGCCGAGTCGGGTGCGCCGTCCCATCCAGCCGCAAGAAAATAGTAGCCATGGACATAATGGCCATGTACTCTATTTGTCGTGAACAAGGTTTCACCGGGCCCCACGCCCGGCTTCCTGGTGTGGCGGCTCGCCAACAAGTGGCGCGTCGCCGTCGATCGTGCGGTGGCTCCGCTGGGGCTCACGCATGCGCAGTACTCGCTGGTGGCGTCGCTGTACGGCATGCAGCGGGCCGGTGAGCGGCCCAGTCAGCGGCAACTCGCTGACCATACCGGCCTGGAGGCGCTGTACGTCTCGAAGCTGGCGCGCTCCCTGGAGTCGGCCGAGCTGATCGAGCGCACCCGCGATCCCCGCGATCCCCGCGCCGTACAGCTCGCCCTCACCGCGAGGGGGCAGGCCGTCACGCGGCAGGCCATCGACGTGGTGCAGGAACTGCACCAGCAGTTGCTGGAGCCGCTCGGCGGGCTCGACGCCCCACGGACGCGCGCCTTGACCGACGAGCTGACCACCCTGCTCGACACATCTCTCACTCCATCTCTACCGAACAACGAGAGCACTCAGGGGGCAACATCATGACCACCACCGCATCCACCACCGCACCCGTCGCGGACGCCCGCGCCCTGGGTCTGGCCCACTACGCCGCCCGCGGCGTCCTGGAGCACGTCCTGGCCCGGCACGGCGTCACGTTCCAGCAGCACGTCACCCTGCGCGCGGCCGTCACCGCCGACGCCCCGCGTACGCCGGACGACCTCGTCGCCCAGGTCCGGTCCTCCCTCAAGGCGGACCCGGCCGACATCCGCACCACCCTCGACGAGCTGCTGGCCGACCAACTGCTCGCCGTGGACGGCTCTCACCTTCGTGCCACGGAGTCGGGGCGCGAGCTGATCGCCGCCATCGGCGCGTCGACCGCCCCCGTCACCGCCCGCGTTTGGGGCGGGATATCCGCCGAGGACCTGGCCGCCGCCGGTCGCGTCCTCGCCCTGGTCACCGCGCGTGCCAACGCGGAGCTCGCGGCGCTGGCCGACTGATCGAGCCGACGGGGCCTTCGTCCGGTTGTGACCGAGCAGTTCCGGGGCCGGGACGCCCGAGTCGCCGGCCGTGTGCTCGGGCAGGAGATCGGTGACGGCGGTGCGGATCGCCCTTCGGCTGACGCCGTGGTCGCGCGCGAGGGGCGGCATGGAGCGGCCCTCCAGGTACGCGGTGCGTACGGTGTCGGTCTTCGCGGCCGCCACGGCACCATGAACTTCACGGTGGACAGCAGTTCTCCGGTGCGCGGGTAGCGGGCGGTGAGGCTTATCGCGGAGAACGCGCCGTCGTGGATACGCAGCCCTACGTGGTCATGGTGCAGGACGTACGAGCATGTCGAGGACGTGCCCGGTGCCGACTGCCGACAGGGTGGGAACGTGCCCCACGGCACCGGGATGGCTTCGGCCGGTGCGGTAGGCCTGCGGCGGGGGTGGACCACACGCCCGTACGGTCCAGGGCTTTCACGGCCCGGCGTTCTCGTGGACGCTCCGACGTCTTTCGAAGACCGGAGGATTTGAGCAGCTCGTTCGATCCATCGACTGCTGCGGTGCGGTGGTCAGCGGTAGGCGGCGAAGAAGATGCAGTCCGCCTAGCTGGGCGCCGCGGGCCTTGGAGAGCGCTCTGCATCGTCCCGCGAACCCCTCCCTCCAAGGGGTGCGGAAATCCGTGGACGGACCCGCGGAAGACCACGTACCGTGTGCTCCACGCCCTGAGATGGACGGAAGGAGGCGAGTGCCGTGCAGTTCACACCTTTCCCGCGCTCCCTTCTCCGCTATCCCGGCGTGGTTCGCCAGTTCTGACCGGGAGCGCTCCAAGCAGCCTGTATCCCGGAGGAATCCATGACCGATCTGGTCATCCGCACGCTCTCCGCGAGCGACGCTCATCTCTTCGACGCACTCCCCGACCCCCTTGGAGCCCGTGAAGCCCACCGGCGTACCCAGTTCCGCCCCGACTGGAAGCGCGTCGCCCTGCGCGACGGCGAGGTCGTCGCACGCGGCGCATGGTGGGGCGGCCCCGGCGACTCGGAGCCCGTCAACATCAACTGGTTCGACGTGGCCGAGGGCGAGGAGGAGGCCGGGGCCGAACTCCTGCGCTCCGCTCCCTGGCAGGTCGAACTCGAGATCAACCTGGCCGGCGGCTGGCGGGAAAAGACCGATCTGCGCGCCGCCGCCGAGACCCGCTTCGCCGCCGCACGCGCCGCGGGGTACGAACTCCTGGTGGAACGCTTCCTGTACCGCTGGACCCCGGAGCAGGGACTGCCCGAGCGGCCCGGACGCCTGCGCTTCAGCGCCGAACCCGACGACACCGTGTTCTTCGACGCGTTGCGCCGCATCCACTCCGTCACCCTGGACGCCCACGCGCTCAGGGCCATCGAGGAGGGCGGCCTCGACCAGGCCGCCCAGGAGGAACTCGACTTCTTCCGCTGGTGCCCCTCCCCACGGGAGTGGTGGCAGATCGCGCACACCCCGGAGGGCGACCTGGTCGGCATCCACATCCCGGCCCACAACCCCTCCGGCCCGACCATCGGCTTCATCGGAGTCGTCCCTGAACAGCGCGGCCACGGCTACGCCTACGACCTCCTCGCGGAGTGCACCCGCTTCCTCGTCGAGCAGGGCGCGGAGTCCATCAGCGGAGCCACGGACCGCGGCAACTTCCCCATGGCCGCGAACTTCGCCAAGGCGGGCTTCCCCGTCGTCAGTGAACGCATCAACTTCTACCCAGTGGGCCAATCGGCCTAGCGAGGAGTAGCACGCGGTGAGTGGTCCGGTCCGAGGACCGGTCCGGGCCCTCGCCAGTGCCCGGCGGCCCCAGCGCACAGCCCGGTACGGGAGCCGGCCTGCCCTTGGACGATGTGGGGGAGGCCGATCGGTACCGGGCTGTGCGCTGCGGCTGGTTCACACGGCGGTCTGGGGTGACGGCGCGAAGTGCGCCGGGTCCAGGGCCTGGTGTGTGTCAGTACCCGCCGTGCCCCTGCCCCTTGTAGTGGCCGTCGTTGTGTCCGCTGGCGTTGATGCAGGTGTTGCCGAAGGCGGGGTTGAGGATGCCGACGACGTTGATGGTGTTGCCGCAGACGTTGACGGGGATGTGGATGGGGACCTGGACGACGTTGCCGGACAGGACGCCGGGGGAGCCGATGGCGGCGCCTTCGGCGGTGGCGTCGGCGGTGGCCATGCCGGCCCCGCCTGCCAGGACGGCGCCGGCGGCGGCGGTGAGGGCTACGGCCTTGGCGATACGGAACATCACAATCTCCTTGAACTCATGAGGTGCGGGGAATACAGCACGGACGACGCAGCCCATAACCGCCCGGACAGCCCGCCCGTCACGGCGGCTGGGCCGATCCGGTGACCTGCCATCCGTATGGCCGACGAACGGGCCGCCTTGCCCGCGGGTCTCGTCCTCGACCCAAAAACCGGTAGTTCCTCGATGAGCGCCGACCATGCGGTCGCGGAAGCGATGAGGATTCCGTCCACGACCCACAGCCGGTCGGCGTCGGCGGCCGACCGGAGGGCGGGCTCCAGAGCCGGCAGTGGCCGGCGCCGCTGGATGACCAGGCACACGGTGGTCGGCGAAATCCCGAAGGGCTGCGGAGTTGGCCCGCGACCCCGGCGGCTTCCTCTACAACCCTGGTGTCAGGGCCTCGATGGACGCCTTCGCGCTCGGCAGTGGCTCACTCGCGCTGGCAGCGGCCGCAGCCGTACGCTCGGCTTCACAGGCCGTCGACCGGCTGCGCTCGCAGGGGGCGGAGGGCCGCGGCCTCAGCGCCGGGCCACTCGATGTCCTGGCACGGTTGAGCGCGGCCGACAACGAGGGGCTGAGCATCGGAGACCTGGCCCGCGCGACCGGTGTGAGTTCCCGCAACGTCACCGGCCTGGTCGACACACTGGAGCGCGAGGGACTGGTGCAACGGGTTCAGGACCGGCACGACCGCCGGCCCGTCCGGGCCCGGATCACACCGGCCGGCCGCGACTGGCTGGAGGCGTGCCGCGAGCCGACACAGCGCGCGATGTCCGCGGTCTTCCAGGGCTTCACCGACGACGAGCTCGTCCAGTTCAGGCACTTGTGCCTGCGCCTGGTCGAAAACCAGCACCGGACCGAGCGGTACCTGAACACGGCCCGGCCCGACCAGCCCACCTCCTGAACCGACGGAGCACCGCATGACCACCCACACCCCCACCCGGCACACCGTCCGGACCTACCACGAGGCCCGGTTCAGGGGAGACGTCGCCGCGGCCGCCGCCCAGACCGGCGAAGGCTTTCTCTTCCGCAGCCCGTTCATCACCTCCGACAGCCCCACAGGCCACCTCGACTGCCTCGACGGTCTCCTGGGCATCGTCACCGGCACAGAGCTGATCAGCGAACTGTACGGCGAAACCGAAGCCACCCTGGTCTACGACATACACGCCGCCCCGGCCGCCGGCATCACCCAGCGCACCGCCGAGCACTTCCGCCTCCAGGACGGCCGGATCACCGCGATCACCCTCATTTTCGACTCCGCCCCCTGGCAGGCCATCATGGCGGCGGCCGGACCGACCCGCGACGAGGTCATCCCCTCGTCGTGACAGGCCGTCGGGCGGCGCCATCGGCACCGCCGGGGTCGCAGCCTGCCCCTCACTGTCCCGGGATTACGGGACTACTCTCAGGAGCAATCCACCTACCTGATATTCCAGCCCCTCACGGAACTCCAGGTGCGGGATGGCACCCTGCATCGCCGAGTACAGAACGGGCGGCACCTCGTAGACCGCGGTCTCAAGGAAGTCGTCGTCCCGGCCGGGGAACAGGTCCCTCATCCTCAGAATCTCAACTCGGTCGAGGCCTGTGTCATGTGCGGCTTGCTCATCGCTGTCCCAGCCTATGAGGTCCCACCCAAGGGTTTCGGTGTTGCTGTCGTTCACGCGTCTACGGTAAGCGCGGACTGGCCATGAGGTTAAACGGCAAACGACAAGCTCGGCTTGTTCTTTATGGTCTGACTTCGTGTGACAGATCGGTGGAGCTGGCGGATGTCCATGAGCCGTGCCAGGTTGAGGACGGTCCCGACGAAAACTGCCCGCGCACTGGGGAGAACCCGACCATGGGGCCTCCGGTTGGCCGGATGGTTCGACAGATGTGTCGCTCTTTAGCGTTGCCTCATGTCGATCATGTTGAGTCGGATCAACCGTCGGACAGTGACCGTGCTCGCTGTCGCTCTTCTGGCGTTATTCGTTCCGGCAGAGTCCAGGGCGGCGGCCCCCCATCGCGTGTCCCAACTGCAGCGTGATGTCGACGCCCTGCGGGACGACGGCATCACAGGCGCATCGGCGAGACTGGAGACGCCCCACGGAGTGCAGACCGTCCGTAGCGGGGTCGGTGATCTCACGACCGGGCAGCCTGTGGCCGCGGATGGCTACCTGAGGATCGGCAGCACCACGAAGACGTTCGTCGCGGCGGTACTGCTCCAACTCGCCGGCGAAGGCAACCTGTCGCTGGACGACACGGTGAACAGGTGGCTTCCCGGGCTGGTCCGCGGCAACGGCAATGACGGGCAACGGGTCACTCTGCGCCAGCTTCTCCAGCACACCAGCGGGCTGCCCGACTACATCGGCGACGTCGTTCCTGATCTCAGCGCGGCCGGGTATCGTGCGAACCGCTGGACCACCTACACGTCCCGACAGCGTGTGGCCCTCGCGATGAAGCACCAGCCGTCCTTCGCACCCGGTGTCGGCTGGGAGTACTCCAACACCAACTATGTTCTGCTGGGCATGGTCATCGAAGCGGTCACGGGCCATTCATGGGAGGACGAGGTCCAGGCCAGGATTCTTCGTCCGCTGCGGCTCACCCGCACTCATACACCCGGTAACCGGCCGTTCCTGCCCGGCCCTCATGCCCGGGACTACCAGCAGTTCGAGCCGGGTGGTGCCATGACCGACACCACGGTCGCCTACCTGCCCTTCGACGCCGACGCCGACGGGTCGATGATCAGTACAGCTGCGGACGTCAACAGGTTCTTCACAGCACTGATGCAAGGCAGGCTTCTCGCCCCCGCCCAGCTGGCGGAGATGCAGCGCACCGTCGAAGTCCCCGCAGGCCGCGGCTTTCCATCGGGCACGCGCGACGGGCTCGGCCTGTTCTGGACACCACTGTCCTGCGGCGGCGGGTACTGGGGGCACAGCGGCGACGGATTCGGATACCTGGTGTGGCCTGCCACGACTCCGGACGGCCGGACCACCGTCACGGTCTCCTTGCACAGCCGACCGGGCGATGAAAGCACCGCTACTCGGCAGACCCAAGACGTTACGGCTCTCGTCGACCGCGCACTGTGCTCCGCTCGTCGATCTCCGACGTCTACATGAGCAATGACAATGTCCGGCGGGAAGTGTTCGCGGTGGCGTCAGACCGTGGGCGGCCTTGAACCGGATCCGGTCCTCGGCCCTGGTGGGCTTGGCAGGTCTGCCGTGATGGTGTTGAACTTACTCGAACAGGTTCCTGCCGCCCCTGCGGGGGACTGCGCGGTCCAGCTCAGTCGCCATTCAGACGTCTTTCGGCCCTGGCCGTGTCGGGCTCGTCCGCGATGCGGGTGCGGTTCTACCCTCAAGGCGGCATCTGGCAGCGCTTCGTCAACTGCTGGAGGCGACCGCCGGCCCCATGTCGGTCAGCTACGGGCCCTCGGCCTGGTACCGAGACACCGACTCGTCTCAGACGGTCATCCACCGTCCTCGCCGTCACGTGTTCACCGGTCACCGGCGCATCTTCCGTGGTCGGGGGTTACACCGCACGACTCGCAGTGCCCGTTGGGCTCGGGGTGCGCGTGCGGAGCTGGTGGGTGAGGGCATCACCCAGGGCGCTGTCCAGTGGCCCGGTGTGGCCGATGCCGAGCTGGGGGGCCAGTTCGGTGGTGTGGAGTTGAGCGGCGGCCTCTAGGAACCGAGCATAGCTGTCCGCAGCGCTGCGCATGCGGTGCCTGCAGGTCAGGGCGAGGACGACGGCGAGCGGGGCGGCGGGCCACCACCACACGGTCAAAGGCGCGTACAGCAGGATCCAGCCGGCGAGGGTGGTCGCGCGGGTGAGGGCTTGTTCGGCGCTGGTGATCTCGGCGCGGGTGGCTTCGGGCAGGACGAGCCACAGGTGAGACCACAGGGCGGGCAGGTCCAGGTGGTGGTCGCGCTTAAGGCGGACGGTGACGGCGTGGATACGGTCGCCGCTCCATGTGGGTCGGTCCGGTGCCTCGGCCGCTATGCGCAGCAGCGCTGGGTACGCGGCTCGGCGCGGGGCGGGGTCGGCCCGGCGCTGCTGGAGCGCCAGGGGTACGGGCGTCGGCGTCCAGTCACCGACCTGCGTGAGCGGCACCCCGAGCTGGCCCGGCGCTTCACCGAACTCCGCGAACTGCTGGCCCGGGATCCCCTCGTGACTTTCGGACCTACCGGCCCCGGCCAGGCAAGGGGAGCCGACAGGGTGAGCCGTGAGCACCACCACCTGGCACTGGAACTGGAAGCACTGCTGGGGCGTATCCGGACCTGTGACGGGTTCGCCGCCTTCGGCCTGCCACCCACCCTCGACGACCTCCTGGCTGAGGCCGCCCACGGCCCCGGCTCACCGAGGATGCGGTCATCGGTCAAGTCAAAGCCTTCTATGGGGCGCTGGACGATGCGACAGCGCCCGAAGGCGACCGGATCGACGCGCAGCCTGTCGTTCAGCTCGGCTGCCGTGGCGTGGTCCTCAGATGCCAGACAGTCCCAGGGGGTGCCGGGGCCCGAAGCCCAGCTCTGTTCGGCGCTTCGGATCAGCAGACGAGTCGCCTCGCAGAGCGGTCGCCGACTCATGGCCAGGGTCCAGCCGGCCCACTCTCCCGCGTACTGTTCCAGTATGGGGTCCTGCACCTCCTCATCGTCGATCGTGATGAAGTCGGCGTCGACACTCTCCCAGCGATGTTCGGAGCCTTCACCGAGCAACTCGACCTGGTGGTACACGTGCTCGGCCAGGAGCCTCCAAAGGGCTTTGCCAAGCAGGGGATCGTCACTGCTGGGACCGGAGCGCAGGAAGAGCTCGCGTGGCTCTGCGATGTTCCAGAACATGCCGATGGGCAGGACGATCCTGCAGTTGAAACAGACCGAATCTGCTGAGTCCGACATGGCTGACCCTCTCCCCCCACGACTGTCGGGTCTACGTTGTCCTGACTCGTCGGTCAGGAGCATCTCAGAGACTTCGTTGGCGTCGTCCCGTACTGCGCCGCCCAGACGGCAGCCTCGGCGCCGTCATGGTCGGCGGCGATCCCGTCGTGATCCAGGGCGACGATGCGGCCAAGGGCTGCCCCCAGATGACCAAGACGCGGTGCGTCGGCGTTCAGGCGTTCGGGCACAGGGACATGGAAGCACGGGGCTCCGCCGCCAAGGAGCGGGTGGAGTTCACCCTCTTCACCTTCGGCACGGTGAAGGACGCGTCCACGCTGGTGAAGGACCTGGCGGAGCACGAGCGCAGGAAGAGCGCGGAGAACGGCGAGCCGGCGAAGCCGGTGACGGTCGGCGCCGGCGCAGACGAGACCGAGGCGATGCAGGACGGCGACCACGTCGAGGTCGTCATGCGCACCGGCGAGGTCGTGGCGCACCTCTACGCGAGCGACACCAAGCTCGGCAACGTGACGTATGCGGCGAAGGCCCAGATCGCCCGCGTGAAGTCCGTCTCGAACGGCGTCAACCCGGACCGCTGACCCACTCGCCCGAGACGGCAGCCGCTGTCAAAGCCTGCGGCGGGTGGGTGAGGATGGCGGTCGAGCGCTATTCATCCGGTGGTGTGGGGGGACGTGGAGCCCACCGAGGGGTACACGGCACACCATAGCGGGGCCGGGGCCGCTGCTGCGGTCCCGGCCCTGCCGCGTGAGGCGGGAGTCTCAGTGCTTGAAGGTGTCCTTGACCTTCTCCTTGGCTTCGCGGGCATCGCCCTTGGCCTGCTCCGCGCGGCCCTCCGCGGTCAGCCGCTCATTGCCCGTCAGGCGGCCAGCGGTCTCCTTGAGCTTGCCCTTGGCCTGCTCGCCCTTCGCTTCGGCCTTCTGCTCACCAGACGCAGCTGATCACTCCCTCTTCGATGGAAAGCCTTACAAGGCCCGTATGGCCGCAGGGTGCCATTCCAAACAGTGCGCCAGGGAGCCGGCAGGGGCGGCCCGCCGTACGGGCCCGGGACGGCTCCCCCGGACGGCGCACGCCGATACTCCATCGGGAGCAGGCTGTCTCCTTCGGTATCAGCGGGGGAGGAGGGCACGGACGGTCTTGCCGCCTTACGACGCCACTTCGATGCTGCCGGGACGGGCGCTCAGGCGCAGGGCGTACGTGCCGTCGCCGTGACGCACGGCGTTGGTGACGAGTTCGGAGGCGATCAGGACCACGCCGTCGGGGGCGCCGGACCGACGGCCGGCCGCAGAGCCCCGAGGAAGCCCCGCGCTGCCTGGCGGCCGTCGGCGACAGCCCGCCCGGGACGGGTGGCTGGGGCGTCGATGCTCAACGTGTCCATCCGGTGCCCCTGCCCTGTGACCTCGATGCCGATCCCTCACTCAGTTGGCCCTGGTCTGCGACCCGCAACCAGGCAACCCCGATTTCTTCCTCATCCAGAACCCGAAAATCTATGTCGGCCGGAGTAGACATTGGGCTGCGACGTGGTTATGGTTTCTCTCGTAACGCAGAGAGACCGAAGGGCCCGGCAGAGACGAACTGCCGGGCGGTAGTACCGCAGTTGCAGTTCGTTTGGACGGTGCGGCGGTGGAGTTCCGAAGCCAGAGTGGTTGCAGGACGGTGACGGGACTGACGGCCGGACCGGGTGGCCCGCAGTGATCAGGGGCCGCCGCAAGCAGTACCGCAGTTGAAGCAGTGGCAGTACCCAGCAGCGAAGTCAGTGAGCAGTACCTCGGTGAAGGCGTCGGCTGCGGGCGCGCGCACCGGGAGGTTCGGCAGTGGGGTTCTAAGCCAGAGCAGATGCAGGATGGGCGACGGGGCTGGCTGCCGAAGTGGCGCTGAGAGAGGCCACCAGTAGTACAAGCAGTAACGGCAATAACAGCAGTTCGCAGTTCCCGTTTGGTAAGTAATCGATCCAGAGGGAAGAACGGAGGAGCCGAGCGCCATCAGGATCGCCCAGGCGGAAGTCTGAGTCTGGGTACCGCAGGACATCGATAATGAGGTGGTCTCCGGTCAAGCAACCGCGATCCCCGCACTCCCGGCAGAAATCAGGCCGGGTCGGCGGACACAGAAGGCCGGCGCAGCATGAGGGCCGGCAGATGGTGTAGCAGTTCCTTCGGGGCCCGGGTGCCGTAACGGCACCCGGGCCCCTCCACGCGTCCCACAGAGAGGTGCAATGACCGCAGACGACTCGTTCGGCCGTCTCGATGACGACGACTACCCCGCCTACACCATGGGCCGGGCCGCAGAAATGCTCGGCACCACCCAGGCCTTCCTCCGGGCCATCGGTGAAGCCCGCCTGATCACCCCGCTGCGCTCCGCCGGCGGACACCGCCGCTACTCCCGCTACCAGCTGCGCATCGCAGCCCGCGCGCGAGAACTCGTCGACCAGGGCACCCCTATCGAGGCCGCCTGCCGGATCGTGATTCTCGAAGACCAGCTTGAGGAGGCCCAGCGCCTCAACGCCGAGTACCGCCGCACCGCCGGGTCAGCCACTTCGGGAGCCGGGGCTTGAGCTGGGGCGCGGCGGCCGGGTCACGGCGGGCCATGCTCCCTCACGCAGAGGGAGTCGAGCTCAACAGGCCGGCGGGGGAGGGCAAGGCGAGGCGTGAGCCGATCCGAACCGCATCTCGCCCGCGGCCCAGCGTGGTTCTCGGCGTACCGCACGGTGACGTCGGCTGCCGCGCCGGAGTGCGGATGGAGGCCAGGCTGCCCGCTGTGCGTGCCGCGCTTTCGGGCGCGGGCGAAGGTTTGTGGGGAGAGGGTTCGTCAGCGGCTCGCGGTTGTGGCTTCAAGCGTGGTGTCGTTTCGGTCGGGTTCCCCGTACGGTGCGGTGTAAGACGGTTTGTGTCGATGAAGAGCGGGACCGGAGGGTTGTATGGGGTCGCCGAGGGTGACGGTTCGTGCCGAGGCCGACAGGGCATGTGTGGTGGCCTGCTCGGGAGAGTTCGATCAGGACACGGTCGGCCTCCTGGACGCCGCCTGTGAGCGCGAGACGGCCAGGGCGAAGCCATTGGTGCTGGACGTGAAGAACGTGACCTTCGCGGACTCCTCGTTCCTCAACACCCTGATCCGCCTGCGCAACACTCGCTCGCTGTCTTTGGCGGGGCCGCTGCCGGCCCAGCTGCACCGCCTCCTCGATGTGACCGGGACGCTTGCCCTGTTCGAGATGCGTGAGGACGGCCAGGAGCTCGGCTGAGCGTGGGGGCGGGTCAGGCCTGGCCGGCCTGGAGCGTGGCTGTGATGGTCTTGCCGTCGCGGTGGATGTGGACGTCGGTGGTGGCGAGCTGATTGACCAGCCGCCAGCCGAAGCCGCCCGGTTCGTCCGGTGCCCACGGCTGGATCCGGGGCGCAGTGGTTGAGCGGTCGGACACCTCGACGGTGACGGAGCCGGGTCGGGCGGTGATGTGGAAGGCGGTGACGCCGCCGGCGTGGCGGATGGCGTTGGCGACCATCTCCGTCACCACCGTCAGCACGTCGTCCATGTCGGCGGGGGGCAGGTGTAGACCGGTCAGGATGTCGCGGGCGGAAGCCCGGGCCTCCGCGCAGCTGAGGCCCGCTCCCAGAGACCCGGGCAGGAGCTGGTCAGACACCGTCGACTGTTCCATATCACGCACTTTCCCCCGCTTTCATCCGGTAACCGCGGGGTGGATGTTGCCCGGCGTTCCACCCTCGCTGCCCGCCAATGGTGCAAGAAAGACGGCACCGAGACGCAGCGGCAAGGCTAGCCGCACCGGGTCGGCGTCGGTAGGACAAGTCCCCGCCGTCCGGGATTCACCAGCCGGGCCCGCTGACGGACTCGCGACGCGGGCGCGCCGAGCCCCTGGGGAGCCGCCTCAGCACACGTTCGGCCTTGGCTGCCCACGGTTCGCGTCCGTGGATGACCGGCCGACGGCTCACGGCGTCAGGGCGCCGGGCGGGTTGGGGATGCCGTGGGCGGTGACGAGCCGGGCGTTGCCTTCGGCGAGCCGGTAGGCGAGGCCTACCACGCCGGTGCGGCCGGAGGCCACTTGGTCGGCCAGGAGTCGGGAGCGCTCCAGGAGCAGGTCCACGGTGTGCTGGATGTGGGCGTCGATGAAGTCGCTGTCCGTGGTCGATCCCGCGGCGCGGGCGGCGAGCACGCTGGGGGTGACGCGTTCGACGACGTCGCGGACGTAGCCGGCGGCGGGCATGCCGTCCTCCACGGCGACGCGGGCTGCTGTGACGGCGCCGCAGGAGTCGTGGCCCAGGACCACGACCAGGCGGCAATCCAGCACGCTGGTGCCGTACTCGATGCTGCCGAGGACTTCCGCGCCAAGGACGTGCCCGGCGGTGCGGACCACGAACAGGTCGCCCAAGCCCTGATCGAAGATGATCTCGGCGGCCAGCCGCGAGTCGGAACAGCCCAGAACGACCGCGAACGGCTTCTGCGCAGGTGCGAGCTCCGCCCGCCGGGCGGCATCCTGGTTGGGATGGGCAGGTGCCTCTATCACGAACCGGCGGTTGCCCGCCAGCAGCGCGTCGAGTGCCTGAGCAGGAGACACAGGAGTGAAAGCCATGGCGGCAGCGTACGAGAGGCCCCGCCGAACAGCACGCCCGGGGGTCCCCTGATCGTGCAGCCGGAGGGCAGGCCCTGCGAGGTGAATCCGCTCAAAGACCTCCTTGCTTCAACGAAGCCACGGGCTGTTCCAGTCGTCGATCGCCTGCCGCGTGAGGGAAGGATTCGCTTGTAGCGGGTCCGGTCCGTGTGGCGGGGGAGTGGACCGGCTGGCGGCGAGGTGGGTGAGGACGTTGTGTCAGGTGCCGTTTGGCTGCCGTAGGCGCAGGTGTTCGGCTCAGCGGTGCCAGGGTCCGTAGCGGGTGGGCCGTTTCGCGACGGCAATACGGCCTCAAGCAGGAGTAGGGCGCGCGTGACGGGTATGCCCTTACGTGACCCGTAGTCGGCCCCTTGAGACGGGAGCCAGGGGCACAGCTCTACCCAAGACGGCGGGTGGTCAGCGGTGCCGTGCCGGCCGCGAAGCTGCCCGCCTTTTTCGTGGCGTTCGACGTCGCGCAGATCGGCGGCCAGAACGTGCTCGGCCCTGCGTCGAGCGCCGCGCTCGTCTGGATGCTCTGTTCGCCGAGCACGCTGCGGCTCTCACTGCTCTGGGGCGAGGTGCGCCAGAAGGTGTGCCACGGTGCAGCCGGTGCCATCCGTTCGGGCCGCCCGCGGCCCGTCACGATGAGGGGATGGGCCTCGTCGCGGGTCGGCTCGAAGCAAGCCCCAGGTGCGCTCACGGACGCGACCTATCGCCCGCCCGCGACCCCCGAGGGGAGTGCCCATGTCGATACTGCGTGCACGGCCCCCACCTTCTCGTTCTCCCGTACGGTCGCCGGAAACCTGGCAGTGGTCGCACCGTGGTGCGCCAAAGGGTTGTGAGACGGGGTCCTTTGCAGGATGCCGCCACGGAGTGGAAACGACGCAGCGGCGGCCAAGGCTGCGACGTATCAGGGCTTACCCCGACGGCGAGTCAGGGAGCGGAGGGGGGCGCGGTGAGGGGCGTTCCGGATGGCCGACAGATCACCGCGCGGCAGGCTCCAGGGCATGACTTTCAAGTTCCCTTTCTCGACCGCCCTCCGGTGACCGCAGGGCCACGTGCTCGCAAGCGGATGCCGATGGTGGTGCTGTCCTGCGCGGCGTTGGCCGCAGTGATCACCGGTACGGCCGTGCCGGCTGTGGCCGCTCCCGCCACTCCCGCCGCACCGAGCGCCGTCGTCGAGCATGCCGACGGCTCGCTGCCCGAGATCGACCCTGACGCCCTCCAGCGGGGGGTGTCCAGCGCACCCGACCGGGTCACGGCTGCACTTGCGCGGGTCAGCGGACCGGCAGGGCAGTGGAGCGGAACGTACGGGGTCGCTGACACGGTGACCGGGCAACCGGTTCCCCTCGACGGCCGGTTCCGCCTCGGCAGCGTTACCAAGACGTTCATCGCCACGGTAGTGCTGCAGCTGGCCGCCGAGGACCACATCGACCTCGACGGGCCCGTTCAGCAGTACCTCCCGGGCGTGCTGCCCGACAGCTACCCGCCGATCCCCGTACGCTCACTGCTCAACTTCACCAGCAGCCTGCCCGAACTGACCGCGGACGACCTGCCGACCACCCCCGAAGCCATCGTCGAGCACCGGTTCGATGAGCACCCGTTCGCCGAACTGGTCGCCATGGCGGTCCGGCACGACCGGCCCTTCAAGGAGCCCGGCCAGATACAGGTTTACGGAGCCACTGGATACTACGTCGCCGGGATGCTGATCGAGAAGGTCACCGGCCACAGTTACCAGCAGGAGATCACCAGCCGAATCCTGTGCCCGCTAAACCTGAGGCACACCACTGCCCCTCGGACCGACACCACGATCCCCGGCCCCCACAGCCACGGATACATCGCGATACCCCAGACGAGCGGAGGAGGAACGCAGCTTGTTGACGTCACCGACCAGAACCCGGGCGCAGGTGGGATGATCTCCACCGCGGCCGACCTGGACCGCTTCTTGACCGCACTGTTCCGGGGGCGCCTCCTGCCGCCCGCCCAGATGGCCGAGCTGTTCAAGGTCCCCGATGTCGGCTACCTCAACGGCCGTCCACAGGACCCCGGCCACGGCCACGCCTACTACAGCGCGCGGCTGATGAGTGTCTCCCTTCCCAACGGCGTGACCGTCTGGGGCAAGACCGGCAGCACCTTCGGCTACACCGACGGCATGTTCACCACCCGGGACCTGCGCCGCCGGCTTGTCTACTCCTTCAACCCCATCACCGGCGGCGGCAACGACTTCGTACTGGTCGCCCGGCTCATCTCCGCGGCGTTCAACCCTGGAGCCCCGCCCAGCACGAACCCCGTTCAGCGCGATCATCGGTGACGCAAGGCCGGTAAAAGACGCAAGGCCGGTACGAGGGGGCAGCCACGTGCAGGCCGCCGCACTTCAACTCCGCACGCCCGCCGGGCCATCCGCACGACCATCCCTATGTTTTTCTCCTGACGCCGAGGTACGGAACTGGTTCGGCCCACGCGATGTCGTCCACCGCCAGCCCCGGGTCACCGGCCAGCGTCGACGGAGTCACTCCGGTGAAGGCCACAACGTCCCGGTGCAGATGGGACTGGTCGACGTAACCGCATTCCGCCGCGACCCGGACGGCGTTGTCGCCCGCGGCCAAGCGGTGGGCGGCATGTCTGAAACGGACCAGCGTCGCAGCGCGCTTGGGGGGAAGGCCGATCTGCGACCGGAAACGGGACCACAGGAGCCTGCGGCTCCACCCGACCTCGTCCGCCAGATCCTCGATCCTGACCTGGCCTCGGCTGACGAGGATCCGGTCCCAGACCCGGGCCACCTCCGGGTTCACCAGCGGCCCCGTCTCCCGGCGGCGGGCGAGCAAGGAGTCCGTCAACGCGAAACGGTCCTCCCACGACGCGGCGTCGGCCAGTTGCTCCCGGATCCGTGACAGATCCCGGCCCCACAGGTCGTCGAGGGCGACCACGGTGCGGTCCAGCTCCGCCGGGCAGACGCCCAGCACGGCGTAAGCGACCACCGGGGACAGGCGCACCTCCACGCACGTGACGTTGTCACCCCGCATACGAACCGAACCGGGTGCGAGCCCGGCGACGAGACTTCCGCGCTGCTGCCGGCCGGTGGCGTCGCCCACGGCGAACAGGCCGTCGCCGAACTCCACCACCAGCGTGACGGCCGGGTGCGGGACCAGCGGCACGTCGACCGGGCCCGCGCTGGAGTCACGGAATCCGGCCAGGCTGACGCCTGCCGTCCGGCTGGGCCATGACGGTCTCGCGACGTCCCACCTGGTCACCGTCTCACGCTCGCGCACGGAGGATCGCATCTCCCCATGTTATGAGGAGGTCGGTCGGAACATTTGTCCAAGACACCGGCGCGCACTGGCGGCGACAGTGGGTTCATGAACCGCATCATCATCGATAACGCCTTTCAGGCGCTTGCCAGTTACGACCCGGACCGGATCTCTGCGGTCCTCACCGAGGACGCCGAATGGCTGTCGCCCCCGGGGAACGCTGTCGCCGTCGCGCTCGGGGCGACCCACCACATGGTGGGCAGGAAGGCGATCGTGCACTTCTTCGCCCAGGACTTCCCCCGCTTGTTCGCGCGTGACGTCACCGTCACGCTCCACAGCTTCCATGCCGACGGCGAAGGGGCGGTAGTGGAGTCCACCCTGACGGCGACGCTCGCCGACGGCAAGCACTACAGCAACGACTACTGCTTCGTCTTCGAACTCCGGGACGGCCTGATCCACCGGGTCCGGGAGTACGTGGACACAGCCCGCGGTCTTCGCATGATCGTGGGCGAAGTATCACAGCAGTCATCCCCGATCCGGCCGTGAACCGGTCAGCCCGACGGACAAGAGACCTGGGCTGCTGAACCTGCGTCGGCGACCCCGGCGCACGTCCAGTACGCCGCTCACCATGGACGACCACAACGCTGAGTGACCACTGGCGCCCAGCTCTCGTCGTCGTCGAGTTCCGACCAGGGGAGTGTCCTCCGGGGCGGGTGTGCGGCCACCCGCGTTGACCTACGGGTTCTGCGCCCTTTTGTGGTGAGGGGGAAGCTCCCTGGATGCCTCCGCTATAGTCGAGTTCGTGTAGTCGACTTCGACCATAGATGAGGTCCCGATGCCGCCACGCCCGTTGCGTAGCCCCATGACCGTGGCCGTGCTCGGCCTGCTGGCCGAGCGCGCGCGGCACGTCTACGACATGCGCCTGGAGATGCGCGAACGCGGCCATGACCACACCTTGAAGATCAAGAACGCGTCGTTCTACGACGTCCTGCCCCGTCTGGTCCGCGCGGGCCTGATCTCCGAAGGTGAGACGGTTCGCGACGGCGGCCGGCCCGAGCGGACCGTCTACCACATCACGGAGACAGGGGGCGCGAGGCTACGAGACTGGCTGCGCGAATTGCTCGCCGGCCCCGAAGACGACACCTCCGGCTTCACGGTCGCGCTGATGTTCATGTTCGCGTTGCCCCGCACCGAAGTGATCGCCCTGCTCGAACGCCGGGCCGAGCACATGGAGCAGCACGTCGACGAGATGGACCAGGCGCTGAACGCCGCCGCCCGGAACGGGGTCGGGCCGGTGTTCCTCGCCGACCACGCCTTCCCCCTGGCCCTGCGCCGCGCCGAGCTCGACTGGCTACGCGCCTTCACCACCCGGCTCCGCGACCCGGCCACGCACTGGCCCGACTCCCAGTCCCCGAAGTTCGAGCCCCCGAAGAAAGACGCCAAGTAAGTGAACACTCCCTCCATTCACGAAACCAACCGCCTCCTAGCCCGCACGATCAACATCGGCGCCGACTTCGGCGCCGAGCTGGAGCGAGGATGGACCGTCCCGGTCGGCCCCGACCACCTCGACCTGTGCCGTAAGGCCGGATTCTCCGCCATCCGGCTGGCGACGTGCTGGGCCGCGCACACGACCGAGTCCCGTGGACGGTTCGTCGTGGAGCCCGCGATCCTGGACCGCGTCGACTTACTCCTCGACCAGGCGGCCGAACGCGGGCTGAGCGTCGTACTGAACAACCTGCAAGACCCGGCCCTGTACGCCGACCCACCCCTCCACCTCGACCGGTTGCTCGCCACCACCCACCAGATAGCCGGACGCTTCTCCGGCCGCCCCGCCCAGGTGATGCTCGAGCCTCTGGCCGAACCCCGCGGCCCTCTCGACCCGCTCTGGAACGACTACCTGCGGCAGGTCCTCGCCGCCCTGCGCGAGGCCGACCCCGTCCGGGCCGTGATCATCGGCCCGGCCTCCTACAACAACATGCGGCGCCTGCCCGACCTCGACCTGCCGGAGGAGGACCGCAACCTGATCGTCACCGTCCACCAGTACTGGCCGACCACCTTCACCATGCAGGGCGAAACCTGGCTCGGCACCGACACCCCGTTCGGCGACCCCCTCTCCTGGCTGGGCACGACCTGGCAAGGCAGTGACGAGGAACGCTCCGTGCTGTCCGACGCCTTCGCCGGCCTGTCCGAGTGGGGACGCGTACACGACAGGCCGATCTTCGTCGGCGAGTTCGGCTCGTCCCACAACGCCGATCCGGGCTCACGCGCCCGCTGGGCCTCCTTCAACCGCCAGCTGGCCGAAGAGCTCGGCTTCTCCTGGGGTTACTGGTCTTTCGGACCGACCTTCGCCTTGTACGACGAGAGTGCGGGCAGGTGGAACCCCGCACTGCTCGAGGCCCTTGGGCTCGGCCGGCAAAGCTGATCAGCGGCGATCAGAGCAAACCAGCGCGCGTCCACACCCGCCCGATGCTCGGCGCCAGCGCGGCCGAGCATCGACGCTTGAGCATCTTGATCCGGTGGACGTGGCCTTCGACGACTCCGGAGTTCTGCAGCTGGGTGAGCATGGGCGAAGGGGCGGGCACGTTCGGTGAGTGCGTCCAGTTCGGGGCAGTGGGCCAGTACAGCCTTGAGTTGGAGCCGGTCGCTCTCGGTCAGGGCGTCGGGGTGGGTGAGGATCCAGCGGGTGACGGCGCGGGCGGATGGCGGCCGGGGGCCGATCGGCTGGGGCTTGCCACGTAGATTTCGGCTGACGTAGGCGCGAACGTTGCCGTAGCCGTCCGGGTAGCCGTGTTCCTTGATCTCCTCCCACAGTTTCCAGGCGTTGGTGCATCCCTCCTGCCACCGCTGGTCGAGGCAGGGCTTGTAGGCGTCGAGCTGAGTGGGACGGCTTTGCCCCTGACCGCTGAACAGTTGCTCCGGCGCGGTAGCGCGGGAGAAGCGGAGGACGGTGTGGAATCCCATGCCGAGCTGCCGGGCGATGGACCGCATGCTGTGGCCGGCAGTGAGCGCGTGGACGGTGGCGTACTTGGCGCGGGTGCGTTCGGCGAATCGGTGGCCGGTCGGCCACGGCGACGACGCGGTCGTCTCCGACGCCTGCTGTGGTTCCGCTAGCGGCGCCAGGGCGGGGCGCAGGCAGGCGCGGCGCAAACGAACTGGCGCACTCCGCCGCTACGAGCGCAAGGCCGAGCACTTCCTGGCCTTCACCGCCATCGCCTGCATCCTCATCTGCTCTCGCCCCCTGAAGGCATGACCATCGGCCCGAGCAAGGCTGCGGCAATATGGTGCTGGTGAGCGAATCATCTGAGCAGATGCAGAATGCAGGCCGTCTCTGGCACGAGCACCTCGACGCGCCTTTCCCCGCCAGCCTGCGAGGTGCCGAGTTCGGGGATACAGACATGGTGCTGCTTGATGCGGAGACTGCCGGCTGCGTTCTTACATGGCTGAACAACGGCGGGGTTCTGGATGCGGAGCGCACCAGCATCCTGCAAGGCTGCATCGAGAACCTGGACCGAGTCATCCCTCAGATCGCCGAACCCGCAGGAACCCAGTACTACGAGCGCCTGCGTCAGCTCGCCGTACTCGTGGCAAGGGCTCTCTCCAGCACCACATGAGACGACCTCTTCATAGGCGTCACTGTCCTCGTCCATGAGGACCAGCCCGTCGAGATCGAGGCCGTCGCCGCCGTGCTCGACTCCTGAGGTCAATCGACACAACTTGTGCGGACGAGCTGATCCTCGTGGGTGAAGCTGGCAATGGAACCGTTCTGGTGCAAGGCGATGCCTTCGGCCAGGCGCGGGCGCCGTCGCCGTCTTCACGGACGATGATGTTGGTGACATGGTGGGCCAGCGGGCTGTCAGGCCCGTGACGGTGCCCAGCCGCGACGTATATGTCGAGGTGCGGCCGGGTTGGGTCCTGTGCCGGCAGCGGGGCGGGACCGAGAGCGGTGGCGTCGACTACGAGGTCGGGCGTGAAGACCTCGTCGAATCGCTCATGGCTGCCGGCGTCACTGAGGTGACCGTGAAGTGCGATCACCTCGTACATCGCAAGGCGGTCGTCGGCGGTCGAGCCCATCGCAAACTCCAGACACGGTGTTCGGCACGCGGGCGGTCGAGGCTAGGAGCGTGGGTCAGTATCCGCCATGGTGTCGGTCCAGGCGATCTCGAAGTACCTGACGCGTTCGTCGTGCCCGGCCGGCCGCATACCGGCTGCCATCATGACGTGCTGAGACGCGATGTTGTCGTGGTCGGCGTCGCCTTTCACGCAGGTGGCGCCGTGTGCCCGCGCGAACAGCAGGAGTCCCCGGAGGGCTTCGGAGGCATATCCCTTGCCTCGCGCTGACGGGATGAGGCCGTAGCCAATCGTGACGCTGCCGTTGGCGTCCGCAGGTCCGTGGAAGCCCAGGCCGCCGATCGCCTGACCGTCCTCGCGGCGACGGATCTCATAGTTGCCGAACGGCTGGGGATCACCGGTGCTCGCGCAAGTGCCCAGGAAGCGCCTGGCAGCGAACACGTCCCCATCGGTGGGATATCCGGGCGCCCATCGGACACTGCTGTCCGACCCGCCCGCCACCACTCGCTCAGCCTCGCTGACCGTCATCGGATGAAGCACGAGCCGCGCTGTCACAAGATCGCCCATGGCAGGGAGGAGTATCACGCGAAGCGAGCAGACCGCACTTGGATTAATCAACCGGGCAGCAGCCTCGCCTCCGGTTGGTGATCGTAGGCACGGAGGGATCGCGGCATGCGCGGTGAAGATGGGCTGTTCGAAGTCCAGCCGGTGGAAAAGCAGCGGCCGCAGAGCCTTCCGGTGGGGGTGGACCAGCGGTTCAGGGCGTTCGACCCGCACCAGGTCCTGCTGCTGTCCCCGTCACTGGACGACTGGCTGCCCCAGGATTCCCTCGCCGGTTCGTCGCCGACCTGGTCGACGACGTGCTGGACCTGGGGCCGGTCCTGGCGACTCCATCGGCAAGCGCGGCTACCCGCCCTATGACCCGCGGCTGATGCTGGGACCATCTCTGGACCGGCATGCGGTTCTTCACGACGTGGGGCAGCCGCGACGCCTTGGGTGTGACCCTGGTCCGCCCCGAGATGGTCGCCGAGATCAGCGCCGACACCGCCGTCGGCCGGCGGCATCTACCGACACTCCGTCCGCTTCAAACGCTGGTGGGGGCGTTCCAGTCGACCAGTTGGACGATGACGCCGTTGGGGTCTCGAACCTGGAAGGCGCGCTCGCCCCACTCTTCGTCGGTCAGCGGCATGGTGATCGCGACGCCTTCGGAGCGAAGGCGTGCCAGCTCGCCTTCGAGGTCCTCGACGACGAAGGCGAGGATCAGGCCTGCGGCGTGATCGTTGCGCTGGTCTGCCGGGAGGCTGGCCAGCCCCCGCCGCAAGAAGATGACGTTCATGCCGACGTCGTCGCGCGTCAGGGACGCGAAGCCGTCGGCCGCCATCTCCTCGCGGAACCCGAAGTGCTCGATGAGGAAGGCGCTGGACGCGGGGACATCGTCGACGTTGAGCGACACAGCACTAGAGGCGATCTTCATGAAAACTCCTCCGAGAGATCCCACATTCTCTGTACGGGGTACAGTGTACATCGTACAGAGTAGGGATGCGAGAGGATGACCACGTGCCAACGGAACGAACCAGCTCGGGCGACCCGGCCCGCACCCTCCAACTGCTATGGCGCGGCTCCTCCTCTGACCATCGCCGAGGACCGCGACGGGGGCTGAGCATCGACGCGGTAGTCGAGGCCGCCACCGCCGTCGCCGACGCTGATGGCCTGGACGCGGTGACCATGCGCCGGGTGGCCAAGGAACTCGGCGTGGTACCGATGACGCTGTACACCTACGTCCCCGGCAAGGCCGAACTCCTCGACCTCATGCTCGATGCCGCCTACGCCCGCATGCCCCGCACCGACACCACCGGGCAGCCCTTGCGCCAACGCGTCACTGCCATCGCCGACGAGAACAGAGCCCTCTTCGAACGTCACCCATGGGCCGCAGCCGTCTCCACCGCCAGGCCTCCGCTGGGGCCGGGGCAGATGTCAAAGTACGAGCACGAACTGTCCGGACTCGACGGCCTCGGCCTCAGCGACGTCGAGATGGATGATTGTCTGACCCACCTGCTCACCTTCGTGCAGGCATGCGCCCGTGCCGTCGCCGACGCCCGCGCCGCCCAGCACGACAGCGCCCTGAACGACCAGCAATGGTGGGAGCTGAACTCCCCGCTCCTCGCCCAGGTCCTCGACGAAAACGCCTACCCCACTGCCGTCCGCGTCGGCGCAGCCGCTGGCGCCGCACACAACAGTGCCTACGACCCCGCCCACGCCTACGCCTTCGGCCTGCAACGCGTCCTCGACGCCTTCGCCGCCCTTATCGACCGAAGCGGACACGCGAAGACATAGACCGGATGTGGCGAACGACTTGGTCGGGTCACCGAACCTCACTGGTGCCGGCCGGCCCAAACGGCGCCACACACCGGGTCCGGCCCGATGGCCCATGGCTGACCCTGACCGACGACCCGGCGGCGAGGACATGTTGTCCGGCTCGTCCACCAACACGAACGCCGAATACGTTGCCGACGAACGCCGAATACGTTGCCGAGCTGGCGGCAGGGGGGAGTTCTCAGCCTCGACGCCCACTCTCCGCGAACGCGGCGCTGACGGGCCATCATTGCCGGCCTGTGGCGGGCCGACGCCGTGGGGCTCCTCTCCGAGAACACCTGCCAGTGCCCGGGGCGGCCCGTCAAGGGCACCGGAGGGTCAGGCCGAGCCGTGCTCGGGCGCCGGATCCCCGACCGGTACGAGCAGAAACCGGGGCCGACCTTGGCCCTCGCCCGTCCGTCGCCGCACCGCCCCCACCACCTGGGGAACGTCTTGGCTGGCAGTGTGCGGCTTAGGGGAGCCAGGGCGTGTTCCAGTCGTCGGCGCTACGGTTCCTCAGGTTCTTGATGTCGTTTATCCAGTGCCGGTTCTTGCCGTCTTCCGGGTAGCTCCCATGGCGTGCGCGTAGGGGAACGTGGCGCCCGTCCCCGCGTCGGAGGCCGTGCCCGTTCCTTCCTCTGCTGCTCCTGATTCGATCCATGCCCAAAAGCCGGCTCCGGAGCCGGTGGCGAACAAATAGTCGGTTGCATATTGGCGATGGTGATGGATCAATGACCGGCGTGATCCCCCCCCGGTAACGCCCGTCGAGACGAGACGTGACGAGCGCGAACCGCCAGGCCTCGGCCGGCGCACGGTCCGGGCGGACTACGACCGCACCGTCCCAGAGGAGAGGCCACCCGATGAACCCGCCACCATCGTCGTCCGGAGCGGAGTACGCAGACGGGGCGTCCGTCCGCCTGGGCGCGCTCGTACCGCTGACGCGGCCCGGCTGGGTCGAGGCGGGCCGACACCTGCTCGCAGGACTCGAGCTGGCCGTTCGTGAGGTCAACGATGCTGGCGGGATCGACGGCAGACCACTGGAGTTGGTGGTCCGGGATACCGCGGCCGATCCGGAGCGGGCCGCGGCGGCCGTGGATGAACTGGCCGGCCTGGGCGTGGCCGCCGTGGTGGGCGAGTACCACAGCGTCGTCGCCCGCGCAGCCGCCGCCCGGGCCGACGCCCTCGGCGTGCCGTTCCTCTGCTCGTCCGCGGTGCTCGACGCACTCACCGAGGAGCCGACGCAATGGGTCGCGCGCCTCGCCCCGGCCCAGTCCCACGGCTGGGGGATCTACGCGGACTTTCTCATCGGTGCGGGCCGGTGTCAGGTCGCCGTGGCGACCCAGCCGAGCGTCTACTGGGCCTCCGGGACCCGAGTCCTGAGGGACCACCTCGTTGCGCGCGGCGGCACCGTCGTCGAACTCGACACGAACGCGCTCACCCCCGAGGCGCTGTGCGACGCGCTCGTCGACCACGGCGCGACGGCGCTCCTTTTGCTGGTGGGCCATCCGGAGCCGGCGGTGCCGATCGTCAGAGCGGTCCGGGGCGACCGGCGGCTCGCGGAGATCCTGATCGGCGCTCCGGCCGGACAACCGGAGTTCGCCGAATGGGCCGTGGCGCTGGGCGAGGACGGCGCCGCGATCCCGTTCCTGCGATACCTGCCCGAGCGCCTCGGTCCGCTCGGCGAGCGCGTCGGGAAGGAGCTTCGCGAGCGGCTGGGCGAAGCGCCCTCCTTCGTGGCTTTCGAGGGCTGGGACGCCGTCACCGTCCTCGCCGCGGTGCTGCGTTCCCACGGCACGGACCGGGCGGCCATCGCCGGGTCATGGCCGCGCGTTGCGGTCGAGGGCACCCGCGGTCCGATCCGGTTCTCCCGCACGCCGGGCATCAGCATGTGGCAATGGGCTTGGGCACCGGTCCAAGTCGTTGATCGGGACACGGCGGAGCCCGATCGCTTTCGGATCCTCCACGCTGGCTGAGAGAACTGTCAAACCTTCCCAGGCCGGGGAGGGACGCCCAGGACTCCGCGCCCCCACAACCGTTCCCGGTCGTCCATGCTTCCGGGGCTGTGCAGGGAGTGCGCGGCGACGCCAGCCTCGACCGCGCGGACCCGATGGACGGGGGTGGGGGACTGGGCTGTGAGCCGTGCCGACTGTGGGCCATGGCCCAAGGGGCGGCGCGGAGTACTCATGCACATGATCGTACGGACACGTCCGGCGCCGAAGATACGAGGGCGTGACGCCCGCCCAGTGCCCGCAACCCTGCGCGACTTCCCCGAGCACGCCCAGGCGGTTGTCCGCCGGGTCGCCGGGATGAGCCCGCAGGACATCGAGGCCGGACAGCGCGCCCGCACGGCGCATGGTCCGGCTGGCCGAGCTCATGGCCGCCGTACACCGTGCCGACGCCGAGCCGGTGCAGTCCGAGAACGACGTCCAGTACCGAACCCTGACAGCACTGCGCACCGAGACCGTCGACGAGCACCGGGCGATGGACCGCTCCTGCGTCGGCAACGACGCCTGGTCCGCCGCGTACGAAGCGATCGCACCGGGTCTGGGTGCGTACCAGCGCGATGCCATCGTTTACGCCACCACCCGGCTGAGCTGAACACCAGTGCAACCGCCATCCCGGGACAGGCCCGCAATGGCGGTTGCACTGTGTCACGGTGACCGGCACAGGGCGCCGCTCGTTCCCGTATTTGCTCCGGGGCCGCGGTTGTGCTCACCTGCGCCACGCAACGGCCTTGGCAGGAGTCGGTCCACAGCCTCACGCGGGATCGGCCGGACAAGTCCCGGCTAGTCGTCCACGGCCCCCGGGGCCAGGGCCGGGGCCGGAAACGCGAAGCGGGCCTCGGCGCCCGACCACCAGACGCCGACGGCGAAGACGGCAGTGGCCTCCAGCAGGGCAGCGCGATCGAGCCCGCCGCAGGGCAGGGGCGAGCAGTCCATGGAGGTGATGATCTCCGTCACCCGCTTGGCGGCCTCCGGCTGGTCGGTGCAGAACGGCACCGCCAGCGGTGCCCCTTCGAAGGCCGGCCGGTCCAGGGTCCAGATGCTCTCGTGGCATACCCCGAAGGCCTTCACCACATGGGCGCCGGGGGCGGCGTCTGCGATGAGCCGGGCTACGGAGGTGGCGCCGCCCGTGGTCAGAGCAGGGCCGTCCACGCCCGGCGCCATGGGAAGGGTGCAGTCGATCACCGTCCGGCCGGCGAGCAGGGGGGCCAGTTCCTCGGCCAACTGCGCCGCTGCGCCCGCCGGTACGGCGATGAGGACCACGTTCCCGTAGGCCGCGGCCGCGGCGAGGCTGCCGTGCTCACAGGCGCCGATGCGCCGGGCGGTGCGGGAGGCCGCCTCGGTGTCCCTACCACCCACCCGAACGTCATGGCCGGCGCGTACCCAGGCCGCGCCGAGGGCCGTGGCCATCGCCCCTGTACCGAGAATGCCGATGCGCATGTGCTTGCTCCTGTCGTCCGTGTCACGAGATGTGCGAGGTGTCACGGAAAGGACGCTAAGCGAGCCGATGCGCACCACATGGTGTGCATCGGGCGGGGCAGGATGATCGCATGAGCGACGCGGCGGTAGAGGCAGACGCACATGGCCTGGGCGAGGACTTGGGCGGCGGCGAGTACGCCGCGGACTGCCAAGCGAGGGTGGCCTTCGAAGTACTGTCGAACCGCTGGGACAGCGTGCTCGTGTACATCCTCGGCGAGAGCGGACCCATGAGGCCGCGCGCGCTGATCACCCGCATCGGCGGGATCAGCCCCAAGGTCCTCAATGAAGCCCTGCGCCGCCTCGAGTACAACGGCCTGGTCGTACGCCAGGCGTACGCAGAGGCACCACCACGCGTCGACTACTCCCTCACCGAGGCGGGCCTCGCGCTGCTGGGCCCGATCCGCGCGATGGGCGCGTGGGCGGGACGCTACACCGAAGCCGTCCTGGCGGCCCAGGCCAGCTTCGCACCCCGAGAAGATCGGCCGCACAGGAGCTAAGGTCTGTCCCGTAAACGACCTTGGGGGCTGCCGAGTTGACTTGTGGGTTGCTCCCTCACCCGGCGAAGGTGAGGTTGTGCAGTCGGGCGACGCCGAGCATGGCTTGGTGGACGCAGTCACCCTCAAACGGCAATCGCGAAGGATCTTCCAAGTCTTCATGCGGGCAAAGGTGTGCTCAACGCGGGCACAGACCTTGCGGTGGAAGGCATTGTGCACCTCCTTCCAGGCCGCACGTTCTGCCTGACCTGGTTCGCGGCGGTGTGGAATGGCCAAGCCGGTGCCTCGGTAGCCGCCATCCGCAATCACGGTGGTACTGCCGACGGCATCCTTGGCACCGGAAGGCTCCTATACCTTGCAGCCGTTACGGTTGCCCGGCACTGGGTGACGGACGGAGACGACGAGCCTGGTGTCGGCATCGACGACGACCTGGTGTCTGGCGGGGATGCAGGGCCATTGACGGTGCAAGATGGTTGATGATGCGGTCGGCCGCCGACTTCGAGAACCCGCAGAGCGAGGCGAACTGCCCCAGCGTCAGGATCTTTTGCCAGTACGCCGCGACCCGTAGGACCCGCTCCTCCAGCAGCAGGCTCCATGGCCGTCCCTTGCGAACCTGGTCTGCGCCCCCGCGTCGCAACGCGGAGATCTGCTTGCCGAACTGCCGTAGGCCCAGTCGGCTGAACGGGGCGATCCAGAAGGGCTCCGACGCTGTGATCCAGTCACTGCGTGATCAGTCCACTGCGTCGGGCCGTGCCTGCTCGAACGCGGTGCGGCAGCGTTCAACCTGGTCGGTCACCTGCTCCAAGAACCACCGCATGATCTCGTACGGGACGACGTACTCGTCGTGGCCGTGGATGTGGACGGTCGGTTCCAGATTCGGGTCCTCGTCAGGGACGAGCGCCACCAAGAAAGCAGCGCCGGGCAAGTGGGTCACCACTGCGTCGGGGCTCTCGGCCTCCCTGGCCGGCGCAGGCACAGCCTCGCTCAGCTCCACGGACCAGGCATCATCAGGCAAGGCGTAGTGGAACAGGACGGCGTAGTGACGGCCCGCATGTTCTCGCAGCTCCCACGGCATGTTCGGAGACTGCCACAGTCGCGGTGTCGGAGTCTCGTAGGTATCCCGCTCACACCTGAGCAGGAGAGCCATCCAGCGTGTACGGGACAGGCCTTGGGCAGACCTCCTTGGCGCGCCGCCCGATCGCCCGGACCTACCTCCTCACCCAATGCCCACCCCAGGTTGCGGAGAACGGCGGACATTGCTGCCGCGGACGCCCACCATGACTCAGCGTGGCTTTTCCTACCCGAGTTCACCGCGACGTAGGGCGTCCCTTATCTCGCTGAGCTTCGCGGTCGTTGCCGGGGTCTGCTCCTGTGCTTGTTCAGCGAGTCGCAGGGCCTCGTCGATCTCGCTGAGCTTCCTGGAGGACAGGACGGCCGCCCGCTCCATCAGGTCGTCCCGGGACACGGTGGTCAGCCACGTGCACGGGGTGAAACCTGGACGCGGGAACGCGAGCCGCAGCACGCCTTCGAGCGGCAGCCCTTCACCGGCGCCGACCGTCACTTCGACGCCCAGCCCGCCGATGTCGAGGCCCGCCGGAGCGACGACCTGCATCACCTGGAACCCGGACGCGTCGTCTCCTGACAGCAGTACGACCAACCTCCGCTCGTCGAACTGGACCCACCAGACTTCGCCACGTTGCACAAGCCCTCCGATACACAGGACGGCAGGCAGACGCTGCGCGACCTCACGCGGTGTGGAGACGGGTGCGGCCACCGTTGATCACCGGTTTGTGAAGACAAACGATCACGCGTTGGCCGCGGGTCACAGCGTAGACCCGGCCTGCCGGCAGGAGACGTTGTCGACACGGTGGTGGTCGAACGCCACGCGCAGCGGCCCGGCTACTGCCGGGGATTCCACAACGCCCGTGCCCTGGACCTGCTGGCGCGACGCAGCCTAGCCGAGAGGTTCATCGCCGAGGGCCGGCAAGTGCCACACGCCGCGTTCTCCGGTCTGCCCGTGACGCTTACCCTCGCGGGCACACGCACCGACCACCCGTATTCGCTGGGCATCCCCCAGACGCGGGTCGAGGAAATCCTCGAAACGCATGCCCTCGATCTGGGGGCCGACATCCGGCGCGGACACGAACTGCGCACCCTGGAGCAGGACTCCGAGTCCGTCACCGCCACCGTCACCACCGGCGACGGTGAGTACCGCGTCCGGGCCGCGTACCTGGTGGGTTGCGACGGCGGCCGCAGCACCGTCCGCAAACAGGCCGGCATCGACTTCCCCGGTACCGAGGCGACCGGCTTCTTCCTGCTCGGCGATGTCGAGCTTGCAGACCCCGAGGCATTGCCGTTCGGCGCGATTACGGGCCCTGGCGGGACCGTGTTCGTCATCCCCCGCCCCGGCTACGTCCGGGTCATCACCTCCGACCGGCAACCCCCCGCGGACAAGGACACCCCGGTCACCCTGGACCTGTTCCAAACCGCCGTGAACGACGCGCTCGGCCGCCACGTCGAGCTGCGCGCCGCGCGCTGGCTGACCCGGTACGGCAACGCCGATATACCGGAACTGATCCGGCTGCGCGCCGTCGCGCTGGAGAGTCTGGGTACAGACCCCGGACCGGTCGACACACCATGGCGCCTGATCGCCCGCGACTGGTTCGACGAGCGCATCAACCGCCGCGACGACTGCGTCTGCCTCGTCGTCGGCGGTGCCCCCGGCGAACCCCTCCTCGCCTGCGGCATGGCCTGGGTCACCTACCATCTGCCCGGTTCCCGCTGGCCCGACGGGCGCCGCGGCTACCTGGACGGCATCGTCACCGACACCCCGGCCCGCGGCCGCGGCCACGCACGCCGCATCGTGGACGAACTCGTCGACTGGCTCCACGAGGCCGGCATCCACTACATCCAACTGCACACCAGCGAGGCCGGAAAACCGGTCTACGCAGCTGCGGGCTTCGTCACCGGCCGCTACCCAGGCATGGACCTGTTCACGACATCCCCCTCCAGATGACCTCTGATGCAACCTGTCAGGGGAAGTTCAGGGATGGGTCCTCAGCACACGTCGAGCCGGATCACAGGATGGCGGTGGCGGCCATCCGGTACCAGCCCACGGCCGCGCTGCCATCGCTGCCAGGGAACGTCTTGGCGTACGGGGTGGACCCCACCGTCCCCAGGGGGCGTGGCTGCGGGTGACCGCGGCGGCGGTCGGCCATCCCGCCCGCGCGGGCCTGCTCGTCTACCTGGGTGGGGATGCCGATACTTACCGGCCGGGCAGTCGTTGGCTGGTCATGAAGATGACTCGGTTTCTCAGCTCTGCCGTCGTTGCCGCGGCAACGACGATCGTCCTGTCGGCACCTGCTTTCGCTGCTCCGTCCGCCGCCCCCTTGCCCACTCCTCTGCCCACGTTGAACTTCATCGGCAGCGTCGTGGTCAAGGTCGTCCAGGGTGGCGCCGACCTCATCGGTCTCCCGGTCGTCGGGTAGACGTCTGCCGGTTGCCCTCCGTCTGCCGGCCGTGGTTCTGGGAACGGGGCATGGTGAGGCCGGTCACGCCGTGCGCGGCGAGCCCGCGGTGGGTCCGTCGTGCGCCGCGTGGCTCGTCTGCGGCCTGCTCCCTGTCCGGGACGGCGGCATCGGGCGGTCCCCGGTGCCGCCGCACCTTCGCAGGTGGGTGTCAGCGGCGGTGCATCAGATGGAGCCAGCAAGGCCCTCGGCATCCGCAGGACATACCTCCGCCCTGAGTCACCAACTCGACGCCGTGCGCCCCGGCGCCAGCACGCGTCAGCAACACCCTCAGTTGCGACAAGCGTGTGGATCAATGGACCGCGCCAGCAGCCGAGGTCACCGCCTGGTCCGGCCCTCATGGCAGGCGTTGTTCAAGAGGTCGTCGCCCTGCCCAAGCGCGCCCGCAAGGCCGTCACCGTCGCCCTGGTCTCCAACGCGACCACGCGGCTGGATTCGGATCTCGCTCGGCAGGGGCTGGACGTCCTCGCCGACGCCGTGGTGAACACCGCCCACCTCGGTGTCGCGAAGCCGGACCCGCGTATCCACCTCACCACCGCCGAACGAGTCGGGGCGCCAGTCCACCGCTGCCTGTTCACCGAGGACACCGCCGCCAACGTCACCGCCGCCCGCGAAGTGGGGATGACCGCCCTTCACGAATCATCAGCACCCCGTTGCCGCGTTCGCCCGCCGCCGAAGCGCGGGCCTTCGACGCCGGTCCGGCTGCCGCCATCGACGAGCTGGGGCGCGGCCTGCTCGGGTAGTTGGTCGACTGGCCGCAGTCGATCGGCGAGCTGGGCCGCGCGCTCACCACGGCGACTTGCGGCCGGCCGCTACCCGGCTGGTCCACCGGCGCCGGCCGCGCCGAGGACATCGGCGGCGCCAGGCCCGCACCACTCTGTTCGAGGCCGTCGCACGCCACCACCACGCTCACCTGCTCGCCCCGCCATCGTCGAGCTCGGCGGTTGGCTGGAGCTCCCAGCTACCCGTAACGGGCGCTGCACGGGCGCGGTCGTCCCAGAAGGCTGCGCGGTCAGCGCCGGCCGCCGCCGATGCGGCGGTCGTCGGCCAGTGCGGTCAGCGGGCCGAACTCGCAGGCAAGCTGGTTCCACGTCAGGACCTCGCCGCAGCGGGCCGGGAACTCCTTCGGGTTGAACTCGGGCATGGTCCAGGTGCCAGTGCCCCGGTCCCGCAGCCACAGGTCCCCGTCACCGTCGACCACAGTCGGCGGGACCGGTACGGGCTCGGCCTGATCGGTGGGCTCCCAGGTGACCCGGCCCGGGTGGGAAACGCGGCGCAGCTCGGTGGTGGCCAGCCGCGCGGCCAAGTCACGGGTGGACTCTTCGGCGTCCTTGACCGACGTGAGTCGGAATGCGTCGTCAAGTACGGGCAGGGCTGGATTCTTGCTGCGCTTTGAACTCATACGCTGACTACCTCCGGTGGGGGGCGTCACATCCGTTTTGGCACCCCGTAGAGGAACACGGTATCCGAGGCGGGAGCCGGGCCGACTACGACCGCTGTCCGGGTGGAGGCGCTGGCACACCGGGCGGTGGGGCTAGGGCGTGTCCGCAATGTCAGTTTGGGGAGTTATAGTCGCAGGCAGGCGAGGGTGACCAGGGCTTTGTAGCGGCGGCTCGTTTGTCGTAGCGGGGGGCGAGGGCTTTGTTCTGCTTGAGCTTGTTCAAGCAGCGTTCGACGACGTTGTGGCGCCGATAGGCCTCGCGGTCGAGGCGGTACAGGCTCTCCCGCAGACGATCGTCCGGTCGACTTCGCCGACCGCATCGCAATGCTGCTGGACGTGGGCGAGGGCCGGTTCCAGGTGCCGTCCGCTGACCAGCGGCGGAACCGTTCGCAGACGGTCTTCCACGGTCCGTGGAGTTCCGGCAGTCTGAGCCGCACCCGTGGACAGCTTCCGCAGGATGCCGTTGAGGGCCTGCCGCCGGTCCCGCACCGGAAGGCCCGTCCGGGGCGGAGCCAGTACCGGTACCCGCTGCACGCTGAGCTCTATGGCCCGGCGGACGTCATGGTCCGGGGGGAGGCACCCGAAGCGGACGCACTGGGCTGGATCACGAGCAGAGACGAACCCGGCACGTGGCCTGTGGCTCTCTATCCGCACGAGGCGAGTGGACGGTCTACGACTGCACCCTGACGGAATCCCTGCTGCAGCTCCGCACTGAAGAATTCGACGGTACCCGACAGGGCCGACGCGTCTGTTCGGAAAGGGTAGCGGTTTGCCAGGGAGCGGTAACCGGCCGAGCCCCGTGACTGGCAGCCCTGCTCCACCCCACCCGAAATGGATATTGGCTCACGAACCGCCCCTCTGGCGACTCGATGCCTTTGCGCAGGATGCGGACGCCAATCCGCTTGCCGTGGCGGCATTCCCCGGTTCAGGAGTAGGCGGCCAGCGGACGGTACCGGACGGACCAGGGGTTAATGCACTGGAGGGTAGTAGGGCTCAGGCTGCCGGCGGCTTTCGCAGGAATTGTTGTTCCACTCGCGTTGATACGTCCTGTCGTACCCGGTTTTGTATCCGCGGTCCCAGGCAAGTTGCGCATTGTCGGGGTTGGGCCACCACAACCCGTATGACTTCTCGCGGCACTGTTGGCCGTCCTGTGCTCCACGCGCTTCCCCTGCCCTGAGCCCCCGGCAGTAGGACAGCTTATTCTGATCCGTGGACGGATGTCCTGTAGCAGAATCCCACACTGTGCCGTCCAGTCTGCACAGTGTCGTTTTCGACACCATGGATACCTGGGTCGACGGGGTGTCCGATGCGACAGCGCCCGGCGCGAGGGCGAGTGCAGTCGGGAGCGCAAGTCCTATCAGGGCAATTAACGACGAGTGACGCATGTTTCCTCCTCCGGGGCATCCTTCTGCGAGTCTCTTCCTCCAGTTCACTCGCTCTGGCAAGGCCACGCCACTTGGCTCACGGCGCAGCTTGTGACGACCTGGTAGTGGCAGGACTCAGGGCCCTGAGAACCATGCGCGCATCATCAACGAACTCGCGGGCCTTCTTCTGCGATATCGGCCGCTTCGGCCCAGCACCTTCTCTCATTAGACGCTCTCTTCGGTTCCCCGCCGGATCCGGCGGGCTGGGCGTCGCGAACGTAGGCGGTCGGCAGCCCTCACGCGGGGCCGCGGCAAGGGCTCACTGATCGTTTCAGAATGAGTGGAGCTGTGGGTCCTGTGCCCGGCGATCTTGGTCGGCAGGGTGTCCAGGTGCGTGCTGATCTTGTTCCTGACGAGCTGTGGGGGCGGGTGGCCCCGGCTGCTGCCGCCCGCCCCAGAACGACGCCATCGCCACCCGGGGCGGCTGCGCGTTCCCGACCGAGTGGCGCTCACCGGCGTCACGTATGCGCTGCGGACCGGTGTCGCGTGGCGCGACGTGTCCACAGGGGCCGTTGGCGGTTCCGATGTGACGGCCTGGGGTCGGCTGCGGGACTGGACCGAGGCCGGCGTCTGGCCTCGCCTGAACGCCGCTCTGTTGACCGAGCTCCGCCGCGCCGGCCTGCTGGACTTGGACGACCGCTCCGTAGACGGGTCGCCGCTGTCCGCGTTGCGCGCAGATCTGGCGAATCCTCAGGCGGCGGCCCAGCTGACAGGCTGATTCGCCTGGTTTACACCAGCTTGGGTTGACGTGAGTCTCATCAGAGCTGGCGTTTCTCATCACTGTCTGCCGTGACCGATGAGTTTTGTGCGGATCCGTGGTCGATACGGCTGGATACACCGACGGCGGTGGGCCTGTGCTGGGGACGATCCAGCACGGGTGGAAGCAGATGGAGGCTGAGATGAGCGTTGACGACTCCGACCAGGGCCGCGCGATCCGGACGGGCGGGCGGGGGGCGCGGGTGAGTGGTCCCAGGGTGTTGGTGGCGGGGGCGAGCATCGCGGGACCCGCGCTGGCCCACTGGCTGTGCCGGCGGGGGGCTGCGGTGACCGTGGTGGAGCGGGCTCCCGAGCTGCGTCCCGGCGGGCAGGCGGTCGACGCGCGCGGGGTCGCCAAGGAGGTCATCGGGCGCATGGGGTTGGACGCGGCGGTGCGCGCAGCGTGCACCGACACCGCCGGCGCGCACATCGTGGACGCGGCCGGGCAGGTGCTGGAGACCTTCCGTGCCGACGACGACGGTGGCGACGGGTTCATCGCGGACATCGAGATCCTGCGCGGGGACCTGTCCCAGGTGCTCTACGACGCCACCCGCGACGGCGTCGAGTACGTCTTCGGCGACCGGATCGCCGAGCTCGCCCAGGACGCGGACGGGGTCGATGTCGTCTTCGCGGGCGGCAAACGGCGGCGCTTTGACTTGGTGGTCGGGGCAGACGGTCTGCACTCGGAGCTGCGGGCGATGGTCTTCGGGCCGCATGAGCGGTTCCTCCGACACCTCGGGCACATGCTGGCCTTCTACAGTGTGCCCAACGAGTTCGGGCTGGACCGCTGGCTGCTGGAGTACCAGGATCAGGAGTCCGGGCGCTCCGCCCTCCTGCGGCCCATCCGGGACGCCACCCGGGCGATGGCCATGTTCTACTGCGCCTCGGCCGATTTCGACGTCGACCACCGTGACGTCGCGGCCCAGAAGCGCCTGCTGCGGGAGCGGATGGCGGGCCTGGGATGGCTCGCCCCGGACATCCTCGCGCACCTGGACGACACCCCGGACTTCTACCTCGACCAGGTCGCCCAGGTGGTGATGGACCGCTGGTCGAGTGGACGGGTGGGGCTGCTCGGGGACGCGGCGTTCAGCTCGTCGCCGATGTCCGGGCAGGGCACCGGGCTGGCCCTGGTCGGCGCCTACCTGCTGGCCGGAGAGCTGGCCGCCGCCGAATGGGACCCCGACGCCGGGTTCGCCCGCTACGAGGCACGGATGCGCTCCTTCGTCGAGGCCAACCAGGAGATCGGCCGGTTGAACGCCCGCAGCCGCGACCTCCCCGGGCCAGACGCCGAGCCGTGCCCCGATTTCACCGGCGAATGGTTTACGGAGCTGGTCGGGCGCGCGATCAACGGCGTCGAGCTGCCCGACTACGCGGGGGTGCCGGACTCCGCGGCCCCGGACGGATCTCCGATCACCTCGCCGGCCAAGCTGTAGGTGTCCCTGACGGGTCGAGAGGTACCACCGTTCGGTAGGGCACCGCCGGACGACCTCCGCTCATGCCGCACGGTGGGGGTTGGAGCACCCGCACGGCGGCCACGCCACGTTCCGATGAGCGGTGTCGGCTCGGAAAACTGACAGATCGATGAGATTCCACGGCGCGGGATCTCTGTGGTTCTGTCACTTGCCTGGTCGGCGCTCACCGGAGCTGACAAGACCATGGGGACATCGACCCCGTGACGTCCAAGCCCATTGATCCCCAGCCGGATCGCTCGCCCGTCCTGTCTCAAGGCAGCTGTCGGTGCGCAGCTCGCCGACACGGCTCCCTGACACGATGGATGAGAACGGACAGCTGCGTCGCACACCGCCGGCAGCCCGGAAGCCGACCCGTCGGGGCATCATCGTTCGCTCGGTCCGTTCGCTTGCCGAAAGCTGCCCGGTCTGCGGGACCGATCAAACTTCAATGGGGCGGGACACTCTCCGTGTGAAGCCAGCGAGATCGGCGACCTGCCTCGCCGGACCACTTCCCGGCTGCTCTGTCCGGTCAGCAGTTGCTCGTGACCCGCTTATGCGCCGGGTCGGTGTGGGTGGGGCCGTCGCTGACGCTCGACAGGATGTCGAGTTCGGCGCCGGTGTGCGGGCCGATCAGCCGGAACGTCAGCCAGACATCACCGGTGGAGTCAGCGGTGCCGGACGCTCCCGAGGTGTAGCCCTTGTGGCCGGGGATCCAGTAGTCGGTCCAGACCCGCTGGCCCGCGAAGCGGGTGGTGTAGACGGCGGTGATCTTGGAGTTGGCCGGGGTCGTGCCCGAAGGCTTCCAGGACCAGCGTGACCCGGTCCACGGGTACGGTGGTGGTCGTTGTGCCGCTCCGGACGGTGTCCGTACCGCAGTACTGGTCCTGGAGGCCATGCACCACCCCGACGACCCCGCCTCCGGCCGCGTCCTGGTCAAAACCGGGTTCACCCGCATGGGCAGGGTCGACCGAGACACCGAGACCGGAACCGTCCCCTACGAGTTGTACGTGCTGGAGACCGGCGGCATCTGAACCTGCGCACGCCCAGTGCGTACGCTGCACGCGTTCGGCATGCCTTTTCGAGGAAGATTTCACCGGATGACTGACAACCCGCTCGTGCCCGGACCGCGCCGGGACATGGCGATGCACAACGACTGGTGGGCGTCGGGCTGGGACCACGTCCTGCCCCGCCAGGGCTTCCCACTGACCATGCTGATCGGAACCGCGAGCCAGCCCGGCTTCACCGGCTCCCTGGACGACCTTCTGCAAGAAATCTTCGACGGCCGCTGGGACATGATCGGCGGCGACCTCGACGGTGCGCTCACCTTCTCCTGGCCGAATGAGCAGTGGGACTACGAGGACGCGCCGGAGGGGCCCGAAGCGAACGAGGCACATCGCTGGGAGAAGTTCGGCGCCCTCCTCACGGCCGCCGGCTACCCGGTGCCCAAGACCGTGCGGGACCTCTCCGAGCTCTACCTGACGTGGGGCCTGGTGAGCCGTGAGGAGACGCCGGAAGGCACCCGGTGGTCGATGCCCGTCGCGCTGCCGCTGCCTGGCGACCTGTTGCCCCTGGACGCCGACCTCGCCAAGCGGCTCGACTGGATCCGCTGGACCATGCGCACCGGCCCGCTCGTGGGCGGGCTCATCGACCACCTGGCCGACGATCTGGGCGAACCGCACGAGGTCCTTACCTCCCTGGACCGACTGGCGGCCGCCACAAGCCAGGACGTCGACGACGTCCGTCTCGCCCTCGCAGAGCTCGTCCAGGCCGGAGACGCCCAGGTGCAGCGCGGCCAGGAGCCGGCCGACGTGGAACGCCTGGAGGCCCACCAGCGCTTCCGCCTGATCATGAACTGGGAGCACATCCACGAGAACCGGATGCAGCTGAGCATCAAAGGCGACGACGCGTGACACAGAGCGTGCCGGGCACGGCGGGAACGCCAGACACCCGCCTGATCGTGCTCCGAGGCAACAGCGCCTCAGGCAGGTCGTCCATCGCGGCCGGCCTGCGCGAGAAGTTCGGCCGCAACCTCGCCATCGTCACCGAGGACGACCTGCGCAGGATCGTGCGGCGCGAACGTGACCGGCCCGGGGCTGCGAACATCGGCCTGATCGCCTCACCGCCCGCTACGCCCTGAACAACGGCTTCCACGTCGTCGTCGAAGGCATCCTGTACGCCGACCGCTACGGCACGATGCTTCAGGGCCGGGAGCCGGAGGTCGGGGGCGAAGCGCGGGAGGGTCTCGAACGTGGGCATGGTGGTCTCCTCCGGGCAGCACGACGCCCCCCGCGGGTGCCGAGGGCTGCTGTAGGCGGCGCTCGTTGGTGGTGTTCGTTTCGTGGTGCTGGATGGTGCTCAGTGGTGCTGGGTGGTGTCGTCCGGGCCGTGGTGTGAGTGCTGCCCGCACCAAGCTGAACTCCATGGCCGCCGGCTGAGCCGACCGAGCAGGACCGTGGCGAGCAGGTCGAACCGGGTGTCCGAGTCGGGGTGGCGTCAGCTGGGGCCCGCGCCCGAGGTCGACCACGCAGGGCGCCTGCTGGCCGTCTCGGCCGGCTCGATCCCCATGGTCGGCTCGCCGAGGAGGTGGTCTGGAGCCGCAGCTACCGGGACCGCCCGTTCGCCGAGCGGTTCGGGCTTGACTCCGAAGACCCCCGGCCCGGGTGCTGCCGTTCCGCCGCGCAGTGGAGATGCTCGCCGGCGGGGCCGTCGGCCCTGCCGGGCTCTCGGCCGCCTGCGGCTGCTACGACCAGGCCCACCTCAGCCGTGAGGTCCCGGCCCTGGCCGGGGTTCCCCCCGCCGGATGACCACAGCCACCCGGCGGGTCGAGGAGGCCGTCGTCTCTGACGTGAGGTCACATTCGTCCAAGCCAGGTTTTTCGCACCCGTCTACGCTTCCCTGGTCGGCACCGGTCGGCACCGGTCGGCACCGGTCGGCACCGGTCGGCACCGGTCGGCACCGGTCGGCACCGGTCGTCACCACGTCGGTCACATTCGGAGGCGCGACGGGCCGGGACGAGGGTGGGTAACCGACGTGACGGCACCGCGGGGTGTGGCGTCCGGAGGGCCGGTTGCCATGGGACGACCGGGGGGCGATGACGGTGCCATTGCGCGCGGGTGACCCACGCGACGTGGGCGGCCATCGGCGGCTGGTGGGGAGGCTAGGGGGCGGTGGTCTGGGGACGCTGTTCCTCGGCCGCTCGCGCAGCGGACGGCTGCTCGCGGTCCGGGTGGACGCGCCGGAGCTGGCCGACGACTTCCCGGACGAGGTGGTGGAGCTCGTCGCCCGGTAGATGAACGTGCCAGGCCGTTCTGGCCGGAACCGCAGGGTCCGACCCGCTCGAGCCGGCCGACCTCAGCTGGCGACCCGCAGATCGGATGAAAGGGAAAGATCGACATGAGCGGTGAGCAGCCCTGGTGGCAGTGGCATGCGAAGGCGCCGAGGTGCCCCGCCGGTGTCGACTGGTCAAAGTTCAAGGGCCGTCGGCTGGAGATCACCGACGGGTGGATGAACAGCGGGTTCCGCCCGGAGAACTTCTCCGGGACCGTGGTGGCGAACGCCGCCGGCACGCCCGAGGGCCACCTGACCTTCGACAACGGGTTCATCTTCGGCTCCCAGTACTGGGACATGTACGACCTGGACCGTGGAGGCTGGGTGCGCTTCGCCGCAGACGGCCGTGAGTGGCGGGCCGATGACGAGGAGCCCGGGTGGGCCCGAGCCTGCTGGCGATGCACGGTGACCAGCCGCAGCAGGCGGGGCCTACCGCCTGGCCCGGGGCCTGACCTGGGACACCGAGACTGAGGCATGTATCGAGTGGCTCGGTGAAGCCTGTGGGGAGGTGGCGCCAGGACCGACAGCCTGACCGAGGCTCAGGTATCCGAGGCTATCCAGGCGACCGTCCAGGCCCACGACGACCGCTGCGGCCTGCTTGCCGACCGCCGAGAGGGAGTACACGCGCGCCCACTCGGTCAGAGCCTCGGACATGCCGGCGACCGCCGAGGGGGCCGGCCAGCTATCGCCAGGGCATCGGGTGCTCACTCGCCGTGCGCCAGTCCTGCAGACTGAGCACTACCTGTTCTCTGGCCGAGCGGGGGTCAGATCGTTCCGCAGGCTCCGGCCGTACACACCTGCCGACCGCGCGGGCTCCCTGGGTACACCGCATCCAGCAGACTGCGGACAAACTGATCGGGGTCGTCCAGGCCGGCCCTCGCGGTCGGCGGGTCCTGCACCGGAGGCCGCCACCTCAGCCGTTATCGCGCGGTACTGCTCCACGCACCGCTCGGCCACCGCGCGCAGCGAGGGCGTCCCGGGTCGGGAAATAGTTCTTCGCGGTCCCCAGTGGCACTCCCGCGGCCGCTTCGACGGCCCGGTGGGTCAGGCCGGTCCGCCAGCCCCGGCCGGCACCTCGATGGCCGCGTCGCGCAGCAAGTCGCGGCGATCTTGATTCACAGTCAGTTCCGCTTGGTGACCCGCCTACGACCTCCGCTCAGGCGGAGGGGGAGAGCACCTGTCCGCCCCCGGCCTGGCCACTCTGCCGGAAGGGAGGGCGTGGTAGCCCAGGATGTCGGGGCCTTGACCTCGCCTGCGATCAGGCCCCCCGGCGGACAGCGAGATCACCGTCTCGTCCACCCCGGTCAGGCGCTTCTGCCGTTTCTTGACGATCGTCGGCTCGAACGAGCCGTCCGGTCCGGAGCACGGATATCTCGATCTCGGCCTCGGCCACGGTTCTCACGGGTCAGCGGCGCACCGTCCTTGATCGGGAGTTACACCGAACGATTTACAGTCCCCACCCCGCGCGGAAAGTGCTCGCCTGACCCGCCATGGGCGGCTGCGCCTGGAGGAACGGGAGCTTCTGGTGGACACCTGCCGGCGCACCGGCTCGACACTGCGGCAGACCGAAGCCGGGTACGGGCGGGGACAGTTGCACGCGGGCGGCGTTCAGAAGTGTAGGACGCCGATGTCGCGGACGGTCTGGGCGAGGGCCCGGACGAGTTCGTTCTCTCCGTCCCTGCGCCACACCAGGGCGTAGGGAATCGTCCCCATGTCGGGGACGGGAACGAAGCGGACGTGGGACATGGACCAGTAGCGGGTGACGTGGGAGGGGAAGGGGTGGACGATCTCGCCGGTGCTGACGAGGTGGATCAATTCGTCGGCGTTGGTGACCTCCTCGACGCGTTCGATCGGCTTTCCCCGGGCCGTGTGGAAGGACAGGTAGGCGTCCTCCCAGTAGTCGGGCATGTCGGGTGGCATGGCATGGGCGAAGTCGGCCAGTGCCTCGAACGGGACGGAGTGTCGTTCGGCGAGTTCGTGGTCGGCGGCGACGGCCAGGACGCGGGGGTCTCGGAAGAGGATGGGGCCGACGGTGAGATCGGGCTCGTCCACCGGCAGCCAGGTGAGGAAGACGTCCATGTCGCCCTCGCGCAGCCGGGCGAACGGGTCGAGGTAAGGCGCCCGGCGCAGCTGCAGTTCCCACTGGGGGTGACGGGAACGGAAGGTCTCCCAGTAGGGGTACATGTCGGGCACGTTGAACGGCAGCATGCCGACGCGCAGGCGTGCGGTCTTGCCGCGGGTCGCCATCCGGGCGCGTTCGAGGCTGTCGCGCAGGTTCGCGAAGACCGGCCGCAGGTCGCTGCGAAGCTGCTGGCCGAGCGGAGTCAGGCGGATCTGGCGGCGGTTGGAACGATCGAACAACAAGCCGCCCAGCCTCCGCTCCTGGCGTCCGATCACCTGGCTGACACGAGCCTGCGTGAGGTGCAGCCGGGCGGCCGTCCTGCCGAAGTGCAGTTCCTCGGCCAACGTCAGAAAGATCTCGATGTCGCGTATTTCCACCTGTGCCGACCCCCGTCATAAGCCTCAGTTATCGGATTTTACTTATCTTCGACGTTGATGGGCGCGGTGGGGAGTTGGAAGATCGACAGCGGCCGGAACCGCCGCGCGGCGGTCGGTGGGCGGTGCGGCGCCCGTACCGGTGACACCGCACCGCCCGGCGGCCCGCCTGCGGCCGCCGACACCGTGCCGGACGCGAGACCAGCTGTTGTCCCAGGGCGCCAGCACACCCCCACCCCCAGGATGGACACCCTCATGAAGCCCCTCGTCGCCGGCGTCAACGTTTCACAGGAGGAGGTGCGCGCCGTCGTCAGCCTCGTTGCACAGGTCGAGCACGCCCAGCGAAACGGCCCGCCGGACGCGTTCGCGGTCTACGACCTCGCGTTTGACATGGCCTGCAAGCGCAATGGACACGTGGGCCGCATGGGGGCACGTCAGCCGGGCCGCAGAACGGGCGATCGCCGCATTTCGCCCCCGCGGGCGAGGAGTCCGGGACCGGCCTTCAGCAGGAGACGCGATGCCCCGACGACCCGCAGGCACTGGCCGAACCAGACCTTTCGGGCCACCGGGGGCGCCCGGCCGTCGGCACCTGACCGGCACCCGCACCGTCTGGAAGCCCGGCTGCCCGGCCGGGCCGAACGGGAAACGGCAGACCGACCGTTCCACTTCCGAGGAGTTGCGGCATTGACGTTCCGTACCACGGCCGAGGTCATCCACTGCTTCAACCGCGCCTTCATCGAGCATGACGCCTCCTCGCTCGCCGACCTGATCGCCGACGACTGCGTAATGGAGGCGAGGGGGCCGGCTCCTGACGGAGCTCGCTACGAGGGCCGCGCCGAGTGCCTGGAGTTCTGCCGGGCACTCGCCGAGGACCGCACGATCCAGTTCGCGCCGGAGGCGGTCGTCATCACCGGTGAACGGGCAACGGTCCGCTGGCGGAACCACTTCGGCGACGGACCCACCGACTCGGTCCGCGGCGTGAGCCTCGCGCTGGTACGGGACGGGTTGATCGTCGAGTCCCTCGGCTACAGCAAGACCACGGGCGACGCCCCGCCGGCCAAGGCCGGAAACCATGGAAAGCAAGGGAAATCCTGATATGCGTGTGCTGTTGGTGGCGTACGGGTCGCGCGGGGACATCGAGCCGATGCTCGGGCTCGGGGCGGAACTGCGGGCACTCGGCGCGGAGGTGCGGATGTGCGCCCCGCCGGACTTCGCGGAGCTGCTGGACCGTGCCGGCATCCCACTGGTGCCGCTCGGCCGGTCGTTGCGCGCGATGGCGACCAGGGCGGTGACCGGGACGGGGAAGCCGCCGCCGGCGGAGGGCCTCTCCGAGCGTGCGGCCCGGATGTTCGCCGAGACGTACGACTCGGTCACCGCGGTGGCCGAGGGATGCGACGTCGTGGTGGCGACCGGCTTGATCCCGGCCGCGGCCGCCGCGCGGGCGGTGGCCGATGAGCTGGGCGTTCCCTACGTGTTCGCCGCCTACTTCCCGACCTACCTGCCGTCGCCGCACCACGCGCCGCTCGCGTGGCCGGGCCGGCCGCTTCCGCCGGAGGTGACCGACAACCGGGTGCTGTGGGACCTGAACACCGAGCACATGAACGCGCTGTTCGGCGAGGCGGTCAACACCCACCGGGCCGCGATCGGTCTACCCCCGGTGGAGAACGTCCGCGACCACGTCTTCACCGACCGCCCATGGCTGGCGGCCGACCCGGCCCTGAGCCCGTGGCCGCAGCCGGCCGACCTCGACGTGGTGCAGACCGGCGCGTGGATCCGGCCGGACCAAAGCCCGCTCCCGGCCGCTCTGGAGGCGTTCCTGGACGCCGGCGAACCCCCGGTGTACGTGGGCTTCGGCAGCATGCCCGTCCGCGACGCGCAGAGCGTCACCCGGGCGGCCGTCGAGGCGGTCCGCGCGAAGGGCCGCCGTGTCCTCCTCTCCTGCGGCTGGGCCGGCCTGGCCCTGACCGATGACCGGGACGACTGCTTCGCCGTCGGCGAGGTCAACCAGCAGGTGCTGTTCACCCGGGTGGCCGCCGTCGTGCACCACGGCGGCGCGGGCACCACGACGACGGCTGCCCGGGCCGGCGCGCCCCAGGTGGTGGCAGCCCAGATGGCGGACCAACCGTACTGGGCCGGCCGGGTGGCCGAGCTGGGCATCGGCGCGGCGCACGACGGTCCGACCCTGACCTACGAGTCCCTGTCGGCCGCACTGGAGACGGCCCTGACCCCCGGGACCCGCGCACGAGCGGCCGCCGTGGCCGCCACGATCCGCACCGACGGGGCGAGGGCGGCCGCGAAGCTGCTGCTCGACATGGTCGGCCGGGAAAGGCCGCCCGCGTCCGTGCCTCACCCCGCACTTGAGGAGAGGATATGAAGGTGAAGGACCGCCGGGTGCCCGGCGAGCGGAACCTGGTCGCCGGGATGCTGGTGGACGCGCTGGGCACGGGTATGTACGTGCCGTTCAGCCTGGTCTTCTTCCAGCGGATCACCGGACTGCCACTGCCGACGATCGGCACCGTCCTGACCGTTGCCGGGCTGCTGGCGATGAGTGCCATGCCGGTCGGCGGCTGGGCCGTCGACCGGTTCGGTGCCCGGCGGGTGCGGCTGGCCCTGTATCTGGTCCGCGGCCTCGGCTTCCTGGCCTTCCCGCTCGGTACCACCCTGCCGGTCTTCGCCCTGGTCGCCACCCTCACCGCGGCCGGCGCCCAGGCGTTCCCCGCGACCCAGCAGGCCCTGATCGGCGAGCTCGCCCAGGGGGAGCACCGGGACCGGCTGCTGGCACTCGCCCGGAGCGTGAACAACGCCGGCCTCGGCGCCGGCGGTCTGCTCGCAGCCGGATTGGTCCAACTCGGCGGTGACCGCGGCTTCCTGGCGGTCGCCTGGCTGAACGCGGCCACCTTCTTCGTCGCGGCACTGTTCGGGCTGCGGATCAGGACCCCCCACGCGGTCCGCCCGGCGACCGGCCGGGAGCGGGCCGGCTATCGCGCGGTGCTGCGCGATCGCCCGTACGCCGGGCTCACCCTGGCCAACTTCCTGATTGCCCTGGGCTATTCGGCGCTCAGCGTGCTGCTGCCGGTGTACGCCGTGAGCCAGTTCGACCTGCCCGCTTCGGTGGCCGGTCCGCTGTTCGCGGTCAACACCGCGCTCTGTGCCTTCGCCGGCGTGCCGGTCGGGAGAGTCAGCAGGCGCTTCGCCCGGCGCACCCGGGTGGCCGCGGTCGGCGCGCTGGTCTTCGCCACCGCGTTCCTCGGGTACGCGCTGCTTGGCGGCATTCCCCGCCAAGGCGTGATGGCGGGCCTTGTCGGGCTTCTGGTCCTCTACACAATCGGCGAACTGGTGCACAGCCCGAGCGCCGGCGCCCTCTCGGTGAGCGCAGCTCCCACCGAGGCGCGCGGCCGGTACCTGGCCACCTACCAGCTGTCCTGGGCGCTGTCCCAGACCCTGGCGCCGTCGCTGTTCACCGGCCTGCTGGCCGTCGACGGCCGGCTGCCCTGGCTGGTGCTGACGGCGAGTTCGATGGCAGGAGCCGTCATGCTGCTCGCCCTGGAGCGGAGCCTGCCGGCCGAAGCCGTGTACACCACGACCGTCGAAGCCGTGCCGCCCGCACGCTGCGAGGCAGCCGAATCGGCGGAACTCAGCCGGGACGGCGCCAGCTGAGACTTCTCCGGCCGATCATGTGACTGCCTGGGCGGGGGGCCTTGCCTTCGGAGTCGTCGTGTTCCGATCCACTGGTACCTGACCTCCGCTGAACGCGTGCTGCCCGTGCCCACGAGTCCCCCCGTGCAGGCGCATGATCCCTATGCTGACGACATGCTTGACATACCTCTTTCGGCACTGGAAGTCGCGATGGTCCAGACGGACACCCGCGCCGTGGACACGCTGCGGGACACCGCGGCCTTCGCACAGGGACTCGAACGGCTCGGCTACCACCGGCTCTGGTACGCCGAGCACCACCATTCGCCCGCGATCGGCGCGTTCCCGCCGGTCGTGCTGATCGCGCACGCCGCCGCCACGACCTCCGTCATCCGTCTCGGCTCTGGCGGGGTGCTGGCACCCAACCACGCCCCCATCATGCTGGCGGAGCAGTTCGGGACACTGGCCGCCCTGCACGGGGGCCGTATCGACCTGGGCATCGGCCGTGGCCCCGGAACCTTCGACGAGGCCACCGCGCGGGCGCTGCGCCGCGGCGCCGGACCGACGACCGACGCGGAGTACGGGAGCGACGTGGCCTCGGTCCTCTCCTTCCTGGTGGGCGAAGTCGCCCTCGACCCGCTGCCGGAGCCGTGGCTGCTCGCCTCCAGCACCGCGGGCGCCGCCCTCGCCGCGGCGCTCGGCCTGCCGGTGGCCGTGGCCCACCACATCCGACCCGACAACACCCTTGCGGTGCTCGATCGTTACCGGGCGGAGTTCACCCCGTCCCGTTGGTGCGAGCGGCCCCGGGTGTTGTTGTGCGTCGAGGCGGTGTGCGCGGAAACCGACGAGGAGGCCGTGCGGCGGACGGGGCCCATGGCCGTCGTCAAGGCCGGGCTCCTCAAGGGGGTGAGCGAGATGCCCTTCCCGACCCCCGCGCAGGCCGCCACCCACCCGTTCACGGAGGAGGAGCGAGCGGTGCTGGCCCACTTCCGGGCACAGCAGGCCGTCGGGGCCCCGGAGACAGTCGTACACCGGCTCGACCGACTGGCGCGCGAGACCGGCGCGGACGAGCTGATGCTGACCACGCCCGTGCACGACCTCGGCGACCGCCTGCGCTCCTTCGAATTGATCAGGAAGCGCTGCGGCTGAGCGAGAAGTGCCGAGACGGGCGGGAAGACCTCGTACGCTGCGTACGTCGGGGTCAGTCGCGGAAGGGGGGGCCCGCATGGGCTTGCGAAAAGGCGCCAATGTGCCGGTGGAACACACCTCGGTGCGGGTGGAGGTGGGATGGCAGGAGCGCCCCGGAACTCCGGACGTCGACGCGTCGGCCCTGCTGCTGACCGCGGCCGGAAAGGTGCGGTCGGACGACGACTTCGTGTTCTACAACCAGCCCGCCCACCGCAGCGGCGCCGTCCGCCACGAGGGCAGGCGACAGGACGGCGCGAGCGTCGTCGAGACGGTCAGCGTGACGTTGTCGGCGGTGGAGCAGGACATCACGACCGTGGTGGTCGCGGCTTCCACCGACGGCACGTTCGGCCGAGTGCCCGGTCTGTTCGTACGCGTACTGGACGCGGAGAGCGGGGCCGAGACGGCGAGGTTCGACGCCACCGACGCCGACTCCGAGACGGCGTTCCTGCTCGGCGAGCTGTACCGGCGGGGTGGTGCGTGGAAGTTCCGCGCGGTGGGCCAGGGTTACGCCTCCGGCCTGGCCGGGCTGGCCACCGACTTCGGCATCACCGTGGACGATCCCACCACGCCGTCATCCCCACCCGTCCGGCAGCCGCCGCCCGCGCCGGTGGCCCCGGCGCCCGAACCCGTACGGCTGTCGAAGATCACTTTGACGAAGGCCGCTCCCGCGGTGTCGCTGACCAAGCAGGGCGCCACCTCGGGGGCCATGCGGGTCAACCTCACGTGGAGCGCGGCCGAGCCGGGGAGCGGCCGGCTGGGCAGGGGCACGGACGCCGTCCGGCTGGAGGACGTCGACCTGGACCTCTCCTGCATGTGGGAGCTGCGGAACGGAACGAAGGGCATCGTCCACCCCATCGGCAACGAGTTCGGCTCGTTCGACCGACCGCCGTACGTCCTGCCTGCTGGACCAGGACGACCGGACCGGCGGCAGCGAGGACGGCGAGAACCTGATGATCAACCTTGATCACTCGGCCGAGATCAAACGCCTCCTGGTGTTCGTGGTCATCTACGACGGGGCGCCCGACTTCGCGGGACTGCACGGCGTCGCCACGCTGTATCCGCCCGCCGGCCCTCCGATCGAAGTGCGTCTGGACGAGTGCACCGTCCCCTCACCGGTCGCCGCGATCGCGCTGATCGAGAACGTGGGCGGCGAACTGGTCGTGCGGAGAGAGGCGAAGTACCTGGTGCTCGCGCCTGGCGTCTTCAAGCAGCAGGCCGCCGACCTCGAATACGGCTGGGGGATGAGCTGGCACTCCGCCACCAAGGACTGACACCGAGGACCGGCCGATCATCCGGCGAACAGGATGTAGGAGGCCTTCGTGATCAGGGAGAATCCCGCGAGCTGGACGGGGGAGCGGAGCCCAGAAGCACGGGTGCACACAGATGCCGACAGGCGCGGCGTAAAGGCGGATTCCCGGGACGGGCAGCCTGACGGGCAGGAGGGCGTCGATCGCGATCACCAGGGTCGACATGGGCCTGCCGACGTGCAGCGCGTGCGGGGTTCCGCTGCCCAGAAGTCGGACGGGGGCGTGGGGGAGACGTACTCGCGACGGGGGAGGAGCGGGCGCACGGCCGCTCATGAGTACGGGTTAGTGGCTGTGGACATCCCTGCGGTGCTACGTCCTGACCGCCTTGCCGGCCTGGGTGACCGCGGCCTCCGTGCGGCCCGCTCTCGGTGACGAGCCCTTCACCGACGAGTGCGTGCTCGAGATGCGGATGGGACTCGTGGGGGTTCCCCTCCTGACACTCGCGACCATCTTCGTCCTCGTCCTGCTGGTCGGCCGTCGGTTCGAACCGCCGACGCTCGCCGACCCGGCCGTCCCCGCGGAGCAGCGGGCCCGGACGCGACGCACCTCGACTGGTGCTGTCCGTGGAACGACTCGACTACGCCATCACGCATATCAACCGGCGGTGGGCCACGCGAGCTGGCGACCACGCTGGTCGGGATCGTCGCGCAACCTCCACGTCCGTCTCAGAGCCACGCCCCCACCCGGGATGCATCTGATTCCGTCGGTGAACCGTATGCCCACGTTCGCTCTGGTCGTCCTGCCGCTGTTACTGGTAGGCGCGCTACTCGTCGCCGCTCTCGGCTACGCCGTCTACCGGTGCCCGGTACCTAATCGCCCGACCGTAGGCGGTGCAGGGCGTCCTCGGAGTCCCTGTCGTCGGGCAGGTAGGCCAGGAAGTGGTGGCCGGGTTGGTCCACGGCGGCCAGCTTCACGTACCTAAGGCGCAGTTCGCCCACGGTCGGGTGCCGGAAGCGACGGACCGAGGGCTGGAAACCGGCTGTCTCCCGGCGTTCGTACCAGCGGGCCGCGTCACTGTCCGACAGCAGCTCGTCGGTGAGTTCGGCGAAACGCGGATCGTCAGGCCGGCGAGCGGCCCGTGACCGGAACTGGCCGAGCAGGGCACGGGCCTCGTGCTCCCAGTCGGCTAGCAGGGTGCGCGCCGGCGGCCAGCGGAACACCAGCCAGAGGAGGTTGCGCTGCTTGGGGTGCAGCCGCGCCGGGTCGGTCAGCAGCGCGGCGTACCCGGCGTTCCACGCCAGCAGGTCCCAGTGGAGGTCGAGGACCACGGCCGGGTGCGGTGTCATGGCCTGCACCAGGCTGAGCAGGTTCGGTGATACCCAAGTGGGGGCGTCGGCGGGTGGCCCGCCATCTTGTACGAACGACAGGACGTGCGCGGTTTCGGCGGCATCCAGCCGCAGCGCCCGCGACACCGCGCGCAGCACCTGCTCCGAGGTGCGCACCCGGCCCTGCTCCAGCCACGTGTACCAGGAGACGCTGATTCCGGCGAGTTTTGCCACCTCGGCCCGCCGCAGTCCGGGCGTCCGGCGGCCCGGGGCCTGCGGCAGGCCCACGTCCCCCGGCGTGAGCCGTTCACGGCGGGACCGCAGGAAAGCCCCCAGCTCGCGGCGGGAGGACCCGGCCGGGGGCGTGGGTACGGCGCTCACCGGCCGGCGCGCCGGCCACCGCAGCGGCGGCCGGGCCCGGTCGGCGGGGAACCGCGGTCCACGGGCGGCGGGGTGCAGGGGGCCGGGGGCGATAGCCGGACGCGCGTCATCGTGCCCCTCCTTGCGCCAGTGGGCGTCCGCCCGAATGCGGGCGCCCTCTCCTGAGGCTGCCGTCACCAGGCGCGATGCCGGACCGGCAGGCTGTGTCTGATGGTAATAGCCAACGGTCTTCGCCCCGCAGGTTCCGCTGTTGAACTGGTGAAAGACCGCGTCCGCCCCGGACCGGTCCCCCCGTCACCCGTCCTCGTCGGACCCTTTCGAAAGGGGCTCCCGCCTCATGGCCACCACCGTGCCGGCACCTGCGGCGACCTTGCCCGCGTCCTCCCTGCGGCTGTTGGGCACCGCCGGATTCGTCAGCAACTTCGACCGCTTTTGCGTCGCACCCATGCTGGTGCTCATCGGCCGGCAACTCGGAACTCCGCTTTCCACCGTGGCGTGGGTGGCGAGTGGCTACTATCTCGCCTACGGGCTGATGCAGCCGGTGTGGGGCGCGGCCAGCGACCGCTGGGGCCGCGTGAGGGTGATGCGGGTGTCGCTCACCGGCGCGGCGCTCGCCGCAGTAGCCTCGGCCCTCGCTCCCGACACTCCCGTGCTGATCGTGGCCCGCGCCCTGGCCGGCGCGTTCTTCGCCGCCTCCATCGCCACCTCGCTCACGTACGTGGGCGACACGGTGCCGGCCGCGACACGGCAGCGCTCCCTCAGCGCGCTGATGACCGCGTTCGCGCTGGGCACCGCCATGGCCACGGTGGTCGCCGCAGCGCTGGCGCACTGGTTCACATGGCGACTGGTGTTCGCGCTGCCTGGCGTCCCCGCCGCATGCCTGGTGGTGGCCCTGCGCCGACTGCCCGAGCCCGAACGGGCGCGCTCCGGCCGCCTGATGGCGCCGTTCCGCGTCGTTCTGTCCGCACGGTGGCAGTGGTACGTCATGGTGGTGGCGCTGCTGGAGGGGGCCGTGCTGCTGGGTTTTCTGACCTACCTGGCCCCGGCGCTGGAGGCGCACGGAGCTCCTGTCACCCTGGCCGGCGCGGTCGCGGCCCTGTACGGGGTCGGTTCCATGGCGGCGGCGCAGGTGGTCAGGCGGCTCGTCGGACGGTGGTCCCCGACAGGCCTGATTGTGGCCGGCGGGGTGCAGATGGCCCTGGCGTACCTGTTGGCCGGCTGTAGCCGGTCCACCGGGGTGCTCGTCGTGGTCGCCCTGCTCCTGGGGGGCGGCTGGTCCTTCATGCACTCCACGATCCAGTTGTGGGCGACGGACCTGTGCCCGGCTGCCCGCGCGACGGGAGTGGCCTTGTTCGGCGTCGCGCTCTACGCGGGCAGCGCCGCGACCACCGCGCTGGCGGCCTCCACCGCTCAGGCGCACGACTACCGTTCCCTGTTCTGGTCGGCGGCGTTCTTGACAGTGCCCGTGACGGTGGTCGCGGCTGTGGGCCGGGCACGCTGTCCTTGAGGGACGGCTCGGGCGGGTGGCGGGGAATGGACCGGCAGCCGCGCTGCGGCGGGAGGGCTCAGGGGTGGCTGAGGACGGTGACCACGCGGCCGTCCGGGTCGCGGACGAAGAAGCGGCGTACGCCCCACTCGCTGATGGGCGTCATGGGTTCTACAGCGGGTGGTGGCAGGGATATGCACCGGGTTGCGGGGTTCTGAGCTGGTTCGGCAGGGGAGGATGTGTCGTCCGTTTGGTGCAGGTGCGTGTCGGTTCGCGGGTAGAAGGCTTGCTGCCTGGGTAGGGACGGCGGCGCCGGGGGCGGCCGACTTCGCTACTGCTGCCTACTGCCTCCCGAGCTGGCGAGGGGCAGGCCGCGTGCGGTTGCGGGGCGGTTGCGGGGCGGTTGCGGGCGTCGATGGCGGCGTGGCGGTGGGGTGTCGGCTTCGGTCTTCCTCTTCGCGCTGAGCTGCCCGGTCCACTGCCCTGTGACTGGGAATGTGGGGTGCCTACCATCGGATCTGCGCGATTTCTGAGCCTCGATCGGAGAGTGCTACTCAGTCGATGATGAGGGCTGGTAGGCGTTGGTTCTTCACCTCGTCGCGAGGGAGGAAGAGCCCGCATCGTGTCTCTATGAGTGCCAGTGTCCGGCGGTCACGGTCGCGGTGGGGCTCGCCGTCGGGTCGTGCGTACGAGCCGTCCGGATACAGCACACCAGCGGCTGTCAGCTCCGGCAGCAGGAGGTCAGGCTGCTCGCCCCATCGCCATACTTCTTCGCCGATTCCGAAACTTGCAGAGATCCGCACCGTCTCTTGCGTACGAGAACATCGCCGGCGGATGATCCGGGGAAGGATCCAGGTGGACCGCCTCCACTCCGTCGCGCGAGATCTCGGCCAGTCTCCCGCCCCCGTCCCCCAGCCCGTACTCAACAGCGAAGGACCAACCGCCGCACGAACCGACCCGCACAACGTCGTCGTGGTCCGTCGCCAGGTCCAGAACCATGTGCCAGGCCTCCGTGTCGGTGGTCGGTGAGACCACAGATCCTGGTACTCCGCCCATCCGCACTCCCAGCGCCTCAGGGTGGATACCGCGTGCGAAGACCACCCCGTGCTGCCAGACGTCTTGGTCCACAAGCCACTGAATGCCGCTATCCACCGGGACCACCTCGCTGCACGCGGCGGCACCGTCGTCGAACTCGACATGAGTGCGCTCACCCCGCGGACGTGTGCAACGAACTCGCCGACCATCGGGTGACGGCCCTTCTTCGTCTGGTCAGCCACCCGGATCCGGCAGTGCCGATCGTCAAGTCCGTCCGCGGCGACCAGCGCCTCGCCGAGGTCCTGATCGGTGCTCAGGCCGGGCAACCGGAGTTCGCCGAATGGGCGACATCGCCGGGCGAAGCTCCCTCCTTCGTCGCCTTCGAGGGCTACGACACGATCACCGTTCTCGCCGATGTGCTGCGTTCTCACGGAGCCGACCGGGTGCGCATCGCCAAATCCTGGCCGCGCGTCGCGGTCGTAGGCACCCGCGGGCAGGTCCAGTTCTCCCGCACGCCAGGCATCAGCGTTTGGCAATGGGCTGGGACGCCGATCCAAGTCGTTGATCGAGGTCCGGCGGAACCCGATCGTTTTCGGATCCTTCACGCCAACCGAGCTGGGGGAGTACGGAGGTCCGACTGCCCAGATCTTTCCAAACTTGAGGCTGTCCATCTGTCTACGTGTGCCGGCGCTAAGGGTTGTCCCGTAAGTGATCTTGCCGTGGGATGATCTACGCCGTGGCTGGCGTGATCACGGCGTCTGAGCCGTCCTGGATAGCCCCGTTCGCCGGACTGAGCCCGCGTGCCTTCTGCAAGTTGATGAGGCAGCTACGCCGCGAGGGCACCGACGCGCCGGGCCGTGGTCGGCCGTGGAAGCTGTCCCTGGAGGGCCGGGTGCTACTGGTGGCCGCGTACTGTCACCCCAACTTGACCCTGTGCCCACTCGTGCCGTTCTTCGGAGTGTCGAAGTCCACCGCCGATCGCGTCATCGACCACCTCGGCCCCAGGCTCGCGCTGGCCTCGCGCAGACGCTTCGCCAAGGACTCGGTGCTGATCGTGGACGGGACGCTGGTACCTACCCGCGACCACAAGGTCGCCGAGCAGTCGAAGAACTATCGCTACTCGACGAACCACCAGGTGGTCATCGACGCCGACACCGGCCTGGTCGTGGTGGTTGGCCGGCCTCTGCCCGGGGAACTGCAACGACCGCCGGGCATGGGCCGAGTCCGGTGCCAAGCAGGCAGTCGTCAACACCAGACGATCGCGGACGGCGGCTACCTGGGCACCAGGCTGATCATGCTGCACCGCTGGCGCAAGGGCGGGGAACTACCCGACCGGAAGCAGGCGCGCAAACAAGAGCCACAAACGGGTTCGCGCTCGCGTCGAGCACGCCTTCGCCCGTATGAAGACCTGGAAGATCCTGCGCGACTGCCGCCTGAGAGGCGACGAGGCGACGGTGTGCGCCACGCGATGCACGGCGTTGCCCGCCTACATAACCTCGCTCTCACGGGATGACTCCCTCCGCATGCGGGACTTGAGAGGTCCACGGAAGACTGGCCTTGGGGAACATCGGGGCAGCCGATATCGGCTGCCCCGATGTTCCCCAAGGCCGGAGACGGGCTCCCCACGTCGCAGTCTCGGAGAATCAGTCGAGGCAGAACTCGTTGCCCTCGATGTCCTGCATCGTGATGCACGACTCGTTGACGCCATCGGCGCGCTGCGTCAGCACGTGTTTCGCGCCGAGTGCCATCAGTCGTGCGCATTCGGCCTCGAGTGTGGCAAGGCGCTCCTCACCCACGAGCCCGGTGGCGGCCCGCACATCGAGATGCACCCGGTTCTTGACGACCTTGCTCTCGGCAACTCGCTGGAAGAGCAAGCGCGGGGCCACGCCCGAGGGATCGGTGCACGCGAAGTAGATCTCATCCTCGGGCGGCAGCGAGAGGTGGTACTCCTCCCACGTGGCGAAGCCCTCCGGGACCGTCGGCACGACGTATCCCAGCACCTCGCACCAGAAGGCGGCGAGGCGCGCAGGCTCCGCGCAGTCGAAGGTCACTTGGAACTGTTTGATCGTTGACATCGGCGCACGATAACAGGGCCCTGCTCATCTCCCCAGGTCGGGAGGTCCACACGTTGTCGTGAGGAGGCGTCTGCTACCCGCTGTTGTGTCGTGCGGTCGCAGGGGTGAACCGAAGCCAGTGCCTCCCCAAGGGGAACCTGGGGCGCGATACCGGCCAGCCACTCTCGTGCTGTCAAAGATCAGTTACGGGACAACCCTTAGCCCGGGGCAGGGCAGAGAAGGCCAGCAGTCGGACCGGCATCGAGATCAATCTCAGCGTCAATGACTCAGCCCGCAGGGCCGGTCCGTCATAGTGCAGGCAGCAGGCAGCAGGCAGCAGGCAGCAGGCAGCAGGCAGCAGGCAGCAGCCAGCAGGCAGCAGGCAGCAGGCGCAGTCCAGGGCATCGTTGGGCGAGCCGGCGACGCCACAGTGGCGCGGCAGGCTGCACAACCGTCAGTGATCCACTTCACGAGACCGGCTGTTGCTCCTGCCATGCGCATATCCTGCGCCCGCCCCGTGCCGCTAACCGCCGCCGAGCGCGAGCGGCTGAAGAGGATGGCCTACGGTCACAAGCCTGAATACCGGCTGCGGGTCCACGCGCAGGTCGTCCTGCACGCGGCGCGGGGGCGCTCCAACGCGCGCATCGCCCGCGAGACGGGTTTGCACATGGACACGGTTCGCGCTTGGCGGGGCCGGTTCGCCGCCGGCGGGCTGCCGGCCCTGGCCGACCGCAAGCGCTCAGGGCGCCCCGCCCGTTTCACTCCGGTGCAGGTCACAGAGGTTAAGGCGCTGGCCTGTCAGTTGCCCGCCGAGACCGGCGTACCGCTGGCTCGCTGGCGTGCCCGGAGTTGGCTGCCAAGCTGACGGCGCTCGGGATCACCGGTACCGTCTCGGCGTCCACGGTGCGCCGCTGGCTGCGCGAGGACGCGCTCAAGCCCTGGCAGTACCGGTCCTGGATCTTCATTTGCGACCCGGGCTTCCGGGCCAAGGCCCAGCGTGTCCCGGACCTCTAGGCCCGCACGTTCGAGGGTGCCCCGCTGGGCGAGGACGAGTACGTCCTCTCCAGCGACGAGAAGACCTCCGTCCAGGCCCGCTGCCGCTGCCCTTCGACCCTGGCCCCGGGCCGGGCCCGGGCGATGCGCGTCAACCACGAGTACGGCCGCGGCGGCGCGCTGACCCACCTGGCCGCCCACGACGCCCACCGCGCGAAGGTCTTCGGCCGCTGCGAGCCGAAGACCCGCATCGTGCCCTTCATGGCCCTGGTCGCCCAGGTCATGGCCACCGAGCCCTACGCCAGCGCGAAACGCGTCTTCTGGATTGTCGACAACGGCTCCTCCCACCGGGGGAAGAGAAGGCCATCGACCGTCTGACCAAGGCGTTTCCGAACGCGGTCATGCTCCACACTCCCATCCACGCCTCCTGGACCAACCAGATCGAGATCTTCTTCCCCATCGGCCAGCGCAAGGTCGTTCAACCCAACGACTTTACGGACCTGACCGCGGTCCGGGACCGGCTCCGAGCTTTCGAAGACCGCTACAACCTCACGGCACAGCCGTTCCAGTGGAAGTTCACCACCTCCGACCTGGGCGATCTGCTGGCCCGGCTCGATCGACACACACTCGCCGACCGCCAAGAAGAATCCTCCGTCTCCTTGGCAGCCTGATCAACCCCGGAAGGACTTCGAGAGCCGACCACTGAGTTGTCGGCTCTCGAAGTCCTTCCGGGGTTGACGTGAGGTCAGGCGGAGGCGGCTTGGAGAAGGGCTTCCGCTGCGGTGGTGCGGGCGTAGAGGACGGAGCGGCCGGCGCGGTGGGCGCTGACCAGGCCCGCGTTGCGTAGAGCGGTAAGGCATTGGGATACCCCTGCGGGGGAGAGTCCGGTGCGGTGGGCCAGCTGTGTGGTGGAGGCCGGGATCTCCAACTCGGTTAGCAGCAGGGTCCGCGAGCGGCCGAGTACGGCGGAGAGGGTTTCGGTCTGGGTGACGGGGCGCTTCGTCCATAGTGAGCCGACACCGCGCGCCGGATAGGCGAGTTGGGGCGGGTCCGGTGGCGTCGTTCGGGTGCGCAACCCTGGTCCGGTGAAGGCTGAGGGGATCAGCAGCAGTCCCGTGCCTGCCGTCGTGCGGATCAGCGGCTGCTTTCGGCGGGACATCCGGAGCGCGTTGTCGTCCCAGCTCACAGAGGTGTGCAGGTCGTTGAGGAGGTGGCCGGCGCCGTGCTCGGCGGCCAGGCGGCCCCGGTAGAGGATGTCTGCGTCCAGGACTGCCCGGATTCGTGCCCAGTAGGGGGCGAGTACCAGCTCCCAGTACGTTTCGAGCTCTTCTGCGACCTTGGCCAGGAGGCCCTGTGGGTCGTTGTGCAGGGCTCGCAGCCGAGGGCCGAGGTTTCCCTGGTGGCGGGCGAGGTGGTCGAGGTCCTGGCGTACCCGGTCGGCGGGCGAGGCCCGGATCGCGTCCCGCTCTGCCGCCGGGGTGGGGGCCGGACCAGCGGGAGCCGGGTTGAGGAAGTCGGGGACGTAGCCGCCGGTGGGCGGGACCAGCTCGCAGAGCCAGCCCCGGTCCAGCCCGGCGGCCACCATACGCGGACGTACCTGGTCGGCCCAGGGTCCGTGGATGGGATGCGCGGCGGCGGACGTCAGCAGTCGGAAGCTGGGTGCGACCTCCCACATCGGTGAGACGGCGAACCGCACCTGCGCCAGATCGCTCGTCGAGAACGCCAGCTCTGCCACGACGAACGCTCCTCAATGGATTCAGGCATGTATGAATCAATGGCGGGCCAGCCTACCGTGCGTAGATCATCCCGCCATGACCTCACAAACGATCACCGCGGCGGCATCGGGCACCTGGAAGCTCGGCGACCTGACGGTCAACCGGATCGGTTTCGGCGCGATGCGCCTGACGCAGCACGGCGAGGCATTCGCGGCCGATGCCGTCCCACGCAACCGCGACCAGGCGATCAGTGTGCTGCGCCGCGCGCTCGAACTCGGCGTGAACCACATCGACACCGCCGCGTTCTACTTCTCGTCGCTGCGCTGTGCCAACGAGCTGATCAACCAGGCACTGGCCCCCTACCCGGACGACCTCGTCATCACCACCAAGGTCGGACCGGGCCGCGACCCCTCAGGTCAATGGCTTCCGCACGCCACCCCGGAGCAACTCCGCGGCCAGGTCGAGGAGAACCTGCGCCAGCTCGGCCGCGACCACCTCGACGTGGTGAACCTGCGCATCGTCGGCACCGACTCCATCGCCGAACGCTTCGGCGCACTTGCCGAACTGCGCGAGGCCGGACTCATCCGGCACCTGGGCCTGTCCAACATCCGCCCCCACCACCTAGCCGAGGCTCAGACCATCGCACCGGTGGTCTGCGTCCAGAACATGTACGGCATCGGCGCATCGCCCGAGCAGAAGGAGTTCATGGGCATCTGTGGTGAGCAGGGCATCGCGTTCGTGCCGTTCTACTCGATCGCCGGCACCGGACGCACCGCTGGTGCGACCACCGACCACAGCCCGGAGGTGCACGCCATCGCCCGCGCCCACGGCGTGAGCGCAGCCCAGATCCGGCTGGCGTGGACACTGCACCAGGGCCCCCATGTCCTGGCCATCCCCGGCACCGGCGACCTCGACCACCTCGCCCAGAACGTCGCCGTCGGCTCCCTGCGCCTGTCGGTGGAAGAACTCACCGCCTTGGACCTCCTCCACCACGAGACGGCATGAGCAGGACCATGGCGTTGTGATCCACTTCTGCTGGTCGGCCTGTCTGCCTTGCCTGTTCCTGCCGCCTACCCCATAGCCCTGACGGCCGCCGAGCGGCAACGGTTGAAGAAGGCGGCCTACGGTCACAAGACTTGCACCAGGCCAGGATCCGGTCACAGATCGTGCTCCTGGTAACTCGGGGCAGGTCCAACGCGCGGATCGCTCGACCGACACACACTCGCCGACCGACAAGAAGAATCCTCGCCCGGCACCCCAGCCCAGGTGCCGGGCGATCGCCCGGCGTGAGTGGTGTTGGGCAAGCTCCTCCCTGCCGGTCACGCCGACTGGAAGCGACCGTGGGCTGGTTCACAGTTGAGGTTGACCTAGGGGCAGGGTGGAGGCTCGTCGCATCGGCACACGACGCCGACCCGGGCACAACCGATGTGAAGGAGCAGTATGTCCACCCACCTTTCCGGCCAGGGGCAGGATCGTCCGGAGCTACAGAAGGCGATCGAGGAGTTGGCCGAGTCCGGTTTCGTAGGGATCCAGCTCCGGGTGAACGACGAGCAGGGGGAGTGGGTTGGCTGCGCCGGTGTGCGCGCGTTGGGCCAGAGTGCCAAGCCGCTGACGAACGGGCACTTCCGCATCGGCAGCAGCACCAAGAACTTCGTCGCCACCTCCGTGCTCTTGCTGGTGGCCGAAGGCAGGATCGGCCTGGATTCCCCCGTCGATGACTACCTGCCTGAGTTCGGTCTCGACCGGCGGATCACCGTGCGGATGCTGCTGCAGCACACCAGCGGGATCTTCAACCACACCGGCGAGCTCTACGAGGACGGGACGATCGTGCTGGGGGTCCCCTGGCAGGGCAAGGAGTGGGTGGACAACCAGTTCAAGACCTACCGGCCCGAAGAGCTGGTACAGCTGTCGTTGTCCAAGCCGACGCGGTTCGCGCCGGGTACGGGCTGGAGCTACGCCAACACCAACTACGTGCTGGCCCGGCTGGTGGTCGAGAAGGTTACCGGCCGTCCGTTCGCCGAGGAGTTGCAGCGGCTGATCCTGGAGCCGCTATGGATGACCGGCACCGTGGCGCCGGGCGCCTCGCCGGAGATCCCCGAGCCGCACAACCACGGCTACTACCGCTACGAGGAGGCCGGGCAGGAGCGGACGGTCGATGTCACCCGTCAGAACCCGTCCTGGGTCGGAGCCGGCGGCGACATGATCTCGACCACCAAGGATCTGCACACGTACTTCTCCGCGCTGATGGGCGGCAAGCTCCTGTCGGCCGAGATGCTGGCCGAGATGCGCACGCCTGAGGCGACGGTCGGCTACGGCCTGGGAGTGTTCGCGCAGGAAACGGAGGGCGGCACCGTCTTCCACCACAACGGCGCCACCATGGGTTCGGCGGCGCTGATGTACAGCACGCCGGACGGCAGCAAGACCCTGACCGCCGGGCTGACTTGGGTGGATGACGCCGACCTGTCGATAGCACCGGCATTCCAGACCGCCCAGCAGCGTTTCGTCGACGCGGTGTTCTGCGGCAAGCTGGGCTGATGAGGAACGGGGTCACGATCGGGCAGGCGGCGGCGTTCGTCGGCGTCACGGTGAAGACGGTGCGGCACTACCACAAGATCGGCCTGGTCGCGGAGCCGGAACGTGACAGCTCCGGCTATCGGCGGTACGGATCCGGCGAGCTGCTGCAGCTGGTACAGGTACGGACGCTGGCTGCCGCGGGCGTGCCGCTGGCCGAGATCGGGGCCATGCTCGGCGCCGGCGCCGAGCAGTTCGGCGCCGCGCTCACCGACGTCGAGCGGCAGCTCACTGAACGCATCGATGAGCTGGCCGCCCGCCGCGACATCCTGCACCGGCTCGCCGACGGCGACCGGGCCCTGCTGCCCGACCGCGCCTGCGCGATTCTGGATCGCATGCCCGGCCTCGGCTTCAGCCCCGACTACGTGGCCGCGCAGCGCGAGGCCCTGGTGCTGGCCCGGGCGCTGGTGCCGGAGGGCTTCGACGGCTTCCTGACCCAGCTTGAACACGGGCTCGACGACCCCGAGTACGTCGACCTGATCAAGCGCGGCCGGGAGGCGGAGACCTGGGAACCGGACGACCCGAGGATCGAAGAACTCGCGACCGCCATGGCCGACCGCTACCTCGCCAACCCCGGGCTGTTGGGGGATCACGCCAGCCTGCAGGCGTGGGCCAAGGCTTCGGCCCAGTACAAGCTGATCAACAATCACCGCGAGGACCAAGCGCCGATCTCAGCCCGGGTGACCGCGCTCACCGAGGCCAGACTCCGCTCCGCAGGCGTGCCCGTCCCCCACCGATGAAGCCCTGGAAGTCCGTCATCGTGTCTCCGTACGTGATCGGCCGGCGGTGTCGGCCGGGGTGCGGGGGTGAGGCACAGCGGTGGCCGGCCCCAGGCCGAGGCGCTTGTTCAGGTCCAGGTGGATGGTGCCGTAGGGGTGACGTGGGACCAGAACAGCGCGGTCAGGCCGCGCCGGTCCTCCTCGCGAAGGGCGGCCTCGCCCGGTGAGGGGCTGGTGGCCGGGGCGACGGGAGCCGGGCTCCGCGGCAAAAGCTGCTTTCCCCGCTCGGTGATGCGAGCGGCGGGCGCCGCGTCGCGCGCGGGCCTGCCCCTAGGGGCTGTCTCTTTGGCTATCTGCGGGTCCAGATGAGGATCGCGGCGAGGTGGAGTGCGGCTTGGTAGGCGATGGCGAGCTTGTCGGTTCGCATGGCCAGGCCGCACCACTGCTTGAAGCGGTTGATGCACCGCTCGACGGTGTTGCGTTCCTTGTAGGACTCGGGGTCGAAGGCAGGTGGCCTGCCGCCGTGAGGACCACGTCGTTGGCGGTGGCGGACCTGGTCGGCAGGCTGTGGGATGACGGCCCGGATGTGACGGTTGTGCAGGTGGGCGCGGATCGCGCGGGAGGAGTAGGCGCGGTTCGCGAGCACCACGTCCGGGCGGGTTCGCGGTCGCCCCGGACCAGTGCGTGGGACGCGGATCGCTGCCATGACGGTGGTGAACGCGGGCGCGTCGCCCGCTTGTCCGGCGGTGAGGACGACCGCGAGCGGACGGGCGTTGCTGTCGCAGGCCAGGTGGACCTTCGTGCTCAGGCCGCCCCGCGAGCGCCCGAGCGCGTGGTCGGCCGGCTCTCCTCGGCCAGTGTCACCCTTTGCGGGCACCGGCGGCGTGCTGGTGGGCCCGGCAGACGGTGGAGTCCACCGAGACGGTCCAGCCGATGTCGTCGCCCGAGTCCGCTGCGGCGAGAACAGCTGCGAAGACCCTGGCCCAGGTGCCGTCAACTGCCCAGCGCAGCAGCCGTTTGTGGGCGGTCTTGAACGAGTCGAACTCGTGGGGCAGGTCCCGCCAGGGCAAGCACGTGCGGTACTTCCACGCGATCGCCTCCAGAGTGCGGCGGTGGCGGCTGCCGGGTCCGCCGGCAGAGGTGCGTCGCGGGTGATGTGGATCTGCGTGGTGACAGCGGCCGGGTCCGTGGCGGCTATCGGCGCGGTCAGCCGCGCGAAAAGGCCTTGCGGGACGATGACGACGTTGTCGGGCGGAGCGGAGCGGAGGGCTGGGACTGGGGCGGGGCGCCGACCTTTTGGAACAGGGAGTCGGCCTGTGGCAGGTCCACGACCCCCGCCACGGGCACAGCCACCGGTGCGATGCCCGGCATATGGACGATGACGGTGTCGCCGGGTGCCGCGTGAAGGTTTGCTGCGGTCTGCTGGGCGAGGAGCACGCCGCGGCCGGTGCCGGCGAGCACGCGCACCGTACCGGAGAAGGCACGGAGGTGGCCGTCGGGAAGTCCGAGGACCACACCCGGCCCGGTGTTTTGGGTGCTGCCCGCGGTGGTGGTCTGCAGCCCGGTGCTGCGGACCATGCCCACCGTTTCACTGGTACGGACCCCCGGGTCGGAGCGGATCGCCGCGACGACGGCGCGCGTGTCGGCGCCGGGCTGGATCTCGGCTTGCCAGTCGACGGCCACCGAGCGCACGGCGCGTTCCGTCATCGTGGACTTCGAGGCGGTCAGGAAAGAACCCAGAGCGGCGACGAGTGCGACCGCGAGGGCAATGCCCGTAGCGGTGGCGGCGAGGCGGCCTGTCCGGTGGAGCAAGAGGCCCCGGACCCAGCTGCCGATCACGGCCCGTCTCCCCGCGAAGTCGATGGTGCGGAGGGTGAGTAGGCGTCGGGAGCGGGCCGGAGGCGGCCGTCGCGCATGGACCACTGCCGGCTCAGGCGCCGGGCGACGCGAGGATCATGGGTGGTGACGACCAGTCCGGCACCGAGGGTGTCCGCGGTGGACCGCTGCCGTCCCCAGGACGGCGGGCTCGGCGCGCGCGGCCAGGAGGCGTCGGACGCCCATGCCGAGAGCGCACGGGATCACGATGCCGGTGAGCGCGAAACCGGTACTCGTGTGTGCCACGGCAGCGGTCACCGCATCCGAGTAGGCGGCCGTGAGCAGCGGCGCCAGGGCACTGATCGTGAGCAGCACGGTGAAGGGACTGACCAGGGCGGAGGCCAGGACCAGACCGAGTATGGCCGGTTCGTCTCCACGGCCCTCAGCCGTCCATACCGTTGCACCGGCCGCCACCGGCATGGCGAGCGTCAGCATCATCGCGGTGACCATTGCGCTGCCGCCGTCGGAGTCGGCCGAACAGCGCAGGGCCAACGAGATCAGCGGGATGATCAGCAGGGGCGCGGCCAGATGGAGGGTCAGTCCGGCCGCGATGACGCCCGGCCTGCGCAGCGCCCCCGCGATCGCCTGCGGGCTGGTTCGCAGCCCGGCCGCGAACAGCACTGCGAAGAGCAGGACTTGGGTGCCGCCGACCTCCAAGTGAACCGCTGCGCCCAGGTCCAGGTCGTGCTCGTGGCGCATCCACAAGCCGGGGGCGGGCACGGCCACGGCCGCAGCGTACGCGGCGCACGACGCCCAGCCGAGCCGTTTCCGCATGCATACGAAGACCCGGGAAGGGGAGTGCCGGGACGGGGGAACCTTCTCCACGGCGGCGCGGGTAGGTCCGGCCCCACCTCGGGACGGGACGGCGTCAGCTGCCGGAGCGACGCGCTCAGGACGTGTTCAGGTTGAGGCGGCGCGCTCCTCCTTCGCCCTTACGGCGAGTCTTGAATCACCGGCGCCAGCCGTGGAGGCGGTCACCAGCTGACCGCCCGTTGCGGGTCTACCCCCGGGGGCGGGTGACCAGGCGGGTACGGAAGGTGACGCCGTCCGAAGTGTCGTGGACGGTGATCGTGCCGCCGTGCAGAGCCGCGATGTCCAGGGCGATGGACAGACCGAGGCCGGTGCCGCCGTCGTCGCGGCTTCTCGCGTCGTCGAGGCGGGTGAACCGCTCGAAGATCTTCTCCCGGTCGTCGGCGGCGATCGGGAGGCCGTCGTTCGCGACGTCCAGGACGGCGTCGCCGGTCACCGGGTCTGCCGCAAGCCGTACGGCGACGCAGTGGCGGGCGTGCCGCTGGGCGTTGTCCAGTAGATTGGTCAGGAGGCGGCCGAGCCACAGTGCATTGCCGGAAATGATGATGTTGCCCGATGTGTGGAGGGCGACCTCATGAGGGTCCGTTGAACGTGCTGCCACCGTGGCGCGCACGAGTTCGGTGAGGTCCACGGGTTCGCCGGGCCGGCTCTGCCCGCCGGCGTCGAGGCGGGCGAGCAGGAGCAGGTCTGCGGAGAGCGCCTGGAGGCGTTCGGTGTCCTGGAGGGCGCCTTCCACCAAGGTGTCACGCACCTTCGGGTCGGGGTGGGTGTGCGCGACTTCGAGCTGAGTCCGGAGTACCGCGAGAGGGCTGCGCAGTTCGTGCGAGGCATCGGCGATGAACCGGCGCTGCCGGATGCCTGCGGCCTCCAGTCGTTCCAGCATGGCGTTCATGGTCTCGGCGAGGCGGGCGATCTCGTCGTCACTGCGCGGCGCGGGGACCCGGCGGTCCAGGCCGCGATCGCTGATCGAGTCGACCTCGGCGCGGATGGCCTCGACAGGCCGCAGCGCCCGGCCGGTCGTACGCCAGGTCAGGGCGCCGACGGTGAGGACGAGCAGGGAGCTCAGGGCTGCGAGGGCCGCGGTGGTGATGTCCTCGGCCGTGTCGGCGGTACGGAGCGAGGCACCGACGTGGACGGTCATCGGCCCGGTGGGGGTGGCGGTGGTGACGCTGCTGACGCGCTGGTCGTGCCTCTCGCCCAGGGCATCGAGGTTGTACGTCCGGTGGCCCTCGTGGGAGCCGGTGGGGGCGAGGGCGGGCCGGCCGGTGAGGTTCTGGCTCTGTGCGACCACCTTTCCGTGGGCGTCGACGACCTGGACGAAGTCCGTTCCGGGGCCGAGCGGCAGCTGAGGGGTGAGGTGACCGGTGGCGGCGAGGCGTGAGACGGCCTGGGTCTCCTCGCGCGCGCCGGTTTCGACGGTGCGTTCCAGGTTGACGCGCAGCAGCATCTGGACGACGGCCGAGGCGACGAGCATGACGACGGCGACGCTGACACATGCGGCGAGGGTGGTCCGGGTACGGACCGAGCGCGGAGCCAGCCGCTGGATCAGTGCAGCCGCCCTACGCCGATCGGCCAGGAGGTGCAGAAGCGTACCGGCCCGGCGGCGTGCAGCGCGGAGGATTGCCGGCTGCCCCGGTTCGGGTGCGATGGTTTGCGGCTCAGCCACCGTCAGCCGCCAGCCGGTATCCGGCGCCTCGGACGGTCTGCACCGCGGCCCGACCGAACGGGGCGTCGATCTTGCGTCGCAGGGCGCTCACGTGGACTTCCACGGTGTTGGGGTCGCTGTCCGTGTTGCTGTCCCAGACCTCGTCCAGGATTTCGCGCTTGGAGACCGCCTCACCGGCCCGCCGCGCGAGGTGGTCCAGAACGGCGAACTCGCGCGGGGTGAGAGGGATGGGCAGGCCACCGCGGCTGCATGTACGGGCGGCGGAGTCGATGACCAGGTCGCCCACGACGGTGCGCTGCGGGGCCCGGCTGCCGATCCTGCGGGCCAGCGCCCGCAGGCGGGCGACGAGCACCACGAAGGAGAACGGCTTGGCGAGGTAGTCGTCGGCGCCGGTGTCCAGTGCCTCAGCCTCGTCCCACTCGCCGTCCTTGGCAGTGAGCATGAGAATGCCGACATTGCTGCCGCAGGCCCGTAGACGCGAGCACACACGGTAGCCGTTCAGGCCGGGCAACATGATGTCGAGCACCACCACGTCGTAGGTGCGTTCCGTGGCCTTCGCGAATCCGGACGGACCGTCGTGAGCGAGGTCCACGCTGAATCCCTCGGCGGTCAGCCCATGCTGAAGCGCCAGGGCCAGCCGGCGCTCGTCCTCCACCACCAGTACACGCATGCCCCAAGAGTGGCATGCCGCCCGGCGCCGGAGCCGCCATGCTGAAGGCACCTTCAGGTCTTCAGCATCCCTTCAGCATGCTCGAACGATGCTGTGCCCGGATGTCCGGGCGCAGTGCCCCGGACCTTGCCAACAGGTAGGGGTGGTCACAGTGAGTGAATCAGTGGGTGAGTCCGTCGGCGCCGACGAGTCGCAGGAGCAGAGGGGTGAGGGCGGCTCCGGCGCGACGGGCGAGAAGCTGGTCCGCGGCCGTCGGCCGCGTGGCCGCAGAGTGCGATGGGCCGCAGCCGGTGCGGCTGCCGTGGTGGTGATCGGCGGCGGTGCGGCGGCGGCGGCCATCCACCACCACGAGGAAGAAGGACGCGGCGACCACAAGGCGGCGGCTGCCGGAGACCACGAGCGCGGCGACGATTCGCGCGAGCATTCTGAGGGCCGCGACGGGCACGGCGGCCGGCACCGGGACGGTGAGCACGGCCCGCATGCCGGAGACTTCCGCGCCTCCTCGACCGGCGGTGCCCCGGCTCCCCTGCCTTCGCTTTCCGCAGCGGACGCCGTCAGCAAGGCGGCCACGGCGGTCAGCGACGGCAAGGTCGAGTCACTGGCACCGGTCACCGAGCAGGGCGGCGGCCGCGCCTGGCGGATCGTCGTCGTCGGCCCCGACGGAGTGCGGCACGCGGTGAGCGTCGACGGCACCAACGGCACGCTCACCGGCAACACCGTCCTGGGCGGCTGAACCGGACCGACCGAGCGGCGTCGCTCCGGCCGCGCCGCAGAGAAAGGAGTGCCGCCGTCTTGGGCGCCACGACAACCCCGCGGGCGCACCGCCGCGCCCGGGCCCAGGCCGTTCGCTCCGCGGTGAGCAAGGTCCCCGAGGTGACCGCGGTGTTCTGGATCGTCAAGATCCTGACCACCGGCATGGGCGAGACCACCTCCGACTACCTCGCACGAGCCCTCGGGCCCGTCCCCGCGGTCGCTGCGTCCGGTCTCCTGCTGGCCGCCGCCCTGGGCGCGCAGGCCCGCACGCGCCGCCACGTCCCGGCCGTGTACTGGTCGGCCGTGGTCATGGTCAGCGTCTTCGGGACCATGGCCGCCGACGTCGCGCACGTCGCCCTCGGCGTGCCCTACACGGTGTCCGCCTCGGCGTTCGCCCTGGCCCTGGCCTTGGTCTTCATGCTCTGGCAGCGGACCGAGGGCACCCTCGCGGTGGAGACGGTGGCCGGCGGACGCCGCGAGGTCTTCTACTGGACCGTGGTCATGGCCACGTTTGCCCTCGGCACGGCCGTCGGCGACCTGACCGCGGCGACCCTCGGCTGGGGATACCTGCCGTCGGGACTGCTGTTCGCCGCTCTGATCGCCCTGCCGGCACTCGCTCACCGGCTGTTCGCCCTCCCGCCCGTGCTCGGCTTCTGGTGGGCGTACGTGCTCACACGGCCACTCGGCGCTTCCTTCGCGGACTGGGCCGGCGTCGGCGCCGAGCGCGGCGGCCTCGGGCTGGGCACCGGGCCGGTCAGCCTGGTCCTCGCCGTGATCATCGTCGCCGTGGTCCTGTGGCTGAGCGCCGCCGACCGACGCGCGGCACCGTCTGCGTCCTGACACCCGGTCCCCTCTCGCCGTACTCGACTGCGTGTACCAACCGAGTACGGCGAGAGGGGGCATCGCTGTCGCTGTCGTCGTGGCCGATGAGATGGTCAGGATGCGTTCAAGTTTCCGATGACAAGGTCGGGACGCATGACCTACGAGACGTCTGAGACTCCCACAGCTCCACAGGCAGGCACCCGCGCAGGAGACCAGCTGCGCATCGGCGAGAGCGTTCGGGCACCTGCCGGGCAGATGCTGAACAAGGTGCCCGAGGTCACGATCTGGTTCTGGATCATCAAGATCCTGTGCACCACGGTCGGCGAAAGCTTCGCCGACTGGATCAACATGAACCTCGGTGTGGGCCTGCCCAACACCGCACTGATCTTCACCGGTGCCTTGGCCGCCGTCCTGGCCTGGCAGCTCAGCGCCGGGCGCTACATCCCGCTCGTGTACTGGCTCACCGTCGTGGTGGTCAGTGTGACGGGAACTCTTTACACCGACATCCTCACCGACAGCCAGGGCGTTCCCCTCGCCCTGAGCAGCAGCGTGTTCGCCGGCGTGCTCGCTTTGGTCTTCGGCATCTGGTACGTGAGAGAGGGAACCTTGTCGGTCCACAGCATCACCACCCGGCCCCGCGAGCTCTTCGGGGTGCGGGGCGCGCACGGCCTTCAGAACCTTGTCGATCTGGCTGTCAGGCCACCGAGGTCGGCGCACTCAACACGCTCCTCACTTCCCTCGGCGGAACAAGCTGACGGACGGCGGACGCCCTGGCGTATCTCATGCGCCGGGGCAGGGGGCGTGAGCAGTGCCTGCAGGAACCACCGTCGCGCACAAGGACGGGTTCCCATGGCTTGCCGCGCGCGTGAACTGGGCGCTTACCGTCATCTCACCGTGGACGGGCCGGACTCTGACCAGCCGCTGCCTGGCGTCGGAGGAGACTTCGACCCTGGGGCCGTCTACTGGGTCGACCGCCGTGGCCGCCGTGAACAGCGCCACGTGCGAGGTCCGCGGCGGCGACCGGATAGCCATCACGGGCCCTTCCGGCTCCGGAAAGGCCACCCGGCTGCACCCCATGGCAGACCTCGTTCAACCCACGGCCGGAGAGGCAGGCGGCCAGGGCTTCCCCGAGTACCAGTAAGCGGGCAGGTCGGAGTCGTGCCTCAGGGACCCACCCTCGTGCCAGGTGAGGTGAGAAGGGGCTGACTCGGTGGCGGGCTTGTTGTAGGCGCCGCAGGCGAAGTGAGGTTGTTGGCGTCGTACTTGGTGTTGCGGTTGCTCCTCGCGGTCCGCAGGGATCGCACCATGACGGCCCACAGGGCTGGGGCCCTGCGGGCCGAGGCACGGGGGCTTGTGGCACGTCCCCCATCCGCGCGAGCGTGAGGTCGCGCTCACTCGGCGGCCCCCGAATGATGACTGCAGCGCCTGCTCTGCGGTCTCGGGGCTCTTGGATGGCCCCGGCGCCCTCGGAGGAATGTGGTTCGGTGCGGACCGGGACTCCTTCGGCTCGTACACCTTCCCCCGTCGCGCCGGTAGGGCCCTCCTTCGCGCCTCTACCGAGGTGCAGGCTGACTGCTCGTCGGCGCCGAGACGGCCGCCTGCCTCGGGCGTTGGTGCCCCGGGCCGCAGCCGCGGGCACCTGCAGGCTGCTGCGGAGGGACGCCGAGGCAAAGGCCGGCCGCCCGATGGCCCGGGCAGCCGGCCGCGGGTCTCCGCATGCACGCCCGGCAGCTTCGTCCGCTGCACGCTCGGACGCGAGGGAGATGCGCATAGCCGGGCAGCGCGAAGGCGTCCGGCCGCTCTTCGTCGAGTACGCACAGACCTACGGCTTCCGGCATCCCCGCGACGAGCTCCTGGGCTGCGCGTTGCCGCCTCAACTCTGCCCTGGCACCGCGGCTCCCGGCGGTCGCGCTCATGCCGAGCGCGCCGCCCGCCGGCATCGAGAGGCAGAACACGAGTGCTGCCGGGACCGCCCGGACGGGCTGGAGCAGATGACCGAAGTCGGCGAATGCCGGCAGACGGAGGGCGAGCGGGAGCAGCAGGGTGCCCAGGCACGCGACGACCGACGAGCGCCAATGCGGCCGTGCCGGTCGCGATCGTTTAAAGAGCGATGTCCGGCCGCACCCTCTCGGCCGTACGCCGTGCGAGGGTCGGCAGTAGTCAGGCCAGCAGCAGGGGGACCACCGGCAGCATGATCACGGTCGGTCTTCTTGCAGAAGGCGACGCAGTTCGGCCTCATCGTGTGGATCGAGGCCCTCGACGAATCGTGCCAGCACCATGCTCCGGTCGCTGCCGCCGTCGAGTTCACGGTGCATACGACGAGCAGCGAGGCCGTGTGCGTCCTGGACAGCGAAATAGACGAAGCCGCGACCGCCAGGTCGACGACCGACCAATCCCTTGTCGCAGAGCCGCCCCAGGAGCGTCGCCACCGTGGTACGTGCCAGGTCCTGGGGTAGGGCTGCTCTGACCTGCGCGGCCGACTGCGCCGTCCCGGACGCCCACAGTGCGGCGAGCACGCTGGACTCGAGTTCCCCAGCGGGCCGGCGCTCGCCTTCGTCGGACATGGGTCCCCCTAGACCGGTGCGGTCCCTGCATGGAGGCAGGGTGACTACTGTGTTGTAGACACAGTAGTGGCCCTCCGGCTGGAGGCCGAAGGAAGGGTCAGTCCTGTGTGTTTCCCGGGTGGCGTCACAGACCGAACAGGTTCATCAGGCTGCGGGCAGGGTGACCACGAGGCGGGTGCCGTCGCGATGCGACGCGTCGTGGTGGACATCGCCGTCAGCGGAGCGGGCCAGGCGCCGTGCGAGCGGCAATCCCAGGCCCGCTCCTGAGTGCCCGTCGTCGGCTTCGGCCCTCCGCCCAGGGTGGAAGAGCTCGGGAGCGAACGAGGCGGGGACACCCGGCCCGTCGTCTGTCACCTCGATACGGGTGCCTGCCTCGTCTGAGCGGGTGATGACAGTTACACGGGAATGCGCGTAGCGCAGGGCGTTGTCTACCAGAGGGCTGACCGCTCTTTCCACGATTGCCGCCGGGGCTGCGGCCATAAGGCGCCCGGCCGGTGGCGCGACCCAGAGAGCGACCGTCGGTTGGCGGAGCAGTCCGACCGGCCAATCGGACCAGGGCGGCGTGAACGTCGGCCGGTCCCCTGTGGGTTGCGCCTGCGCCCTGGGCTTCGTCCAAGAGGGTGTCGCAAATCGTTCGCATGGACGAAGCCGCATCCTCGATCACGGTGAGTGCGTTCCGGGTCTCTTCCGAGGTACGAGGGCGGGTTCCCCACCAGTCGAGTTCGGCCACGATGCGGGCGAGTGGGTTGCGTAGTTCGTGGGACAGCTCCCGAGTCAGCTGCTGCTCGTGGCGCAGGCCGGCCCGGATCTTGTCGAGGAGTGCGCCAAAGACGTGGCGAGCGCGGCGAGTTCGGCAGGGCGATCGGTAGTGCCGAACCGGTCGTCGGTTGCTGCGTGCTCCATGCGGCGGCCTGTTCGGTCATGGCCTGTACCGGGCGCAGAGCACGGCGTACCGCGAGACGGGTCAGGGCGTACGTCAGGACGAGCATGGCGGCGCCCAGGGCCACGGTGGCGTGCAGGACGGTGTCCGCCGACGTCCGGTACGGGACGAGACTGACGGCGGCGACCACGGTCGCGGGGGCGTTTCCCGTGACGGGCAGTGCGCACAGCCGGATGGGGACGTGGCCGGCGGCAGTGACGCAGCGCGGTCGTCGGTCGGCGGCAAGGGCGTCGGCGACCTGAGTCAGGGGTCCGTCCTCGGCCGCGGCTGGGGGAGCCTCCAGTCGCTCCGTGCCTGCGTAGATCCACACGTCGGAGTCCAGCGCGTCGTCGTTGGGGGACTTCCACGACGCGTGCCCTTCGGGCGGTGGTGTCCACGGTTGAGGCCACCGCGGCCTCCCGGGTGCGCAGGTGGTCGTCCGCCCGCTGGTCCGGCTGGTGCCGGACGATGCCGTTGAAGGCGACGATGAGAACGGCCATCAGCAGGGCTGCTATGGCAACGGCGATGAGCGAGAGCCGACCGCGCAGCGTCAGCGGTCGGCGCCCGGCGAGGGTGCGCGCCGTCATGCGAAGCGGTGTCCGATCCCTCGGCTGGTGGCCACCGTTCGCTCGCTGCCTGCAGTGCGGAGCTTGCGGCGCAGTCGACTCAGATACTGGTCGGGTGTGTTGTCGCTGACCTGCGCTCCCTCGGGCCAGCCTGCCCGCAGGAGTTCGCGGCGCGAGACGAGGGCGCCGCCTGCGGCGAGGAGTGCGGCCAGCAGCCTGAACTCGGTCGGAGTCAGGTCGACAGGGCTGTCGGCCGCGGTGCAGGTGAACCGCGCCGGGTCCAGGATGACGTCGCCCACTGTCGCCGCCGGTGGCGGGCCGGCCCTCTTCAAGGCAGCTCGGAGCCTGGCAGCGAGTTCGACCGAGTGAAAGGGCTTGGCGAGGTGGTCGTCCCCGCCGGCGGAGAAGCCGGAGAGGCGGTCGGTGAGGTGGTGGTGCGCGGTCAGGAAGATCACCGGTGCGGTGAAGCCCGATGCCCGCAGAGCCTGGCAGACGTCCCTGCCGTCGGCGTCGGGCAGTCCGACGTCCAGCACGACCGCGTCGAAGCGGTCACGGGCCAGCCGTATCGCGGCGGCCCCATCCGGTGCGGGCACCGGGTCGAAGCCTTCTTCCCGCAACCCTCGCAGGATCACGCTCCGCAACGGAAGGTCGTCCTCGACCACGAGAATGCGACTGTCCACCCCACTGCTCCTTCCGGACCCGGGCCGCAAGGCAACGCAGGTACGCCCAGACGACGAGGCACACCCACCCGATGGCAAAGAGCCAGCCCGCCAGCACGTCCGTGAACCAGTGGACGCCGAGGTACACGCGCGTCAGCCCCACTGAGAGCCCCCACAGCCCGATCAGGGTGACGGCGAGGCGCGAAGTTCCCCGGTGGCCGAGGCACAGCGCGGCGATGGTGAGAGCTGCGGTCATCGCGGCAGTGGTGGTGTGGCCCGAGGGGAAGGACCAGCCCGAGGCGTGAGCGGCCCACTCTCCGACCGGCGGACGTGGACGTGCGACCAGCGACATGGCTACGTACCGAAGAGCCTGCCCCGCGCCGAGGCACGCCATCAGTGCAAGCGCGATGGTGCACCGCTGCCGGCCTGCCCGCCCCGCGTACATGCCGGCCAGGAGCAACATGGCGTAAGGGATGACTCCGGTTCCCGTGTCGGTGAGCGCGCGGGCCGCAGCCGCCGCCGGCGCCGGGCGATGCGCCACGGACCAGGAGTGCAGGCTCGCCTCGGCCGGCAGGAGGTGGCCGGAGGCCCGGATCACCCACAGCGTGAGCGCGGCCAGGAGCACAAGGGCCGATACGGCCACCCATCCGGCCCGGCGACCGGCGGCCGGGCCGACGGGCCCGCAGGGGCGGGGGCGACTCACGGGGTGATCAGCAGCGGGCGCAGGCGGCTCTGGCCGAGCCGGTCGGCCAGAGCGCTCTGCCGACGCTGTACGAACCGGCCGCATACGGCGGCAACCAGGGCGCCGACTACAAGTCCCGCAATCACGTCGTGGGGGTAGTGCACCCCGACCCATACCCGCGAGGCGGCCATCAGCACCGCCGCCACCACGGCGACGGCGCCCAGGCGACGGGAGACGAAAAGGAGTGCGACCGCGGCTGCGGCGGCGATCGCGGCGTGGTTGCTGGGGAAGGACCAGTCCCCGGGGGCGGGGCAGGCTTCCAGCACGGCCACGTGCAGGCTCTGGCAGGGTCGGTCCTCGCGGACGACGAGCTTGAGGAGCAGGTCGACACCGAACCCCGCGAGCGTGATCAGCGGGACCGTCAGGGCAGTGACGGCCGACGGGGAACTGGTACGGCGGGCCCCCCACCACGCCGCGACCATCAACACGGCGAACAGGGACAGTCCGTAGAGAGACCAGGCGGCGATGGCGTCGTTGAGCCAGCCCGGGGTCCGGTGGGCGATGTCGGTGACGTCGATGTAGGCGTTGCCGTCGAAGCCGGAGCCGTTGTAGCCGGAAGTCACTGCGCTGTTCCGTTCTGGTGCTTGCCGCCCCGTCGGGAGCGGATGATTTCGATCGCCACGGGAAGCAGCGAGATCGCCACGATCAGAGCCACGATCGGCAGGAGGTACGTGTCGACGCTGGGAATCGACGAACCGAGGCCGTAGCCGGCCAGGACCAGCCCCACCGTCCACAGCAGACCGCCCGCGACCTGCCAGAACGTGAACACACGTCCCGGAATGTTCAGAGCTCCGGCGAGGGGGTTCAAGACCGTACGCACCACAGGAACGAACCGGGCCAGCACGATCGCCTTGGCGTGCCCATACTTCGCCAGAAGTTCCTCGGCCCGCGCGGCGCCCTCACGGAGCTTCTTGGAGCGGCTGCGGGCAAGGAGAGCGGGGCCGGCCCTGCGGCCGAGGAGGTACCCGCACTGGGCGCCGGACAGCGCGCCGATCACGGCGGCGGCCAGTACGGCCGGGAGGGACAGGTGCGTGCCCTTGTCGGCCGTTCCCGCGCACAGCAGGCCCGCCGTGAACAACAGCGAGTCCCCGGGGAGGAAGAAGCCGACCAGCAGGCCGGTCTCTGCGAACATCACCACCGCGATCCCGATCACACCGAACGAGGCGAGGAGTGAATGGGCATCGAGCAGATTCACCGCGAGGGCGGCGGAAGCGGACGTGGCCATGGATCAGGGCGGCCTCTCTCACTGGTTCGGAAACGGGGGACAGCCCGCAAGCGCCCGTCGACTACAGTCAAGTAGACGGTCTACTGCACTGTAGACGATCAAATGGGCTGAGACGACCCGGTCCGGGCAGCGCATCGGTACGGCTTCGCAGGCGGACTCGCCCGCCGGCACGGGTCGGCCGGCCCCCGCCCCACCCACCAGGGCGCTGGCGGTTACTTCTGAGGGGCATGGGTCGATGCCGCCTCACGGTTGACGTTCACATGCTTCGACTCCAACCGGCCAGCGGGGGAGCCGAGGCAATCGTGTCGCCATGACGGCCACGCTCCCGGGGCGGAGACGGTGAAGGCGCCGTCGAGGCAGTGCGCCACGAGCTCCGGCTGCCCACCCGAGGCGGTCGCGGCGGCCCGCCGCAGCTCCACCCGCCGTACCGCGCTGTACCCGCCGGGCCGCCAGAACGAGTGCGCGCTGATCTCGAGGCGCAGCACCGCCCCGCATGAGGCATTGCCGGTGCTCTCCACCGGGCCGCTTCGCGGTGTGGCGGCCTGACGCCGGCTGGGGACCGGGCGCGCGTGAAGGAGGCCGTCGGGGTGGCGTTGTGGCCGCCGGCGGAGCCGATGCCGGCGCAGGCTGTGGAGTCGGTGCCGGGTCCCGGCGTGGTGGGTGAGCTGGCAGCGGAAGCGGGCTTCGATCCGGGCGTCGAGTTCGGCCGCCTCATCGTTGTGGGCAGCCACCGAGCGGGCGAGGCGGCCGAGGAGCTCGGCCCCGAGCTCCTCGCCGCGCCGGGCGGTCATCTGCGCCTGTGCGGCTTCCACGGCGGCGGCCGCGGGCGCGCAGGCCCTCTGGATCTTGCGGGGCGGCGTAAGACCGGGCGTCCCCGACCAACGCCCCGCCGACACCCCCACTCGCCAACTGCAGGCTGGCGTGACGGAGGAGGAAGAGGGCTTCTTCCTGCTGTTCACGAGCGCTATCGGTGAGCCGTCCGCACAGGACACCTCGCTCGGGCTCGACACGTACTGCGTGATGACCTCAGACCAGTGCACGGCCTATGGCTGTGTCCGCGAGGTGGCTCTGAAAGGCACCCTGCTCACGGGGTCGCTGGACCCCAGCTGTCCGGGATGACTTGGAGTTGGAGGACGCGGAGATCGAGGCGGTGCTCGACCTGCCGGCCGAGGGCATTGACTCGCTGGATTCTCAGTTTGATCGGTCTTTCGAGGCGGCGGTATGCGACCGGGGGCGCGGACTGCGTGAAGAGTATGTGTCGGAGAGCGCTCGGGTTCCCTGTGCCGGACAGGCGTGCGTATATTTGCCGCACGGCAATATTTGCGTGTGCGGCTTATCCGGCCGGGTGGAGCGTCGCTCGCCGGACGCCGGCGTCGCCGAATGGGAGGACCCTTCTTGTGAGCAGCAGCGCGGACGTACGGCGGCGCGTCACCCAGACACTGCGGGCGCGGGCGGATCAGATAGCCGACCGTTGGGTAGAACTCCAGCAGTCCCAGGCCGAGCCGTCCGCACAGTTCGCCGAGCGCGAGCTGCGGGAAGAGTCCGACGCGCTGGTTGCGGCCCTGCTCTCCGGCATGGAAACGGCCTTTCCCGTCCGGCAGGTGGTGGAGTCGCACGCCGATCTCCGGCGCGCCGTGGCGGCCCTTTCACTGCGCCGGGCCCGCGCCGGCTCGACTCCGACCGCCACCTCGATGGCGGTGCTGTCCTTGAAGGAGGCACTGCTGGAAGCCGTGCAGCTGGGCACCGAAGGCGCCGACGTGCTGCTTGACGCCGCGCTGCTGATCGACGAGCTGCTCGACGCGGCAGGCGCGTTGTGCTTCGCCACGTACGTCGAAGGCCGCGAAGAGATCATCCGCCGACAGAGCCGCCAACTCCTTGAAGTGTCCACGCCGGTCGTACGGCTGTGGCAGCACATCCTCGCCGTTCCGCTGATCGGCACCCTGGACACAGCGCGCACCCAGGTGGTGATGGAAAGCCTGCTCACCGCCATCCAGGAACACGAGGCACGCGTCGCCATCATCGACATCACCGGTGTACCCACGGTGGACACCGCGGTCGCCCAGCACGTGATGCAGACCGTCAACGCGGTGCGTCTGATGGGCGCAGACTGTGTCATCAGCGGCATTCGTCCGGCCATCGCACAGACCATCGCGCAGCTGGGGATCGAGCTGGGCGCCATTCTCACCCGCGCCACACTTGCCGACGCCCTCACCGACGCCATCAAGATCACCAACCGGCCGCAGCAGCACGCCGTGGCCGCCCGGTGAACACCTACCAGGGCGGCGGTGTCCCCATCCTGCGGCTGGGCACGGTCCTCGTCACCGGGCTTTTGAACGAACTCGACGACAAGGCGGCGCTGGTCTTTGCCGAAGAACTCACCGCCCGCATCTCCGCCGACCGGGCGCAAGGTGTCCTCATCGACGTCTCCCGGCTCGAGATCATCGACTCCTTCGTCGCACGCACCCTCATGGAGCTCACCACCATGGCCAGACTCCTCGGAGCACGGGTGATCGTAGCCGGAATGCGCCCCGCGGTGGCCATCACACTGGTGGAACTGGGTCTCGGACTCACCGGAGTCGAAACCGCCCTCAATACCGAACACGCCATGGCCGCACTCGGATGGCACCAAGAAGAGCGCCCCCCGGAAGGGGACACCACATGACCCGCTCCGCCGCCGACAACTCCGCGATCCCTACTCCCACCGCAGGCTCCCTCCCGGCCCCGCAACCGATGGGGCAGGCCCGTCGGCCCGAAACGATCGAGCTACGGACAGAGGAGGACCTCATGACGGTCCGCCACGCGGTCCGCGCCGCAGCCGTAGAAGTCGGCTTCAGCATTGTCGACCAGACCCGAGTGATCACCGCCGCCAGCGAAATCGCCCGCAACGCCTACATCCACGGCGGCCACGGAACCGTGCTCGTCGAATTCCCACACCGCGACGACGGCACCCCCGGACTGCGCCTGACGATAAGCGACGACGGGCCCGGCATCGCCGACATCGAAGCCGCCCTCACCGACGGATTCAGCACCGGCATCGGACTTGGCCACGGCCTGGGCGGCGCACGCCGCCTGATGAACGACTTCGAACTGCGTACCGCACCCGGTGAAGGAACCACGGTCACCATCACCCGGTGGACCCGCCCTTGAGAACCGCTGCCGCACCCCCGCTGCACGCGGCGCCCGCGGACAGCCGGCCGCAGCGCCCCAACGCCCGTCAAGCCAGAGGTCCGCATCAACCGACACCGGTAAGTACGCCCCACTAGCGGCACCCCACCTGTCGTGCCCTTCGAGGCCGGCGCACCTGCTGACCTCTCGCCCGCCCTGTTACCGGGGCACCACCCAGCCGACACCCACAGCCCGGGCAGCGCCCGTACCCAGCCTGCTGCGCACAGCGCTTGGCGCGAGCACTCGCTGTCCCCCGAGGCCACAGGCCGCCTGCTCCTCTCGGTCACCGACCTGGCGGCAGGTCAATTCGACGCCGACCGGCCCCTCGTTTTGGACACCGCATCTCAAAGCGCCTCACAGGCGGAGCCGGGCCCGGCTGATCGTCACCGTTGAGGCTTCCGGAGCACCCAGCCCACTGTCTGTCGCGGGTCTGCTCTGCCGGCGGCACTGTTCGGCGGGAATTCGGGCACATGGCGCCTGCCGGTTCTCCTCCGCGGCCACAGCACTGCACTGGGAGGCATCGCCTCCCGTGTCCGCTGGCCGTGCGCAGATGCCTGCCGGACCGTTGTCGGAGGAAAGACGACGAACAACGCGGCAGCCACCCTCCCGCCCTCCTGCTGAACGACGACGGCACATTCCGCTACCTGTACGCCTAGGATCAGGCGTCGGCTCCCCCCCCGCCACCGGCCGCCGTGCACTACTCTCCGCCGGATCAAGGCGGCCCGCACTCCTGCCCACCGTGCGCCTGGCGAGATTCCCGCCGCCACCGCCACCGCCCCCGACATGCACACCCGCATACCCCAGGCTGACGACACCCTCGCCCTGAGCGTACGCATCGGTCAGCTCGCTTACGGGCGGCGAGGCCGGCATAGTACCGCTGGCTGACAAACGAGCCCCTGAATGACACAGTGGTGCAATGCCCAGAGCCTTCCCCTCCCTCAGCCATGATCAGACGGCTCACGAGGCTTGTGCTCTCCTGGAGATGCTCGATGTCCTGTGGGGTCGAAGTCAGGAGGCCGCTGCCCCCGTCTCGCCTTCACAGCTTCGGGCATTGATCGTCATCGAACAGCGGGCCGGGGTGAATCTGCGCGACCTCGGTGAAGCACTCGGGTCTGCCCCGCCCTCGGTCAGTCGTCTGTGCGACCGCCTGGAAGCGGCCGGTCTTCTCGAGCGCTCTCCCGCCAGAAGCAGCCGTCGGGAGGTCGAGCTGCGTCTGAGCCGACGCGGACACACCGCGCTGGCAGACGCACGAGCGCTGCGGGCACACGAGCTGACCAAGGTGCTGGAGCGGATGTCCCCCGAGCAGCAGCGGGAACTCGCCGCAGGTCTGGCCGCCTTCCGCGGCGCGGCCGCCGCCCATGTCGGCCTCGACGTTATGGCGGACAGTGAAGACCGCCTCACCGAAACCGCCTGAGAAGGCACCCTCCAGCCGCCTCGGCAAAGGCGGGAACGGCTCGGCCACATGTGGCCCGGTCGTACCGCCGCACCGTCGACACCCAAACCCCTTGAGCTGTGCTTTGCCTGCCGCGGACAACCGGCAGCCGGTGAGCCGGTCATCTGCGAGCAGCAGTTCGGCCCGTCGCCGGGCTCGGAACTCAAGCAGCCCCTTCAGCCTGGACCACCTGGCGTCGTCTCGTCGGCCGAAGTGTGGGCTGATCGCCGCAGGACAGAGGGAAACGATTGCCACGGGGCAAGTATCATGGAGGGGTAGCGAGTCGCCGGTCTAGGCTGATGGGCCGGGACATGGCAGCGGGTTTGCCAGAGGTGGAACATGAAGAACAGTGGCGCTGCCTTCGCTGGGGGTTCCAGCCTCGCCTTCGCCGCTCCCTGCGTCCGCGGGCAATGAGAGAAGAAGCCATGTCCAATGACTGCGATGCCTGGCTCGGGATAGCGGAGCGGGCTTTGCGAGCGGCAGCTCCCACCGCGCTCCTGGCAGCGGCCGGCGAATTGCTGGCCGAGTACGTGCAGGCCAGCGAGGTGACCTTGCTCCTCGCCGACTACGGCCTGACCGTCTTGCAACCCGTGACGCAGCTTCCCCACACAGGGGAACAGATCGCGGTCCGCGGCGAGGCCGCTGCCGCCGCCGGGCGGGCGTTCTCCGCCGAAGCCCCCATCGTGGAGGTCACCACCGAGCCCGGCATCGTCATCGCCCACCTCCCCATCACCGTCCGCGGTGACCGCCTGGGCGTGCTCTCCGTGCGCCTGCCCGAGCCCGTGGAGGGCGCTCCCCGCGTACTGGAGCTGGCCGCCTTCGCCACCGCCTTCGGCCATGAGCTGATCGTCGCCGAGCGGGACACCGACCTGTACCTGCAGGCCCGACGACGCAGAAGGCTCACGCTGGCTGCCGAGATGCAATGGCAGCTCCTCCCCGGCCGCGGCTTCACCCGGCCCGAGTTCACCCTCGGCGGCCACCTGGAGCCCGCATACGCCATCGGCGGTGACAACTTCGACTGGAACACCACCGAGGAATGCCTGACCGTTACCGTCACCGACGGACAGGGCCACGGCATCGACGCCGCCCTGCTGACGAACCTCGCCGTGAACGCCCTGCGCAACGCCCGCCGCGCAGGCACCAGCCTCGAAGACCAAGCCTGCCTCGCCGACCAGGCCGTCTACGCCGAATATGGCGGCAAGCGGTATGCGCCGTCCCTTCTGCTGCAGTTCGATCTCGCCACCGGCCACGCGCAGGCCGTGGACGCGGGGTCACCGCAACTGTTCCGGCTCCGCCGCGACACTGTGCGCCGGGTGCCGTTCGAAGCACAGATGCCACTGGGGATGTTCGAGGAGACCGACTACCGACAGCAGGCCTTCGACGTCCTGCCGGGCGACCGTCTGGTGGTCGTCAGCAGCGGCGTCCACGGCTCCCCGGCCCAGGGACACGATGCCTTCGGCGAACGGGCCCTGCGAGAGATCATCGCCGCGACCCGCACTGCCTCCGCACATGAGACGGCCCGCGCGGTCGTCGACGGCCTGGTACAGCACCACGGCGGCTACGACCTGCCCCAGGACGCGGCGGTGATCTGTATGGACTGGAGAGGCAGGTAGCCGTGGCGGCCCGACGCGGGCGGCTCGTCACGTACGGCGCCGCGACCCGGCCTCCGCCGCACCGCCGTCGCCGTTCATAGCTTTCGCAAATGCACGCAGGCCGTCCACCAGATTTCGACGCTGGTCGGACGGCATGTGACTCAGTACCTTTTCCAGAGCATCAGACCGCAGCTCCTGCAAACGATCTATCGTTTCCTGCCCGTGAAGGGTCAGAGTGAGCCCGATCTCCCGCCGGTTGCCCTCCAAACGGCGCCGCTTCAAAAGACCTGCGGCCTCCAGGCGATCACACAACCTACTGGTGGCGGGAGCACCCGTCCCGACTTCCTCCGCCAGCCGGGTCAGATTGATGCCCGGAACCCTCCGCACGACGACCAGGGCCCTCACCTGCAGATTCGACAGGCGTGGGGGAGAGGCTTGCGCGACGCGCCCCCACAGGTCCATCAGAGCCTCAGCCGCATCAGCCACCTCTCGCGCCGTGCCGCGCTGAGGGTCTTCGGGTGGTCCCGCGCGGTCCATTGTGGCCGTCACTCCCCATGTGCAGGTGCGAATTCCTTTCAGAGAGGCACCGTCCGATGACGGGCTTCCGACTGAACGGATATGGGTCGTGTGCCCTCTCTGATTAAAGTATCCCCACCGAGCGCCACAAATGTCCCCGGGCACGCTGAGCGTCTCGCTACACACCAAGCGCGCCCACCCGCACCCACCGCATGGCGCACTTCGCGAGCGATGGAGAGGCCGCTGCCGGGCCGTACCCGGCAGCGTTCGATCAAGCAGCCGGTCGACCGAACCAATCCAGGCAGGTCACCAGCGCGTCGTCCTCCGCGGCGGTATCGCGGTAGGCCGCCAGTTCCCGCAGAATCGCCCGCGGCACCGCAGCGGCGGGCAGAAGGCTGGTGGCGTGGATCGCCCGCGCCAGAGCACGCTCACTGTAGGGCTCCCCACCGTTACCGGAAGCCCCGTACACACCGTCACTTACGAAGATGAGTCGGTCCCCTGGAAGGGCGTCGAAATCCTGGGCTACGTAGACCGACTCCTCGAACATCCCGAGAGGAAACTGCGCCTCGAACTGCACACGCTCCACCGATCTGTCCCGGTACCGCCAAAGCTGCGGAGAACCGGCGTCCACGACCTTCCCGCGCCCCGTCGCCAGCTCGAAGGACAACAGCAGCGTGGACACGTACTCCCGCCCGCGATGCTGCCAATAGATGGCCTGATCCGCGAGCGCCGCCTGGTCGGCGATGTCGATACCGGCCCTGCGGGCATTGCGCAAAGCGTTGACTGCCAGGTTGGTCAGCAACGACGCCTGAATCCCGTCACCCATCCCGTTCGTGACGGTCATGGTCAGGGTCTCCGCCGTGGTCGACCAGTCGAAGTTGTCACCGTGGATGTCGTACGCGGGCTCCAACTGCGCCCCGATCGCATATTCTGGACGCGCGCATGCCCGTCCCGGCAGCAGCTGCCACTGCATCTCCGCAGCCAGCGTAAGCCTGGTCGCCCGCCTCGCCTGCAGATACAAGTCGGTGTCGCGTTCCGCCACGATGATCTCGTGGCCCAGCAACTCCGCCAGATCGCGCAGCTCCCCGATCGTCTCTTCGGTACACAGCTGTTCCGGCATGCGAACGGTGAGGATTCCCAGCCTGTCCCCGCGGACGGTGACCGGCAGGTGCAGGTCCATGGCGTTGTCCTCGGCGGCGTACTGACCGAACGGTTGCTGGCTGCCGAACGCGCGGCCCTCGGGAGTCGACTGCACCGGAAGAGGCTCCGCCGTGTGGGGCAGGGCGGTGACCTGCTGCAGCACGGACAAGCTGTAATCCGCCATCAACAAGTCCACTTCGATCGCGGCATAGTGCTCGATCAGCGCGCTACGAACAGCGTGAAGGAGGTCATGCGGCGCGGCTGTACGCAGAGCGCGCTCCACAGCCAGGAAGTTCGTCATGGTCAGGTTCATCTCTTCGGAAGTGATCGGTGGACAAGACGGCAGGTCTGCCGGCGGACGAGCACCCTCAGCCGACGAGCTGCGGACGGAACACCAGCGGTACAAGACCCAGGAGCCGCAGTCCAATATTCATCGCCTAAAAAGTTGCTATGAGACAACTGTCTATCCTACCTTCACCCCGGCTATGTGGGGAGACGGCCAGCCCGCGAGTTTGTGGCATCCCGGGCGGCGCCCGTGCGTGACGGCGGCCAGGCGACGGCTACGGCGGCAAGCCGCCTGCCTCAGGCCCGAAGCGTGTCGTCAGTGCGCCGCGTGCGGTGGGGGTGCCTGCGGCAGTGGGGACCGCCCATGGCATGCGCCGCGGGGCGATGTGGCGGAGCCGCCCAGCCCCGACGGCCTGCGATCCCCGCCGAAGACCAGGCGGCTGCGGCGGGCAGAATGCAGGTCCGAACCGACTATGGCTCTTCGACCTCGTACCGAGGCATGCGCGCCCGAATGGTCTTTCCGCCGCGGCGTTCATGCGTGACCGAGACCTCGGTCGACAGGCGATGGACCATCGGCCAGCCGAACCCGCCGGCGCCGCCGTTCAGCTCAGGGGTTCGCATGCGAGGCGGACGTGAGCTGGCGTCGTAGGCAAAGAAACGCTTCGTTCACCCCGTCCCGGCAGGTGCGACAAGGCCAGGTTTCCGGGATGGTCGAGCCCTCTCGCTTCGGCGCTGGGATGGCGCTGACGCAGGCGGCGGTCAGGAGTCCCCTGTTGACGCGTAAGGGCGGTGAAGCGTCACCTCACTACCGGGGGGTACGACCCTTCGTGCCGAGGTGGCCGGTCCATTTGTGCGGCGGATGTGAAGCGAACGGATCCCCATCCACTCAACCTTCGCAGAACAGGGTCAGATGGGGGAGGCGTCAGTTGTTGGCCTCTTGGGTGAACTGGTCGGCGCAATGCTGCTTTTCCCGCTGGGAATGCGCCGTCTCCATGCAGCGGCGGAAGTTCTTGCCCGCGTCGGAGTTGAGGAGGGAGACCCCGGCCGCGACGAGGATTGCCGAGAGGACCACAGCCACGGACCCGAGAGTCAGGCCGGTAATGGCCGTCTCTCGGCCGCCGACCGGGTAGGCGCGAACTCTGCGGAGTGCCGTGACTCCCAGCCCGATGGCGACGAGGGCGAGGGGAATCCCGAGGAACCACAGCCATAGGAGCAGCAGCGAGGTGATTCCGGTGATCAGTGCGGCGATAGCCAGCCCGTCCCGGGCCGGACGGGCGCTTCCTTATTGGTGAAGAGGGGTGTGAGTGGTGTCGGTCATGGGTGAGTCCTTCGAGGACAAGCCGCAGGTACGGGCTCACCGCTGACGAGCCGTGGGGAAGCATCGGGCACGGCGCGGCGCGGCGCTGGATCGGGTCGAATGAACTGTGGTGGCTCAGCGCGCCGTTACCGGCTGAGCTGGGCGCCGAAGCAGGTTCAGAGACGTCCTCGGGCGCCGGACCGGCAGACACGGGAGGCAATCCTGTTCGTGCCGCATACCAGGATTTAACGGGAGTGGAGCGGCGTACCTGCTCGGGCCGCATTACTCCGGCCCTTCGCCGCCTGCGACCACCGGCAGGAGTGACGAGAACGTGACTGCGCTGCCAGGGAATGCGATGACGGTGGGCGAATCCGGGGTTCCCTCAGTCCTGGACGACCAGCCGGCCGACGTCCTGCGGGCTGAGCCCTGTGAGCGACACGATGCGAGAGGCGGGGATGCCGGCCATCAGCGCTCGGTGGACGAGGGCTTCCCAATCCTGCGTCGTGTCCCTGAAGTGCAGCAACTCCGATTCGACATCAGCCACCGGCTGAGGGGCACATGCCTGGCGGACCCGGACCGCCTCTTCCTCGCTCAAGGGGACCGGCAGCCGTTCGGCGTCTTCTGGGATGAGCACTGCCTCCTCGGCCGGCAGGATCCTGACTTGTTCTGAGGCAGGCGAGACGGCGTGGGCATGAAGCCATCCTCGGACAGCCGGTGTCTCGGAACACTCCAGCGTTCCCACCGCGGCGAGGGCGGCACCCACGTGTGGATGCTGATCGGACAGCAGGAACAGGTGGGCGTCATCGGCCATAGCGGGAGGTCGCCTTCTCGATCGGTGCGGAGAGTTGTGATGCTAGCGCGAAGGCGCACCACAGTTGCCTTGGCAACGTCATGAGAGCGCCACGGCCAAGGGGGTACTCCCCGCGGGCCTGACCCTCGGTGGGTGACGCGGGCGGCGAGGAACGGCCTGCCCCCGCTGGGACGTGGCACGGAGCCTGGCCGTGAAGTCGTGGGGGAGGCGTCCGGGCACGCCTCAGAAATTTCATGCCGCACCCGCGGCACATAGGTTCGAGGAACGGCGACGCGGCTGTCATGGTGTGAAGACGAGCGCCGTAAACCTGTTCCACGTCGTTGTACCCGTCACCCTGGTCGCCGTACGGCGGGTCTGCGAAGCTACGACCTAGACGCACAATCCGATGAAGAGGTGGACTGTCAGAGCCCACCGAGCCGCAGAATCTTTGCCGTCTTGGGTAAGGAGTCCAAGGCCCGGCCTGCGTCGCGCAACCGAGGACGGAAGCATGGAACCGAAGAAGACCGAAGCACGCAACCGCGTCGAGATGCGAGCCGAGAACGACACGCGCATCGTCGTGATGGTGGGTGAGTTCGACATGGAGACTTCGAGCGAGTTGCGGACGGCTTTGGACCCCGAGGCGCCCGGCGTCTCACGCTTCGTCCTCGACATCTCTGCCGTGACCTTCGCAGATTCCACGGCCCTGAGCATCATGCTCCAGCCCGCACTGAACCGGCCGGTGGTGCTGGCAGGTGAGGTGCAACCCAGAATGGCCCGCCTCCTGCAGATCACGGGCTGCGACCGGGCTTTCGCTGCCGCTCCCAATGTGACCGATGCGATGGCGATGGCGCTTCCAGGACTCCGTGGTGAACTGCGCGACGGAGATCTGTGAGGCGGCAGGCGGGTGAACAACCGGCTTGAGAAGCGGAAGCGCCCGTGCAACCGCGCCTCAGACGGTGGACCCGGGGGACCGGGGGCGGACGAACATGTGCCGTGAGCACGGCAGCACCATCAAGCTGCCAACTCGCTCTTCGAGCGGCCCGCGTACCAGTGGACGTAGATCCCGGTGATGTCGACCAGGACGAACGTTCACCTTGCCACCTGGGCTGACCATCGGACAGGTGGCCGTGGACGGCAACCGACCGGAGTGGACAGGTGCGGAGTCGGCGCCTGCGTTGCCGTTTCTGCGGTGGGTCGGCTGATGTCTCTGAGAGAGATGCTCATCGAGTCGACGGCACAGTTCTCCGGCGCTCACCCATGGCTGGGCGCGCGGGTCCGGAGCACCTGAACTTCATCCTCGGAGAGGGGTTCTCCGTGGTCGTCCACGCGATGTGGCGGTTCCGCTCGCGATCAGGAACTGTTGCCTTCATCTGGTTCCGTGCGCCTGGGTTCGTAGAAGGTCCCGTCGGAGTAGGTCCGCGATCCCGGGTCGCGGACACGGAGGTCAGAAGAGTTGGCCTGCCGGATGTCCGTCCGGATCATCGGCCAGGGTCACAGTGACGCGGACGCACTTCCCCACCGGTTCGCGCCGCACCTCGAAGCTGCGGCACACCCCCATCACGATTTCCAGGCCGTGCTGTCCGACCCGGCACGGGTCCGCGACGTGGGCTACTGGCAGCGTCGAGTCCGTGTCCCAGACAGTGATCACCACAGCGCCGTTGTCGATATCCAGATCCAGCAGACACGGACCGGGCGCGTACTTGCGCGTATTGGTCATCAGTTCACTGACCACCAACTGCACTGCGTCCATCACTCGCTCGGACACGGGGATGCCGTACACACCCTGGACATCGGACAGGTAGCCGCGGGCGGCCAGTCGGGCCTGTGCCAGTGGCTCGGACCCGGCGAATGCAACCGTCTCTCGTGTGGACCGATCAACCAGCGACTGATCCGTGTTCTCGTTTACCACAGGCCCCTACACCGCTCCCGTCCCGACCGACCCGGCTAACCATGCCCGCATGCCCCGCCAACGGCGCCGCAAGCCGTCGAACACCAAACGAATCTCTGACCGGCGCGACTGACGGCGGCCAGACGGCCCGTACAAAGGGGGTCGTTGTGGGGCGCTGGGCGGCGACCCATAAGGTCGGTCACGGCGATGTGGATCACCGGCACGTCCAGTGCGTGGTTGACGCCGGTGCAGGTGCTGCCGGGGAAGTCCACCGACACCTTCACCGACTCGGCGTCGAGTTCCTCGTGGTGCGCCATCTGCAGGACGACGTGGTCGAGCGGTCCGGTCGTGGCCGGTGCCGGCTGGGCGTAGTCGCTGAGCGTGAGGGACGCCCGGCCGCCCCCGGGGAGGGTGGCGTCCGAGACGTCTACGGCTGCGCCGGGCGCCGGGGGCGTGAACCCGGTGATCCCGGTGACCGACGCCGGTTTCGTGATCACGGCCGGATAGGTCGTGAACAGCACCGGCTCCGGCGGGATTCCGATCACCGGGCGGAGGTAACCGGCGGCCGGGCTGATGCCGAGAGCGATGGTCCGGGCGATGATGCCGCGGGTGACGACCTGCGAGCCGACCTGGCTCATCGACAGGTCGACGGCGGCGGTCGGCGCGTAGACGGTGCCGTTGATCAGCAGGCGGCTGTGATCGGTGGTCGTGTCGGCGTCGGCGGTCGATTTCAGCACCGCGCAACTGCTGCCCTCGGTGGGGCAGCCGGACGGTGCCCTGATGGACGGGGCGCGGAACACGATGTCGAGCTCGACGCCGTCGAGCTGGTCGGCGGCTTCGGTACTGCCCGTGCTTAGTCTCGCCGCATAGTCGACAGCGAGCTTGGACAGCTGGTCGCCCTTCGTGACCCCGCAGGCGCCGAGGTCGACCACATCGACACCGAGTGCGCCTTCATGGGAGGTCAGGGCGTGGTTCGCGTCGCAGGCGGTACCGGTGCCGGAGACGGTCAGCGCGGCCGTCGGTGGCTGCCTTGGCGAGGGTGGTGCCGACGGCGAGGGCGGTGGCTGGGTGGTGTCGTCGTCCTGGTGCGATATGCGCAGTACGACCTTGTCGATCACTGCTCCCGCCGGCAGGGGCGGCATCGAGAAAGCACCCAGTTGGATCGACGCCGACGGGGTGGCCGTGGCGAGCGTCGCGGTCGAGGTGGTGGTGTCGATCGCTTGCGCGTTCTTCGGGTTGAGGAACGCCGCGGCGGTGGGCGTCGGGGTGCTGCTCGCCTTGGTGGGCCGTACCGAGAGCGGGGGCCGGTAGGCCAGTTCCAGGGTGACACCGTCGAGCTGTTCGAGGGCGGTGGCGCTGCCGGCGCCGCGGGTGGCGGTGTAGGTCACGACCAGGCCGGTCAGCTGGGCGGGGTCGGTCAGCCCGCAGGCGACGACCTGGTCCAGGGTGTCGGTGGTCAGGGCGCCCTGGTGTGCGGCGAACTTCTGCGGGGTGGCGCAGGAGCGGGGTATGCCGGGCCCGGTCAGAGTGACCGTGACCATCGGCGGCGGTCCTCCGGCCGCTCCGGGATCGTCGCGGTGCGCGACGTGCAGCAGGGCTCGGTTCACCGGTCTGACCGTGACCTACGCCGCCGCCCTGGACACCGACGGCATCGCCGCCACGGAACGGCTGGACGAACGCCCCGACCCCGTCCGGGCCGTGATCATCGGCCCGGCCTCCTACGACAACATGCGGCGCCTGTCCGACCTTGACCTGCCGGAGGAGGACCGCAACCTGATCGTCACCGTCCACCAGTACAGGCCGACCACCTTCACCATGCAGGGCGAAACCTGGCTCGGCACCGACACCCCGTTCGGCGACCCCCTCTCCTGGCTGGGCACGACCTGGCAGGGCAGTGACGAGGAACGCTCCGTGCTGTCCGGCGCCTTCGCCGGCCTGGCCGAGTGGGGACGCGTACACGACAGGCCGATCTTCGTCGGCGAGTTCGGCTCGTCCCACAACGCCGATCCGGGCTCACGCGCCCGCTGGGCCTCCTTCAACCGCCAGCTGGCCGAAGAGCTCGGCTTCTCCTGGGGTTACTGGTCTTCCCGTCCAGGAAGGCGCCTTTTCGTCCTCTTGACGATATGAAGGACTGCCGATTATCGTCATGATGACGAAATGAAGGGGGTTTCTCACCATGGCCGACATCACCCGTCGCTTCGGCTGGCGTCACCTGCGCACCGCGCCCACCGCCCACATCCGTCACCACAAGCGCGGCCGCCTCGTCCACGACGGCCGGGGGCTCAGCTTCTGGTACCGGTCGCTGTCGGCGGCACTCTCCGAAGTGCCCGTCGACGACCGGGAGCTGGCCATGGCGTTCCATGCCCGTACGGCCGACTTCCAGGACGTCACCGTGCAGGCCACCGTCACCTACCGGATCAGCGACCCGGCCGCGGCGGCGGACCGGCTCGATTTCTCCGTGGACCCGGACAGCGGGAGCTGGCGCGGCGCGCCGCTGGAGCAGATCTCCACCCTCCTCACCGAGACCGCGCAGCAGCACACGCTGGACGTACTGGCCCGGACCCCGCTGGCCGTGGCCTTGGTGGACGGCGTCGCCTCCGTGCGGGGGAGCGTCGCCGCCGGTCTCGCCGCCGAGCCCCGGCTCCCGGACACAGGCATCGACGTGGTGGCCGTACGCGTCGTCGCGATCCGGCCCGAGGCCGAGGTGGAGCGCGCCCTGCGCACACCGGCCCGCGAGCAGATCCAGCAGGAGGCGGACCGGGCTACCTACGAACGGCGAGCCGTCGCCGTCGAGCGGGAGCGTGCGATCGCCGAGAACGAGCTGGCCAGCCAGATCGAACTGGCCCGGCGCGAGGAGCAGCTGATCGAGCAGCGGGGCGTCAACTCCCGTCGCGAGGCGGAGGAGAAGGCGGCTGCCGACAGCGTCCGGACCGAGGCCGAGGCGGCGCGCAAGGTCCGTCTGGCCCGGGCGGACGCCGCAGCGGAGCGCGAGACCGGGTCGGCACGGGCCGAGGCCCAGGCTTCCTGGCTGCAGGTGCACGACGAGATTGGCGCGGGCACGCTGTACGCCCTGGCGGCGACCCGGCTGGCGGAGAATCTGCCGCGCGTCGAGAGCGTCACGCTCACTCCGGACATCCTCACCGGCCTCCTCGGCAGGCTCGGGCGCCCGGACACCGGGGCGGACGCGTGAGCCTGGCACCCCGGGCGGTGCTCGTGCACCGCAGGACCGAGTACGAGGAGCTGATCGACCGCCACGGGACGCACGGGCAGGCGGCGTTCTTCCTCTCCAGCCGGGGCCGCTCGATCGACGAGGTGGTCGGCCGCCACGACCGGACCCGGCAGGCGCTGCGAGAGGTGGCGGCGGCGGTACCGCTCACCTGGCGCAGCTCCCGGGTGGAACGGGCGGACCTGGACCGCTTCCTGTTCGCGCCGGAGGACGTGGTGGTCGTGGTCGGGCAGGACGGCCTGGTCGCCAACACCGCGAAGTACCTCGCCGGACAGCCCGTGGTCGGCATCGACACCGACCCGGGACGCAACCCCGGAGTCCTGGTCCGTCACCGCTGCATCGACACGGCCGCCCTCCTGCGCGCCGCGGCCGACGGGGGGCCGACGGAAGACCTGACCATGGTCGAGGCCGTCGCCGACGACACCCAGCGCCTCCTGGCCCTGAACGAGATGTACCTGGGCTCGCCCGGCCATCAGACGGCCCGCTACCGCCTGCGCCCCGACGGCGAAGAAGGTCCGGGCGAGGCCCAGGCGTCCTCCGGCGTACTCGTCGGCACCGGAACCGGCGCCACCGGTTGGCTGCGCTCCCTGTGGCTGGAACGCGGCAGCACGGCGCAGTTGCCCGCACCGTCGGACCGCCGACTCCTGTGGTTCGTCCGCGAAGCCTGGCCGTCGCCCGCGACCGGAACCTCGATGGTCGGCGGTCATCTGGAACAGCGCGAGGGACTGCGGCTGACGGTGGAGTCGGACCGGATCGTGGTCTTCGGCGACGGCATGGAGGCGGACGCCCTGCAGCTGACCTGGGGTCAGAGTGTACGACTGGGCATCGCGGCGACAGCACTGCGCCTGCTGACGTGAGCACCCTGCCGGCCGGCATCGCGGGCAGGGAGGTCCGCGAAGCAGGAAGTCTCATCAACAACTCCGGCCGATTTATGGGAACTTGCCGCACTGGTCAGTAGCATCCCACCGGCACGTGACACATCGTCAGAGACGCTACTCTCGAAAGGGTCCCCTGCATGCGCCGGACCTCCCGCTTCGCCCCAGTCGCCCTCGGTGTCGCAGCCCTCCTGCTCGGCGTCCTCCCTGCGCAGGCCCAGGCCCACCCCGACCGCGCCTCCGACCGTGTCACCGTTGACGGCCGCACCTACGTCGCCGACGGCCAGGGCCGCGCGCTGCAGTGGCGCGGCTTCAACCTCGCCGACAAGAGCAGCCGGGGCGCCGACGCGTTCGCCGACATCCACGAGAGCGACCTCAAGGACATGGCCACCCGGGGGTTCAACCTCGCGCGCCTGGCGTTCTTCTGGGACGATCTCGAACCGGCGCCCGGGCACTACGACCGCGGCTACCTCGCCAAGATGCGCCGCATCCTCGACTGGGCCGACCGCTACCACGTCAAGGTCGTCCTCGACGCCCACCAGGACGTGTACGGACCGCACTTCGGCTCCCGCGGCGTGCCCGCCTGGGCCACGCGCGACGAGGGCCTGCCGTTCCGGCCGATACCCGAGGACTGGTTCTCCGAGTACTTCGAGCCGTCTGTACAGGCTGCCTTCGACCACCTGTACAAGGACACCGACCTGCGCACCGCGCACGCCCGCATGTGGACGACGGTCGCCTCCGCCTTGGGCAGGCATCCCGCGCTGCTCGGCTATGACCTGATGAACGAGCCGTTCGCGCGTTTCCTCGAGGGCGAAGACCTCCCTGCCGCCGCGGCCCGCTTCGAGGCCGGCGAGCTCACCGAGATGTGGAACCGTCTCGCGCGGGCGGTCCGTCTCGTGGACCAGAAGTCGTGGGTGTTCGTCGAACCCACCGTCATCGTCGGTCTCGGCGTCCCCACCCGGATGGGGTCCATCGATGACCCGCACGCCGGGTACGCGCCGCACTTCTACGAGACCGCGATGGAGACCGGCGGTGACTACGACCCCGACGGCACCTTCATCCCGGCCTACGAGGCCGCGATCAGCGACTACCCGACCCGTCACCGCATGCCGGTGATCGTCGGCGAGTGGGGCGGCAACCCGTACGTTCCGCACGCGAGCCGGTTCGTCACCGACATGACGGCCTCCCTGGACCGCTTCTCCAGCGGCTGGACGTGGTGGCAGTGGTGCCGGGGCGGCGGCTACTGCTTCCTCGACCAGGCGGGCGCGGTGAAGCCCAACGCCCGGCTGCTCGTCCAGCCCTACGCGCGGGCCGTCGCGGGTGACCCACTCGGCTTCGCTTACGACCCCGCCACACGCACCTACACCCTCACCTTCCGCACCCGCGACCACGCCGCCGGACCCACCGAGATCACCGTGCCGAAGGAGACCTACCCGAATGGGTACCGCGTCACCGTCCAGGGTCACAACGCCAAGTGGGACGGCCACGGCCAGATCGTCACCGTGAGCACCCACGGGAGGAGCGGAAGCACGTACCAGGTCACCATCAGCCCGAGGTAGCCCACCGGCGCGGTCACGGCGGGGCCGGCCGGCTGCGTCGCGAGCGCGTCCAGCACCACCGCCGCGACGTGCTGTTGACCGGCCGGGGTGAGGTGGACGCCGTCCTCCTCCCAGTGGCCGTGCGCGGCGGCCCGGGTGTCGACCGTGACCTCGGGCTCGACGGGCAGGAGTTCCGCGACGGCGTCAAGGTCCGCCCCGGTCCAGCCGAGACCGGGCCGCCGGAAGTGGACGTACTCCGCGACCCGCCCGGGATCGACGCCGGTCGGGGTGAGCCAGACCTACCGGACCCCGGTCCGCCGGACCGTCAGGTCGCGCAGGACCCGCAGGGTGCGGCGGGTCTCGGCGGAGGAGATCAGCGCGACCCCGTCCAGCCCGCTGGACGTCGTTCTCAGTGACCGCCTCTGCCCGTGCCGTGTGGCGTCGTCGGTACGGCTCCGGTACGGACCCAGCTCAGGGAATCGCCCGTGAAAGCCCTCGTCGCCATCGACTACCAACCGCTCGACCGCCTGACCATCGCCGAGCTGCCGAAGCCGGCCGCGGGACCGGACGAGGTCGTGGTCAAGGTCGAAGCGGCTGCACTCAACCCGCTCGATCTCATGCTGGTCCGTGCTCTGGCGCACATTTCGTGAGGCGATCGACGGCGTTCTGTCGCCAGATGTTCGATCGCCCCAGATTTCCGCTCCTCCGTAAACGGGTGCCGAGGGGCGGGGGATCACGTGGTCGACTGGCCTTCTTGGCCGGCTTCTGCTTGCAGCTTGCTAGCTCGTTCGGCCGCGTCGTAGTCCGGCCTGACGCCTTCGATCAGCAGCAAGTCGCCGTCGACGTGGTCGGTACGCAGACGCAGGATGGATCGGTAGGGCGGAGAGTCGTACCAGGCACGGGCTTCGGCCAGGCTGGGGAACTCAATCAGCACCATGCTGCCGGGCCACGTCCCCTCTACGACTTCGGCCGGCGGACCGTGGATGACGAAGCGGCCTGCGAAGGGGTCGAGGGTTTCCTGGATGCGTTCCAGGTACTCGATGACGTCGGAGTGATTCCGGCGGCTGCGGAGGTGAGCGAAGCCGTAAGCGGGCACGACGGGGCCCCTTCAGTCCGGGGGTGAGCGATGGCCACGAACGTAGTCGTTGGAGGTTGGGCGGTGCGATTACCCCGGAGGTAATTGCCGTCACGTCGGGACACCACCAAGGCCGCCGCCCGCCCTGCCCCACCGTTCCGCCTCTCACGACATCTCGGCAGGCAGGCGGATCGGACCTGAGGCCAGGTTCATGAAACCGGGAGGCGCAATCTGGTCCGGTTCCGCGGGGTCGTCATGCGCGGGAGCCGGTCGGGGGGCGATCGCGCCAGGCCGAGGCGAGGGCGGTGAGCATGAGCGCGGCGGTGAGGGTGAAGGCCAGTGGGTAGCCCGTCCGGCCCGCGAGCACCCCCATCCCGACGGCGCCGACGCCCATGCCCGCGTCGTAGGCGAAGTTCCACAGGGCGCTGACGGTGCCGTATCCGGATGCTGGGACACGGGCGTACATCAGCGTCAGTGTGGCGTTCTGGGTGATGCCGAAGCCGACCCCGAACAGGGCCACGCCGACGACAACGGCGATCGGGCTGTGGGTCAGGGAGATGAGCAGCGTTCCTGCGGCCGAGACGGCCAGGCCGGGCACGACGAGTGAGGCCGGTCCGTGCCGGTCGCCGTGTCGGCCGGCGCCCCAGCGGGCCACGGTTGACGCCGCGGATTGGACGAACAGGGCCCCGGCGACGACTGCGGTGGAAGCCGATGGGACGGCAAGGGGGAGGAAAGTGACGACGATTCCCGCAGCGAGCGTAGTAGCCGAGAAGACGAGAGCGAGCCGCACAAGAGCAGCTGTTCGCAACCCCGCCAGCACCCCGATCGACCGTCCCGGGGTCGGCTCGCGGTCCGGCAGGCCCGGCACCGAGGCGATCGCGGCCAGCGCGGCCACGGATCCGGCGATGCCTACCGGTCCGTACCCCACGTGCGCGACCAGCCACACACCCAGGGGCAGGGCCACCAGCGACGGCACCCCCGACACGATACCGACCAGTGCCAGGCCCTCACCGCGGCGCTCGGGCGGGATCAGCGAGGCCGTCATGGCGCCACCCGCGACGACCGTGAGCGCGAAGCCGATACCGCGTAGGACACAGACCGCCGTGATCGACCCTGTGTTCCCGGAAGCGGTCAGCGCGAGCGCGGGCGCACCGAGGAGGACCAGCCCCGCCACCAGCGTCAGGCGGTAGCCGAAGCGGGCAACGAGCCAGGGAGTGGCCACCTCACCTCCGACAGTGGCCAGCATCAGCGCGCCCGTGGGGAGTCCTGCGGCGTTGCCGTGGCCTCCACTGGACGCCTGGGTATAGAGGGGGACGACCGACAACAGCAGGTAGAAGCTCGTCGAGGCACCGATGATCGATACGAAACGCAGCAGCAGGGGCCGCGTACCAGGGGCGGTCGCGAACCGGCGCACTGAGTCTGGGAGTTGATCATTCTTGTCATACGGCAAAGCTAGAGGCCGAGTGGATCACCAGTAAGATCCAATTTCATGCCTCTGGAGTGGTCCGGTCTGTCACCTGATCTGCTGCTGGTCATCGACCGGGACAGCGGCGAGCCGCTGCGATCCCAGCTGGAAATCCGGCTGCGGGACGCGATCCGGACCGGCCGGCTGGAGGTCGGCGAACGGCTGCCGTCCTCCCGTGAACTCGCTCGGGTACTCGGGCTGTCGCGCGGGCTGGTGCAGGAGTGCTACGCCCAGCTCCAGGCCGAGGGCTACCTCGTGACACGCGTCGGCTCTGCCACCCGGGTCGCCGCCGGCTCAGGCGTACCCTCGGCGCCCACGCCACCGCCCTCGGCGCCTCCACGCCTGGTGGCCGACTTCACGTGGGGCGTTCCGGACCTCGGCAGTTTCCCGCTCGCCGACTGGCTGTGGGCCACTCGTGAAGCGGCACGGACCATGCCGAGAGCGGCGCTCGACTACGGAGACCCGCGCGGCAGTGCGGTACTGCGCCAGATCATGGCCGGATATCTGCGGCGGGTGCGCGCCTCCGCGGCGGACCCGGACCGGATCGTGATCTGCTCCGGCTACGCGCAGGGCCTCGCTCTGGCCCTGTCCGCCTTGGCCAGGACGGGTATCCGCACGGTGGCGTACGAGGACCCGGGCTCACCGGCCACGATCTCCTCAGCCGCCTCCTGGGCGGGCGTGTCGGCGATTCCGGTGCCGGTTGACGAGCGCGGGATCGACGTGCAGGCACTCGCCGCGACCGACGCCCGCGCCGTCGTCATCACCCCTGCGCACCAGTGGCCCACCGGTGTCGCTCTCGCCCCCGAGCGGCGGCTCGCAATGATCGAGTGGGCCAGGAGCCGGGACGCCGTCGTCATCGAGGACGACTACGACGCCGAGTTCCGGTACGACCGGGAGCCGGTGGGCGCACTGCAGGGACTCGCCGCCGACCGCGTGATCTCCATAGGCAGCGTCAGCAAATCCCTCGCGCCCGCGCTGCGCATCGGATGGATGCTCTGCCCGCCCGCGCTCACCGAGCTGATCACCGAGCACAAGCAGCTGAGCGACCGCGGGTCGCCCACGCTCGATCAGCTCGCCCTCGCGAGAATGATCGAGTCCGGCCGCTTCGACCGGCACCTGCGCCGTATGCGTACGACCTACACGGCACGGCGCACGACCCTGCTGGCGGCGATAGCCGAATACGCCCCCAAGGTCAGGGTGACCGGCCTCGCGGCAGGCTTCCACGCGGTCGCGCACCTCGACGGACCGGTCGACGAGCAGGCCCTCATCGCCGCAGCATACGACCGGTCCGTCGGTCTCTACGGAATGAGCACCTGCCGCTCCTCCCATGCGACCCAGCCGGTGCAACTGGTCCTGGGATTCGGCAATGTCGGCGAACGTGCCATCACCGCCGGCATCACTACGGTCGGCGGTCTGCTCAGGGGCCGGTAGCCCGCGTCACAAGTCGGTCCGAAGCTCGGTGACATCTGGCCCGATGGCCTGGGTCGCTCATCGAGCTGCCCGGTCGCCGGCCCTACCGGCGGCGACAGCCCGCGATTCGCCTCGGTGTGGGGCACCCGCGACGTCCTGGACGCCACCCTCGTCCAGCCTCACCTCGTCGCGGAGATGTCGGCCGGAGGGTCTGATGCGGTGTCAAGGTCTTTCGTCGTCAGTTTCATGAATCGAATGCAGACAACTATGGATGTTCTCCATCATTCCTGGTGGGGGGTCACGATGATTCTGGTGACTTCACGGGGGAGTGGCTCTGCTGCTGTCCGGCTGGAGTAGGCCGCCGCTGCCCTGGTTCCTGCTGCGGTGGTGCGTGAGGTGTGCCGTGCCGCCCGGGGGTTCAGCCCGTGGTGGGGCGGTGCGCGATGGATGCAGTGCCGCCAGAGCTCCGAACCGTCCCCGGGCCGACCGGCCGCCGGTGGTGGAGTCGCGTGACCGCACGGCCGTCGGCCCCCGGGTCCTCCGGACCCGCCGTCGCCGTGCGGACCGATTGGGGGGAGTCCCTTGCCTTCTGCACCTGCCCGCATACGCCGGCCCTTCTTCGTCTGGGGGCGCCGCCTGATCTCTTTCGCCACGGGTGGCGCCCTCGCGCTCACGGGGGTGGTTGCACTGGGCGCGCCCGCGCACGCCGCGACCGGCCCGCTCGCCTATGTGGCCAACATCGGTGGCAACACCGTCTCGGTGATCGACACGAGCACCAACGCCGTCACCGCCAGTGTCACGGTCGGCAGCAATCCCGCCAACGTGGCGGTCTCTCCCGCCGGCGGCCGGGCCTACGTCACCAACTTCGGAAGTGACACCGTCTCGGTGTTCGACACGGCGACCAACGCGGTGACCGCGACCGTCCCGGTCGGGAGCAGCCCCCTCACGGTGGCCCTCACTCCGTCCGGAGCGCTCGCGTACGTCACGAACAACGGTACGAACACCGTCTCGGTCATCGACACCGCGACCAACACGACCAACGCCACGGTCGCGGTCGGAAGCGGCCCGAACGGCGTGGCAGTGAACCCGTCGGGTACCACCGCGTACGTCGCGAACAACTATGCGGACACGGTCTCGGCCATCGACACTGCCACCAACACGGTCACCACAACCATTGCGGTCGGCAGCGCTCCCTCGGGTGTGACCGTCAGCCCCACTGGGACCCTCGCGTATGTCACGAACAACGGCACGAACACCGTCTCCGTCATCGACACCGCCACCAACACGGTCACCACAACCATTCCGGTCGGGACCGCTCCCAACGGCGTGTCGTTCAACGCGGCCGGCACGCGGGCCTACGTCGCCGACTACGGCAGCGCCACCGTCTCCGTTGTCGACACCGCGACCAGCACCGTCACCGCGACCATCCCGGTCGGCAACAACCCGGCTCAGGCCAGGACCAACCCGTCCGGCACGGCCGTCTACGCCACCAACCAGTCCGCCAACACTGTTTCGATGATCGACACCGCCTCCGACACGGTCACCACGACGATCACCGGGTTCAGCGGCCCCTACGGCATGGCCTTCAAGCCCGCCCCGCCGGCCTCGGACATCGACGTCGACCTCGCCGCCCAGCCGCACCTGGGCATCCTGGTTCCCTACCTCAGCTACACCCTCACCGCCCGCAACACCGGCCCCGGCGCCCTCACGTCAGCGAGCCTCACCGCCACACTTCCAGCGGGTGCCTCGGCCACCAGCCTCGCCCCCGGGTGCACCTCCGCGACCACCACGGTGACCTGCTCCTACGGGTCCATCGCCGCCGGCGCGAGCGTGAGCAAGACCTTCCGCGTCCCCCTGAGCCTGCTGGCACTCGGCCCGGTCACCGTCACCGGCGTGCGGACCGCCTCCGCACCCGTCGACCCCAACCCCGACAATGACAGTGCGGCCGTCACCTGCGCCGTTCTCTCCGTCGTCCTCGTCAGCTGCCCCTGACGTCCCGCGCCCGTCGGTCCGCTCGTCCCACTGCCGTTGCCCTCCACCGACCCCGGCCGGTGGAGGGCAACGGTGGCTTCCGACGCAGGATCCCGACGACCGGCACCGTCGGGACATGCGGCGTGATGCGGCCACCGACGCGTACGGGTAACCCGTCAGACCACAAGCACCGATGAGCTTCGAAGGACCATCCGGTAACACGCCACCGCCCACCCCGCTTCGGCGTCCGGTCCGGCCACAGCGGCCCGGTCCGCGCCCACTTGGTCGGGTCGCCCCAGCCAGCACGACTCGACATGGCGGGCGCGTCCCGCCGGACCTCAAGGGGGGGGAACCATGGCTGAGCTCGACCTCGGAGTCGCGTCGCGCTGGGACGAAGGGGAGTACCACGGCAAGGTCAGGCTGGTGGACAACCAGACCTACCCGGGCTCCTCGGAGAAGAACGTCGCGGCCCTCCCCCCTCCCCCCGAACAGCGTGGAGATCGTGATGAACTCCAACCACTCCACCTCCCAGGAGGCGGACGAGGTCTACTTCGTCACCCACCACGGCAGCTCGAAGAAGACCGTCGGCATCCTCGACTCCGACGGCAACCTCAAGATCGCCGGGAGGTTGATCACCGACCAGGAGGACCTCTCCTGCTACACCAGGTGAGCCCCTCGGGCAGCCGTAGCCGGGGGACGAGGCCGCAGTTCACCGCTTGATCGCACAGCACGAGGGCCCGCACGACCTGACCGGTCGGGCGGGCCCTCGTCGTTGCTCACGAAGGCGCAGGCCAACGGGCTCCATAGAGCGCCGTAGGTAAAGGGGTGTGCCGGGGTTTCGAGAGCGGGGAAGGTCTGGGCCGCGAACGACGGGTGCCGGTTTGGACGCGGGCGGCCTGACCGATGGCCGTGGTGACTGACCGGTGCCGTGTTCGTTGAACGCATCATCCTGACACGTGGCTCCGGACGCCACGTTGTCCATCCGAACGGGAGGCACCTGTGAGGGGTGCAACGGCAGGGCGTGCGACACGGGGTTGGGCGCGGCGGGCGCGGTGGGCGGGTGTTGCGTTGACGGCGGCATGTCTGGCCCTGCCGCTGACTGCCGCGCAGGCGGTCTCCGGTGGTAGCAGCGTGGGGAGCGCCTCCCAGTTTCCCTACATGGTGTCCGTGCAGGGGCCAGTCGTGATGTGTGAGGGGGCGCTGGTCGACCTCAAGCACGTCGTCACCACCGCCACCTGCGTGAGCGACCTCGCACCCTCCGACGTCAACGTCCGCGTCGGTTCCAACAAGTACTACGAGGGCGGACTCTCAGAGGACGTGACGGTGATCACCGTGCACCCGGCGTTCGACGAGAGCACCTACGACAGCAACATCGCCGTGCTCACGCTGGCCGACAGCCTGCCTGCCAGCCCGTCGATCAAACCGATCCCCCTTGCCGAGAGCGACCCCGCGGTCGGAAGTGCCGGCATCGTCACCAGCTTCGGCGCGACGAACGCCCAAAACGACCTGCCCGATCTCTTGCAGCAAGCCACACTCACCACGTTTTCCGCCACCCAGTGCCAGAACTTCAAAGGCGGGAAGGTCACCAGCCGCATGCTGTGCGCCGGTGACCCGAAGGGTGCCAAGGACACTTGTCCGGCTGACCAGGGCGCCCCACTCGCCTACCAGGGCCGGCTGGTCGGGATCTACTCCTGGGGTGCCGGCTGCGGTCTGGCCGCCCCCAACGCCAGCAGTCCCGTATTCAACCGCATCAGCACCTTCACCACCTGGATCAACACCGTGATGAGCAACGGCTGACCCTGACCCGACGCGTCCCAAACCGGGTAGTCGGCGGCCGCGTTTTCTCTTCGGCCAGGCTGAGCCGTCCCGGCCCACCCGCCCTCAGCCCGCCGCTGCTTGACCGTCCCGGCTGGGCGCCGGCACGCCGTGAGGGCCCGGACCGCTCCGCGGTCCGGGCCCTCACGGCGGGTAGGTCAGTGTTTGAAGACGTCCTTGATCTTCTCTTTGGCCTCACGCGCATCGCCCTTGGTTTGCTCCGCGCGGCCCTCGCCGGCCATCCGCTCATCGCCTGTCAGGCGGCCAGCGGTCTCCTTGAGCTTGCCCTTGGCCTGCTCGCCCTTCGCCTCGGCCTTCTGCTCACCAGACACAGCTGATCACTCCCTGCTCGGTCGAAAAAGCCTTACAGCGCCCCGTATGACCGCTCGGACGCCTCCTAAACGAACGGGCACCCGTCGCAGGGCCCCAGTCCGGCGCCGACGGGGCCTGATCACGGCAGCCAGCGGCGGGTGTGCGTGGGCACCGTGGGTGTGGTGTTGTGGAGGAGCGCATGGAGTTCGGGAGCCCTGAGGCTTCCGGCCCGACCGCGGGGCCGGCGGCCTGCGGCCGGCGTGTGGCGGATGACGAGAGGTCGTTGCGGCTGTGGGCCGCGGCGGACCAGGCTTTCGACAGTGAGGCGGGGTGCGGGCGCGTGAGAGCTGCTTCATCGTGGGCGTCGGCAGCGTCTTCGGCCCCGCCTTCGGGTTCTTGGCCCGCTGCGCGGGGACATTCCGCACCGCCTTCTGCGCGGCGTCTGTACTTCCACTGTTCCGTCGGGGCGGCCGATGATCACATCGCCTGCCGAAGGCTGGTTGTACGACCTCGGATTGGGGGTGGCGCTGGAGTGCTGCCCGGTTCGGCCTCGGCTGCCGTGACGACGTGCCCGACGTGACACCGGTTGCCTTGTTGAAGGTCATCCCGTCTGTTGGTAGGCCGAAGAGTAGCGAAATGGGAGTGTTCTGCTCGGCCACTGGCCTTGAGGTCAGAGTGGCACGGCAACCAGCGGCGGGCCTCCAGCGGAGCGGGAGGCGGCGCTTCAGCTTCGGCGTGTCACGGTCTGTGTCAGCCGCCCATGACTTGGAAGCTGGCGAACTCCCTCATGAACGTCCCGCCGGGGCTGACGGTGTACGAGGTGCCCATACAAGCCCCCTTGGTGGTCGAGGTGTACGCCTGGAGGTACTCGTCGGTGTTGTTCGTGAGGTTGTACGAGTGCAGCCCGACCGGCCAGCAGGAGCGGCCGGCCGGGTTGGTCACCGTCATGGTCCGGTAGTCGCCTCCGTTGACCCAGGAGATGGTGCCGTTCGCGGCCTGGGCCGGGGCGGCGGTGGCACCGACGGCCAGGAAGGCGGCAGCAGCGGCAGCAGTCAGGGCGTTCCTGGTCCTCGGAACACGGCTCACGGGTAGCTCCGTTCGTTGGCCGTACGGGGAGACCCGTACGGTCATGAGACGGCCTGCCAGGCGGCGGGGCCAGTGATCATCAGAGCAGCCCGTAGCGGACCGACCTGGGCCGACACCGGATACGTCACTCATACGAGTCCCGCGATGGTGACCATGAAGGGGCAGGCCAGGCCAAAATTGCGCGCTCCGCAGTCGTCTGCCGCTGCCCACCCGGTGCTCCCGCCACCGGCCCCGAGATCGCCTCCGCAGCGGCCCGCCCAAGCTGCGCCCCTCGGATTGAACGTGCCGTCCAGAGCCTCGGCGCCGAAGTCGCTGCGTGGCCCGTCGGGAGCGCCGGACAGGTGTGGTCGCATGGTCATCGGGGCGACCTCGATGGGCACCCTTTGTCCAGTGTGCGGCTTCAGGGCCAGCCGATGCCCGGTTCCCGCAGCGCGGCCAGCTCCTGGGCGAGCTTGTCGCGCCTCGATTTGGTGTTCGGCACCCTCACTCCCAGTTTCACAGCCACCGGCTCGGCCTCGCCGTCGACCGCGATCTCTTCGCTGTGGCCCCTCGGCGCCGGCCGCTGGCCCCGCTGGCTCCACCCACTGGGCCGGGGCCGCAAGCCCCGCTGGAATGCCTGATGCGCTTTGCCGGGGCCCTTGGCCGTACGAGCCCCGCGGGGGCTGGAGGCGGGGCCCGGCGGGTTCCGCGCCCAGGGCGGGCAGGTGTTTCTGCTGTTCGGTCAGGAGCCGGGCCCAGGCAGTCGGCTGCTTCTGCTATCGGAGCCAACGTCCGATGTCCTCGCCGTCCGTGAGTACGCCGGGTGGGAGCGCCAGGCGCCGGCCCGGCCGTGCTGTCTTCCGACTCTCCGAGGACGGGGGAGGAGGGGCACGGATCTCCAGGACGTCGATCTCGAACTCGGTGAGGATGCCCCGCTCGATGGCTTGGGAAAGCTCGACCTCGGCGAGGTGCCGTAGGGGGTGACGTCGGGGTCGTCGGCCATGCTCGCGTACTCCGCGCGACTGCCATTGCCCTTTCTCGGGCCCGGCGGGGGGCGCGGGGGTTTCGTGGGCCTCGCCGACGAGGTTCGGGCGCCGGTCGCCCACGGGTGCTCGGAAGCTGCCTCACGCCGGACTCGGCTGCGGAACTCGCTGTCCGACGGTCTCCCACGGACCGAACCTCTCCGGCAGGTTCCGCGACTGCACGCCCGTTCGGACTCGGTAGAGCACCCCGTTGATCACCCGGTCAAAATGAGGTCTCTAAGGCCAGTACGTGACGGCATGTCAGCTCGTGTTGACGCGGGCCGGGCCTATCGAAGCTGGACTCCGGACCAGGCATCGACTTCGCACTGTCCGTCGGCATTGTTCCCTGCGGTCACGACTGTGCCGTTGGCACGCAGGCCAAGGGTGTGCGTTGAGCCGGCCGCCACGGCGACAATGTCACGCCAACCGCCGACTTCGCACTGCCGGTAGCTGTTGTCTCCAGCTGCGAGGACCCGTCCGGACGCTGTGAGTCCGATGGTGTGATAGCTGCCTGCGTCGAGCGCCACCACGTCTTCCCACTCATCGACCGCGCACGCCCCGGTTACCCGGTCTCCGGTCGCTACTGCCCGCCCGTCGGCCATGAGGCCGACGGTATGGAGATACCCGGCCGAAATGGCGGCCAGGTCACGCCACCCTTCAACGTCACACTGTCCTCGTCGGTTGTTCCCCGCAGCCAGTGCAGAACCGTCGGACCGGACGCCGACCGAGTGCCAGTCACCACACGAGACGACGACCATCTCCCGCCAGGACTGCACGTCGCACTGTCCTTCTGAACTCCGGCCAACCGCCAGCACACGGCCATTAGCGAGTAGCCCGAGCGTGCGGCGCCAGCCTGCGGCCACGGCCGTGACGCATCGCCATCCGGCGACATCACATTGCCCATCGCCATTCCACCCCGCTGCCAGCACCGTGCCGTCCGACCGGAGTCCCACCGTATGAGACCTGCCCGTGTTCGTCGCGGTATGGACGTTGCCGGCTGCCACCGCGACGACGTCTTCCCATCGCTCGACACGACATTCACCGGCTGCGGTATTGCCCACCGCGAGAACGGTTCCATCCCAGCGCCGTGCGACCGAATGACGCCTTCCGGCCGCCAGTGCCGACGAGTTGGCGAGCATTTGCGCCTCCTTGCGCTTGGCGCGAGTCCGCGACATGGAATCCCACCTTACTTTTGCCCGGAATCAGAGTGGGGTCCTCAGTCGTCGCCGGCAGATGACGGCACAACCGAGTGCGATGGCGCCTTCCACGACCCAGCGGTGTACGCCGAGTCCGGAGCCGAGTTCGGTGCCGCGCTGGGCGATGTGCGGGGTGATTTCGCACCGTCGGACCTGGTCCGGTAGCTGCGTGGTCGTAGCCGCGGTAGGCGTAGAGACGCCAGTCCACCGGGGACGGGCCGGTGGCCGCACCACCTTTCACGGCCCGCAGATGGCTGGTCGACCGATGCCCGGGACAGATCCACGTCATGTCGTGACTGCGTCAAAAACCGCCACTTACATCGAAAGCAACAGCTTGCCATAACGACGGCCAACACACTGAGGTGAGTCGTGTCCCGGCGCCTACGAGGACAGCACTACCTTCGGGTGATCCTGTGTCCGTCTGAACTTCCGCCACGTACCGGCGTGTCGCTGTTTCGCCCTGCAGTCTCGGTAAGGCTGCCTCCGCTCAGACGTCCGTCGCGTCGGCTCGCGTCTTCCTCCTCAGCCCCATCAGAGAAGTTGGCGGCCCCTTCGTTGAGGAGGCGAGCACGCAGCGCTCGCCTCTTGCCGCGCGTTCCGCCTGCTGACCACGCGCCTCGGCCACTCCGGCGATGGCGCACCTTCCGTCCCACTCCGCTGCGTGGCCTCAGGCCGGCCACCGCGTTTCGGAGCCGGCCCGGCCTCGACCGTCGCGTGAGCACCGGCCGGTGTCCCCTCATTCACCGGTTCTCCTACGGCGGCTGACGATCTCGCCCCGCATCGGGCTGGCCTCTTCCTACGGCGGGCATGGGCTCTTGCTCCGCAGGCCGGGCGACGCAGTTCCGGCGCTCGCGCTGGCGCAGCCAGGCGAGCCACAATTGGGTCCACGGCCAACTCCTGCGCAGCGCTCAAGTGTGGTCCTGGGCCGCACACCCGGGCCCCGCCCCGTGCCCTCAGGACCGGTGCGGTCCGGCGGCGCCCCGTTCGAAGCGGTGAATGTGGCCGATGACGGAGAAGCCGCGGCGCTCCTACCAGTGTCGTGGCCAGTCCGTCGCATCAGCGGTGAGGAACCGGTACCGCAGTCCTTGTCGGCCGCCAGGCGCAAGGCGGTGGTCAGGACGGCATCGGCGTAACCGCGCCTGAGGTGGACCTGCGAGGTGATCAGGTCCTCGATCTGGGCTGTGCCGGTTGCCGGGTCCAGAGAGAGGGCGGCCCATGAGGCGACCTCGCCCTCCTCCGTGCGGGCACCGAGGAAGCGCACGATGTCGGCCCGCGGCAGCGAGCCTCGCGACGGTCGACGAGATGGCGCAGGGCCTCGTCGTCGACGTCCGGAAGCAGGCCCCGCCAGCGCCGGGTGAGTGGGACGCGTATCGCGTCGAGGTCCACCTCCTCCGCGGGCCCGCGGGCCCGCGGGCCGGCACCGGGCCCGCGTGCAGCATGACCAGATGAATGGAGTGGGTGTATCCGGCGCGGATCAGCGGCTCCGCGCACGCCATCCCGACCTCGTCGTGGAGGACGGATATCAGTCGGTGAGGCAGATGTCCCACTGCCTCTTCCGCGATGGCGGGCACCGCCTCGGAGTCAACGATGCCGTCGATGATGATCTGGTTGTTCACGTGGGAATGGGCAAAGGCGTCGTCGTATACGGCAAACCCGCCGGGGAGTTCGACGATACGCGCGGCCTGGCATCAGGCGAAGGCCGACAGGAAGGCGTTGATCCGCTGCAGTTCTGAGTTGGGCATGGCGGGAGCGTAGGCAGCCGTGGACCATGACCGCCTACGAATTCCCACGGAGAACCCCGGCGTGCAGCCCAGGCGATCGGAGAGACGTATGCATTCAGCGTGCCACGGACGCGGTCCGGATCGGTGTCCTTCGCCATCGCCCGCACCTGGCAACGCCCCTGAGCCCTCCGCCTCGTCCGGGCCGAGGTAGCCTCACCGGCCCCCCGGGCGGGCGCCGCGGGAGGCGGCCCGGTCCTGGAGGGTGCGCAGCAGGTCGAAGCCCGAGGCGTCGACGGGGCGCTGAATGTTGCTCAGGACGATCGCGGCCGTGCCGGTCTCGGGATCGAAGCCGACGAAGGACGCGAAGCCTCCGGTTCCGCCGTTGTGCCAGATCTGCAGGTGGGCGCCCTGGCGGGGGTGCAGGCGGTGGGCCCGCCAGCCGAGGTGCATCCAGGAGAAGCGGTTGTCGCGGTGCTCGACCTGCCGGGTGAGGCGGACCGCCTCCGCCAGCTCGGTGGGGCCGCTGCAGTCCAACTGGGCCCGTACGTAGGACACGAGGTCGGTCGCGGACGACCGCAGGCCTCCCGCCCCGGCCATATCGGCCAGGTTCCACGGCGGGGTGGGGCGGCGCCGGCTGTCGTGGCCCTGGGCGAGTCGGCCGGGCCTGGTGGCGTCAGCCGCCACCCCGGTCGCGGACATGCCGAGCGGCGCGCACACCTGGGTGGTGACCAGTTGCCCGTAAGTGCTGCCCGCGCGGCGGGCGAGGGCCAGTCCGAGGAGGCCGGCACCGAGGTTGGAGTAGCGCACCCGTCCGCCCGGGGCGGTGCGGAGGCGGGTGCGGGCCAGTGCGGACAGCAGCACGTCGGCGGTGCAGCCTGCGTACGGATCGGGGGTGCGGGGGCGCAGCAGGGCCCGCAACATCATGCCCTTGGGCAGCCGGGGCAGACCGGAGGTGTGGGTGGCCAGGTGCCGCAGGGTGATCTCCTGTCCGTCCCGCGAGGGTACGGCCGTGCCCTCGGGCAGGAGTCGGGCCAGCGGCTCGTCGAGCTCCACCATGCCGGCGACCGCCATCCGTGCCAGGCACAGCGTGGTGAAGGTCTTCGTCACCGAGCCGATCTCGAAGAGCGTGTCGGCGCCCGGTGTCCCGCCGTCGGCCCTTCCGGTGGTTCCCGCCGCCGCGTGTGCTACCTGTCCGTCGGCTACGACGGCGACGGCGACGCCGACGTGCCCTCGGGCGAGCCGCTCCGCGGTCGCCAGGGCGAGCGTGTCGAGGTCTTGAGCTTTGTCCATGTCCGGATCATGCGGGCGGGAGCACATCCGCCGACAGCGCCCGAAGACTGATGTGCGGACGGGCGCCATCCGCCCTGAGGAGGAGAACGTCATGGACCTGATCACGGCACCGCCCGCCAGGTGACCCCCGCTGCTCTGCAAGGCGCAAGCGGAAGCCGGTCGGTCTTCGAGCTTGTCCTCGGCGCTGGCCCCCGGAAGCAAGAGCAGCCCAGGGCCGGCACTGCGGGGCGGTTACTTCCGCCAGAACAGGTGGTGCGTCACTCCGCTCGGGCTGGGGACGGCCTCCATGTGGAACCGGTCGAGCAGCTCGTCGGGGGACTCCCAGAGCCGTAGTCCCGACCCGAGCTTCATCGGCGAGACCACCACGTGCATGGTGTCGACCAGGTCGGCGTCGAGGAACTCCCGGACGGTGGAAACCCCGCCGCCGAGCCGCACGTCCTTGCCCTGCGCCGCCTCCCGGGCCTGCTCCAGGACGGTGGCAGGGCTGCCGTCGACGAAGTGGAACGTGGTGTCGGACAGCGTGAACGAAGGACGCTTGTGATGGGTCAGGACGAACACCGGGGTGTGGAAGGGGGGCTCGTCGCCCCACCAGCCCTGCCACTCGTGGTTGAGCCAGGGCCCGCGCTGGGGCCCGAACTTGTTGCGGCCCATGATCTCGGCGCCGATGTTGCGGGCGTAGTCCCGCGTGAAGTAGTCGTCCAGGCCGCGGCTCCCGCCGGGGTCGGTGCGCATGGGCCAGCTCGCCGTGGCGCCGGCCCAGGAGAACAGCCTCCCGGGATCGACATGACCGAACGGCCTCTCGAGGGTCTGGTCCTCACCGGCACCGATCCCGTCACTCGAGACGTTGAAGTTCTGGACTCTCAGCAGCTGAGCCACTTGCTCCTCCTGTGTTGTCGACAGCAGTGGTGTGACTTGCCGGGACGGGAAAACTCATCGCTGCGTCCGGAATCGTCGAAAACCGGGCGGCCCGGTATCTCGACCTGTGAGTCTGGCAGAGCCTTCCCCCAGTTGCCCGGTCATCCGGGGGGCGCGTTGCGGGCGTCCTCGGCGCTGCGTGCGGTGTTCCGCCCCGCGCACGGAGCTCGTGCCGTGGCCCGCGCAGTGCCTTCTCCGAGACCGCCGTCGCGGCGGCGGTGCCGTGCTCGAAGCGGAGCTTCACGCCTCGGCGCGCCCGCGCCAGGCTCCAGGTTCAGGCGCTCGGTCACGTCGGTCTGGAGCCAGGCCACGGACACCGAGCTGATCGGCGCTCCTGTCCCGCCGTACCGGGTGACGACGGCGGCGACCGGGCCGTCGTCACCCGGTACCGCGAGGTTCACTTCCGGGGCGGAGCGGTGCCGGGGCACGGTCCTCAGCGCCTCCTGGACCGGCTCGGAGGGGACCCGGCCGCCGTCGATGACGGTCCGGGCCATCGCCTCCCGCAACCGGCCGGCCTCGGCCGGTTCCCCCGGTACGGGCGGCTGGACGGCGGTGACGGGGTAGGAGACGACGCGGGGCAGGCCGGCGACGACGCCGGGCCACACGGCATCCAACGCGAGCGCGGCCGGCGCCAACGAACCCCGACGCGGTGCCCGTCACAACAGGGCTGCTCGGGTGGGATTCAGGCGTTCACATGGCGCGCGGTGATCGCGTGTCGCGGTGCGGCGTGACGGACCGGCTTGTGTCCCGGGGCCGCTTGAAGGCGCCGCAGCCACAGCGAGGCCGTGCCGAGCAGACCGGTGAAAACCGCCAGGAGGAGCACACTGGCCCACATCTGCCGGCTCCAGGGGTGAGTCCATCCCGTCCAGGCCGCGGCAGCCGCCCACAGCAGGACCCCCGCGGTGTAGACGGTCCGGACCCGGCGCAACTGCCGTACGGCCCGCAGGGACGTCACGTGTTCAGTCTTCGGTGCCATGCCCGGCCATGTGCCCCGACAGGCCCACCGCATGCCCGTCACGGACCGGTCACCGCCCAAGACCCGCTTACCTCTCGCGGGCGGACAGCAGAGATGTGGGATGCGCGATAGGCGTCCCCTGCCGATGTGCGGTCCTGCTGTCCCGGCAGTCTCCGCGCAAAGCCAGTCGATCATGGTTGAATGCTGCATCGCGGCGCTCCGGGGGGCTGTTGCCGCGTCGTGTCCGCCTTCTCTCCGCGACGTGACGCGGGTCACATCGCCCCTGTGTCACGAACGGAAGGGCAGCTTGCGTCTGGTGGTCGTCCGCAACGCGGGAACGGTCCACACGAAAGAGGCAGCAGAGCGATGAACACGACAACGCGGCACGAGGTCCTGGTCGTGGGCGCCGGCTACGCCGGGCTCGGCGCCGCGATTCAACTCGCGGCCCGCACCCGCAAGCGTGGCAGCCTGCGAGTGACACTGGTCAACCCCTACGACACCTTCACCGAGCGGCTCCGGCTGCACATGACCGCCACCGGCCAGGAGACGGCCGACCTGAACATCCCGGAGCTGCTGGACGGCACCGGCGCCGAGTTCGTCCGCGGCTGGGTCACCGCCGTGGACACGGCGGCCAAAACGGTCCGGATCGACGACGACCGGCTCCTGCGCTACGACACCCTGGTCTACGGGCTGGGCAGCATCACGGACACCGCCCCCGTCCCCGGCGTGGACGACAACGCCTACACCCTCAACAGCCGGGAAGACGCCACGCTCCTCGCCGACCGGCTGACCCGGATCGACGGGGGGACAGTCGTGATCGGCGGCAGCGGCCTCACCGGCATCGAGGCGGCCGCGGAGATCGCCGAGCGGCACCCGGAGCTCCAGGTGGTACTGCTGGGCCGGGGGGAGCCGGGCGCGAGCATGCACCCGAAGGCCAAGGCATACCTGGACGCGGCGCTCGCCCGGCTCGGCGTGCGGGTGCGCAGCGGCGTCGAGGTGGTGAAGATGCTGCCGGACCGCGTCGAGCTCGCGGACGGCTCCAGCATCACGGCGGCCGCGGTGCTGTGGACCAGCGGCACCCGCGTCTCACCGCTGGCCGCAGCCGCGGGCCTGACCGTGGACGAGCGCGGCCGGGTGGTCACCGACAGCGCACTGCGCTCGGTCTCCCACCCGGACGTATACGCCGTGGGCGACGCGGCGGCGATCCGTCAGGGCTACGGCGTGATGCACGGGACCTGCCAGAGCGGCATGCCCACCGGCGTGCACGCGGCCCTGTCGATCCTGCGAGTGCTGGCCGGCAAGGAGCCCAAGCCCTTCCGCTTCGGCTACTACCACACCCCCGTCAGCCTGGGCAGGAACGACGCCGTCGTGCAGTTCACCCGTCCCGACGACAGCCCGCGCCGGATCGTGCTGACCGGCAAGCGCGCCGCGAAGTACAAGGAGGCGGTCACCGCGGCGCCGTGGGCGACCTTCGCCCGCATGAAGAAGATGCCCGCCTCGGGCGCCCTCTGGCCGCACGGCGGCCGCTACACCCGGATCAGGAGTGCGAAGTGACCCAGCCGCAGCAGGACGGCGCCGACCAGCTCGCCTTCCAGCAATACCGCACCCTGCTCTTCTCCGTCGGCTACCGCATCCTCGGTACGGCCGCCGACGCCGAGGACGTGGTCCAGGACACGTGGCTGAAGTGGTCGGCGGCCGACCGTTCCCAGGTCGCCGACCCCAAGGCCTATCTGACCCGGATCGTCTCCAACCTGGCCATGGAGCGGTTGCGTTCGACCCGCCACCAGCGCGAGACCTACGTGGGCCCCTGGCTGCCCGAGCCGATCCTCACCGGCCCGGACACCGCCGACGGCGTCGCTGCGGCGGACTCGGTCTCGATGGCCCTGCTGGTGGTGCTGGAGACGCTGAGCCCGCTGGAGCGCGCGGTCTTCGTACTGAAGGAGGTTTTCGCGTTCAACTACGTGGAGATCGCCCAGGCGGTGGAACGTTCGGAGGCGGCGGTGCGGCAGGCCGCACACCGCGCCCGTGAGCACGTCCAAGCCCGCCGGCCCCGCTTCACAGCGGACCGAACGCACCAACGTCACGTCACCGAGCGCTTCTTCGCGGCGACGACGGGCGGTGACCTCAACGCCCTCATGGAGCTGCTCTCCCCGGACGTGACGCTGTGGAGCGACGGTGGCGGCAAGGTCCGCCAGGCCCTCAAGCCGGTCGTCGGCCTGAAGACCGTGGCCGGTTGGTTCGCCGCGCTCGGCAGCGTGACCTACCAGGGCGTCGAGCCCGGTCAGATGCGGGCGGAGCTGACCTGGATCAACGGCGGCCCGGGACTGGTCTTCCGCGCCCCGGACCGCGTGATCGCGACGCTGACCTTCGACTTCGACGCGGAGGGCCGCATCTCGACCATCCACAACGTGGCCAACCCCGACAAGCTCCACGCCGTCGCCGACGGCACCCGGCACGAACTCTCCTGAGCCGCCCGATCGATATCGACGTCCGTCGCAATCACCGTGAGCGCCCGCGCCCGCAGCCCAAGCCCGGCCCCGCCCGGACCGTCGTCTGACCCGGGGACAACATCGCCGACAACTACCCGCTCCGCATCCAGATCCAGGTCCCGCCGTCCCGATCGACCCATCACCCTCTCCATACAGGCGGACGCCACCGCGCCCTTCGCCGGCAGCCGGTAAGGGGTGGCTCGTCCTGCGGTCGTAGCTCAGGGCGAAGGGGCCACGGTGGTGCCGGTGCCGGGCCGGCCGGCACAGTCGCGCGCCGGGGTGTGCGGGGCGCGGTGCAGCCCCCGGCCCGGGGGAGTGGGTCGGGGGCTGCACCCGTGCGAAGGACGTGCGTCCGCAGTCAGTGGCGGAAGGCGTCCTTGGTCTTCTCCTTGGCCTGGCGGGCATCGCCCTTGGCCTGGTCGGCGCGGCCTTCGGCGGTCATCCGCTCGTTGCCCGTCATGCGGCCGAAGGCTTCCTTCGTCTTGCCCTTGGCCTGCTCGGCAGTGGCCTTGGTCTTCTCGGTGCCCGACATGGGGACCTCCTCGTTGTCGTACCGGATCGGTCGTGACCGCTCTCTTGCTCACGTCTGCCGCTCGTAAACAGCCACTGGTGTATGCCGGGCTCCGCCAGGCCGTCCGGGCGTCGAGGCCGGACTCCTGGTGGCCGGGCTCGGGACGCGCAGATCGAACACCCCTGCGCCATCATCGTCAAGATAACGACCACCGACATCTGCGGCTCGCAACACCTGCACATGTGCGAGGGCCGCACCCCGTTCGAGTCGGCCGCACCCTGGGCCACGAGAACATGGGCCAGGCCGTGGAGTTCGGCTCGGCCGTCAGCAAGATCCAGGTCGGCGACTACGTGGTCCTGCCCTGCAACATCGTCTGCAGCTTCTGCAAGCAGGGCCTGACCGACTACTGCCTGACCATGCAGCCGGAACTCCTCGCGGGAGCCGCCTACGGATTCGCCGACATGGGCCCCTACCAGGGCGGCCAGGCAGAACTGCTGCGCGTGCCCTACGGCGACTTCAACGCGCTGCGTCCGGGGGAGGACGCCGCCGGGCGGCAGACCGACTATGTGATGCCGGCCGACATCTTGCCCACCGGGTATCACGCCACCGCGATGGCCCACGTCAAACCGGGTGACCAGACCATCGTCTTCGGGGCCGGTCCGGTCGGGCCGATGGCGACCTACTCCGCCCTCCTCAAGGGCGCCGGCCGCGTCTGGACGGCCGACCACCAGCCCGACCGGCTGCGCAAGGCGGAGGAAATCGGCGCCATACCGAGCAACACCGCCGAGCAGAACCCGGCGGAGGTCGTCAAGGAGGCCACCCTAGGTCTGGGCGCCGACAACGGCTGTGAATGCGTCGGCTACCAGGCTCACGACCCCCAGGGACACGTGGACGCCAGCCCAACCGGGCGCTGCGCGACCTGATCGCCGGCGGGAAGGCAAAGCCCAGCTTCCTCGTCTCCCACGAGCTCAGCCTGGACGAGGCCCCCGACGCCTACGAGCACTTCGACGCCCGTGACGCGGCTGGACAAAGGTCGTCCTGCATCCCGACGGCCGCAAGGGCTGAACGCGTTCGTACGGGCGTGCAGGATCACATACTTCGGCGATGCTCTTCTCGTACTCGCACAGGGCGTCGGAGCGTCATCGAAGCCGGCCTGGCCCTCGATGGCGAACTCCTCGTCCGGGACAGCGAGGCCCCCCTGCAATGTAGCGGCGCACCGCCGATGTCCCCCGCCGGAGTGAAGCCGCCCTCGCGTACGCGAGGGCGGCTTCTGGGATGCACCCCCAACTACCCGTGCAGGCGCACTCGCCAGCTTTTCTTGCACGCCGCACTTTCACCCTGCAGCACCGACCCCTGGACCCAGCCCGATCCAGCCGTCGTGGGCAATGCAACCGGTCGTGCCACCGTGGTGCGGGCTGGTGGGGCTCGGTGCCTTCGATCAGGGATGGTCGCCGGTGCCACCCTCCGTCGGGGCTGAGGTGCGCTGGTGCCCGCCGGGGCGGGGGGTCTGGGTGGTGTCGTGGAGGCTGTCGCGGGCGGCCGCGGCGACCGCTTCGGGAGTGATGCCGAACTCGGTGTAGAGGCGCTGGTAGTCGGCGGAGGCGCCGTAGTGTTCCAGGCTGACGATGCGTCCGTCGTCGCCGACGATGTCGCGCCAGCCCTGGCCGACCGCGGCCTCGACACTGACTCGGGCGCGCACGGCTGGTGGCAGGACCTCGTCCTGGTAGTGCTGGGGTTGGGCGGCGAACCATTCGCGGCACGGCATCGATACCACCCGCACCGCAAGGCCTTGGGCGGTCAGCAGGTCGCGTGCGTTCAGGGCGATGTGGACTTCCGAGCCGGTGGCGACCAGGATCACCTCGGGCGCCGTGCCGTCGTGTGCGTCGGCGAGGACGTAGGCGCCGCGGGCCGCTCCCCGGGCCGGGGCGTAGGTGCCGCGGTCGAGGACGGGCAGGTTCTGGCGGGAGAGGATCAGGCCGGCGGGCCGGTCGGTGTGTTCGAGGATGGTCTGCCAGCAGGCGGTGGTTTCGTTCGCGTCGGCGGGGCGTACCACGTCCAGTCCGGGGATGGCGCGCAGTGCGGCGAGGTGTTCGACGGGTTGGTGGGTGGGGCCGTCCTCGCCGAGGCCGATGGAGTCGTGGGTCCAGATGTAGGTGGCGGGCAGTTGCATGAGAGCGGCGAGGCGGACGGCTGGGCGCATGTAGTCGGAGAAGGTGAGGAAGGTGCCGCCGTAGGGGCGGGTGAGGCTTTGCAGGGCGATGCCGTTGAGGACGGCGCCCATGGCGTGCTCGCGGATCCCGAAGTGCAGGGTGCGTCCGTAGGGTCCGCCCTTCCAGTCCTTGGTCTGCCGGTCGGCCGGGACGAAGGACGGTTCGCCGTCCATGGTGGTGTTGTTGCTCCCGGCGAGGTCGGCCGAGCCGCCCCACAGCTCCGGCAGTACCGGGGCCAGCGCGGTGAGCACCTCACCGGAGGCGGCGCGCGTCGCCATCCCCTTGGCATCGGCGGGGAAGGCGGGCAGGGCGTCGGTCCAGCCGTCCGGCAGCCGCTGGGCCTGGAGCCGGTCCAGCAGCGCAGCACGATCGGGATGCGCGGTGCGCCATGCCGCGAACGCCTCATCCCATGCGGAGTGTGCCCTGCGGCCGCGCTCCGCGGCCCTGCGGGTACGGGCCAAGACCTCATCCTCGACGACGAAGTGCGCCGTGGGGTCGAAGCCGAGGAGTTGCTTGGTGGCGGCGATCTCGTCCTCGCCCAGTGCCGAGCCGTGGGCCTTACCGGTGTTCTGCTTGGTCGGGGCGGGCCAGCCGATCAGGGTCCGCAGCATGATCAGCGAGGGGCGCCCGGTCTCGGCCCGGGCGGCACGGATCGCGGTGAGCAGGGCATCGACGTCCTCGACGTACTCGCCCGTGGCGGTCCAGTCGACGCTCTGCACGTGCCAGCCGTAGGAGGCGAAGCGGGCGGGCACATCTTCACTGAAGGAGACGTCGGTATCGTCCTCGATCGAGATGTGGTTCGAGTCGTAGAACACGGTCAGATCGCCCAGTTCCTGGTGTCCGGCCAGGGAGGCGGCCTCCGCGGTGACTCCTTCCATCAGGTCGCCGTCTGAGGCGATGACGTAGACGTGGCGGTCGAAGGGGCTACTGCCCGGCTCCGCGTCCGGGTCCAACAGACCGCGTTCGCGGCGCGCGGCCATCGCCATGCCGACCGCACTGGCCAAACCCTGCCCCAGCGGCCCGGTGGTGATCTCCACCCCACGGGTGTGACGGTGCTCGGGATGGCCCGGGGTCGCCGACCCCCAGGTCCGGTACGCCTCCAGATCCGGCAGCTCCAGGCCGTAGCCGGCCAGGTACAGCTGGATGTAGAGGGTGAGGCTGGAGTGCCCGCAGGACAGGACGAACCGGTCCCGGCCCAGCCAGCGGTCGTCGGCAGGGTCATGCTTCATGACGTTCTGGAACAGCAGGTACGCCAGCGGGGCCAGGCTCATCGCCGTCCCGGGATGCCCGTTGCCGACCTTCTGGACCGCGTCGGCCGCCAGCAGCCGCACAGTATCCACCGCGCGTACGTCCACTGCGTCCCAGCCGCAACGCTCGGCCACCGGACTCGTCACGGACCTGTCGCCCCTTGCTGCACCGGGCTGCTCGCTCATCATGCTGTCCTTTCGTCAAGCGGACCGGCCCGCCCAGCGGGGCGCCTGCCCGTGGATGCGCTGTCGCGGCCCGTGCTGTCCGGCATCTGCGGTGCCCTTGGTGCCGTCATCGGACGGCCGGCGGCGTGGATCCCAGCGTTCGGGCTGCCGCGGCGGAGCGCACCTCCTCCAGCGTGGTGCTCTGCTGCGCGGCGCGTTCCAGCAGTACGTCGAGGGCGTCGGCATGGAGGCGGCTGTCGGTCTGGGCCAGGGCGCGTAGGGTGCGCCAGCAGGCTGCCTTGCCCTGTACTCCCGTCAGCATCGCTTCTGCCTCCAGGACGTCGCTGAGCGGGGAGCGGGAGAACAGGTGTCCGTTGGTCTTGAGGCGCCCCGCCTTTTCCGCCAGCCAGCCCGCGGCCGTCTTGGACGGGCTGGTCGACACGCCCAGGTCCGTCATGATCCGGGCCAGCGCGGTGCGGTCCTCGTCGATCTGGTCCGCGAGCTCGGCGAGCGTGTGGCCGTCCTGTTCGCCCTTGCGGGCGTCCGCGGCCCGCCTGAACAGTTCCAGGCCGCCGGTGGCGGCGGCGTAGTGGTCGCCCAGGTAGATCGCCAGGAGCTCGGCGCTCTCGGAGTCGCCGTCCGCTGTGGCGGGCTTCGCGTGCATTTCGCGGGCGACCGACTCCCCGAGCTCGCTCCAGCTGTCCTCGAACTTCCTCAGCCCCTCGCGCTCCAGCGTGTCGGTGACGTCGGTGAAGTCGATGCCGGCCCGTTCCAGCGCGGCGAAGTGGGCCTTGGCTGCCGTGAAGTCGTCCACGGTGGGTGCGTGCGCGGGGAGGGTGCCGTGGTCGGCGAACGCGGCCAGCGTGCCGCCGGGCATGGTGTTGACCGTGCCGGCGATCACGAGCTCCCTGACGTACATCGTGTCGGGAAGGTTCGGGTCCTTGACGCCCGTAGAGGCCCACAGCGGGCGCTGCGTGCGGGCTCCCGCCGCGGCGAGTCGCTGCCATCGCGGGTCGACGAGTAGTTGTTCGTAGGCCTGGAAGGCGAGGCGGGCGTTGGCGATCGCGGTCTTGCCCTTGAGTGCCAGGGCCTCCGCGGTGCCGATGGCGTCGAGGCGGCGGTCGACCTCGACGTCGACGCGGGAGACGAAGAAGGAGGCCACCGAGTGGATGCCCGCCAGGTCGTGTCCCGCGGCCTGAGCCTGCTCCAGCCCCCGCAGGTAGGCGTGCATCACATCGCGGTAGCGGTCCAGGGAGAAGATGAGCGTGACATTGACACTGATGCCTTCGGCGGTGACAGCGGTGATCGCTTCCAGTCCTGCCCGGGTGGCCGGGATCTTGATGAACAGGTTCGGTCGGTCGACCGTCTCCCAGAGCTTGCGGGCCATCGCGGCGGTGGAGCCCGCGTCCTGCGCCAGCCGCGGGTCGACCTCGATGGACACGCGACCGTCGATCCCCGCGCTCCGCTCGTACACGGGACGCAGGACGTCACAGGCCTGGCGCACATCATCGGTGGTCAGGGCGAAGACCGCGTCGTCGACGCTGCTTCCCCCCTCGCCCAGGCGCCGCAACTGCTCGTTGTAGCGGTCCCCCTTCGACAGGGCGGAAGCGAAGATCGTGGGATTCGTGGTGACTCCCACGACATGCTTGTCCGCGATGAGCTTCTTCAGTTCTCCGCCCGCGAGAAGTTCCCGGGACAGATCGTCGAGCCAGACCGATACACCGGCCGCGGACAGGTCGGCGAGCGGGCTGGATTCAGCGGAGACGGACATACGAGACCTCCAGAGCGGTACGGCGCCGCGCACACTGAGGATGTTCCCGCCCTAAGGGCGGCGGCCGGCGGCGACACTCGCACGGTGGTTCCCTCCCCACCTGCCCGGATCACCCCACAACAAGCGGAATACCCCGAACAACTCGTGGCCGAGGGGGCCCGGCAAGGCAGCCGCCCCTGATCACATGCAGGAACGCGAGGCCGAAGCGGTCGATGTGCCCGCCCTCCTGCGCAAGACCGCCGCCGAGCACCCCGCGAGGTCGTACGCACACCCTGGTCGACGCGGTCGCCGACGCCTACGACGGCCGCCCGCCCCGCGACGACGCCACCGTCCCGATCGGCGCCGGGGTGATCCTCGAGGGCTCGGGCGGCATCGAAATCGGGCCTCAGGCGGACCTCGACGTGCTGGTCGTATCCAGCGGCCACGACCTGAGCCGCCGCTCCCTGCCGTGGCGGGACGGCTCGTCGACCTGGGCACGGTCGATCCGATCTTCTTCGACAAGACGTACTACCTCGGCCCCCGCGCAGGGGGTACGGCAACGTCTACGCGCTGCTGCTCAAAGCCCTCGCCGAAGCCAACCGGGCTGGCGTCGCCACCTTCGTCATGCGCGGCCACGAGCACCTCGTCGCAGCTCCAGGCGGACGAGGCGCTCGGCAGCCTGACCCTCCGCACCCTTCACTGGACGGACGAAATCCGAGAGCCCCGCCAAGAGATCCCGGACCTGCCCGGCGCCGTGAAGGTTTGGCTGCGGTCGGCGCCGTTGATCAGGGGGACCATCCGCTCGCGCGGACCCCGGTCCGCCGAGTCCCGCGGCTGGGGACGCAACATCCGCTTCGCTGTCAGCCGGGGCCTGGCCGTCGTCCTCACCGGCCACGTCGAAGGCGACGTCATCCGGCACACGGAAATCTTCGCACCGCTGGAGGTCCTGGACCTGCCCGTCGGCCACATCGTCACGGTCCTGGAGGAGATGGGGATCTTCGAGGACGACAGCGAACCGTCCTTCGAACGCTGGCTCGTCGGATGCCTGGAAGGGCTCGCACCCGGCATTCGCTCGGAAGCCGAGCGGATGCCCCCGCGGCCTGCGCGACGGCGGCCCCCGCAGCCTCCCACGCAGGGACGGCACGGTCTGGCTCTCGCTCCAGCAGGCCCGTCCGGCCGTGCTGGAGTGGTCGAACCGCTACGACTAGCTGCGGGAAGTGACTCGCGACGACGTCCTCGCTTATATCAAGACGCTGTACGGTCATCAGCGGCGTGACCAACTTGTCGCCCTGCGTCCCTGTTCACCTGGGCCAAACGGCAGGGGCTGATCTTCCGCAACCCCACCAGTCGGATCAAGGTCGGGCAGAACGAGTACGCCGTGCTGCAACCTCTCCTCTCCGAGCAGGTCAAACGCTCCGTCGCGGCTGCGAGAACGCCGGCGGCGCGGCTCGTCCTCGCCCTTGCGACGGTCCACGCCGCCCGGGTCGCCCAGATCGCCGCCCGCGTGCTCGACGACGTCGATCTCGGCAACCGCCGGCTGACCATCGCCGGACCCGCCCGGCCTCTCGACGACCTCACCCTGAAGCTCCTGGCGGACTGGCTGGACCACCGGCGACGCCGGTGGCCGAACTCCGCGAACCTTTACCTGCTGATCAACAACCAGACCGCCAACACGACCGGCCCGGGCCAGCAACCACTGGATCAATGCTCCGATGCGAGGGCAGGACGCCACCCTGGAACGGCTTCGCGTCGACCGGCAGCTCGAAGAGGCCCTGACCCACGGCCCCGACCCACTCCATCTCGCGGAGGTCTTCGGGCTCGACGAGAAGACCGCCATTGCGCTACGCGGACTCGGCCCGACGCCTCCTGGAGACCAGTGCCGAGTCGTTGAGCGCTGTGACAGCATCAGTCGATGATCAATGCTGAGGACCTGTCGGCAGACGCATGCTGAAGGTGACGACGTCCTTGCACCACTATGAGGAGCCGAGCCCTCTCTCCTGCACATGTGGCTGCATATGGACGGCCTCGGCCCCGTCCGGTTCCACACGCCAGGCGATGGATTGTCCGTGGAGATCGATCAGCCTCTTGGCCCTACGGCATGGACGAATACGGCTACACCACGGTCGAGGACGACCTGTCCGACCTGCAGTTCGCGAACGGGAGCATCCGTGTCCTCAACCTCGCGGACGAACTCGTCTAGGCCCATGACCAGCACCTGGGTACGGTCGAGGCCTATTTCCACGAGGAGATGATGCCCGCAGATCCGGATGCCTCACCATGAGTTCGAGGCGAACCTACGGATCGATCCCCACAGAGCACACCATCCGACCCCCGGGTTCCCGCTGAAGCCCCTTCAGTTTCTCTGAAACCGCGGGGCTCGCGGGCCTCGGGGATCAAGGGAACCGTGGTTGGCGCTGAGATTGATCATGGTCTCGGGTCCGATATCACGGAAGGGATCCGGGCAGGGCGTTAGCTGTTCCGCGGCTGTGTCCGGCGACCGCGGGAGTAGGCGGCGGTGAGGCGGGTGCGCTCTTCTGCTTCGAGGCGGCGGGCGGCTTCCCGCAAGGTGACACCGGAGACGCGGTCGATCCGCGCCTCCACCCATGCGGTCACGAACCCCGGGCTGCGTCGGGAGGTTTCCCGCAGTGCCCAGCCGATGGCTTTGCGGATGAAGAACTCGCGTTCGTCCAGCATGGCGTCGGCGTATCGGTCCAGGCGCCCCAGGTCCGCGCTGTCGGTACGGATGCCCGGCAGGAGGGCGAGTAGGGCGGAGCGGCGGATCCACATGTCGTGGTCGGTGGCCCACTGGTCGAGGACGGGTCCAGTGTCGTCGGGGTGCCGAACCGCGATCACACCGGCGGCGTGGACGGCGAGGGTGTCCACGAGGGCCCAGGTGCGTGCGGTGCGCAGCATCGTCTCGATGATGTCGAGGTCGGAGGGCACGAGCAGGGTGGCGTGCTGCGTGAGGACGTGGACGGCGGCCTGGCGGTGTTCGTAGACCTCGCTGGACCAGAGCAGGCCGGCCAGGGTCAGGGCGTCGGTGCGGGTGAGTGGCGGCAGCGAGCGCCGCGCGGTGGTGACGGCGCGGCGCAGGTCGGGGATGGTCACGCCGAGGTGGGTGAGGTTACTGCGGAGGTAGTCGCGGTCCCAGACGGCGCGTTCGGGTGTGCCGAGGCGGGCGAGCTGCTCGGTGAGCTGTTCGGCCGCCTCGGCGAGTCGGTGGTGGGGCAGGCTCACGCGCCGGTTTCCATGATGCGCTTGAGGGTGGTGAGCTCGGTGTCGACCAGGGCGATCTGCTCGTCGAAGAACTGGTCGGTGAAGGTCGGCGGCTGGTAGAAGGTGATCATGAATTCCGCGCCGGTGCCGTTGGGGACGACGCGGGCCGGGACGGTCCAGGAGGCGGTGTCGTCGAGGTAGTCGTGGTCGAGGATGCCGTAATGGGCGTCGGCGCGCAGGCGGAGCTTGGCGGATCCGACGGGGGTGGTCATGGCCCACCAGTCGGGGTCGTCGGTCGGCTCGATGGACTTGATGTTGACCACGGCCCACGCGGACCAGTTGGCGGGGTCGGCGAGGAAGGCGAAGACGTCTTCCACCGGTCGGTCGATGCTGACGGTCTTGGTGATCGAGCGGGTGGTGCTCATGGCGGGGGCCTTTCAGGAAAGCGGGGGTGTGGGGGGCTCGGGGTGGGTCTCGCCCACCAGGCGGCGGATCCATTCCTCCAGTTGGAGGCGCTGGTCCGGGTCGAGGTGGGCGAAGAAGTGGGCGTCGTTGCGGTCGGCGATCTCGGCCAGGCGCGGTGCGAGGTCGCGGCCGGCGTCGGTGAGGGTGAGCCGCAGGATGCGGCGCGAGCTGGGGTCGGGCTCGCGGGATATCAGGCCCTTGGCGATCAGGCGGTCGACCAGGCGGGAGACTGCGCCGACGTCGATGTCGGCGTACCGGGCGACCTCCCGTGTGGTGGTCGCGTCACCGCGGTAGACGGTGATCAGGACCGTCCACTGGGAGACGGTCACGCCGTGCTCGGCGAGCTGCCGTTCGAAGCGGGCGTGGACCTCGTCGGAGAGTCGGCGCAGCCAGTACCCGAGGTGGTCGCGAAGGCCGCTGGTCGGTGCAGTCACTTAGCCAGCATGCATGCCCAGACAACTGTTGTCAAGACAACAGAAGCGGGAAAAAGGAGACCGCCCCCGCCTTCTGGAACCGGGCCCACGCCTACTTCACCAGCGTCGGGATCACCGTCGAACGCGTGCTGACCGACAACGGCGCCTGCTACACGTCCCACGCCTGGCGCGACCTGCTGGCAGCGGCCAAGATCACCCACAAGCGAACCCGGCCCTACCGCCCGCAAACCAACGGCAAGGTCGAACGCCTCACCCGCACCCTCCTGGACGAGTGGGCCTACGCGAAGCCCTACCGCTCAGAACAGGAACGGCCAGACGCCTACCCGCAGTGGCTGCACACCTACAATCACCACCGCGGACACACCGCACTCGCCGGCAAACCACCCGCCAGCCGCGCCCCCAACCTCACTGGGCAATACACCCTGGGGCCGGCCAGGCCACGCTGCCAGCCGTGTGCCAGGTGCGATCACAGGTTCGGCGTGCCTAGCCTGAGGATCCGACCCAGGGGGGTACCTGGGAAGCCTTGCGATGCCCCGACCGATCTGGAACGGCGCGATCAGGGACTGGTCACTTCTCTGAACTGCCCCGTCCTGCGTCGCTGACTGTCGGGACACCACCGCCGCGGGACGCTCGGGCCGTGGGGGGAACGCGCGCAGCCGCGGGGCGCTCGGCGGGTCCAGCGAGGGGACGTCCGGTTGGGCGTAGGCACCAGCTTCGGCTGCGGTGGCGTGTGTGGTGATGCGGCCCTCGTACAGCGGTTAACGCTAAGCCGGTGATCATGGTCCGATCGGCGCGAGCGAGCTGAAGCGGTTCTTGTACTCGCGGCGGGCCTTGCGCTGGGCGGGATCACCCCGACGCCGTCGAGGACCTGGCAACGGTCGAGGAGTTGGCGGTGAACTGCGGGAACGGCGGTGACACGTAGCCCGTGCCGCGTGTAGCTAGGTCGAATCGGAGGTGTCGACGCTACCGCCGTATGCCGACCTGCGGGAAACGACGCCTGCGGCCCGGGGATCCCCGGGCCATTTAGCATCGGCGCATGTCAACCGAGCGGATGGAAGCGTTCAGCGACGGGGTCATCGCCATCGTGATCACGGTCATGGTGCTCGGGCTGCCCATCCCGCATGGCACCACTTGGGCGGCCTTGCACCACGCGCTCCCGGCGCTGCTGACCTACGTGCTCAGCTTCGTCTACCTCGGCATCTACTGGAACAACCACCACCACATGCTGCAGACGACTGATCGGGTGAACGGGCTGATCCTGTGGGCGAACCTGCACCTACTGTTCTGGCTCTCCCTGATCCCCTTCACCACGGCTTGGATGGGCGAGAACCACTTCGCCGCCGTCCCCGCGGCCGCGTACGGCATCGTCCTGCTCGCCGCTTCCCTGGCCTACTACACACTGCAGAGGGCGATCATCCGCGACCAGGGTAAAGAGTCCCTGCTCGCCACCGCCGTGGGCAGGGACCTGAAGGGCAGCATCTCGCCGCTGCTGTATGCGAGCGGCATCGGTCTGTCCTTCCTGAGCAACTGGATCGCGGTGGCGATCTATGCCGGCGTCGCGCTGATGTGGCTGGTCCCCGATCGCAGGGTCGAGCGGACCGTTGCCGACAGACCGACCCCGGGCCCGAGCGGGTCCGCCCAATGACACCCGCGGCGTTGCGACGGCAGCGAAGCCCGGTCTCGGCAACCGCTGGACCGGCCCGGGGATCCCCAGGCCGCTGGCGTCGTTTGCGCAGGTAGGCACATGGCAGTCGCGTCGTCACATCCGATTCGCCCTAGCTACCGGTCGGATAGCTGTCCCCGGGTGTCCGAGCTGGGATTCCGGCGGCGGTCCCCGCGGCGGCCGGCGGGCCGTGACCGTCGGGCTCTGCCGGATGGGAATGCCGGGCGCAGGCTCCCGCCCTACGCTGGCCGTATGTCCGATTTCATTGCCGCCGGCGCCTCGGCCGACGACCTTCCCGCACCGGCCGAGGGTCTGCTGCTGACGCACTTTCTCACGGTCGGTGACGTCCCTCGCTCGCGGGCGTTCTATGCCGACGTGCTGGGCGGGCAGGTGGTGCTGGAGGAGAACCCCTGCATCCTCAAGGTCGCCAACAGCTGGATCATCATGAACCCCGGCGGCGGTCCCACGGAGGACAAACCCGAGGTCACGCTGCGCCCACCGGAGGACCGCCACACCGCCGCCAGCTTCCTGAACGTACGGGTGGCGGACATCCACGGCTTCTACGCGGCGGCCCGCGCCAAGGGAGCCGAGTTCCTCACCCCGCCCATCGACCGGCGCGCGGAGCTGCGCTGCTACATGCGCGACCCGGATGGCTACCTCATCGAGGTCGGCCAGTCCACGGGCCTGCTCAAGGGCGTCCTGGCACGCACCGATACCGAAGGCTGACCACTGCACCGCGCTGCACTGCCGAGCGAATTCGTCAGATGCGACGGACCGGGTCCGTGATTCCGCCGGGGCACGCAAGCGCCGCGATGTCCCATCCGGCGCGTCGGGCTCCGGCCTGGTAGGCGCTTTCGTAGAAGGCGAGCACGGCGGCACGTGGATCGGTTTCGGCGCGGGCCGCGTCGTAGCGCAGCAGGGCCAGGTGGCTGTCGCCGCGCGCGACCCACTGGGCGGACGCTGGGCTGAGCGGCGCTTCGGTCAGAGCGGCGGGCTCGGGGGCGGTGTACGAGTAGAACGCGGGCTCGGCAAAAGTGTCGTCGCCGAACCAGAAGCCGGAGCTGATCACCTGCCGGGAGTACGCCTCCCGGGTGACCGGGTCGGCCTGCTCGGGCTGCTCGATGTGACGCTCGGAGAACCGGGTGTGCGCGATGTCGAAGGTGTGCCAGAAGTGGTGCACCGGACTCACCTTCCCCGAGAAACCTGCTGCGAACTCCTCCAGCACGGACACCACCTGGCTCAGCACCCGCCAGTAGCGGTTCGCGGCCACCGGGTCGTAGGTCGCGTGCTCGGTGTCCTCGGCGAACGGCCGGTCACCGTCGGGTAGATCGAAGGGCCTGGGAATAGCGATGTCCACCCGGACGCCCAGCGCGGCCAGAGCGGCCAGCGTCTGATCGTAGAAGGACGCGACGGACTGGCCCGAAAGCGGAAAGGACCGCTCCTCGCCGTCCAGCGTCATGACGACGAGCCGGTGGTCGACGAAGTCGAAGTCGATCGTGAAGATCGGATTCCCGTCGACCTGACCCATCGGACGGGTGGTGATGCCGCGCCCAGTGACATGGAACGGGACATTCCACCAGTGGTTGCGCCGAGCGCTCGCGGCCAAGCGGATCTTGCCGACAATCTGCTCGAAGCGGTGCAGCGTCTCCTTCGTGTCCCGCCACTCCGGCAGCGGCGCCGGCGGGAACAGCTCCATCGCCTGCCCCTTCCCGCCCGGCGCTCCCACGGTGGCCGGGCCGTCTCATCATCACCCCGCCGGGCACATCCCGCACGCCACCGAACGGCGCTTCTTGACCCCGTACAAGCGGCCGGGGCCAAGGCGGCCGTCGGCTGCAGCTGCGTCAGCTGCCTGCTTCTTGCGCCGGCGGCCGCCGGTGTGCGCGAGGGCGTCGACCAGCTGGGTGGCCATCTTCACCTCGGCGGCCGTCGCCCGCGTCGTACCTGGAAGGTCGGGGACCTCAGTGTGCGGGTCGCGGATCTCGTCGGCCCAGTGGAGGGTGTGCAGGGTCAGCAGGTCGTCCTCCGCCTTCACCGCGACGAGGTACTCGCGGCCGCGCATCACGAAGGTGGCGATGCCGGCGTTGTTGGACTCGGTGAGCGCGCGTTCCAGCAGGCCGTAGATCTTGCCGTACTGCTCGCCGCGGGGGCCGAGGTAGTGGGTCTTGTCGAAGAAGATGGGATCGACCGCGTCGAGATCGACGAACCCGGTGACCCGGTGACCTTGCGGATCCGGTCGCCGGTGCCGCGCTGGAGCTGGTGGAAGCGGATGGTGTGGCTGTCGGTCGCGGTGTAAAGCGCGATCGGCAGCGAGACGAGCCCGAAGGAGATCACCCCGCTCCCCACAGGTCTGGCCATCAAGGATCACCGCCACGGCCTGCGGTGTCGTGCTGCTCGGCGTCTTCCCGGTGCCCGGCTGATCAGTCGTGACGGGCTGGCCGCGGCGTCGGCAGGCCCGACAGAACCGGCCCCGGAGAGCCTGAGGAGTCAATCTGGTCGATCTTGGAATCGGCGCCGGCCAGACTGACGCGGAGCCCTTCGACTCGCCGTGCCAGCCTTCCCGCTCGGCCTCCGCGATCCGGTCCAGGAGGTTGTCGCGGATCTCCACCAGTCGGCTGGGCTGGGCAGGGTCCGGGCGTAGGAGGGAGCAGCGGACGCAGGCGTGCTCGTGGATGCAGGCGGTGCCGTAGGCGCGGGCGCAGGTGCCGATGGAGAGTTTGCGGCGTTCGAAGTGGCCGAGGAAGTCCTCCCACTCGGCGTCGGTGGGGGCGCGGTACTCCTCCGAGGGGCGCAGGGTGCGGCGGCGGGTGATGAAGGCGCGGTGGGCCTCGATGGTCTTGGCGGGGTAGACGGCGTTGTAGCCCATGGTGGTGTTGATGTTGGTGTGGCCGACGATGGCCTGGGCGATGTGGGGCGGCAGGCCGGAGGGGATGGCGTCGGTGATGAACAGGCGCCGGAAGTCGTGGTGGGCGAAGTCCAGCGGCCGGCCGGTGGGGTCGGTCAGGCCGATGAAGGCCAGGACTTCGCCCAGGGCGCGGCGGATGAACTCGCCGCTCATGCGGGAGGGCTCTCCCGCGCGGTCCCACTGGAACAGCAGCGGGGCGGGTGGGTTCCAGATGCGTCAAGATCGCGCGGGCCCCGGCAACCCGGTACCACCGGGTGTTGTCCGTACCGATGCCGCCGTACTCGGGCAGCGCCAGGACGGCGAGCACCTCCTCGGCGCTCTGGGAGGTCATCGGCCACCGCGTGCCGGCCTCCCGGGCCGGGAACCGGGAGCGGGCCCGCTCCAGCGGCCCGCCCGCGGCATGGGGCGCCGGCGGCAGCTCGCCCAGGCCGACGGGTGCATCAGCCAGGTACCGGCTACGGGCCTTCATCGGGAACCTCCGAACAAGTCGTTCAGGGACTGCGTCCGGTAGCCCGGCGCGGGCACCGCCGGAAGCCGGGCCAGCCGCTCCTGCCGTACGTGATGCTCGCGTACGGCTTCGACGAGCTCGTCCCGCCCGGCCGGGAGGTAGATCTGGGTGGTGGTCAGGTGGGCGTGGCCGAGGACCCACTGGACGTCGGTCAACGCCAGCTTCGGATCCCGGGCCATCCGGTACGCCGCCGTGTGCCGCAGGTCATGGAGGGTCCAGTTGGCGCCCAGCAGGGCGTTGGCCCGGTTCAGCATCGCCCGCGCCGCGTGGAGGTCAGCGGCCGAAACGGCCGCCGCAGCGTCCACCACAGGGAGGCCGACGGATCACGCGGAACCCCGGCCCGCCACGCCTCCTCCTGGTAGAGGCGCAGCCACACGAAGGCGTCCGGCGACGAGGGCAGCTGCTGATACGCCCGCGTGCCCTTGCGGACCGCCCCCAGCAGCTGGTCACCGGGCAGCGGATCACGCTGGCGGCTCGTCAGCAGCGCCTCAGCCCGGGCGCCGTTGGACACCCAGAACGCCAGCAGGGCGCGGTCCCGGTGATACCTCAAGGCCGCGAACAACTCGTTGAACCGGCCGTCCGGCATCCGCCGCGGCATCCGGGAGGGAACCGAGGGCCGGTAGCGGCCGCCGGCCGACGCCCGGGCGGAGCCGCCAGCGGCGGCCGGACGGCGACGGGCCCGCCCGGCAGGGAACGGATTGATGACCGGCCCGGTGCCCTCGTCGAGGTGGAAGTCGTAGAACGCGCGCAGCACCGTCTCGCTGTGCACCCGGGTCCTCACCGAGCACATCGGCCCCGGCGCGGCTCGCCCGGTCACCGGATTCGGCACCGCCGCAGGACGTACCCCGGGCGGAGTGTCGCAGCCGGCCAACTGGCGGCGCCCATGGAGACGTACCGGCTTCGGCGCGATCTGCATCCAGCGGGCGAAGTCCCGCGCGTCCACCCGCGTCGCCCGGTTCCACACCACACCCCAGCCGGACAAGAACCGCCACCAGCGCAACATCCGGGTCAACGTCGAACCGGCCATCGGCGCACGGGCGGTAGACGAACTCCGCCGACGCGGTCACCAGCCCGTCATCACGGAACCGGCATCCGGCAGCCGGCTTTGCGCTGTGGCCCGTGACCCGGCCACCGGCATCCTGTCCGCGGCCGCCGATCCCCGTTGCAGTGAGACCCGCGCCGCCGGCCGCTGACAGGTCTGGCAGCGGCCGGGGGATACCGCAGCCGCAGACCCTCCGCCGGATCGTTGCCCACCGGCCCGGTCGGCCCCGTCCCTGACGGGGCCGGTGGTCGGCGAAACCGGCGCCCGGGGCCCCCAGCCCGGCTCCGCTTGCGTGGTGAGAGTGTCCGCCCGCCCGCACCGCTTGATGCCGAGCCCGCGCGGGCGGGCTGGCGGGTGCCGGCGCGTGCTCCGGAGCGGGCCCCGGTCGGCCCCGGACCACCTCGCGCGCTCCGTCCGTCCTCCAGCGCCCCTGGTGCGCCCCCGCATGCCCCTTCACCGCCCTTGATCATTCCCTGAGCAGCGCAGTGAAGTGGTGCGCGGACGGCGGCCCGACCGGGCCACCGGCGGCCCGAGGGACGGGAATCGGTATGACGGACGCGGACAAGGGTGCCTCGGCACCGGGCACGAACGCGGGTACGAACACCACAACGGTCCCGGGCAGCAGCCCGGGGTGGCGGCGCGCCGTGGTGATCGGCGGTGGCTACGCGGGCCTGCTGGCGGCCCGGGTCCTGGCCGACCACTTCGCGGAGGTCCTGGTGCTGGAGCGGGACGCGGTCGACCACACGACCGGTGCACACCCGAGCGCGCCGCAGTCGTACCACGCGCACGCGATGCTGGCCAAGGGCGCCCAGACGCTGGAGCTGCTCTTCCCCGGCCTGCGCGCGGAGTTGGAGCAGCTCGGTGCGCCCGTCTACGACTACGGCGAGCGGATCAGCTTCCTGCTGCCGACCGGCTATGCCGTGCGCACCCCCACCGGAGTGCGAATCCAGTCCTTCACCCGGGACGAGCTGGAACGCCGGATCCGCGCCCGCGTGCTCGATCTGGCACAGGTCCAGGTGCTGGCAGGGGCCCGGGTCCTGGGCCTGGGCCGGGACCCGGACGGCCGGATCGGGAAGGTCCGCTACCGGACCGAGGAAGACGGAGAGCGGGAGGTCACCGCGGATCTGGTGGTGGACGCCTCCGGGCGCACCACCTCGATCGACGACTGGCTCAGTGCAGCCGGCCTGCCGGTCTCCGCGAGGAGCACGGTGAAGGCGAAGATCACCTACACCACGATGGTCTTCGACCGCACCCCCGAGGAGAAGGACTACGACGTCGCCTACCAGATGACCTTCGCCCCCGCCGTCAGTCGCGGCGGCGTGATGCTCGCGGTGGAGCAAGGGCGCTGGGTCTGCTCGCTGTTCGGCTTCGAGCAGCACCCGCCCACCGACCCGGACGGTTTCCTGGACTACGCGCGCAGCCTGGACAACCCCCAGTTGGCCGAGCAGATCGCGCGCCGCAGCCGCCACGACGAGTTGCACCGCTACACCAACCCCGGCAGCACCTGGCGCCTGCACCACCGCGACCCCGGCTGGCCGGACGGACTGATCGCCATCGGCGACGCGCTGTGCGTCTTCAACCCCGTCTACGGCCAGGGGCTGACCGTGCCCGCGATCCAGTCCGACGCGCTCGGCTCGCTGCTGCGCCGTCGCCGTGCCGCCGGCACGGGCCTGACCGGCCTGAGCCGGGAGTACCTGCGTGCGGCGGCGGGGATCATCAAGGTGCCGTGGTCGCTGTCCACCACCTCGGACCTGATGTGGAGCCCGGCCGGTCGGCCACTGGCCGCCCGCTTCGCACACTGGTACAACCGGCAGGTCTTCGCGCTGGCCCGGCACGACGCCGACGTATGGACCCGTTTCGTCAAGGTGGCCAACATGACCGCCCCGTCCTCGCTGCTGATGCACCCCTCGGTCCTCGCCAAGATCGTCCGACAGGTCGTCACCCGCCGCCTGCAGTCCACCCGCTGACGGGACCCCCACCCTGGTCGGCGCCGCGTTCGCTCTCGGCGGCCGACAGCGTTCGGTCGCCGCTTCCGGCCGTGCCCTCCGGTCCCTCCGGCGGATCGCTATGCCTTGGGCGAAGCAGGGGGGCCAAGACCCGTCGTTCGTGTTTGAGTGATCCGATGAACATCTTGGTGTTGGGTGGAACGGCGTGGGTTGGCCGCGAGGTGTCCCGGCAGGCACTGGAGCGTGGGCATCAGGTGACGTGCCTGGCCCGCGGAGAGAGTGGCGCCGTGGCCGAGGGTGCGGTGCTGGTCGCCGCGGACAGGCGTGACCCGTCGGCGTACGAAGGCCTGGCGGGCCGGGACTGGGACGCCGTGGTCGAAGTCTCGTGGCAGCCTGGCCTCGTCCGTGAGGCGCTGGCTGCGCTCGGCGGGAGGGCGGCCCATTGGGCGTACTTGTCTTCGATCAGCGCGTACGCCTCGCACGCGCGGGTGGGTGCGGACGAGTCGGCGTCGCTGCTTCCGGCGGCCAAGCGGGACGAGGCCGACCGTGAGGAGTACGGGGAGGCCAAGGTGGCGTGTGAGGCGGCCTCGACGGCCGCGGTGGGCGATCGGCTCCTCATCGCGCGGGCCGGACTGATCGGCGGCCCCGGTGACCACAGCGGCCGCACCGGGTACTGGGTCGGCCGCGCGGCGCGCGAGCCGCTGGCGCCACTGCTGGTACCCGCATCGCCCGACATCGCGACGCAGACCGTGGACGCGCGGGACCTCGCGGCGTGGTTGCTCGACTGTGCGCAGAAGGGGACGACCGGAACCTACGACGCGGTCGGTCCTACCGTGCCGTTCGGTGAGTGGGTCGCACTGTCCCGGGAGGTCGGCGGGCACACCGGGCCGGTGGTGAAGGCCGGCGCCGACTGGCTTCTCGGGCAGCAGGTGGGGCAGTTCATGGGCCCGGAATCGCTCGCGATGTGGATGGCCGACCCGGACTGGGTCGGCTTCAGCGCCCGCAACGGTTCCGCGGCCGGCGCGGCGGGACTTCGGCACCGGCCCCGGGCGGAGCTGCTGGCGGACACCCTGAGCTGGGAGCGGCAGCAAGGTCTGGACCGGCCCCGCCGGGCCGGTCTCAGCGGCGAGCGCGAGCGAGAACTGCTGGAGGCATGGAGCAGGGCGGTTCGGGAGTGAGTGGGCCTGCCACACTGGAGCGGTGCGGGCCGCGACCGGCGGTGTGGGGGAGAACGGATTTCAGCATGTCTCGATGGACTGTGCTTGCCATACCCGTCGACGGTGTCAACGAGATGGATCGGGACGCACGAACGCTCGCGCAGTTCGACGGCAGTCCGGAGCAAGCCGAAGCGGCCCTGCTGGAGGCGGCGAACACGTACGAGCACAAGCTCTGGAAGGTGAACCGACGAGAGATCTTCAAGTGCTCCAGCCGGTCCTACTTCCTCCGCATCCACGGCCGAATGGCCACGTACGGGTTCCTGCTCCAGCTCGCCGAACTGGTCCACGACACTGCGGATCCTATGACCAAGACTTCTACCTGATCGCGGTCCACCACGGAGGCCTCCTTGGCAGGAACTGCTTCTCCAGGGTGCCGAGGTGGTGGTTGGCGTAGTGCCCGGCGCAGACGAAGCCGTGGGCGTCCAACTCGAATACGTCCCGGCCTCGGCGGCTCCTTCGTACGGCCCACTCCGTGGAGCGCTGCGGCTGGTATGGCCGGAATTGCCGGATGCTGCCGTGACCCCTGACGAGCGCGCGCGAGCAACGGAGGAGGCCTCGTGACGCCGCCCTGGACGCGCAAGAACGCACCGCGAACCTCCCGGGCAAGCCCTCAGGCCCCGTCTGCCCCATCCGCCACTGGCCGTCGACCGCCAGGACCAGGCGTCCCGGTGCGCGGTCTGCTTCAAAGCTCTTTCGACTCGTCGATAGCCTTCGTCTTCATGACGCGCGCTTGGATCTCTCCCATGCCGCTGGTGCTTTGCGGCTCAGTCCTTGCGGCTCGACTTGCCCTTACTGGAACTCCCGCCGCAGCCGCAGCCGTTCTGCTGGTCTGCGTGCTGCTCGCAGGCGTCAACTCCCTCTGATCTTCCCGAGGTCGGTCGGCACGCTGGAAGCACAACGACGCAGCGCCGTCGACGGCCGACCGGTCGTCTTCTGGCGGCCAGGCTGCAAGTACTGCATCCGACTACCTGACCAGTGCCCTTACGGAACTGTGTGCCAGAACCGAGTTCCAAGAACACTCCGCCGGCGTGTCGGGGTGTGGAGGGACTTGATGAGCGGGACAGATATCGTCCTGGCATGACACAAGAGTTCGAACTTGCTGCGTCTCTTGCCAGAGGCGTCGAAGGCCGTAGTGGCGCATGGGGCTTCATCCAGGGCTTCGCCGCCCACTGGGCTGAGGCCCTGGAGAGCGGTGACGGGTGGACGGAGGCCGATCTGGACGCTGCCGAGGAGAGGCTGGGTGTCCGGCTGCCGGTGGCGTTGCGCGAAGCGTATCTTTTGTTCGGGCGCCGTCGGGACCTCACCAGCAACCACGACGTGCTGCTCGGCCCGGCCGAGCTGTATGTGGATGACGCCAAGGAGGCCTTGGTCTTCCGTGACGAGAACCAAGGAGCCGCGTCCTGGGGCATCCTCCTCGACAACCTCCAGGATGACGATCCTGCAGTGTTCATCCGGCCTGACCTTGCCGACAAGAGCGCCGAACGGTGGGAGGAGTGGCTGGAGCGACTTTCCCTCTGTTTCGTCGAGATCGTGCTGTCTGAATCTCTGCGATCCGGCGAAGAGCTTTGCGACTTCCTCGACCCGGACGACGACAGCATTGGGCTCCTGGAGGAGAACGCCGTCCGGCTGCCCTTCCCCGCATATCCCATCAGCGAGGAGGAGCACACCGTCCGGTGGTTCCTGGGCCAGGACGTCCTTCTGCGTGACGACGATGGCATGGCCATCCTGGCTCGCGGCCGGACGGCAGAGGACCTCGACCGCGTTCGTGACCTGATCCCCGGGGACTGGCTCAACGACTATCGCTGACCACGTAACAGGCTTCGGCCAGCGGAGTCGCCCGCGCCGGAGTCAGCTCAGGGGCTGCTGTTCGGCTCAGGCTCGGGTGGTGGCCAGGCGGTCGAGTTCCATGTAGGCGAGCTCGTCGATGCAGAGGAGATCGACGCGGCCATAGCGGGCGATGGTCTTGGTCAGCTGCTTCTCTCGGCGGCCTCGACCAGCTCGTTGACCAGCTTCGTCGCCAGGACGTACTTCACCCGGAAACCGGCCATCACTGCCTCGGTGCCGAGCGATCAACAGGTGCGACTTGCCGGTCTCGAAACTCACTCCACAGCCACGACGGTCCTCCGCGTCGGGCAAGCAGGCGCTGCAACGACCCGGCGACCTGCGCAGGGTCGCGGGGCCGGCCAGTGCGGGGCCGGCCGACGTACTGGCTTCGGCAAAAGCCGTTCAGCCCCGGAACCGGGTGCCCACCGGCGGCGTCTACGCCGCCGCAAGTGGACAGCACCGTCGGCACCGACCACCTGAGGAGCATCCGCGATGACCTGGAGAGACCGGAGAACCTGGAGAGCACTGATCGCGAGTACGGCCGTACTGATCGGCCTGATCGCCGCCGGAACGTCACCCGCCTTCGCCGGCATCGACGGGCGGGATCCCTGGGTCGACCAGCACTGTGGCATAGAAACCATCGGGAGCGGCAAGACGACCGTCGCCGTGCCCGTGGACCGGCTCAGCCTGAATTTCGAATCCATCGGGCACGACCCCGCCGGGTCCAAGATCACCGTCGTCTACACCATCCCCGGCACCAGCAAGTACGGCACCCTCTTCGGCCAGTACGACCCCGCCCGGGCGAACGCCGTCTTCAACTACACGATCGACTACCCGCCCGCCGACTCGTCGCTGAGCATCAGCTTCGAGATCGCCTGGCCCGACGGCACCTACTACAGCAACACGCTGACGCGCCCCCTGCTCCACTGCACGCGGGACAACACGAGCGACGTCGACAAGAGGTGGTGGCGGGACGCCGCCCCGGTCACCGTCTTCCAGCAGTGCACGACCGTCGGCACCTGGCCGTTCACCGTCCGCGCGGTGGACGTGACCGTGCACCGCTCGCACGACGAGCCCGTCTCCGCGGGAGTGCCGGTCTGGACCGACTACTGGATCCCCGGCAAGAAGGACTACATCCCGGGAGCGTCCGGCACCACCGACTCCACCGGTGACTCCTGGCAGACGTTCAGACTGGTCGCCCCGCCCACCGGCGCCGAACTCGACATCCTGTCAACGCTGCGGGACACCTCCACCTCGCCCTACTCCTGGCCCGTGCACACCTGGGTTCCGATCGCCTGCTAACCGGATGCAGGCAGGGGAGCCGGGGCACGTCCGACCCGCAACGCCCGTCGAGCCGCCGGATCCGCTACGTCGGACGTCGACGGGGGAGAACCAGACCGCTGCCTTCGGCCGTCTGGCACCCGGGGCCCGGCTCCCCGGCTGCTGCCGGGTGAGTACTACGGCTCATCAGGGGCACGCGCGACGGCGGTACTGTGGACATCCCCCGTCACCGGGAGGGGCGTTGCGTGTTCGAGGAGTTCACCGCCAGGACGGTGCGCACCGCGGACGCATCTGTCTTCGTTCGGTACGGCGGCGAGGGGCTGCCCCTCTTGCTGTTGCACGGCCATCCGCGCACGTCCGCGACCTGGCACCGGGTCGCGCGTCTTGGTGCGGCGCGGTTTCACCGTCGTCTGCCCTGACCTGCGGGGCTACGGGCGCTCGCGCGGCCCGGAGCCCGCTCCTGATCACGTCCCGCACTCCAAGCGTGCTGTGGCCCAGGACATGGTGGAGGTCATGCAGGCGCTCGGACACCGGCGCTTCGGGCTCGTGGGGCACGACCGGGGGGTCGCCGTGGCGCTCCGCCTGGTGCTGGATCACCCCTCGGTGGTGTCCCGGGTGACGTTCGTGGACGGCCTGCCTCTGAGTGAGCACCTGGCCCGCGTCGACGCCCGGTTCGCCACCGCGTGGTGGCACTGGTTCTTCTTCGCCCAGCCGGAGACTCCCGAACGCGTCATCAACGCCGACCCCGACGCCTGGTACCGGAGCACGCCCGAGGCCATGGGGCAGGAGAACTAGGACGAGTGGCGGGCGGCCACCAGGAATGCGGGCGTCGTCCGCGCCATGCTGGAGGACTACCGTGCCGGCTCACCGTGGACCGCCGCCACGAGGAGGCGGACCTAGCCCGCGGCGCACGGATCGACTGCCCCGTCCAGGTCCTGTGGTCGCTGCGGGACGACCTGGAGGACCTGTACGGCGCCCCGCGCACCATCTGGCGCGACTGGGCCGATGACGTCCGGGGCCATGGCATCGACGCCGGCCACCACGTTGCCGAGGAAGCCCCCCGGCCCGCTCACCGCAGCCCTGGGCGACTTCTTCACCGACTGACCCTGCCCTGCGTCCCGCCCCGTCAACAACCCCTGCCCCAATGGTCCACCCGCAGCTCCGGCCGCAGCAGGGGACAGGCGATTCATCCCCAACCACCTGCGGCTGAGCCTGTCCGGTCATTGTCGGGCCGCATGGTCGGCTAGGTCCTGCGCGCCCTGACCACCCGGCCCGGCGCCCCGGTGCCCGACAGCCCAGCGTCTCCGCCTCCGCTGCCTGCTCCTCCATCGCCCCCACCGGCGCAGCCCACGGCCAGGCCGCGCCTGCGGAGTCTGCGGTGCCGCGCACCGCAGACTCCCGTCGGGCGTTTGAGTGGCCCGGCTGCCCGCTCAGGCGAGTCGCCGGGCCGACCGTGACGAAGTCCGCCGGGCGGCGGGGCGTCAGCAGGTGAGGGTGACCTCGTGCACGACCGGCCGGGGCGCCCAGGGGAAGGAGGCCACGCCGAACGTGCCGCGGACCGTCGTGCCGCAGGGGACGGTGCTCGCGGGGCCGCGCACCTCGAGCGTCGTGGAGGTGAAGATGGCCGGCTTGTCCTGAGTGAGAGGCGGGGCGCCGGCGCCCACGACTTCGGCGGACAGCGTGGTGAGCAGTTCCTTGGGGGCCGGAGCCGGGCTGCCGGGGGAGGGCGGCCCGGCGAGGCTGACCTTGCCGTAGAACTGCACCGTGTTACCGGTGACCTCCGCGCACAGCCGGGTGAGCAGGCCTGCCTGGAGACCCGAGTTCCCGCAGGTGGTCACGGTCTCGTCGGCGGCGGCCTCAGGGGCCGCGGCGGCCGGTCCGGCGGCCAGAACGGTCAGGCCGGCAACGCAGGTCGCGAGAAGGGCAAAGCGGTTCATGGGGACGTGCTCTCCTTGTGTATTCGTCGGTGCGTGACGGGTCATCAACCCACCCTGTGCGATGTGATATTTCACATCGCACAAGAACGCGAGATGACCGCGCCCTGAAGTCCTCCCGCCGGGGGGCGAAACTCTCCGGCGCAGCAGTCAGCCCGATGTCCCGTGGCCGAGCAACGCAAGCTCCGCCTCGCCCAGCCCCATGTCCGCGGCCCGGGCGAGCCGGAAGTGGAAGCCGAACGGCTGGCGGCGACGTCTTCAACGAAGGTGATCCCGTTCGGTAGAGCCGTGCGCTCACTGCGTTCCGGCCGAAAGGGTCACCGCGCTCCGGGCCGGGCCCCACGGCAAAGTCGCTCCGCAGATGGAACCGCTCGCAGCCGCGCTGGCGGACGCTCCCTCACCGTTCCCCGCCATCCAGTGGCTCGAGGGGAACCCGACCACCAAGCTCCTCGCCCAGCTCGTGGCCGAAGGCCACGGCTCAGCCACGAGCTGCTGGACGAACTCCCGCCCAGTCCGAACCAGCGCCATACCTGCCAACTCCAGCTCCATACGCGGGCCTGGAGGACGGTGCCAGTGCGAGATCGAGTTCGTCCAGTGACACCCTGGTCGCAGCGAGGAATGCGGGTGCGGCTTCGTGCATGTGATCGGCCTCCCGCTGGCGAAGTCATGCAACCCGGTCCCGGTTGCCGAAAGCAGCCTGGGCTATTCCGGTTTCTGCATCACCTTCCGGCACCCCCCCGCCGGATCCGTCATCGGGCCGGGGCTCGTGGGTCGCGTCAGTCCGTGGGGTGGGAGCCAGGGGTGTGGCCGAAGGCGCGGCGGAAGACGTCGATGAAGGCGCTGGCGGAGGACCAGCCGCACTGGTGGGCGACCGTGGTCACCGGGGTGCGCTCGGTCAGCAGGATCAAGGCGTGGTGCAGGCGCAGTTGGGTGCGCCATTGCGGGAAGGTCATCCCGAGGTCGCTGCGGAACAGCCGGGACAGCGTGCGGTCGCTCGCCCCGACCTCCTTGCCGAGCTCGGCGAGCGTGCGACCGTCACCGGGGTCGGCTTGCAGGACGTCACACAGGGTGCGCAACAGGGGCGTGGTGGGGGTGGGCAGGTGGAGCGGTTGCTGGGGTGAAGTCCGCAACTGGTCGAGGAGGACCGCGCGCAGCCTCGCCCGCTCGTCGCTGCCGTCGTCCCCGTCGTGCGTATAGGCGATGATCAGTTCGCGTAGCAGCGGGCCGACGGCCAGCACGGTCGGTGCGCCGAGGCCTAGCGGATTCTCGACCGCGGGCAGTCCCACCAGGTGCAAGTCGAGCTCGCCGTAGGCCCGATGCTCGTGCACGGTGCCGGCGGGCACCCAGATGGCGCGGGTTCCCGGGGCGACCCAGGACCCCTCGCTGGTCGTGATGGCGAGCACCCCGCGGCCGGCATAAATGATCTGGTGGTCGTCGTGCCGGTGGGCGTGGATCGCCTCGCCCGACGCCAACCGCTGCGTGCGGGTTGGCGCGACGGACGCATGGCGGATTTCCGTCATCATGTGGCAGTTTATCGGAAGCGGGACACGCTGGTGGGCCCGGAGCATGATGGTGTGCGAAGGAACGCCTCGATAACCCTGCTGTCCGTCGGCCACGCTCGCGTCGACATCCGCCCCGTGGCGGCCCTCGTGCCGTTCTTCATCGTCGGACGTGACTTCACCTGCGCCGTCGCCCGGGGCATCGTGCTGGCCGCCTCGCTCCTGCCCTCGGCGGTACAGCCCCTGTTCGGGGCGCTCACGGACCGCTGGGCCATGCCCTGACTGCTGCTGCCCCTCAGCCCACTGCTCGGCGGCGTCGGCATCACGCTGAGCGGCCTGAGCGGCGGCTCGTACACGCTCACCCTCGCGTTCGTCGCGATCCCAGGCATCGGCGTGGCCGCCTACCACCCGGAATCCGCCCGCGCCGCCCGCCCCGCCCCCCAGTGCATCCACCGGGCCACGGGCTGGTTCTCCAGCAGCGGCAACATCGGCTGCACGCTGGCCCCGCTCATGGCAACCCACCGCGCCGCACCTCCGGGACCACGCCGGAGCGGCAGGCCGCCGACAACTACACCGACTCCGCGCCTGCCACTGCGCACCAGTCAGGCAACCACGGACCCTTTTGACCCCTGCCCTGTCGCATTGACCACCAAAGGACGAACTGATGGACTCCGAGACGCTGCTGATCCACGCCGGTCGCCAGACCGCGGGAGCCGCCAATGCGGTGAGCCCTCCCCTGGTGCGCACCTCGACGACCGTGTTCGACTCGTACGACGCCTACAAGCAGGCACAGGGCGGGCTGGTCTTCGACGGCCCGCGCTACGGCAGATCCGGCACGTCGACGACGTTCGAACTGCAACGCGCCGTGGCCCAGGTCGCGAACACCGAGACGTGCATCGCCACCAGCAGCGGGCTGGCGGCGATCACCGCCGTGCTCGCCGCGCACGCCGGCCCCGGACGCCACATCCTCATCGGCGCCGGCGTGTACGGGCCCACGCGGGTCTTCTGCGACAACGTACTGATCCCGTCCGGAACCGACGTCGAATACTTCACCCACGACGCCGACGTGGCGTCCCTGCTGCGCGCGAGCACGAGCCTCGTGTTCGTCGAGACGCCCGCCTCGTTGACGATGGAGATGTGGGACGTACCCGCCATCTGCGTGGCGGCCCACGACCGCGGGATACCCGTCGCGTGCGACGCGACCTGGGGAACACCGGTCTTCTTCGACGCGCATGCACTCGGGATCGACATCTCCGTCCACGCCGCGACCAAGTTCATCAACGGCCACTCCGATCTCCTGCTCGGACTCGTCACGGGAACCCTCGACGCGCTGGCCGGCGTCCGCGCGTACTGCGACCGCAGCGGAACCCACGCCGCCCCGGACACCTGCTGGCTCACCCTGCGTGGACTGCGCACCCTGGCCGTGCGCATGGACCGCCACCAGCGCTCCGCGCTCGCCGTCGCGCAGTGGCTGGAGTCCCAGCCCTCCGTTCAGCGCGTCCTCTTCCCGGCCCTCGACACCGATCCCGGCTACGAGCTGTGGCAGTCGCAGTTCTCCGGCGCGGGAGGCCCGTTCACCGTCGAACTGGCCCCGTGCAGCGAAGCCGCCTTCACCCGGTTCATCGACAACCTCTCGCTGTTCGGTCTCGGCACGAGCTGGGGAGGTTTCGAGAGCCTGGTCATGCCCGCCGTGCCCCACCAACTGCGGGCCCTGGCCGCCCCGGCGAACGCGTCCCGACTCGTCCGCTTCCACATCGGCCTCGAAAGCCCCGAAGACCTCTGCGACGACCTGGCCACGGCACTCACCGCACTGCAGGACCATGCAGACACCACCGCGGGCACACGGCGGCAGGCAAGCGCATGACCCATATCGTCATCCCGAGGTGTGCGCCACGGCAGAGCCCGGCCAGGTTTCACGCGCCCCTGGCCGCGACCGAGTACGGCCAACAGTTGCTCTGGATGCCGACGTGTGCCGTGTGACGGCACGCCCTATGGCAACCGTGCGAGCTGGTCGATGCAGGCAGGTCGACCCGCTGGGAGTCGAAGCGATCGTCCACGCAGCGGAAGGGCACGGTGGAGGCGCTGAGCGGTGCGGTGGCGGAGATGCTGCTGGTCGCTGAGCGGCGGCGAGTTTCCGCGAAGCGTTCCGGGTGCTGGCTGGCCCATTGGTCTTGCCGAGGGGCCGTTCCGTCCCCGCCAGCCGCCCACCGGCCCCCGACGCGACCGGGTGGCCCAGGTAGCAGCCTGGACATGACGTCGAAGCCAAAGCGACTGGTCGCCTCACCCGAGCGCTCGAAACCACTGTTCGTTTTCGCGGGAGGTGTACGTCGTGAAACGCACTGTCTCGCCGACCCGGAGGCTCATCGGTCCGGCCGTTGCCGCCATCCTGGCGGCGACGCTGGTACCCGCAGCCGCGTCCTCGGACGCAGCTGCCCAGCCCGGGGATGTAGTGGGCTTGATCAACGCGCAGCGTACGCAGCGGGGGCTGCCGGCGCTGACGGTCAACGCCGCCCTGAACACCGCTGCCCGGCAGCACGCCGCTGCGGCCGTACAGCTGAAGTGGTGGGGGCCGGGCCAGGATCCGCACACCAACCCGCAGACGGGCTCGACACCGCAGAGCCGCATCATGGGGGCCGGCTACTGCCCGAACCCCCGGTCGTGGCAGGTCGCTGAAATCACGTACACCGGCTGGGGCACCTCGGGCACGCCGAGCGCCGCCATCAGATGGTGGATGAACAGCCCGGCACACCGCGCGAACATCCTCAACGGGACGCTGCGCGACATCGGCAGCGCGGCGTTGGCCGGCTCCGCGGACCGGGCCGGAGCCGGCGCGAGCGGCGCCGCGACGTACGGGGTGACGTTCGGGCGTTGCCAGCGCTGACCTCCTGCTCCCACAACAGCCCTCTGAGTAAGCCACCGTGTAGCCCTTGGCGTAGGCCGTCGTCTGGGACCGGCCGCTGCAAGGCACCGGACTCGGGCGCGGGAGGCGGCGGCAGCGGCTCCGGCGAGGGCTGGTACACGTCGTGGGGTTCGGCTGCGGAAACGAACGCGCCGCCCACTGACACTGCTCGGCCACCACCCTGCGCCGACGCCGCGGCAAGTGGACCGATGCCGGCGTGGCGGACCGGCTACGGATGCCCGGCTAGCTACTCGCGTACTCACCGACGTCGACCGCACCCCTCTCAGGCCGCGGTGCGCCCTCAGGCAGGCTCAGCCATCAGCCCTTGCTGCGAGCACGGCTGCCGCGCTGACCTGCCGGTGGCCCTCCTCGCCCCGGAACCAGATCCAAGCCTGACGTTCGCGCGGGAACTCCCTGCTCACGCAGGTGAACTCCATGACGGCGACGGCATCGGACATCCGCCAGCTCAGCATGGGGCCTGACGCCTCAGCGACCTCGCCGAGGTCGTCCAGTTGCCGGGCGACAGCGGGGCCGAGGCCACTGATCGGCCACGGATCCCAGGCCGAGACCTCGTCCATGACGGCGTGGGACTCGATCCGGTGGATCATGGAGGCCTCCGTCTCCTGGAAGACACCGTCACCGGCGGTACTCTCGGCTCCCAGACGACCGTCGGTGTGGGCGAGGCAGCGCACCGGGTGGGCAGCACGCGGGCCGTCCCAGTCGAAGAACCAGCCCCGAACGGGATCGGGCCACACACGTGCGCCCAGCTCGTGGGTCCATTCAAGGCTGTACTCCGCGCGTCCTCCATTGGGGTCCGCGAGACTTCTGCGCACGGAGTAGCGCAGTCCTCCGTATTTCTGGGCGAAGCCCTCGCGCCGGATCACCAGATCCATCGGGGCGGGGACCGTGCGACCCTTGCGGTCGCGGACCCGCAGCAGTTCCGTGGGAAGCCGAGGCTCCGTCGGCTCCTGCCGAAATCCGGTGCGGTCGAGTAGGCGTTGGGCGCGTGGCGAGAGACTCGTGGTGTCTTCCAGGACGTGCATGTACTTCTTTTTTCGACGTGAAGACTGCGACTGCATCAGCAAACGCACAGTACTCGGCTCACCCTGCCAGCGTGAAGCCGGCTTCGTATACCCGGCCGGCGGGTCGGGTCGACCCGAGGTGACCGGACCGTCCGTCGTCAGCGCATCATTCGCCGGGCGGAGTCCGCGCCGTACCGGGCCGCATCCAGGAGCCGGTGGAACTCGTCGTCGATCGCCGACGGCTCCGTACGGCGAACCAGCCGCAGGTACTCTCCGCCGCCCCCCGCTGGAGCTTCGGCTACAGCGCCCCGTCGGCCCCGTCGAGGCCGAGCGGGCACCGCGTGGGCGAGACGTCCGTTGGTGCTGTCGGGCACGAGGACGTGCCCGAGCACGCTGTCGACGGCGATCAAGCCGACCGCCTGGGCGAGGCCACGGCCACCTCGGAGTTCAGGAGCAGCCGCCCGGACCGAGACGCCGACTTGTCGGTCAGACCGTTATCCACCGTCCTCGCCATCACGTGCACACAGGTCACCGGCGCATCGTCCGTGGTCGGGTGTTACACCGCAGGACTTGCAGGGCCGGGTGGGCTCGGGGTGCGGATGCGGAGTTGACGGCTGAGGGCATCGCCCAGGGCGCTGTCCAGTGGCCCGGTGTGGTCGATGCCGAGTTGGGCGGCCAGTTCGGTGGTGTGGAGTCGGGCGGCGGCCTCCAGGAGCCGGGCGTAGGTGTCCGCAGCGCTGCGCATGCGGTGCCTGCAGGTCAGGGCGAGGACGACGGCGAGCGGGGCGGCGGGCCACCACCACACGGTCAAAGGCGCGTACAGCAGGGTCCAGCCGGCGAGGGTGGTGGCTCGGGTGAGGGCTTGTTCGGCGCTGGTGATCTCGGCGCGGGTGGCTTCGGGCAGGACGAGCCACAGGTGAGGCCACAGGGTGGCCAGGTCCAGGTGGTGGTCGCGCTCCAGGCGGACGGTGACGGCGTGGATACGGTCGCCGCTCCATGTGGGTCGGTCCGGCGCCTCGGCCGCTATGCGCAGCAGCGCTTGGTACGCGGCTCGGCGCGGGGCGGGGTCGGCCCGGCGCTGCTGGAGCGCCAGGGTACGGGCGTCGGCGTCCAGTTGTTGCAAGTAGCGATTCCTGGCGGCGGTCCAGCGGGCCTGGCGGCGGGTGACGCGGCTGTGGGTCCACTGCCGCAACGGGCGCGGCCACGTGCGCCAATCGACGGCCAAGACGATGCGCTGGACCAGTGCCCCCAGCCCCTGGGCGGCCAGTCCGGCGACCGCCGCGGCGGCGAGGACCGCGCTCAGCAGGACGATTTGGCCACCCAGTGTGGTTGCTGCGGGGCTTTGGGCCCACTGGGTGATCCGCTCGGTGAGGCGGCGGGAGTCCAGGGCGTGAGCCTGGCCGAGGGTGCGGGCGGCGACGGTGGTTGCCAGGAACAGCGCCCCGGGCAGCGCCAGTAACGTCAGCCAGCGTTCGGCGAGTTTCTGTCCCAGGGCACTGAGGAACCCGCCCACCGCTACAGCCGCTCCGTGCGCAGGGGCCGGCCGCTGATCCGGCAGGGAGACGTGCCGGGCCCGTCGGGCCAGCCGAAGCGCGAGCACAGGCCGGTCGGGCAGAGCAACACCGACTCCGCGGGCATCGCGGAGTCGGCGCCGATCAGATTCAGGCCCCGCCCCTGGCCGCCATTGATGCCACGGGCGTCACCCGCGGCCAGCAGGGCCTCATGAAGGGCCTCCAGCGGCACGGTGGGGTCCTCACCGGCACGAAGCACCGACATCAGGTGGTCCAGTGGTGCTGCTCCCTGGGCGCTGTGATTCTGCAAATCCTCGCGTATGCGCTCCAACCGCTCGCACACGTGGGCAATGCCCGCACGCGTCCCCGCACCGAGACCGCTGTACTGGTCTGTCACCTCACGGCCCCCGTCCGTCGTCCGGGCTGTCGGTGCGGTCGTACCGGTCCTGACTGGGTGAACGTGCATTGCAGAGCCTGGTTTCGGCCAGACACTGGGCGACCATGCCCACCTAAGCCGGTCGGCAACCACAATCTGTCTTCTATGGCCATAGATTGACGATAGGTCAATAAGTGTGAGGAAGGAGAGGAAGGACCTCATGGGAAGGCGCGAGACGTTGCTGGCAGCGGTCGAGGAACGAATGGATCGGATGTCCGTCACGGACTTGTCTCCGTTACGGGGTGCCGCCGCACTTGACGACGCGCGGAGTCTGGCGGACTACATCGCCGACGGCGATGTAGATCTGGAGGCTGAGTACATTTTGGGCCTGTTCCACTTCTGCCGTGCTCCAGCTGTTCCCCAGGCCCAAGCCCAACAGGAGTGGGAGGACGCGCTCCGCTTCTTTAAGCGATTGTTCACTACGGTGGGCGTAGAAGGCATCCCGCAGTCGCTGCTCGCACCCCTCGCAGAGCGGGCGTTGCCTGATGCGGTGGACTTGCTTGATCGCGCGTCGAACACCACAGGGGATCCAGCACTCTTGACCTCGGTGGTGGACCTCGCAAGACGCATCGTGCGCACCCTGCCCGAGGAACACCCGAACCACGTCGTCTGCCTGTTCGTCCTCTTTAACGCCCTGAGTACACGGTTCGAGCGCAGCGGGGATCTCGATGACCTGGAGGAGGCGGTACGGGTGGCCCGGGCCGGCGTCCAGGACACTCGCGAGGGCCAACCCGAGCGGGCACTATGCCTGGGCAATCTCGGCCTCATCCTGCAATCGCGGTTCAAGCGCACCGGCGACCTCAAGGACATAGACGAGGCGGTGGAGGCGAACCGTGCCGCCGTCCGAGCGACCACCGACGCCCACCCGCAACGCGCGATCTGCCTGTCCAACCTCTGTGTCACCTTGCTGGACCGGTTCAACCGCTCCGGCGACCTCAGGGATGTGGACGAGGCGGTGGAGGCAGGCCGCGCATCCGTCCGAGCCACCCCGGACAGTCATCCGAACCAGGCTGCCCATCTGAGCGCCCTCGGTTCGGCCCTGCGGTTCCGCTTCCAGGGCACCGGGTCACTGGCGGACGCGGACGAGGCGGTCGATCTGGGCCGTTCCGCCGTTCGGGTCACCCCCGACGACCACCCGCAACGCGCAGAACGCCTAGTCCACCTCGGCGCCTCGCTGCGGATGCGGTTCGACCGCACGGGGACTCTGGCGGATCTCGACGATGCGGTCGATCTGGGCCGTGCCGCCCTCCGCCTCACCCCCGACGACCACCCGTCACGTGTCACCTACCTATCGGAACTCGCCGTGTCGTTGCAGATGCGGTTCGAGCGCAGGGGAGACCCCGAGGATGCGGACGACGCGGTGGAGGTGAACCGCTCCGCCGTCTGCATAGCCCCTGCCGACCAGCACCGGGTCATGCCTCTGGTCAACCTCTGCATCGCTTTGCAGAAGCGGTTCGAGCGCAGCGGCGACCTCGATGACCTGGACGAGGCGGTGGAGACGGGCCGCGCTGCTGTCCGCATCACCCCCGGCGACCACCCGAACCGCACCGGCCACCTGATCTGCCTGGCGCTCGCCCTACGGCTGCGCTACGCGCGTGCCGGCGCAGCGAGCGACCTGAAAGAGGAGCGGTCCGTGTGGGAGCAGGCCGCCGAGGTGACGACGGCTCCGCCGTGGATGCGTCTGCGGGCGATGCGCATGGCAGCACGCTTGGTCGCGTCCACGGATCCGGGCCGGGCTGCCGGACTCCTGGAGAAGGCCGTATTGCTGCTGCCGGAAGTGGCACCGCGTCGGCTACGGCGCAGCGACCAGCAACACGCCCTGGGCACCGACGCCTTCGGCCTCGCCGCTGATGCCACCGCGCTGGCCCTGGCCGACACGAGCCGCAACGCAACCGAACGCGCCGTACGGGCGCTGCGCATGGCGGAGGCCGGGCGCACCGTCCTCCTTTCCCAGGCGCTGGACACCAGAAGTGACCTCACCGACCTGCGTGAGCGGCACCCCGGCCTGGCCCGGCGCTTCACCGAACTCCGGGAACTGCTGGGCCGGGATCCCTTCGTGCCCCTCGGCCCTTCCGGCCCCGACCAGGCAGGGGGAGCCGACGGGACGGGCCGTGAGCGCCACCACCTGGCACAGGAACTGGAAGCATTGCTGGGGCGTATCCGGACCTGTGACGGGTTCGCCGCCTTCGGCCTGCCACCCACCCTCGACGACCTCCTGGCCGAGGCCACCCACGGCCCCGTGGTGACGTTCAACGTCAGCCCCTACCGCAGCGACGCGCTGCTCCTCACTCGCGACGGCATCACCTCCTGCCCGCTGCCCCGGCTCACCGTGGAGGCGGTCATCGACCAACTCGAAGCGTTTTACGAGGCGCTGGAAGAGGCAACAGCGCCAGAAGGCAGCCGGATCGCCGCTCAGCGGCGGCTGCGCCAGGTCCTGGAATGGCTGTGGGAAGCCGCGGCCGAGCCGGCGCTCACCGCGCTGGGCGCTCTGGGCGAGGCGATCCCACCGGCCGACGAGAGAGGACCGCTGCCGCGGGTATGGTGGGCGACCGGCGGGCTGCTCGGGATGCTGCCCCTGCACGCCGCCGGCTTCCACACCGACCCCGGGCAGGGCCCGCACCGCCGCACCGTCCTGGACCGGGTGATCTCCTCCTACACCCCCACCATCCGCGCTCTGCACCACACCCGCCGTCGCCGGCACCAGCGCCGGGGCCGGTCTGCCCCCACCCCCCGGTCCCTGATCGTCGCCATGCCGACCACTCCCGGCCTCAGCCCACTGGATCACGTGGCCGAGGAAGCCCGCCGGATCAGGGCCCTGCTTCCCCGCCCGATACAGCTCACCGCACCCGAGCCCGCGCTCAACGGATCGCCCGTTCCGCCGGGCGCTGAGCCCCCAACCGCTGCCGCCGTGCTCGCCTTGCTCCCGGAGTGCGGCATCGCCCACTTCGCCTGCCACGGCGACACCGACCACACCGACCCGTCCCGGAGCCTGCTCTTCTTGCACGACCACCTCACGGCGCCGTTGACCGTCTCGGCGCTGGCCCAGGTCGATCTCGACCGCGCGCAGCTGGCCTACCTGTCCGCCTGCAACACCGCGAACCCCACCGCCTCCGACCTCCTCGACGAGGCCATCCACCTCACCAGTGCCTTCCAGCTCGCAGGCTTTCCGCACGTCGTCGGAACCCTGTGGCAGATCGACGATCGCCTGGCCGGCGACATCGCCGAATCCTTCTACGCACACCTGGTGACCGACCCGCCCGGAACGCTCGACCCCGACCGGGCCGCCACCGCTCTCCACCACACGATCCGGGCGGTACGCGACCGCTACTCGGCAACTCCTTCCCTGTGGGCGGCCTACCTTCACGTCGGCGCGTGATCAAGCCGGACGCGGTGGGGGACTTGCTCAGGCCGCGGGGCGTTCGGTGCTTCCCGGGTGGACCACGTCACGGTCGGTGAAAACAAGGTCGGTTGGATCAGGGTCGGTGGATCACTTCGTGATCAAGTCGCCGCCCACGGGCAGCCCGTCCACCTGTCAGGCTGCCAAGAAACAGGACGACCTCGTCTCCGAGGACGGACCGCGGTCGAGCACGGCCTGGTCGACCCGCAGGATTGGGCGGAGGTGGCCTGTGCCGGGGTCGAGACCGCCGGGGCCGTGGTGCAGGCCCTGTCGAGCCCATGGTCGCTCTACACGCCGCAGGACGCCGCGACGGTCGCCTCCCGGCCGTTGCGCGTACCGCAGGGGCCCGATCCGGCCCGGGGTGCCGGGGGTGGCCCGGGGTGGGCCGGTTGCCGGTGACACGCCATGCGTACCGACCTCGGGCGGGTGGTGTCACCGAAGGGCGGAGGGGCGGGCACGCCGGACGGGGGAGGGATGCTCGCGCCCGCCGGCCACCGTCGGCAGGGCTCCGAGTCGTGGAAGGACTTCTTCGATGTCGCAGGTCAAGGAAACGATCGAGGTCGACGTGCCGGTGACGACGGCCTACAACCAGTGGACGCAGTTCGAGTCGTTCCCGCAGTTCATGGACGGTGTGGAGCGGATCGAGCAGCGCACGCAGACCCTCACCCACTGGGTGACGAAGGTCGCGGGAGTGCAACGCGAGTTCGATGCGGAGATCACCGAGCAGGTTCCGGACCAGAAGGTCGCCTGGGTGACCGTGGGCGGCAAGACCGAGCAGTCGGGGCTGGTCACCTTCCGCCCGATCGACCCGGCCCACACCGAGGTGACCTTGATGATGGACTTCGACCCCGACGGCATGGCGGAGAGCATCGGCGACAAACTGGGCTTCGTCGACCGGCAGGTCAAGGGCGACCTGAAGCGCTTCAAGCACTTCATCGAGGACCGGGGCACCGAGACCGGCGCCTGGCGCGGCAGCGTCTGACCTGCCCGCCCCCATCCCCGCCGTGCCCGGCGCCGCCGCGTGAGCCCGGGCACGGCACGGGGAGCGCAGGCGCCCCACCCTCGGGGAGCGCAGGCGCCCCATCGGCGCCGCACCCACCCCACGGTTTCGGCATACCGGCCCGAGGCGGCCGCACAGGCCCGCTGTCGGCGTACCGGACATCAGCGGTGCGACACTGGCGGAGTGACCGACAGCGAACGGCAGACCGACCGACGCCTGGAACGGATCATCCTGCAGCTGCTGGATCGTCGCGGTCCGGCCGCGACGATCTGCCCCTCCGACGCCGCGCGGGCGGCGTACGACGGGGAGGACGACGGCTGGCGCGCCCTCATGGAACCGGTCCGACGTGCGGCCCGGCGGCTCGTGGAGTCAGGGGAGGTGGAGATCACCCAGGGCGGCCGCCGGGTGGAGCCGACGAAGGCCCGCGGTCCGATCCGTATCCGCCGCGCCCGCCGACCCGGTAACGGCCCTGCGCCGTCCGAGGCGTCGTAGCCCGGTCTGCGGACTCGTCAGATGCGGCCGCCCACGAGCCTGGTCAGCGGGCCGACCTGGGGCTTGGCCGTCGAACGGCCGACCGCGAACGCCGCTCCGGCGACGCCGACGACGCTTGCGGCCGCACTCGCAGCGATCACCTTCCGGTTCTTGACGACCGTCCATGCAGCGGTGGCTGCAGTGGCTGCCTTGGCTGCGTTCGCTGTCACGGCCTCCCGGCCCGTCTGCAGACCGCTTGCCACAGCTCGGCCGGCGCTCTTGGCGGCGCGACGAGCCGGCCCATGGCCGCACGCTCCCGGCTCCGCCGCCTTGTCGCGGTGTCCTGTCCACGCCGGGACCCGTCGCAGGAGCCGCGAAGGAGAACGGGGCCCACGGGCCGGTCACCTCCACCTGCACTCCGGCTGTCGGACGCGCCGCCGCGTGCAGGGCCGAGTCGGGTGCACAGCACTTGCGAGCGGTGGCTGGCCGATACCCCCGTTGGCGGTCAGCCGGTGCTGGTCGAGTTGACCGTGCGTCGGCTGTACGGCGAGAACACTGACCACCCGCGGCACATTGGCCGAACAAGGCGAGGGGCTGAGCGTCCGGTAGGGCAGACGGACACCGGCGTCTCGTCGGCTTCTGTGAGCGGTGACCGTCGCTCTTGCGGGCCGAGCGGGCAGCCGATTCGCCGTGGCGCTGGGAAGCGTGGTCAGCCGAGCCTGTTACGGCTGCCGACGGCCCTGTCTGACCCGCGCAGGGTTGTAGCCGAGAGTCTTGGCGTCGAAGACTTCGCGACCCGCCGCGGACAGCAGTACAACACCGTGATCACCGACTCCGCGACCGGCCATCCTCTTGACCTGTTGCGGGCCGGGATGCGAAGACGCGGGCGAACTGGCTGCGCAAGCCCGCCGGCGTGGAGATCGTGTGCCGTGACCGAGGCGGCTCCTTCGCCGACGGCGCCCGCTTCGGCGCACCACAAGCAATCCCGAGAGTGGCCCAGTCCGGCGGCGCTCCGAGAAAGGCAGCCAGATCCGGGCCGAGGTCAGGATGCGCTGGTAGGTATCGGAACCCAACGTGGCGCCCGAGTCGTGCACTGGAGCAACACTCCACCATGGCGATTCCGAGAGAGTCGAAAAACGATCCCTTGCGACAGGAGGGTGACTCGTCCGGGTGTTGTCGGGACAGACCGCTGTCTGCCATCGGTGAACACCATCCGGAGCGGGGGCAACGGTCAGTAATGTCCAGAATCATGACGACGGTTACGACGCGTACGGTCGAGTATCCGGCCGACGGTTTGACGATGATCGGCCACCTCGCGCTCCCGGCCGGTGTCGACCGCCGGCCCGCGGTGCTGCTCGGACCGGAGGGCACGGGGCTCAGCGACGTCGAGCGCCGCAGGGCCGATGCGCTCGCCGAGCTGGGGTACGTAGCGCTGGCCTTCGACCTCCACGGTGGGCGCTATTTGAGTGACCCCGAGGAGATGCTGGCCCGCTGCTTGCCGCTGCTCGCCGATCCCGAGCGGATGCGAGACATCGGCCACGCGGCGCTCGACGTGTTGCACAGTGAACCGCGAACCGACCCTGACCGGATCGCCGCCGTCGGCTATGGCACGGGGGGCGCCATCGGGCTGGAGCTCGGGCGCGACGGCGTCGACCTGCGCGCGATCGCGACGGTCAACGGGCTGATCACGGGCCGACCGGGCGAGGCGGCGCACATCCGCTGCCCTGTTTGGGCCGGGGTCGGGTCGGAAGACCCGATCATGTCGCCCGCGCAACGGGAGGCGTTCACCGCCGAGATGCAGGCCGCGGGCGTCGACTGGCGCCTCGTGGTGTACGGGGGAGCCCTGCACGCCTTCCACCATCCATCGGTCGACCACACCGTGCGCCCCGGCGTCGGCTACCACCCCCGGCACGCACAGCGAGCCTGGCGTGACGTCGTCGCTCTGCTGTCCGAGTGCCTACCCGTCGCGGATTGATCCGATCGGCTCCTGATACTCACTCCTGCCCGCCGTCGTCGTTTCGTCCAGCTCTGAGGCCTCGTGGTCACGCAGTGAGCGCAGGGCGCGGGAGGCCGGGATGGAGGCGGCGTAGCTACAGCGGCCGAGCAGATCCAGGTTGCGGTGCTTGAGCGGGGCGAACCGGGCGAGATCTCGTCGCCAGTGGACGCGCCAACGGGATCGACGGCGACTCGTTAACGATTGACCGTTCCCGTCTATTCAGCCTTGGTCCTGCCCGTGTGCGCACGTCGTTGCCACCCCACGACGGCATCATCGGCCAGGATGCATCCATGGGTGAGATCTCCCCCCTGGTGCAGCACCTCGGACTGGAGCCGCACGCCGAGGGCGGCTGGTTCCGGAGGACCTGGCAGACCGGACCGGAAGCCGTCCCGGACGAGCGCCGCGGGCTCCGCCCCTGTGCGACCGGCATCTACTACCTCCTCCACCCCGGCGAGACCTCCCGCTGGCACCGCGTACGCTCGGACGAACTGTGGCTCTGGCACCGGGGCGGCCCCCTCACCCTGCACCTCGGTGGCACCGCAACCACACCCGACGAGGAACCCACCGCCGCAGTGTTGGGTCCCGACATCGAAAACGGACAGCAGCCGCAACTCCTCGTGCCGGCAGAGGTATGGCAGACGGCAACACCGACCGGCGACGAACCCACCCTGGTGTCCTGTGTCGTTGCTCCCGGCTTCCACCCCCATGACTTGGACATCCTGTGATTCCCCACCTTTCCACCAATGCCGTGCGTACCCAGATGTCCTGAGAGCCTCATACAACCGTGAGGCGAGGCGCAGCCCGGCGCGGTAGGTAGTGGCCGTCTTGGCGTACCGAGTGGCGAGGCGGCGCGACTGCTTGAACCCATTGATGCTCCGCTCGCGGGCGTTCGTCGCCTGCACACCGCTCTGTCGAAGGACGGCGGTCGGCTGTCGTGGTGGCCGAGCCGCTGCGCGTCCTCGAACCTGGCCGACTCGACCGGCGCGCGCCGCTTCTCATGCCGCACTGGCTTGGTCCCGCCGGTGCATTTGTCCCATCGGTTTACGATCACCAAGATCACGAAGGGGACGTCATGAGGCTGAAGTCTGGTACGGGTGGCCGAAGAATGGGATGAGCTCGGGTACAGCAACGGTGTGCTGCGGGGGACGATCGGTACGACAGCGGTCGTGCTCAGTGCGGCGATCGTCGCCCTTGCACTGCACCGTTTCCGCGTCGCCTCTCTAACGGTCGCTGGAGTGGTTGCCGTCGCCGGAGTGGGATGGCTGTCCACCCACTGAGGCACAGCGCGGGCAACGGTCCGGCGAACCTGGACCACCGAGGCCGGGAACCAAGACGGGGAACATCAGATGACGGACGCTGCCGTAGCCGGGTCCGGACCCAACGGCCCGACCGCGGCCCTCACGTCGGCCCGCGCCGGACTGGCGGTCGAGGATTTCGAGGCACACGAGCGCATGGGGGACTTCGCCACCGAGGCCTAGTTCGACTCGGAGGTGGTCCACAACATCTGCGCAGCGGTCCATCCTATGGCGCCGGTCTCCCCCTTCATGCGGTCGTTCCTCCGCGCGAGCACGGCGTCCGTATGATGCGTTCGCCCGCCACCTACGCCCGCCCTCTCAAGGACGAGCAGGACGCCGTCGCATGGAACACCCCCTGCTTCCAACGAGCAGGGGAGGCGGGATGGCATCACCGGTCAGGATCCGGAGGCCGATGGAGCCGGCGAGGCAGAAGCTCCAGCAGTTTGTTAGTCCGTGACGTCTGCCGCTTCAACGAGATCGGGCTCGCATGCCTGAACCCTCAGTGGGCGGGGAGTCCTCTGCGCCTGCTGAACCGTGACGACGAGGACTTCGTCATCCATACGGCCACCACCCGACCCACCATGCTGCGCAAACTGCCACTCGCGGATCGGTCGGCAAACTGGTCGGTCATCTGCGCAGGAACATGACCCGGCCCGTTCGGATCCGCCGGAGGCCCTGCGGTGCTTACTGGCCCGCCGTGAGGTTACCTTCCAGCGGACGAAATCCTGGAAGGGATTCCCCCGGTCCGGCCTTCAACGGCAAGCTGGAGCGGATCGAGTACGCGATCAACGAGCATACTGACCACACGTGCGCGTTCGCTGAGTTCCGCCGTACCGCCGCACCCACGGCATCACCTACTTTCAAGGCTGCCACTCCGTCGGCGACGACAAGCTGTGGGGAGCAACCGGCGCCGCAACGGCATGGAGCACACCTGGGCCTCCGTTCGAACGGTCCGCTCCACCCGCCCGGACGGCGCCCCGATCTACATAGTCCTCGACAACCTCTCCGCCCATTTGAACTGGAAGATTCGCAGGTCGCCCTCGAAGAACCGACGGCGGCGGGGGACGGCTGGGGGGCGGCGTGGGTACGGGACCGGGACGCGCACCCCGCCGTCATCGCGGGCCAAGGGCCGCCCTCGCCGCCGCCGTCACGGGGCTTGCGACGCGAGGAACTCGCGCAGGTCCACGACCGCGTACTCCTCCTCCAGGACCGCGTCGATGATCCTCGGCAGGGCCTCGGCGTCGAGTACCACCCCGTCGCCCGTGCTGCTCCCGACATGCATCTGCAGGACGGCCCCGGGCTCCAGCGAGTCCACCGCCCTGCGTACCACCTCGTTCACGGTCATGCCGCCGGCCGGCCCCAGATAGCCGTTCGTGTCGTTGGTGAACTCGATCGCCGCGTAACCCAGGTCGTTGACGTCCGCAACCGAATCCTCGGTCGTAGAGCTGTACGGAAACCGGAAGAACGGCAGGGGCTCGGCCCCCGACGCCGTACGGATCGCCGTGTCCGCCGCGCGGACCTCCCGCGCCCGCTCGCGCGTGCTCAGGCCGTCGAAGTAGGGGTGGCTGTAGGAGTGGTTGCCCAGCCCGTGCCCCGCCTCGGCCATCGAGCGCACGGCCGCCCGCCGGGCCTCGGCGTACATCCCCGTGGGGAAGAACGTGGCGGGCGCCTTCCGCCGGCGCAGCTCCGCCAGGACCGCGCCCAGGCCGCTCTCGTCCCACGCGGCGTTGAAGGTGAGCGCCACCACCCTGCGGGACGTGGGCAGCCGCCGGATCTCCTGCCCGAGCAGCTCCGCCGGCGGCCGGGGACCCGCTACGGGACCGGTCCCGCGCCCCCGGGCCACCGGCGCGGCCAGAGCGTTGGGGCCGGGCACCAGCCCCGCGGCCAGCACCGCCGCCAACGCGGCACGTCGTCCCACAGTCACCACGGTCGCTCCCTGGGACACCGCGCCGCCCCGCGCGGCGCTCCCACGAGTGTGCGAGAGCAGCGGGCGAGGTCCCGCGCGGCCGTGCCGGGCAGCCGGGTGATCTCTGAGCGCCGCACCGACGGGGCCCGGTGTAGCCGATGGGCCGACGTCTGCACCGGCGCGACGCGCGCGAGGTCGGTCGCCGTGCGCCCGCCTCGAGAGTGACCCAAGGCCTCATCGGAACGATGCCCGACAGGCTGGTTGGCTCGGCCCGGGACGCGCGGCACTTCGGCACGGGCACCGGCAGCGTGCTGGTGGGCCCGGCAGGAGGAGAAGTCCACGCCGTCCATGCTCCAGTCGATCCGCCCGTCCGCAGCGGCATCGGCCTGAACGGCCCGCAGGGTCTTCTTCCAGCGCCCGCCCCGCACTACGTTCGTCGGCAGATGCGGCCCTTCTTCTCCTGTAGCTACGGCGAAACGGACATGTAGCGCAGTCGATCACACGCTCTCTTCCCGACGGATGCAGAAGGCTCCCGCGGCAGCCGCCAGGACTGTTGCCTGCGCGGCTCGTTCCGGGAGTTGCGGGTCGGGATCGGCGCGTAGGAGCACCATCTGGTGGTAGAGCGGCGCCGTGGCGGCGATCAGCAGGCTCCGCGCGTCCGTGTGCTGTGTGCCAAGTTCACCGCGCTCGATGGCGCGCTCGACGAGGATCTCGCACTGGGCGTACCGGTCCGTCCACAGCTGCGTCTGGGCCCGCGCGGCCTGTTCGGAGTGGAACGAGGCGGCCATCAGGGCGACGGCGAGCGACGGCTGTGCGACCAGGGATTCCTGGATCTCCTGGTTGAGGGCTGTCAGATCGCCGCTCAGCGAGCCGGTGTCCGGCGGCTGCCAGTCGATTTCGCCGGCAGCGGCGATGACATCGACGAGCAGGCCGCCGACATCGCGCCAACGCCGGTAGACCGTGGCGCGGTGCACTCCGGCCCGCGTCGCGACGCCCTCCATCGTGAGTCCTTCGTGACCGTGTGCAGTGAGTTCGGCGCGCACCGCATCGAGAACCTGGGCGCGGATGCGGGCGGTGCGACCGCCCGGGCGGCGGTCGGACGTCGTGTCCAGTGGTTCTGTCATCGGCAGTCAGTATCCGGTTGATCAAGGCGGCAGGGCTGTGCCAGCATCCTAATGCGACAACTGTCGCTCTGGACTCTCTGGAGAGGAACCGCCTCCGCGATGCCGCCCGTTCCCGCTGATCCCACCGTGCTCCACCCGATGCCCGAGCACCCGCGCGTGGTTCTGCTCAAGCCGCTCGTGAAGTCGCCGTTGATCGAAGTCGGTGACTTCTCCTACTACGACGATCCGGACGACCCGACCGCGTTCGAGAAGCGCAACGTCCTGTACCATTACGGCCCCGAGCTCCTCGTCATGGGCAAGTACTGCGCGCTGGGGACGGGCACCCGGTTCATCATGAACGGCGCCAACCACCGCATGGACGGGCCTTCCACTTTCCCGTTCCCCACCATGGGGGGCTCCTGGGCGGAGCACTTCGACCTGATCACCGACCTCCCCGGTCGGGGCGACACGGTCGTCGGCAACGACGTGTGGTTCGGCCACGGCGCCACGGTCATGCCCGGTGTGCGCATCGGTCACGGCGCGATCATCGCCGCCGGCGCCGTCGTCACCGGCGACGTCCCCGACTACGGCATCGTCGGCGGCAACCCCGCCCGGCTCATCCGCACCCGTTACGACGCCGCGGACATCGCCCGGCTCCTTGCCGTGGCGTGGTGGGACTGGCCCGTGCAGCACATCACCAGGCACGTACGGACGATCATGTCGGGGACCGTCGCCGACCTGGAGGAGGCCGCCGCGCAGATCGACCGGCCCTGACACCGCGTCCTCACCACTTCGCCCGCACCCGTCCGCGCCAGAAACGAGTGATCACCCGTGTCACGTCGCCGCGCCCACATCGCGATGGTCGGCATCCCCATCGTCAGCCATGTCCTGCCCAGCCTCGCGCTCATCCGCGAGCTGGTGGCTCGCGGGCACCGGGTCACCTACGCCAATGACCCGTTCGTCGCCGACCGGATCGAGTCCACCGGCGCGGAGCTGGTGCCCTGCACCTCCACGCTGCCCGTCGCGGACAACGACTGGCCCGCCGATCCCATCGCCGCGGCGAGCCTATTCCTCGACGATGCCGTCCGGGCGCTCCCGCAACTGCGTGCCATCTATGACGACGATCCGGCCGACCTGTACCTCTACGACATCGGCGCCTATGCCGCGCGCGCCCTCGCCGAAGCGCACGGCCGCCCCCTCGTGCAGCTGTCCCCGACGTTCGTCGGCTGGGACGGCTACCAAGAGGAAGTCGCGGCGCATCTGCGGAAGCTGCCGGGCGCCGACGCATACCGGGACAGGTTCGCGCGGTGGCTCGCCGACTGCGGGGCGACCACCACGGACGTGGACACGTTCTCCGGCCCGCCCGCCCGGGCCCTCGCCCTGATTCCGCGCTCGATGCAACCACATGCCGATCGAGTCGACACCGACACCGTGACCTTCGTCGGACCTTGCTTCGACAGCCGAGCGGACACGAACGGCTGGACCCGCCCGGCGGCCGCAGACCACGTGCTGCTGATCTCGCTCGGCTCGGCGTACACGCACCGGCCGGCGTTCTACCGCCAGTGCATCGCCGCCTTCGGCGGCCTGCCTGGCTGGCACGTCGTACTGCAGATCGGCAAGTACACCGACCCCGAGGAACTCGGCACCATCGCGCCCAACGTCGAGGTGCACTCCTGGGTCCCGCAGCGGGCGATCCTGGAACAGGCCGACGCCTTCGTCACCCACGCCGGCATGGGCGGCTGCGGTGAAGGGCTCCTCGCCGGCGTTCCCATGATCGCCGTGCCGCAGGGAGCCGAGCAGTTCATGAACGCGGATCGGCTCGTGGAACTCGGGGTCGCCCGCCGGGTGGACACCGCTGACGCCACCGCCGAGACCCTCCGCGCGGCGCTGAACGACCTGATCACGGATCCGGAACGTATCGCCCGGTCCAAGCAGTTGCAGGCTGCCGGTCGGGCCGAGGGCGGCACCCCGCGCGCTGCTGACCTCATCGAGAGCATCCTGGCCGCCGCCGAGGGTCCCGCGCTCTGAGCTCAGCGCTACATGGCCCCCAAACGACGGGGCCTCCGTAGGGGAGATCGGCATCTACCTCTTCCTCCTCAACAGCAGCAATCGCCTACGACGGCCCGACTTGCCTCTTCGAAATCTGCGACTCCCACGGCTTCCGGCCCCTGGCGGAACATCGTGGCGTACCGGACGCGAAGCCTCGGACGGGCTGCGAGTTGAGTTGGCCGGCTACGGCGGCCCCACGATGTACGCAAGCATCACGGAACGGCGGTCAGAACCAGGCAGTACGCTCGGTACAACCGGGCACGGCAGTTGGCCTGGATGGCCAACTCCCATGTTCACAGAGACCGAGCGAGGACCGACCGCTGCTCAGGCGCTGTGCAGGCAATGCGTTCGGCCGATCCACTGCTGTGCCAGGGGCGGGCGGTCTTGCGCGGCCGGTAGATCGTCGACGCTCGGTACCCCGCGCAGAAGCGGAACCGAGAGCGTCCCAAGTAGCCACGCCGATAGCCGACGCGGAGTGTTTCGTGCAGGCAGTACGCGGGGCAGGGTCGGTGACAAGGCCTGCACGAAGTTGGGCACCGTGCGGGGGTCGGCTGACTGTCAAGACGACGGCACTGCATTCTCGCTGCCCCCAGGCATCGGCTCAACGGTGGTCTTCCCCAACCTCCGCGATCTCAACGAGCACGCCCTGGACAGCCCCATATGTCCAAGGCGAAGGACGCGAGCGCGGGAGGGGCCTTGAGGCGGTCCCGTCACCGCAGTACCGCGGCTGCGGTTGATGCCGAGGAGAAGACCACGGCACGACCCGGCTGGCAGGGTGGCTCGACAGCGGAGGCCGTTGCCGACGATGAGGAGTCCACCGTGAGCATCCCGCGGACAGATGACAGGCCGGCCGTCCACCGGGAGGCTCTCGTGAGGGTTACCCGAGGTGCTGGTGGGCCCGCGCGACGAGGTGCGCCGGCGCCGTGATGCCTTCTGCAAGCAGGGGGTCGGGGTCCAAGGCGCCCCACACGGTGTGCAGGGGGATGACGCCTGCCCAGATTCCCAGTTCGGCGTCAGGCCCGTCGCCGTCCTCCGGCGGGCCGGTACGCACCTTCACCGATGCCTCGTCCAGGGACAGCGCGAGGACCGCGGTCGCGGCGAGCTCCTTGCGGTTGGGCCGGCGCGCATAGTCCCACTGACCAGGCGCGGTGTGCTCGGTGATAAGCCGCAGGCCCTCGAGCTTCTCCTCGGGATCGGTGACCGTCCGGGGCACCCCGTACACCATGGCGCTGCGGTAGTTGACTCCGTGTTCGAATACCGACCGGGACAGGACCAGGCCGTCGACGTGGGTCACCGTCAGGCAGATCGTGGCCTGCGGCGATGCGATCAGGCTTCGGCTGGCGACCGAGCCGTGGAAGTACAGGGTGTTCTCGTCAGCGCCGTACACGGTCGGCACCACCATCGGGGTGCCGTCGACGACGACACCGAGGTGGCACAGGAAGCCGGCTTTCAGGATGGCGTCGAGATCGGCCCGGCTGAGACTGCCCTGCTCTCGCAAGCGGCGATGGCGGGTGCGTTCCGTCTCTGGCAGGTCAGAGCTCGGCGTCTGCTCGGTCATATCGGGTCTTTCTGTCTGGACTGTCAGGGCCGCCCACCGCTGTGCCACGAGTGCCAGGACTGCCGCGTGCGGCGTTTCGCAGGCCGGGTCGCCGACCCGTCCGGCAGGTCAGAAGCGGTCCGGTGTCCGCGTAGGAGGGCGCGGAACAGGTGCAGGACATACGCCGGACAACAGCCGTCCCTGAGGCAGTTGTTGAAGAGGAGCCGGACCAGAGACTACCGAGATGCTAACTAGATGACCAGACTTACTGCTGAATTCGTTGCCAAGGCCCCATGGCGCAACGGATTACATGCCAAGCGGCTGCAGACGCGCCACTGTGCTGGCGCGAGGGCCGTTGATCGAACGCCCGCGCCGGCTCGCCGCCCGCGCCGGTCAGCCGCACCATGGACCTGCTCGCCACCAACCCCGGCGGCCTCCACCTCTTGCGGGAATCGAAGAGTGGCCGCTCAAGCAGCGCAACCGCCTCCGATTCCTCTTCCTCCACCCTGCCGCCCGCGAACCGTTCACCGACTGGGACGACCAGATCCCGCGGCTGCGTCGCCCGGCTGCGCGCTGGCCGGTACCGACCCCGACCTCGCCCAGCTCGTCGGAGAGCTCCTCCTCAAAAGCCCCGACTTCGCAGGATGTGGGAACGCTACGTCGTCCGCGGCCACCGCCCCGGCACCAAGCACTTCCACCGCCTCCCAGGTCGGCGCCCTCACCCTCGGCTGCCAGTCCGTGCAACTGGAGAACACCCCCGACCACCGCCTCGTCGCCTACTACGCCGAAACCCGCTACCCCGAACCGGTCGGCCGCTGACCGGCGCTGGGCAAGCCCAAGGGGAGCCTGGGCAAGCCGTTCCGAACACCGGCTTGCCCACACCGGCTGGGGCTCGTCGGCAGGGCGGCATCGGTCACGGCCACCGCCGGCCTTCACGGCCAGGGCGGCGTGCTGACCGATGACGCGTGACCGATGACCGGTCACGCCCAGACCGGGAGTTGCCTGGACCGGTCACGCCCAGACCGGGAGTTGCATGGACCGGTCACGGCGCTGACGTGCTGGTTGACCGATCGTGGGAGACGGGTCGGGCACGATCGGGCCCGCCGACCGGTCACGGTTCTGCTGGGCAAGCCCTCGGCCCGGAGGGCTTGCCCAGGGTCTGGATCAGGTGGCGGGATGGCTGCCGAAGTCGCGGCGCCACCCTCCGGGACGCAGCTCCTCGGAGCCGGCCGACGCCTCTTCGCCGGTCGTACACCCGGAGCCATGAGACGAGACCGACAGAACGACCCCGAGCCTGTGCCAGTTCTCCTTCAAGCGGGCCTGGGCCGGGGCCATGGCGGGTTGCCGGTGAACCGGTGCACGGCCTCCGCACCGGCCTCCGGGGCTGTCGCGGATCCAGGACCTGGCCCTCACAGCGCCCGGAGGCCGATCCGGGCCCGCCCCCTTGGCCGCGGTCAGCTGCTCGCGGCGCGGCACCAGGGCCATGTGCGGGCGGCCCGGTTCGCAGGTCCACACGGTGCCGTAACCGGCGGATTCCTGCGGTGCGTGCTACGGGGTGAAGTCCGGCTGTCCCGCCAGGTCGTCGGCCCGTTCGGCCCGGTTGGGCCCGGTTGGGGCCGGTTGGGGCCGGTGACGCCGGCCCGGCCCCCCGATGGGTCGGGGGGCCGGTCGGGGGTTCAGTTCTCCATTCCGAAGTAGTGGCCGAGGTATTCGGTGATCTCGGCCGCGTGGGGCAAGAGTTCGGGTAGGTGGGCCGCGAGGGCGTCGCGGGTGGCGGCGGCGAGGTCGGCCGAGCTGGTGGCTGCGGGTCGCACGTACGGTTCGAGGCGTTTGATCAGCTCGTAGTTGCTGGCGATGTTCTCGGTGCGCATGGCCTTCTCCAGCGGCGGCGCTCCGGGCGGCGGGACGGGGGCCAGGACCCGGCTGATGTAGGTGACGCGGTGCAGGATGCGCCAGCACGGGGGCTTGGCGGAGCTCTGACGGGTCTGGCGCAGCGCGGCCGCGTCGGGCGCGTTGCTCCCCTGCAGCCAGGTCGGGTCGACCACCTTGTGGTAGAAGTCGTCGAAGTTGGCGCTGGTCTCGCCCAGGTAGAAGGTGAGGAAGCGGTAGGCGTCGACCTTGCCCGGCACGAGGACCGGCTTGCCCGCGGCGTCGTACAGGGGCTTGCCACTGCTGTCCCGGCGTTGCAGGTCGTTCGACGGCGCGCACTGGACGTCGAGGCCGAAGCTGCGGGAGGACTCCTTGCTCTTGGCCCGGGTGGTGCTGAAGCCGCCGCCGCGGGATGCGTCGAGGTGGAAGGCCCAGCCGAGGCCGAGGGCGCCGAAGCTCAGGTCGAAGTTGCCGCCGTAGGAGTAGGTGAAGTTGTACGAGCCGGAGGTGGTCTCGCTGACGGCGTCGGTGGCCTCGGTGGTTTCAGCGAAGAAGCCACCCTGGGCGGTCCAGACGTAGGTGTTGACCAGGTCCCGGTGGGAGAAGCCGGTGGCGGCGGCGCTGCCGGTGGTGGAGCGGGCGCTGTCCTGCTGCTCGGCAGACATGCCCATCGAGCGCAGGACCGCCTTGGCCTGGGTCTCGGCCGGCTCGGTGCCCGAGTTGTGGCCGACGTCGGTCGAGATCGACTCGTAGAGTGCTTGCAGCCGCTGTTGGTCGCGGGTGATGCGGCGCTTGAGCGCGTAGGCGTCGCGCGGCTTGAAGTAGCTGTACTCGCCGTAGGTCGTGGCGGTGGGGTAGTCGGGGTCGGTGACCTTGCCGAAGGCGTCGAAGCCGACCGAGCCGTCCAGGGTGCCCTGCTTGGTGTAGCGGGGGTTGATCGGGAAGTGGATGATGTTCCAGTCCAGCGGGATGTCCGGGTTGGGCAGCATCCGGTAGGCGACCAGGGCGCCGGTGTGCGCCAGGCGCAGCGCGAAGACGTCGGCGGTCTGCGACTGCACCAGCGCCATGCCGGTGTTGGCGGGCACGTACCGGGGGCCGATGTCGGAGTTCAGTACGTTGGCGGCGTCCTCGGTGTACCCGGTCAGCTCCAGCTTGGTCTTGCGGCCGGTGTTCTTGCCCTGGCTGACGGTGGTGTCCTCGCTCCAGGTGTTGGAGAACTCCAGGCCGGCCGTCACGGCCATCTTGAGCTGGCCTTCGGCCAGCGGGCTGGCGGTGCCGAAGCCGAGGGGCGCGGCGACCGTCATGACGTCGGCGACGGTCTCGAGGCCGAAGGAGACGTTGAAGGCGGTGTTGGTGCTGCGGGTCTTGCTGGCGGACAGGCTGTGCACCACCTGGTCGGCCTCGGCGAACTCCACCGAGGAGGCGGCGGGGAAGCCGTCGGGCTTGCCGGTGAGGTTCTCCGACGGCACCGGCGGGGCGCCCTCGATGTAGCCCATCAGCTGCGGGTCGAACTGGGCCTGACCGACCCATTCGGTGGTCAGGTCGCCCACCTTGTACCCGGTGACCAGGTGCCAGCGGCCGTCGCGGACGAAGCCGTAGCAGCGCTTGAGCACGCCCAGCGTCTCGCCCTTGGCGTCGAACTGGAGGTCGGCGTACTCGCAGGCGGCGGGAGCGCCGGAGACGGTGTCGTGGAACGGGGTGCGGACGTCGGCGAGCGCCGAGCGGACCTGGGCGGTGTCGGTGGACACCGGCGCGGTGGAGAGCAGGATGCGGGGCCGCTTCGTGGAGAACGCCAGGTTGTTGCCGCGCAGGCCCTCGTCGCGCACCGAGGTGGTGGTGGCGGCGGTGGAGTCCCGGTCGAAGGTCCAGTAGCCGAGCAGGTCCTGCTTGTCGCCGCGCAGGCGGGTGAAGAGGTTGTCCAGGATCTGCTCCCGGGTGCGCACGGTGCGCCAGATCCGCACCTCCTCCAGCGTGCCGGTCAGCAGTTCGGTGGGCTTGCCCCCCTCCAGCCGGGCGCCGAGGGTGAGCTGCGGGTCGCCGTAGGGCAGGAGGTCCGCCGGGGTCGGGGCGGTGGTGGCGAGCAGCGGCTCGCCGTTGCGGTACAGCCGCAGCGGGCTGGCCGCCGGGTCGACGTCGCGGGTCCAGCGGGCGCCGCGCAGCTTGGCGGGGAAGGAGCCGGAGACGTCCAGGGTGGTGTTGCCGGCATTCTCGTTGAAGGGCCAGCGCGCCAGCAGCCCCTTCTCGCGCACGGCGACCGGCAGGCCGATCTGGTTGAACGTCCGCGCGGAGCTCCACAGCCGCACCTCGCACAGGACGCCGTTCACGCCCCGGCCGATCTCCAGGTCGCTGCTGTTGGACTGCGCGCCCGGGCCGCCGTAGACGTAGGTGCCGGCCAGCCCGCCGTCGAGGTAGAAGCGGATGTCCTGCTCGGGCTGGCCGGCGCTGGCCGCCTGGGTGCCGGTGGCGGCGGACACCTCGGCCTTGCGGCGCTGCCGCACCACGCTGATCCGCTGGAAGGCGCCGGGCTTGACCGCCCGGTCGGAGGCGTACCGGACGGGGTTTCCGTCGGCCTCGGCGAAGGCGAACTCCACCCGGCCGTCGGCCAGGATGCCCAGCTGGTAGGGGACGCCCTCCCGGCCGCCGTTGACGGCCGAGCCCTTGGCGACCAGCGCCATCGGCGCGCCCACCTTGTCGACCTGGACGAACGCCTCGATGGTGAGGTCCTCCAGGACGTTCAGCGAGTCCTGCGAGGCCACCGACAGACCCTCGCCGCCGTCCAGGCGCAGTGCCCAGGCCTGGGTGAAGGTCGCGGCGAGGTGCGCCCACTCGTTGCACGGGAAACGGTCGGCCGACCGCAGCACCCGGTCGCCGACCCGGGCGACCACCTGGTAGCCCTTGATCGGCGAGGCCGGGCTGTTCGGCTCGTTGAAGGTCCAGTAGCCGAGCAGTTCGGGCTCCCGGCCGGACAGCCGCTGGTTCCGCTCGGTGGAGATCTCGTGGGTGGTGCGGGCCCGTCCGAAGACCCGGACCTCGTCGATCTGGCCGTCCAAGTAGTCGCCGGTGAAAGGCTGGTGTCCGAGAATCAGCGGCCCGCTGCCGGCGTAGTTGCCGGTGGCGGTGCCGCGGTGGACCTGGGTTCCGTCCCGGTAGATGAGCTGCTCGCGGGTGGCGTGCTTGTAGACCACGGCCCAGTGGTGCCATCCCAGGTCCGGGTAGGACTGGGGGGTGGTCAGGTCGTCCCCGAACAGCGCGAAGGTGAAGGTGTCGTCGGGCGAGAAGTGCAGGTGCAGGGTCTTGTCCTTGGCTCCGGACATGACGCCGTGGGCGAGCAGTGGTTCCCGGCGGCCGCGGGCCTGGTTGCGCTTGGCCCACAGCTCGATGGTGAAGTCCCGGCCCGCGAGGTCGAGCGAGTTGGTCAGCTCGACCTTGGTGGTGCCGGTGAACTGCCGCGCCGGGAGGTCCACGGCGGCCAGCGCCAGCGAGTATGCCGACCCGTCCGTCCGGCCGTGGATGACCCGGCCCTGTCCGGCCTCGGGGTTGACCCAGGCCTCCAGGGTCAGGTCGCCGGCGGGGACGGCGTTCTTCTGCTGGGCGGTGGGCAGCGTCAGGTACTGGTCCTTGCCGTCGAACAGGAAGGCACGGCCGGGCATCTCGGCCCGCCAGCGGCAGCCGCGGCCGCCGGTCACCGGTACGGCCGTGCCGTTGGACACGGAGGTGGCGCCGCCGGTGTTCAGGGTGATCAGCCGGGAGCCTGCGGAGAGCAGGACCCCCACGCGGGTGGACTCGGCACGGGCCCAGTCGTAGCCGACCACGGTGACCGTGTCGCCCGGCTTGATCGCCGTGCCCGCGGTGGTGAGGCTCAGCGTCTTGGCGCCGACCGGGGCTTCGGCGGACGCGGCGTACCCGTTGGCGCCGATCTGCAGGTGGGCCTTGCCCGCGACCGCGACGGTGGTGGCCGCGGTGAACTCCACGGTGCTGCCGGTCACCTGGGCGACGGTGCCGACCGTGACCGCCTGGCCGGACTGCCCGGCCAGTGCGGCGGCCATCTGCTCGGCCTTGCGCGGCAGCGAGCGCCAGGTCTCGGTGTCGCCGCCGACGGTGATGGTCAGGTCGCAGCGGCCGGGGGCGTCGCCGTCGGACACCTTGATGGTGCAGGAGTCCAGCAGGACGCCCGGGTCGCGGGCGAGGAAGCCGAGCGTGCCGCCGTTGCCGGTCAGCCTCTGGGTGCCGCGAGTGACGGCGGTGTCGTAGTAGACGGCGAAGAACTGCTCGTTGGCGCCGCGGAAGTACAGCACGACGGTGCCGGTGCCGCTGTCGAGCAGCGCGGGCCGGTCGGTGCCGCGGGCGAATTCGAGCAGGCCGCCGGAGAGGCTGAGCCCGGTGGTGTCCACGGAGATCAGCGGCATGGCCACGGTCAGGTCGTCGTCACCCTGCAGGGCGGTAGACAGACGGGCCAGCTTCTCCTGGGCGTCCTTGAGCTCCGCCTGCTTGCCGATCAGCTTGAGCTCGAGCTCCTTGACGAGCTGCACGGCCGTCTTCGCCTCCTGGAGGCGCTGGCGCGCATTGTCCATCTCCTGCTTGGCCTGCGGGTACGTCGTGTCCAGCCCCGAGCGCAGTGAGACGCGCACCATCTTGATCAAGCCGGAGTCGCCGGTGAGGCACTCGCTCGACTGGACCGGGATGGGGGCCGGGAACGAGGCGGGCGAGCCCAGCGCGAGCTTGCTGCCCCGGTTGACGATGCGGGTGTACTCGCCCTCGGCGGTCAGCTGGAACTGGGCGAAGGGGTTGCCCGGTTCGCGGACGATCGCGTCCAGCACACTGTTCTGCGCCGACGCGTTGTTGCGGATGTGCAGGTCGAGGTTGCTTGAGTTGTTGCCGACCAGCCAGTAGTAGGGCTTCCCGTTCTGGCTCTCGCCGGTTTCCTCCAGCCGCCAGGTCGTGCGGATGGGGCCGAGAGCGACGATGACCGACGTGTGGGAGGGGGTGTTGAAGTACCGCACCACCTGGCCGTTGGAATCGCGCGGGACCTTGACTTCCAGGGCGTAGTACCAGGCGGTCGGCACGTCCTTCTCGGCGAGGTACTGCCGCTCCAGCCGCTCGAACCCCGGCAGCAGCCGGTCGTGCTCGCCCTGCCAGTAGTCGACCTGGCCGGCCGTGGCCTTGAGCCGGTCGATCTCCACCGGCAGGGCGGCGACCTCCGGCTCCAGCTGCCGGATCAACTGCTGCAGAGCGCTGACCTGTTCGGAGTCCTGGCCCTTCACCGGCCGCCGGAGCACCGCCGGGTCCAGCACGTCGGGCACCTGGGCGAGCCGGCCGTCGCGGCCGACGGCGAAGTCCAGGCTCACCAGGGCCGGCTCCTGGCCGTACTTGGCGGCGAACGCGAGCATCACCCGGGCCTGCCGCTTGGCGGGCTTGGGGTCGGGCCGGTAGCCGGCCGAGACGCTCTCCTGCTGGTGGTAGATCACGGCGGACATGCCGGACTCGACCGTGCGCCCCTTGAGGACGAAGCTGTCGCGGCGCACCCCGGGGTGGTCGCCCACCGGGGCGTCCGAGCCGGTCCACTTCGCGTCGCCCTTGAGTGCGCCGTGCAGGGCCCGGTCGCTCTGGTCGTAGGCGGTGACACCCGAGCCCTCGTCGAACCGGTAGTAGGCGACCAGGCCTGCCTCGTTGCCGACCAGGCGGTGGTTCAGGTCGTCCGCGAGCTCGGCGGCGGACCGGACCCGGTTCCACACCCGCACCTCGTCGACGGCGCCCTCGAAGAGCTCGGCGGTGGTGCCGGAGACCTGCTTGCCGATCAGGGTGTTCACGCCCGTGGCCGGCGTGAACGGCAGCGCTCCGCTGCCGGACAGCTTTCCGTTGACGTACAGCTTCGCGGTCGTCCCGTCGAAGGTGGCCGCGATGTGCGTGTAGACGTCCTTGGGGATGGTCTCGGTGGAGACGACCGCCGTTGCGGCCCCCTCGTGCGCCAGGCGCAGTGACCCGCCGGCGTCCAGGCCGAGCCGGTACTCCCCGCCCCGGGACAGCACCGGCCGGTCGTACGCGGTCGGCTTGATCCACGCCTCGATCGAGTACGCCCTGCCGCCGAAGCGCAGCGCCGCCGGGTCGCCCAGGTCGACGTGCGCGTCGTTGGCACCGGTCAGGCCCAGGGCGGTCTCCGCATGCCCCTCGGTGCTGGTCACCGGCACCAGGTCCTGGTTGGTGAACGGGCAGGTTCCCGGGCTGCGTTCGAACACCGCGTCCCGGTAGACCGGGTCCGGGCTGGTGTAGAAACGCGTGCCCTGGGTGTTGAACAGCCCCTGGACGCCCTGCTCGACGCTGAAGCTGTCGATCCTTCCGGTGGCGTCGTTGTGGGCGAACAGCTGCCAGCGCCGCGCGCTGCTGACCGCGGTGGGCACCAGCACAGCCGCGAACCGGCCCTGGGTCAGGTTGCGGACGAACGACAGCTCCTGGGTCGGCTCGTAGAACGGCCGGCCCTCCATGTCCTCGGTGCCCAGGGTGTCCTTGGCCGAGGCGGGACGGGTGGCGTGCCGGCTGCGCTTGTAGCGCACCTCCAGCACCGGCTTGAGCTTTCCGTCGACCAGCAGGAAGCGGTCGCACAGCAGGGTGTCGCGCACCAGCGGCACCTTCTTGGTGCCGCTCAGCACGTAGTCGGTGCGGGAGGCGTTCGCGGAGCAGCCGCCGCCGGTCAGCTTGTACACCGCGTCAGGGTGCGTCTCGCCGATCGACTGCCGCAGCACCACCACGTACGTGCCGTCCGACACCACGTGGAACGGGGCGTCCGCGGTCAGTCGCGCGGTCGTGGACAGGTACGGGTCGATCTCGCTGTCCAGCGGCCGCTCGTCGACCGCCGCCTCGGCCCCGCCCCGCTTGACCGTCGGCATCGCCGTCGCCCCGACCACGGCGAACCCCACCTCGGCCAGCTCCCGGGGCAGGACCAGCTCGGCGGGGTTGTCGCTCCAGTACGCGGCGTCCGCGTCCCCCTTGGACTGCTGGCCGGCCAGGTCTAACACGGAGTAGACGATCCGCCGGGCCGAGTCCATCGCGAAAGCGATGGTCGTGCCCTGGTGCCGGGCCATCGTCACATGCCGGTACGACCGGTCTCCGTAGACCTTCAGCAAGGATTCCTGAGGTGCCACTGTTCCCCTCCCACACACGGAACGCCGCTCCTGTTCTCTCCCGCCCGGAGCGGCGATGGACGTACCCCTGGCGGGACGTCGGCCAGTCTGGCATCTGCGGATATCCCGTGAAGAGAATGCGAAAAATGCCTCTCTGCCTATGACTTGATCAGCCATCAGTTGGCCGGACTTCGATGGCAGGACCGCCGCCCGGGAGCGCTGATTCCCAATCCAGGCACCCAGCTTGTGCTCCCGCTCCTCCTGGTCCTCGCCGACGATCCGCTCGACGTGCTTCCTCGGGACCTGGAGGTGCCCCTGGCGCTCGTAGAACTGCTTGGCGGCCTCGTAGTTCAAGGCCCACTTGTCGGCCTGCGTACGGCGCTTGGGCTTCTCGTCCTCGCTCGCGGGCTCGATCCCGAGGACCTGCTCGCACATCCACTGCTGCACGGCCGTGAGCTCGTCCCACCCGAGCCGCACCGACTGCACCCACCGCCCGAGATCCTCACCCTGGCGTACGACGTCGCCCGCCCCGGTGGGCAGCGCCTCAGCGGCGTCCAGGTGCATCCGGACCAGGTGGAAGCACCGCTGCCACGTCACCGGCCACGACGGGCACCAGGACGCGTCGATCTCCTCCAGCTGCTCGCGCCGCTCGTCCGACAGCGCCCCGGCCGACGACTCCACCGGCAGCCCCTCCGCGCGCCGCTGCTCGTTCTCCTGCGCCTTGCGGGCGGCGGCCCGCGCGTTCTTGAGGAAGATGCCCACCTTCGCGCCCTGGAAGGTGGCGTCCAGCGGGGCCAGGAGGTGCCCGTGTTCGGCCGCCCACCCGCGCGCGGCGGACAGACCTTCCTCCCACGCGACGTCGTAGTGCGACCAGATCATGCCGAGCTTCTCCAGCTGCACGACGCGGTCCTCGTCCATGTCCCGCGGGCGTAGAACCGGCGTGCGTCGGCGGTCCACTGCCCGAGCGGGAACCCGGCGAGCGAGGCCGGCCACCCCGCGCCTTCCGCCTCCTGGCCCTCGACGGCGGCGGGCACCCGGAACGTGAACGGCACGCGGAGGTCACCGTCCTCCTCATCGGTGTCTGGGCGGACGGCGCGCTTCACTTCTGCACGAGCGCAAGGCCGAGAACCTCCGCGGCAATCCGAACGTCGCGCTCACCACCGGAAGCAACTCCCTCCACGGGGGCCTTGACCTGGTCGTCGAGGGCGAGGCAGTGAGGTGACCGACGCCGGACGGTTGCGTGCGCTCGCCGCGGAATGGCACTTCGACGTCGGCGACGGCGTCTTCGTCAACCCCGGTGCCGGGGAGGCGGTGGTCTTCGCGGTCGCCCTGCGCACGGTCTTCGGCTTCGGCAAGGCCCCGTACAGCCAGACCCGCTGGCGCTTCGCCTGAGCTTCGGCGCCGGGCGGGTCCAGGGCACGCGCGACACAGCGCTAGAGGCTGAGAGCGTCCTCGGCGTTGTCCATCCAGGCCGTCACGGAGTTCTTGTCGGGCGAGACGTACAGACCGGGAGTCGACGCCTTCAGCGGGGTCTGCTCCAGGTCCGACTCCGTGTTCATGGTCAGCCCGATCGAGTTGACGGTCTTGCCCTTGCCGTCGTTGGCGCCGCCCATCAGCCCAGCGTACGCTGACTCCCCCGGGTCGAGCCTGATCGCGTCCTCGATGCCGGGAGCCGTGCCGCGCTCGGTGGCCTGGCCGGCCAGGTCCCCGAAGGCCACGATCGGATGCCCCAGTGCCCTGCAGGCCTTGGTGCCCTTGTTGGTGATCTTCAGCAGGTAGCTGCTCGTCGTGGGCTCCGCCAGGGTCGCGGTGAACTTCACGTCGAACGTGCTGCACGGGAAGACGTCGAAGCCGGGATCGGTGGAGGGCTTCGTCGGCTTCGGCAGCTTCGCCGGCTTCGACGTCGTCGACGGCTTGGCCGACGCGGTCGGCTTGGCCGGCGTCGGCGGTGCGGCCGGCGTGGCGGACTTCGCCGGGCTCGCGGTCGACCCGCCGGCCCCGCCGCCCGCGGTGTCCTCGGAGGGTCCACAGGCAGTCAGGGCGGCCAGTGCGGATACGGCGGCGAGGACGGCAGCGGCTCTGCGTACGGTGCTCATGGTGTGGTTCCCCCCGATGAGAAGCGCGATGTGCGCCGGCTGGACTGGGCCCGAGGATTCGAGCTGAGCACCAGCGTCCCGCAGAACCTTCACAGGTTGGTGACGGTGTGTTGCCGAGTCCACCACGATTGCCTTGGCGCGCCGCGCCTGCGGCGTGAGCCAGCGCCGCCTCAGGCAACGTTCGCCCCTCCTCGTGTGCTGTTCGTGAGGGCCGGTGCTCAGGTCCGGGGAGCGATCTCTTGGAGGTCGTCGACGGTGCCGGACATGATGGCCCGGATCTGTGCGGTGAGGTGCTCTGCGGGCCAGTTCCACAAGGCGAGGTCGAGAGACGGGCGATGTCGTCCTTGTGGCGGGTGCGGATGAGTGCGGCCGAATTGCCACCGACGGTGCCCCCTGGCCGACACGGTCGCCGCCGCTCTCACGCTCGCCACGAGCAGCCGCTGATCCCCACCGCACCACCACCGAGGAGGAATCATGATGGAACGCGTGTACCTCAACAACCGCAGCGGCGAGCGCCGCATCCACGTCAAGTTCGACGGAGCCGTCCTGGTGAAGGTCTCGGCTATGTGGAGTCCTACGGTGCCGGATGACATCGCGACACCCCGTTGCCGGTGCCCGCTGCGAGGATCACCGGCATGGAGATCAAACATGTCGACTGGCGGAACTTTCTGGCCCGGTGGAGCGAGGAGTGGGCGGACGCGCACGGTGACGTTGAAGAGCTGAGCCCCGACGACGTCGCAGCATGGCAGGGCAGATGGCTCGGCGTCGATCCGGCCACCGAGGCAGACATCGCTGCGATGGAGAACCGGCTCGGCCGCGCGATGCCGCCCTCCTACCGCGAGTTCCTGCGGGTCAGCGACGGCTGGCGGCACGCCGGCGCCTTCGTCTGGAAACTGGCCTGCACCCGCGAGGCGCACTGGCACGACGACGCGATGGGCCTCGGCGAGGATTTCGACGAATTCTGGGGCGAGGAGGACAACCCCGAGGAAGTGCGGGCGCAGGTGGGCCTGTGGTCCCAGGCGCTGCAACTGGACGTCGAGTCGGACATCACCTTCGTGCTACTCGACCCGCAGGACGTGGGACCGGACGGCGAGTGGGCGGTGCGGGTGTGGGCTTCCTGGCGGGCCGGGGGGGCTTGAGCGGTATCCGTCGTTCGCGGCGTTCATGGTCGCCATGCACCAGGAGTTCCACGCGCACGCGCCCGGCCGGGACGGCGAGGACGGCCCCGCATTCGTCAACGGGACGACCCGGGCCCAGGACGCGTATGGAACCCCCTGCAAGCACGAACACGCCTGCATCCGCTGCCCCGTCCTCCAGATGGATCCCCGCCAGAGACCACGCCTCATCGAGATCATCCAGAACCTCCGAGAGCGCATCCGCGAAGCCCGCGCCAACGGCTGGCTCGGCGAGGTCGAGGGACTCCAGGTCAGCTTCGACGCTGCGATGGCCAAGCTCAACAGCCTCAAGCGATCTCCGGCCGATGGTCGGCCGCAGCTGGTCGACCTTGGCATGCCGGTCTTCACCGACCACGCACCCTCGTCCCGCCAGGGACCGGGAGGGCCCCGATAACCAGCACTGATCCTGTCAATGAGCGAGTTCTGCTTGGCGAAGACTGCGGAACACCGCCGGGGTCGTCCATCCGCGCAACGTGGCGTGAATCGCCGAGCGGAATGCGGCCTCGGCCGTCGCGGCGTCGAAGGCCCCAGCCAGTTCAAGAGTCACCAGCCCGTGGAGGGTGGCCCAGATCGACAGGGCGATCGACGTTGCCTCGCCGACGAGGACGGACGCTGTCACGGCGCGATCGATCGCCGCGAGGAGCGGACGGATCGGGTCACTGGCACCGACCTCCCCCGACGGGTCGAAGGACTGCACACCACCGAACAGCACCGTGTACAGGTGGCTGTGTCCTCGCCCCCAGCGACGGTAGGCGACGGCCAGCGCGTAGAGGTCGGCGAGCGGGTCCGCGGAGGTCTGCACCGCCGACACGTCCTGGAACAGGCCGGCGACGGCTCTGTCGCGCACCGCACCGATCAGCCCATCCTTACCCCCGAACAGGGAGTACACCGCCGTCGTCGACGCCTCGGCGGCAGCCGCCACAGCGCGGACCGTGAGCGACTCCCGCGGACGGGTGGCGAGCATCTCGGTCGCGCACTCTACAAGCCGCTCTTTGACGGCCTCGTCGTTTGTTCTCGGCCTACCCACGGCCAGCAGCCTACCCCCTCTGATAGCGTCGTTTTGAAACACCGTTCTCAAACTGCCGGAGGTCCGCCATGCCTACGTCCGCCATACGTCTCGTCCGCTTCACCGGACGCTTACTGCTGGCCCTGGCCGCCGTCACGACGCTGGTCGTCGTCTTTCTCGCACTGATCGCCCTCACAGATGGAGCAGGCTCGGGGCTCGCCGCATGGTTGACGACCCTTGGAGTCGGAGCTGTCCTGGCGATGTGGCTGGGGCGGCGCCGCACTTGGCCGGCGCGGCTCGTGCCGTTCCTGCCGGTGGTTGTCGCGGCGGCATTGACGGCGTCGGTCTGTATCCCGACCGTGCCGACGGCCCGGCGATACCCGCCCGCCCTGCCGTTCGTGACCACGCAGCATTGGAGCCTGGCCACAGGCAGCCGGGTAGCGGTGTACCACTACCCGCCCGCGAACCCCGGCACCCGGCATCCCATCCCGCTCGTGTACCTCAACGGCGGACCGGTCCGCGGCATCTCGGTGCTCGACCACCGGTTCCTGCAACTCCTGGCACGCCAGGGCTACGACGTCTACGCCTACGAACAGGCCGGTGGCGGACGAAGCGACCTGCTCCCTATGAGCCAGTACACGATCTCCAGGCCGGTCCGCGACCTCGCAGCCTTCGTCGACCGCCTGAACAAGGGCAAGGTCGACATCCTCGGATTCTCCTCAGGCGGGGCCGTGCTCACCCGAGCCCTGGCTGACCCGAGCGTCGCCGCACGCTTGCATCGGGCGATCATCGCTGAGCCCGGCCCCATGGACGGCCCCACCGCCCGCATCGCCGGGCACAAGGGCCGAAAATCCGCACGGGGCATCGCGCCGGCCATGACCGGACCGCGATCGACGCACGTCCCCCGGTACGCCGTGGCGTTCGGCCTTATGCGACTCGGACTCCTCACCCCCGACACCGGACTGATCGGACAGGCCGAAGGCGACAATGCCTTCACCGCCGCAGACCTCGGCAGCGACACCGCGTCCGCCTACTGCGCTCGCGACGCGCACCGCATCCCCGCCGAGGACACCGCCCAGAACTTCTCCTTCAGCCCCGCCGCCAGCCTCCGCATCCAGCAGACGGTCAAGGACTCCCCCTCCATCGCCTCGAAGCTGAGGCGCTCCCGGACTCCCGCGATGTTGATGATCGCCGAGTGCTCCTCCCAGGTCCGTCAATGGGAGACCACCGTCCTTGCCAATGACCCGGCCATCCAGCGCACGCAGTACATGCCCGGAGTCGGACACCACATGTGGAACGGCCTCGACGACAACAACGACCGGGCCGTCGCCGTCATCACTGCGTTCCTTCAGGGCAAGCCAGCACCTCTGCCGAACTCCCCGACCCGCGACGAGATCCCTACTTTCCTGCGCGACCACAAATGAAGACGTTTCAGCCCGGAACCGGCAACGGCGCGGGAGGAGAGAGACCTCGAAGCCGCCCCGGCCCTGCGGCATGTACAGCCAAGGGCGATCTCTTAGTCCGGAAAAGGTCAGCGACTACCGGATGATCCTCGTCGAAGGCGTAGCCTCGGGCGAGCTGCCCGCGCTGCTCGGCTCATCGCCCGGCACGGAGCTCTCCCCGCCCCTGCGGCAGTGGGATGTTACCAGGCACCATCGATCCGGCCGGCAGGTCTTCTCCAGCTACGACGACAAGGCGCTTCTCAGCGTCGGACGGGCCGGATCGGGCTGGAGTTTCGCCTTCGAACAGGACCCTTCCGCAGGATTCGACACCGCGCGCTTCGTCTCTCCCGCGCCGGCCGCCTCGGCCGGCGGAGGGTGGGCGATCGTGATCTGGCACGAGTGGCGCCAGGGCATCCCGCCCTTCCACGTGTCGGCCGCCAAGGGTGGCACCCTGCGCTACGCGTTCACCGTGCGCGCCGGGACGCTCGAAGCCACCGTCGGCGACGTACCTGCCGAACTGACCTCGCCCACCCCCGGGTTCGATGCCCCCGACGGGGACGGTCAGGCCGCGGCGGCAGCCCGCGTCCTGGCCGCCATCGCCCGCCTCCACGGTGTCACCCTGCCCCGCCTCGCCCTCACCGAGGGCCGGCTGCACACCTTCGAGTCGCCCTCCTGGAGCCGCCCTCCCGGCCCCGGAGAGACGTACATGATGATCAGCATCAGCTAACCCCGCTGGCCCCCGCCTCGGGACTGGTTGGACCAACAGAACAGTGGGTGGCGGCAGTGATGATTCCGCTTGTCGGTCTCGTAGATACAACCAGTTGCGAGAACTGCTCTGAACCGCTTGTGTGTGCCGCCGGTACACACAAGCCGTACACGTCAAGCGCTGTCGGTCATGATGTCTCCATGTTGCAGCGGTCAGCGGTGCCGACGGCGCAGGAACGCGAAGGCCGCGACGATCGCGGCGGCGGCGAGGGCCAGCACGAGCGCACTCTCGAGCAGTTGCAGCGGCCAGAAGTGGGACTCGGGGTGATAGCGGGTCCCGATGAAGTCGACCGGACCGGAAATGTCCCCCCCGCCCCCGCGCGCGGGCTCTTCGAGGGTGGGCCAGAACCAGGGGAGGATCAGGACGAGGGCCGCCGTGACGATCCCGGCCATGGTGACGGCCGCGGCCAGGGCGGGTACGCGCGTCCGATCAGCAGGCCGGCCATGGCGCCGCCGCGATGCCGAGGAGGGCATAACTCACCGACACCGGCCTGATCACCTGGTAGACGGGGAGTTCGTTCCAAGTCGGTAGGTGCCCGATTCCAGCTCGCGTCCGACCAGCGGGCCCGCGACGAACGCGCCGAGGGCCAGGGGCAGTACTCCCGTTCCGAGCCCGATGTAGTTGAACACCTTGTTGACGCAGAGGCTGCGGGAGAGGAAGCCGCGGACTTGGATGCCGCATCCGGGCACGGAGTTCTCCACCTTGCAGCCGGTTGCGGCGAGATCGTCGGCCAGTGACTGGACGTACCAGCGGCCGGCAGGCAGGGCGATGGCGGCGAGCAGTACGAGGGCGAGCGCCGCCCACAGCACGTGTCGGTGCAGGCCGATCGTGACTCGAACAGGGCCGCGCAGATCGAGGCGGGTCATGCCGCCGCCTCCATGGCCGTGGTGAGCAGGGCCGGGACGCCCGGGGCGCCCAGGTGGGCGAGTACCAGTTCCTCCAGGGTGGGTTCGAGAGCCTGTCGGCCTTCGCCGTCGGTACTCACGGGCCCCTCCGGACGGATGAGGGCGGTGAGTTGGTGGCGCCCTCCCGTCCGTACACGGCAACACAGCGGGCGACAGCAGACAGGGCGAACACAGTGGCCAGCTGCGCGTCGTCCAGAGCGAGACGCGGTGTTGCGCCGTCGCCAGCGAGGACCAGGAGGGCTTCGGCGACGGCCGTTTCCATGGGGATGCTCTCCAGCCACTCGATGTCCGCGGGCCCCATTACCACGCGGCGGCATGGGAAGAAGTCGGGGCCGGCCAGGACGGATTCGGTCAGTAGCCCCGAGCCCCGCTGGTGCATCAGGCGGCCGTGGTCGGGCCACGGCGCCCGCCGCCGCGGCGGCAACGACGGCTTCCGGGTCAGCGGCGAGGTACCCCCGCGCATCAGATCCAGGGCGCCCGTTTCGCCGGCGATCTGTTCCGTGCTGGTCGTCATGTCGCCGCCCGATTACGCCGCGGGCCTGGCCGGGACAGCCACGATCCCGTTCGGGACCGTGCTCCGGTGCCGCGGCATGCCCAGGCGCGGCACCGCAGTACGGCGCGTCTCCCGCAAGTGGCGCGCCTGAGCCGGGCGGTGCGGCGCTCCGGCCCCGTGCGCTCAGCCGCCCATCGCCTCGCAGTACCGCTTCAGCCCGGCCGCCTCCATGTCGACGTACCGGCGAGTCAGCTTGCCGTACGCCAGCGCGAGCAGCGGCGCCATGAAACCCTTTTGCCGCAGGCCGAGCACGACGCGGGACCGGCCCGCGCCGAGCGGCTCGATCCGGTGCGTACTGATCGTGGTGAACACCGGGTTCTGGGAGCGCCACTCGAAGCTTCGCCCGGCCTCCATCTCGGTGACCTGCCACACCTCGGTCGCCAGCTTGAGCTGCCGGACCTCCGCCTCGCTCCCGACCGCCACCGGGCCGCCGGACAACAGCCGTACGCTCGGCTTCGACACCGTCCAGCGAGGCCAGCCCTCGATGTCGGCCAGCACCTCCCACACCCGCTCCGGCGCTGCCGCGACATCCACCGTCACCTTGTACCGCACTCGCGTTCCCTTCTTCGGAGCCGATGCCCCACGGTACGGCCAGTCGCGTGGTGACGTTCACTCAGCACGTTCTTCCTGTGCGAAGGTCAGTGCGGCGTCCTCGGCGCGGTCGTGGGTCATGATCAGGACATGGGTGCCGGAGGGGAGTGCGGTGAGGACCTCCTCCGACAGCAGCGGTGTGTGGTGCACGTGCATCTGCGCCACCTCATCGGCGAGGACCGCCGCCGTTCGTCGGCGAGCATGTCGGGGCGGTGTCGATCAGGTGCAGATCGAGGTCCTGGCGGCCCAGGATGCGTGCCAGCTCCGGTCCGACCTGCCCGACGCTGCCCCTGAGCGCTCTGGTTGGCCTGGTTGAGGAATCTGAATGGCCTGCGGGGCAGGACAGTGAGGCCAATCCGGTGGCACCCGGGCCCAACTGGAACACCGGCACCCCGTCGGGGGTGGTTCCTGGCGTTACTCCTTGGGCGTCATCCGCCAGGTTCCGTGTCGTACGTCGAGCATGGCGGTGAGGTCGGCCTGTGGGAACGGGACGCCCAGCCGCCACGGGTGCGGTAGGGCAGCCAACCCGATGACGACCACGTCCTCAGTGATGTGAGACAGGGCCCCGATCCAGTGAGGTGCGGCGCCGATCAGCTGTTCGGGCAGCCAGAGGTCGGGCTCGGGAACCCGTGCGAAGGGCTCCTCGGTGAGTTCGGCGAGGGCAGAGCCAGCCAGCAGGGCCAACAGCCGCGCCAGCACCGCGGCGGGCGGGGCGGGGTCGCGGGCTTCCAACGTCACGTAGCAGTCGTCGTGGCCCGAGAACCAGACCCGGGAGTCGCCCAGGAGACCCAGGAGCGGTTCGTCGACGCCGGTCGTGCCGAGCACGAGGGCGAGCTCGTCAAGCTGCTCCGGCGTCACATCGGCGGACACGTCGATCAGGGGGATGGACCGTGCACGGCGAGCTCGGCCGCGATCAGCGCGGGCTGCAGCGAATGCCAGTCCTCATCCGGGTAGGAGTTGGTCTTGGGACTTCACCCTCGACGGGGGCGAGCGGGCGGTGCGGAGCCTGCTTGCCGAACAGCCCGCCCTGGACGGGGTGTTCGCCGCCAACGACCTGATGGCGCAAGGAGCCTGCCTGGTGCTGCGCGAGCACGGCCGCCGGATTCCGGACGACGTGGCGGTGGTCGGCTTCGACGACTCCGGCGCGGCGGCGGCCTGCCGGCCGAGGCTGACGACCGTGAGGCAGCCGGTGGAGGACATGGCGGCCGAGATGGTCCGACTGCTCCTGCACCGTGTCGCGGGCGCGTCGGACACGGGGCCGGCGTCGGTGTTGTTCGCGCCCCACCTCGTGGTGCGCGACTCGGCGTGAACGCCCCGGGGCTGATCCCTGGCCCCCCTGGAGCTGGTCCCTGCGGCGGCCGCCCGGCGGTGCAAAGGCGTCGGGGCTTCGCACCGGAGTGCCCCGCGTGCTCGGTGGTGGGGCCGGCAGGCCGGCGTCCGGTCACGCGCGGCGGGGCGTCGTTTCGCCGCGGACGCGCAGGGCCGTGCGCCAGGCCGGGGGCTCGATGTGGGGCTGGGGTGCCGTGCGGCGGCCACCCGTGGCGAAGAAGGCGGACAGCGGGAGCGTCGCCGCGCCGACCGTCACGGCGTCCGGCCCCAGGGAGCCCATGCCGATGGTGACCCGGCCGGCGGGATGACGCAGCGAGTACCGGGTCGCGTGCTCACGTACCGCCGCAAGGATGTGGGGGCCCAACACCAGGCCCGCCCAGCCGCCGATCAGGATGCGCTCCGGCTGAAAGAGGTTGATGAGGCCGGACAGACCCGCCCCCAGGTATTCCGCGGTCTCCTCCAGCACCTCCAGCGCGACGGGGTCCTCCGTACGGGCCGCCGCCAGCAGCGCCGAGAGGGCCTCCTCCTCGTCCACGGAGTCCACCGGGCCGCCGCCCCGCTCCGCCCACCGCGCCAGCAGCGACTCCGCCCCCGTATAGGCTTCCAGGCAGCCCAGAGCCCCGCACCGGCAGCGCCTGCCGCGCACCGAGACCGTGAGGTGCCCGCACTCCAGCGGGGTCCCCTCCGTCGTCCCGCCGTCCGGCGAGCCGTCGGTGATCAGGCTCGCGCCGACGCCCGACCCGAACAGTACGACCAGCGCCTCCCGGGCGCCGCGTCCCGCCCCGAACCACATTTCCGCCTGGCCGAGGGTTCGCGCGCCGTTGTCGATGATGTAGGGGACCTCGTTCGGCACGGCTCCGGTGGCGCGCAGCAGCTCTTCCAGCGGTACGGCGTCCCAGCCGATGGTCTGGCCGTGTACCACGGTCCCGCCCGGTGCGCCCCGTTCGACGATGCCGGGCACTCCGACGCCCACGCCCAGCAGCCGCTCTGCGCCGATGGCCGCCTCGGCGAGTACGGCGGCGATCCCGTCCTTGATGTGGGCGACGATGGGGCCCACGTCGTAACAGCCGCGTGGCAGCAGCGGCATTTCGGCGCGGGCCAGTTCTCTCAAGGTCAGGTCGAACAGCTCGACACGGACGCGGGTCTCAGCGACGTCGACGCCGATCATGTGCGCACTGCCCGGGGCCACGCGCAGCAGCGTGCGGGGGCGGCCGCCGTCGGAGTCGACGACGCCGGCTTCCTCCAGGAGTCCGTCGGTGACGAGCTCGCCGACGACATTGCTGACGGATCCGGAGCTCAGCCCCGTGGCGGGTCCCAGCTCCTGGCGGCTCATCGGCCCGCCGAAGTACAGACGTTGGAGGACGGCGCTCCGATTGCCCCGCCGCAGGTCCCGCACCGTTCGCCCGCTACGTCCCGTGGTCATCCGGCCCCTTCCGCAGTGGCATTGCTCGCAACATACCGTTGTGCGAGCCCTTGACGCGACCCTTTCACAGAGCTTAACTCACGTCCTAAATTAAGGCCTGGACGGAGTGCGCCGCGTCGGCCTTCCCGCATCACCGCCGAAAGGGACCGAGCCGCCATGCGCAGAACCCGGGCCGCTGCCACCGCCGTCACAGTCTCCCTCCTCGCCACTGCCGCCACTGCCTGCGGCGGCGGGTCGACGGACAGCGGGGGCGGTTCCAACACCGCCCCCCAGGAGCTCACCTACTGGGCCTCCAACCAGGGGCCCGACATCGCGGCGGACCAGGCCGCGCTCGCTCCCGAGCTGAAGAAGTTCGAACAGCAGACCGGCATCAAGGTCAAGCTGGAAGTCGTCCCCTGGGCCGACCTGCTCAACCGGATCCTCGCCGCCACCGCCTCCGGCCAGGGCCCGGACGTCCTCAACATCGGCAATACCTGGTCCTCCTCCCTCCAGGCCACCGGAGCGCTGCTGCCCTGGGACACCGAGAACTTCCGGGCGATCGGCGGCCGGGACCGCTTCGTCGAAGCCGCCATCGGATCGGCCGGTGCGTCCGGCAAGGACCCGGCAGCCGTCCCTCTCTACTCGATGTCCTACGCGCTCTACTACAACAAGAAGATGTTCCAGGAGGCAGGCATCGAAAAGCCGCCGGCCACCTGGGACGAGATGGTCACCGTCGGCCAGAAGCTGTCCAAGGACGGCAAGTGGGCGCTGGGGGCCGAGGGCTCGAACCTCTCCAACAACATCCACCAGGCCTTCGTGCTCTCCAAACAGCACGGCGCCGCGTTCTTCGACACCGCCGGCAAGCCCACCTTCGACACCCCCGCCAACGTCGAGGCCGTCAAGCAGTACGTCGACCTGATGGCCAAGGACAAGATCATCGCGCCGGGCAACGCCGAGTACGACAAGAACCAGTCCCTCCAGGACTTCGCCAACGGCAAGACCGCAATGGTCCTGTGGCAGAGCGCCGCCAGCAGCTTCAAGGCGCACGGCATGAAGGAGGGCGACTGGGGCGTTGCCCCCGTTCCCGTCCCGGCCGGCGGCGCCCCCGGCACCGGAAAGAACACCAACTCCATGGTCGCCGGCATCAACATGGCCGTCTTCAAGAACACCGACAACATCGACGGCTCCCTGAAGTTCGTGAAGTTCATGACCAGCGACGAAGAACAGAGGCTCCTGAACAAGACCTACGGCTCCATCCCGCCGGTCAAGGCCGCCCAGAGCGACCCCGCCTTCGCCACCGAGGACCTCACCGTGCTCCGCACCACCCTCGCCACCAGCGCCGCCCCGCTCCCGCAGGTTCCCGAGGAGTCGCAGTTCGAGACCGCCGTCGGCACCGCCGTCAAGGAGCTCTTCGCCGACGCCGCGGCCGGTCGCCCGGTGACCTCCGAGTCGGTCAAGGCGAAGCTCACCAAGGCCCAGCAGCAGATGTCGAACTGAGCCCCGCCCGATGACCTCCGCACCCACCGTGATCCCGCCCGATACCACCCCGCCAGAGACGCTGCGCCGCGCGGTCGGCGGCGGCCGCCCGCCCGGACGGCTGCGCCGCGCAGCCCTGCCCTACCTCCTCCTCCTGCCTGCGCTCCTCCTCGAACTGCTCATCCACCTCGTCCCGATGGTGATGGGCATCCTGATGAGCTTCCGCCGGCTCACCCAGTTCTTCATCCGGGACTGGTCCGGCGCACCCTGGACGGGCTTCGACAACTACCGACTCGCCGTGGACGTCAACCGGCCCGTCGGCGAGGCCCTGCTCGGATCCTTCCTGACGACCTGCCTGTTCACCCTGCTCTCCGTGGCCCTGTGTTGGCTGCTCGGCACCGCGGCCGCCGTGTTTATGCAGGAGGCATTCCGCGGTCGAGGCTTCCTGCGGGCCCTGTTCCTGGTCCCGTACGCCCTGCCCGTCTACGCGGCCGTGATCACCTGGGCTTTCATGTTCCAGCGCGACAACGGCCTGGTGAACCACGTCCTGCACGACCAGCTCGGCATCGGAGGAACCGCGCACACCTTCTGGCTCCTGGGCGACAACAGTTTCTGGGCCCTGCTGACGGTGTCCGTGTGGAAGGGCTGGCCGTTCGCGTTCCTCATCGTCATGGCCGCCCTGCAGAACATCCCCAAGGACCTCTACGAGGCCGCTGCACTGGATGGAGCGGGCATCTGGCAGCAGATCCGCCGCATCACCCTGCCATCGGTCGGCGCCGTGAACCAGGTCCTGGTCCTGGTGCTGTTTCTGTGGACCTTCAACGACTTCAACACGCCATTCGTGCTGTTCGGCAAGTCCGCACCCCAGGCAGCGGACCTGATATCCATCCACATCTACCAGTCCAGCTTCGTGACCTGGAACTTCGGCACCGGGTCGGCCATGTCGGTGCTGCTGCTCCTCTTCCTCCTGCTGGTCACCGCCGTCTACCTGCTCGTCACCACCCGCGGCCGGAGGGAAGCCGATGCCCGCTAGAGCCCGCAGCCCGCTCGATCCGCCCACCTCCTTCCGGGTGATCCGGGCCGTCTTCCTGACCCTGCTTGCAGGCTTCGTGCTCCTGCCCGTCTACGTGATGGTCACCAGCTCCCTCAAGCCGCTTCAGGACGTCTCGGGCCAGTTCCGGTGGATCCCCACCGGGTTGACCGTCCGCCCCTACATCGACATCTGGCACACTGTCCCGCTCGCCGAGTACTTCGTGAACTCCCTGATCGTGGCGGGAGCGGCGACCGTCTGCTCCGTGGTCATCGCCGTGTTCGCCGCCTACGCCGTCAGCCGCTACCGCTTCCGCGGCAAGCGCCTGTTCACGGTGACCGTGCTGTCCACCCAGATGTTCCCGGGGATCCTCTTCCTGCTCCCGCTGTTCCTGATCTTCGTCAACATAGGCAACAGCACCGGGGTCGCCCTCTACGGCTCCCGTAGCGGGCTCATCCTCACCTACCTCACCTTCTCCCTGCCCTTCTCCATCTGGATGCTCATCGGCTACTTCGACTCGGTGCCCCGAGACCTCGACGAGGCGGCCGCCGTCGACGGCTGCGGCCCGCTCGGCGCACTGTTCCGCGTCGTGATCCCCGCAGCGGTCCCCGGCATCGTCGCCGTCGCCGTCTACGCCTTCATGACCGCCTGGGGCGAAGTGCTCTTCGCCTCCGTCATGACGAACGACGCCACCCGCACTCTCGCCGTCGGACTGCAGGGCTACTCCACGCAGAACGACGTCTACTGGAACCAGATCATGGCCGCCTCACTCGTCGTCAGCATCCCCGTCGTCGCCGGCTTCCTGCTGCTGCAGAAGTACCTGGTGGCCGGACTCACGGCAGGAGCCGTCAAATGACCCTTTCCGAAAGCCTCCGCCTGACCGGGCGCGGGGCCGCCGACGACGCCGTCGGGCACCCGGCCGCCGAGGACGCCCTCGATCTGGCCGCCCTCCCCGCCGACTTCGCCTGGGGCACCGCCACCTCCGCCTACCAGATCGAGGGAGCGGTCGATGAGGACGGCCGCGCCCCCTCCATCTGGGACACCTTCAGCCGTGTCCCCGGCGCCATCGACAACGGCCACACCGGCGACACCGCCTGCGACCACTACCACCGCTGGCCCGAGGACATCGCCCTGATGCGGGACCTCGGTACCAACGCCTACCGGCTGTCCGTCGCCTGGCCGCGCATCCTGCCCGACGGAGACGGCCCCGCCAACGCCAAGGGCCTGGACCACTACGACCGGCTGATCGACGCCCTGCTCGCCGCCGGAATCGAACCCAACGTCACCCTCTACCACTGGGACCTCCCACAGGCCCTCCAGGACCTCGGCGGCTGGCCCGAGCGTGCCACCGCCGAGCACTTCGCCGCGTACGCCGGCCTGGTGGCCGGCCGGCTCGGAGACCGCGTCACCCAGTGGGCCACCCTGAACGAACCGCTGTGCTCCGCCTGGATCGGCCACCTGGAAGGCAAGATGGCCCCCGGCTGGACGGACCTGACCGCCGCCGTCCGCGCCTCCTACCACCTGCTGCTCGGCCACGGCCTCGCCACCCAGGCCGTCCGCTCCGCGGCTCCCGGCGCTCGGATCGGCATAGTCAACAACCTCTCCACCATCGAACCCGCCACCGACAGCGAGGCCGATCGCGCCGCCGCTCGGCGCATGGACGGCCACGTCAACCGCTGGTGGCTCGACCCGGTCCACGGGCGCGGCTTCCCCGCCGACATGCGCGAGGTCTACGGCGTGGAACTGCCCGAACGCCCGGGCGACCTCGCGGCCGTCGCGGCCCCTCTGGACTGGATCGGCCTCAACTACTACTTCCCGCAGGTCGTCACCGCCGACCCGGCCGGTCCCGCCCCCTTCGCCCGACAGACTGTCCGTCCCGGCGTCCCGCGCACCGGCATGGACTGGGAGGTCGACGCCAACGGCCTGGAAACACTCATCATGCGGCTCCACGAGGAGTACGGGGCCCGGCGCATCCACATCACCGAGAACGGCTCCGCCTACCCGGACACCGTCGCAGCCGACGGCAGCGTCCACGACCCCGAGCGCACCGCCTACCTGACCTCCCACCTGACCGCCTGTGCCCGCGCGGCCCGCCGCGGCGCTCCGGTGGCCGGCTACTACGCCTGGTCGCTGCTGGACAACTTCGAATGGGCCTACGGCTACGACAAGCGCTTCGGCCTGGTCCACGTCGACTACGCCACCCAGGCCCGCACAGTGAAGTCCAGCGGCCGCACGTACGCCGGCATCATCGCCGCCCACCGCTCCCGCTGAAACCTACTCCCTCCTTCGCGCCCCCGCGCCCGCCCTCATGTTGTTCTTGTACGTGGTGTCCGTGACGTAGTCGGTGCAGCCGCCGGAGCCCGGGCCGCCGCCCGGCTGGAGCCAGAACCCGGCGACCATCTTGATGCTGTTCGAGGCCGCCGCGTCCAACAGCTGGCGGCTGCTCGCGTCGGTGCCCCACGTACGGATGGTGTTGGCGCCCAGCGACTTCACGTCGGGCAGCAGCCGCCCGGCGTCCGCCGAGGACGGGCCCCAGGTGACGCCCTTGACGACGTAAGGGGAACCGTTGACCGTCAGCTGCCAGTTGCCCTGCGAGCCGGTCACCTTCACCACGCTGCCGGCGGCCTGCGCCGGTCCCGCGGGGATTACAGCCGCGGTGCCCGCGAGGAGTGCGGCCGCGACGAGGGAACGCATACGGGAGTGCATGCCTGCACCTCCTTGGAAGGGGGTGGGGGAGGAGGAACGGGTCACGGGAGCCGGTAGTCCGGACCGAGGACGGATCCCGCCTCGGGGTGGGTCTCGTCGTAACCGCGGGCGTTGCATTGGAAGCCGCCGTTGATGCACTGGTCGACAAGGGCCTTCAGCGTCCGGTCGTCCCATGCGTTGAAGAAGTCGTAGTGGAAGGAGTGGCCACTGCCGCTGGACAGCCTCACCTGCGACATGTCACCGCTGACCGGGAAGGCCATCTTGAACTCGACCATCGGCAGCGCGACGGGGTGGTCGGCCGGGCACACGTTGTCGTTGCTGCCGGGCTTCACGATCGGGTAGGCCATATGGGCCTTGTGGTCGGGCGTGTCCAGATACTTGCCGTCCCAGCAGCTGGGTGACTGCATGCGGATATTGAGCTGTGTCCCGGCGGGGCAGCTCGCCGGGAACTCCACGTTCTTGAAGCTGTCGCCGCACTCCCAGCCCTCGACCCAGCCGCGGTGGGCGCGGAACTCGGCCGCGGTCTGCGTCGGGCTGCCGACCACGAAGCGCAGGCCCTTGGGGAAGGGGCGCACGCTCTTGTAGTCGGTGACGCCGGTCTTGTAGTAGATCACCTGAGGTCCGGTGGGCAGGACGGGCTGGTTGCCGTTGTAGAGCGTCGGCATCCAGTAGCCGGACAGGTCGCCGGGGGCGTTGCAGCGCGTGCCGCCCGCGCCGAGTGAGGCGGTGGTGGAGTTGGCGTCGGTCGTGGTGTTGCCCATGAAGGTGTGGTTGTGCGAGGCGCAGGGCCGGTCTGGGAAGACGATCGGGTCGTCGGGGGCGGTCTTGCTGACGGCGCAGTTCGCCTGGAACTCGTGGAAGTAGCGGTCGGGTGGGTTCGCCCAGGAGGGGGTGACGCCGGTGACCGGCGGCACGGCCGGGATGTAGCCGTCCCCGTCCCCGTCCGGGTCGTCACCGGTGGCGAGGGGCGCGACGGCGGCATGGTCCATGTGGGCGGCCGCGCCGTTGGGGGGAGAGGCCTGGGCGGTCAGGGCGAGACCGCCCAGGCCCGCCGCCGCGGTCATGGCGAAAGCCGCCGAAACCAGTAGGGCGGACAGGCTGCGAGGTCAGAGATTCACTTCTGCTCCTGCGGATGGTGGGGGAGGCCCTCTGGGTGGGAGAGCGCTCTCTCAAACGGACCGGAAAACGCGGGGCGGCCGACTGCCGCCCCGCGTGTTGCGCGGGTTCGGGGACAGGTCAGGGGAAGGAGACGACGGCCGACGGGGTGGTCGAGGTCCCCGAGGTCGGGGCTCCCGTGGCGTTGATGACGTGCTCGTACTGGCCGTTGCCGCCGAGCGAGACGACGAGCAGGTCGTGGAACTTGACGCCCGGCTTCACCGGCACCTCGAAGCCGTGGTCCTGCCGGATGGTCGGGTCCACGTTGTAGTAGCAGTAGCTGCCCAACCCCCACCCCTCGTGGGTGTTCACCGAGTCGGCCACCTTGTAGGCCGCGAACCCCTTGGTGGAGCCGTTCTGGACGGCAGCCTGGTTGGGCGCGTCGTACGCCTTCTCGTTCTGGAAGAAGATCGTGCGGCCCCGGTCGCCGTTCCACTGCACGTCGTACTTGTTGAAGTGCTCGACGAACAGACCGGTGGCCAGGACGTCGTCGCCGTTCACCCGGAAGCCGTAGTCGGAGCGGTTGGTCTCCCAGCCGACCCCGTCACCGTGGTCGGCGCGCCAGATCCACGTGTGGTCGACGATCGTGTCGTGGTTGTTGATCACCATGCCGACTGTGGCCCTGCCCGCGCCCGCGCCGCCGACCCGGACGAACACGTCCTGCACGGTGGTCGGGTTCGCCGCGTGGTCCGTCGTGGTGCCGGCCGGGCCGACCTCCAGGAGGCTGGGCGAGTTGACGGGGCCCGCGTCGATCAGGAGGCCGGCGAGCCTGATGCCGTCTACGTCGGCGACCTTCAACGCGGTCACTCCGTTGCCCGGGACGATCGTCGCCAGGCCGAGGCCGAGGACGACCGTGTCCGGGCGGTTGACCTGGATGGTCTGGCTGACGTGGTACACGCCGGGGGTGAAGAGCAGGTGCAGGCCCTGGGCCAGCGCCGCGTTGATCGTCGCCGCGCTCGCGCCCGGCTTGACCACGTAGAACTGGCTCAACGGGATCGAGGACCCCTGCGGCGTGCCGTTGCCCCAGGAGGTGCCGCGGGCGCCGGTGCGCTTGGCCGGTACGAAGACCTTGTACTGGGTGCCGTCGAGGTAGAGGAAGGGCTTCTCGCGGGAGACGGGCGTGCTGTCGAGCGTGGTGTAGGGGGCGTTCGGGAAGCTCTGGGCCGGTGCGCCCTGGACCCCCGAGAACACCTGGTTCCACACGGCGTTGGACCATCCGCCGATCGAGCTGTCACGGGTGTACCACTGCTGCTGCGAGTAGTTGCCGACCTGTCCGTCGATCTTGGAGTCGGCGATGTAGCCGCCCGAAGCCCAGCCGTAGCCGTCGGGCGCCAGGTTCAGGCCGCCCTTGACGTGCATCCGGCGGAACGGCGCGGCCTGTGAGACGGCCCAGCGGTCCGTACCGCTGACCGGGTTGAGGGCGAGGTTCTCGGCGGAGCGCCAGAAGTTCTGGGTGGCGTTGCCCCCGAACCAGCCGGCGTCGACGGTCACGTCGCCGTTGATGGTGGTGTCGTCGGGATTGAGGCCGAGGCCGGAGATCGAGGTGTAGAAGCCGAGCTGGGCGTTGAGGCCGTTGTACGTGCCCGGCTTGAAGAGGAACTGGTATCGCCCGGAGCCGAATTGGGCCGATTCCTGCTGCGCGAAGACCTGGTCCAGCTTGGCCTGGATGTCCGGCATCGAGGGGTCGAAGACGATCACGTTCGGTCCGAGGTCACCGCCGCCGGGGATCACCGGGCCGGTGCCCGTGGTGCCGTAGACCTGGAACTCCCAGAGCGAGTAGCCGTAGGCGGTGGCTCGTTGGGTGCCGTAGACGCGGACGTAGCGCGCGGTGCCCGTGATGTCGTGGGTCTGGACCCCGCCGGTGCCCGCGGTCGTCGAGTAGGCGGTGGACCAGGTGGCGCCGTCGGTGGACAGCTCGACCCGGTAGGACTTCGCGTACGCCGCCTCCCAGCGCAGGACAACCTGGTTCACCTGGGCGGGGGCGCCGAGGTCGACCTGTATCCACTGAGGGTCGGCGAACTGGCTCGACCAGCGACTGCCGTTGTCGCCGTCGACGGCCGCACCGGCCGGGGTCCCGGCGCCCTCCACGCTGGAGGCGGTGGCGGGCTTGCCCTGGGAGAGCAGAACGGGAGCCGCCTGGGCCGCGGTGCCGGGCAGCAGCACGAGGAGGGCCGCGACCAGGGCGGCGGCGAGCGCAGCGACGGTGAGCCGCGGCGGGCGGTCGGAGGGGAGTGGCATGGGGGGTGCTCCTGACGTCATGAATCCGGGGGGATCGAAGCGTGAGTGAACTGCCCTCCAGCTGGACCGTCAAGGGTTTCCGCATTCATGAACTGAAGATCCTCAGCGCGATCCGCGCCCACCAGACCTGTGAACTCGAAGTTTCTTCAATCCTTGTGAAAAGTGTTGACGAAAAAAATTCTGCGGGTCTTAACTGGTGTCCCTGACCGCTCCGCCCCGCCGTCGCTGGCGGCGCGACGGAGCGGGGCAGGGTTCAGGAAGTGAGCCATGAACAGGCGGAGTTGAGGGCTACGTCTTCGTTACTTGTCCACTGTCAGCACGCGCCAGGCCGCCCAGAGGGCGTCGAGCACGTCGGAGCGAGGGGCTTCGCGGAGCTGAAGCGGTCAGGATGAACGGCATGTACCAGACCGGTCAGGCCCTGCGCCAAACGCGCTGTTGGCGTCCCCGCTGCTGATCCCTTCCACCCCTGGCGATCGCGGGCCGGCGGCGTGCGACCAGATCGTCCTCCAGCTCGTCCAGCCGGGGCAGCATCGTCGGGCTGACCGAAAGCACGGGACACCGATGGCGCCAACAGCAGCCATCGCGGATCTGCAGCCCTACGCGCCGGTGGTGGAGGGTGACTGGCACCGGCCCCATGGCCCCCACCGCGCTTCGTTCTCCGTATACGGATTCCGGAACACCCTCGGTTCGTTCAAGGCCCACTTCTGGGCCGGGGAGCGGTGGGAATCCGTGCGCGACCACACCGACCCGCAGGTGCGCGCCGAGTTGGACGCCTTGCTGCGCGGGCTGATCTGGGGAGGCATGGACGGCGAGGCCGAGCACGTCGATCCGGGCTTCTTCCGCCCCGCCCCCGCCGCCGACGCCACCGACCCCGCCACCCGCCCCGCCGTCGACTCCGGCGTGCTGCTCGCGCGCACGCCGGACAGCGTGCGGGAACTGGCCGCCACATCGGAGCGGCTACGGCCCCGGCTGGGCGTCCTGCGTCCGGCCTTCGACCGGTACGCCGCCACCCCCGGGGGATGGGTCGGCGACTTCGACGCGTTCGCCGACCTGCTGGAGGACTGGGACCGCGTCCTGTCAGAAGCGGCGCGGCGCGGCTGGGGACTGGTGGGGCTGAGCCAGTAGGGGCGAGCCGGGCGCCCGCGGCCCCGGGGGTGAGGCGTGTCTCATCCGGCCGGTGGCGCTTGTCCATGCAACGAGTTGCATATGAAGATCGGGGTATGGCGCTTGAGCACGCGATCCTCGTCTCCCTGCTGGAGCAGCCGGGCTCCGGCTATGAGCTGGCCCGGCGGTTCGACCGGTCCATCGGCTATTTCTGGACCGCGACCCATCAGCAGATCTACCGCGTGCTCAAGCGCATGGAGAACGACGGCTGGATCGAGGTCCGCGCCGTGCAACAGCAGGGCAGGCCGGACAAGAAGGAACACTCCGTCACCCCGGCCGGCCGGGCCGCTCTGTCGGCCTGGCTCCGCGACCCCGTCCAGCCCGACACCGTCCGGCACGAGATCGCCGTGAAGATCCGTGGCGCGGCCTTCGACGACCCGGCCGCGCTGATCAGCGAGGTCGAGCGGCACCACCAGGCGCACGCCGACCGGCTGACCCACTACCTGGCGGGGGAGCTGCGGGACTTCACCGGCCCGCAGGCTCCCGCCGCGGCCGCGCCGGATACCGGTGAGGAGCTGCAACACGTCGTGTTGCGCGGTGGTATCGCCTACGAGCGGATGATGCTCGCCTGGCTCGAGGACGTCCTTGCCACGCTCCGCCGGATCGCCTCCTAGTCCGCCGACGGGCGCGCGAACCGTCCGACGTGCCCCCCGACGCTTCCCTTTCCCCGTGTCCCCAGCCCCCGAGACAGCCCGGACCGCACCCGGGCCCGAAAGGCGAACCCTCATGACCGACACGCTGCTGTTCAACCCGCACACCTACGACCCCGCCCACTTCGACCCCGAGACCCGCAGGCTGCTCCGCGCCACCGTCGACTGGTTCGAGGACCGCGGCAAGCGCAAGCTGATCGAGGACTACCGCTCGCGAGCCTGGCTGGCGGACTTCCTCGCGTTCTCCGCGAAAGAGAACCTCTTCGCGACCTTCCTCACCCCGGCTCCCGAGGCCGGCGACGACGAGCCGGACAAGCGCTGGGACACCGCGCGGATCGCCGCCCTCAACGAGATCTTCGGCTTCTACGGCCTCGACTACTGGTACGCCTGGCAGGTCACGATCCTCGGTCTCGGGCCGGTCTGGCAGAGCGACAACGCCGCCGCCCGCTCCCGCGCGGCGCAACTCCTCGGCGAGGGCGAAGTATTCGCGTTCGGCCTGTCCGAGAAGACCCACGGCGCCGACATCTACTCCACCGACATGCTCCTGGAGCCCGACGGCGAAGGCGGCTTCCGCGCCCGCGGGTCCAAGTACTACATCGGCAACGGCAACGCCGCCGGCCTCGTGTCCGTCTTCGGACGCCGCACCGACGTCGAGGGGCCCGAGGGGTACGTCTTCTTCGCCGCCGACAGCCGTCACCCGGCGTACCACCTGGTGAAGAACGTCGTCGACTCGTCCAAGTACGTCAGCGAGTTCCGCCTCGACGACTACCCCGTCCGGGCCGAGGACGTCCTGCACACCGGGCGCGCCGCCTTCGACGCCGCACTCAACACCGTCAACGTCGGCAAGTTCAACCTCTGCACGGCCTCGATCGGCATCTGCGAGCACGCGATGTACGAGGCCGTCACCCATGCGGACAACCGGATCCTCTACGGCCGCCCCGTCACCGCCTTCCCGCACGTGCGCCGTGAGCTGGCCGATGCCTACGTCCGACTCGTCGGCATGAAGCTGTTCAGCGACCGCGCCGTCGACTACTTCCGCTCCGCCGGTCCCGACGACCGCCGTTACCTGCTCTTCAACCCGATGACCAAGATGAAGGTGACCACGGAGGGCGAGAAGGTCATCGACCTCATGTGGGACGTCATCGCCGCCAAGGGCTTCGAGAAGGACACCTACTTCGCGCAGGCGGCCGTGGAGATCCGCAGCCTGCCGAAGCTGGAGGGCACGGTCCACGTCAACCTCGCGCTGATCCTCAAGTTCATGCGCAACCACCTGCTGGAGTCCGCCGACTACGCACCCGTGCCGACCCGCCTCGACGCGGCCGACGACGAGTTCCTGTTCCGTCAGGGACCCGCGCGCGGCCTGGGCTCCGTACGTTTCCACGACTGGCGGCCGGCCTTCGACGCGTACGCCTCCCTGCCCAACGTCGGCCGTTTCCGCGAGCAGGCCGACGCCCTGTGCGAGTTCGTCAGGACCGCCGCCCCCGACGAGGAGCAGAGCCGTGACCTCGACCTCCTCCTGGCCGTGGGCCAGCTCTTCGCCCTGGTCGTCCACGGTCAGCTGATCCTGGAGCAGGCACGCCTGTCGGGCCTGGACGAGGACGTGCTCGACGAACTCTTCGCCGTCCTCGTACGGGACTTCTCCGCCCACGCGGTGGAGCTGTACGGCAAGGACTCCGCGACGGCGGACCAGCAGAGCTGGGCGCTCGGGGCGGTTCGGCGCCCGGTCGTCGACGCCGACCGCTCGGCGCGCGTCTGGGCGCGCGTGCAGGCACTGGCCGGGGCCTACGAGATGGCGCCCTGACGGGACCGGAGCGCGAGGACCATCACCACGCTGCGGGAGTCCGCGCCGGGCCGAGCCGCCGGCAGCCCTGAGTTCCCCTCAGGGCCGCCGTGCCGACTCCGCCGATCCGATGTCCAGGGGGACGTCCAGTCGCTCGGCCACCGTGGTGAGGGTGGCCCCCAAGGGCAGCGCGACCCGGGTGACGGCGTGCCGGTCGCCCCGGGTCGGATCCCGGTTGACGATCAGGACGGGTTTCCCGGCCCGGGCCGCCTGGCGGACGAACCGCAGCCCCGACATCACCGTCAGCGAGGAGCCCAGGACCAGCAGCGACGTGGCCGCCTCGACCAGGTCGCGGCAGTGCTCGACCCTTGGCGGCGGAACGCTCTCGCCGAAGAACACCACGTCCGGTTTGAGGACGCCCCCGCACTGGTGGCAGGGCGCCACGGAGAAGTCCCCGACCTGCTCGTCGGTGAGGTCGGCGTCGCCGTCCGGGTTGAGTCCCGCCGCCACCGGTCCGAAACCCGCGTTGGCCTCCTCCAGCCGGTGGGCGAGCTCACGGCGCGAGGTGAGGGCGCCGCAGGAAAGGCAGACCACGCGCTCCAGGCTGCCGTGCAGTTCCACCACGTCCTCGCTCCCGGCGGCCTGGTGCAGCCCGTCGACGTTCTGGGTGATCACACCCGAGAGCAGGCCCTGCCGCCCGAACGCCGCCACCGCCCGGTGCCCGGCGTTGGGCCGGGCGCGACCGAACGTGCGCCAGCCGAGGTGGCTGCGCGCCCAGTACCGGCGCCGGGCCCGGGCACTGGCGGTGAATTCCTGGTAGGTCATCGGGGTGTGCCGACTCAGGCTCCCGCCCTCTCCCCGGTAGTCGGGGATGCCCGACTCCGTGGAGATGCCGGCCCCGCTGAGCACCAGCACACCACCGCTCCTCAGCGCGTCGACGACCGGCGCCGGCTCCGTGGTGCCCGGTAGCGGGTCCTCGGTGGGCGTCCAGCTCAGAGTGGGGCGCATGCGCATGCTGCCAGCGTACGGAACGGGTAGGACAACGGCGCGGGAGCCGGACGGATGGGCGGTGACGGTCGCCGGCCGGTCGCCGGCGGTACGGCGTCGAACGCGGGGCCTCAGGAGCGGGTGCGTCCCCATGTCTGCAGGCGGAAGGGCCGTCCCTTCTCCTCACCGGTGATCAGCGGCACGTCGAGCAGTCGAAAGCCCGCCTTGGTGGCCACGGCGACGCTGGCGGCGTTCTCCGCCTCCAGTTCCAGGATCACCTGCTCCGCGCCCAGTTGCTCGAAGGCGTAGGCGGACATGACCCGGACGGCTCGCGCCGCCAGGCCCCGGCCGCGGTGCGCCGGGCCGACCGCGTAGCCGATCTCGGTTCCCTCGGGGGCGCGCCGCAGCATCACCTCGCCGAGCGGGGCTCCGCCGTCGACGGTGATGGCGAGCAGGATCGCCGTGCCTTCCGCCCGCAGCTTCCGGTCCCGGTCCAGGCGCGCGCGGGCGGCCGCGTCGTCGAAGGGGGAGACGATCGGTGTCCAGTAGGCGATGTCGGGGTGGTCGAAGAGCCCCGGCATCGCGGCCAGGTCCGCTTCCGTCCAGTCGCGTAGGACGAGACCTTCTCCCTTGAGCTCGATCTGCTTCGGAAACGACGAGTTCGTGCTGGTCATGATGGGGGTCCTCCGCGGCTGTTCCGACGAAGCAGGGTAACCGCGGGAAGGCGGCGGGAGCACACGATTTCCTGCGCTCCCGGCGCCCGGCCGCCGGCCCGGAATGCGCAGCGTGACCGGCTGGGCGCCAAGGGTCGCCGCGGGAGATCTTCACGGCTTCCTCCCGGCCGGGGGAGCCGGCGGCCCGGCAGGCTCGCAGGGTGCGATCAGGCCGTGGCGGTGCCGAACCATGCGGGCAGATGGCTGAGGAGATCCTCCTGGTCCTCGCCGACCCAGGCGACGTGGCCGTCCGGTCGCAGCAGTACCGCGGGCGCGTCGAGTTCCTTGCTGACTTCGACGACGTGGTCGACCCGGTCGGCCCAGCCCGCCACCGAGAGGCGGCCCGTCTGGTCGAGCAGCAGGCCGCGGCCCTCGTGCGCCAGGTCGTACAGGCGCCCCCGCTCCAGCCGGATGTCCCGCAGCCGGCGGCCGAGGAGGTCGTGACCCGCGCCGAAGTCGTAGCGGATCGCGATCGCGGTGATCTTCTCGATTAGGTACCGGTTCACTTCCTCGAACTCCACCAGTTCCGCCATCAGCCGGCGCACCGCCTGCGCACCCGGCTCGGACGACATCAGCTGGATCTGTGCGCGGGTGTTGTCCAGTACGTCGGCCGCCACCGGGTGCCGTTCGGAGTGATAGCTGTCGAGCAGACCTTCCGGTGCCCAGCCGGCAACCTCCGCCGCCAGCTTCCACCCCAGGTTGAACGCGTCCTGGATACCGAGGTTGAGGCCCTGGCCGCCGGTCGGCGGGTGGATGTGCGCCGCGTCGCCGGCCAGCAGCACCCGGCCGACCCGGTACTGCTCCGCCTGCCGGGTCGCGTCGCCGAAGCGGGAGAGCCAGCGGGGCGAGTGCGCGCCGAAGTCGGTGCCGCCGTACGCCCGCAGCTGCTGCTTGAACTCATCCAGGGTCGGCGCGGCGGCACGGTCCTCGGCCACGCCCTCGGCAGGCACGACGACCCGGTACTCCCCGTCCTCCATGGGCATGGCACCGAACCGCATCTGGGTCTTGCGTACCTCGGCCGTCACGGCGGCCAGCGTCTGCGGCTCCACGTCGAGCTTCATGACGCCCAGCAGTGTCTCGACCCGAGACGGTTCGCCGGGGAAGGCGACACCGAGCAGCTTGCGCACCGTGCTGCGGCCACCGTCGCAGCCGACGACGTAGCGCGAGCGCAGCCACGTACCGTCGGCCAGTTCGACGCCCACCCCCTGGCCGTCCTGGGCCAGCCCGGTCACCTCGCAGCCGCGCCGGATCTCGGCGCCGGCCTCGACGGCGTGCTCGGTCAGCAACCGCTCGGTGGTGGTCTGCGGGATGTGCAGGACGTACGAATGCGCCGTGTCCATCCGCTCCGGCCAGGACTTGGCGAGCCCGGCGAAGAAACCGCCGACCATGTACTGCTTGCCGAGCGCGAGGAACCGGTCCAGCAGACCGCGCTGGGCCATGACCTCGATGCTCCGGGCGTGCAACCCCTGGGCACGGGACTGCTGGGTCGGCTCCGTCTCCTTCTCCAGTACGAGCACCCGCACGCCGTGCAGGCGCAACTCGCAGGCCAGCATCAGGCCGGTCGGGCCTCCACCGGCCACGATCACGTCCGCGTCCAGGTGTGCGTCCGGGTGTGCATTCAGATGTGCGTTCACGGCCATGTCTGTGTTCGTCATGCGAAACCCCCATCGAGCGTGTTGCCAACGCCCGGCTGCTGTGTGCCCGCCGACCGCCCGTAGGCCGGCGAATGCGCACATATTTCGTCAGTCACCGAATTCATGCGGTTTCCGGGTAGGTCGGCGATTCTGCAGCATCACGGGGGCCTTGCCGCAAGGCCCCCTGTGCGCTATATCTTGATAGTGGCAAGGAGTGGGCAACGACCTCCTTGCCTTTCTCATGCCTGCTGCGGTGTAGTGCGGTGGACCCTTCCGCGAGGGTCGCGGCCAGGCGGGTGGGGCCGGATGCGGTCGAGCCGAACGATCGAGCGCCGGGACACCTGGGGCCGGGTTGACGTTCGTGCATCCACGCGGTGCACAAGGAGAAGGGCGACGACACGATGAACGGATCCGTCTCCAACGGTTTGGGCCGGGCGGGCATCGCACTCGGTGCGGCCCTGGTGTCAACCGTGCTCTGCACCACCGTGAGCGCGGCGGCTCCCGTCGGCATGAGCGGGGCCGCGGGTACGGACTCCGTCGCGCGCACCGTGGCCGAAAGCGCCTGCCCCGTCGTGTACTTCGACCTGGGCGAGACCCTCGTGCACACCGCCGACGACGGCAGCATCGTCTATCAGCCGGGAGCTGCCGCTTACCTGCGCGCCCTGCGCGAGCGCCACATCAGAGTCGGTTTGATCACCAACGTCCCGCCCTCCTGGGGAACGACCGACGCCGAGCGCGCCGCCAGGCTGCAGAAGGAAGTCGACTCTGCGTGGAAGGACGCCGCGCCCTTCGCCTGGACGGACTTCGCCGGCCGGATCCTCACCCCCCGCACCGAGGCGGAGCGCAAACCGGCTCCCGTTCTCTGGGAACGCGCGAGGGCCGAGTCGGGGAACTGCCGGCTCGTCTACCAGGCGGAGACGGCCGAGGAGGTCGGGGTCGCCGCCTCGTTGGGCTATGTGCCGTACCAGGTCGGGCAGCCCCACCGGCCCGCGTTCCTCCCGGTCGGGCTGGTCCGACTGCTCGGCCACCACCGCTCCTCCAGCACGGCGTCGGCCGACGGCTCGTCGAGCCGGCGGTAGGAGGCGCCCGGCGCGAACGCGCTACTCGCGAGGCCTGCCTGCCTCGGCGCGATCAAGGATGTCTTCGGCCACAGGATCGTGGGCGGGGTGTGGCCCTCGGGCGGGCGTTTCAGCGCCCTGCCGACCGTGGCCGCCGCGGCTTCCGGCGCCGCTTCTCGTACGCCTCCCGGATACCGCCGGCCAGTCCCAGGAGCATCGCTGCCCCGATCGTCACCTCGGCTGCTGTGCGCAGGCCTTGGCCGTGGACGTCTCCGGCAGCTCGCGGGGAGACCTTGCCCTGCGGGTCGTGCACCACGGCCAGTAACGCGCCCTCCTTCGCGAGCCGCGAGGGGGTGTCCAGATGCTCGGGGCCGCCCGCGGGGCAGTCCAGGCGGTGGTCGTACGAGGTTCGGGTCGTGGTGCTCCAGTGGCCGTCGGCGTCCATGGAGGATTCCGTCTCGGTGTGCTCGGTGACCTTCAGCACGACGCAGTTGATCTCGACGCCCCGGTCCTCCAGCGCGCTGTGCCCCACGGACGCGAGTGCCAGGATGGCGCCGAGACCGGCGGGGAGTGCCGACAGCGCGATGAGTGAGGCTCCGCGCCGTGTGGCGAGCGCGGCGTGCCAGCCGAGCAGGACCAGGGGGAGCAGCAGCCCGCCGAGGTAGAACCCCCAGCTGCCCAGCGACCCGTACGCCGACTCCCAGGCCACCCCGAACGCCAGGGCCGCGGCCAGCGGCGGCGCGGCCAGCGCCACTGCGGTCCGCCAGAGCCCGCGTGCCCAACCCCCGTGTCGGCCCGCCATGCCGCCCCCCGTGGCTCGTACTCGTGCGCTCCAGCTAACCGCGACAGCAGGACCACGTAAAGAGCGCGCCTGCCCGGACGGCGCGGCCGGCTCGTCGAAGACCGCCCGCAGCTTCGGCTCGCTGTTGGGCAGCTGCTTGTAGAGGAATCGCCCCCCTCATAAGGCCTGCCGGGAGCCGAGCAGTGTGTGAGACTCCCTCTGAATGATCACTCGGGGGGAGTTTCGCGTTGAACGCGCTGGTGAAGAGGGTGTGGTTCGCGCTCGCCGCGACCTTGATCGTGAGTCTGGCTGCCGTGGCCCTGCCGGACCGCATCCAGATAGACGACGAGGGGCGCATTCACCTCGGCGCGCCCGCACCGACGCCGTTTTTGTCCACGGCGGCGCCCACACCGGAGTCCACGTCACCGCCCCTCACGCGGGAGGACGTGGACGAGGTGATCCGGACCGCGGTCAGCGCGGCGGGCCTCGACCCGGCGCAGGGCCGCCCGACCGTCGCGGCCGGCGCCAACTCGAACAGGACGGGCTGGATGGCCGTCCGTGAGAAGCCCGCCGCACAGTCGGAGATGAAGGCGATCTGCGCCGACCTGGAGCGTCGGGGATGGGTGCTGAACCCGAACGGCGACAGCGCCGACGCCTCCCGCAGCTACGAGCGCGGGGGCTGGTACCTGCTGGTGAGCACGCGCGGGAAGACCCAGGCACCGTCCAATGCCCTGAGTGACTCTCAGACGTACCTGACCATGACCGGGCTCCAGGTCAACCTGTCCGACATACCGCTCCCCGAGATCACCATTCGTATGCGCTGACCACTCGATGCAGGCCCACAGCGTTTTCGCCTGGTGGCCGTTCTCCCCGACCGCGTGCCGGGACGTTGGTACCGTACGGCAAGTTCGGTGGCCTGTGCACCGATCGGAGGCGGGTTCATTCCGCTCCCTCTGCCGACACCGCCCGCTATGTACGGCCGCAGGCCGCCCCGGTGACGACGGGCGTGGCTCACAGCCGAGGCGCGTGTGTCAGTCGCTTCCCCACACCCGATCCCCACCCTCATGGAGTTCTCGCATGTCTCACCGCACCGGTCTCGTCCTCGATTTCGGCGGGGTGCTCACCACGCCGCTGCTGCCGGCGGTGCTGGCCTTCGAGCAGCGGGAGGGGCTGGCCCAGGGGGCGTGCATCAAGGCGCTGTACATGGACGCAGAAGGTGTCCGCCTCACTCACGAGCTGGAGCGCGGTGCGATCAGCCAGACGGAATGGAATGAGGCCGCCGCCCCCAAGCTCGGGGTCTCTCCGGACAACCTGATGGGCCGGATATTCGCCGACCTGCGACCTGAACAGACCATGATCGATGCGGCCGCCGCAGCAGCGCGGGCCGGCATCAAGGTCGGCATCCTCTCCAACTCGGTGGGCCTCACCCCCTGGAACCTTTACGACGGCTACGAGCTCGAGACCCTCTATCACGGCGTGGTCATCTCCGAGTGCCACGGGATGCGCAAGCCCGAGGCGGAACTCTTCGAGGTCATGCTGAAGCTTCTGGGGCTGTCGGCTGACGAGTGCGTATTCGTTGACGACACCGAGGAGTACGTGCGGGCGGCTGAGACGCTCGGCTTCGCCGGAGTGCAGGCGCTGCAGCCTGCCGATACGATTTCCCAGCTTGAGAGCCTGCTGGGTGTCCCTCTGATCGCCGCGCGCTGATTCTGACCGGACCGCTATCGCCGAAGGCGAAGGCGATCCGCGGCGGCCCCTGGCCTCGGCCTCGGCCTCTGTCCCGCAGCCCGTGTCCTCGCCGAGTTCGGCGAGGACCGGACCCGCTTCGCCGATGCCTCTGGGCCTTGTCAACCCGCCAGGCTCCACCGGAGGCGAACGCTCATCACCGCCGGCGACGCGCGCACAGCGACTGGCACTACGCTGCCCAGCGCCGCCAACTCCACGACTGTTTCAGGCCCGGCAGCGCGTCGATGAACAACACGCCTTCGCAGCACTGCCTCAAGCGTCTGCCTGACCCGTGCGTGCCTCACGCGACACGTCGTTGGCGCGTGCTTGCCCTCCCTCGTCGTGAGTCGCGTCATCGGGACTCGTGAAGGTGAGTGAACGAATTTCCGCATCCAACATACGGATCAGCTGACCAACCCGGCCGCCGCCATCGGGCGGCGCCGGGAAGCGTTTGAGCACGTCGACGACGACCGGAGTGGCGTGATGCACCGCTTGCCGAAGGTGTTCGGCACCAACGCTTTGATCGTCGCCGGCGACGAGTTCGGCCGCTCTGGCCGCGTAAGCGCCGGCTCCGAGGATGTGCTTGACCTGGGTGGCCTTGGCCAGAGGATGCAGATAGGCGGCGCCTGCCGCGGACATCGCTGCCCAGGCTGCCTCGCGCGCAGCTGAAGAGTTCGCACCTTTGGCTGCCTTGAGGGCCGCCGACGCCGTGTCACGCAACGACTTCCCGCGCTCGCCGCCCCGAGCGAACTCCCACGCCGCATCCACAGCGTCTCGAGGTCGCGAGTCGCCCGGCTGGTCGGCCTCGAATACTCCGAGCACCACCTCCGCGCACGCCGCAGCGAACGCGGTGACCTCACGAAGGTCCTGCTTGCTCAGAACGATCTCGTTCGCTTCATCTGTCATGAAACCATTTTCGACCACTGCGCCGAGCAGCAGGCCGTCCCCGACCATCGACAGGGCAGGTCCGGGTGGGGGCACTGCTCGGGACGGAACCCCCAGGTCATGGCCCTCGTGCGGCAAGCACAATGCGGGAAACACCCAGCCCAAACAGAACGGCTACACGATTAGACGACAAGTAATCAGTAAGGGTCGAATTGCTGCCAGGCCCCTATGACTTCGACATGCTGCGCTGTCATATTCGTGCCGAGTTGCCCCGCTCATCTCGTTGCACCCGTCCAGGGGAAGGCAGGAACATGGGCAAATTCAGGTACGGACCCGCGTCGTCGGCCATCGTGCTCGCCGTCTTGGCATCGCTCGCGGCCGCGGGAGGAACCGCTCACGCGGAAGCGGGACAGGACACCATCAGCATGCTGAAGCAGGAGAAGACCCAGTGGTGCTGGGTCGCCTCCGGGCTGACCATCGCCAAGTTCCAGGGCTTAGGCTCCACACAGGCGGACTTCTGCAACCGGGCGCAGCCCTACTACGGCTGCAACAACCAGCCCGCCACGCTCGACGACATGGCCCGGGGCTGGAACAGCCTCGGCATGACCCACACCGGCTCGGGCCTCAGCAGCGCGGCCACGTTCAACCAGGTGTACACCGACGTCAAAGCGGCCCGGCCGATCGGAGCCCGCATCGGGTGGGCGTCCGGTGGCGGCCACATGAACGTGGTCTACGGCTTCGACACGTCGAACAACACGATCGCCGTTGCCGACCCGTGGCCGGACACCACCACGTACACGTGGTGGAACTACAACGACTACGTGAGCAACAGCTCGTCCAAGTGGACCCACTCCCGCATCGGCATCTCCCGCTAAGGCAGGCGACATGCGCGACACCGAAAAGTCCGGCAAGTGGGCTGGCTCCCGCTCCCGCCTGTCCATCGTCCTCGCAGTGAGTGCGTGCGCACTGCTGTCAGTCGGCGGTTTGGCCCATGCGGCCCCGGCCAGGGATCCTCTCCCCGCCGACATCCCCGACTACCAGGCCGCTCTCGACGCGGTGAAGTCCACCGACGTGCGGAACACCGTCTGCCGATTCCTGCGCACCCCGGCGCCCGCCGACGGCGCCGCCGGGTCGGTGCAGACGATCCCCGAAATGCCCGAACCCTGCCAAGGTCTTTCGTCCTTCACCATCAAGGACCCGGTGGCACGGAACGAGATCACCCCCGGGTTCGTCGCGGGGACCGCCAAGCCACTGCCCACTGAGGCGATCAAGCTGACGCAGCTTGTCTCCTCCCTGAGCACCACCGTCAACGGCCGCAACGCGACCGTCATGCTCGCCCCCACCCAGGGCGGCGGCTGGCACTTGGCCGCCGTCCGCGACGGCGACAGCGACGCCACGTACGCGGGCAAGGCCACCCTGGGCACGCTGGTCTTCACCGAGCCGCAGATCCGCGGTTGGTACCAGCTCAAGCTCACCACCGTCGAGCCGCTCAACGACGAAGCCCGGCAGGGCCTGGGCGGCCGGGCATCCCTGTCGCTCAGCGACTACCAGAAACTGGTCAAGGCCCGCTACGCCGACAAGCTGCCCGGCTCGGAGTACGACACCAACGGCTACTCCGCGGGCTACAGCCCCCAACGCAAGGTGGATGAAGGTCCGTCCTCCACCCTGCTGCTTGCCGGCGGTTCCAGCGCCGCACTCGCCCTAGCGGGCGGGGCCGCCGTCCTGCACCGCCGTCGGCGCGCAAGCACCGGCTGAGCCCGCCGGGACGGAGGTGGGAAGCCCGGCCCCGGCCGGTCATGTCCCGCGCCGTCCAGGAAGCGCCGATCCCGTCGACGCACGCAAACGAAGGTGCCCGGAGCCTTGGAGGCTCCGGGCACCCGGTGGTTCATGAGCGGTCGGCTGCTGCGGCCACTCAGAAGGTGAGCTTGAAGTCCGTGATGGTGCCGACGTCCGCGGCGCCCTTGTCCTGGACCTTCAGCTTCCAAGTGCCGTTGGCAGTCACGGCCGAAGCGTTGACCGTGTACGTCTTGTCGAGGTTCGCCGTGGAGTCCGACGAGGAGTTCTGCAGACGGTACGAGGTCCCGTTGGGGGCCACGAGGTCGATCTGGAGGTCACCGATGTAGGTGTGGGTGATCTTCACGCCGACCTGCAGGGTGCTCGGCGCGTTGCCGGTGATTCCGGTGACGCTCACCGAAGAGGTGACCGCGGGGCCGGGGGAGTCCGGGATGGCCACCCGGGCGGTGCTTTCGAAGACCTTGCCCGGCGTGGTAGAGCCGCCCGCACGGGCACCCACGTTCACCGCAGCCCAGGCGTTGGTGACGTTGGTGACCTCGGGGCTGCCGGCGCCGTACAGCTCGGTGGCTGCGGCGATCGTGCCGTCGCGGGCGCCCTTGTAGTCGGTGCTGGAGTTGAACTTGCTGGTGAGCGCCTTGTACCAGATGAGCTGGGCCTTGTCCCGGCCGATGCCGGTGACGGGCAGGCCGTCGGAGGTCGGCGAGTTGTAGGTGACGCCGTTGATCGTCTTGGCGCCGGAGCCCTCGGAGGCAAGGTAGAACCAGTGGTTGGCCGGACCCGAGGAGTAGTGGACGTCGAGGTTGCCGACGCCGGAGTACCAGCTGTCCGCGGAACCGCCGTCCTTGCTCGGCTTGTCCATGTAGCGCAGCGGGGTGCCGTCGCCGTTGATGTTGATCTGCTCGCCGATGAGGTAGTTGCCCGGCGCGCTGGGGTTGTTGGCGTAGAACTCGACCGAGGTGCCCATGATGTCGGAGGTCGCCTCGTTCAGGCCGCCCGACTCGCCGCTGTAGTTGAGGCCGGCGGTGGCGGCGGTGACGCCGTGCGTCATCTCGTGGCCGGCGACGTCAAGCGAGGTGAGCGGGTCGTTGTTGGCCGTTCCGTCGCCGTACGTCATGCAGAAGCAGCCGTCGTCCCAGAACGCGTTGACGTACGCGTTTCCGTAGTGGACGCGGGAGTAGGCGGCGACGCCGTCGCCGCGGATGCCGGTGCGGCCGAGGACGTTCTTGTAGAAGTCCCAGGTGACTCCGGCGCCGTAGGCGGCGTCGGCTCCCGCGGTGGCGGCGTTGGAGTTGGCGCCGTTGCCCCACGTGTCGGTGGACTGGGTGAAGAGCGAACCAGTGCCGGACGTACCGTGGTTGAGGTTGTACGTCTTGTGGCTGCCGCGGCCCGTGTCGTTCAGCGTGAAGCTCGAACCCGACTGCGAAGTGCCCAGGGTGACCTGGCCGCTGTAGTGGGTGTTGCCGACACCGGTCTCGATGCCCTGCCACTGGTGCAGCTTCGCACCGGTCTTGGCGTCGGTGATGACGTGGAGCTGGTTGGGCGTGCCGTCGTCCTGGAGCCCGCCGACGACGGTCTCGTAGGCGAGGGTAGGCACGCCCTTCGCCATCCACACGACCTTGCGGGGCGCGGCGTCGGCCTTGGCGGCCTTGGAGCCCACGGCCTTGGCGGCGTCCAGGGCCTGCGTGGAGGCGGCTGCCGGAGCGTCGGCCGGGGCGGTGGTGGAGATGCCCTGCAGCTGCGCGGCGGACGCCTTGCTCACGCTCTGCGTCCGGTTGTCCGTCGAACGGCTGACCACCAAGTCGCCGCCAAGGACCGGGAGTCCTTCGTACGTGCGCTCGTACCGGGTGTGGGTGGTACCGTCCTGGTCCTTGACCACATCGTGGACGAGCAGCTTCTCCTGGGCGCCGAGGCCGAGCTCCTTGGCCGTGGCGGCCGTGGTGCTCTGGGCCTTGGCTATGAGCTCGGCGCGCTGGGACGGCGAGAGCTGTGCGGGCAGCGCGCCCGGGTTGCGTACCGGCTGGCCCTGGGGGACAGCGGCGTTCGCGGATCCGTCGGGCTGCGCGCTGGCGCTGCCTGCCTGGACGCCTACGGTGAGCAGGGCGGCTGCGGTGAGCAGGGCGCCGGTGGCTGTGGCGTGACGACGAGCCGTGGACTTCACTGGACTCCTTGTGCGTGTGGGGGGTTGCCGGGCGGCTGGGGATGAGGCCCGCCGGGCAGAGCGTGCGGAACTGTTCCGCGCTGGGGATGGAGTGAGAGTGCCAGCGCTGTCGATCATTGTCAGGGGCGCGTCATGAATCAGCCTAATCGAGTCCGAATTCCATCGCTTGGGGTTCGCTGAGCGGACACTTCGGGTTGGTTTCGGTCGGCCCGCCCTCCCATCAGTGCTCTGGGGGCAGGCTCTTGCTTCGGAAGTCCCGGGCGGATGCGCCCGCGCGCGGGCGGGGGCACCGTGTGTGCGCATTCAGGTAAAGCGTTCGACATCAACCGTTAAACAGCCTTGCGGTGCAGGCGACGTGGCGGCTTTGATCACGGGAACGGCGCCCAAGCGACGCCGTCGGGCGCACAGCATTCGGTCCGTCGTACGTGGCCGGGTGCCCCAGCCATAACGTCCGCCACCACCGGCGTCGCGCTCGCTGCGGCCCCCGCATGCGAGCCTGACCGCTGCCTCGCACACCACGATTCCGCGCTCCACGAGCCCGTCGGGCTGTCGCGGGACACCAGTCGGTGCGCTCGGCGTTCGGGATCCGGCGACGCAACTCCTCACGTAGATGAGCGAGTGCGCGAAGTGACGTCCTGCTGTCACGGCCGGCGTTGCAGTGCCCCGGAGCTCCGGCGGGATCCGATAGCAACCTCAGCCGAGGATGAGCGGGAGCCGTGCGGAGAGATCGCCCAGAGCAGCCTTCTCGGCCTCGGACAGCGCGCGACGGCCGGTGCCGATCAGCAACGCCTCCGTGTCGGTGAACGTGGCGGGAAGCGGGGACCCGGCGATCTCTTCCAGCAACGCGCGGGCCGCGGTGAGCGTCGCGGCGGGCGGCTCGGCGGCCGACGGCAGATGCGCGATCAGATCGAGGTGGTGCAAGGTCCATTCGAGCACGTACGCGGACAGGTAGTCGCCGACGGTCAGCACCTTGTCCTGGGTGCTGACCCGGAGGGCGGGATCGGCCAGTTCAGCAGCTCGGCCCGCGGCGGAACCGACGTCGTCCAGGTGGAACTTGAGCCACCGCGGCTCGCCGTATGCGGCGGCCAGCCGGGGGATCAGCGCATCGAGGGGATCGTCGCCGGTCGGTGGACCGTCGAGCAGGTCCCAGTAGGAGACCGAGTTCGCGGTCGGTTCCGTTCCGGCAGGCGTGACCAGGGTGATCAGGACGTCCTGGGCGTCGATGACGAGGTGGCAGACCAGGTCCCGCACGAGCCAGCCGGTACAACCGGACGGCCGCTCGAAGTCCTCGTCCGGCAATTCGGCGACCGCTGTGCGCAACGCCGTCCAAGAACGTGAGAAGAGTTCCATTGCGGCACGGTAGGCCGCACGCGGAACGACGGACAAGCGAGTTCGGCCGGTCGGCCGGTCGTCTCGTGTGCCTGAGCGCGATCTCGCCTGACGTCTTGGGGTCGCACCGCGATAGATCCCGTGAGATCCGACGTCCTGGTGACCGCTCAGGCACCTGGCTCGCTTCGTGGGGTTGCGCTGCCGGCGTTCTGTGCGGGCGCAGGTCGTCGCGCCCGGACCGTACGGCAGGCCCCGCCCGTGCTGCGCAGGCCCCGCCATGTGAGACTCCTGGCACGGACGCCGGCCCCGACGGGATCGGCGGCATCGCAGGGGCGGGGGGCTTCTATGAGCGGGACCGAGGACACGACCGCACCGCAGTCCGATGCTGCGCCCGAGAGTGGGGGCGGTGCCGCGAACGAGGGCGAGAACGGTGCCGCGAACAGAAAGCGGCTGAAAGCGGCCGCCGTCATGGTCGCCGGACTGGGATTCGTCATCGGCGGTTCACTGCTGGCTCCCGACCCCCAACCGTCCGGATGGGTGGCGGAGCCGACCTCGACGCAGCCGCCCCTCTACGCCGGACCAGGGCCCACGGGCGAACAGGTCACGGCGGACATGCAGGCGGCGACCGCCACCGCTGGGCTCGGGCCGGCCGCCCCACCACGAGCGTTCGCGGTACCCGGGTGCCTGGCAGCCTGGGAATCCTATGAGACGGGGAGCGACGCCGGGCTGACCGCGCTCGCCGACGGTCTCACCAGCCACCAATGGCAGCTCACCGCACGTCGCAAAAGCACCTTCGGCAGCTCGTTGTCGCTGACCAAGGGCACGTGGCAGCTCATGGTCGTGCACGACAAGAGGCCCGGCGCGCGTGAGCATCTCACGCTACTGGCCTCGAACGGCACACCCACCTGCGAGGAGGCGTTCAGACAGGCGCAGGCTGCCGGCAACCAAGCCGTCTAGAATCCCTCTCCGTCAGATGGGGCAGCGCCATAGCCGCCCGGAACTGGCGGGGTGCTCTCACACCAGCAGACCGTCGCCCCCGGGTCAGCCACAGTGGCCACCGGGCCGAACTGCACCATTCGACGTCGCAGCACCAGCCATGCACGAGCTCGCTAGTGGACCTGGATGCCTGCTCCGTACGGCTTGCCACCGCTGTAACAGATGGCGGTGCTGGTGGCGCCGACGCGGCGCCACGTGGGGTCATAGACCGTGTAGTCCTGAGCCCAGGGCCGATCACACCTGGTGTACACGCGGAACTCGCCGGTGCCGTTGACGCATGTACCGGCGGCGGTCGTGGAGGACTTGTACCAGGTGCGGCAGTCGTACGCGTCAGCTGCCGCGGGACTCGCCCCGGCCACCAACAGCCCGGCGCCCAGCGCCAGCGAGGTCAATAAGGATCCGACGCGCTTCATCCGTGGCTCCTGACCGCAGGTTTCACTCTGGGCGACGAGTCGCTCGCGGCTGCGACAAGGCCCCGGGCCCTTCACTATCCGCGTACCGCCCGTACGTGACAACCCCGCGCGGACGATGGGGTGTTCCACTCCCCGGCGCATGCGCGGGCGGTCCGGGCGCGGGTAGATGGCGGGGGCGGCGCCAGGCGACCGGCTCACCGCTGCCCGCACTGTGCGAACCGCACCGGACCGCCGCCGCGAGGGACTCCTTGCCCTCCGGGCGGAAACCGTCGAGCGGGATCACTTGGCGAGTGCGGCGGGTTCGGCGAGCTGCGCGGCCGCCGTCCGCCATGCGTCGGTCACAGCGGTGCGGGCCAGCTCCGTGCGCACGGTGCTGTCGCCGGTGAGAGCGATCGGGGCGCCGACATGGACGTGCAGCCCGGGCCGGCGCAGAGGCGCTGTCGCCAGGCCCGCGATCTGCTTGATGGTGCTGCCTGAGGTGACGCGGCGGGCGCCGGCCTGGCCGATGGGCACGACAGGGGCGCCGGTGCGTTCGGCGAGGCGGACCAGGCCGGTGCGGAAGTCACCCGGGGCCGCTTCTGCGGCGTCCTTGCGACGGGGCAGGCCGCCCTCTGCGTAGATGAGCAGGTGCCTGCCCTGCTCCAGGGCCTGGGCGGCCAGGTCGAGCGCGGCCGAGGCCCGTCGCTCACCGCGGTGTACGGGGACGTGCCCCTCGCGGTGGAGGGACCGGCCGAGGAGGGGGACGCGCCAGAGACCGGCGGTGGCCATGATGACCGGTTCGACGCCGAGGCGGTGCAGAGCGGCGATCACGATGGCGGGGTCGGCGAGCGAGGTGTGGTTGGCGGCGATGATGCTGCCCGGCGCCAGATCGGCGCCCGCGTCGGTGGTCACCGACAGGCGGCCGAAGACGGGCACCAGGACGTGGGCGATGCGGCTGAGCACGATGCGGTCTCCAGACCTCGACGATGTCGGTCTTCATCGTGGGAGGTGGAGCATCAGCACCGCCTGAGTCACCGTACTCATCTTCCCCCTTACGGATGCTCACTCCTGGCCGCCGCAGCACGGGCTCGCGTTCTCCAGACCCCGCCGGAGCCCGCGGACCGCGAACTTCTCCAGCCGCTCCGCCGAGGCAGGCCGCCGCGGCGTTCGCGGCGGCCTGCCTCGTACGGCTCCGTGCGGCCGCCGTCAGCCCTCGTGGCCCGGCAGCATCTCCTTGACCTTGGCCATGGCGAACCCCCAGCCCTGTGCCACGGTCGGTTTGCCGGGGACGGCCACTTCCTCCGGGTTGGTGAGCACGTCCAGCAGGACCGGCCCCGGTGTGTCGAAGGCCCGGCGCACCGCGTCGTGCAGCTCTGCGGGATCGGTGACCCGGATCCCCGTCAGGCCGAGGGCCGAGGCGACGGCGGCGAAGTCCGGGTTGTCCAGCTCCGTACCGAACTCGGGCAGACCGGTCTGCTCCTGTTCGAGCTTGACCATGCCCAGGCGGCGGTTGTCGAAGACGACCAGCTTCACCGGCAGCCGGTACGTCTTGATCGTCATCAGGTCGCCCAGCAGCATGCTCAGGCCCCCGTCACCGCAGAACGCGACGATCTGCCGGTCGGGCGCCCAGAGCTGGGCACCCAGCGCCTGCGGCATGGCGTTGGCCATCGAGCCGAGGTTGTACGAACCGAGCAGGCGCCGGGCGCCGCGCATGGTGACGAAGCGGGAGAGCCAGACGGTGGCCATCCCGGTGTCAGACGTGAAGACGGCGTCGTCGTCCGCGTACGCGTCCACCGCCGCGGCCAGCGCCTCGGGTCGGATCTGGTGGTCGCGGTTGTCCAGTGCGGCCCGGGCGCGGCCGGTCAAGCGCTGCTCGTGCGCCGGGTCGGCGAGTCGCTGCTGGCCTTCGCTCCACTTGACGAAGCGTTCCCGTGCGTCGTCCAGGTGGGCTCGCTCCCGGCCCCCCTCCAGCAGCGGCAGCAGGGCCCGCAACGTGGCGCCCACATCACCGGCCAGGCCCACGTCGACAGGGGTCCTGCGTCCCAAGTGGTCCTCGCGCGCGTCGACCTGGACCACCTTGACGTCCCGCGGGTACCACTCCCGGTACGGGAAGTCCGTCCCCAGCATGAGCAGGGCGTCCCCGCTGTCGAGCGCGTGGGCGGCGGCGGGGTTGCCGATCAGGCCGGTCTGGCCCACCTGGTACGGGTTGTCGTCCTCGAACCCCTCCTTCGCCTTCAAGGTGAGCACCATGGGCGCGGCCAGCAGCTCGGCGGCCTCCAGCACCTCGCCGCGGGCCTCGCGGGCGCCCTGGCCGACGAGCAGCGTCACCCGCGACGCATCGTTCAGCACCGCGGCGGCCCGGACCAACGCCGGTTCGTCGGGGCGGGTGACGGCTCGGTCGAGGGCGAAGCGCGTGGGCCGGTCATCGGTCAGCTCCTGGTCGCCCAGGTCGCCGGGAACGGTCAGCACGGCCACGCCGCCCCGCGTCACCGCGGCGCGTACGGCGGATTCGAGCAGGCGCGGCATCTGGTCCGGGGAGGTGACGGTCGCCCGGTACACGGCCACGTCACGGAACAAGATGTCGTTGTCGACCTCCTGGAAGTAGTCGCTGCCGATCTCGGCGAGGGGTACCTGGCCGCAGATCGCGAGGACCGGGGCATGGCTTTTGGCGGCGTCGTAGAGGCCGTTGAGCAGGTGCACCGAACCGGGTCCCACCGTACCCATGCACACCCCGAGGGTCCCGGAGAGCTGGGCCTGCGCCCCGGCGGCGAAGGCCGCCACCTCCTCGTGCCGGCAGCCGACCCACTCCAGGCCGTCGGTGGTACGGATGGCGTCGGTCAGCGGGTTCAGCGCGTCCCCGACGACGCCGAAGACGTGCTGGACGCCCAGCTCCTTGAGTGCGCCGACGATGACGTTGGCGACGGTACGTGCCACGGAAATGCCCTTCGGTCCGGTTGCGGCTCCTCGTAGCGGGTGCCGGGAATCAGCTGGTGAAACGGTCGGGATCGGCCGCTTGCCAGTCCCTTGCCCAGGCTTCGGGCGGAGATGCGAGCAGCTCCCCGGGCGCGAGCCAGGCGTGCAGTTCGGCGTACGAGCGGACGGTGTGCGGGTCCACCCGGTGCAGCAGCATGTGGGGCCGCAGCTCGCCGGGCTCCCTGACACCCATCGACGCCATGATCTGGAGGGCGCTCTTGACGGTCGCCTCCTGGTAGCGCCGTACCCGCTGCGACTTGTCGCCGACGTCCACCGCGCGGGCGCGCCTCTCGTCCTGGGTGGCGACACCGACGGGGCAGGTGTTGGTGTGGCAGCGCTGCGCCTGGATGCAGCCGATCGCGAACATCATGGCGCGGGCGGCGTTGGTGTAGTCGGCCCCCTGGAGGAGGCGCTTGACGAGGTCGCTGCCGGTGGCGACCTTGCCCGAGGCCCCGATCCGGACGCGGTCGCGCAGGCCGGCGCCGACGAGCGCGTTGTGCACGGTCATCAGCCCTTCGTCGAGCGGCAGGCCGACGTTGTCGGCGAACTCCAGCGGCGCCGCGCCCGTTCCGCCCTCCGCCCCGTCGACGACGATGAAGTCCGGTGTGATGTCCTCCTCCAGCATGGCCTTGCACACGGCGAGGAACTGACGGCGCGAACCGACGCACAGCTTGAACCCGACGGGTTTGCCGCCGGCGAGGCGGCGCATGCGGCCCAGGAAGCGCACCAGCTCGCGCGGGGTGGAGTACACGCGGTGGTACGGCGGCGAGATCACGGTCTTCCCCTCCGGCACCCCGCGCACCCCGGCGATCTCCGCATTGACCTTGGCCCCCGGCAGGACGCCGCCGATGCCGGGCTTGGCGCCCTGGCTGATCTTCAGGGACACGCACTTCACCTGGGGCCGCGCGGCCTTCTCGGCGAACTGCCGCTCGTCGAACTCCCCGTCGTCCGTGCGGCAGCCGAAGTATCCGGTGCCGATCTCCCACACGAGGTCCCCGCCCGGTCGCAGGTGGTACTCCGACAGGCCGCCCTCGCCGGTGTCGTGGGCGAAGCCGCCGAGCCGGGCACCGGTGTTGAGGGCGAGGACCGCGTTTCCCGACAGCGAGCCGAAGCTCATCGCCGAGACGTTCAGCAGGGCCATGTCGTACGGCTGGGTGCAGTCCGGGCCGCCGATCCGGACCCGGGGCGGGTCGGTGCGCACGGGCACGGGGGCCATGGAGGGGGTGAGGTACTCGCTGCCGGGCCGGTAGAGGTCGAGCTCGGTGCCGAACGGCTCCTCGGCGTCGGTGCCCTTGGCCCGCTGGTAGACGATGCTACGCACGTCGCGGTCGAAGGGGCTGCCTTCGACGTTGCGCTCGATGAAGTACTGCTGGATCTCGGGGCGCAGGGCTTCGAGGGCGAACCGCAGGTGCCCGAGGAGCGGATAGTTCCGCAGGATGGAATGCCGCCGTTGCAGGAGGTCGTGGACGGCGGTCAGCGCGAGCAGCAGCAGGGGGCCGGCCGCGGCCCACCACCAGGGCGAGGCGAAGAGGGCGGCGAGCGAGGCGAGCGCCGCCGCCGAGCCGAGCAGGGCCACCAGAAGTATCTTGAGCACGCCCCGCTTGTGTCCGTTTGCCGGCGTGCCAACCCCGGCTCCCGGCCCGAGCGCGTGTCTGCTCGGTCACTCCACCGCGGTCACTCCACCGCGGCCGTCCCACCGCGGTCACTCCGCCGCGGCCTTCCCGCCGTGATCATTTCGCCGCGGCCGTCCCACCGCGGCCATCCCGCCGTGATCACCCCGCCCGAGGCCTTCCGGCCCCGGTCGCCCCGTCGCAGCCGGCCCGCGCGCCTGCCGTGGCGGGCCGCCGTGCGCATCGGACGGGGTGCGACGGCCACGGCTGCGGATTTCTTTGCCGGGTGCGGCAACCTTTGGGCGACCGGCGGCAACTGACGGGGGAACAGTGCACCTCACCCCCAAGGAGCCACCGCGCATGTCCGCCGCTTCGCTGCACCGCCGTCCCACCGGACGGCGCGGGCTCGCCCTGATCGGCCTGGCCACCCTGGCCGCCGCCGGTCTCGGCGCCGTACCACTGGTCGTCAACGCCGACGCCGCGGCGCCCGCCGACCTGGCCCACGGCGTGCTGCCGGCCCGGGACGGCTGGGCCGCCGACGGCGCCGGCACCACCGGGGGCCGCACCGCGGATCCCGCCCACGTCTTCACCGTGTCCACCCGCGCCGAGCTGGCCCGCGCGCTGGCCGCGGGCCCCGCCGACGCCGCGCGGATCATCAAGGTCAAGGGTCTGATCGACGCGAACACCGAGGACAACGGCAGACCGCTCAACTGCGCCGATTACGCCCGGGGCACCGGGTATTCCCTCGACGCCTACCTCAAGGCGTACGACCCTGCCGTCTGGGGCCGTTCCAAGGTGCCGACCGGTGCTCAGGAAACCGCGCGCAAGGCGGCGCAGGCCAGACAGGCCGCCCGCATGACGTTCACGGTGCCGGCGCACACCACCCTCGTCGGCGTGCCCGGCACCGGCGCCGGCATCACCGGCGGCAGCCTGATGGTGAAGAACGCCGACAACGTGATCATCCGCAACCTGTCGCTCACCGACGTCCGGGACTGCTTCCCCCAGTGGGACCCCACCGACGGCTCCACCGGCAACTGGAACTCCGCCTACGACGCCGTCAGCCTGCGCGGCGCCACCCACGTATGGGTCGACCACAACTCCTTCACCGACGCCCCGCACCCGGACTCGGCCAACCCCTCCCACTTCGGGCGTGAATACCAGGTCCACGACGGCGCCGTCGACATCACCAACGCCTCCGACCTGGTCACCGTCGGGTACAACACGTTCAGCAGCCACGACAAGACCATGCTGATCGGCAGCAGTGACAAGGACACGAAGCTGCGGGTGACGCTGCACCACAACGTCTTCCGGGGCATCGTCCAGCGCGCCCCGCTCGCCCGGGTGGGCCAGATCCACCTGTACGACAACTACTACGACACCGCCGAGTCCGACGGCTACGCCCACAGCTACAGCGTCAATTCCCGCGCGGGCGCCCAAGTCGTCGCGCAGAACAACTACTGGAAGCTGTCGCCGGACCGCCGGATCGAGGACCTGCTCAGCGGCGACGGCACGGGAGCCGTCGCGGGCGGCGGCAACCTCGTCGACGGCAAGGCCGCCGACCTGGTCGGCGCCTACAACACCGCACACCCCGGCAAGAAGATCAAGAGCATCGTCTCCTGGACGCCCGCCCTCGCCGCCGGTCTCGAACCGGCCGCGGGCCTGCCCGCCGAGCTGGCGGCGCGAGCGGGCGCCGGCGTCCTCGCCGACAACGGCGGCGGTACGTCCGCCGCCCCCGGTTCCGGAGGCGGGCGCACGCTGACGGTCGCCGCCGACGGCTCGGCCTCCTACCGCACCGTGCAGCAGGCAGTGCACGCCGCCGCCCCGGGCGACACCGTCCTGGTCGCGCGCGGCACCTACCGCGAGACGCTGGACGTGCCCGCCGCCAAGCGCGGGCTGACCCTCAAGGGCGCCACCGGCAACGCCGAGGACGTGGTCATCACGTACGACAACGCCGCCGGCACCGCCAGGCCCGGAGGCGGTACGTACGGCACGGCGGGCAGCGCCACCGCCACCTTCTCGGCGAACGACCTCACCGTCACCGGTCTGACGGTCCAGAACACCTGGGAGCGCTCGGCGCACCCGGAGGTCAAGGACACCCAGGCCGTGGCGGTGAATGCCGCCGGGGACCGCCAGCGGTACCTCAACTCGCGTTTCATCGGGCACCAGGACACCGTCCTCAACTGGGCTCCGAAGCCCACCGGCCAGTACCGCCAGTACTTCCGCTCCTGCTTCATCGCGGGGGACGTCGACTTCGTCTTCGGCAACGCCACCGCGGTCTACGACCACGTCAACATCACACTGCGCGACCGGGGCGCCGCGGCCGGCGGGAACAACGGGTACCTCGCCGCGCCGAGCACCGACGCGGCGAAGCAGTACGGCATCCTGATCACCGACAGCACGGTCAGCAGCGCCGCCCGGGCCGACACCTTCTCCCTCGGCCGGCCGTGGCACCCCGGCGCGAACGCGGTCGGCCGGCTGGTAATCCGCAACACGAGTCTGCCGGCCGCCGTGAAGCGGCAGGCTCCCTGGGCCGACATGGGCGGCTTCGCATGGAAGTCGGCCCGCTTCGCGGAGTATGCCAACACCGGCCCCGGCGCCGGGACGGGCCCGAACCGTCCGCAGTTCAGCGCCGCCCAGGCGACCGCCCACACCGCCCGCGCCTACCTGGCCGGCAGTGACGGCTGGAACCCGGCGGGCTGATGGGAGCCACCACGCGGACCCGGCCCCCGCGAGCCGAGCCGGCCGAACGGTCCCCGAACGTGCTGCTAAGGTCGCGCACCTGCCCGGGACCGCCACAGATCGCACCGAGAGGCCGCACCGAGGCCATGACCACCGATGAGGCGTCCGCGGCGTTCCAGGACTTCTTCGAACGCCACCACGTCGAACTCGCCCGCCTGGCGTACCTGCTGACCGGCGAGGCGGACGCCGCCGACGACCTCGCCGCCGACGCGATGGTCGCGCTCTGGCACCGCTGGGACCGGGTCACCCGCGCCGACAGCCCGGCCGCCTACGCCCGCGGCGTCGTCGCCAACCTCGCCCGCAGCCGGATCCGCAGTTCGGTGCGCGAGCGGCGGCGCGTCCTGCTGTTCTGGTCGCACCGCTCGGAGCGCACCGACGGGCCGGACGTGGCCGCCGTCATGGACGTGCGCGCCGCGCTGGCCCGGCTGCCGTTCCGCAAACGCGCCTGCGTGGTCCTGCGGCACGCCTTCGACCTCTCGGAGAAGGACACCGCGCACGTGCTCGGGATATCGGTGGGTACGGTGAAGAGCCAGACCTCCAAGGGAACGGCGGAACTGCAGCGACTACTCGGCGCCCGTGCTGCCGACGAACTGGCGGGGAGCAGGACGCGATGACGGACGAACTGCGCCACCTGCTGCGCGAGGGCGCCGAGGCCCATAGGCCCGACCGGGACCGCATGCTGGCCCGGGTGCGGCGCGGCACGACCCGGCCCGAGCCGGCCGTCCGGCACGAGCGCACAAGAGCCCTGTCCTGGCCCAAGGTCGTCCTCGCGACGCTGGCCACCGCCGGCGCCCTGACCGCGGGCAGCTTCGCGGTGGTTTCCGCCGTGCGCGCCCCCGACCCGGCGCGGAACACGGTCGGGGTCGCCTCCGACCCGTCCTCGCCGGCCTCCGGGCCGACCTCACCGGCCGGGTCGCCGCCGCCCTCGCGGTCGACCATCCCGCCGGCACCCGGACCGAGCCCGTCCCCGACCCGCTCCGCCGCCGGTGACGGCCCGGCCGCCGGAGCATCTCCGTCCACCGGCTCCCGGCCGGCGTCACCCGCGGCCGGGAACCACACCGAGGACGGTCCGCTGTGGGCGGACGGCTCGGTCGATCCGCACAGCAACGTCTACTGGGCCCAGAGCAACATCACCCTGAAGACCACGAGCGTGCTGACGACGCTGACGGTCGAGCTGCGGATCGCCAGGAGCGAGGGGGTGAAGAACACCGGGAGCTGGCAGACCCGCCCCGCCGCCGACTTCGACTCCTCCGTCCGGGAGGACGGCCCCTTCCTCGTCTACCGGTGGACGCTCAAACCCGGACGGACGGTCCCGGCCGGCCAGCACGTCTTCGCAGGCCAGTACGACCACGCCGTCGGCGGACGCGACGCGGGCGCCGACTCCTACCGGGCGGATGCGGCCACCGCTGGCGGCAGGGCCTCGGTGTGGGGCGATTTCGCCCGCAGCCGGTGAGCCCGCCGGGCCGCTTCCTCCCCGGGATCCGGCAACCGGCCGGTGGGAAGAGCCGTTCCTTTCACGAACCCGGCCCGCGGGAGAGTCCGTCACGCGGCGGCGGTGACAGGGGCGCGGCCGGTGCGTCAGCTCTGTGTGGTGTCGTCGCCCGCCTGCCCGGTGGCCTCGGCGGTGCCTGCCTTCTCGCGCATCTTGCGTACCAGTTCCGCCTTCTGGTCGGCTGCGCCCTGGCGGTCGAGATTGCGGTGGGGGCCGTTGTTCTGGCGTTCGGCGCGGGACAGCCTCTTGCGCTGGCCGCCGCCCATGCCCACGGGGTTGTTGATGTTCTTGCTCACGGTCACGGGTTCTCCCGGTAATGATTGAAGTGGATCTACGGATTCATCGGTGGGGGACGGGCGGCGACGTCGGAGGACGTCAGCAGGGGCTCATCTCGCTCTCACTCGTGAATCGGCGTCTGGAAGAACATGACAAAGACGTTACCCGGTGTCCGTCGGCCCCCACACCATCGACCTGGGGGACACCTCTGCCGCCAAGTCGTCAGGCCGTTGCCGGTCGGCGCGAGGAGCCGTCCCCGCCGGGCTGCGGACGTGCCGCGTCACTCATTGCGTGTGGTGAGGCGCCCGACGGCGTCGAGTCGTGCGAGGCGGTCGTGTTCCCTGTCGGCCCACTGCCGTACCCGGTCGGGGTCGAGCGGGGTGCCGTGGCCGACGTGGAGGGCGGCGGGGTCGAGGGCGAGCATCCGGCGAAGGCTGGCGAGATTCTGCCGGGGGTCGTCGTGGAAGGGCGGGTTGGCGGGCCTGCCGGGGATCAGGCCCATGAACGACCCTGCGATCAGGTCGCCGGCGACGAGGTCTCCGGCGTCAGTGAGCACCGAGACCGATCCGGCGGTGTGGCCGGGGGTGGGCATGATGCGCGCCGCGAGTCCGAAGTCCTCCAGACTCGTCTCGCCGCGGATCAGCACGGCCGGTTCGAATGGTTCGGCCGAGACGTGGAGCTTCTTGTTGCGGGCCATGAGGCGGCCCATCGGGCCCGTGGGCAGGTACGGTTCGCGGACCCGGCCGGAGCGGTACGGCCCGAGGTCGGCGACGTGGCCGGCGACGGGCGCGCCGGTGAGCCGGTGCAGTTCGGCGGCGGAGCCGAAGTGGTCGATGTGGCCGTGGGTGATGACGATCAGCGAGACGTCGGCGGGGTCGACGCCGCCGGCGGCGACCTGGTCGAGGATCCTCCGGCCGCTGCCGGGGGTTCCGGAATCGACGATGACGGGCCGGCGGCCGAGCAAGAGGTAGGCGTTGATGTTGTGCCGGCCCATGACCGGGATCGGGACGACCTTCGTGCTGGACATGGTTTTCCTCCGGAGTGTGCTGGTCGATGCCGGCCCTGTGCGGGCATGGCGAAGCTCGGCCGGTGCGGCAGCGCGCCCGGTGGCCGGCAGGTGGGGTGGTCGGGGTCGGTGGGGTGGGGTCAGAAGCGGCGGCGGTACTCGGCCGGGGTGGTGCCGAGCCGCCGCCTGAAGACGCGGTGCAGCGTCTCCACGGAGCCGAGGCCGCTGGCGGCAGAGACCTCGGGAAGGCCCCGGTCGCTGTCCTCCAGCAGTCGCCGGGCGGCCTCCAGCCTGGCCGCCTCCACGTAGGCGGCCGGCGTCGTGGAGGTGCGCTGGTGGAACAGCCGGGTGAAATGGCGCACGCTCAGGTGTGTCCGGGCCGCGAGGGCTTCGAGGGAGAGGTCCTCGGTGAGGTGTTCGGCGATCCATCTGCACAGGTCGTCGATCCGGTCATCCTGGGAGCTCTGAACGGACAGAGGCACACTGAACTGGCTCTGCCCGCCGGAGCGTTTGACGTACATGACCATCATCCGGGCCGTCGCGAGCGCCAGGTCCTGGCCGTGGTCCTCGGCGACCATGGCCAGTGCCATGTCCATCCCGGAGGTGACGCCGGCGCAGGTCCACACCTGCCCGTCCCGGATGAAGATCGGATCGGGATCCACCCGGACGCCGGGGTGTTCGGCGGCCAGCCGGTCAGCGGTGAGCCAGTGCGTGGTGGCCGGCCGGCCGTCGAGCAGACCGGCGGCGGCCAGCAGGTGCGCCCCCGCGCAGATCGACCCGATGCGCCGGGCCCGGGGTGCGGCGCGCCGCAGCCAGTGGGTGACGTCCTGGTCGATCACGGGCTCCACGCCGCCGTCGACGAGCTCGATCGCCCCCGAGACCAGCAGGGTGTCGATCGGCCCGGTCACGTCGTCGAGGGCCAGGTCGGCCATCAGCCGGACGCCGCTGGAGGTGGTCACCGGCCCACCGTCGGCCGTCGCGAGCCGCACCAGGTAGCCGGGCCGGCCGGCTCCGGCGACCCGGGAAGCGACGGAGAACACCTCGGCGGGGCCGGTGGCGTCCAGCAGCTCGATGCCGGGGAAGGCGACGATCACGACGCGGTGGAGTTGGGGCATGCCCTGATCATTCCGCCCGGCCGGAGTGGCCGCAATGACCAGGATCTGTCACATCAGGCCATCGAGAGGGGTGGCCGGATCCACGCCGAACCGCGCCCTACCTGCGCTCGGCAGCCGCCTCACGCCGAAACCGGCTGCCGCGCCGAAACCTGCCTGAGCCCCTGCGACAGTCCTCCCGGCCGGGCCGACGACCAGGGGGAAACCGTATGACAACCCGCCCGGGGCGGGCTCAGGCTGGGCGCATGCCTACGCCTCTGAACGTCTTCGGTATCCGTGTGATCCCTTCGGATCCGCGGCACTACGACAGCCCCGAAGTCCGCCCGCTCATCGACGGCTGGGACTTCATCAAGGACGATTACTCCGGGGCGGTCTGCGGTGACGCGCTCCGATGGCTGCTGCCGGACGGGCCCTTCGCGGTGGGGGAGGCGTCCCATGAAGTAGAGATGGCGGTTTGGTGTTGTTGCCGCTCCGCGCTCGATGTCGTCATGCGGCGCGAGGGTGACACGGTGGTGTGGGTGTGCAAGGAACCGGAAGGCACTTCCTCTTACGAATTCCACTTCGATGCCGGGCAGTACGACGCCGAGGTGGCACGGGCCACCCGGGACCGTGAATGGGAGTGGCCCTCCGTGGCCGTCGCCCGGGAACTCGAAACCAACCTGCGCGCCCACTCCACGTGGCTCGACACATGGACGTGTGAAGTCGAGCAGGCGTGGGCGACCCCCGGGACCCTCGATGAGATACACCTCGTCCTGCGGACCCATGCGCTCGAGCCCGATGGTGCCTGGCGTTGGCTGGGGCGCATCGGGCTCGTACGACCAGTGACCGAGGAGGATCCCCTGCTCCAGGCCGAGCGTCTGGCGCGGGAGATCGCGGCGGGTGATCCCCGTACGGTGGACGGCATGCGGGACGAGACGCCCGACGCACCGCTCACGAACTGGCGGATCGGTCCACGGGATTTCGGGCCGAGCAGTTACAAGTGGCGCTGAGCTCGCGAGGCGGAGCGTGGCGGCACGGTCCCGCACCCGGCCGAACTGCGTGCGTGCCGATGAGGCGTATGCGTCCCGGAAGAACCGCGCCCATTGCGACGGTGCGGTATCCGAAGCACCATCCCGGACGAGGCCGACCAGGCACGGAACCGCAAGAAACGCGGCTCCTCCCGTCCGTGGTAGACCAGGGTGAGCAGCTTGCGGGCCGCGGCCGCGGCCTCGGCCTCGGCCTCGGCCTCGGCGAGGCTGCGTGCCTGACTGCCGCGGCGCGCTTCGATCCGGTCCCTGTGGGCGCGCGTGGGGGTGTTCTCGGGAGCGTGCTGGAGGCTTCGACGGCCGCCCAGCGACGGGCTCTCGTAGTGGCTTCGTATCCAGGTGTGGGGTCGTCGAACACGTTCGGGGGCCAGGGCGAGTGCCACCATCTGTAAGACCCACCACGCATGGGTAGGATCACGCCGCACGCCGAGCGGACGGTTCGAGTCACGCCGCGCACGGCACAGGCGAAACATCGGGGGCGCATGCGATGAGTACGCACGGCAATGGTCAGTGGGGTCCGACGGGCGGACCCGGATACGGCCCCGTTGGACAGCCGGGCTCAGGTCCCGGTCCTCAGCCTTACCCCGGAGGCGGACCCCATCCGTACCCCGGCGGTCCCGGCGTGGGACCCTACCCGCCGCAGCCCGCCCCCGTGCCGCCGCAGGGGTTTCCGGGACGTCCGCAGGGCTGGGGCCCGTACCCGTCACCACCGCACGGCGGTGGCCCGCAGCATCCGTTCCCGCGACCGCCCCGGCCGCCGCTGACGCGCGGGCAGCGGATCCTCAAGTGCGTCTACAACCCGTTCTACGCCGCCCAGCGGGCCTTCCGCCCCTCGCGCCCGGACGCCGTCGAGGACCTGACGGTACGCAAGATCCAAATGTGGCGGACCGGGCTCGGTGCCGCCGCCTGGCTCGTGCTGGTCATGTCGTACAAGCCGGTCGACACCGCCAAGGGTGTCGACGCCGTGGCGAGCGACAAGTTCGACCAGAGCTGGACCAGCACACTCTTCCTCGTGTGTGCTTTCCCGTTCGTGATCGCCCTGTTCGCGTTCGCCGCGCAGGGCGCGCTGCGTCGGCTCTATCTGCGACGGTCCCTGAAGCCCTTCGGGGCGGTGGCGGCTCTGATGGGGTCCATGGCAACGTTCCCGCTCGCCGTCGCGCCCGACCCGGCGACCACTGGCTTCCGTGATGCCATCGGGATTCCCGGCATGGTCGTCCTCATCGTCCTCTGCACATGGTCGCTGGGATTCGCCTTGTACGGGATCGCACTCTGCCTCAACCACGTGTTCCGCACCGCCGATATCCACGAGGTGCTGCCGCCGGTTCTCGCCACCGTGCTGGCGTGGGTGATGGCCGCCCTAGACGTGATCAATAACGCGAACGCCGAGGTTCCCGTCCTTGCCCGGATCGTCTTTCTGCTCGGCGCTCCGGTGTCGGTGACGGTGTTGTCGTGCTGGGAGCTGTACCGGCTGCGGAAGTACCACAACCTGTCCCTGCGACAGGCCCTCGGCCGCTAAAGGGTGTTGCAGAAGGTCTGGCTTGGGCAGGCCGGGGTGGGGGTTGATCTGCTGTTTCACCGTGCGAGGGTGAGGTTGTGCATGGTGGCGATGGCTTGGACGGCGTGGTGGAGGCCGTCGCCCCTTTGGCGGCAGTCGCGGAGGATCTTCCAGTTCTTCATGCGGGCGAAGGTGTGCTCGACGCGGGCCCGGACCCGTCGGTGTTCGGCGTTGTCCTCCTCCTGGCCGAGGGGCCGTCCGGCCCTTCTGCGGTAGGGGACGATCAGTCCCGTGCCGAGGTAGGCGCCGTCCGCGATCACCGTCATTCCGGCCGCCGCGGCCGGCAGGTGCGACTCACGCCAGACGTGGGCGTCCGCCTTGTTCCCAGGTGCCGGCCGGGCTGCGGCGACGACCAGGCGGGTGTCTGCATCGATGATGACCTGCACGTTCGCCGAGAACCGGTAGTTGCGCGAGGAGGCACCGACGGTGCGGTCGCGGACCGGGATCAGGGTGCCGTCCACGATCCACAACCGCTCCACGTCGGCGACCGGCTTCGGGGCCGGCTCCAGCGCGAGCAGCGGACGCAGCCGCTGGGTGACCCTGCAGGCGGTGGCCGGGGAGATCCCGAAGAGCGGGGCGAGCTGCCGCATCGTGAGGTTGGTGCGGCAGTAGACGGCAACCAGCAGCCCCCGGTCCGCAAGCGGCAGGCACCACGGCCGGCCACCGCCGGGCCCGTCCCCGCCCCGCTCCCGCACCACCCTCACCAGCCTGCCGAACCGCTCCATCCGCAAGCCCGTGAACGTCTCCACCCACACCGGCTCAGCCCGCAACACCCCACCCATACAGGCAAAATGCCCAGAACCGAGCCTTCTGCAACACCCTTTAGTAGCGGTCCAGCCGGTGGGCGTGCGGGGTCGGCAGGGACGGGTTGCCGCCCCCGGGAAACCAGGCCGCGCACAGATCGCGGTACCGGTCGGGCATCGCCACGCCCGCCGCATCCGCGTCATCGGTCGACCAGTGGCCGAGAAGCAGCCGGATGAGCGCCGTGTCATCGGGGATCAGATCGCCGCGCCGCAGTGCGGCGAGCGCGGTGTCGTAACCCTGGTCCGGCCGCTGTCCGGCGGCCCGGCGGCGCAGCTCGGGTTCCAGCTTGCGCACCAGCACCGACCGGTTCAGCACGGCCGCCATCATCCCGCCGCTCGGCCGAAACCCGCGCTGCACGGTGCAGCCCATGTGGCGTGCCACGCGACCCACCAGGCTGTCGGCCGGCTCCCGGACCGTGAACTCGCTCAAGCGCCTCTGCCAGCACATCCGGGCGAGGGCCGCGAGCAGTAGGGCGGCGGCAGCCGCGTCTTCGGCCACCAGCTCGTCCACGACGACCGACCCCAAGGGGTCACCGAAGGCTCGGCCCTCCAGCACGGCATAGCCCGCGAGGGCGTCGCGGTTGTGCAGAACCAGCGTCTGCGAGCCGGGTTCCCACGTCGCCTGGGGAACGAGCCGGTTCCAGCCGACGTGCCGTTCATGAGTCCAGGGCCGCTGAGCGTGAGCAGTGTTGTACAGACGGACCATCGCCGGCAGGTCCGCCGCCGAGCCGCTGCGGACGCCCGGAACGGCAGCTGCCGGATCGTCCCCGGAGGCGCGTTCCACGTTGCGCACGGGGACCACCAGAGACCCGTCTGCCACAGCGCCGACGAAACCGAACTTCTCGTACACCCCCTCGACACCGTCGGACACGAACGCGACGTCCACCCGCTGCGCCATGCCGGCCAGCGCCCGGCGCAGGAGCCGGCTCATGTGTCCCCGCCGCCGGAACTCGGGCTCGGTCTCCACGCCGCCGATGCCCTCCGCGGCGACGGCCACCCCGCCGAAGCGGACGCGGAAGGAGACGGCTTCGAGTTCGGCGACCGGTGCGCCTGCGTCGGTGCGCAACCGGCAGTAACGCGTCCGCAGGCTGCGCACTTCCTGGTCCGCGACTTCGGTGTAGCGGACGGCTGGCTCGTGTTCCGGCACAGTTGTTCCTCGGCCTTCCTTGACGCACAGCATCGCGTGGCGCCGTGCTGTTCGGCGCGGAGCAAGCGAGACCTTTACCTGCCCGTCGCCGCTGAAACCTGCTCCCGGCCCCACTCGGCTGAACCCACTCGCAGCACGGCGCACAGACGCGCAGCAATTGGAGGCCAGTGCCAGGCCAGGCCGCGCCTGAGCCGCCCCGGCGGTCGTCGGGACCAGTTACAGCCTCACGGGGCCGGGCTGATCAAGCCGTCTTGTCCAGGACGCACGTCGAACCCCACATGAATCGGCTGCCCGGCGACGTTCCGGAGCCGGGGGCTGTTCTGCGATCAGGTGCGTTGGGTTAGGTTCCGGGGTGTGACTGACGATCGTGGACGACTGCTGGCCGGTCGGTACCAGTTGGCGGAACTGCTGGGCCAAGGCGGAATGGGGACCGTCTGGAGGGCCCACGACGAGCAACTCGACCGCGAGGTGGCCCTCAAGGAGCTCCGCCTCCCCGATGACCTCGACGCCTCCCGGCGCACGGCGTGGATCGACCGCCTCGACCGCGAGGCGCGCGCGGCCGCCAGACTGAAACACCCGGGGGTCATCACCGTCCACGACCGGATATCCAGCGACGACGGCCGTCCGTGGATCGTGATGGAACTCGTCCACGGCCGCTCGCTGGACGACCTGATCAAGAAGGACGGCCCGCTACCGCCGGCCCAAGTGGCCAGGATCGGCCGGCAGATGCTGGACGCGCTGCGCGCCGTGCACGCCACCGGTGTCACCCACCGGGACATCAAGCCCGCCAACGTGCTGCTCGAAGGCGAGCGGGTGGTGCTCACCGACTTCGGGATCGCCTCCGTGGAGGGCGAGCCCGGTCTGACCCGGTCGGGGGCCCTCATGGGGACCCCGGCCTACATGTCCCCCGAGCAGGTGCGCGGTCTCCCGGCGACCGCCGAATCCGACCTGTGGTCCCTGGGCGCGACGCTGTTCACCGCCGTGGAGGGCCACCCGCCATTCAGCGGCTCCGGCTCGTGGGCCGTCTTCGTCGCCGTCGCCACCGAGGAACCTGTCACCGCCGTCCGCGCCGGGGGACTCGGGCCGGTTCTGATGGGCCTGCTCCGAAAGGACCCGGCCGAGCGCCTCACCGCCGAAGAGGCGTACGACCTGCTCGCGGAAGCGGCGGGTGAAGTGGCGGGTGAAGCGGAGCCTGCCCGGCCGGACCCCGGTCCGACATCCGCGTCCACGCTGCGGCTGGGTGCGGCGCAGGGCGCCGGCCCCGGGCCGGGACGGCCGGCCCCAGCGCAGCCCGGCCCCGCCCGTCCTCCTCGGCGGAGGCGGTATGCGTTGGGCGCCCTTGCGGCGGTTGCCGCGATGCTCCTGCCCGCGGTGCCCGGGTGGTTAACCGGGTCCGGATCCCGCGACGATGACGCCGGCCGCACCCGTGCGACCGACACCACGGCGCCTCCTTACCGCTCCCCGTCCCCATCCCCGTCTGCCTCCCTCACGGCCACCTCGTCCAGCCGCACCTTCACTCCCAGCCCCCACCCCGCCTCCAAGCCCACGCACACCCCCCTCGACCGCCAAGCCATCGAGCGTGTCTTTGCGCTCTACATGAACGGCCTGGCCGACCACGACATGACCTCCCTGCGCCGAGGCACCTGCCCCCGGTTGCGCGCAGGGCTGCTCGGATTCGCCCTCAACGGCTACTTCGTGGACCGTTGGGAACTCCAGCCCTACGAGATCCCCCCGAACATGGACCAGATCAGCGTCGAAGCGAAGATCACGCGGCGCGACCCCGAGACCGGGAAGATCGCCGGCGACGTCCTCAACCAATGGATCATCGAGCGGGATCCCGACCAGCAGTACTACGTATGCGGCTGGCTCAACGAGGAGTGACCCGGCCACGCCAGGGGGTGGACCTCATGCAGAGTAGGCGACGCCGCTGCCACGGCATCAAATGAATCGGACGGCCCCAAGGACCGTAGCGAGCTGACCTGGCTCAATCGCTCCTGCACGAAGAGCTGCTGACGTGAGGAAACTGTCATGAGCACCGGTAAGTGGCTGTGGATGTCCCTACGGCGCTACGTCCTGACCGTCGTGCTGGCCTGGCTGGCTGCGGCCTCGGTGCTGCCCGCTCTCGGTGACGAACCCTTCGCCGAGGAGTTCGCGCTCGAGGCGGGAGTCGGACTCGTGGGGGTTCCCCTCCTGACACTCGCGACCATGTTCGTACTCGTCCTGCTGGCCGACCGTCGGTTCGAACCGCCGACCGGTGGCGCCCAGCGGATCCGGGGCGGCTGGATGGTCAGCCTGCCGTTGTTGCTGATGCTGCCGGTCGGAATGCTCGTGCCACTGCAGTACCTGATCGTGCTGGGCGCACAGCTGGCCTACGTGGTCTGGCTACTGCCCTGCGAGGACGCACGTGACACGGCGAACGTCCTGCGCTCAATCGCCGACCCCGCCGTCCCCGCGAAGCAGCGGGCCCGGACGGCACGGGCGGTCGCGGGACTGCGGACCAGTCCGGTCGTGCAAGCCCTGGTGCTCGCCGCTGCGGACGAGGAGCCGGAGGTCGCCGAAGCGGCACTGGAGGGCCTCTGCACCATCTGGCGGCACGATGGCGTCGTCGGCGAGAACATGTTGCTGAGGCTTGCACCGAAGGATCAGGACCGGGTCCGTGCGCTGGGCATCAAGGTCCGTAGCCCCTGGTGACGGCGCGGCGCTCCGCTAGAGGCAGGCAGGGTCCGAATCGGGATGACAGGTCTCGGCATTTGGCATGATCGGTCAGTTGTTCCGTCATGACTGACCTCGGAGGTACGCCACGTCCATCCACTGCGAACGCGTCCGGGACTTGCCATGGTCTGCCGCTGATCCCGGCCTGAACGCCTTCGACTGGGACGACGATGAGGCCGTACGGCTGACGGCACTGGTCGTACCGATGGTGCCTCCTGTCGGGGCCGAGCGGATGGCGGGCTTTCGATTCATCGATGAGGTCACCATGCTCCTGGTGTCCCGTTACGGCCGGTGGGCCTGCGACTGGGAGTGCTCGACCCACTACGGTGGTCCCGTCGAGAGTTGGTGCTGCGATTCGCATTCGGTCGGGGAGGCGCAGGAGACCGCCGAACGCGTCGTGACCTGTCTGCTGGAGTGGCGCGACTGGCTGGAGGACATGGCCGAGCGCTTCGAGCGGCTCGCACCCCGTCCCGACGCGGACGCGGAGGACCGCAGTTGGCACCTGGAACGCGCCGCGACCCGCCTGGTCACGGCTGTGGTCAACAGCACCCACGCCGAGTCGTCCTGGTACGGACTCTGCCAGACAACGCTGACCTGGTTCCTTTCCTCCACCGGCCTGGGGCCGGCAGAGGCGCAGGAGGCGGTGGAGGCTGCGATCGGCGGTCGGTTCGAGAGCCACATTGCGCCCGCCCCGACTCTGGTCGACACGGTGGGAGAGGACCTGGCGATCCGCCTGACCGGCCGCGGGTTCTACCGTGAGTGATGATGCGCTGGCCACCTGGTGCAAAGTCCGGGAGCAAGTCGACTGGTCCTCGGCCCCGAGCGTGAACCCGGCACCGGTGCGCCAGGTCGTGGACGGACTCGCCGCCTGGTTCGAGGGTCCGGTCCGCTTGTGCGGTACGGACCGCGCCGACCGGCTGCTCGCCGCGATGACCTTGTCCCGTGCCGCGGCCTCAAGGGGAGAACTGCTCGCCCCGGCCCTTCTCACCGGCTGGCAACAACTGGTCCTCGGGGGGAACGAGGTGCGACTGCGCCAGAGCGACGCCTTCGCCAAGGACGGCCGGGAGCGATACGGGCTCACCCCCGTACCTGGCAGGACTTCGCCGCCTGCCTGGGTCAGAGCGCCGATCCGTCGGTCCCCTTGCCGGCCCGCGCGGCCAGGGCGTACCTCGACATCGCCTTCTTCCACCCCTACCCGGACGGCAACGCCCGCCTGGCGCTGCTGGTCCTCGCCCACGTCCTGGAGAGGGAGGGAGTGCGTCTGGACGAAGTGGGCCGCTGCAGACCACCCGCTACGCGGACGACCCCGACGGCGCCATGGACTTGGCGGTTCTGGTCACCGTACTGATCCGCGCCACTCGCCGTCGTGCCTGTTCGTCCTGCCCGCAAGGACCGCCTGGGAACATCCGCCGCAGGAACTCGGCTTCGGCTCGGGCACGACCTGCTGACGGCGCCTGGCCGAGTGGACCCGGGCCGGGGTGTGGCCCCGGCTGCACGAGGTCCTGCTCGCCAAGCAGCGCGGTGCGAACGCCCTGGACTTCTCCCGGGGGGGGCGACGACTCCCACATCCGGGCGTCAGAAGGGGACTTGAGACCGGACGAAGCCCCGTTGACCGGTGCAGGACGGGCAGCAACCACCACCATTCCGCTGCTTCAGGCGGTGCCGCATGTGCGTGGCAAGCGCAGCCGGCCCCGGCACCCTCCGGACGTGGTGCTGGGCGACCGCGGCTACGACCACGACAAGTACCGCCGCCTCGTCCGCCGTCTCGGCGTGAAGCCCGCTGATCGCCCGCCGGGATACCGAGCACGGCTGCGGACTCGGCACCCAACGCGGGGCCGTACGGCCTCCATTGACAGCCCGGTGGCCGACCTCAGGTTGGCTTGCGCCACACGGAGATGTGCTTCGCGGAGTCCTGGGTGAACGGCGCCCCGTCCCAGTCCGCGACACGACGTTCCAGCTCGAGCCCAGCGATCCGTGCCATCAGATCGAGCTCTGCCGGCCAGGCGTAGCGGTGCCGGGAGTTGCCGCGGCGGTAGCGGCTGTCGTCGCCGTCGCGGGTGAAGTGGTGCGAGACGAGGATCTGCTCGACGAGGTCGAAGGTGTCGAAGCCGAGATGCTGCTCGGAGACATCGAACGGCACCGCGACCTGGCCGGGTGGCAGGAACCGCAGCGGCGGCACGCCCAGCTCGACGACGAATCGGCCGCCCGGCTCCAGATGCCGTGCGGCGTTGCGGAAGCACTCGACCTGCTCGTCCTGCGTGAGCAGATTCGTAATGGTGTTGTAGACGAGGTAGACCAGGGTGAACTCGCCGGGAACGACGGTGGTGGCCATGTCCCCGATGACTACGGGGAGCATGTCCTCGTCGATCTTGTGCCGCAGCACCGCTGCCATGTGCTCGGACAGTTCGATGCCCACTACCGGCACGCCGCGTTCCCGCAGTGGGACACCCACTCGTCCGGTCCCGATGGCGAACTCCAGAGCCCGGCCGTCTCCGGCGAGCTCTGCGAGGAAGTCGAGGGTCGGGCCAAGGACGGCGGCCGAGGACGCTTCGGCCTCCTCGGTGTCGTAGCGGTCGGCGGTCGCACGGGTCCACAGTTCACTGCTCGTCACGGGCGGCCACTCTGCCGGGTGCCGAGGGGGACTGTCGACACATTTAAGTTCTCCGCGGCGAAGCCTGCACCGCCACAAGCCGTAGTCGCCCTTGACAGGGCTCGGCAGCGTCCGGTCTGAGCCCGCAGGGCCCCGAACGGGAGTTCGATCGAGGTGTCACCCATCGACCGTCGCCCGGCGAGGTCGTGGTCAGTGTGCGCCCGTCGACCGTGTTCGCCCATGCGTCCGCCGCCGAGAACCCGTACGCGGCGCCCGCCGCTGTTGCTCCTGATCTGGCCCCGGCCCCGGCCCCGGCCTCGGCCCCGGTGGCAGGGAGCGCGGGCGCCCGAGCGATGTGGGGCCGCTGACCGAGGACCTGCACGTTCCGAACGACCTGGACCTGTACGACCGTCCCGCCGCTCTGGAACAGCTCGACGTCAGTGCGGCGGCCGACAGCCGGCTCGTGAACGTCACCAAGGACTACATCGGCTCCGGCCGGGAGACGGCCCAGTTGGCCAGTACGTCACGACCGCGACGAACAGCCGCAGAATGCTGCTGGCTCGCGCAATCGGAACGTGACCAGCGGGCCGCTATCCCGCCTGCTTGACGCAGGTCCGGTCCTTCGCCGGCAGCTTGCCGGTGGCCAGGTACCGGTTGACCTCATCGTCCACGCACGCGTTGCCGTAACGCCCGTAGAGGGCGTGCCGGTTGGCGCCCTCGAGGGTGACCAGCCTGGAGCTCGGCAGCTGCTTGTGCAGCTCGACGCTTCCCTTGTACGTCGTACGCGGGTCCCCGGTGGCGGCGACGATCAGTGCAGGGGCATCGCGCCGCACCCGGGTGGGCTCTTCGCGCGGCGAGTCCCAGAAGGCGCACGGGTTGATGTTGTTGGTCAGAGCACCGAAAAGCGGGTGCGCGATGCGGTTTCGCTCGATGTCCCGCCAGTAGAGCTCGGGATCGCGCGCGGCGGCCACGTCCCCGCAGATGACCGCGGACTGCGCCCCGGTGGGCTCGCCCTCACCGCGCAGCACGTACCGGAGCTCCGGGACGAGCATCGGCGGCACCGTCGCAGGCCGGCCCTCCGCGGCTTCGGCCAGAGCGGAAACCAGCTCGCCGAACGACGCCCGCGCCGGGGCGGTGTCGTCCGCGATGCCCGAGAAGAGGAGGAGAGGCACCTGGCTTTCGTCGATCCGGAAGGCATCGGCGCCGACGCCGATGGTCAGCGGACCGCGCGCGGCCGCCGCGACGATGCGGTCGACGGCGGCGAGCACGTCGGCGCGGCTGCGGCCGAGGCCGTAGGTGTCGTGGTGCTCCGCGGCCCAGGCGGCCCAGTCGGACAGAGCCTTCTCGTTCTCGCGCTCGGCGCCCTTCAGCAGCCGGGGGCGGTAGTCGCTGGGGTTGATCGCCCCGTCCAGCACCATCCGGTCGTGGCGGCCGGGGAACATCTGCGTGTAGACCGTGCCCAGGTAGGTACCGTACGAGTAGCCCAGGAAGGAGATCTTCCGCTCGCCGAGCGTGCCGCGGATGACGTCCATGTCGCGGGCCGTGTTGCGGGTGGTGATGTGCGGGAGCACCTCGGCGTCCTTGGCCCGGCACTTGTCGGCGAGGCTCTTCTGCAGGGCGACCTGGCGGTCGAAGCCCGCCCGGCCGGTGCCGGCGGACAGCCAGGTCATGCCGACGGGCAAGCCGCAGTCCAGCGCGGTGCTGCGCCCGATGAAGCGCGGGTCGAAGCCGACGATGTCGTAGCGCGCGCCGACCTCCTTCATCGACGTACGGGCCTGCGGCGGGGACTGGAGTGCGGGACCGCCCGGACCGCCGTTGTTGAGGAGTATCGCGCCGATGCGATGGCGGGTGTCGGTGGCCTTGAGCCGGGATATCGCCACGGTGATCGTGCGCCCCCGCAGGTCGGCGTAGTCCAGGGGCACGGTCACGTCGGCGCACTGCACGCCCGCCTGGTCCAGAACGCGGCCCGTGGTGTCGTCGGCGCCCTTGATGCAGCTGCCCCAGCCGAGGTACTGGCGGTAGTACCTGTCCAGTCCGGCCCCGGAGCTGTCCGGGGCGGGGGTCTCGGCGGCCGTGGCCAGGACTGGGGAGGACGTGAGGCAGGCGGCGAGGGTAAGGCTCACGGCCAAGGCGCGGCGCGTGGCGGGGCTGACCGTGGCCACAGGGTCTCGCTGAGTATCGTCCGCTTCGTGTGATCGCATGCCCCGAGGCTAGGAACCCGCCCCGGTACGGCACATCACTCGAGGGCACGAGGATCCCGGTCCTGTCCGCGCCTGGTCCGGGACCTGCGTCCCGGACCGGTGCCCTCCTCCGGGAGGAGACCGTCGGTGAGACTGCGCTACGAGAGGTGACGCAGCCTGCTGCGGGGGCCCATGGCGGTTGCCCGGGGGCTTCGTTCGGGCTAGTGCGAGGGCCGAGACAGGCCCGTGACCCTCCCGTCCGGGCCCTTGGACAGTCCGACCATCGGCCAGTTATCGTCTTTCAGGGCCAGTGTGCGAAACGGCTTCCCTCCATTGTCCAGTCGGTAAGTTCCGACTTTCCCATTGCTGTTCCACTTGATTTCCAGGTACCACGTGCAGTCGCGTGCAGTGGTTTGTATCGAAAAATGGAACACTTCTGGTTCGGTCGCGGAAATCTTGTAGGGAAAGTTGACGACCGTCGGTGACGGGTCGGAGGGGATGTCCGGAGGTACTGGTTTCGCGGTAGGTGATTTGCTGTCGAGATCAATGGAAAAAGACCGTGTCGGCACTGCGGCACCGCACCCTCCCGTACCGAATACCGAGGAGGGAGGCGGCTGGGGTGGACGGGACATCACCACCCGGACCCCGGTGATGACCACCGCGCTCTGCGTCCTCCCCTGGAGCGTGACCGTGAGTTCGGTCGCCCGGCCGTCCGCCTCGCCGTGGTTCGCCAGGATGCTCAGCGCCTCCTCCTCCGTCTTGCCCGTCACGGCCTTCTGGAGCTGGTCGGGGAAATGTGTCCAGACGGTCGGGCACGAGTCGTCTTCAGATACCACGGTAAATGGAGGCCGCTCTTTGCTGAACTCGTTGACAGCCTTGTTCCCCGCCGTTGTGAACAAGTTCTGCAGAGCGCCGCCGAGCACTGCAGCCAAGGCCCCCAGTAGCACCGTCATCACCCACGTCAAAGGCCGCTTCCACAGAGGAGGATTCTTCTGCTTGCTCGATTCCACTCCTTGCGGATCGCCGTCACCCGACTCCTCATCCGAAGAATTGGCTTTCATGAAGACCTCCCGGGAGCTCAGACGCCCGTCATCCTCTCGCCGTCATGCTCACCCGACCCGCCTCCCCCCGCCACCGAGGCGATCATCCTGTGCCCAGCGATTGGCGACACGGTCCCAGGTCAAGAGCCCGGCCCGTCCGGAGTTTGTGAAGGCGCTGCTGGACCGGGTCGAGTGGTGGAACACCGAGCACCACCCTGTGGGGCTTGAGGGCGGGCGGAGGCCGCTGGGGGCGTGCAAGGTGGATCCGGCGCCGGTTGAGGGCGTTGCGCAGGAGCCGCTGGCCTTGTTGCACGACGGCGGACAGATCGAGATGTCACGACCGAGGAGTGGGGCCGGCATCTGGGTTCCGCCGACCCCCCAGACGGCGACGCTCGAGTACGCCGGGCACTGAGTCCGCCCCCGACCGACGCCCATACCGGCAGGCCGGGACGTTCACTCTCATCGTCCCCATGAAGGTGCGCGCAGCGTGACGAGCCTCCGTGCCGGTGCCTCCGGGCGCCGGGCCCTGGTGGGCTCCTCGGCTCCTGCCGCGGGTGCGTCCGCTTCCCGTCACTGTTCGAGTGGGATTACCTATCCGTCGAACACGCGGAAATCTATGTTCGTCAGAGTAGACATTGGGTGGGACTGTGGCTATGGTTTCTTCTGTAACCGCAAGGTCGAAGGGCCCGGCAGAGACGAACTGCCGGGCAGCAGTACCCGCAGTATCCGTAGGTGCAGTACCGATGGACGGTGCGGCGGCGGAGCGTCGAAGCCAGTTGGTGCATGACGGCGACGGCGCTGGCGGCCGGACCGGGTGGCCCGCAGTGATCAGGGGCCGCCATGAGCAGGACCGCGGTAAATCAAGCAGTACCGCATCACGCAGTATCCGCAGTAGAGCAGTACCGCATCACCAGCAGTAGGCAGTTCCGGTAAGTGATCAGGTGATCAAGAGGGAAGAACGGAGGAACGAGCGCCATCGGGATCGCCCGGGTGAAGTTGTATCCGGGTACCGCAGGACATCGATAGTGAGGTGGTCTCCGGTCAAGCAACCGCGATCCCCGCAGCCCCGACAGCAACCAGGTCAGGCACGCGGAAACACGAAGCCGGCGCAGTACCAGGGCCGGCAGATGGTCTAGCAGTTCCTTCGGGGCCCTGGTGCCATTGGCACCAGGGCCCCTCCAACGTGTTACACAGAGAGGTGCGATGACAGCAGCCGACTCCTTCGGCCGTCTCGACGACGACGACTACCCCGCCTACACCATGGGCCGCGCGGCAGAGATGCTCGGCACCACCCAAGGCTTCCTCCGTGCCATAGGCGAACACCGCCTCATCACCCCGCTCCGGTCGGCGGGGGGCCACCGCCGCTACTCCCGCTACCAACTGCGCATCGCCGCCCGTGCCCGGGAACTTGTCGATCAGGGCACCCCCATCGAGGCTGCATGCCGGATCGTCATCCTCGAAGACCAACTCGAGGAAGCCCAGCGCATCAACGCCGAATACCGGCGGACCGCCGACTCCCCGCCTTCGCCGCCTTCGGCTTGAAGACATAGCCACACAGTGAACACACCTCAGCCCCGACTGCGCCTCATCGCCGGCGAAGTATCGGCGCGAGGAGCCGTTCTGCCCTGCCGCTCCCACGTCTTCGCCGGCGTGATCACCGCTGCACCGCTCACAGGCCCCAGTCCTTCGTCCAGGACCGCTACGACGACCGGCCCGCCTCCCGCGGGCAGTGAGGGATGCAAGAGGGCGCTCCGATGAGAGTGGCGGTGTCGGCGCCGGGCGCCCTCACCCGCGCATGTCACACAGGCTGGCGAACCTTGCGCTTCTGAGGGGGGGACTGGTGCCGTGGCGGCGGAGGCCCGGAGACCGCAGTGCCCCGCCCGGCCGACCCGGGGCTGACGCCGCTGAGGGCCTTCGGCCTGGCAGGAGCTAGGCTGCCCCGATGGCCATGGCCTTCTCCGACGCCTTCCTGCATGCCGCCGAGTACCACGCGGCCTGGGGCGTGCAACAGTTGGAAACGATCGACCAGGCCTTCCCGGCTGGGCCGTGGACGGCAGATCTGGACCAGTGCCGCTACGAGTCCGGCGGCCGAAGCCTTCGGGTGGGACTCCTGGGCAGCTACGACCTGGCCGAGCAGACCTGGCTGTGGGGCTGGGCCAACCCGGGACTGCGCGGCACTGAGGTGACCGCCGCCGCCGCGCGAATCCCCGAGTTCGGCCTCCGTCACGGCATCGTGGAGTTGCTGCAGGAGGGCGTGGCGCTCGCCCGTTTCGCCGATCCGCACCGCGCCGCTGAGGCGCTGGCCTTCCTCGGCATGGCAGTGCTCGGTGCACCCGGCTACATCGGCCAGGAGGCCGGTCCACAGACCCGGGTCTACTTCGTGCCGCAGGATCCGCAACTCCAGCCCGCGCGGCTGGATCCGGTTGCCATGCCGCGCCATCTGCTCACTGGCGCACAGCTTTTCGCACGCTTGCCGCGGCTGGTGGTCAAGGGGTGGTTCGCCCTGCACGGTGTCCCGGTGCAGGAGGCCGCCGACCAGATCACCGCGCCACTCCCCAGCGGAGGCTCCGCGGTGGTCTCCTTCGACTCCGCCGGCCGCATCTCGGGCATCAACGCCGGACCGGTTTCTGTCTAGTACACAACCGGTGCAAGCTCAATCCTGGGTCAGGCATGGCTTGGTGGGTAAATGGACGTACGGCATCCCATAGGGGAGTGGCTCGACGAAGCCTAGGTGCGGACCCGGCTCGTTCAGGTGCTCGCGCGTGGGGAGGAGGATGGAGCGCCCTCCGACCGGCGTGTGTTCGGCTGGAGCGAGAGCCAGGACGCGTTGGCGGAGCTACGCGTCCTCACGTCGGAAGTGAGCTTCACCGGACCTACCTGCCGGTGCCCGGGCAGCTTGACCCTGAGCTTCCACGGTGGCGGTGGCGGTGACGGTGGCGATGGCGATGGCGAACCGGTGGGCCAGGGAACTCTTCACGGAGGCGGCGCCGTCGCCTGGGAGCGCGCCAGGTTGCGGGACAACCTCGAAGAGCCCTGTCCTACCGGCTCGAGGGCCGGCCAACCGCCCCTGCTACGTACTACTTCTCCTCCGGCTCCCAGGCACGGAGCAAGTCGAGCAGCCCGGCATCTCCGTCAACCTGCAAGGACTCGGCCGGGATACGGTCGTACAAGTAGAGGACCAACTCGCTGGCCGTGCCGTGGACGGAGGCGCCGGCCGCGTCCGAGTCCCCGCTGGTCGCGGCAGTGGGCTCGGGGATACGAGCGGAGCGTGCGCCGTCGCCGTCGACCGTGAGGCGCCAGGAGCGGCCCTCGGTCGTGTGGAAGTCGAAGGCCGTAGCCTTGTGCGGCCAGGCACTCGGCGTTGCGCAGACGGTGAACAGGAACTCCTCCACACCGTCGAGTGCCAGCTCGACCGGCAGCGGCTGCGGGGCGCCCCCGGTGAGCTGGGTGTCGTAGGTGTGCACCGCGGTCTCCTGTGCCCGGTGCCGGGCGACACCGCCGGAGGTTTGCGGTGACTGCGACGCAGGCCACCACGTCCAGCAACCGCTTTCCGGTCCTGCCTCGCGCAGGGCGCTCAGCAGAAGCTGCGTCGACGCCGCCAGCCAGGCCAGCAGGGCCTCACGCTCCTGCGGCACTTCCAGAGCGGCGCGCGCGGCGGTGGCCTCGGCCGGGGGAGCGTCGGCAGGCCCCGCGCCGACGATGGCGGCCCAGAAACGGTCTCCCCCACCAAGGTGCGTCACCAGATCGAACAGGGTCCACTCGGGGCAGGTCGGCACCTGCGCGTCCAGACTGGGCGCTGCGGCGACCGCGGCGCGGAAGGCGGTCGACCGTTCGTCGATCAGTCGCAGCAGGTCAGGGAACTCAAGATTCTTTTCCACGCCGGATGTGTATCACTGTGCTCCGGTGGTCGGACAGCGGTTTTACCAGTCCCCGGCCGCTGGCCATTGCAGACGTCCTGGCCTCCCACCGCTCGGGTGACAAGCTGCGCACTGCTGCGAGGACGCTGGTGGTGGCGGTACGCGAGGCGTCGTGCCCGTGGGCGCTCTGGCCTCGCCGCGCGGCCGGGCACCTTGGTGACATGACGTCCACCCGGTGCGCGGGTCATGCTGCCGTTCGATGTGATGGACGCGGAGGTCACGACGGCGGGGGAGGGCATCTGCGGTGACGCTGTTCGTAGCCGCCCAGTCTGCTGGGCGCCCGCGCCGGGGCGAGGCAGGGGCGGCCTTCCACGGCCCGGCCGGCCGGGAGAACGTGGGGCCGCCGATATGGCGACGGCGGCTTGGTCTCTATGGACTGGTGCGAGGAGCAACGCGACGCGGCATGTCGGCGGCGGGGCTGCTGCCAGGCCCTCGCCCGCAGCCGCGCTGTGGCGGCTGCGCACGGGTGACCGGCAGCTGGCGGGGTCGCCTCCCAGGTGCCGTCGACTGACCATAGGCGAAACCGTTCGTAGACGGCTTCCACGGCCCCGAGGGCGTGAATCGAAAGTGGATCAAGGGGCCCCGTAGGGTCCTGACATGGGGCATGTGATGCTGGCGGAATGACTGATCAACGTGAGGTTGTCTTCGTCCGCTGGCCAGCTCAGGGCCCTTCTGATCAGGGTGGGTTGGCCGCGCTGCTGGCGGACTACCATCTTCAGACGCAGGCCGAGAAGGGCGAGGCCGTCGCTGATGCGGACCGGTTGCCGGACCGCTACCGCGCAGAGGTCCTGGACCCGCGAGCCGCGTTCTCCGACGATGTCGTGCTGGTGGCGTTGAGTGAAGACACCGTCGTCGGCTGCCTGGTGGTGACCGCTCCCGTCGGCGGGCGGTGCGAGGTGAAGAGGCTCTGGACGGCTCCGGCATTCCGGGGCCAGGGCATCGCGTCCGGCCTGGTCAGCGCCGCGCTTGCGCATGCCGCGGATGGCGGCGCAAGCACGGTGCGTCTGTCGGTGTGGAGGTGGCGGGCAGGCGCAATCGCCCTGTACGAGCGGCTCGGATTCACCGTTACCGAGTCGTGGGACGACCGAGACCAGCTGGTCTGCATGGAACGAGCCGTGTGAGTGGTCACGGCCGTTCATTGACGGCCGGCAGTGAGGACGGTCGCCTCGTATCGGACAGCGGTACGGATGGTGCCGCGGATACTGCGTCTGGTCAGGTGGGCGCGGTTCTCGCGCGAGGCGTACGCCTTGTCGGCGCGGACCCGATCGGGGTGCACACACGGCCTGCCTGGCCCCACTGCGGGACCCGGATGCGGTCCAGGGCGCCCTCGAACTGCGGGGAATCGCCGCTCTGTCCGGCTGTGAGCCGCGGCCGCGTGGTTGATCCGGCTCAGGTCATGAAACCCCTGCCGTCTTGCCGACCAACACCGGCCAGCGTCGGAGCCGGGGCGCGAGCCGGGCCGGCCGTCAGCGTGGGTCACGCGGCGGGCAGCCAGCGGGCTTCGACCGCTACGACACGGAAACGGCAGTCGCGGGCTGAAAAGCCCACCGGTCAGGCGCCCTTCCGGCGCTGAGGCGTCTTCCTCGTCTTCACCCCGCCGATGACGAGTGCCAGCCCCACGGCGACGATGCCGAGGTAGGCGGTGGGTGGAAGGTCGACGACCTTGGGTATCCAGCCCCACTTCGTGCCGAAGAGGGTCTGCGAAGCGAAAGTGACGAGCCCCTGGGCTCCTACGACGTAGCCGATGCTTTCGAGGGTGTATCCGATGGTTGTTCGCACGGATCAACGATCTCGCGGAGGTGCCGCAAGATCGTCCTCCTCAGGGCCGAAAACGGAGTAGGCCAAGGGATGTACTGGCGTGTGGAGAACACTGGCACAGCACCCCGCCGCGGCCGTCACACATTCGTACGCCGAGCGCATGGGCCAGTCGACCTCTCAGACCAACGTGCCGTGGTTGTGCTCGGCCGGTGGGCCGCACCACGACGAGTCGTAAACGGTCGACGGTGCCCTCCATGTGCGCCTCGGCACGCAGCCGGCGGAGCCGCTCCTCCTCGGCAGGATGCGGTCGGACGCCGTCGTGTCCTCCCACGACTCCGCCGCCACCCGCCACCCGCCGCAGCGCCCGGAGCACGGCAGTGCGGGTGGTCGCTGTGCGCGCCCTGGCTGCGGCAACGATCTGAGCGTCACCTGGTCCAGCTACACCAGTTAGGTCGCTGGTGACCCACGGCAATAGCTTGATCACGTTGAGCGCGGCACAGTATGCCGCGCTTTCACGCGGATCGGGGACTCATGAGCTTTCAGCAGTTCCTGCCCCGGGCCGTAGCCCGGATCGCCGGGTGTACCACCGCGCTGGGGCTGGCGTTGTCCGTGGCGGCACCGACCCCCGCCGTAGCCGACCCGACGCCCGCCCCGCGGCTGACGGGCGTCAAGGTCGTCAAGAACACGGACACCGTCAGCGACTTCCAGCAGGTATCCGTGGCCTGCCCCACAGGGTCCGTCGCCATCAGCGGTGGTGCCGAGACGGCGTCCCCCGGCGACGTGAACGACCGCATCGGCCTGGTCGGGAGTTTTCCGGAGGTCGAGGTGAACCAGCCTCGGCGCGAGGGTGGATCGCCAACGCCCGCCCGGGACTGGGCCGGGGAGCCCATCACCGTGACGGTGTGGGCGGTCTGCGCCCTCGCCCCCCGCGGCTACGAGGTGGTGACGGCCCCGCACGCCGACGTTCAGAGCAACCAGCCCTCCACGATCTCCTGCCCGGTGGGCAAGACCATCCTGGGAGGCGGGGTAGAGATCCAGGGGGAGTACACCCCCCTCACCAAGAGCCATCCGTCAGCCTTCACCTCGTCCGGGCCGACGCAGTGGACGGTCGAAGGCCGTAACAACCAGTGGAGCAACGTCGGCGTCGCCCGCTACGCGACGTGCGCCGACCCCATCGCCGACAACCAGTGGACGACCTACAAGGTCAGCAAGAACCAGCCCTCGGGCGGATACCTGACCTGGCTGAACGGGCGACGGGTCACCAGCGGTGGCGCCGCCGCGAACGCCCAGGAGTCGGCGCTCAGGGCGTCCCGGCCCGGTCTGACCGGTGAAGGAGCCGACCGCGACGGCTCGTGGTCCAAGCCGGCAGCTTCTACGAGCCGATCGACGTGGACCTCTACGTGATGCGTGATGTGCAGCACCCGGTAGCAGCCGGGACAGGCCATGTTGCGCGGCTAGGAGGTGGGTCAGTAAACGACTCCTGTAATGGCGCGCCGGGTTGTGGAGTGGGACTCTCGGGCACTGCCGTGGAAAAGGCGTGGCTGCCCGTCAGTCTCGATGCGAAAATCAGTCCGCATCTCGATCCACATCCGCGTCCCGGAGGTCCGCATGGACGTCGCCTCGCTGCTGCCGGTGACCACGCCTCGGTTGTCGCTGCGTCTGTTCACTCCCGGCGACGCCGACGAGCTGTACGCCTACCAGAGCCTGCCGAGCGTGGCGCGCTACTTGTACCGGCCGGCGCACACGCGGGAGCGCAGCGAGCAGGTCGCGGCCGAGCGCGCGGCGCACTCGGTTTGGTGCGCCGATGGAGACAAGCTGGCGCTTGCCGTGTGCCGACGCGATGAGCCCGGCCTCCTTGGCGAGGTGACACTCACCTTGGTCGATGCCCGCGCCGCCCAGGCCGAGATCGGTTGGACTCTCGACCCACGTCACAGGGTCACGGCTACGCGACCGAGGCGGCCGCGGCGCTGGCCGGGTTCGCCTTCGACAGGCTGGGCGTTCACCGGCTCTACGCACGGCTGGATGTGGAGAACACCGGGTCTGTGCGGGTCTGTGAGCGTCTCGGGATGCGTCGTGAGGCGCACCTGGTCGAGAACGACCTCGACGGGGATCGCTGGGGCAGCGAGTACATCTACGCGGCCCTGGCTGTGGACATTGGCGGTCCATCAGGCAGTTGAGCCGGTCGCCTCCGCCGTGGCGGCAAGCACGGCCTTCCCGGGCACCTACCCACCGATCACCATCAATGGCCGTCGATACATGGACGGCTCACTGCGGTCGGCAATCAACGCCGCAATCGCGCCCGGAGCGCGCACGCTCGCCGTGATCGACCACCTCACAGCCTGGGACCGGTCTACCAGGCGGGCCTCCGCCAAGCCGCCGAGGCCGCAGAGCAACTCCGCCTCGCCTGGACGACCCCGCCTGGACGACGGCTCGGGATACGGACGGAGCGCCGCCCGGCCCCGGCCCTGCTGACAGCAGATTCAAGATCACGACCTACCACCGGAGTGTTCGCCTGCGCCGCGCCGCGGGATTCGCTCCGTCAACCGGACCCCGTACCGGCCGCCATCGGGATCGTGATCCGGGCGGCGCATTTGAAGGGCCGGGGCCGCCCGTCTACGGCCGGGCAGACGAGCACATTCGACATTCACGGCTGCCCATCCGGGCCGATAAGAAACAGGTAGGTCTTCGCGCATGACCGGGAACCGCAGGGGCATTCGGTTCCTTGGAGGTTGATAACTATGGTTCCCCTGCTTCTCGTTCTTCTACTCGCTCTCATCCTGTTCGGTGCTGGTTTCGCGGTGAAGATCCTCTGGTGGGTCGCGATCGCGGTGCTGGTGATCTGGCTGCTCGGGTTCATCGCCCGCCCGAAGGGCAGTAGCGGCCGTTGGTACCGTTGGTAGACAGGCTTCTGGTCTGCGGTGATGTGGTGTGGGGTCCGCCTTCTTGAGAGGGCGGACCCCACACCCGTTTTCGGTTGTCGGGAGCATCGGGAACCGACACCTCCAAATCCCGCCAACCGCCCCAGCCCGCCCACCAGGCATCGCAGGACTTTTCCCCTACCGGGTGTGGAGGAAAAATTCGGGGGCAAACGAACTTCCAGCGAGGTTGCCCGCCCCCGAAATTTCACGGGTGAAAGGGCGGCCACCGAGTTTCCGGCTTCATGGAGGGGTTTTCGTATGTCTGAGAGCGTGTGGGGTTACCGCGAGACGTCCGGCCGTCTGGCCGGTGCGGATCTGACGGGCTACAAGGTCGAGGCGACGGACGGCTCCATCGGCAAGGTTGACAAACACTCCGACGAGGTCGGCTCCGCGTACATCGTGGTCGACACCGGTCCGTGGATCTTCGGCAAGGAAGTCCTCCTTCCCGCCGGCACGGTCGAGCGGGTGGATGCGGACGGTCAGAAGATCTACGTCGACCGGACGAAGGAGCAGATCAAGAACGCTCCGGAGTTCGACAGGGACAAGCACCTCGGCAACGCGGAGTACCACCGCCAGGTCGGCGGCTATTACGAGGGGCCGCACCACGTCTGACGCATCACCAGCAAGCTCGGCACGGGGCGGGGGTCGACAGCCGAAAGGATGTCGACCCCCGCCCCGTGCCATGCGCCGACCTCGCGCGCGGTAGCACTGGCCATCGCGCGGCCGGACCCGGTTGCTGCCGCCCCACTCGATCGCCCAGCGTTGGCGCGCTTCCCGTGGGAGCCTGCCTCGGAGTACTCCCGGGCCGCCTCAGAACCGGTGCTCGCCGGTAGCGGTATGGAGGGTTGGCGCGCCGACGAACACGGAAAGGTGTGCGCGGTGAACGCAGGTCACCCGTGTGCCCGCAGTGGATCTCCTGCCAGGATCGGCCTCCCCCTGGAAGGTGGAAGGAGAGGCCGATCCGTACCTGGCTGTCCGCGCGGCTGGTGCAGGTGAACCTATTGGGGGCTGCAAACGTGCCGGCCCCCTACCTGGTTTTGTCAGTACCCGCCGTGCCCCTGCCCCTTGTAGTGGCCGCCCTCGTGTCCGCTGGCGTTGATGCAGGTGTTGCCGAAGGCGGGGTTGAGGATGCCGACGACGTTGATGCTGTTGCCGCAGACGTTGACGGGGATGTGGATGGGGACCTGGACGACGTTGCCGGACAGGACGCCGGGGGAGCCGATGGCGGCGCCTTCGGCGGTGGCGTCGGCGGTGGCCATGCCGGCCCCGCCTGCCAGGACGGCGCCGGCGGCGACGGTGAGGGCTACGGCCTTGGCGATACGGAACATCACAATCTCCTTGAACTCATGAGGTGCGGGGAATACAGCACGGACGACGCAGCCCATAACCGCCCGAACAGCCCGACCGTCACGGCCGCTGGGCCGACCCGGTGACCTGACATCCGTATGGCCGACGAACGGCCGCCCTGCCCGTGGTCTCATCGCCAGCGGCGACCACAAGCCCACCGACCTGCCTCCGCTCGCCGGTACCCAGGTAGGCGCCGGCCGCGAGTACGGACGTCCCCGCAGCCGACAGGTCCGACTCCCGCCAGGCGTGAGAACCGGTAGTTCCTCGATGAGCGATCATTCGGCGTGGTACGGCTGCTGCTGCTCCTCGGCGGAGGGTCGTCGTACCTCGAAGTGGAAGCACCCGTATTCCACAGCCCTGACGTGCACGAGCACGACGTCCGGGTCGGTGAACGCATCGTGGAAGGCTGCATCGAAGCCGGCGGTGGTGTCGGACGGGATCTCCAGCAGGCGACCGCCTGCGATACGGCCCCGGGCGTCGTAGCGGCGCACGGTACGCAGAGCGCCCGGTCGGGCGAGGGGGTAGGTCTCGCCGGGAGTGAACCCGCCGCAGTCATCGGCGTGGATGAAGACGGGCCCCTGTTCGTCGTACGCGCCCGGTTCCGCACCTCCCGCGGCGGCCCAGCGGCGCAGCGGTGCGTACGAGACCAGGGCGATCCGCTCGCCGGGCGTGATGGGGCGCAGGCAGCAGCGCAGAGGGGAGCCCGTGTCGACGCTGGTCGCGTTGTACGGGGCGCAGGGACGGCCTGCGTCGTCGGCAACCCGAAGTTCCTTGAGGACGGCTGTGTCAACGGGGAGCACCGTGTACTTGGTCATGTGCCCATGCTCAGTCGGCGCGCAGGCACGCGCTGGCAGAAAACCGACGTCGCGTTCAGTGCGCGCCCACGTGGAACATCTGCTGCCGGACCGGGAGCCGTCGAGCGTGGCCGCGTGGCTGCGTGGCGGGCCCGGTGGCTTGGGAGAGGTGGTCTGCCGGGACCGTGCACTGTTCGTCGCCGAAGGAGCAACCGCCGGTGTACCACAAGCCGTGCAGGTCGCGGACCGATGAGTTTCCCGCGCCGTGCCGGTCTGTACGCGTGAGACCGATTTACGGAAGGCTGGCGTCATGCGGAAACTGATCTACGGCATGAACCTGACTTTGGACGGCTACATCGCCGCGCCCGGCGACGACATCGGCTGGAGCGTGCCGAGCGACGAGCTGTTCCAGTTCTGGTCCGACCAGTTGCAGGCGACCGACCTGACGCTGTACGGCCGCAAGCTGTGGCAGACGATGAGCTCCTACTGGCCGACCGGCGACCAGCAGCCAGGCGCCAGCCCGGCGGAGATCGAGTTCGCGCGGCGCTGGCGGGACGTGTCGAAGGTGGTGTTCTCCTCGACGATCGACAAGGTCGGCTGGAACACCCGCCTGGTCACCGGCGACGCGGTCGCCGAGATCACCCGGCTCAAGACCGAGGACGGCGGGCCGATGGACATCGGCGGCGCGACGCTCGCCGGAGCGGCCATGCGGGCCGGGCTGATTGACGAGTACGTGCTCGCCACCGCGCCGGTCCTGGTGGGCGGCGGCACGCCCTTCTTCACCGCGCTCGACAGCTGGGTGAACCTGAACCTGGTGGAGACGCGGAAGCTTCCCTGCGGGGTGGTCCTGACCAGGTACGAGACGAGGCGGTGAGCGCCCGTCACGCGACTCGATGTCAGCCGGCACGGACGGGCGGAGGAGGCTGGAACCGCGCCGTCCGAAACGGTGAGAACACCGACCAGCGAGGTTCGATCCAGGAAGCCGCGCAAGCGGCGGGTGGAGTTGGCAGCGTCGAGAGGCCGTCCCGTGGGCGTGGTGTTGCCGCAGGGCCGCCTCCCGCACGCCTCTCCTCGGCTTGTATCCGGACATCGAGGCGCGAGGGGGTAAATCATCTTGGTGCCGTAGCTGTATGTATGCGCGACGAACGCCAGTCTACGACCTCAACCGCGCGGCCGAGCTCCGCCACGGCCGCACTTCACCGTCGCCTGGCAGACCCCGAAGCCATGCAGACTGAGCGAGCACATGAGGCGGTATGAGCCGCGCGTCATGGCCTGCCCGACGTGCGGACGGCGCCGCAACCCGCGGCGTTGACCGGCGCAAGCGTGCGCTCCTGCGGCTTCGAAACCGCCCGTGTACGAGGCCGGTGGCGCCGGCGCGGAGGATCGTCAGGCCACGGGCCCTGGTGCTTGCCTCCGCCGCAGACGCGACGGAGGCGAGGGACACCGCAGGCACGGAGCCGTCATCACTCCCGGGGGACGTCGCCGGTGGAGGCGGGCCGCGGTCCGGCGGCGCGGCGGAGCCGGTTGGCGATCGCGAGTCCCAGCCCTTCCTCCACCGGCAGGGACGCGATGATGAGGTCGCACCCTTGTTCGTCGAGTTCGCGCAGGAACCGGTACAGTCCGCGCGCGTAGGCGGCCATCGAATCCGGGAGTGCCACTACCGCGTGCGCCTTCACCACAGCGCCGGCGAGGGAGGCGGGGAGGAAGAGGCCGACCTGATGTCCCGACTCCTGTGCGAGCTCCGCTTCGACGATGACCTTCTCGGGCTCGACGAGGACGACCCGCGCCCGCGGCGCGTAGTGTGACGGGTGCTGGCCCGGGACCCGGACAGGGCTTGCCGCAGGGACCGCGAGCGGATACCCCAGTACCGCTTCGAGGTCCTCGCGCGTCACCCCGCCGGGCCGAAGGACGCTCGGGATCTCACCGGTGACATCGACGATGGTCGACTCGACACCGACCTCGCAGGGCCCGCCGTCCAGCACGAAGTCGACGGCATCGCCGAGCTCCGCACTCACGTGGTCCGCCGTGGTGGGGCTGACCGAGCCGAAGCGGTTGGCGGAAGGGGCCGTGACACCGCCGCCGAAGGCCGACAGCAGCGCGAGCGCGACGGGGTGATCGGGCACGCGCACGGCCACCGTCTCCAGGCCACCGGTCGCTTCGAGGGGCACCCTGCGGCCGCGCCGCAGGACCAGCGTCAGCGGCCCTGGCCAGAAATGTTCGGCCAACAGGCGCGCGGTCGCGGGCACGTCCTCGACCCAGTCGCCCAACTGCTCCGCACCGCCGATGTGGACGATCAGCGGGTGGGAGGGCGGCCGCCCCTTGACCTGGAAGATCCGTCCGACCGCGCCGGGATCCTCGGCGTCGGCGCCCAGGCCGTAGACGGTTTCCGTCGGGAAGGCCACCAGGCCTCCCCCGCGCAGCACACCGGCTGCCATTTCAATGTCACTGGTTCTTGCCGTCACCCTCGTAATCCTCTCACCGATCCGCCCTCCACTTTCCGTGGTCCCGTCGGCGCATGACAACGAACCAAGGCAGACGGCACCGCGAATCACTGCCGGTGTCGGTAGCTCGCAGCGTGCGCGCGGTCCTGGCCTGAATGCGGTAATTCACCCCATACTCACCCTCATGTCTCCTCCGTCCCCCGCCCCAGCCGAGCCCGCCCCGGGTGCCACCGGACCGGCCAAGGTCGAACGGCACGCCACCTGACTGGAGCTGTTCTTCGACCTGATCGCCTTGGTGGGTGTCACCCAGCCGGCGAGCCTGCTGCGCGGCGCCCCCGGGCGCGGGGAGGCCCTCCTGTACGGCTTGCTGTACCTGGCCTTCTGGACGACCGCCTGGATGTGCTTCGTGACCCACGGGAAGGTGGCCGCCGAGAAGGTGCACACCCGTACGGTCCTCATCGGCATGTTCGGGCTCGCGGTCATGGCGGCAGCCGTGCCGGGGGTCCGTTCGGAGCACGCGGGCGCTTTCGCGCTCGCCTACGTCTCGTCAGGCTGCTGGCCGCACGCGTGTGGCAGGGCGCGGCGAGATCCTGGCGGACTGCCCGGCGGCCCGGGCCGTGGGGGTGGCGCCGTGGGTCGTCTCGACCCACGTCGACCCGCGCCACCTGGACGTGTGGTGGGGCGAGGGCATCGCGGAGTACATCTCCTCACTCCTACCGCGGCGTCACCTCGCCAGCGCAGTCGCCGAGGCGGGCAAGCACACGTACACCCTGCGGACGCTGTTCGACACCACCTACGCCAACAGCGACGTCAGCCGTACCTACGACTGGGGCTACCTTGCCGCCCGCTACATGGTCGAGAAGCATCCGGCCGACGTCAGCACCGTCCTCGGCTACTACCGCGCAGGAGACTGGACCGCCGCCCGTTCCTTCCTCACCTCGCTGGACTATGAGAGCGATTGGAACGCCTGGCTGACAGCCGTGGCAGCGGGCGCCTGACCCGTATGCCTGTTACGGCCGGACTGCCCCGCACCAGCATCAACAGCCCGTGAAAGAACGAAGGTCCCGTTCGATCTTTCGATCGGACGGGACCTCGTCACCATGCGTGAGCCAAACCGTCACATGTCGGCCCCCACCCGCAGGGGCGGGTCGCCGGGCCGACGGTGACAGGCCCGCCGGGTGGCTGGGGCGTCAGCAGGTGAGGGTGACCTCGTGGACGACCGGCCGGGGCGTCCAGGGGTAGGAGGCCACGCCGAACGTGCCGCGGACCGTCGTGCCGCAGGGGACGGTGCTCGCGGGGCCGCGCACTTCGAGTGTCGTGGCGGTGAAGAGGACCGGCTTGTCCTGGGTCAGGGGCGGCGCACCGGCGCCCACGACCTCGACGGACAGCGTGGTGGACAGCTCCTTCGTGGCCGGCGCCGGGCTGCCGGGAGAGGGCGGCCCGGCGAGACTGACCTTGCCGTAGAACTGCACCGTGTTACCGGTGACCTCCGCGCACAGCCGGGTGAGCAGGCCTGCCTGGAGACCCGAGTTCCCGCAGGTGGTCACGGTCTGGTCGGCGGCGGCCGCAGGGGTCGCGGAGGCCGGTCCGACGGCCACAACGGTCAGGCCGGCAACGCAGGTCGCGAGAAGGGCTAAGCGGTTCATGGGGACGTGCTCTCCTTGTGTCTTCGTTCGGTGCGTGACGGGTCATCAACGCACCTTGTGTGATGTGATATTTCACATCACACAAGAATACGAGCTTACCGCGCCCTGAACTCCTTCCGTCCCGGGGGCGAACAGCTCTCCGGTCCATGTCCACGGCCCGGCTGAGTCGGGATGGAGGCCGGCCGCCTGGCTCCCGGTACCGGGATCACCGCCGGGAAACGGCGAAGCAGCCAGGCAAGGGCGAGATGCTGCGGGCTGACGCCGCGTCCGGCCGCGACACGGTGGAACGCGGTGCCCGCCGAAGTCAGCGAGCTGGAGCTGCCGGCCTGCGGCTGTATTGCCGGCGGCCCCTATGGCCAGCGGTGTTCAGCGGCCCGGATCAGTCGCGGGTGGCGCGGTTCCCCTCCGCAAGAAGCCGGCGCCGCAAACGGTGGGGGAGGAGTCGCCGGTGAGCGTGAAGACCTCGGCATGGTGGACGAGCTGTCGGTCACCACCGCGGCCACGACGTCGTCGGAGAAACTCTTTCCCCGGCGCAGTGGGCACGGAGCCCAATTCGTGAGCGAGGGCGCTGATTTGGAAGAACATGTTCGCCGGCCGTTCCAGCTCGCCCACGTTTCCCCGTGCCGTGCGGGGGTGAGCGGTGATGCCGGCCTCGACCGCACAGGACGGGGATGCCTGGAGTGTGCGGTCCTGCCGCAATGGTGGGCCACGGCCCTTGGGCGGGCACAATGTTCATGGAGATGTTCGTACGGATCACTACCGGTACCGGGGATTGTCCTCGACGATGCCTACGTGATTGACCGCATCAGTGCTCTGATCTCGGCCGGCGGCTTGCTTGTCAGCATGCTGCTGCTCGGCGTTGCTGTCCGCGAGTACAGGTCCGGGGCCTCGGCTCTGTGGCTGGCGGCCGGAGCTGCGCTCGTCCTCCTTTCCTTGCACACGCTCGTACGGGATCTGCGACGACTGCGCACCGGGCGGACGGGCTGACACGAAACAGGGCCCCCACCGCTCATCGCCCCTGACGAAGCCGAGCGCAGCGAATACGCGCCGCACAGCCCGGCCGAGACGTAAGCACCCGGCCGGGCTGTGACGAGACCGCGCTTCGACCGGACCCAGTGGATACCGAGGGCGGCCCGGCCCGGGAGCTCGCGCGCCGTACGGGGGGAGTGCTTGGCGACGGGTGTGGGCCGTGGACAGCCGTACTCCGAGCCGTACCGACCTGGCGCTCGTGCACCAGCTGAGGCCGGTTCTGCGCGCGCGGTCAGCCGTCGTCGCCGGCCGGCTGCTCCGCGCCAGGAACCCGGGCCTGCCGCTCATCGAACGGGAGGCCCGGGTGGACCGGCCCGACGTCAGCCGGGCGCGTCGTGCGACGCGGTGGTGCGGGGCGTGAGCCGCCTCAGTTGCCGATGCCGGAGCTGCCGAGACCGGAGTTTCCGATGCCGTGGCTGCCGATGCCCGTGTTGCCAAGGCCCGCGTTGCCCAGACCCTCGTTCGCGATGCCCGCGTTGCCGGCGCCGTCGTTGGCGATGCCCGCGTTGCCGGCGCCGTCGTTGAGGACGCCCGAGTTCCCGACGCCCGAGTTCCCGACGCCTGAGCTGCCTACGGAGCGGTCCGGCCCCATGCCGTCCGCGCTGGCCGCCCCGGCGCCGCAGACAGCCAGCACCGTCGCGGCGCCCAGAGCGGTCGCCAGGCGGAGAAGAGTTGTACGCATCGCCACATACCTCCTATTTAGGACATCTTCGCTTGATATCCCTAGCACACGGACAGGTCCAATCCGGGGAGGAGTGCCCCGAAGTTGCCGTGTCGGCCAGCGGTCTCGTCCGGCGGTGTGCCTCGCCGCTGCTCCCCTGTGACCGGAGCCGGCCTCCGGAGATACCAGACCATCAGCCCGAGCTCCCGGCGATCGCGGCCACACCGGCGCGACCGGTGTCCGTGGGAGCCGTCTGCCGGAATGCCTCCGGAGGGCGGCCCGGTGCCCGTTCGTGGAACTCGCTCGGTTCCTCCATCGGGATGCCCTTGGCCTGGCGGCCGGTCCTGACGTGCCGGCCTGACGGTGCCGGCCTGGAGCAGCTCTTCGTCGCCCCGCGTCAGTCCTTGGAGAATTTCTTCTGGACGATCCTGGGGGCCCCGAGGGTGATGGCGACCGACCCAGATGATCAGGGCTTCGGGCTGCTGGACGAGCCGCTCGCAGTCGCGGACGTGGCGGCGGGGGTTGCAATCGCGAGTCTCAGCCGTTGAATGGCCTCTCGGAGTTGTTCTTCGTGCCTGTAGGAGGAGACCTCATGGCCCAGCCGTTTCCGCCCTTCGAACCGTACGCGCACGGCCTCCTCGATGTCGGTGACGGAAACCAGATCTACTGGGAGACCAGCGGGAACCCCGAAGGGAAGGCGGCCCTGTGCGTACATGGCGGCCCCGGCAGTGGAGGGCGCCGCGGCAGTCGCACGATGTTCGATCCCGACGTCTTCCGGATCGTCCTGTTCGATCAGCGTGGCTGCGGTGAAAGCCGGCCCCACGCCTCCGACCCGTCCGTCAGTCTCGATCACAACACCACCGACCACCTCATCGCCGATATGGAGCGGCTGCGAGAGTACTTGGGCGTCGAGCGCTGGCTCCTCTACGGCGGCTCCTGGGGCTCAACACTGATCCTCGCCTACGCTGAGCGCTATCCCGAGCGGGTCTCCGAAATCATCATCGTCGGCGTCACCATGACCCGGCCCGAGGAGACCGACTGGCTCTACCACGGTGTCGGACGCCTGCTACCCGGCCCTTGGGAGGCATTCCGCGACGCACTCCCGGAGGTGGACCGAAGCGGCAACCTCGTGACCGCCTACAACCAGCTGCTGAACAGCCCTGACGAGGCGGTCAGGACGAAGGCGGCGCGGGACTGGTGTGCCTGGGAAGACGCTGTCATCGCCCACGAGGTACTCGGCCACCCGGGCGCCTACAGCGAAAAGACTGACGACGCAATGATGGCGTTCGTTCGGATCTGCGCGCACTACTTCTCGAACGATGCCTGGCTCGAAGAGGGGCAACTCCTCCGTGACGCACACCGGTTGGCCGGTATACCTGCGGTGCTGATCCACGGCCGCCTCGACCTCAGTAGCCCATTGAAGACCGCGTGGGAGTTGTCCAAGGCGTGGCCGGACGCGGAGCTGACATTGATCGACGACTCCGGACACACAGGCAGTCCCGCGATGCAGGACGCGATCCTGGAGGCGATCGCGCGGTTCGGCAAGAGCGGACGGTGATCGGCACCTGGGCCGTGTCCTCCTGGCCTCACAGGAGAGCAGTGTGATCCGCCGCGGCAGGATCGAACAGAGGCTCACGGACGCCGGGCTCCTCGCAGTTCGCGACGAACAGGGCGGCCAGCGGTTCCTGCGCCCGGGACAGCAGTTGCCAGGCCACAGCAACCCGTTCGTCGCCTGAGGCCCTGATCTGCGGCGCAGGAGGGAGGGGACACCGCTGGGCAGCTGCCACCGGTCGCGCTCTTCCTGCCGTCCGTCCTGGCACCGGGAGTTGCTGCCGATCGGGGGGAGGGAACTGCCTGTGCGGGGGGTTCCTGGACACGCTCACCGGACATTGTCGCCTCCATGTGGCGAGGCGTACGGCGCATCACTGCGATCGCGTTGAATCCCGGGCCCGGCTCAGCCCGGTGTCAGTACGCGCCGAAGGACCAGAAGACTCCGACCTCGTGGCCGGACACGGCGATGAGGCCCAGCTCTTCAAGGAGGCCGAGGCCGTTGAGGTATTCGCCGGTGATGAACCGGTGGACTTTGGTGCCTTTGAGGCCGGCCCGGACGAAGTCCCGGGCGGGGTCCGAGGCCGCGTCGTGTGCGTTCGTCCAGAAGCGGGCGTTCGGCCCGTAGCGGTCCAGCAAGAACCGTGCGTCGGCCAGCAGGGCGTCGCGCTCAGGCCGGTTCCGTACGGGCCGGTTGTCGCCCCACTCCTCCGCCATGACGGCGAGCGCGGTGACCGCCGCCGCCGGCTCCAGCTCGTGAAGACGGTCGCGGAATCCGGCGACGGGCGGAGGCTCGAAGGGGTATGCCGGTACGGCGCAGCGGGCATTGTTGGTGCGGTCGCCGTCGATCCGCAGCCAGCCGCGCGGGTCCGGGACTTCCCGGTGTATCAGGGCGAGTGCGTCTTCGGCCCAGTCCTCGTGCCGGCGGGGACCGGTGGCGAGGAAGGTGAACGGGTTCTCCAGCAGGCGCAGGGCCGCCGCGTTCCAGGGGCTGCGGCGCCGCCGCAATTCCATGATCGTGCTACCGACGCTCCGGGCGAACACGTCGGCCGGCGAGCGCGGGATGCCCGCCAGCTGCCCGTACCCCCATCGCAGGAGTTCCGCGGCCGCGCCGTCCGCGGCGGTCTCGGCCGGCTCGCGCGGTGCCTCGGGAACGACTGCCTCGTTCCCGCGCTGGAGTTCGATGGCGGCACGCCATACGTCTTCCAGGTGGATGTCGAGGCGGTCGAGGGCGGTCTGATCGTCGTCTGCCGTGCTCATAGGCCGACCCTAGGCCGCCTTTCCTAATCTTGTATGACCCGCGCTGCCCGGCACCCTGCCTCACTGTGCCGTCGAGGTACCTGAGCATTGAGTGGGAGCTGCGCCTGTTTGAGCGGTGCGCGGGCTCGGTGGCTCACAGAAGGGGGGGAGGGCTGGAGTGTGCGAGCGTCTTAGATCTGCGGCCGTTTAGTACCCACGTCCCTCCCGACCCTTCCCCACGGGCGGCTCGCCGCGCGCCGGAGTCAAGGCAGGTCGGCGGGCGGCGGCCCGGGCTCCGGCTCGTACTCGTGCGGCCCGTCGCCCTGCCAGACGATCAACGGCGAATCGCCGAGGACCAGCTCGTCCGGATCCGGTACCTCGATCAGCCGCAGGAACTCGATCACGTCCGCGTCGGAGTATGCGATGCCGAGGATCGTGTCGGTACCGCGCACGTGGAAGCTGACCCGCCGGCCGCCCGACGGGGAGATCCGGTGCACGACGATCGGTGCGCGGTCCATAGGTCCAGCCTGCACGGGGCGGGTCGGTCCAGCACGCCGAGCGCCGCGTTCGGGGGATCAGTACAGGCAGGGCTCCGGACGATCCACGCTGAGCGCCCGAAGCGCCGCATCCAGGGTCAGCGGCTGCCGCCTGCAGTCCTTCCCGCCTATCGAGCATCCGCCCCCATGCAACCGCACGGCGCTGGCCGACGTCGGTCTCCGGCTCCCACTTCAGCCGCAGTGCCGGCGGCAGCGGCGCCGTCACCTCCGCTTGCCGGGTCTCCGCGGTGATCGTGCTCCGGACCCGGGCGAAGCTCATGGCGGGCACGTCTCCAGGGCGCGGAGGGGGGCTGGTCAGGCCGGGCGGTCCATGCCGAACTCTCGCCCGTCGATGCGGCTCGCACTGATGGTGCGCAGGCTCTCAGCCCATTGCGCGACGATCGGCACCTTTGCCCGGGCGGCCCGAGGATCGCCCCGGGGACGTCGTCGTCTTGGGGTCCCGGCTCAGCGGGCGATGCCCGCAGCCGGTTCCGCGCCGGCCGTCTCGCCGCCCAGCGCAATCTGCTCAACTGATGGCGGGCGCCGCCCGCTCCCCACCGGCCGCGCGCCGGGTCAGCTCGGCCTGTGCCAGCGCCGACTCGATCTTGCGGTTGGTGGTCATGGTGAGGCTGACCAGCGTGCTGGCGACGAGGAAGCCCGCGCCGATGAGGTACGGGGCGCGCAGGCCGGCCACGGTAGCGAGCCAGCCGCCGAGCAGCGCCCCGATCGGGGCCGCTCCCAGCGCCATCAGGCGGCCCGCGGCGGTGACCCGCCCCATGAGTTCGTCCGGCACGACGGACTGGCGGACGGATGCCGCCAGCACGATCGTGCAGCCGAGCGCCGCGGCCCGCAGGGCCATCGCCGCGGCTACCACCACCGGGCTGTCGGTGAGGCCGATGCCCGCCTGGGCGACGGTCAGCACGGCGGCCGTAAGGATCAGCCCCCCTCCGATGCCGAGCCGGTCGCTCAGCCGCGTCGTGAGCATGCTGCCCAGGACACCCCCGACGGCCTCGGTCGAAATCAGCAGGCCGTAGCCGGTCGGACCGAGGTGCAGCTCGTCCTGTGCGAGGAGCACGAAGACGGCGCTGCCTGCGCTGAAGGCGAGGTTGCCGAGCGCCGGCCGCAGCGACAGGCCGAGCAGCAGCGGGTCACGGAGGAGGTACGCAGCACCGGCCCGCGCGTCCTTCAGCAGCGAGCCCTTGGCTGCGGCGGGCTTGGGCGGGCTCGCGGGCAGGGACCGTATCAGCAGGGAGCTGACGACGAACGAGACCGCGTCCGTCACCAGTGGAACGGCGCGCCCCAGGGTGAACAGGGCGGCCCCCGCCGACGGGCCGACGAATCGGTCCGAGGCCTCCACGGTCGCCCGCAGCCGCGCGTTGGCTCGCTTGAGTAGTGCGGGGTCGCGCTCCAGCAGCTCCGGCAGGTACGAGGCGGCGGCGGTGTCGAAGAGGATCTGCCCGATCCCGAGCAGGAACGCGAGCCCGATGAGCAGGGGGATGCCGATCCAGCCCGCCGCGATCGCGCCGACGGCCGCGAACAGCAGCGCGGCGCGCGCCACATCGGTGATCCACATCGTGCGGCGGCGGTCCCAGCGGTCCACCAGCGCGCCGCCGATCAGACCGAAGAACAGCCAGGGCAGCAGCGCCGCCGCGGTGACGACGGAGAGCAGTACCGGATTGCGGGTCAGACTCGCGGCCAGCAGAGGCAGCGCGGCCAGATAGACGCCGTCTCCGAACGAGGACGCCCCGGACGCCGCCCAGACCTTGTGGAACGCCTTGGGCATGGGAGTCTTGACGGTCAAGCTGTTCTCCGTTTCACAGGGGTGTCGTTGCGGTGCGTTCGCGCGCTCCGCTACGCCGCCGGGAGCAAGTCTCCGCGGCCTTCCCCACGACCGTCTTCCACGACCAGCCGCTCGTCGTGGAGGGCGGTGATCGGCGTGGTGTCCCGGCCGACGAGGAAGGCCGGCCGGGTGGGGTTGGCGGGGGTGTTGGCGACCGCGTTGTAGGTGATCAGCAGGAGGGCTCGCCGGTCGGCGGAGCGGTTGTTCGACGAGGAGTGCACGATGCTCGGGTGGAAGGCGTGCAGTGAGCCCGCCGCGCCCAGGATCGTCGACGTGCCGTTCTGGGCGATCAGCCGGTCCGCCCGGTCGGCGCCGACCGTGTAGGCGAGGTCGTTGGACACGTGCCGGCGCCAGTCCGAGGCGGAGTCCGCCGACTTGTCGGGCAGGTCGAACAGGCCCATGGTGTGCGAACCGGGGATCACGACCAGCGGGCCGTTCTCCTCGTGCACCACCTCGGGCCGGCGCCGGGCGCTGATGTCCGCCACCCGCCGGCGCAGCAGCTCGACCGATTCGCCGCCGAACCGGTAGGGCAGCCCGCAGATGCCGTCCTTGTCGCAGGCCGACTTCGGTTCCGGAGAGGTCCGGCCTGTAACGGCAGGCGTAGTCATGTGGGGTACTCCTCCTTCTGTCCTCCGTTACAGGCTGGTCTCTGTTACAGGCCGGCCGCGGGAAGGCGGCCGAAGGCCCGGACGGAGCCCGTGCCGTCCCGGCAGCGAAGGGCGCAGGCGGCGGCCGGGGCGCCGGGCACCGGCACGTCGAGGACACTCCATCCGTACGGACGGCCCGCGCTGCTCCGTTCCCCCAGGTAGTCCAGACACAGGTCGCGCCCGAGCCCGGTCCCCAAACCCTTCAGGTACGCCTCCTTGCGGGTCCACACGCGGGTGAACAGCGCGGCCCTGTCCTGCGGCTCCTCGCCCAGGAGGTCGTACTGCTCGACGGGGTGGAGCTGGGGGATCAGCTCGGCGACCGTGGCGGGCCCCGGCGGCGCCTCCACGTCCACGCCCACTGGTGAGGAGGCCACGCCCAGCAGGGCGAGCCCGGCCCGGTGGGAGAGCGAGAAGTGCACTCCCGCCGAGCGGTCCGCCGGAGCGGGGCGCCCGTGCGGGCCGCGGCACAGCGGACACGGCTCGTTGCGCAGCCGTACCTCGTGTGGCGGCCGCCCGAGGTACGCCCCCAGGATGCGCCGGAGCATGATGTGCGCTCCGAGGTAGCGGAAGCGCGCCAGGGGGTGGAGCAGCGCATTCGCACGACGGTGTTCCTCCGCGTCGAGGACGCGCCGCGCGGTCGGATCCGGCTCGGAGGCCGGGAGGTTCAGCAACCACAGGTCCACGAGTCCCGGGCCCGGGACGTCGGCCGAGACCGGCCAGGGCGTCTCGTACGCCTCTGGGACAGCGGACGCTGAGGGGTGGAGTCGAGTGGGTGTGGCCATGGTGTTTCCGCCGTCTCGAAGGTCGGGTCGGTCGCTCAGAGCAGGACGGATCCGCCGCCGGCGCGGTGGGCCGTGGTGCGTCGGTGGTCCAAGTGGACGAAGGTGCGGTGCAGCCAGCGGTCCTGGCCGTCGTAGTGGGGACGGAACGACGTCCGGCCGTGGACGGCGACCCGGTTGTCGACGAAGGCGAGCTCGCCCGGCTGGAGGACGAGCATCGCGGCCACGTCGAGGAAGGCCGCCCGCAGGGAATGCAGGGCCTGCTCCGCCTCCTCGTCGAGCGGATGCGTCGCGTGGAAGTCCACCCGGACGTTCGGGTCCTGGGGGTCACCCTCCAGTACCGGATGCCGGGGAGTTTCGCCGGACCGGAAGGACGGCGGGGGCTCGGTGGCGAACCGCGGGGCGGCCAGCACCTCACGGACCTCCTCCGGGAGCAGGGCCAGCGCCCGGCGAATGGAGGAGACGAAGGTGCCCGCCGTGTTCGTGTGGTCGTTGCGCAGGCAGAAGAGGCCCACGTAGTCCGGGCGGTGAGGGTGGAAGGCATTCTCCACGTGCAGTTCCAGCAGGGTGGAGCCCGCGTTGCTCTGGGACTCCTCCCGGCCGGGGATCGGCACGACGTTCTGTACGAGTGCGCCCGACTTCTCGGCGCGGTACGCGACGACTTCGCCCAGGCTCAGGCTGATCATGCTGATCACCGATGCCGCGACGGTGGCCGTGCGCTCGACCGACTCGGGCACGGTGGGCGTGTCCGGCAGCTCGTCCGCCACGAGGGGCAGGTTCCGAAGGATGAGAAGACCGCCCGCACCGGGGTCGTGCCGGTACTGACGGATCTCCTCCCGGATGCGCAGCGGCAGCCGGTTCGAGAGACGGCGGGCGGTGTCCGTCCAGGCGCGCTCGTCGATCAGCTGCGGCGGCTGCGCGGCCAGGAGCGCGGCGAGCCGGCCGACCTCGTCGCGTTCGGATTCCGTCAGTGTCAGGCCGACGGTGGCCGCGACCGGCGCCGGGAGTGCGGTGGTCATTTCTGGGTTCCTCTCGTGATGTCTCGTGCGGTTGGGCCCGGGTCAGCCGAGGTATTCCTCGGCGCCGCCGGCGCGGACCATGTCGAGGGTGAAGCAGTGGAAGCCGCCGCCGAAGAGCCTGCGGTGGCGGTGGAGGACCGGGACGACCGCGAACTTGTGGTCTTCCAACGTGCGGATGAGCGTCCTGCACGCGTCGTTGACCATGACGGTCGACTCGTCGACCGACCGAGCGGAGCTACCTGGTGAAGCCGGTCGTCGCGGCAGGCGCGCGGGAACGCCCTGGGCGCGGGGTCGAACCGGCTTCGTCGTGTGACATCGTCATTGCCTCCGAGGACGCGACGTTCGACCTGCACGAGGCCAGGCCCGGCCCCCTGGCGGGGTGGCGGGCTGTGCCGACGGCTGCCGTGGAAGACGGCGATGAGGCAACCCGCTACGCGTGGAGGAGCGGCGGACGGACAGCGAGGACGCGGTCGAGGGGCCGGTCGGCCTTCGCCGAGGAGCGCCCGCCCAGGTGACAGGCCCGCTGCCGCCGCCCGGCCGGCCGGTGAGGCCACTGGCCGACCGGCATCAGCCGAAGCAGTCCTCGGCCCCGCCTTCGCGCACCGTGTCGAGGGTGAAGCAGTGGAAGCCACCCCCGAACAGCCGCCGGTGCCGGTTGCGGACCGGCACGACGGTGAACCTGTGCCGCTCGAGCTTCCGCATCAGAGGCGACCACTCGTCAAAGCTGTTCAGCTGCACAATTTTCCTCTCCCGCTCCCCGGGTGCCCGGTCTCCTCGCCGTCCAGGGCTCGAACGCTACGTCCAAGCCACCCGGTCGGAACCCTCGTGGCAAGTTATTGCCAGGCATTCCAGCAGCTCTGAGACGGTAGGGCGTGGGACTGTCATCCTCCAAGAGAGTGTCCTGGCAAGAAATTGCCAGAGTGCTGCCGGGCGCCCCGCCCGTGCGTACGTTCGTCTCCGGCCCGGACCCCGTCACATGGGGCACGACGAAAAGAGACGGACACCATGGACACCACCCCGCACAGCGGAGACCCGGTTTTCGAGCGGTTCCAGTTCCTCGTGAACGCCCCCGCGCTGTTCAACGCGGTCGCCACGGCGGTCGAGCTGCGGATCTTCCACTTCCTCGCGGAACACCCCGAGTCGGACTTCGCCGCCATCCGCAGCGCCACGGACATGCCGCAGCACCAGCTGCGCGTCCTGCTCCAGGCCGTGTGCACGACCGGCCTGCTGCGCCGCGAGAACGGAAACTACGCCAACTCCGCGGTCGCCGCGGACCTGCTGGCCTCCGACGCCGAGGACAGCTGGGGTCACATCATCGTGGGCTGGAAGGAGGTCTACTACCCGGCGTTCGTGCACATGACCAAGGCGTTGAAGGCCGGTACGAACACTGCCCTCGACACCTACCCCGGTGACGAGCCCACCCTGTACCAGCGCCTGTCGCGCAACCCGGACCTCGAAGCGGTCTTCCACCGCGCGATGAGCGCCTTCACGCTCCAGTCCGTCGACGCCCTCGTCGAGCGTCCCGAGTTCGCCTCCGTACGCAAGCTGCTCGACATCGGCGGCGGCGACGGCACCACGTCCGCCCGCCTGGTGGCCCGGCACCCGGAGCTGAGCTCCACCGTCTTCGACATGCCCAGCGTCTCCAAGCTCGGCGAGGACAAGGCCGCGGCCGTCTTCCCGGACCGCGTCGAGCTGCACCCCGGCGACATCTTCACGGACGAGTTCCCGATGGGCTCGGACGCTGTGCTGTTCAGCCACGTCCTTGAGATCTTCTCCGAGGACCAGATCCTCGGCCTGATGAAGAAGGCGTACGACGCCCTGCCGGCCGGCGGCAAGGTCTTCGTGTACGGCTACAACGTCTCCGACGACGAGACCACCGGCATCTTCGGTGCCCGTCTCGGCCTCTACTTCAACGTCCTCGCCAGCGGCCAGGGCATGGCCTACCCGGCCCGTGACTACGAGAACTGGCTCCGCGAGGTCGGCTTCGGCTCCGTGCAGACCATCGGCGGACTCCCGTACGAGCACGGCCTCACGCTCGGCGTGAAGTAACCCCTTACGCACATCAGGCCCCACCGAGGAGAAACCATGGCCAATCCGTTCGACGACCCCGACGGCCGCTTCGTCGTCCTCGTCAACTCCGAGGGTCAGCACTCCCTGTGGCCCGAGTACGTCGCCGTCCCGCAGGGCTGGACCACGACGTTCGGCGCCTCGGACCGCGCGGCGTGCATCGAGCACATCAACGCCAGCTGGACCGACATGCGGCCGCTCAGTCTGGTCGCCCAGATGGACCAGGCCGGCTGACCTCCCTCAGTACCCCCGTCGCCGGGGCGGCGACAACCATCTCAAGGAGCGAGTGACGATGATCGTGGGTTCGGTACCGGCGTCCTTCCTGGCGCAGGCGGCGCAAACGCCTGACGCCGTGGCCGTGCGGTGCGCCGGTCGCAGCCTGACTTACCGGCAGTTGGACGAGCAGGCCGACAGCCTGGCGCAGCGGCTGGTCTCCGAGGGTGCGGGCGCGGAGCGCCCCGTACTCGTCCTGATGGACCGCTCGGTCGACATGGTCGTCGCCCTCCTCGCTGTGCTGCGGACGGGGTCGTACTACCTGCCGCTGCACCCCGCCTTCCCGCGGGAGCGCATGGAGTGGATCGCCGCCGAGAGCCGGGCATCGGTCCTGGTCACCGACACCGTCATGCGCAGCCGTGCGCCTCGGACCCCGGCCACCGTCCTGGCCGACCGGCCCTGGGTGCGGCCGGAGTCCGCACCGGCCGCACCCGCCGGACCGGCCCCGGAAGTGCGTCCCGACCAGCTCGCGTACGTGATGTACACCTCGGGCTCCACGGGCACCCCCAAGGGCGTCGCCATCACCCACCGCAACGTCACCGACCTCGTCTCGGACGCCATGTTCGGCGCCGCCGGCGCCCACGACCGGGTCCTGCTGGTCGCCTCGTACGCCTTCGACCCGTCGACGTACTCGATCTGGTATCCGCTCCTGCACGGCGGCACGGTCGTCATCGCCACCGAGGCCGAACTCACCGTCGACCGCCTCGCGCTGCTGCTCGTCGAGGAACGGATCACCGCAGCCGAGATCCCGGCGGGCCTGTTCCGCGTCCTCGCCGAGGAGCGCCCCGAGTGCTTCGCCGGTGTCCGCGAGGTCCTCACCGGCGGCGACGTCATCCCGGCCGGAGCCGTCCGCACCGTGCTGGAGCGCTGCCCCGGCACGCTCGTGCGCGGCACCTACGGCCCCACCGAGACCACCCTCTACGCCACGCAGTCCCGCTGGACCCGGGCCGCGGCCGTCCCCGACCAGGTGCCGATCGGCACCCCTCTCGACGGCATGCGCGCGTACGTGCTCGACGGCGCTCTGCGTCCCGTCGCTGCCGGGGAGACGGGAGAGCTCCACCTCGCCGGCGCCGGACTGGGCCGCGGCTACGCGGGCCGGCCCGGCCTGACCGCCGAGCGCTTCGTCGCCGACCCGTTCGGCGAGCCCGGCACCCGTATGTACCGCTCGGGCGACCTCGCCCGGTGGAACGCAGACGGCCTGCTCGAATTCGCCGGACGGGCTGACGACCAGGTCAAGATCCGCGGCTACCGCGTCGAGCCCGGCGAGGTCGAGGCCGCGCTCGCGACCCTCCCCGGCATACGCCAGGCCGTCGTCACCGCCCGCGAGGACCAGCCGGGCGAGAAGCGGCTCGTCGCCTACGTCATCGCGGAGCCCTCCGGCGCGGTCGACCACGACGTCCTGCGGGCAGCTTTGGAGAGCCGCCTTCCTGCCTACATGGTCCCGGCCGCCTTCGTCACCCTCGACCGGCTGCCGCTGACCCCCAACCACAAGGTCGACCACCGAGCCCTGCCCGCGCCCGCCGCCGCGTCCGTCCCCGGCCGGGCACCGCGCACCGCGCACGAGTCGCTGCTCAGCGAGCTGTTCGCCGACACCCTCGGTCTGGCCGGCGCGGGCATCGACGACGACTTCTTCGTGCTCGGCGGCAGCTCCCTCCTGGCGATGCGTCTGATCAGCCGGATCCGCACCGCCTTCGAGGTCGATCTCGCCCCCACGGCCGTCTTCCGGCACCCCACCGTGGCCGAGCTGGCCGAGCTGGTCGAGGAGGCGCCGGCCGGCCGTCCCGTGCTGCGCGGCGGCGCGCGTCCCGATGTCGTACCGCTGTCGCCCGCCCAGTACCGCATGTGGTTCCACCACCGCTTGGAGGGGCCGTCCGGGGCGTACGTCCTTCCCATCGCCGTCCGGATCGGCGGGGGGCTCGACCGGACCGCCCTGGAGGCGGCCCTGGGTGACCTCTTCGCACGCCACGAGGGCCTGCGCACGGTCTTCCCCGCGTACGAGGGTGAGCCCTGTCAGGTCGTGCTGCCCGCCGCGGAGGTCCACCCGGCCCTGCCCGTCGAGCACCCGGCCGACCTCGACCGCGCTCTGCGGGAGGCCGCGCTCGTCCCGTTCGACCTCACCACCGACGTCCCGCTGCGCGCCCGGCTGTTCGCATCCGGGCCCCAGGAGCACGTACTCCTGCTCACCCTCAACCACATCGGGACCGACGGCCTGTCGATGCCGACGCTGACCCGGGAGCTGGACGAGGCGTACGCTGCGCGGCTCACCGGCGAAGCCCCGCAGTGGGAGCCGCTGCCCGTACAGTACGCCGATTACGCCCTCTGGCAGCGCGAACTGCTCGGCTCCGAGGGCGACCCGGACAGCCTGGCCTCCGGACAGCTCGACTTCTGGCGCACCGCCCTGGCCGGCGTGCCCGAGGAGCTGGAGCTGCCCACCGACCGGCCCCGGCCTCCCGTGGCCGGCACCCGTGGCGGCGCCGTCCGCCTCGACATCGACCCCGAGCTGCATGCGGCGATCGCCCGCCTCGGCCGCTCCACCCGGACCAGCGTCCACATGGTGCTCCAGGCCGCCCTGGCCGGGCTGCTCACCCGCCACGGCGCCGGCACCGACATCCCGATCGGCAGCACCATCTCCGGCCGCACGGACGCGGCGCTCGACAGCCTCATCGGATTCTTCGTCAACACGCTCGTGCTGCGCACCGACACCTCGGGCGACCCGACCTTCCGCACGCTGCTGCAGCGCGTTCGTGCCTTCGACCTCGCGGCGTACGAGCACCAGGACGTGCCCTTCGACCAGGTCGTCGAGGCGGTCAACCCGGTCCGCTCGCTCTCCCGGCACCCCCTGTTTCAGGTGATGCTGACGCTGGAGAACGCGAACGGCTACTCGTTCTCCCTGCCCGGACTCACCGTGTCGTCGACGGAACTGGAGACCGGGGCGGTCCAGTTCGACCTGCTCCTCGCCTTCACCGAGCGGTACGCGCCGGACGGTTCGGCGGCGGGCGTCACCGGGCGCCTGGAGTTCTGTGCCGACCTGTTCGACCCGGCCACCGCCGAACTGCTGGCCCACCGTTTCCTGGCGCTGCTGGCCCGCGCCGTCGCGGATCCCGACCACCCGCTGTCCGGCATCGACATGTTCCTGCCCGGCGAGCGCGCCCAGGTCCTCGCGGCGGCCGACACCTCGCCCCGGGAACTGCCCGACGCCTCCCTCGCGGAGCTGGTGCAGGCGCAAGCCACCCGTACCCCGGACGCCCTCGCGGTCTCGGCTCCGGACGGTGAGCTGACGTACGCGGAACTGGACGACCGGGCCAACCGGCTGGCCCACGTGCTGCTCGCCCAGGGCGTCGGACCGGGCAGCCACGCGGCCGTGGCGCTGCCCCGCGGTACCCGCCTGGTCGTCGCGTTCCTCGCCGTCCTCAAGGCCGGTGCCTCCTACCTGCCCATCGACCCGCAGTACCCCGCCGAGCGGATCGCCTTCATCCTGGACGACGCCCGCCCGGCCGTCTGCCTGGTCGACGGCCGGACCTCGGCCGTGATCAGCCCGTCCGGTCACCCGGACGTGCTCGATCTCGACGACGCGCGCACCCTGGAGCGGCTGGCCGGGGCAGCCCGCCACGCCCCGACGGACGAGGACCGGCCCGCGCCGCTGACGCACGAGAGCCCCGGGTACGTCGTCTACACCTCGGGCTCCACCGGTCGCCCCAAGGGGGTGGTCCTGCCCGCCCGCGTCCTGGTCAACCTGCTCGGCTGGAACGCCTCGGTGTTCCCGTGCGAGCCGGGCTCCCGTGTGTCCCAGTTCAGCGCCGTCAGCTTCGACGCCTCCGAGCACGAGATGCTCACCGCCCTCCTCAACGGCAAGGCACTGTGCGTGCCCGACGAGGACACCCGGCTCAACCCGGCCCGGCTCGCCGCGTGGTTGGACGAGCAGCGCATCACCGAGTTCTTCGCGCCCGACCTGGTCATCGCCGCCGTGTACGAGGCCGCCGAAGAGCAGCGGCTCGGCCTGCGCTCCCTGCGCCATGTCGCTCAGGCGGGCGAGGCCCTGCAACTGACCGACCTGGTAAGGGACTTCCACGCGACCCGTCCCGGCCTGCTGCTGCACAACCACTACGGCCCGTCCGAGACGCACTGCGTCACCAGCGCCACGCTGCCGGCTTCCGTCGACGCCTGGCCGACCGCCGCCCCGCTGGGCGAGGGCCTGTGGAACACGCAGCTGTACATCCTCGACGAGCGGCTCGAACCGGTCCCGGCCGGCGTGCCCGGCGAGCTGTACCTTGCGGGCGACTGCCTGGCCCACGGCTACCTGAACCGCGGCGACCTCACCGCCCAGCGGTTCGTGGCCAACCCGTTCGGGGAGCCCGGCTCCCGTATGTACCGCAGCGGCGACCTGGTGCGCCGGCGAGCAGACGGCGGTCTCGCCTTCCTCGGCCGCGCCGACGACCAGGTCAAGATCCGCGGTGTGCGCGTCGAGCTGGGCGAGCTCAACGCCGTACTCGGCCGCGTCCCGCAGGTCGCCCAGGCGGCCACGGTGCTGCGCGAGGACCGTCCCGGCGACAAGCGCCTCGTCTCCTACGTGGTCGCCGTGCCCGGTGCCGAGATGCCGCCCGCCGATGCCCTGCGCAGGCACGTCGCGGCCTGCGTGCCGGCGGCGGTCGTACCGTCCGCCTTCGTCACACTCGACGTGCTGCCCCTCACGTCGAACGGCAAACTGGACCGGCGCGCGCTGCCCGCGCCCAGCTACGAGGGGGTGTCCTCGCGCACACCGCGCACGTCCGAAGAGCGGCTGCTGTGCGCGCTGTTCGCCGAGATTCTCGGTGCCCGCTCGGTGGGCGTGGACGACAACTTCTTCGACCTCGGCGGGCACTCCCTCCTGGTGACCCGGCTGGCCAACCGCATCCGCCTCGTCCTGGGCCGGGAGCTGGCCGTACGCACCGTCTTCGAGGCGCCGACACCTGCCGAGCTGGCGGCCCGCCTCGCGGAGGCGGGCCGCGCCCGGCCCGCGCTGCGCCCGGCGGAGCGCCCCGGGACGCTGCCGGCGTCCCCGTCCCAGCAGCGCCTGTGGTTCCTGGACCGGTTCGAGCCGTCCGGCACCACCTACAACCTGCTGCTCCACTACCGGCTGTCCGGTCCGCTGGACGCGGACGCCCTGGAGCTGGCCCTCGGGGACCTGGTCGAGCGGCACGAGATCCTGCGCACCGTCTACCGTGAGACGGACGACGGCCGGGCGGCCCAGGTCGTCCTGAGGCCGGGGCCGTTCACGCTGCACCGCGCTTCATGCAGCGAAGAGGGGCTGGCCGCGAGGTTGAGCGCCCTCGGCGGACACGTCTTCGACCTCTCCGCCGAGATCCCGTTGTGCGCCACCCTGATCGGACTCGGGGACGGGGACCATCTTCTGGTGGTGCTGCTGCACCACATCGCGGGGGACGCCGCCTCGATGGCCCCGCTCGGCGCCGATCTGAGCGCCGCCTACGCGGCGCGCCTGGCGGGCCGTGCACCTGACTGGGCGCCGCTGCCACTGCAGTACGCGGATTACACCTTGTGGCAGGAGCGGATCCTCGGCAGCGAGGACGACCCCGACTCCGCCCTCGGCCGCCAGAGCGCCTACTGGAAGGAAGCCCTCGACGGGCTGCCGGTCGAGCTGGAGTACCCGACCGACCGGCCCCGGCCCGCCGTCGCCTCCCGGGGCGGCGCCGCCCTGGAGATCGAGCTCGGCGAGGCCCTTCACACCCGCATGGCGGAGCTGGCCGGTGCCACGGGCACCACGCTCACGATGGTCGCCCACGCCGCCCTCGCCACCCTCCTGACCCGCCTCGGGGCAGGCTCCGACATCCCCATTGGCACCCCGGTCGCGGGCCGCAACGACGAAGCCCTCGACCAGCTCATCGGCTTCTTCGTGAACACCCTCGTCCTGCGTACCGACACCTCCGGCAACCCGGGCTTCGCCGAACTCCTGGGCCGCGTCCGCGACACCAGCCTCGCCGCCTACGGCCACCAGGACATCCCCTTCGACCGCGTCGTCGAAGCCCTCAACCCACCCCGCTCCACCACCCGCCACCCCCTCTTCCAGATCATGCTCCAGGTCAACACCGAAACCGGGCCCGAGCTGGAGCTGCCCAGGGTGGCCGTCACCTGCGAGACGGTGAACCGCGACGGCGCCAAGTTCGACCTTTCCGTGAACCTGCGCGCCTTCTCCCACGAGGACGGCCGGCCCGGCCCGCTGCGCGCCTTCGTCGGCTACTCCGCCGACCTCTTCGACGCCGGCACCGTCAACACCCTGATTCGGCGCCTGGTCCGCGTCCTCGAAGCGGTGACCGCCGACCCCGCCACCCCGATCGGCGCCATCGACGTACTGGAGCCGGCCGAGCGGGCCGCCCTGCTCGCCGCGCCGGTCGCGGCAGACGAGCCGCAGGGCCTGCTGACCGAGCTGTTCGCGGCGCAGGCGGCGAGCACCCCTGACGCCGTGGCCGTGGTGTGCGAGGGCGAGCAGACCACGTACGCGGAGCTCGACGCCCGTGCGAACCGGCTCGCCCACCTCCTCGCGGACCGCGGCGCGGGCCCCGACCGCCTCATCGCGGTCGCCCTGCCGCGCTCCACCGAGCTGGTCGTCGCCCTCCTCGCCGTCCTCAAGGCCGGCGCGGCGTACCTGCCGATCGACCCGGACTACCCGGCCGACCGCATCGCGTACATGCTCGACGACGCCCGCCCGGTCCTGCTCGTGACCACCGACGCCCTCGTCGACCGGCTGCCCGGGGACACCCCCTCCCTGCTGGTCGACACCCCCGCCACGGCCGCGCTGCTCGAAGCCGCCGGGGCCGCTCCTGCGGCGACCGGCTTCCTGCTGCCGCAGCACGCGGCGTACGTCATCTACACGTCGGGTTCGACCGGCCGCCCCAAGGGCGCCGTCATCCCGCACCAGAATGTGACCCGCCTGTTCTCGGCCACCCGCCCGTGGTTCGAATTCAGCGCCGAGGACACGTGGACGCTCTTCCACTCGTACGCGTTCGACTTCTCCGTCTGGGAGCTGTGGGGGCCGCTGCTCCACGGCGGACGGCTCGTCGTCGTCCCGCACGCCGTCAGCCGCACGCCGGGCGAGTTCCTCAAGCTGCTCGCCGACGAGCGCGTCACCGTGCTCAACCAGACCCCGTCCGCCTTCTACCAGCTCGTCCAGGCCGATGCCGAGGACCCGCTGACCGGATCCCGCCTGGCCCTGCGCACCGTCGTCTTCGGCGGTGAGGCCCTCGACCTGCGGCGCCTCGGCGACTGGTACGAGCGGCACGCCGACGACGCGCCGGCCCTGGTCAACATGTACGGCATCACCGAGACCACGGTGCACGTCACCCACCAGGCGCTGGACCGAGTCTCGGCCGCCACGCTCCCCGGGAGCACCATCGGCCGCGCCATCCCGGACCTCGGGCTGTACGTCCTCGACGACGGCCTGCGAGCGGTACCGGCTGGGGTGACGGGCGAGCTGTACGTCTCCGGCGCCGGCCTCGCGAGCGGCTACCTGGGGCGCCCGGGCCTGACCGCGGAGCGGTTCGTGGCCTGCCCGTTCGACGGGCCCGGCAGCCGGATGTACCGCACGGGCGACCTCGTACGGTGGACGGCGGACGGGCGGCTGGAGTACATCGGCCGCGCCGACCACCAGGTCAAGGTCCGCGGCTTCCGCATCGAGCTCGGTGAGATCGAGTCCGTGCTCGGCTCCTTCCCGCCCGTCGCACAGGCGGCGGTCGCGGTCCGCGAGGACCAGCCGGGCGACCGCCGGCTCGTCGGCTACGTCGTGCCGCGCGACGGCGGCGCCGTGGACGCCGCAGGGCTGCGGGCCCACCTGTCCGGTCTGCTGCCCGACTACATGGTGCCGTCCGCGCTGGTCGTGCTCGACGTCCTGCCGCTGACTGCGAACGGCAAGCTCGATCGCACGGCGCTGCCCGCTCCCTCGTACGAGGGCTCCGGCGGCGGCCGGCCCCGCACCGAGGCCGAGCGCCTTCTGTGCACACTGTTCTCGGAGGTGTTGCATGTCGAAGACGTCGGCGCCGACGACAGCTTCTTCGGGCTGGGTGGGCATTCGCTGCTCGTGACGAAGCTGATCGGCCGGGTCCGTGCCGCCTTCGGCAGCGAACTCTCCGTCCGCGCCGTGTTCGAGGCCCCGACCCCCGCTGAGCTGGCCCTGCGCCTGCGGCCCGCGGGCGGCGTACGGACCGCTCCGGTCGCGGTGCCGCGGCCCGAGGTGATCCCGATGTCGGCGGCGCAGCAGCGCCTGTGGTTCCTGGACCAGTTCGAGGGTCCCAGCGCCGCCTACAACGTACCCGTCCACTACCGGCTGTCCGGTCCGCTGGACGCGGACGCCCTGGAGCTGGCCCTCGGGGACCTGGTCGAGCGGCACGAGATCCTGCGCACCGTCTACCGCGAGACGGACGACGGCGGGGCGGCGCAGTTCATCCGGCCTCCGGCGCCCTTCCGCCTGGCCCGGGCCACATGCACCGAGCAGGAACTGCCCGGAACGCTGGCCGCCCTGGGCAGCCGCGTCTTCGACCTCTCCGCGGATCTGCTGGTGTGCGCCACCCTGGTCTCGGTCGCAGGGAGCGAGAGCGATCACGTACTCGCCCTGGTCTTCCACCACATCACCACGGACGGCGCCTCGATGGCCCCGCTCGGCGCCGATCTGAGCGCCGCCTACGCGGCCCGCCTGGCGGGCCGTGCGCCCGACTGGGCGCCGCTGCCACTGCAGTACGCGGATTACACCTTGTGGCAGGAGCGGATCCTCGGCAGCGAGGACGACCCCGACTCCGCCCTCGGCCGCCAGAGCGCCTACTGGAAGGAAGCCCTCGACGGGCTGCCGGTCGAGCTGGAGTACCCGACCGACCGGCCCCGGCCCGCCGTCGCCTCCCAGCGCGGGGCCGCTGTCGACGTCGAGCTCGGTCGGCAGCTGCACGTGCGGTTGGCGGAGCTGGCCGGTGCCACGGGCACCACGCTCACGATGGTCGCCCACGCCGCCCTCGCCACCCTCCTGACCCGCCTCGGGGCAGGCTCCGACATCCCCATTGGCACCCCGGTCGCGGGCCGCAACGACGAAGCCCTCGACCAGCTCATCGGCTTCTTCGTGAACACCCTCGTCCTGCGTACCGACACCTCCGGCAACCCGGGCTTCGCCGAACTCCTGGGCCGCGTCCGCGACACCAGCCTCGCCGCCTACGGCCACCAGGACATCCCCTTCGACCGCGTCGTCGAAGCCCTCAACCCACCCCGCTCCACCACCCGCCACCCCCTCTTCCAGATCATGCTCCAGGTCAACACCGAAACCGGGCCCGAGCTGGACCTGCCCGGGGTGGCCGTCACGGGTGTCGAGGACGAGCCGGACGTGGCCAAGTTCGACTTGCTGCTGACCTTCCGCGCGGGCCACGACGAGCGGGGCCGTCCCGGGCCGCTGCGACTCACCGTCGGCTACGCCGTGGACCTCTTCGACGCCGGCACCGTCCACAGCCTCATCGGGCGCCTGGTCCGCGTCCTCGAAGCGGTGACCGCCGACCCCGCCACCCCGATCGGCGCCATCGACGTACTGGAGCCGGCCGAGCGCAGCCGCATGCTCGTGGAGTGGAACGACACGGCCGAGCCGATGCCGGACGCAACCGTCCTGGAACTGTTCGAGGCGCAGGCCCGCCGGACCCCGGACGCGGTCGCCGTGACGGAGGAGGACGGCACGTCGCTGACGTACGCCGAACTCGACGCGCGGGCCGACCGTCTCGGATGGCTGCTGCGCGAGCATGGCGCCGGACCGGAGTCACTGGTCGGCCTGTGCCTGCCCCGCAGCGCCGAGGCCGTCACCGCGATCCTCGCCGTCTGGAAGGCCGGCGCGGCGTACCTGCCGATCGACCCGGACTACCCCGCCGACCGCGTCGCGTACATGCTCGACAACAGCCGGGCCGGCCTGATCGTGACCGTCGCGGAGCTCCGCGACGGGATCCCCGACACCGGTCTCCCGCTCGTCTGCCTGGACGACCCGGGGCTGCACGCCGCGTTGGCTCAGGCGTGCCCCGGAGCTCCGGGGGTCACACCCGGCTCGGAGGCCCTCGCCTACGTGATCTACACGTCCGGATCGACGGGCCGCCCCAAGGGCGTCGGCGTCCACCACGGCGGACTCGTCAACTACGTCGTCTGGGCGGCGCGGGCCTACGGCGTGACCGGTGGTTCCGGCGCCGCGCTGCACTCCTCCCTCGCCTTCGACCTCACGGTCACGAGCCTCATGCTGCCCCTGATCGCCGGCTCCCCGGTGCTGATCAGCCGGGAAGGAGGCGCCGAGGGCCTTGCCGAATCCGTGCGCACCGCGGGCGGGTTCGAGGTCATCAAGGTGGTGCCGGCTCACGTCCCGCTGCTGCGCGAACTGCTCTCCGATACGGAGGCCTCGTACGCGGCGCAGCGCCTGGTCGTCGGCGGTGAGACCCTCACCGTGGCCGACGTACGGGAGTGGCTGCGGCGCGCCCCCGGGTCCTCGGTGACGAACGAGTACGGCCCGACCGAGACGGTCGTCGGCTGCTGCGTCTTCGACATCGCCGCCGGCCAGGACCTGGGCGAGTCCGTGCCGATCGGCAGGCCGATCGCGAACACCCGGCTCTACGTGCTGGACGAGCACCTGGAACCGGTCGCACCCGGAGTCCCGGGCGAGCTCTACATCGCGGGGTCCGTCGTGGCGCGCGGCTACGTCCAGCGCCCGGACCTGACGGCCGAGCGCTTCGTCGCCGACCGGTTCGCCGGTGACGGTTCGCGGATGTACCGGTCGGGCGACCGCGTCAAGTGGACCGAGGACGGCTTGCTGTGGTTCATCAGCCGGGACGACGAACAGGTCAAGATCCGCGGCTTCCGCATCGAACCAGGTGAGGTGCGCGCCATCGTCACCGCCCACCCCGGGGTCGCTCAAGGCGCGGTCGTCGCCCGCGAGGACGTGCCCGGAGACCGCCGACTGGTCGCGTACGTGGTGCCGGAGGACGGCGCCGACGCGGAGCGGCTGGCCGACTCCGTACGGGAGTTCGCAGCCGAGCGGCTGCCCGAGTACATGGTCCCGGACACCGTGGTCCTCCTGGACGCGCTGCCGCTGACCTCCAACGGGAAGATCGACGCGAAGGCGCTGCCCGCTCCCGTGCGCGAAGGTGCCGGGACCGGGCGGTCCCCGGGCACCGAGGCCGAGCGCCTGCTGTGCGAGCTGTTCGCGCAGGTGCTGGGTGCCACCGAGGTGAGCGTGGACGACGACTTCTTCGGGCTGGGCGGGCATTCGCTGCTCGCGACGAAGCTGATCGGCCGGATCCGTGCCGCCTTCGGCAGCGAACTCTCCGTCCGCGCCGTCTTCGAGGCCCCGACCCCCGCCGAACTGGCAGTACGACTGGACTCGGCGGACCGCGCGCAGTCCGCTCCGGACGCCGCACCGCGGCCCGAGGTGATCCCGATGTCGGCGGCGCAGCAGCGCCTGTGGTTCCTGGACCAGTTCGAAGGCCCCAGTGCCACCTACAACGTGCCCGTCAACTACCGCATCAGGGGTGCGCTCGACTCCGGCGCGCTGGAGGCCGCCCTCGGTGATCTCGTCGAGCGGCACGAGATCCTGCGCACCGTCTACCGCGAGACCGAGGGCACGGCGGCTCAGATCATCAGGCCCGCAGATGGCTTCGTCCTGGAGCGGACGACGAGCGCCGAACACGAGCTGCCCGAGACGCTGGACCGGCTCGGCAGCCGCGTCTTCGACCTCTCCGCGGATCTGCTGGTGCGCGCCACCCTGGTCTCGGTCGCAGGGAGCGAGAGCGATCACGTACTCGCCCTGGTCTTCCACCACATCACCACGGACGGCGCCTCGATGGCCCCGCTTGGCGCCGATCTGAGCGCCGCCTACGCGGCCCGCCTGGCGGGCCGTGCGCCCGACTGGGCGCCGCTGCCACTGCAGTACGCGGATTACACCTTGTGGCAGGAGCGGATCCTCGGCAGCGAGGACGACCCCGACTCCGCCCTCGGCCGCCAGAGCGCCTACTGGAAGGAAGCCCTCGACGGGCTGCCGGTCGAGCTGGAGTACCCGACCGACCGGCCCCGGCCCACCGCCTCCAGTCAGCGGGGCGAGGTGATCGAGCTCGACCTCGGCACCGAGCTGCACGTGCGGATGGCGGAGCTGGCCCGTGCCACGGGCACCACGCTCACGATGGTCGCCCACGCCGCCCTCGCCGCCCTCCTGACCCGCCTCGGGGCAGGCTCCGACATCCCCATCGGCACCCCGGTCGCGGGCCGCAACGACGAAGCCCTCGACCAGCTCATCGGCTTCTTCATCAACACCCTCGTCCTGCGCACCGACACCTCCGGCAACCCGGGCTTCGCCGAACTCCTGGGCCGCGTCCGCGACACCAGCCTCGCCGCCTACGGCCACCAGGACATCCCCTTCGACCGCGTCGTCGAAGCCCTCAACCCACCCCGCTCCACCACCCGCCACCCCCTCTTCCAGATCATGTTGGAGGTGGGCACCGGCTCCGGACCCGGGCTGGACCTGCCCGGTGCCCGGGTCGAGGGCGTGGAGGGCCTGTTGGACGTGGCGAAGTTCGACCTCAACCTGAACTTCCACGCGGAGCAGGACAAAGACGGCCGGCCCGGCCCGCTGCGTGCCTTCGTCGGCTACGCCGTGGATCTGTTCGACGCCGGCACCGTCCACACCCTGATCCGGCGCCTGGTCCGCGTCCTCGAAGCGGCGACCGCCGACCCCGCCACCCCGATCGGCGCCATCGACATCCTCGGCGACGAGGAGCTCGCCGCACTCGCCCTCCAGGGCGCCGGCCCCGAGCCCGTCGACCGTTTCAACGAGCCCTCCCTGCAAGAGGCGTTCCGCCACCAGGCGGAGCGCACACCGGACGCGGTGGCGGTACGGTGCGCCGGCCGCAGCCTTACCTACCGCGAGCTCGATACGCGGGCCAACCGGCTGTCACACCGGCTGCTGGCGGCCGGCGCCGGACCGGAGCGGCCGGTGGCCATCCTGATGAGCCGCACCGTCGACCTGGTCGTCGCCCTCACCGCGATCCTCAAGTCCGGTTCGTACTACGTACCGTTGCACCACGCCTCCCCGCTGGACCGCATGCAGGTGGTCCTGGAGGAGTGCGGTGCGCAGGTCCTCCTCACCGACCCGGTGATGCGGGACCGCGGCCTGCCCGTGGCGCACACCGTGGTCGTGACCGGCCCGGAGGGCGAGGACGGCGGGAACGGGGACGCCGGCGCCGCCGGGAACCACTTCGACGACCCCCGCGTGCCCGCCCACCGCGAACAGCTCGCTTACGTCATGTACACATCGGGCTCGACCGGTAAGCCCAAGGGCGTCGCCGTCACCCACCAGGACGTCTTCGAGCTGGTCAACGACTCGATCCTGGTCCCCGGAGACCACGACCGAGTTCTCCTGCTCACCCCGTACGAGTTCGATCCCTCCACCTACTCCTTCTGGTACCCCCTCCTGCACGGTGGCACCAGCATCATCGCGCCTGAGGCCGACCTCACGCTCGAGCGGCTGGCCCGGCTGATGCAGGAGGAGCGGATCACCGGCGTCGACGTGACCGCGGGCCTGTTCCGCGTGATGGCCGAGGAGCACCCCCAGTGCTTCGCGGGTGTCAAGGTCGTCATCACCGGCGGCGACATAGTGTCCCCGGTGGCCGTCCGGCGCGTCCTGGAGCACTGCCCGGACCTGCTGGTGCGCAGCAACTACGGGCCGACGGAGACCACGCTGTTCGCGACCTCGGCGCCCTGGCGCAAGGCCTCGGACGTACCTGCCCCGGTGCCCATCGGGCGTCCGCTGGACGGCATGTCGGCGCATGTGCTCGACGACCTGCTCCAGCCGGTCCCCGGTGGCGTCACCGGCGAGCTCTACCTCTCCGGAACGGGCCTGGCCCGCGGCTACCTGAACCGGCCCGACCTCACCTCGGACCGCTTCGTGGCCAACCCGTACGGCCCGCCCGGTTCCCGGATGTACCGAACGGGCGACCGGGTGCGCTGGACCGCCGACGGGCTGATCGACTTCGTGGGCCGCGCCGACAACCAGGTCAAGATCCGCGGGTTCCGCATCGAGCTGCCGGAGATCGAGTCGGTGCTCGCAGCCTTCCCCGGCATCCGGCAGGTCGCGGTCGTCGCCCGCGAGGACCGGCCCGGCGACAAGAGGCTCGTCGCGTACCTCGTCGGCGACGGCGAGATCGACCTCGGCGCGCTCGACCGGCATGCCCGCCGCTCCCTGCCCGCCTACATGGTCCCCGGCACCACCCTGGTGCTGGAGAAGCTGCCGCTCACCCCGAACAACAAGCTCGACTACCGGGCGCTGCCCGCGCCCGCCCTGCCGCCACGGGAGGGCCGCCCGGCCCGCAACCCCGTCGAGGCGACGCTGTGCGGCCTGTTCGGGGACGTCCTCGGAGTGGAGGGGGTCGGGATCGACGATGACTTCTTCGAGCTCGGCGGCCACTCCCTGCTCGCCACGCGGCTGATCAGCCGGATCCGTACGGCCTTCGACAGTGAACTGCCGGTTCGGGCCCTCTTCGAAGCGCCCACCGTGGCCCTGCTGGCGGCGCTGCTCAGCCGCGGACCGGCCGGCGATTCGCTCAACGTGCTGCTGCCGCTGCGTGAGGGCGGAGGCAGGCGCCCGCTCTTCTGCGTGCACCCGGCGATCGGCCTGAGCTGGTGCTACAGCGGTCTGCTGGCCCACTTGGACCGGGAGCAGCCGGTCTACGGCCTCCAGGCCCACGGGTTCAGCGAGCCGGGGGCAGCCCCGCGCGACGTCGAGGACGTACTGGACGACTACCTCCGCGAGATCCGCTCCGTCCAGCCGCAGGGCCCGTACGCGCTGCTGGGCTGGTCCTTCGGCGGGGCCGCGGCACACGCCCTGGCCGTACGGTTGCGGGCGCAGGGGGAGGAGGTCGAGTTCCTCGCGGTGCTCGACGCCGAGCCGATGACGAAGGGGGCCGCGGGGGAGCAGATCGCCTACGACGACCCCGAGGTGTGGCCGGCGCTCATCGATTCGGTCGGCCATGACCCGGGTGCGTCCGACAGTCCGCTGGCCGAACTGGGACCGGACGGCCTCGCCTCACTGGCCCGGGTCTTCGTGGACGTGTCCAACCTGCGCGGAAGCCACGATGCAGGGGTCTTCGACGGATCCCTGCTGCTCTTTGTGGCCACGACGCCGGGACGCACCCCGGTCACGGCCGGGACCTGGTCGGACCATGTCACCGGGGACATCGAGGTCCACGAGGTGGACTGCACGCACGGGGAGATGACGGCGCCGGCCCCCCTCGCCGCTATCGCCCGCGTCGTGGCCCGCCACCTCGCCTGACCCGTCCGGCCGCTGCCCCCTCCGCCACAGCGGAGAGGGCGGCGGCCATGGGCCCGTGCCCTCTTCACCAAACGGGCTCGTCGACACCGCCCCGGCCACGGGGGAACATGAGCGCACAGGAGTTACTCCCTCGTCCGGCGCGGCCGGACTCGGGCAGGCCGGCCAGCGGCGCACATCTTTCGTCGTAGACCGAAGCGATGAGGCATGCTGGGAGGCATGACCGAATCGCATACCGACACGCCGAGGCCTGGATCGCCGGGCGACGGGACGCCCGCGGAGGGCGCCGCCCCGGCCGCGCGCCTCGCGGCTTTGGCTGCGGCCCTGGCCGACGAGACCCGGGCCGCCATCTGCATGACGCTTCTGGAGGGGCGGGCGTGGACCGCCGGGGAGCTCGCCAGGGTCACCTCGGTCGCGCCGTCCACCGTGAGCGGGCACCTGGCCCGCCTGACGGAGGCGGGCCTCTGCGTGACCGAGCGGCAGGGGCGGCACAGCTACGTGCGGGTCGCCGACGCCGCGACGGCCCGCCTGCTCGACGAGCTCGCCTCGTACGCGATTCCGGACCGGGACGCGGCGCACGCGGTGCCGGTGGTCGCGGCGCCCGACCCGCTGGCCCGTGCCCGTACCTGCTACGACCACTTCGCGGGCCGCCTGGGAATGGCGGTGACGGACGCGATGGAGCGCCGCGGGCTGCTTCGCACGGAGGGCGTCTTCGAACTGACGGAGGCCGGTCGGCGATGGTGCGCCGAAGCCGGTGTGAGCCTCCTGGCCGCAGGCCGACGACCCACCGCGAGTTCCTGCCTGGACTGGACGGAGCGCCGCCGGCACCTGGGCGGCGTCGCCGGGGCTCGATTGTGTGCGCGGGCGCTGGACCGCGGATGGGTGGTGCGACCGGCCGGCGGCGGACGGGCCTTGGAGGTGACCGCCGTCGGCGAGCGCGTGCTGCTCGACCTGCTCGGAATCACTCCCGAGGACTGGAGCTGAACCTACGGGTCGAACGGGTGGTGCCAGGCAAATCATTTCGGCAGACACCGAAGTGTTCTGCGGTAGGGTGAACCCATGACCATGACCTCCCTGCGCCCGAGCCGGATATCGCCCAGCGTCCTCACGGTCGGCGCCGTCACCTTCACGGTCTTCGCCTGGGCGTCCGCCTTCGTCTCCATCCGCAGCGCGAGCGCCGCCTACTCGCCTGGCGCCCTGGCCCTCGGCCGTCTGATCGCCGGTTCGGGGGTGCTCGCCGTCCTGTTGCTGATCCGCCGCCAGGGCTTGCCGCCCCGCAGGGCCTGGCGGGGCATCCTGATCTCCGGGGTGGTGTGGTTCTGCGGCTACACGGTCGCCCTCAACTGGGGGGAACGACTGGTCGACGCCGGTACGGCCGCCCTGCTCGTGAACACCGGCCCGATCCTGATGGCCCTGCTCGCCGCCCGTCTGCTGGGGGAGGCGCTGCCGCCGCGCCTGTTGTCCGGCATGGCCGTCTCGTTCGTCGGAGCGGTCGTCGTGGGCCTTTCCATGTCCTCCGGCGGCGATGGGTCGGCCTCGGTGCTCGGCGTGGTCCTGTGCCTGCTGGCAGCCGTGGCCTACGCGACCGGCGTCGTCTCGCAGAAGCCCGCGCTGTCCTTCGGCACGCCCCTGCAGATCACCGCCTACAGCTGCATGACGGGAGCGTTGGCCTGCCTGCCCTTCGCCGGGCAGCTGGCCACCGAACTGCCGAGGGCACCGATCTCCGCGACGCTGAACATGATCTACCTGGGTGTGGTTCCGACCGCCCTCGCGTTCATCACCTGGACCTACGCCTTGGCGCGCACCCCCGCCGGCAAGCTGGGCGCGACGACCTACGCCGTGCCCGCCATCGTGGTCCTGCTGAGCTGGGTCCTGCTGGGCGAGGTGCCCGGCTGGCTGACTTTGCTCGGCGGAGCGCTGTGCCTGGCCGGAGTCGCGGTCTCCCGCTACCGGCCCCGCACGGCCACCCCGTCAGAACCGGCCACCCCGTCAGAACCGGCCGCCCCCGCACCGGCCGGGCCCGCACCGGCCGGGCCTGACGCGGGCGCCCGCACCACCGGCAGTCCCTGCGCCCGTTCCTGACCGCTCTCGGCCACTCCGGGCGCTGGACGCAGGTAACGGGAATCGCTGGGCGCGGCCCCGCGTTACCGCACCCATGGGCGATGAATCCGGACAAGGCCAGGCGGCGCGCCGCCTGGCCACGGTCGCGGCGGTCCGCGCCCGCCTCGCGGCCGACCGCGCCGATACCCTCGCGCAGGCGGCGGCACTGGGCCGGGACTTCGACGCGATCGTCGACGCGAACGCCCTGGTCGCGGTCGACGACGAGCATGACCCAGAAGGGGCCAGCACCGCCTTCGAGCGCGCCCATGTGGCCGCCCTGCTGGCGCGGGCGCGCGAGCACCTCGAAGAACTGGACCGGGCAGCAGAACGCCTCGAACGCGGCGAGTACGGCCAGTGCGAGCACTGCGGCGAGGCGATCCCGCCCGAACGCCTCGAAATCCGTCCAGCGGCCACCACCTGCGTTCGCTGCGCCCGCCACGGCAGCTAGGAAGTGACCCTGGGCGGTGTCATGCCTTCCCGCTGGTCTCGGGTCGGCCGTCGTGGCCAGTGCGCCATGAGGCGAGGGTCGAACTGTCCGGTGGACAGGCAGAAGCCGGGTCGCCAAGTGTGCTGAGGGCGAGCACAACAACGGCTTGCTGCGACAGGCCTGCGCTCGTCGGCGCGGAGGAGACACCTCCGCGGGCATGCTTAAGCCCGGCCAAGTGGGAAAGGCGCAGACCGCGGCGTAAAGGAGAGCAGCCGCACAAGCCGACTCGACAGGGAAGTGCCATGAGCGACGAGCAGATGGCGGATGACGTCTACCAGCCCACCGGAACGAACGAGGAGCAGGAGGACGCAGCCCCGCTGGACCTCCAGAACGCCATGGACGAGCGCTCGTACGACGACATGCTCGACGAGGGCTACTCACCCCCCGAGAAGCCGCTCGGTGTGACGAAATACGGTACGACCGCCGCCGAACAGCACGAAGGTGAATCCCTGGACGAGCGGCTGAGGCAAGAGGTCCCCGATGTCGGCCAGGACCCGGGCGAGTACTCCGGGCCCCGGGCGGAACTGCCTGATCCCGAAACGGGCACCGCCCGCGCAGGCAGGTTGACCGCCCCTGACGAGGGCGCGCATCCCGACAGGACGAAGGAGCTCATCGCCGAGGACCACGGAGCCGAGGACCACGGAATCGACTCGGGCGCCGCGAGCGCCGAGGAAGCCGCGGTCCACATCATCGAGGACGAGCCGGACGAGCCGGACGAGCTTTTGTAGGCGCGTAGGCGCGTAGGCGCGTAGGCGCGTAGGCGCGTAGGCGCGTAGGCGGGGGCGGGGCCCCGGTTGGCCCCGCCCCCCTTTACAGGCCGGGGGCCGGGGCCGCCACCATGTCGTCGTCTCGTGGCCGGGTCGTCGGCGGGGGGAGGACTTACCAGTGCTGTTCAGATGATGTGTGACTGATGGGTGCCGGACGGTTGCGGTCTGGCCTCGGGAGGTGTGGGCGGACGTGGGTGGAGCAGGCCGGTGGTGATGGCTGCGGCGGCGGAGACGGCGCCGCCCAGCGCGAGGGCGGTGCGGGGGCCGGCGCTCTGGGCGATCCATCCGATGGCAGGGGCGAGCAGGGGTGTGGTGCCGAGGGTGGCGAGGAGGTACAGGCTCGTGATCCGGCCGCGTATGCCGTCGTCGACGCCGAGCTGGAGTCGGGCCTTGGCGGCGGTGAGGAAGACCAGCAGCGCTGTTCCCGTCGGGACGAGCAGGACGAGGAACGTGACCGGTCCGGGTATCAGGGCGCAGGCGGTCTCCAGCATCCCGAAGGCGAGGGAGGCGGCCGCCAGCCGGCGGCCGGTCACCAGCGGACGGCAGGCGGCCAGGAGCGAGCCGATGACGGAGCCGGCGGCCAAGGCGGTGTTGCCGAGCCCGAACGCGGCGGCCGGGGCGTGGTAGACGCGGGTGATCATGAGTGCGGTGGTGATCTGGAAGTTCATGCCGAACGCGGCGACGACAGCGACGAGGCCCAGGGTGAGGGCGAGGTCGCGGTGGTCGCGGACGTAGCGCAGGCCCTCTCGTACTTGCCGTTTCGCGCGGGGAAGAGGCGGGGCCGGGCAGCCGGCTCGGGGGTCCATGCGCAGCAGGCAGGTGATCACGGTCAGATAGGAGAGGGTGTTGGCGAGGAAGGCGGGGCCGGGGCCGAAGAGGACGATGAGGGGTCCGGCGAGTGCGGGGCCGGCCATGCGGCCGATGTTGAGGACGGCGCTGTTGAAGGCGAGGGCGCTGACGAGCTGGCCGGGTGCGACGGATTCTGCGATGAAGGCCTGCAGGGCCGGTTTCTCGACGACCATGGTGAGCCCGAGGGCGAGGGCCAGGACGTAGAGGGTGTCCAGGCGGGCCGTGCCGGTGGCGACGAGCAGGGCGGGAATCAGTGCGAGGGCCGCCATGACCGCCTGGGAGGCGAGCAGGATTCGCCGTGTGGAGTGCCGGTCCACCAGGACGCCGCCGTAGGGCCCGAGGAGAAGGAGGGGCAGGAACTGCAGGGCCGTGGTGATGCCCAGAACCGTGCCGTTACCGTGCGACAGCTGCAGGGCCAGCCAGTCCTGGGCCACCTTCTGTATCCATGTTCCCGTGTTGGATGCCGTCTGGCCTACGGCGAAGAGCCGGAAGTCCGGGCTTCTCAGCAGCGGCCACCGGTGCGGCCGGGGCAGGGGCGCAAGCACGGGTTGGGCTCCTCAGCCTATCGGTCCGACGATGCGTCTCGGCGTTCGGCAGCCGTGAGACGACGCCGGCAGGCCGCGGCGAGCGCGGCGGTGATCTCTTTCATCTCGGGCTGCCAGCCGGCGTTGGCGTTGACCTCGCAGACCGTGAACCCGCCGTCAGGGGCGAACAGCAGGTCCACCCCCGCCACCCCGAGGCCCATCACGGCGGCGGCCCGGACCGCGAGGCCCTCACCTTGCGGGTAACGGCCCGTACACGGCGTGAGGGACGCGCCAAGAGCCAGATTGGAACGGAACTCCCCTCCGCTGGCGGTACGCACGACCGCACCGGCCGCACGTCCGTCGACGACCACCACCCGCAAGTCACGTCCGTGGGAGGAGCCGACGTACTCCTGGAACAGGCAGACGGTGTCCCGTGCGAACCCGCTATGGACGGTCCGGATGGCTTCAGCGTCCGGCGCCAGGAACACCTGTTCGCCGCGGTGTCCCCGTACCGCCTTCACCACACACGGCTGCGGTAACCCGGCACCGATCAGCGCATCCATCGAGCCACCCGCACTTATGAAGGTCTCCGGCACCGCGAGACCCGCCGCCGCGAGCCGCTGCACCTGACAGAACTTGTCCAGACACGCCAGCACCGCATCCGCCGGGTTCAGCACGGCGGTGCCCATCGCCTCCAGATGCCGCAGCAGGGAGATCTCCCTGCCGACGTCCTTCCCCGGAGTCCACACCCGCCCGTACGCCACCCGAGGAGCTTCCAGACCACGCCCGTCCAGACCGCGCAGCGTCAGACCACCAGGTCCGGCCCCCATCAACAGCTCCCCACTGCCCACGACAGTGAACCGGTCGCCGAACTCCTCCGCCAGAGCCTGCGTGATCAGTCTGGTCACCGGCCGCCCCGACAGACCGGCACCCAGCACCAGCCACACATCGGCGCCGTGACTCGCCACGTTCATTCGGTTCCCGTCACTGCCAGCCGCGGACACCGGACCCCTTCCGTTCACCGGGCCGGCGGACAGTCCGCCACCCCCACCAAGCTCTGCCCTTATCGGGATATGTCAGACAGAACGCCACTGGCCTCACCCAAATGGCGCAGACCTGGAGCCCGGTTGAGTCTTCACCGTGGGGCGTCGCAAGAGGTAGTCAAGAGGTAGTGAGGTGCAGGGGGACGCGACTCCACCCGGACGGGGGTATCGCGGTGGGTGAAGAACGCTTTGGACGGTCCAGCGTGCCACGCGGCCCCCGCCCCGCCCCCGCCCCGCAGGCTCGGCGACCGGTACGGGGGCGCGACCCCGTACCTCCTCAGTGCGGCCGGAATGTTGGCGGCAACCACCTCGCTACGCACGCCACCGCGCCGGATGCCACGCCGGCCGAGCCTTCCCGGTACATGCGCGCCCCCCGGACCCTGCCCCCCCCCGCGTCGCCATACCCGGCGCTGTCTGCTGTGGTCACCGTGCCAAGGAGGCCGCGCCGGCAGCCCCGGCCAAGGGTCGTCAGCTGCGGACGTCGCGGAGAAAGTCGCAGATGAGGGTGGCCCACTGCTGCGGCTGCTCGACGAAGGGAAGGTGTCCGGTGGTGATTTCGGCGTAGCGCGCCCCCGGGATGGCCTCGGCGAGCTGTCGGTGGTGGTGGGGTGTCACGAGCTGGTCGAGCGTGGTGGATATGACCAGGGTCGGCACGTCCAGCCCGGCGAGGTCGGCGCGGACGTCGACGTGGTCGAGGAGCAGGTCGAGGTGGTCGGGTGTACCGGGCGGGACAGTGGCCGCGGTGGTCTTGAGGGCGGCGTCCAAGTCGACCTGGGCGACGGTGTCCAGGGCTGGTGCGCTGAGGCCGATCAACGAGACGAAGGCGGCCAGCCGCTCCAGGTCTCCGGCGCGCAGCAGGTCGCGCCACAGTTTGGCGGCGAGCAGGAGGCGCGGGTTGGGGTGCGCGAATCCGGCGGTGAGGACGATGGCGGTGACGCGCTCGGGGTGGCGGGTAGCGGCCCGGACGGCGACCGCGCTGCCGAGCGAATACCCGGCCACGGCGAAGGTGTCCTGGCCCTCCTCGACGGCGGCGGCGACCAATGCGTCGGCGAGGCCGTCCAGGCTGAGCGGCGCCTGGGCGCGCTCGGTACGGCCGGTGCCGGGGTAATCGGGGCCGATCACGGTGTGCTGGGCGCTGAGGGCGTCCATGATGGGGCCGAAGTTGGCGTCGATGCCGCCGCCGGCGCCGTGGGCGAGCAGCAGACCGGGGCCGGTGCCGCGCACGATGCGGCCGAGGCTGGAGGTGGGCAGCGCAGTGGACATGCTCGTGTCTCCTTGGATTCCAGCAGTGGGATCACTGCTGGTTGGGTGTGGTGGCGGATGGTTGCGGCTGCGACTGCGATGAGCACGGCGCCGCAGGCGAGCAGGCCGCCGGTCCTGGGCAAATCGGTCAGGGTAGGGCCGGTGGTGAGGGTGTGTCCGCCGAGCGGGGAGCCACCGCACCGCCGTCGAGGCCCTGGCGGAACCCTGAGGTGCTGATCGCGTGACCAGGCTGGGGCCGGGGCGGCGGCCGGCGCCCTATCCGCAGCAGGCGGACATGGTCACCGGCCACCCGCCCTACGGCGCGGTACGGATCGGACGGGGCTTTGGCCGCCGGGGGTGCGGTGCTTGTGGTCATGAACGCGACGCTAAAGTCTCACATCGGTGTGAGAGTCAACGCAGTGAGGTGCAGATCACGTGCGCATCGGAGAGATGGTCCGCCGGACCGGAGTCAGCGAGCGGCTGCTGCGCTACTACGAGGAACAGGGCCTCCTGGCGCCGACGAGGTCGCCCAGCGGCTACCGCGCCTACAGTGACGCGGACGTGGACACCGTCCGCCGCATCCGCGCCCTGCTCGCCGCCGGCCTGTCGACCGCCGCCATCGCTCAGGTCCTGCCGTGCGTCCGTGACGACGGGACGCATCTCGCACCGGTGTGCACCGACCTGGTGGCGCACCTGCGCCGCGAGCGGGAGCGCATCACCCGCGCGATCGAGGACCTGCAGACGTCACAGGGCCTGCTCGACGTGGTCATCGCCGCCGGACCGGCAGACGCAGACCAGCCGGTCTAGGCCAAGCGCGGATCGAGCCGTTGCTCCCGGATCGGATGCCGAAGCGGGGTGGCCGCTGGCGGGACCAGATAATACTTGACCGATCGTTTCAGTATCTCCTAGGGTTCGAGCGTGGCCAGAACCAAGGAATTCGACCCGGACGCCGCACTGCAGTCAGCCCTGGAGCTGTTCTGGCGGCGCGGCTACGAGGCGACGTCGATGGCGGACCTCGTCGAACACCTAGGCATCGGCCGCGCCAGCATCTACGCCACCTTCGGCAACAAGCGCGAGCTGTACCTGAAGGCGCTGGACCGGTACAACGAGAATCGCGACCCGGGCCTGCTGGCAGAACTGTCCCAGCCGGGTCCCGCACTGCCCGCCGTGCGTACGGTGGTGCGGCGCTTCGCGGCCGAGGCGACCTCCGACGACCGGCGTTTGAAAGGGTGCTTCGTCACCAACACGGCCGCCGAGCTGGGCGCGCACGACACGGCGGCGGCACGCCGAGTCGAGGCGAGCTGGGGCCACGTCGAAACCCTGCTGCACTCGGCGCTGGTGCGGGCCCAGGCGCAGGGTGAGCTGCCCGCGGACCGCGATCCGCGTGGGCTCGCACGGATGCTGTTGGTGCTGATGCAAGGCCTGCGGGTGGTCGGCAAGGCGTCGGACGACCCGCGCCGGGTGCGGGATGCCGCCGAGCAGGCATTGGGGCTGCTGGACTGAACAGAACCTCCTGCGGGGAGGCGCATTCATAGCCAAATTATGGAACGTTCGGTCAAATATCAGGGGGGAGAAATGTCCGGCATGCTGAGCTGGAACACCACGACCGTAGCCACCTCGCCCGGGACGCCGCCCGGGACGCCGCCCGGGACGCCGCCCGGGAAACCGCCCGGAAATGCGCCCGGGCCTGCGCCCGGCCCTGCCTTCGCGCTGCTCGGCACCGTGCAGATGGCGCTGATCTTCACGCTCACCTCGCTCGTCGTGCCGCTGCCCCGGATCGGCCGCGAATTCTCGCTCGATCGGGACGACTTGATTCTCCTCAATGCCGCCTACGGGCTGACCTTCTCCGGACTGCTGCTCTTCGGCGGCCGCGTCGCCGACCGGTTCGGCGGGCGCCGCGCCCTCACCACGGGGCTGCTCGTGTTCACCACAGCGTCCGTCGCCGCCCTGCTCGCCCGGAGCCCGCAGACCCTGCTCGCCGCCCGCTTCGCGCAAGGGGCCGGCGCCGCGCTCACCGCACCCGCCGCCATGGCCGTACTGCGCGCGGTCTTCCCCCAACCCGCTGCATACGGACGGGCAATGGCCACCTGGGGCGGCCTCTTCGTACTCGGCGCGACCGCAGGGAACCTGCTCTCCGGGGTCATTTCGGCGCTCGCGTCCTGGCGGCTGGCCTTGGGTGTCCCGGTGGCGGTGGCCACCGTCGCCCTCACCGTCGCCCCGCGGCGGCTGCCCGAAACCCCGGCAGGCACGGGCCGATCCCTGGATCTGCCGGGTGCACTGCTCGCCACCACCGCCATCACCCTGGCAGGCTACGGCCTCGTCCTCACCGACGCTCACCCCTGGGGATCGGCAGCCGTCCTGACCCCCTTGCTCACCGGTCTCGCGCTCCTCCTCGGATTCGTCATCGCCGAGCGCCGCGCCCGCGACCCGCTGCTTCCCCTCGAATTCCTCCGCGACCGCCGCCGGGCCCTCGCGCTCGCCGCCATCGCCCTCACCGCCGCCGGAACCGCCACGACGTTCGTCCTGCTCTCCCTCCATCTTCAGCAGGACCGCGGCTGGTCGGTGCTGCAGACCTCCGCTGCCTTCGTGCCCTTCGCGGTGGCCCTGCTCATCTCGGGCCGTACGGCGGGCCCCCTCATCACCAGGTACGGGGCGTCGGCCGTCACCACCTCCGGCCTCGCGGTCGCCGCGACGGGCCTCGCGCTGCTCGCGATCACCGGGCTGGCGCCAGACGACCCGTACGCGTACGGGCTTCTCCCCGGCCTGCTCCTGCTGCCGGCCGGCGCAGCCGCCGGCTTCGCGGGAGCTGCCGTCCTCGCGACAGACGGGGTGGAGCCGCAGCAGACCGGACTCGCGGGCGGAGTCATGAACACCGCGATGGAACTCGGCCCCACGGTCGTCCTTGCCGCCCTGCTCACCGCCGGCTCCGACACCACGTCACTCGCCGCGACGGCGATCGCCTTCTTCGCCGCCGCATTCTTCAACGCCCGCTCCAAATAACCAATTAACCGCCAAGGGAGTCATCACCATGACAGCACGCTTCACCGGTAAGACCGCCCTCGTCACCGGCGCAGGTTCCGGCATCGGCCGGGCCATCGCTCTCGCCTTCGCCGCCGAAGGGGCCTCGGTGGTCGCGGCCGGACGTACCTCCGACTCGCTCGACCAGACGGTGGCCCTGATCGAGAAGGAGGGTGGTACGGCAGCCGCCGTCACCGCGGACGTGAGCCGCTCCGATGACGTCAGGGCCCTCGTTCGCCGCACCGTCGAACACTTCGGCAGCCTTGATGTCGCCGTCAACAACGCGGGCGTCTTCCGGGGCGGCGTCCCCCTAGCCGACCTCCCCGAGGAGGACTGGCGCACCTTGCTCGACGTCAATGTCACCGGTGTTCTCCTCGGCCTCCAGGCCCAAGTCGCCCAGATGCGCAACCAGCCCGCCGGCGGCGCGATCGTCAACCTCTCCTCCAACCTCGGCGCGCACAGCCGTATCCCGGGCATGGCCGGTTACATCGCCACCAAGGCGGCCGTCTCCGCCTTGACCCGGGCCGCCGCCCTGGACCACATCGCCGACGGGATCCGCATCAACGCGGTCAGCCCCGGTCCGACCGCCACCACCATGTCGCTGTGGCCGGGCGAGACCGACGCCGACCGCGCCGTCCGGATGCAGGGCGCGTCGCCGCTGGGGCGGATCTCCTCCACCGAGGAGGTCGCGTCAGCCGTGCTGTATCTGGCCTCGCGGGATGCCGCTTCTGTGGTCGGCAGCGACCTGGTCATCGACGGCGGAGCCTCTGCCTGACCGGCGGTCCCGGCCCGCCCAGAGCTACTGCGACGGCGCGCTGCCGACCCACTGGTAGACCTCGGGTACGGTTCCCCCCCCTCGTGTCGCTCCCCGGTCCGGTGAAACCGAATCCTTGATCGTCCAGAACTCCGCACAACACAGGCCCGAGCCGCTAGGAGGCATGCGGCGGTCAGTGACGGGACGGTGCCGTGAATGGTGTTCGGCCGGGTGCGGCTGGCCGAGCGGTTCCGGCCGGGGGGGTCTACGGCGTGCTCTGCCAGAGACGCGGATGTCACCAGCCAATCTGCGGGTACCGCCGCGGCGCGGGGGAGTGGCGCACCCCTCGATCCTGTGCTCGGCGTAGGCGCCGGCTGGGTGCGTACGTCATAGCTGTGGTGGAGCACGGCCATGTCGTTGTGTCCGGCTCACGGCATGCGACGACGGGTGACCGGGGAGGCGGGGAGCCTGGGCGGTCCGCGTGAGCCAGGTCGCCTCGTGGGAGGTCCGGGCGTCAGGGAAACCCTGACCCTCGGCGCGCGCGGCAGCCGTTCGGTCAGTCTGGCGCCGCTCATCGGGCTGCCCCGGCTGCGATCCCTCGTCGCCCCGCCCGGGACTCTCGCCGACCCCACTGAGATCGCGGGGCTGAACCGGCTTGAGTACCTGGAGCTTGGATCCCAGGAGTGGGGCGTCCTCCTTGAGGCAGACGCGGTCCCGCAGGGTCTGTTGGCGGCTGCCGTCAACGGGCCCTTCGACGAAGACCCCCTGGCCGTCGCCGGTCTCGCCAACGAACTCCTCGCCCTGTGGGGCCGGCCCCGCATCCTCCAGACCATCGTCGAGGGCGACCTCGGCCTGCAGGCCTAGGGTGGGAGACCCAAGCGGGGACTAGACGAAAGCGCATCTGCCCGGCGGCCCGTCGGGATCCGTTCGGGCTGTCCGACATCGCCGAGAGTATGGACGAAGGCCCCTACCTCCTGTGCCCTGTTGGAGCGGGAGGAGAAGAACAGCGGGGCCCTCGCTTCGAATCGATCGGAAAAGCGCACACGTACCGCTCAACCTGTGCGAGGCAGTGCCGAACGCGGATCACTGCCCGCGCCACGGCGTCGACGCTCTGCTGGGTAGACCAGACCTCGCTCCCGGCGTTGTCGTGCTCGGCGACGTCGTGGACGTCGGTCAGGGCCCAGTCATGCTTGTTGCGTGTGCCGGTCAGGAAGCGGGCGAGGCCGCGGACGATCGCCAGGGCCGCTTCGATGGCTGTCGGTTCGCGGCAGGGTGCCGGCCTTCACGGCGCGCTCGCGTGCTCGCAGCTCGGCTGCGCCCGGTGAAGAACCGCAGGTGCCGCACGGTCCCCGTTCGACGGTGCACAGGTCGGTGGGCTCGGCCCCGACGCCTGGGCCGGCAGCACCAGCACGCCGGGGCGCGGAGTGCGGGAGCCGGCGAGGTAGAGGCCGACGGCACCCTCGGCCACCTGGGCCCTACCCGCGATGTGGGCACCGAGGGTGAGCCAGAACCCTTACATCTTCGACGTGGCCCGTCTCCGCGCCGCCCGAACCGCCGCCGACGTCACCTATCCGCCCTGGGCAGGGTTCGTTCACTGCTGAACAGAACATCGTCTACAGGGTTCTGTGAAGGTCCGTTCAGGGGTGAACGCGGGCGGGGAGTTCGGCGAGGGTGGGTGCCGGCTTCCGCAGCCGACGCGCGACGACGGTTTTGATGAGGGTGGCTGCGGTGTGCTCGGCGGCGTACGCGATGGAGGAGAGCAGCTGGTCGGCGTGGCCGGGCGCCGGTGCCTTCCCGGAGTCGGGGGCGGGCAGGGGGAGGCGGAGGGGTTCGCGCATGCCGGTGACGTGCAGGGCGAGGCCGTCTGGGGCGGGCTCCACGGCCATGAGCCGGTCGGCTCGGATCCGCGCCGCCGGCGCATCGCTGCCCTGCTCAAGGTGACCGTCGTACCGGCCGCAGGTACCCGGCCGCAGGTCGGCCGAGGCGGGGACGGTCAGATCCGGCTTTCCGCCCGCATGTGGGACCTCGCCCCGCCCGGCTGGCTCCCCGCTTCCGGATCACGGCCCCGGCCTGCCCGGAGACGGAACCGGCGCGGCCGCCCTTCCCACCTGGAGGAGGCGGTGGCGCGGGTCGGCCGCGGAGGAAGCCGGTCGCCACCGGCCGGCGTCCCCCAGTGGCCGGCCTTCCTCGGGCGGGTACGCCGCCCGCGCCAACGCCGCCGCACATCCAGCCGATACCGTCGCCGTCCTCGTCCAGGGGGCGACCGCCCGGCCCGCCCGGTCCATCGGCCGGGTCTGCGGTGGCGGACCCGGGCCGCCCGCCGTCACACCGCCGAAACCCCGTACACGCCCGCCCGTCCCGCCGCCGCGGCACCGGCGGCGGCCCGGCGGGGGAGGGCCGGGTCCGGGGCCCCCCGCAGGAGCAGCAGCTCGTGGTAGAGCGGGGCGGTCGCCGCGACCAGCAGCGCGCGGGCGTCGGCCGGGCCCGGCAGTTCGCCCCGCCTGGTGGCGCGCGTGACGACTACCGCGCAGCGTGCGTAGCGGTCCTCCCAGAAGCGGGCGAGGGCGCGGGCCGCCTCGCCCGAACGGAAGCCCGCGGCGATCAGCGCCGTCGTCAGGCTGGGCCCGCCGCCCGCCAGGGCCTCGTAGACCTCCTGGTTGAGCGCGGTGAGGTCGCCCTCCAGTGATCCGGTGTCGGGCGGGCTCCAGGTGTCGTCGGCCGCGGCGTCGAGTACGTCGGCCAGCAGTCCGCCGACGTCGCGCCAGCGCCGGTAGACGGTGGTGCGGTGGACGCCGGCCCGCTCGGCGACCGTGTCGATCGTCAGCCCGTCGTACCCGGCAGCCATCAGCAACTCGCTCACGGCCGCCAGTACCTGGGCCCGGACCCGGGCGCTGCGGCCTCCCGTCCGGCGCCGCGGTGTGGCCGAATCTGGATGGTCTCCATGGCCGGAATTCTCGCTTGTGTGCTCAGCAGGATCCATGGAACGATTTTAAAGCAACATTCGTCGCTATAAGGAGTTCCCGATGATCCTCACCCGCCCCTCCCGCCACCATGCCGCCCTCCTTCCCGCCCCCGAACCCCTGGAGCCGCTTCATGACCGCCCAGCTCACCGCGACTGACCTCGGCAAGTCCTACGCCGGCCGCACCGTGCTCGCCTCCGTCGACTGCTCCGTCACCGACGGAACCCGCCTCGGCATCGTCGGCGACAACGGATCCGGCAAGTCGACCCTTCTCCGGCTCCTCGCCGGCGTCGAACGCCCCGACACCGGCACGGTCACCGTCCGCGCCGACGGCGGCATCGGCTACCTCGCCCAGGAGGAACACCTCCCCGCCCACCTCACCGTCCAGCACGTCCTCGACCGCTCCCTCGCCGGACTCCGCGCCACGGAGGACGGCATGCGGCGCCTGGAGGCACGCATGGCCGGCGGCGACACCACCGACGAGACCCTCACCGCCTACGCCGACCTCCTCACCGCCTTCGAACTGCGCGGCGGCTACGACGCCGACGCCCGCACCGAACGCGCCCTGCACGGGCTCGGACTGCTCGGACTGCCCCGCGACCGCACCGTCGGCGACCTCTCCGGCGGCGAACAGGTCCGCCTGCGCCTGGCCGCACTGCTGGCCTGCGCCCCCGAGGTCCTCCTCCTCGACGAACCCACGAACCACCTCGACCACGCGGCCCTGACCTGGCTGGAGGACCACCTCCGCGCCCGCCACGGCATCACCGTCGCCGTCTCCCACGACCGGCAGTTCCTCGAACGCGTCACCACCGCCCTCCTGGAGGTAGACGGCGACCTGCACCGCACGGTCCGCTACGGCAACGGCTACGCCGGCTACCTCGCAGGCCACGCCGCTGAATGGCAGCGCCGCTCCCAGGCCCACACCGCGTGGCGCGATGAGACGGACCGGCTGCGGGAGTCCGCCGCCGTCACCGCCCGCAAGGTCGCCCCCGGCCGGCCCATGAAGGACGGCAACAAGATGGCCTACGACCGCGCGGCCGGCCGGGTCCAGCAGTCCCTGGCGAGCAGGGTCCGCAACGCCGAAGAACGCCTCGCCCGCCTGCTGGCCAACCCGGTCCCCGCCCCACCCGACCCGCTCCGTTTCACCGCCGTGCCGCGCACGCCGTCCACCGCCACGGCGCCCGGACCGTCCCTCACGGCGTACGACGTCTCCCTGGCGGGCCGCCTCGCGCCGGTGGACCTCACCCTGCCGCCCGGCGGCCGGCTCCTGATCACCGGCCCGAACGGCGCCGGCAAGAGCACGCTGCTCGGCGTCCTCGCCGGCACCGTCACCCCCGACCGAGGCCACGTCGCCCGCCCCGGCCGGACCGGACTGCTGACGCAGCACACCCACCCCGGACCGGCCCACCGCCCACTCCTCGCGGCCTTCGCCGCGGGCCGCCCCGGCACACCCGAGGAGCACACCGAACAGCTGCTGTCGCTCGGCCTGTTCGCCCCCGGACAGCTCACCACCCCCGTCGGCGCCCTTTCCGTGGGCCAGCGCCGGCGGCTCGCCCTGGCCCGGCTGGTCACTGAACCGGCCGATGTCCTGCTCCTGGACGAGCCCACCAACCACCTCTCACCCGCCCTGGCCGAGGAACTCGACGAGGCACTCGCCTCCTTCCCGGGCGCCGTGGTCGTCGTCAGCCACGACCGCCGCCTGTGCACCCGCTGGCAGGGCGACCGCCTCTCCCTCCGCACCGCAGCCTGACCTCCTCACCCCCTCTCTGGAAGGCCCCCTCTTGACCCCGCCCCGCCTGATCCACACGTACGCCCCCACACCGGGCGCCGGCCCCTACGCCCTCACCGCCGGCACCGACGGCAACGTCTGGTGCACCCTGGTCCACGCGGGCCGCATCGCCCGCCTCACACCCGACGGCCGGATCGACGAGTTCCCCCTCGACTCCCCCGACTGCGGCCCGACCGTGATCACCGCGGGCCCCGACGGCGCCCTGTGGTTCACCCGCAACCGCGACCACCGCATCGGCCGCATCACGCCCGACGGCGAAGCCCGTTCCTACGCCGTCCCCGGCTCCGAGCCGGGCCCGTACGGCATCACCGCCGGCCCGGACGGCGCCGTCTGGTTCACCACCGTGCACACGGCGACCGTCACGCGCGTCACCCCCGACGGCGAGTTCACCGAGCACGCCCTCCCCGGCGGCTCCTTCCCGTCCTTCCTCACCACCGCCCCCGACGGCGCCCTGTGGTGCACCCTCAACCACGGCAACGCCCTCGCCCGGATCACCATCACCGGCGAGACCACCCTCCACCCCCTGCCCACCCCCGGCGCCGCCCCCGTCGGCCTCACCGCGGCCCCGGACGGCACCCTCTGGTTCGCCCAGATCGGCAGCGGCCACATCGGCCGCCTGACCCCTGGGGGCATCAGCGAACACCCCTTGCCGGACCCCCGGTGCCGCCCGCACGCCGTGGCGGTCGCCCCGGACGGCTCCTGCTGGTACACGGCATGGGCCACGGGCCGCATCGGCTGCGTCACCCCGTCCGGCACCGTCGCCGAGTTCGCGCTCCCCACCCCGGCGTGCGAACCCCACGGCCTCGCCTTCGCCCCCGACGGCACCCTCTACGTCGCCCAGGAGAGCGGCGAGGTCACCCGCTGGAGCCTCACCTGACACCCCTGGCGGTGACGAGGTCTCGAGGTCTCAATTCACCCTCGAAGCTGCCCGGCGGACTTGCGCGGCCCGGTTTTCCGACCACGCAAAGCGTCCCACTGAGCCAGGACGCTGTTGTTCGGCCATGCCGGCCTCCGTACGTCAGGGGTTGTGATCGAGGACGTAATGGGCGCGGGCGAGCTCGCGCCCGCGAGACCGCGATCTACGGCTGGCTCCGCTCATCGTGGAGACGAGGCACGCGCGGAGGAGTACCGGAGGGTGCTGATCGCCTGGGCCGAGGCAACGCGCGGCCCGGCCACCGCGGGGGTTACGCGGTGGCCGTGTTCTGGCTGGGGGTGTGCGCGACGAGGGCGTGTGCTGCGGTGGGGTGGGCGGGTAGCAGGGCGCTGAGGCCGGTGAGGTCCAGCAGCCGCTCGAGGCGGTCGGGGACTGCGGCGAGGACCAGGGTGCCGTCGGCGGTCTTGGCGCAGCGGAGGATGCCGACCAGGGCGTTGAAGCCGGAGGAGTCGCAGAAGGTGACGGCTGCGAGGTCCAGGATCAGGTGGCGGTGGCCTTGTTCGATGAGGGCCAGTGCCTGGGCGCGTAGCTGGGGGGCTGTGGCCACGTCGAGCTCCCCGGCGACGTGGGCCAGGGCGAGGTCGCCGTCGGTGTGCTGCGTGGTGAGGAGGAAGTCGGTCACGATCTGCTCTCCGGCGTCTCGCCGGCGGGGGCGATGGTATGGGCGGTGGCGGTCGCGGTGAGGCCGTCCGCGGCGCCGGCGAGGGGGACGGACAGCGCCAGCAGCGCGACGTCGTCACCGGCCCCGTGGGGCAAGGCATCGAGGAGGGCGACGGTGTCCCCTATGACCGCCGCCGCGCTGACGGGTGCCGTGCGCGCGGAAAGGAAACGGGTGAGACCCTCCTCTCCGATCATTTCACCGCCAAGGGCGCGGGCCTCGGTCAGCCCGTCGGTGTAGAGAAGCAGTCCTTCGCCCGGGGCGAGGTGGATGCTGTGGGAGGCGAAGCGTGCGCCGTCGAGGGCGCCGATGAGCATGCCGCCCTGGGGGTGCACCGCTTCGACTGCCCCGTGGCCGCGCAGGTGATAGGCCGGCGGGTGTCCGCCGGTGGCCACCGTGACGGTGAACCCTCCCTCCTCGTGCGGGTCAAGGACGCCGAAGACAGCGGTACAGAACCGGGTGCCTACAGCCGGGTCCAGCAGCAGCGCCGTGTTCAGCGAGGTAAGGACCACGTGGGGGTCGGGGTCGATCAGGGCTGCGGCGCGCAGCGTGTAGCGAGTCAAAGAGGTCAGGGCGGCGGCTTCGGGGCCCTTGCCGCACACATCGCCCAGGAAGAACGCCCACCTCGCGCCGTCGAGGGGGAAGACGTCGTAGAAGTCACCGCCCACGTTCTGCGGGGAGGCGGTGGCGTAGTGGCAGGCCAGCTCCAGCCCGGGCACTACCGGAAGCGCCGGCGGCAGCAGAGTGCGCTGAAGGGTGGAGGCGAACGCCTCGATGGCGCTCTTGTCCCGCTCGGCGCGCTGCCGGGCCTCCTCCTGCTCCCGGCGCCGCTCCTGCTCGGCGCGAAGGGCGTTCAGGGCGGCCAGGCGCATCTCCATCTCGTCCAGCACGATCGCGGCCAGGTCCGTGAGGGTGGCGGTGTCGTCCTCGGTGATCAGGCGCGGCTTGGTGTCGAGGATGTTGACGGTGCCCAGCCGGTGCCCGTCGGCGGTGATGATCGGAGCGGCGGCGTAGAAGCGGACGCCCATCGGCCCGGCGACCAAGCCGTTGTCGATGGCGACGGGATCGGTGAGCGTGTCCGGGATCACCAGGGTCTCGTCGGACAGGATCGCCGAGCCGCACAGGCCCGGCTCCCGGCTGATCTCGCTGACGCCTTCCAGACCGTGGGCGGCCTTGAACCAGATCCGGTCCTCGTCCACGATCGTCACGCTGGCCACCGGCACCTTGAACAGCCGGGCCGCCATCGCCGCAACGCGGTCGAACGCACCGTCCGGCGGGGTGTCGAGGATGTCGTAGCGGCGCACCGCGTCCATCCGGGCCGTTTCCTGTGCCGCACTGAGCGTCTGCCGCTCCGGCGTGCCCGCCGGGCCGGTCGCGTGTCCCGCTTGCGGCATCGTTTGCCTTCCCTTGCCGCGCCGGCCTCGGTGGCCGACGACTGTCGCAGCCTAGACCGGCCCACCCGTCGTCGAGAAACCTGGGCCGGACGGGATGGCACAGGCAGCGGACCGCCGCCCCCGCAGTCGTAGGGCGAGCGGTCGTCACAGGGCGCCAGCAGGCGGCCTGGTCGGTCTCGTCCGGTGGCTCGGGCGGGGGCCACTCCTCACGGTCCGGGCACAGGCGCGAAAGCCGTTCGTTCGCGAGGTCCACGGCATCCCGCGGGTGACCCGGGATGCCGGTCTCCCCTGATCGCCGGCGGGCTGCGTCAACCTTGGCACCCGCTCCTGGCTCGGGAAGAACGCCGAAGGCGAGGCGTACTTCCCGCGGGGCCAGACACCGGCGACACCTGCTATCGCCTGGCGCCGGCTGTCACCTGCCGACTACGGGGCGCCCTCATCGGACGGGTAGGCGACCAATGTCGCAGAGATGGGCCGGCTACGGGCCCGGATGCCCCAGCGGCACCTATCCGCGACAGGTGACATCCGGAGCGCCCCGACAACAAGGACGATGAGCCTGCGGACTGTAGCGCCGTCGCAGTCACGGAGCGTATGCACCGAGGGCCCAGCGTTTTCCGCGGGAGTCCATGCCCGCCAGGCAGGGCGAGGCGCAGCCAGCCATAGCCGCGCCGGTGTGCGCGGCGGCCTTCCACTCCCGCCACTGGTCCCCTGGTCCCCGGTTTGAGACCGGATGCCCCACAGGAGGCCTGATCATGCCGGCTCTGGGTATGCGCAGTGCGCAAGAGGAGTGCCGGGCTGGGGGAGCACTCCTGAACCGGAACGTGACCCCGCGAAACGGGAGGACACCATGATCGTCCTCGGCGTCATTCTTCTCATCGTCGGCTTCCTGACGAGCATCAGCATTCTGTGGACGATCGGCATCGTCCTCGTCGTCATCGGACTCGTCCTCTGGATCCTGGGCGCCGTCGGGCACGCCGTCGGCGGCCGCAAGCACTACTACTGATGTCCACTCGAACGCGCACCCTGCCGTCATCTGTGGCTGCGATCCCGGTGCTGCTGTCATGGCAGCACGACGGATCGCACTGGTTGTAGACGGCGGCCGCCGTGCAAGGGGCATGCCCGTAAAGCCGGGCTACGATCACGTCCGGCCGCCGATGGTTGGAGAGCCGGGCCCAGGGGCCTGCACAGGAGTCAAGCTCCAGGTCCGGATCACTCCGCCTCGGCGCGCGCCGCGGTGAAACAAGATCCCGGTCAGTCGTTTTCTGCGGCCGGGACGCGGTCGGCCGCGTAGCGCGGGCAGGACAGAGCAGGCCACGTCACCGTCTGGCGCCCGCGGCCGCGGCGATCGTGACTGGCCATCGCCCGGGCCGCGGCGCAGTCCTGCCCGGCCTGATGGTGAGGAGCCGACGCCCTTCTGGTAGGCCACGCGGGCGCTGTTGGCGCCCAGAAGGGCCGCCCCGCCCACCAAGTGTGCCGATCGCGGCCACGTTGACCGTCGTCCTGCTCAGGCCGTGGGCGTGGCCGTCCACGCTCGACGGGAACCGGTGTCCGTGGCGGCGTGAGCTCCTCCGCCGCCCCAGGCAACGGCTCCAGGCGTAGCAGTCGTGCCCTGGAGGCGGCGTAGGCCGTCAGCGGGCCGACGCTGCCGCCCTTGGAAAGCACGCGCGCCGGAAGGTCTCGCCGTTCGGCCGGTCGCTGGAGAACGTGATCGAGCTGTCGAAGGACCGCCAGGCCCGGGGCGTCGATCTGGTCGTCCTCGACCAGGGCATCGACAACTCCACCGTGATCAACACGACGTTCTTCCAGATCCTGGGAGCGGTCGCCGAGTTCGAGCACGCCCTGACGTCGGAGAGAACGAGGGACGGGCTGGAGCCCGATCCGCGGCCGCGCCGGCGGGCAGAAGCCGAAGGCCGCCCGCCGCCGGAACAGTCCTCGGCCTAACCGATCAAGATCAGGCGGCAGGCCCGGCATCGATCAAGTGGCGGCGGTACAGGAAACGGGTGGTGTATGTGGGCACACGCTGCAAGTCCTGCTGCGCCTTGCTCGGGCAACGGGGCAGTCCTCGATGCCGTTGACTGGCTGCAGAGGGTGCACGGAGAAGCCGAACGGCAGGGCCGTACCCTGAGGCACGCGATGCAGGCACTGCCGTTGCGTCGTAGCCGTCCGTCTCCGCCGGGCGCCGCCCACGCCGGGTACCGGGTGCCCAGATGAGGAACGGGAGTTGACAGTGATCAGTCTGGCCGCAGTGGGGGGAGTGGCCCTGGTCGAATTGGGCATGGCCCTGACCCCGGGACCCAACATGATCCACCTGGCCTCTCGCGCGATCACCCAAGGCCGCAGGGCGGCCCTCGTCAGCCTGAGCGGGACCGCCGTGGGATTCCTGTGCTACCTGCTGGCTGCGGCCGCCGGCCTGTCCGCGTTGTTCGCTGCCGTGCCGCTCGCGTACACGGTGGTCAAGCTCGCCGGAGCCGCCTACCTGGCCTACCTGGCCTGGAACATGCTCAAGCCCGGTGGTCGCTCCCCCTTCGCTCCGGCCCAGGACCTGCCCCCGGTCTCTGACGCCCGCCTGTTCTCGATGGGGCTTGTGACCAATCTGCTCAATCCCAAGATCGCTCTTCTGTATGCCGCTCTTCTGCCCCAGTTCATGGATCCGCAGGCGGGCCCGGCCTGGGCACAACTGCTGCAGCTCGGCAGTGTGCAGATCATCGTGGGAATCTCCGTGAACGCTCTCATCATGCTGGGCGCAGCACGGATGTCAGGGTTTCTGGCCGCCCGGCCCCGCGTGATGACCGCTCAGCGGTTCGCCTCCGGTGGCTTGCTCGGTGTCTTTGCGTTGCGCACAGCCCTGTCCCGTACCCCTGTCTCGGCCTGAGCCATGCCTGCACCTGTGAGGCCGGTGTTCCGCTGAGGCAGTCGCGGTATCGAGCGGGGAGCTGATGTCAGCTGGATGCGACCGTCCTTGACGAACATCAGCGGAGCGCGGTCCAGTCAGTTCGCCGAACTCTTCCCTCGCATCTTCCGCTCCCCGTCTCCTCAGTCCGCAACCACAAGAAGGGCAGGCAGGACGGCGGGAGGCAGCGGACGCGCTGCGTGCGGCGGCCGCCCGCTGGAAGACCAGACATCTCCTGCTCGTGGAATCCACCGCACGGCTGGGACCGGCCTCTGATGGAAAGCGTCGCCATCTGGTTGTCTTGCGCGTAACAAGGCTCGGTACGGGCGGCTTCGGCTCCCGCGCGCGGTTGCCATCTCGGCCGAGAAGGCTCCGCCGAACGCAGCCGCCCGGACGGCGGTGCAGCGCGACCACGGCAGATCTGGTGACCGCCGCCGGCCGACCCAGCTGCCGGGGCCTGGCCCCGACTGCGAACTGCTGGTCTGGTACACCGAAGCACACCGTCTGTCGTTCGAGGGGTTGTAGCACGGGGCGACCGCCCGCACCCGCAGCGCCCCGGCCGCGCGGTGGTGGGCCTACTTCACGGCCTTCGACGATCAGATGTGAGTTCCTCGAATCGGCGATGTGGAAGGGCGTAGGGCGCCTACTCCCCGCCTTTCGTGGACACCGGCTCCCTGCAACGGCCGTACGGCCCTCGCGTCGTGCGCCGCGTGACGATCGCTCAGCCGGCCCGACGGGCAGACGGCCGCGGAAGGTACTCGGGGTCGGTGCAGAACGGCAGCCCGTCCAGGGGCAGGTCGCGCAGGAAGCGGAGTACGAGTTCGGCGTACTCGCGGTCCCGCTCCAGGTGAGCCATGTGGTCGGCGTGGCGCAGGAGGACGAAGGCCGCGCCCTCGATCGTCGCGGCAACGGACCGGTTGTCGTCGGGCGTGGTGGTGATGTCGTGTTCGCCGGTGAAAACCAGGGCCGGGACGCCGCGGATGCCACCGCCGGGGATGAGATCCGCATCGAGCAGGCGCCGGTGGCACGCAGCGTTGCGCAGGGTCTCGGCGGGCGAAGTGCGCAGGAACTGACGGCACAGCAGCCGACGCGCGGCGTCGGACTGCTCCACCCGCTCCCGCGCGCCCTTGTTGATCAACACATCCACCAGGCGCTCGGCGTTCTCTCTTCGGTCCGCGCCCCTGCCGGCGTCCCCGGCCGCTGGTCCCCGGCCCCGCACGACGGCCTCCAGGTGATCGGCGACCTCGCGCAGGAGGGCGCGCACCGGTGCCGACACCCGACGCGTGGTGCCGGCCAGCAGCAGCCGGGCGACCCGGTCGGGGTGCCGCTGCGCGATCCGGTAGGCGATCGGGGCGCCGTAGGAAGTGCCCAGTACGTTGACGCGCGGAAGCGCCAGCCGGTCGAGCACGTGCAGGGTCGCCTCCGTGAGGAGGTCGAAGCCCTGGTCCGGGGCCAGATCGTCTGCGGTGCCCGTGCCGGGGAGGTCGACCAGGACGATCGGCGTGCAGGGGGCGATGCGGCGCTCCAGCCTCGGCCACGAATACATGTCCTGGAGGGCGCCGCCGAGCAGCAGCAGCGGCTCGGTGACCGCGGGCGTACCGGTGTCGCCGGGTGGACTCGGGGCCGGCGCGTGCTCGGGCGGGTCCGGGCGTACGACACGCGCGGTGTAGCGCAGGCCTCGCCAGCACAAGGGCACGTGCTGTTCATGCAACAGCCCAGCCGCCACAGGGACCGGGTCGACGGCGGGGGACAGGGTCATGCCCGCAGCTCCGCGTACCGTCCGACCAGCTCGGCCAGTTCCGCGACGCTGGCGGCCTTGCCCAGCACGTCCTCGCTGACTTCGACTCCGATGCCCTCTTCCACTTGCATGGAGAGGACGACGAGTGCCATGGAATCGATGTTGGCGCTCACCAGGGAGGCCTCGGGGGTGATGGGAGCCGCAGGCAGGCCGCCCTTCGTGGTGAGGATTTCCTTGACTTGCTCGAACGTCATCGGTGGGTCCCTGGAGAAGAGTCGGGGCTGGATTCTCACATGCGGGGGGCGAGGCCGGCCGGCCAGACGAGAGTGGTGGCCGCCCAGGCGAGGCCGCTGCCGAAGGAGACGAGGAGCACCTTGTGGCCGGGCTTGAGCTCCCCCTTGTCGGCGGCGTCGGCCAGCAGCAGCGGTACCGAGGCCGCGGCGGTGTTGCCCACGTCCCGGATGTTGGAGGGAACCTGGTCGGCGGGGATGCCGAGCGCGTCGGCGACGGCGAGGTTGATGCGCAGGTTGGCCTGGTGGGCGATGAGCCGGTCGACCTCGTCGATCCGCCAGCCGGCCCGGGCCGTCGCCTCGCGCGCCGCGTGCGTCATACGGCGGACCGCGTGGCGGAAGACCTCGTTGCCGCGCAAGTGGACGAAGAAGTCACCCTGTGGCGCCCGGGCACGCTCGTGGCGTCCGCGGGCACCGCCCGCCGGGACCACGATGGCGTCGGCGAGGGAGCCGTCGCTGCCCCAGATCACGGGGCCGAGCGCCCCTTCCGCGTGCGGGCTGCCCGCTTCGAACACGGCGGCCCCCGCGCCGTCACCGAAGATGGGGGCGGTCGCCCGGTCCTCCGGATCGACCAAGGCCGACATGGTCTCGGCGCCGACCACCAGGACGCGCCGGGCGGCGCCGGAGGCGATCAAGCCCGCGGCGACAGCAGATGCGTGCACGAAGCCCGAGCAGCCCGCCGCGATGTCGAACGCCGCCACCGGAGGCAGGCCCAGCCGGTGGGCCACCCAGGGAGCCGTCGCGGGGCAGGGGTGATCGGGACTGCTGGTGGCCACGAGCAGGGCGTCCACGGCATCCACGCCGGCCGAGGCCATGGCGCGCGCGGCCGCCTCGACCGCCATGTCGCCGGTCGATACGTCGGGCGCCGCGATGCGGCGCTCAGCGATGCCGATGCGCTCGCGGATCCACTCGTCGGAGGTGTCCAGGCGCGCGCACATGTCGTCGTTCGTGACGCGCCGGGGCGGCAGCCAGGCCCCCAGTCCCGTCAGCACCGCGGCAGTACCCACGGCATCCCTGGACCCGCCGTCGCGGTAACTCATCCCCGTTCCCCTCGGTCGCTCCACCCGCCCAAGCGAAGCAGCCCGGCCCTCGGCGGCAGGCACGCCATGCCGACCGGGCGCCGCCGACCACCTGATCGGGGGCTCGACTTCCTGATCTGCGCTCACCTGGTTCGGGCAGTCCGACTGCTTGGTGACAGGATGCAGTCATGGACCAGGCAGAGGTACTGCTCCTCGGGAGGCGCGCCAGTGCCGACCGGCCGCGGGATCACCGCCCGGATCCGGCGCCGCCACACCGCGAAGCGCAAGACGGAGAGGAGCGGGAAGCGACGCGAGCGACCGCCTGGGCGAGTGCTGACGGCAGTGCTCTTCGTTTCTGGCCTGTTCACCCGGACGCTGCATGAACAGGCCCACATCTGGCGAAGGAGCTCACGGGCTGCTGTCGGGGGGGCAACACCGCCGTCGAGGTGTGACTTGCCCGCAGTCGGCTATGCCATGGTCGAATCCGTCTGTGGTGAGTCGGGGTCGGTGCTTGGCAGTGCCCTCGGCAGCGGGAGCCGTCGCAAGCTCAGCCTTTGTGCCCCTGGCCGCGCCCACTACGGTGGCACAGCAGCGCACTTTCCGTCGACGACCATAGAGGGAACGCCCACGATCTCAGCACCTCTTCCCCAGCCCACCCGAGGGTCGGCGCGCAGTGATCACGACCGATTGTCAGCGAAGACACGACGACGCAGCGAATACTCACGTAGCCGGCCGTAAGGGCTGTCGGGACGACATCGCGCTGACTGCGGCACCGACCACCCTGTGGCGGTAGACCGGCGTACCGGTCAGCCCAGTTCAACGGGATTGTGGCCATGCCGCAGGTGGCTGAGGCGATGACGATGTCGACGCTTGGCTCTCCTTGTGGGCCAGGGGGAATCACCAGGTGGGCTGCGTTAACGGTCACGCCCCACGCCCGACGCTGCAGCTCGGCTGGCCACATTCCCGGTGAGCAGATCGTGGCGCGCGCTGGAGTCCCTGTATGCGACCTTGAACCCGCCGGGTAGGGCAGCCTCCAGCAGCGAACTGTTGTTGGGTCCCTTCGGTCTTGGACGGTGCCAGGGGACCGATGGTGAGGGGACGACTCCCCGTCCCTCTGCTGTGAATCCGTACGCTGACCCCTCACCAGCCGCAGCCTGAGCAGGCGACACACCCGCCAGCCCCACGGCCAGCACCGAAGCCGCCGTAACCCCCCACCGCAACGCCCTGTGGCACACGCTCCCTCCCGTCTTAGTGCGTCAAGCCACGTGATGGTTCATACCCGGCAAACGATCAAGGCCCCCCACGCGCCGCGTCCGTACCGAACGGGCCCAGCGCGCCGGGGGCATGGGTGTTTGCCTCTCGGGCCCCGGCGGTGCTGCGTAGGCTGGGCGTGGACGCACGCGGGTCGGGAAGGCTGATGGTCATGAGCGAAAGTCATTTAGGCGGCCGGGACGACGCTGACGGATCTGATGCCCTGGGCCTGTACTTGGAAATGGTGCGCGCCCGGCTTTCCGTAGCGCGGTTCGAGGCCGTTGTCCGCGCGGCCCAGGCCACCTGCGGGCTTCTTGCCGAAGGCCATGAGGCCTTGGTGGCCGTGCCGGGGGAGGAAGGTTTCAGCCTGCAGATGCAGCGGGAGTATCTCGGGTTGCTGGCGGTGATGATCACGGGCAATCTCGACCACCGGGTGGTCGACCTTCCCGGCCCGGCCGGCGTGACCGGCCTGGCCGTCATCCAGCCGGTCACAGGCCAGGGGGCGCCCGGCAGCGCACGCGGTCCGGGGTGTAGTGGCGAGCAGTGGCAGGCGATCCTCCGCTACAGCGCCTGAACAGCACACAGACGCGCCAGCCCGCTCCTTGAGGCGAGCTGGGCGGGGTGGGGGCGTCGATGGGGCCGTCGCCACCGCAGCCGCCGGCAAAGCACCCCCGCCGGCCCCGGCCGCCCCGGTGCCCACCGCCGCCCCGGCTACTGCTGCTCCCGGTGAACACCTCGGCCGCCTCGGAGTCCGCACCGAAGAGCCGCCTCGACTGACCCCCCGCCAAGGGCCTCAGAGCAATCCTGGGCCCCGCCCCGCCTATCGCCCACCGATGAGAGTGCCTGGTGGGTGGATCGTCGTGTGTACGGGGTGGAGCCGAGCGAGCGGGACCTGGGGCCGAAGCCGGGGCACGCCTGTGTCGAGCTGGTGGGCGGCCCCTTGGACGGCATGCTGCTGGACGTCACCGGCTGGCCCCATCAGGGGGTCGTTGTGGGGCGATGCTGCTGTTGGAGCACGGCCGGTTCGGGCCGGGCGGCGGGTCCGAGTACGAGCCGGCCGGCCGTTCCGCCGATGGCTATCGGGCGGTGAAGTGTTTGTTGATGGCGTCGATGTCGAGGCGGTCATGCGTGGTGCGGGTGCCCCACGGTTGCCAGCACGATGAGAGACGCGGGGTTGCCGAGGGCGGGGTGTTGCCGGCTTGTGCATCAGCAGGGTCGTTGCCCACCTGACCCAGCCGCCCGTCGGCCTCACTGCTGACCTGGGCCGGCCGGTGGAAGGTCAGTGACCGGCGCCGGCCTTGACCGCTTTGGTGGCGAAGTAGCCTGAGAGCCAGCCGGCAGTGGCCTCCGAGTGGTGCGGCGCCTCGGCGAAGCCGGTGATGGCGAAGCCCGCCGCGATCTGCCCGCCGAGCTGCTCGGTGAGCGTGTGGCTGTACTCCACCGGCGCGTCGAGGCCCCACAGCCGTTCCCGCTCGGCGGGCTCCAGGTGGGTGAGGTCGCTGTAGGGCAGGCGGTGGCGCACCACCAGCTCGCCGCGCGTCTCCAAGGACTCGGCGTCGAAGAGGTAGACGTCCGGGTTGAGGAAGCCGGACAGCAGTGTCCCGCCGGGGCGCAGCACGCGGTGGCATTCGCGCCAGACCGGCGCCAGCTCCGGGATGAACAGGTTGGAGACCGGGTGGACGACAAGGTCGAACGAGGCGTCCGGGAACGGGCTCAGGTCGCGCGCGTCGCCGAGCACGGTGCGTAGGTCGAGCCCCTCCCGCGCCGCGACCATCTCGTCCTGCGCCAGCTGGCGGGGCGAGTTGTCGAAGACGGTTACCCGCGCGCCCGCCGCGGCCAGCACCGGACCTTGCTGCCCGCCGCCGGAGGCGAGGCAGAGCACGTCGCGTCCGGCGATCTCCGGCGGGAACCAGGTCGGGTTCACCGGCTCGTACCCGATCAGGACGATGGACCACTGGCCGGCCCGCGCGTTCGCGATCACCTCGGGGCCGACCGGGCGTGACCACTCGTTACCCTCCTCCACCTGGCGGTCCCAGGCGAGGCGGTTGTGCGCGACGGGGTCGACGGGGATCTGGCTCATACGCCGTACCCTAGTGGCCTGACGCCGGCGGTGGGAGCGACCGTTGTCTAAGACCAGATGAATCGTCAGCCGGTTGAAATGCACCGCTGCAACCGAGCTAGGACCCGGATGAAGTGCGCGGAGTCGTTGCGCTTCAGCTCCTCTACGACCACCTGACCGGTGTGCACGTCCAGCGCGACGGTGACCGAGACGATGCCGTGGCGGATGTACTCGAGGCCGGTGTCCACTCATCGTGCCGACCGCCACGCAGACGTCGCTCCGCCACGCCGGGCAGGAGGGAGGAAGTCATACAGACTGGCTGTTTCGCTCAAATCCCCTCTTCCGTTCCGTGCATATTGTCGTTGTTAGTACCCTACTTGAGTGGCATTCAGCCTATTGGGGCGGGTTGTGGGCAGTTCTGGGGTGCGCCAGCGGCGGGTCGCCGCACGAGTATCCAGGCGCCTGACCGGAGGGGGCCCTCTCATGCCTATCCCGAAGTCCCACACCCGCCGCCGTGTGCTGCTGCGTGTGCTGCCCGCAGTGGCCGCGCTGACGCTGTGCGCAGTTGGCACACCGAGCCAAGCCGCAGACGTCACCGATGCCCGGCACCAGGAGATCATCAACAGGGCGGACGGGGGTCGACTCAGCTCGTGGGACGACGCCACACACGACGGAGTCGCCGCCAGCACGATCCGCGAACCCAACGACAACTACGAAGCCCGGACCAGCACACAATGGGAACTGGAGCAACAAAACGACGGAACCTGGCTGGTGCGCAACGAGAAGAACGCCGGCTTGTGCCTTCAGCCCACGACCACCGCCACGATCAATGCCGTGGTTGTGCTCAAGCGCTGCACCGGCGAGCGGATTCAGACCTGGCAGATCGTCCCTGAGGAAACCGACCTGGACCTCGCGGCAGGCTCCACTGGCTGGTGGAGCCTGCGGCCGGCGGACAACCCCATGCTCGCTGCCGCCCCCGTAACGGTGGGCGGCGCCTACAGCGGGATCAGGCTCTTCCGGGCCACCAACAGCGCTGACCGGCTCTGGCACCACCAGTCGGCCCGGCACAGCTGGTAGCACGCACTACGTCTTGGCGGGCTCCCCCCCCCGATCGAAGTCCCGGGGGAGGGAGCCTGGTGACTCTCCACCTCGCCTGCGACGGACAGGGGCGGCCGATCGCGTCCACGCTCACCGGCGGGAACGTCAACGACTGCACGCAGTTCGAGCCGGTCATGGCCCGCATCCGCATCAAACGGTGCGGGCCCGGCCGACCCCGCACCCGGCCAGGGTAGTCAGGGACAAGGGGTACTCGTCCCGGAAGATCCGCTCCTACCTGCTTAAACGCGGTAGCGCCTGCACCGTCCCCGAACACATCGACCAGATCAGCGGACGCCTCCCACGAGGCGAGAGCCTGTCGTACCGATTACGGTGAGCGTCGGTTCGGTTGGTGAGGCTCGGTTGAGTGATACCCAACGGGGCAGGCCACCGGTTCTAGGTCAGGCCGACCAGACCGGTGCAACGCAGGCATCTATCGCCGGGCTGTCGCTTCCGAACGACTGGTCGAGCCGAGGATGATGACGGGTGACGTCCCGTCAACCGTCCTGTCGGGCGTGCTCCTGTGACGGTAGGCAAATCGGGGGATGAGGTACTGCGTGATCGGCCCCACGGCTAGCGAATAGAGCACCGTGCCGATGCCCACGCTCCCGCCGAGTAGCCAGCCCAGGGCAAGGACGCAGATCTCCATCGCGGTGCGGACGGACCGGATCGACCACCCGGTGCGGGCCGCGGCGCCGGTCATGATCCCGTCGCGCGGGCCGGGGCCCAGGCGCGCGCCGACGTACACGGCCACGGAGAACCCGTTGAGCAGCACGCCGCCAAGCAGGAGCGCGGCGCGCGCTGCGAGGTCAACGTGTTCGGGGATGAGGGACAGGCCCAGGTCGGAAGCGCCGGCCAGGACACCGACGTTGGCGAACGTACCGAACGTCGGCTTCTGCTTCAGCGGGATCCAGGCCAGCAGCACCAGGAGGCCGATGACGGCGCTGATCGTCCCGAAGCTGAGCGGCGTGTGCTTCTCCAGGCCCTCGTACAGCACGCTCCACGGGTTGACGCCCAGGGCGGCACGGACCATCAGGGACAGGCTAAATCCGTAGAGTGCAAGCCCGACGAACAGCTGCGGGAGCCGGCGGGTCGGATGCTCGCGTAGGGGGATGAAGGTGATCGGAGGCAAGGTCTTGGTGCTCACGGCGCCAAGCTAGGGCCCCCGACCCCGGCAGCACCTGGTCCAATCGTGCAAAACTGGACCAGTGAGAGTTACCGAAGCCCAGCTGGCCAAAGCGCTGACCGGCTGGCGCACGCCGGACGTCCCGCTGGCGTCGGCGCTCGCCTGCGCGCTGCGCGAGGGGATCCAGGACGGCCGGCTGCGCACCGGCGACGCCCTGCCCGCCGAACGCCGCCTCGCCACCTCCCTCGGCGTCAGTCGGGGGACCGTGGTTGCAGCACTGGACGCACTGCGTGACGGCGGCTGGGTCACGACCCGCCAGGGCAGCGCCAGCATCCTGCGCCTCGCCCCGTCCGCCGCCGAACGCCTGGCCCCGCGCAGCGCCACCGGCGAGGGCGGATTCATCGACCTGAGCCGGGCCGTGCCAGCGGCCCCGGCCGAGGCGTATCAGGCCGCGATGACAGCGGCGATCGTACGGTCGGGACGGCTGCTGGCGGAGGCCGGCATGCCCGGGCCCGGTCTGCCCGAGCTACGGGAGCTGATCGCCGGCGATTACAGCCGCTCAGGCTTGCCCACGAGGCCGGAGAACATCTTCGTGACCACCGGGGCCCGCGCCGCGTTCGCGCTGCTGTGCGCGCACCTGCGACCACGGACCGCAGCGGTCGAAGTGCCCACCTACCACGGCGCCCTGGACCTCCTGCGCGGCGCTGGCGCTCGCCTGAGCGGATTCCAGGTCACCACCGCCGGATGGGACTGCGACCACATGGCGGCAGCCTTCCACGCGGCGCGCGGCGGCATGGCCTATCTGACCCCGGACTTCCACAACCCCACCGGCGCCCTCATGGACACCGCCACCCGTCGCGACGTCGCCGCCCTGGCCGCGCGCCACGCCGTGACGCTCGTGGTGGACGAGACCATGCGCGACCTCGACCTGCGTACCGAAGCCGAAGCGGCGCCCAGGATCCGCAGCGCGTTGTTGCTCGGCTCGACCAGCAAGACAGTGTGGGGCGGGTTGCGGATCGGCTGGCTGCGCGCCCCGGCCGATCTTGTCGCCACCCTGGAGTCGGTCCCGCTCAGCGCCGCGCTTGCCGCAGCCCCGATCCAGCAGCTGATCGCACTCGAATTGCTGGACGGAAACGGAGGCCGACTCCGGCATCGGCTGGTGCGGCTGCGCGCCCAACGCGACCATCTCAGTGCCCTGCTCGCCGATGATCCACGCTGGCGGTTCGCGGTTCCGGACGGCGGGCTCTCGCTGTGGCTGCAGCTGACCGAAGGCCGCGCGGACAGCCTCGTGGCCCACGCCGAGGCATCCGGGCTGCGGCTCAGTCCCGGCTCCCGCTTCGCCGCGGACGCCACGCTGGCGCAGTTCCTGCGGGTGCCGTTCACGCCCCCGGTGGACGTCCTCGACCGCGTCGCCACGACACTGCGCGACCTCGCCTGATCCGCCGTGCGACCGGTAGCTCGTAATACCCGAGGCAATTGGGGGTAGCGGTGCGCGGTAGTGACTGTGGTGATGAGGGATCCGTGAAAACGAAAATCCCCAGGCCCGATCGACTTCCCCACTCGGTTGACGAACGAAGCGGCGGAGGCACCGAGTACGGGTGGGTCCGGGCCGAACGAACGGTTAATAGCGCCTTCGGCGCCGCTGCGCGATGGGCTGCGTTCGCCCAGGGTTTCAGCCGAGGAGCAGGGCCGGCACTGCGTCCGCACCCCACCGAGCCAGAAACAGGACGACCGCGAGAGTCCCACCGATCCAAAGCGCCGAAACCAGATTGTCCGCTAGTACTCCAGTGCGGTTTCGTGATCTATCCGCTGGCTTCGTGGGCTGAGCGTCGTCGGTAGTGGCTGCGCCGGGCTGTTGCCTGGTGGCGTCTGCGCCAGTTCGACCAGTGCAGCAGTCTGGCCGGGGACGCGACTGGTGGGTTGAGGATGGCGGTGAAGAGGTGGCGGATCTCTGGAACGGTCAGCGAGATCGGGTTGCGGCCCCGGGTGTGGTGATGTGGGTCGGTTGGCCGGTCGGGGGCTGCATCGGCGGCGACGGTGGCGAGGAAGGCCAGCGCGAGCATGGCGAGCGTGACGTGCCGGTGCCATGAGGTCCAGTTCCTCACCTGGTAGTGGTCCAGGCCGACTTGGCTCTTGGCGGCCTGGAAGCACTCTTCGACGCTCCAGCGGCTGCCGGCCACGCGGACGAGTTCGGCCAAGGGCGCTGCGGCAGGTGACCAGCACAGGTAGAAGGCGAGTTCCCTCGTGGCGGGGTTGCGGCGGATCAGCAGATGGTGGTGTTCGCCGGTGCCGATATGGATCCACGCCCAGTCGTAGTAGCGCAGGCCCTTCGCGCCGTTGCCGGCGCTTTGCCGGTGCCAGGCAGTCGCGGGCAGGCGGCCGGCGACCGTGTCCGCGCGAATCGGCGTGCGGCCGGAGTTGATCCGGACCCGGAGGGAGCAGGCGACGGCCAGAACGTAGCCGGTCCCGCGGGCCTCCAGGGCGGCACGAAGCTGCGGGTCCTGCCCGTATGCCTCGTCGCCGGTCACCCACGGTGCTTCCACCCCGTCGTCCAGTGCGGCGGCGATCATCTCCCAGGCCAGGCGGGGTTTGGTCGCGAACTGCACCTCGTCGGGTATCCCGGCGGCCTGGCGGCGCTTGGGATCGGTGCACCAGGAATGCTCCGGCAGGTAGAGCCGGCGGTCGATCAGTGCCCGCCCCCGGCTGGTTGCGTAGGCGAGGAAGACACCGACCTGGCTGTTCTCGATGCGTCCGGCGGTGCCGGTGTACTGCCGCTGCACGCCCGCCGAGGACCGGCCCTTCTTCAGGAAGCCGGTCTCGTCGACGATCAGCACGCCACCGTCGTTGCCGAGGTGGTCGACGGCGTAAGCGCGGACTTCGTTGCGGACGGCATCAGCGTCCCAGCGGGCGCTTCGCAGCAGACGCTGCGTCGGTCCGGGACGTGCGTGACCAGCCTGTTCGGCCAGCCGCCAGCAGTTCTTGCGCTCGACGCCGGACAGCAGCCCGAGCAGGTACGCGCGGGCGGTCGCCCGCGGTTCCACCCGTCGGAACCGGCCCGCGATCCGGGCCATGGCCTGGTCGAACAACGCCCGCCAACGGACCGGGTCTACGCTATGGCCCGCAGCCACCGCACGATCTTCAGGAGTCCACACAACTCCCGATGATCACGCGGTGGCTGCTCTCGCTCCGGGCCGGGTCCTGGGCAGTGCAGAACTCCTTGCGTCGGTCCGACGGCCCCTGATCGACACAATGAGCACATGGACAGCGAACCCCTGCGGATCCCCCTTGACCAGCTTCGGACGGCCTTCGAGCTGGCACTGCAACACATCGAAGCGTCAGCCGGCAGCGCAGTCGCGCTCGAACACGATTACTTCTGGTCTGTTCCGGGCGACGAACTCTACAACGTCCCCAACGAACCGAAATCGATCACAATCGGGCAGCTCTCCGAGTCATGGCAGCACCTGGAGGACCTCCTCGCCGACCCGAACCGGGCCGTGGGCCACCACCTGGTCTGGCTCGCCGATGTCCTCCGCGCGATTGGACAGTCCACCGCCCAGTAGCCAGAACACGCACGATGTGACGTGGAACTACGAAGTCACACTGGAGTACTAGGGGACTACTGGGGTCCAACGGCACCGTGCGACCGGGGATCACCAGCACAGTGCGTGACGGATCCTTCTCCTTGCCCTGCCGGCTGACCCCTCGATAGCGCTGAATCTGGCCGAGCTGGTCCGCGACCTCGTAGACGTCGTAGTGCGAACTCGGTTCCCTTGGCAATGCTGGCGACCGTGATCAGCGGGTCCCACCGCAGAGGCCGCCCACTGGGGCCTGCCGTGGCCCGCTGGATTACTCCGAAAGGGATATGGACACGTTTCTGGCCCCGGTCCCGGATCAGCCCGGATCCCGTCATCCGTACCGCGCGTCGCCCGAACCATGTCGTCACCGCCGGCGGACGTGCAGCACTGCTCGCTCAGCCACCGATCCCCCCGGATGCTCTGCCGCGATCGTAGTTGTGATCACCGCGACGGAAGTTTAAGAGTTCGCGCGGATAGGCGTGTTGCGGACAGGGACAGGGGGGTTCGCTTAGATTGCCGGAGTAGTCATCGGGGCTCGCGTGGTGGCGGAGAGCAGAGCTTCGCGAGGTACTCGCGCCGCGGCGGCCAGGGCACGGCCCACCGGATAAGCGTGCGCGCCTGCCGGGAGCTGGCCAGGGCGACCGCTGAGTACCACGTCGATGGAGCCCAGGACGCTGCTTGCTTCCCCGGTGCGGTTCAGTCGTCGCAGTACTTGGCGGGCGACTGCTTCCGCGCTGTCGTACAGGATGGTTCCGGCGGGCAGGCTCTGCAGAATCTCCGGCGCCACCAGGGGGTAGTGCGTGCATCCCAGCACCACGGCGTCGCAATCCCGGGGGCTCCGCTCGGCTGCATCGGCAATCGCCTCCGCTGCGGCGGCCATGTCACCGTGGTCGATCGCCTCGGCCAGGCCAGGACACGCGATCTGTGCGACCGGGATACCGTTCGCGAAGTCCGCGATCAGCCGATTCTGATAGTCGCTCGCGGTGGTACGGACGGTTGCCCAGACGGCGAGATTCTGACTGGTCGCCGCGGCCAGCTTCACGGCGGGGACGGTTCCTATCACGGGGATGCGAGGCTCGAACCTCTCGCGCAGGGCGTCGATCGCGGTGACAGTGGCGGTGTTGCAAGGCACCACGATGGCCTCCGCGCCGCGCTCCGCGGCCAGATCTGCGGCGGTGAGCAGACGGTTCGTGACGAAGGAGGCGGATTTCGGACCCCAGGGGGCGCCCTCGGGATCCAGATGCAGGAGCAGATCGAGTTCCGGGGCGAGGTGCCGAAGCCAGCCGGCTGTAGGGAGCAGGCCAAATCCTGAGTCGATCAATGCCACCGTCATAGAGGTCAACGTACCAGTGAGATCTCACCGCAAACCGTACCGAGCACATGCGCGGCCCCCTTGCCAGGCAAAACCCATAGTGGCTGCTGTCGTTCCGATCTTGAGGGGTGTTGGTCGAACGGGAGTCTGGAGGGTCATGTCCTGACCGGCAGCCGGCTGTCCGCCACCACCGAGCTGCGCTACCGCGACGGCGCCACCCGCACCATAATCCTGGACAACGGCCGCGGCGCCGCCGCGCAGCGCACGGTGCGCGTCTACCGGCTCCCCCGGCCGCCGGATCACCGGTCGGCTGCTCACCGGCCGCTGCGCCCGCCCCCGGGGTTCACCTCTTCGAAGGTGGCTGGCGCTGGGAGGGCACGCTTCCGGGTGCAGTCTGATCGGCGGGGCGGGCCGCGGTCGAAGAGGGGCCTCGGGGGCGTGTTTGCTAGTTCGAGTTCGTGGCAGACGCCGAACACCGCCACTTCACAGCGAAGTTGTTCAGCGGTCGATCCAAGAAGGGATCCGTTCCATGTCCGATCCGTACCGCTCCCAGCAGGCCGCCGAATCCGGCGCCCATTCCGCCCCCACCTCTACCCCCGCGCCGGGTCACAACGGCTTGGCTGTGGCCGCGCTGGTCACGGGCATCGCGTCCCTGCTCCTGCTGTGGCTGTGGTTCGTCGGCATACCACTTGCCCTGGTAGCCATCGGCCTGGGTGTAGCCGCCCTCCGCCGAGCTCGTAACGGTGCTGGCCGTCGTGGCATGGCCATCACCGGCCTGGTCCTCGGCGCCGTGACCGTGGTCCTCGCGGGAATCCTGATCGCCGTCGGGGTGTCGGTTCTCAACTCCGACGAGGGCAAGGACCTGCGGTCCTGCCTGAACAACGCCCAGACCCAGCAGGAACGTCAGAACTGCTCGAACCGCTTCAACGAGAGCGTCGACAACTGACGCCGGCCAGCGCCCCGGTCCGGGCCGCACGGCCGCCACCCGGATGGCGGGTTCGCCATGGCCGCTCCTGAGGTGCGACCACTCTGTGACTTTCGTGGCTGGGTAGGGTTCTTGGGGCGCCGTGGGTGCCGGTGCTGTCGTTTCGTCATTGCACCAGTGCCCGGTTCTGGCCGGGGCCGCCGCGGTCGGCGGAGTGCGGCCTCCTGGTCGTCTCCTGCACCCGCGCGGCAGCTGCTCGCGTTGATCATCCTCTGTATGGCCGGCGGCGCCTATCCCGCTCGCCCGACGCCCATGGGTACGACCGACCACGCGCCGGTCCTGGGTGACCGGGCCGGCGCGGTCGGTACTGGGTCTCCACTGTGCGTTCCGGCCGTGCGCCGCAGTTCTCAATGGGCTGCGTGCCTGGGGGGCGTGTGCCGGGTTTCGGGCTTGCGGCCTTGGAAGAACGACTTTGCGAGAGCGTTGTCGTAGCTCGAGCCGACCCGGCTCATTCTGCGGCGGATGCCGTGCCGACGGCAGACCTCGGCGAAGGCGGCCGCGCTGTGCTGGGCGGGACGGCCAGATCCAGGGGTGTGCGCCGCAGTCGTTTCCAGGGGAGCTGTTCCCAGCAAGTCCCACCGCACCGGCACGTCGCCCCCTCGGCATTTTTTCCTGCTGCACCTCCAGGGTGCCGACACGTCTCCGGCGCGACGCTGTGATGAACTCGCTCGGACAAACCGGGACGATGCGCGAGGTGGCAGAGGGGATGAGGCGGTCCATGCCGAACAGCGTCGGCCGCGCAGTATTCGGACCCCGTGACCGGCTCGCGCTGCTCGCGGCCGCGACCGCGGCTTTGGTGGTCGAATTGGACTGGCTCGCGGTCAACATGGCACTGCCGGACATTGCCGCCTACCTGCACAGACCGGTGACCGACCTGCAGTGGTTGATCTCCGCGTTCACCCTCGCCTTCGGCTCGGTGATGCCGATCGGCGGGTGGGTCGTCGATGCGTTCGGCCGACGACGCACAACCATCTACGGTCTTGAGCTCTTCGTACTGGGTTCCCTGCTGTGCGCGTTCGCCCCCTCGCTTCCCTGGCTCATCCTCGGCCGGGCGGTCCAGGGTGTCGCTGGCGGGTTCATCGTGCCCGGAGCCATCGCGATGACCGCGGGCGGGTTCTCGGGCCGTCGCCGCGAAATCGGTCTCGGCGTCGTGATGGCGACGGCGAGCGGCATGGCGGCGCTGGCGCCCTTCGCGGGTGGAGCCCTCGTGTCCGCGTTCGGCTGGCGGTCGGTCTTCCTGAGCGTCGTGCCGGTGTGCCTCCTGTCCGGCGCGCTGGTCTACTGGTGTGTCACCCCCTCTTTCAATGCAGAGAGTGCCGCCCGTCGGCCTCCGTTGTTGAACGGGGCGTGCGTCATGCTCGGCGCGGTGGCGCTCACGGTGACGGTGGACCGTGGCTCCAGCTGGGGGTGGACCTCACCGGTGACGGTGCTCTGCGCCAGGAGTGTTCCGGGTAGGCCGATGTGCGATGCTCACCGCCTGATCACGTTCACCGACTCCGACGGAATGATGCTTCAGACCGGCAGACGCCGACGCGATCACCCCGGGTCCGCGCCCTAGGCAACCGGCCGCGGTTCACGCTCGGACAGCAGGTGTTCGACCGCGACCGCCAGGCCCACGGCACGCTGCCCGGCGCGCTCGACCTGCAGGCCGGCTGCCACGGTCTGAGCCAGTCAGCGATGGTGAACTGGATCCGGGACTTCGGGAATACGTATCACGCCAGGACCAGCCGTTTTCCCGTGATCGAGACGACCATCTCGTGGTGGCAGCAATGCACGGGCAATAATGCATCATTTGGCCAGGATTACCCCCTGTGGATCGACCGCTGGGCGAGCACTCCCGGAGCACTGCCGAGCGGCTGGAGCTACTACTCCTTCTGGGAGTACGCGGACCACGGCCCGTACCCCGGGGACCAGCTGCGGTTCAACGGTGACGCCGCCGAATTGGCCAGGCTCGCCAGCGGCTGATACTCGCAGGGCGCCGCGACGCTCCGCATGAGGCGCAGCGCGGTGGGGATGCAGAGCAGGATGCCGGCTGCCGTCATCGCGGACACGAGCCGGAGTACCCCTGCCCGGCTCCGCCTGGGCAGGGCAGGAGTGTTCCGCATCAGCCCGGCCCGGGGCGGGCGCCCTCCCACACGGCCCGGCTGCGGCATCCTCGACGACGTCGCAGGTCGTGGTGATGTGGACCGCGTGCCGGGCGCCCGGCCCCTGGGCGGTTGATCACGGTATGAAGAAGACTCTGATCAAGTGCGTGAGTGCTGGCCGTGTCGGCGGCGGCGATCTGGGCGCAGGCCGACGAGCGGCCGCAGGTCGCGGCAAGCGACGGTCCTGTCAGCTCCTCATACGCGACTTACCAAAGGTCTGCAACGCGTCAACCAGTACATCGCGAATTACTCGGACATCCACTGCGCCCTTGGGGGCTGACCCGACGACGTCTAGCCTGCTGGAGACACGTTCGACAACGCCGCCGGCAGTTACTCAGGAGGCGTTGAGGAAGTCGAAGCGCTGCCAGGTGTCGCCCTGACCGAAATCCGTCCTGAGGTCCAAAAAGCTGCTCTCCCGCGCAACCCATGTGAGGAGGAGCCAGTCGGCTACCGCCGGACGGATCGTGTGTCCGTAGGTTTCAGCGCGGATGTTCCATTCCTGTGTGGCCTTGCCAGGCTCGCACGTCACCAGGATGGGGAGGTAGCCGGCGACGTTCCATGCCTCAAGGCACTCACCGTCGCTGACGAGGCGGTGGTCAGCGGTGTAGGTCCACGTAGTCCGCTCCTTCTCCCAGCACGGCTGGTTCGAGACCGGCCGAAGGTGGCCCTGCTTATCCCCCCAGCCGACACAGCGGTTTGTCTCGTGCAGCTTGCGGATCTGGAAATTGCCGCTGGGGGCATCAGCATGGGCGGGGACAGTACTGCACGCGATGCTGAACGCCAGGGCGGCCACGGCCGCCGCTTTCTTGTGGTTGTTCACAACATCATCAACGAGTCCAGGACCAACCGGTTGTGCTCCGCGCCTGACAGCTTCGGGGTTTAAAAGCAGGTACTGACGTGAAGCCGGGAGAGCGCAGCCAGGAGACGTGGCCGCGCCTGGATCGGGCCCGCGGCGGGTGTCACTGTCTGCTGACACCGAACGTGAACCGATTGTCATGCATGTGGGGCTGACTCGCGCCGGCCGCGGCCTTGCTGGGGCTTGAAGGATCGGATCTGGTAGCTGGCCTGGAGGTTTGTGTCCTGGCCGGCCGGGATGGAACGTCAGGTATGCCACAACCGCTCGCCATCGACCTGCTTGGAGGCCGCCGGTTCCCGGGCTGGTGGTGTCTCGGGTCAGGGTCAGCCGGTGCGCATCACGGTGTTGATCCAGGTGGTGAAGCTGCTGATGCGGTTGAAGGCGGGACTGCTGGTGTTGGGCGCGGCCAGGCGTGGGCGCTGACGCGCGCCGTCACCGGCCAGGTATCCGACGGTGCGCTGCGGCGCTCCCTGCACCCCCGATCCTCGAAAGCCGGTGATCCGCGGGACGTCGTCGGCTACGCCGGCCTGTCGGCGGCCAAGGACGGGGCACCCGCCTGGGTGGCAGTTCACTCGGGGCCGGGGGGCAGTGCAGGCTGTGTGTTTGGATATCGGCGACGGGCGTTGGACCGCGGGGCGCTGGCGGGTTTCGATGTCACCCGAATGGTGTGCTTGCTGGCCAAGTCTGCTGGTCAGGGGCCTGAGATGTGTCTGAGTGGACTGGTCGAAGTGACGCAAAAATGATCTATACCTGATGGTGAAACTGACGAATACTCTCACAGCACAGATCGTGACTCAGGGGAGAATCCATGTCTGACCAGCAGGTTTCGAACGCTTCCAAGCCGTTCAACGTCATCACGCTGACGATCCCGGCCACAGAGGCGACCAACTACTGCGAGGTCTACCAGGTCGAGCCCAAGTACCTCCCTCAGACCCTCAGGCTGGCCGGAGCGTTCCAGGGCGCCATTGAGCGGGAGGACCTGAGTTTCAACTTTGCGAGGGCCGTGTCGATCGCGCAGGGCATCCCCAACTCTGCGGTGGTCCAGACCCTGAACCAGAGCGTGATTCAGCAGACCGTCCAGGTCAGTGTCATGGTTGACCAGCTGAAGGAACTCTTCCGTACCGTCCTCGCGATGGCGATCAGCTCTCCCACCTTCTGGGCCCAGGTGGCCAACGCCCTCACCAACGTGTTCACGAACCTGAAGGCGCAGGAGGACTCAGCCTGGCTCTTCTGGAAGAGCGAAACCTCCGGGAACACGAGCTACTACTACAACCTGCTGTTCGCGGTGCAGAATGCCGAGACTGGCGGCGTGATGGCGATTCTGCCCCTCGCCTTCGAGGTCAACGTCGCCGCCCCTAAGGAGCGGCTCCTGTTCTTCACTCTGCAGGACACCGCCCGTTATGAGGTTCGTGCGAAAGCCGTCACCCTGGTCCAGGCGCTGGAACACCTTGCGGGCTGATCACACATGATCTACCGGAGAGCCGGCGATCACCGCAGGGTGGCTTCGTTCGCGACTTCCGACAGAAGTTCTTCACCATCCCGGGAGGCAGGCGGATCGGACCTGAGGCCATGTTCACGAGAACGGGAGGCACCACCTGGTCCGGCCCCTTGGGGTCACGGCGCTCCGTCCATGCGCGGTGATGCGGCGATGTGCCGTGCGTGCTGATGCCGTCGTGGGCGGCGAATTCGGCGGCGGAAGAGGCCACCGCCACGGCTGACCCTGGTGACCCCGCCGGCCACCAGGTCAGCGGTAGCCGCTGAAGCCCCTGCAGAGGTCGTGTGCCGGGCGGCGACGGTGCTGCCCGGCACACGCCCGCGCCCCACTGCGCCTAGTAGGGGTTGTCGGAAGCCGGAGCAAACTTACCGATGTCCTGCGTGGGCGTGTGCTCGGCGACGGACGCCGCAGCGTTCCTCAGGCTCGGCTCAGCCTGATCAGAGGTGGTGGTGTCGTCCTCGGCGGGTTCGATTTCGTTGGGCATTGTCGTCCTCTCCGCATGTTCAGCCACTGGCCTCAATGTTTTCATGACGTACGTCAGGTGCGACTGGCCGGTCGATCCTGGCGGCTCCCGGGGGCGACAGGCAGATGATCGGCCGGCGCATCGCCTAGGCCGTGCCCGGTAGCTGTCCTTGGTTGACGTTCATGCCCTGGAGTTGGGCGTATGGAGTTTTCTTGCCGGTCGGCGACACGGTGCCCAGGCGGATCGGGGCTTGCAGCTGGAACAGGGCACCGCCGGTGGGTGACCCGTTGGGGTTGGTCTGCTGGGGTGGCGGCGGGTAGTGGGTGAGGTGGGCGACCCACTTCGCCGGGTCGAGGGTCTCGTAGACGAACGGGCCCTCGGTGTCGCCTGAGCGTTCGAAGGTGGCCTCCATGGATTGGTTCCAGTTCGCGGTGATCCCGCCGGGGCCGATCTTGAGGATGCTGAGGGGTCCGACATCAAGGTCCGGCAGGCGCAGGGTGACCGTCCCGAACAACGGGTGGTGCGCCGCCATGGTGAGGTGGAGTGTCTGCAGTCGTACGAAGTCCGCACCGCCGGCCAGGACTTTCACGCGCATGGAGCCGATGAAGTTCAGTGTGGGCAGCGGTGGTGGGAGGTTCACGGCCAGCGTGGCGCCGAAGGCGTTCAGGCTGAGGTTGATGGTCTGCCCGATGGGCGGGAACGACGCAGGTTGCGAGGCGGCGAAGGCGCGGCCGGCTTGGCCCGCGAGGAGTGTGCCGCCGGCGGCCGCCACGACCTGGCCGAGCAGACGGCGGCGGCTGGGGAGAGACGTCATACCGAGGATTGTCGATCTCCACGCCGTGTCCCGGAGTGGTTCCGGCAGCCATGTCCTCCCTACGGGTGATGCCGCGCCGGGATCACGTCGCGTTCCTCGTACAGCGGGGGGATCTGCCGTGTCGTCGCAGGGCGTCGATCTGCCGGTCGGGTTTCTGACCGCGGGTGGATGCCCGCGCGTGTTGGGGGTCTCGGTGCGGACGGCGGGCTCGGGGGCCGGCAGTTCGAAACCGTGTGACTGAGCAGCCGATCTCCCCTTCAGCGCTTGAGTAGGTTCGGCTGAGCGTCGGCGTCCGAGGCTGGCCACCAACGGAATGACATCCGGCCAACCTTTCCGGCACATGGGGACTTGTGCCTGCCGGGTCGGACTGTCGGTCAGATACTGCCCGATAGTCCCACCATGCTCTGCTTGCGGCGTTTCAGCGAGAGACGGAGCCGGCGGGGGATTCACCAACCACTCACATGACGTTTGGAGCTCCTGCATGTCTGATAACTCCGTGCCGTTCCCCACTGGTGCCGGCGGCGGCCAAGTCGGGCTGCTGGTCACCTACCCGTTCGCCAACGTCAGTTCGCGGTCGCTTGCGACGGAGGGCGTGGATGACTCTGACCAGGAGCTGGTGATCCCGCTTGAGGACCTGACCCAGGTGGAATCATGGGTCTCGACCGGAGCCAACGAGCCCCTCCCGCCGCAGCAGGTGGCCGGCCTGATCGGCGAGGAGCGGCTGACCCTCCTCGGGGATGCGCTTGGCCTCTCTGCTGCCGAGGCGTCGGCCACCTTGGCGCAGGAAATCCCGGCTCTCGTCGACGGGGCGTCCCCTGACGGAACGCTGGACCTGGACCCCGCCAAGCCCACGGTCGTCCGGCTGGGCCGCGGCCAGCTCGCCCTCGTCAAGATCGCCTCACCCGGGCAGACCGAGCAGTAGAGCAGAGCGGCCGCGAGCCCGGTGGCCGACTGCGGGCAGCTGATAGAGGGAAATCGGGCGGTCTGCTTGCCTTTTGCGTCGACCGGGACCGGCCGTCCCCGGCGTCCGGCTGGGCAGGGAACCTGCGAGCTTGACCGCGGCGTGGGCCCGCTCGTAGGTGCGCTGGGATGCCGAGAGGCCGGCTGCCGTCGCGAGGAGGCGCCGGTTCGGCGGCGGGGAAGGACGACTCGACGGCGTCACCGCGGTGAGCGGCCCGCGGGTTCCGGTCGATCACCGCTTTGAACGGATCGGGCGCGGTCCCCGCGGCGGGGGCTTCTTCCGCGGCTCCGGCCGGACCGAGGCGTCGGTGTCGCCGCGGCGGGACCGAGAAGCATGTGGGCGGTCTGGCCGGCTGGGTAGGAGGAGGTTTTCCTTGCTCACCGTGCCGGGGCGGGAGGGGGCATGGTGCCTTGTGCGGCGGCATGTTGCGGCTATCCGGTTGAGCGGAACTAGAGTGCCCAGTCGGCTGCCTTTCCTGTCGGTGGAGGGCGTGGGTGTCGGCCGCTGGGCCGGGTGGAGATCGGGGTGCGTGGTGGGCGGCGACGTGGTGCGGGAGTCGGCTTTGGCGGGGCGTGTGGTGTTGTGGGAGGAGTCGGCCCGTGACGGCGCGCAAGCCAAGACGTTGATGGGCGCGGATTTCCGGGTGCGGCTGGCGCGGGAGCAGGGCCGGATCTTCGGTGCGCACGGGCCGCGGCACGTGGTGTTCGCGGCGGGTTTCCCGGCGGTGTGCAGGGAGGAGTTCGAAGCGGTTCGCAGGGTCGCGGTGGAGGCCGAGGGCGCAGTGAGCGTGGCCGCCGTGTGCCGGGGGAAGGCGGCGGACGTGCGGCAGGCCATCGCTTCGGTCAAGGGCACCGCGCACGCCCGGATCATGGTCGTCGTGCCCGCGTCCGATCCGATGGCCCAGGTGATGTCCCATCGCCCGGCGCGCGAGGCGCTGCAGGAGGGCGTCGCGCTCGTCAAGGAAGCCCGGGGGCTGGATGAGGGGGTGGCGGCGGACGTCTGCCTGGCGGACGCATCCCGCGCCGACCACGCTCTTGTGGCCGAGTACGCGACGGAGCTGACCGCGGCGGGCGCGGGAACCGTCATCCTGGCCGACACCGTCGGCGACCAACTACCCGCCGATGTCGCGCAGATGTTCACCCGGGTTCGAGCCGCCGCGGGCGATGACGTGGTGCTCGCCTCCCACCTGCACAACGACCTGGGCCTGGGCTTGGCCAACACACTGCAGGCCCTGCGGGCGGGGGTACGGGTCGTCTCCAGTTCCTGGCTGGGCATCGCCGAGCGCAGCGGCATGGTGGCCACCGAACAGCTGCTGTTCCTGCTGGCCCACCGGCCCGAGCGCACCACTCACATCCTCGGCACCGACACCAGCGCCTGGTGGACGGCCCCGGACCTCACCCGTCTGCCGGCCATCGCACGAATGGTCTCCGTAGAGACAGGCGTGCCGCTGAGCGTGACGACGCCGATCGTCGGCAGCGGGGTCGGCACGATCTCCACCGGCACCCCCTTCGTCCACCCACAGCTCTTCCAGCCCTTCGACCCCCAAAGACTCCTCGGGATCACCCCGAGCGTGGTGCTCACCCACCTGGCCAGCACCCGGGTCATCAAGGCGGTGGCCACCCGACTCGGCCACGACCTGGACGACGCACAGGCACACGCCGCGATGGGCTGGGTCAAGACCCACGCCTACCGCACCGGTCAAGCCGTGGTCGACGACCCGGCCTTCGCCGGATACCTCAACGCACTGCGCACCACAAGGACGGGCGAGCAGCTGTGAACCCCGACATCGGCACCGTCGACACCGACGGCGCACGCAAAGCCCTCGCCCGAGGTGCCGCGGTGGTGCTGCCCAACCCCGCACCCCTGACCTATACCGTGGCCGCGACAGACCCGCGGGCCGTCAACACCGCCAAGGCAAGGCCCGGCGAACAGGCCGTCGCACTCTGGGCCCACGACCCCGACACCCTCGCAGCCCTCGATGACTACCTCGACCTCGATGCGGCCCTGACCTCCCTGGGCCGCCGGCTGCTCATCGAGGAGCGAGTGACCTTGCTGGTCCCCATACGCCCCGGCACGTCCATTCCGTCCTGGCTGTCACCCGCCAGCCAGGACGGCTGGACCCTGCTGTTCGGCGCCCGGTGGACACCTCTGCTGCCCGTCCTCGCCGACCACCCGATCCTCTACGTCAGCAGCGCCAACCGCACCGGCCGGCCACCCGCCGCCACGGCCACCGAAGCCGCCGCGATGTTCCCCCCGACCGTGGCCGTCCTCGGCTCCACCTCGCTCACCGGCGCCGACCGCGACCCGCGCGGACCGTCCCGTGCTGCGACCACCACACTGCGCCTGCATCCGGACGGACGACTCGACCTTCACCGCCACGGAGCCCAAGACCGCCCGTATCCGAACGCCGATCAGTACCTCGACCGGCTCCGCGCCACACGCACCTGAGCGGAGGCGGGGGCGGGTCGGTGGACGACGGGGGCCGGCTGTGAGGGAGGTGCGGTCAGGCTGACCTCTGCCGGCCGCCAGCGCCGTCGCGGGCTTGGCTCGGTGGCGGATCCGGTGGATGGGTGAGGGAGGAGAGGACTGCCTTCGGGAGAGCTGGGATGCGAACGCGGGCTTGCCGATCACGGCAGAGGACGCGGGTCCTCCCCAAGCGGGGCGGGTGTTGGCGCGCGGCGAGGTGGACTGTCAGACGGGAGGCAGAGATGCCCATGCCGTTCGGGCCGCCGGAATACGGCCCGGCCCGGGGTCTAGTCCTGGCGGCGTCCGTCCGGCTTCAGCCGTCCGCGCCGCGATGCGCAAAGCGGCCCGCCGGCTCGGCTGGAGAGCCAGCACGATCGGAATGATCGGCACCCGCCACGGCACCATCGTTGTGGTCCAGGACGTGCGCGAGGTGCCCGAGGAACACCAGGGCGTCATCAACGACGCCATGAACGACCGGATGGAAGCCGCGCTGCACACCGGGTGGGGCGAGCCGGGTCCGGCCCCCATCCAGCGTGGCTCGGTGGCACTGACGACCCAGAAGTTCCGTGCCGCCGTCGCCGCAAACAGCGCCTGGCACGGCCCCTCGGCACTCGCCGGGGCCCTCGAACGGCAGGCAGCACCAGACCCCGGAGAGAAGCCATGACATCTCCGGAGTCTGTGGGCACTTCGCTTGACCGTCAGGTTCATCGTTGATCGAACTGGGCTGGAGGCAACCCCCGCGATCGGTGACCCACAGCGCCGGCTGGCTGCTCGGGCCGCGACCTCCCGTCGGGTTTGATTCAGGTGGTTCGCTCAAGGGTTGAGCGGGCGCCTCGCAGCTGCGTCACACTCGCCGGGACCAAGTGTCACCCACCATCAGCAGCGGTCGTTCACCCAAGTAGACGCACGGGACATCGGGCGTCCGAACAGTCCGCCACGGAAGGACACGAATGTCAGCAGGACTCGACAACCCCGAATTCAAGCAGGTGGCCGAAGACGTGAAGAACTTGACCAGCAAGCCGGACAACGACACCCTCCTGAAGCTCTATGCCTATTTCAAACAGGCGACCGTCGGCGACAACGACACCGATGTGCCTGCGATGTCCGACTTCACCGGGAAGGCGAAGTGGAACGCCTGGAATGAGCTGAAGAGCACGAGCCAGACCGATGCGACGCTGAGGTGCATCGAGCTCGCCAAGAATGTGATCGTCAACCACTGATGCCGAACAGGGGGGGGCGAGGAGCGCAACGGTCCTCGCCCTCACCCGTGCCGCCGGCACTTCCCCTCGCAGTCACCACACGCAACGCAGATCTGCAGGCGTTCATCAGGCCGGCCAGTGTGGGTACACGATCAGGTGAATGGCTGCTGGTGCGAGGCGCGCCTCGTCGGATTTGCGCTGCAATTTCCTCTGATCTGTTTTCAGCGATGATCAGGAGGAATCGGGATGTCCCGTCGTTCGGCCAGGGTGTTCACCGCCTGTACCGCTTTGCTCGCCCTTGCGGCCTGTCCTGCCGCCTCGGGTACGGCCACGGCCGTGCCGGCGCCCTTGTCTGCCCACGGTGCCGTCGCGGGACTGCCGCCCATCGGCGCGGAGTTCCCTTCCTCGATGCTCGCGGCGAACGTGCCGATGATGTACAAGGGCCAACTTTCCACCTTCGATTTCCGCGGTGGAATCAAGCAGCGCGTCGAGCGCGACCCGGACGACCCGTCCAACAGCGTCCGACTGCGAACCGTAGGCTTCAGCGTTTCCGCGGAACTCCCAAGCCAGGGTGGGGGGAGGGTGACCTTCGAGCAGAGCGAGGTGGACGACAACCCTCAGAGCACTCTGCGGCAAACACGGAACTTTCCCCCGCAGTACCAGGAACGCGACGTCATCCCGGTCACCGCCGCGTTCGCCCTGCCGGGTGAGTCGGGCGTGCTGCACCCCAAGGAACCGTTGGTCCTGAGCGCCACGCTCACGCAGTACCCGGCACGGGGAGACGTGTACACGCTGGAGAAGCCAGTCGACCTGGTGGACCCGGCACACCCGAACACGGTGGTGGCCAGGCTGCTGAAGTTCCCCGCCAAACGAGGCGGCCTGTAGACGCCGAAGCGCACAAGGGCCCGGCACACCCTGGAGCGGTGCCGGGCCCTTGTGCGCAGGGCCTTTGACCAGGACGTTCCGTGCCTGCGCAGGGAGGTCGGCTCACCGAGTCTGGTTCGAGGAACCATTCGACCAAGCACGTGGCCCCGGAAACCGTGGCGGTCCTCGGCTCGACCTCGCTCACCGGTGCCGACCGCGACCCGCGCGAGCCGTCTCGTGCAGCGACCCCCACACTGCGTCTGCATCCGGACGATCGACTCGACCTTCACCGCCACGGAGCTCAAGACCACCCGTATTCGAACGCCGATCAGTGCCTCGACCGGCTCCGCGCCCACACACACCTGAAGCGGCGTCGGGGGCGGGTCGGCGGACGAAGGCCGGTCGGCAGTGGGCGAGCTCCGGCCAGGCCGGTCCCCCTGCCTGCGGAGGTGACGTCGATGGCGTTCTTGCCGGTCTCGGAGACAGAGGGCGGTCGAAGACCTGTCGCGCCTGCGCATGACACGTACGGCTGGGACACGAAGTCCTCCGTCGTGCAATAGGTTTCTAGACAGCTGTCACCACACCGGAGGTCTTCGCCATGTTCAAGACCCCGTCGCAGGCGAGGTGGATTTCGGTGGTCAGGCCTCCTCGGGACCGGCCGAGGGCGTGATCGTCCGGTTCGTCCGTCCGGTGGTTCCCCCTTTTCGGCCGGTGGCGGCGGCGTGCTGGTGGGCGCGGACGATGGTGGAGTCGATCTGGACCAGCCAGTCGATGTCACCGGCGGCATCCGCCCGGGCCTGGACTTGTTGGAGGGCCCGGGTGAAGACACCGTCGATCGCATAGCGGCGGAAGCGGGTGTAGACCGTCTTCCACGGGCCGTAACGTTCCGGCAGGTCACGCCAGGAGACCCCGGTCCGGATCTTGTAGACCATCCCGTTGATCACCCGCCGGTCCTCCGCCCGAGGCCGACCCCTGCCAGCCCTCGGTATCAGCGGAGCCAGCAACTCCCAGTCGAAGTCGGTCAGTTCATGGCGACGGATCACGAAAACATGATCCACCATCGAACGATCTTTTGAAGACGGACCCTAGTACTGCAACGGTCTGTGCCGTGATGGGTTGTTGGCCTCTGGTGGTGTGTGGCCGCGTCGTTTGTAGTGGCTGGTGCGGGCTTGGAACTGGCGTCGTCGTCGCCAGTGTGACCAGTGCAGGATGTGGTCGATGCTCGGGCGGGGCCGGGTGAGTCGGCTGATCAGGCGTCGGAGTTCGGGGAGGGTGAGGGGTATGAGCTGGGAGGATCCGTTTCTGCTTTCCCAGTGTCGAGTTCGCGGGCCCGCAGGACGGTGAGGCAGGCGTATGCGGCGATGGCCAGGGTCATGTGGCGGTGCCAGCCGTCGTAGCGTCGGACCTGGTAGTCGTCCAGGCCGCACTCCTGCTTTGCGGTCTGGAAGCATTCCTCGACCGCCCACCGGCTGCCGGCGATGTGGATCAGCTCATCCAGTGTGGTCTCGGCCGGGCAGTAGGCGATGTAGTAGGAGATCTCGTCTGGCCGGCGGACGCTGCGGCGGGCGATAACCCAGTGACGGCGGTCCTCGCGGTGCCAGGGACGGACCTCGACCCTCGCCCAGTCGTAGACCCTCGGCCCGTGGGCCCCGTCGCCGCAGGAACGGCGCTTCCACTTCTGCCGGGGCAGTCCGGGAAACAGGTCGTGGACGGGGTGGTCGATGGCCCAGCGGGTGACGACGGTGTCGTGGCGGGTGGTGGCCATGACATGGAATACATCCGCCCGCTCCAGCTCGGTCCGCCAGCCCTTGGAGAAGCCGTAGGCGGCGTCCGCGGTCACCCACCGGAACGGAATCCGGTCCGCGATGGCCCGGCGGACCATGGCCTTGGCCATGACCACTTTCGTCTCGAAGGCGACCGTGTCGTCGATGCCGGCCGCCCGGCACCGTTCCCGGTCATCCGTCCACGAGGTCGGCAGATACAGGCGGCGGTCGATCAACGTGCGGCCACGGCCGCCGGCATAGGCGAGGAACACCCCGATCTGGGAGTTCTCCGTCCGCCCGGCGGTCCCGGAGTACTGACGCTGGACCCCGGCCGAGCGGACACCCTTCTTCAAGAACCCGGTGTCGTCCACGATCAGCACAGCATCACGGTCGCCAAGATGCTCAACCACGTACTGGCGCACGTCGTCCAGGACCTCATCGGCGTTCCAGTCGATCCGGTTCAACAACCGGTGGATCCGGTCCGGCCCCGTATGCCCGGCCTCCTCGGCAAGCGTCCAGCCGTTCTTCCGCTCCAGCGGAGCTATCAGCCCCCGCATATAGGCAAGAGCCGACTCCCGCGGCTCCGACCTGGCAAAACGGTGCACGAACCGCTCATGCAGAGCCTTCAGTTCACCAGCCCACAACCGGGCATCAACACGTTCCCCACCCATGAACCGACCAACGACCGACCTGCCCAACCGTCACGGCAAACACCGTTGCAGTACTAGTTCACTGGCGTGGGGTGAGGGCCGGTTTGGGTGGCGTAGCGGTGTGAGGTACGGAAGTAGGCGAGGTTCCCGGCCATGCACTCGGCAAGGCCGCGTGCCCAGCGACGTTCCAGCGTGGCCTGTTCTGGCAGTGCCTGGCAGGCATCCGTGAAAGCTTGCAGGTGGTGGTGGACGCGCACGGCGGTGACATCGGCGGCCTCTTGCCAGGTCATGCCGTGGTGGTGGCGCAGGACGGTGGGCAGGTTGTGCAGCTCGCCACGTGCGTGTTCCTTGTGGGCCGAGTACAGGTCATTGGTGAAAGTGGTGGCGTCGGTGATCGATTCCATCAGCGACCGGTAGACCGGGGTGCCGAGAAAGGACGCGGGGAGTTCCTCCTCGTTGGCGTACTCGATGAGATCGTAGAACCACACCAAGGCAGAGGTCAGACGCCGCAACGGCACGTACTCCGCTTCGGTGGGAACGGCGCCCGCTTGGCGGTGGCGGGCCACATGGTGGTTGGAGGCGGTCCAGTCCTTCAGGTTGCGGATAAAGCGCCCGCCCCAGGCGGGGGACATGTCGACAGTGAAGCGTTCGAGGAAGTCGCGTGCGGGGATCGGGGCAGTGGCCTCGACACGGGCGGCATGGTCGTCGCGGTCGTCCGCCAGGAACATCCACGCGAAGAGGGCCGCCAGGTTGACCAGACGCGGCAGGGACGCCCGGGGGTAAACCCAGGCCGAGGCACGCAACAGATCGTCGGCCATGGTGCGCTGCTCCTCCTCGGCATTGAGGAAGATGCCATGGGATGCGCACAGGGCGTGGGCCGCGGCGACGGAGGCATCGGCGTGCGGGTTGGGCCGGGGCTTGATCGGCGCCTGGATGACGGGAACCGTGAACAACGGCACGGGTTCGAGCCCACTGCGGGCCGCCGTGCGATCCGTCTGGACGGCCGGCTCACCGGCTCCGTGCGAGGCTGCGCCTGACGCTTGCGCCGATACGGAGGCGTCCAGGGACTGCTTCTTCATTCCTCACCAGGCTCTCTGTACGGAGCAGCGTACCGCAGCCCGGACGGCACGCACGTGCCCGGCGGCGGAGGAACCTTGCTGCTCATGAACCAGACTGCTGCCACATCCGAATCAACCCGCCTCGTAGCGGCAGTGCCAGGCGCGAAGAGGGCGCATGGAAACAAGATGAAGCACTGGGAACACGGAACGGCGCACTGACATGAAACCCAGAGATTCGGTGCCGGCCTGCTGGTCTACCTCGGCGGTGAGGGGGCGTTCCCCGATGTCCACCCGGATTAGGTGGCCGCTCTTGCCCGCCGCCGGGACCTGCCGGCTCTGCTGGATCGTCACGTGCCGCTGGGACCGGACCAAGCCGCCCGCCGCCTCGGCGTCCGCCGCGCCGACTTCGACCAGGTCGTCCGCCTCGGCTGGGTCGCCCCGGTCGGTCCGCGGAGATCGACTACAAGCACCACGGCGGCGTCACCACCGTCCCGCTGTACTCCACAGAGGACCGGGTCGGGTGGGCGGGTGCTGCTCCAGACCCGCGGCGGCGCCCTGGTCCAGGACGCGTTCCCTGATCTGGCCGCCGCCGGCCAGCTGCCCGCCGGCCTGGTCCTCAATGGCGAAGTCCTCGCGTGGGATGTCGAGGCCGGGGCCCCTGTGGCCGTGGACATCAGCGACATGCTCGGTGTGGTCCTCGGCGAGGGGCTCGCGTTCCCAGGTCCAGGTCTCCTGGAGCGGGAACGACGCCGCGGGATTCCGATCGACCTGGTAGGGCCCAGCCCGGCGTGAGCCGGCCCAGAGGCAGCAGGCCACCGTCCTCCGGCGGCCCGAGCGAGGACCCGTTGGCGATCTCCGCGACCAGGCTCCGGTACGGCTTCGGGACAACGGCCCCGAGCCAGCCGGGCAGCTGCGCTCAGGTAGAGCGGCCGCAGAGCCGCCTTGGGCCGGGTGGCGCTGTCGAGGATCGTCGCGCCGCTCAGATGCACTGGGACGAACCACCACTTCGAGCACAGGCCCCGCACGTCGGTCCAGATCAATCGGAGCCAGCATTGAAAACTGCACGCATGATCAAAAAGGAACATGTGGCGGTCCGTCAAAAAACGTGTGAATAGCATGAGTTGAAGCCGGGAGACGGTATCCGGTCATCTCTTCGATAGGTGGACCTCATGTCCCTGGTTCTTGGCGGACGACGCGCGCCCGAAGGGCGGCTGAGTCGCCTGCGGCGTGGCGCGGGCGCGGTGCTGGCGATCGCGGTTCTAGGCACCGCTGGCGCTGTGCTGCCGGCCGTATCCGCGCACGCCGCGGATGCGGCGGAGCCGGTCTACCTGACCGATTTCCACACGAACTCGCTCGTGACCTACGACCTGAGCAGCGACAGCGTGGTGGGCACCGTCCCGGTCGGGACCAGGCCGCAGGCGGTTGCGGTGTCGCCGGAGGGCTCGCAGGCGTGGGTCGTCAACCTGTTCGGCAACTCGGTATCGGTGGTGGACACCGCGACCAACACGGTCATCACTCCCGTGGCGGCGGGCCGCCAGCCCTACACCGTGGCCTTCTCCCCGGACGGCGCGCACGCCTACGTCTCGGAGAACGCGGGCGGACATCCCGGCATCGAGGTGATCGACACCGCAACTCTGACGGCCACCGCGTACATTCCCGTCGCCTACACGGCGACGAGGCTCGCACCGACATCCGACGGGACGCGCCTCTACGCGGCTGTGTCCGGTGACATTGCGGTGATCGACACCGCCAGCAACACCGTCACCGCCAGCATCCCGACCGCCGACCGCCGCTCCATCGGCGGCCTGGCGATCAGCCCCGACGGCACCAAGGTGTACGCGACCAACGTCAACATCGGCACCCTCTCCGTCGTCGACACCGCCAGCGGGACGCTCGCGGCGACCGTCCCGATCGCCCAAACCGTCGGCGCGCTCGCCCTCAGCCCGGACGGCGCCCGCGCCTACGTCACCGCGAGCAGCGCCGGGATCGTGGCGGTCATCGACACCGCGACGGCCACCGTGTCTGCCACGGTCCCGATCGCGGGCTCCCCGAACACGGTGCTGGCAGACCCGGACGGAAAGCACCTCTACGTCGCCACCGGCCTGGGCGCCATGGCCGTAATCGACACCGCTAGCAACACTGTCGTCCGCACCACCGCCATGGGGGTGTACGCGTCCGCCATGGCGTTCGCGCCCGCCAAGCCCGCCATCGCCGCGCTTAGCCCCGACCACGGGCCGCTGGCCGGGGGCACCACCGTCACCCTCACCGGCAGCCACTTCACCGGCGCCACCGCGGTCACCTTCGGCGGCCTCCCGGCCACATCCTTCACCGTCGACAGCGACACCCAGATCACCGCCACCGCCCCGGCCGCGAGCACCGTCGCCACCGCCGACGTCACCGCCACAACCCCCGCCGGGACCAGCGCAGCCGCCCACTACGCCTACACCTACGCCTTCAGCGGCTTCCAGGCACCCGTGGACAACGCGCCAGCCGTCAACCGGATCAACGCCGGGCACGCCGTCCCGCTCAAGTTCTCTTTGGCCGGCGACCACGGCCTCGGCATCCTCGCCCCCGGCCAGCCTTCCCTCCAGCAGACCGACTGCACCACCGGCGCCCCCGTCGGCAACTCCGCCCCCGCCGACAGCGCCGGCGCCCTCCAGTACGACTCCGCCTCCGACACCTACACCTGGGTGTGGAAGACCGCCAAGACCTCGGCCGGCACCTGCCAGACCCTCACCCTCGGCCTGAACGACGCCACCACCCACACAGCCCTCTTCCAACTCCGCTGAACCCACCCGGCACCACACCGGGAGGCCGCCGCCGAGACCACTCGGCGGCGGCCTCCCGCATGACCTGATCTCGAGGATCACGCCGGGGTCGGTTAGGGGGCAGGAGACGTTTGAGGAACCAGCCGATCTCTGGCACGGCGGGGGCGACGATACCGGGGGCGTATTTCTGCGGCCTTTACTGCATCGGCGGCAAGCCCGCAGAGGCGGCGCAGGGGAGTTGCGGGGGCCGGTGCCTAGACGCGGTCCTGGCCGTCACTGAGGACCAGCTCTTCGTCTTCGTGAACTGCAAGCGCGTCCCTGCGGCCACCTCACCGTAGGCCCCTGCCCGACCCAGCCCGGATCCCTGCGTGATCGGGCCGAGGGCATCGCGGCCGGTGCCAAGGCGGGCGCCGCGGCTGCGGCCGGGAGCAGCGGACCCCGGCTACCACCAGCCGCCGTCGGAACGCCAGATGGGGGTGGGCTGTCCGGTGATCTTCCGGTGCGTGAGGACACCGAGGACGTACCAGCATTTCAGGGACCACCAGAGGATCCATGCCTCGGCTACCAGCACGTAGCCGCACAGCTTGACCGCGCCGACGAAGAGGCCGGCTCCCCCGCCGATACCACCGCCTCGGCGCCGGCCTCCGAAGAGGGGGGTGGAGCCGCCGAGGGACAGTGGGCCGGGTAGCGGGACGGACCAACGCAGACGCACGGTTTCTCCTGACGTCGCGGTATTGGGGCGGTTGGCGCACCCGACAGGTACAACGAGGCAGGGGAACTGGCTGGACGGCGGGCCTGAGGGATAGATGCCGAGAGGCGCGCATGCAGCTGCCGCACCAGCAGGTGAGTCCCGGTACGCCGGCAGTCCACCGCTGGAGCCGCGCACCTGAGGCAGGGCGTGACCCGGACGGTGCGGTTCGTGATCGTGACGCCCGCTCGGGTGGGTGGGTCGCAACAGGTCAGGCCTGGGGAACCCGCTTTGGACGGAGGCTGAGACGAAACCATGGCTGTGGCTTCAGACCGAGAGCACCCCGAGTGCACAGTGGTTTGGGCGTGCCCACCTCGCGTCAGCTCTCTCAAGCCAGTGTGTGGGGTGGTCCAAGAAGTAGTTCGTCGTCGGCGTCGAAGCGGTGACCAGTCCCCGGGCCAGTGGGGGCCACCGTCCCGTGGGTACTGGTGCACCTACTCGAGGGCCTGGACGCACATCAAGCACAGCTACAGGCTGTCCGTCACCGAAGCCGAACGCAACCGGCTGGACGAGATGCTCGACACCTGCGTGTGAGCCGGCCCCTTGGGGAGGGGACCGGACTGCCGAATCCGACCGTTCGATGGCCGGCCCCCGGGGTGGTGCTCCTTGCCGCGGTGCAGCCCTTCAATACGGGCGGGTGTGGCGCGTGGCGGGGTGTCGTCAGGCAGGGGCGGGGCTCGTACGTGCTTGTTGTGTGACTGGTGGGGTGACGGGTTCGAAGTAGCTGGGGTGTTGTCCGGGTTCGGTGTGTTCGATGTGGGTGTAGCGGCCTGACAGGAGGTGCCAGTCGAGGCTGCCGGCGACCCAGGTGCCGAGCCCGTGGACAGCGCTGACGGTCTTGTACCAGTCGTTGACGGGGAGCTTGAAGACGTGGAATGAGTTGGTGAACTCGTCGCGTAGCCGTACGTAGGTGCCGACACGGCTGTTGATCATGGTGGCGGTCTTGTTGAGGGCTTGCTCCAGGGAGAGCTTGTCCTGGTGCTGGAGTACGGCGACGAGGTTGTTGAGGTCGCCCCGGGCTGCCTCTTTGGCGAGGGAGAGGATGTCATTGGTCCAGCAGGCGATGTCGTTCCCGGCCAGCCGCATCTGCTGGTAGATGCGGCTGTCGAATACGGCCGGGTCGAGGCTGAACTCTTCGGCTACTTCGATGAGGTCGAAGGTCGGATCGGCGGCGCCGATGATCCGCCGGTAGGGGATGTACTCATCGGCGGTCGGCGGGGTGGTGTACCGCTGGTAGGCGATCTCCTCCCGGTACAGGTCGATGTAGTCGCAGATGTGGTCGATGAAGCGGATACGCCAGGAGCGGCTCATCGGCGGCGCGGTGTGCGGCCACATGTCGGCGGCCGCCGCCGTCCCGGGGCACGTCGGCATCGGCGTGGGCCCCAGGTCCACCGGCAGGACGGCCCGCAGCTCCGCGACGAACCGGTCGACGGCCTGCGCCTGGGACGCGGGATCACCCGCGTCGTCGAACTGGTCGTCCACCAGGAAGAGCCAGGACACCCATTCGGCGATGGTGCGGATGTCGATGGCATCGGGCTTGATCCGGGCGGCGAAACGCCCGAACTCCGCCTGATCGAAGTGGTCGGCGGCCGCATCGGTGGTCACCAGGCGGAAGCGGCGCACCCACTCGCGGACGTGCTCTTCCGCCTTCCACTCATCTGCGTGGACACGGATCGGGAACGGGTTGTGGATGGTGACGCTGGGCACGCCCGGCAGGCAGATGAGGCGGTGATCGGCGGGCAAGAACTGCTCCCTTGCTGGCATGTACTGCACGTGGTGTCGCCATCGCGCCCTGTATCTCCCCCCGTGATGCGGGGGATACACCAGTGGCTGAGGGGTGGCAATGAAGCGATCCGCGCCTGTGGCGGCGTGGGTTGGTCTCACGCCCACTGGATGCCGAGTTCGGCGAGGGCGGCGAGTTGGCCCCGGCCGCGTCGGTCGCGGCGCTGCTTCTGGTTGACGATCCACACGCCAGTGCGATGCTGCGGCCCGTCGGGTGAAAGCTCGACGTGCCCGCGGCCGGGCAGGCCTCCGCCTTCCCGTTCGATGTACTGCGTGAGGGCCTGTACGCCCTTGCGGAAGGCTTCCGTACCGCGTCCGGACGCGGTGGCCGCGGTACGGGGCCGTTCGACGTGCGCGGGGGTGACGCCGAGCGCGGCGAGGCGGGCCTGCTGCTCGGCGTTCGGCCGGTTCCAGGCACGTCGTTAGGGGGCGAGCCAGCGGCCGATGTCCTCTCGGTGACGGGTCACCCCGGCGGTGATCGTGGTCAGGCGGACGCTTTGGTCCAGGAGCTGGGTGAGGTAGGTGTGGCGCTGCCAGTCGACCGTCCACCCGTGGTCGTCGTCGCCCGGGTTCCAGTCCTCATCGATCGCGGCCAGGGCGGCCGCCCGACGCTCCGCGCGGTCGAGGTCCTTCCCGAGCCCGCCGGGCTGGCGGATGTGGGTGGCCAACGCCGCTAAGGGGTCACTTCGGGGAACTCCTTCTCCGGCATAGCCGTGACGAGACCTGAGCTGACGGGGCGCACGTCGTTCACAAGAATGAGCCGGTTTCTGGCCCAGGTATCGAGCCGGTCGCATGCCCAGGCCGGGTCGTACGCTGCCGTGGGCAGCTGCGGTAGGCGCTTTCGGCCGGTGTCATCGAGCCGATAGGGGACGACGAAGGCCGTGTTCCAACCGTCCAGGTTCGCGGCAAGCCGCTCTTCCGCCTCTACTGGACTGATGCCCAGGTACTGGGCGATCTCTGCCCAGGAGCTGCCTCGCTCGCGTTCGTAGATCACGGCCGAGGCCAGAGCGCGCTCCGCGAGTTCGATGAGCTGGAATGCCCGGCTTACCCGGCCTCCGGGACCGGTGTCAGGGTCGTTCTCGGTGGCGACCAGACCAGTGGCGCCATCCACAACATCCGCTGCATGACCGCACAGAACGAGGCGAGCCAGCGCCTGGCGGGTAGCCGAACGCAAGGAACGCGCCAGCATCCGCAGCGAGAAAGGCATCCGCTGGGGCGGTCGGCTTCTGTCAGCGGCGGCCTGAACCAATTGGAAAGTGAGTCACCGAGATCGTTTGGCGGCGTTTGCCCGATAACGTTCCAGCACGCCGATGGACAGTGCCGATGTGGCCATCAGCCCGAACATGATCGAGCTCGAACCACCGCCGTGATGGCTCTCCAAGATACGGAATCCGGCCAACAGGACAAAGACTCCGAACAGCGCGACCTGTATCCACCTGAGGGCCACGGCCCGCTGGCCGTAGACATCAGCGTTGCTGCCACTTGTGCGCACCGGGGCTCCTCTGCTCCTTCAGCGCGCCGACTGTACTGGTGCAGGGAGCCGTCAGCACGACCCAACCCGGCGGACCTACTCGGTCACAGCACTAGCTGGAGCGGCCCTCCGGGTCCGCACACGTACGTAAATCGCTGCCGTTCTCCAGGACTTCCTGCGTGCAGGCTCCGATGCGGCCTTCTATCATCTGTGTGAGCTGACCGGCCAGCATTCCTTAGCGTCTGTCCGGCGGTGTCGAGCGGGCGGGGCGGGTGGAGCGGTGCGTTGGAGAGCGCGCAGGAGTGCCCCTCATGAAAAGGCCGGGGGCAGACTGCCTGGTACTGGGCCCTCGAACCGGTGGAAGGCTCAGGGCGATCTGTGGCAGGCATGGCTGCGGCATTCGGTGGTGGGCGTCGATCTGCTCATGTGGTGGACGAACGCAAGCAATCTACGTGGCCTGGTGGGGGACGGCCGTTATCGGGAACGTCTCATCGCCCTGCTGTCTCAAGCGTCACCGCGGGACTGCGCGGCGATAGGGCTCGGTTGTGAACGTCGGATAGACCGGCCATGCCGGGAACCGCAGACTTGCAGCCGTCCTCCCGTCGAAGGCCCGGCCGCCGACGCTCCGGAGTTCCGCATAGGCCCGATACCGGGGGCTTGTAGCTCCTTCGTGGACTGCTGGAGGGGAACCGGGCTGCACGTGGAATTCACCTCCGACGACCGTCATCGGGCCGTGCACTTGAGGGACAAGACCGAGTAGGTCGGCGTGTGGGTGGACGGTGTCCCACTACCGGAGGACGCCTGGCTGGACGTGTCCGGGTACTGGGTCGACGACCGGTTCTACGTGGTTCAGGCCGCAGGCCCGGAGGACCACCCTGAACAGGAGCTCGCCATGGGCCATCTGGGCTGCAGGGTTCTCGCTGTGGTCATCCACGACGTCCAACAAGCCACTACCCGGATGATCGTGCCGGACGCCACGGAGACGTGGACCGATCCATGTGTGCGTTTGGACGGCGGCACATGGCGCCTGTACGCGGATGGGGCCACCGCCGAGGCCGGCAGGCCGGCGCGATTGTTTCCTGCCGTACCACCGTCGGTCTGACGTTTCCTGCCCGGGGCCCCGGACGACACCGGGTGCAGATACACCGTCCCGGCGACAAGGGCGAGGACTATATTCGGTCACCGCTAGGGCCTGTTGCGAAAGTGGCTGAAGGTGCGGGGTGTCGTTCAGAGACTGCGGATGGCCTCGGCCAGGCCGGATCCGTAGGAGGCCCAGCAGATCACCGAGCCGTCATCGTCGAGCTGTCCCATGAACCACTCATCGTCGTCCCGCACGAGGCACAACTCGTGGAACGCGAGAATTACATCGGGCCGGAGCGGCTCGTAGTCGCCCTGGCCGGCCACCTCGACGACTACGAGCCGATCGAGGGAGAGCGGGGCGGCGCTTGGGTTTCCGGAAAGAGCGCGCACGCGTTCGATCGTCCATCTGGCGGGGAGTCCTGAGTCCACCGGCGCATGGTCCCAGCAGGGCGCCTGTCGCAGCCACTCGTTAAGTACTGCGACCAGCACGGTCGCCTCGTAGCGGACGGCGAGCTTGTCGTACCGGGTGGCGACGGCCCGGTGTCGCTTGAGGCGGTTGATCCCGCACTCGACAGCATGGCGCTCGCGGTAGTCGACCGCGTCAAGACGTGGCGGCCGGCCGCCACGGGAGCCGAGCTTCTGGCGGTTGCGGGCCTGGTCGGCCTTGTCGGGGATGGTGCAGCGGATTCCGCGGCGGCGCAGGTAGGCGGTCCGTACTCGGCGGGGACGTCTCGCCACGGCACACCGGTCCGGACCCGGAACCGTATGCCGTCGATCAACTGCCGCCGAGGCCAGACCGGCGGTCGCCCCGTCTTCGCGCCCTTCGGCAACAACGGCTCCAGCACCGCCCACTGCTCGTCCGTGAGATCTCCCCGCCCCATGAACCGTGATCATTCACAGCCCAAGATCCACTTTCGATAACACGGCCTACTGATCTTTTCGTAAGTTCGGTGGGTGTGGTGGGTGGATGGTCAGGCCGGTGTGGGCGAGGAACGACCATGGCAGTCGGGGGTTGGTGTTGATGCGGTGGATGCCTTGCTCGGTGGCGTCGGCGACATCGGCGAGATGGTCGCCGGCGAGGTTGGCGAGTTCCCGTTTCCTGAGCGAGGACCACAGCAGTTCCACCGGGTTCAGCTCGGGAGCGTAGGCGGGTAATCGTTCCAGAGTGAGCCAGTCCTGTTCGGCGACCCAGGCCCGCATCGCCCGGCTCCAGTGGGCGGACAGGCCGTCCCAGACCAGGACCACTCGCTCGCCGCGGTAGAACAGCTTCATCTGCTCCAGGACCTCGATGAGGGCGGCGGTGTCGTAGCTGCCGGGCTTGAGGTGGAAGCACAGGCGGGCCCCTCGATCGGGGTCGGTGGAGTGGTATCCCAAGGCCCCGGCCATCGACGCGCGCTTCCAGTTCAGCCGGTGCCGCAACAGCGGCGTCCGACCTCGGGGCGAGTAGGTGCGGCGGACCTGAGGCAGCAGGGAGACGCCTGATTCGTCGAGGAACACGATCCAGGCACGTGTGTTCATGGCCCCTTTTTGATGCGCGGCCACTCGTGCGCGATCCAACGGGCGATCTCCGACTCGTCCCGCTCGACCGCCCGCCGCTCGGGCCGTTGCAGGCTCCATCCGAGCCGGCCGGTCAGCAGCCGCCACACCGACGCCCTCGACAACACCACCCCCGTTGCCCGGGTGACGACCTCGCCGACTCGTTCCAGGGTCCACAGGTCGGCCTCGAAACCATGAGCCTGGGCACCTTGCTCCAACGCGGCCCGGATCGTCTCGACCTGGGTGTCGTCCAGCTTGGGTGGGCGTCCGGTGGCTGCCCGTCTCCGCAAGGCCGAAGCACCACCTTGCTCCCACACCCGCCGCCAACGCCGCACACTCTCGGCACACACTCCCACCGCCCCCGCGATCTCCGCATTCGAAACACCGTCCTCGAACAACTCGACCGCCCGAACACGACGCGCCTCCGCCAACTGAGGCCGTGACAACGGAGGAAGGGAGGAACCGGCAACCGAGGGGGAAGGTCGATAAGCCACCCCGACAGCCTCCCACCCACACGGCCACCACACCCACCGAACTTACGAAAAGATCAGTAAAGGTTGTTTCACAAGGTGATCGAGGCCCTTGGCGAGGTACGCGAGCGACCCCATAATGAGCGTCTTTGGCCCCTTTCCAGGCCATCAAGCCGGAGGGTTGGATCGGGGCAAACCGGACGCCACTCAGGCCTGGCCACCCTTCTGCAACAGCCTTTAGAAAAGGCCGGTGGACGTGTACTGCGTGAGGTTCGCAAGGATCTCGCGCAGCCACGGGCTGCGAGCGGCTGGTAGCCGGACCAGGGTGTGCTGGAGCGTTCCCCGGTCGGCCCGAAACAGGCAATTGGGGCGCGGCGGAAGCGGGTCGTCGCGGAGGACGTCTTGGGGGATGCCGCCCGACGCGGGAACCGGCAAGTACGGCTGGGGGGATACCAACCACAGCCACACCCCCAGCGGCAGCGGCACCGGGTATGCCGATGCAGCCGGCCGGCCGGGGCCAGGTCTGCCCCGTCTGCGGATGGACCGGTACCAGGAGGATGTCGACGCCGGCGTCGGGGGCGGGCTGTCCCGGCCCAGCCAGGACGGCCCGCCGCTTCGGCCGGCCCCCGGGCAGCAGGGCGTCGAGCGCGCGTTGGACACGACTGTTCGTCCGCTGACAGGTGTTCAGGTGTTCAGGTGTTCCGGTGGCCTGCCTCGGGTCGTACTGCACCAGGGCGCGCTGGGCACTGGTCCTGTCCCGCGCACCCATTCCGGCGCGGTCTGCCACGACTGTAATGCGGGCCCGGGCGCGGAATTCCGATCCATTCCAGTGGCCCGTCGCGAGGCGTCCGTCCCCACTGGGGGTGGTGTGCGCCGGTCGGCCGGGGTGGCCGGTGACCGGTGTTCAGCGAACGTCGGCGTTGGTGCCGGTGCCGAGGGGGCGTCGGGTGGGGGAGTGGGGTACCGCGAGTTCCTCGGGTGTCGAAGCGGGAGTTTGTACTTGACTGGGCACTGCCCGTGCAGGGCTTCCTCGGAGAGAACGAGTGGCACGCGGAACCGGGCAACGGCCGGCTGCCATGGGCGGCCGGCCGTTGCCCGGTGTGCTCGTAACCCCTTGGGGGGGGGTTACAGGTACCAGCTCTGCCCCGCGTAGGAGGCGTCGGGGGAGTGCCCCCACTGCTGGGCGGGTGCGCCGTTGTCCTTGCTGGAGTTACTGATCTCCAAAGTCTTGCCGCTGTTGACGTTGGTGATGTCAAGGCTGACCGAGATGCCGGCCTGCTTGATCGTCCACTGCATGGTGGGAATGTCGTAGCAGGTGTACTGCTGCGCGCGGGCCCCGTTGTCCTTGCTGGAGTTGATGATCTCCAGGCACTTGCCGCTGTTGACGTTGACGATCTGGTAGACGCCCGCGGTGGCGGTCGGGCGGAATTCCCACTTCGCGCCGGGCTGGGCGCCGCAGGTCCACTGCTGGGCCGGGGCGCTGTCGTCCTTGCTGGAGTTGGTGATCTCCAGGCACTTGCCGCTGTTCACGTTGCGGATCTGACCGCCCGCGGGCAGGGGGAGAGGGGAGGGCCAGGCGTGGACGCCTACGGCGATGGTGCCCTGACCGTTGCCCTTGTAGAAGTTGAAGCGCAGCTGGTTGTTCCAGAGGCCGCCGAGGTCGGTCTTGCCGTCACCGTTGAAGTCACCGGACAGCATGATGGGCATGCCGTTCCAGGCGTTGTCCGGCCACATGGAGACGCCGGCGTCCAGGCCACCGGCCGCGTTGCCGCTGTAGCGGCGCAGGGCTCCGTCGGAGGCTATGGCGACGACGTCGTCGCGGCCGTCGCTGTTGAGATCACCAGTGGTGATCTTCTGGATGTTCAGCCAGGTGGTGTCCGCCCACATCTTCCGGCTCTGGCCCGTCAGTACGCCGTCGGGGCCCGTGGCGTAGGCGTACAGGGACCCCTTGGCGTCGCCCGTACCCCAGACGGCGAGGAGTCCGTCGCGCCCGGAGGCGTCGGCCTTGTAGCGGGCCAGCTGGAGCATGGCGTTCCAGTTGGTGCTCGCGTCCGCCCACATGGCCTTGCCGTCGGCCAGGCTGCCGTCAGCGCGACCCGCGTACAGGCGCAGAGCGCCGTCGCTCCAGACGGAGGCGATGTCGGTGAACCCGTCGCCGTTGAAGTCACCCCCGATGATCTTCTTGGCGGGCCCCCAGGATCCGTCGGTCCGCCACAGCGGGCGGCCGTACTCGAAGGTGCCGTCGGGCCGCCCGGCGAAGGTGTGGAGGTTTCCGTCGGTGGTGACGGCGGCGATGTCTGTGCGGCCGTCATGGTTGAAGTCGCCGGTAGCCATCACCTTGGTGACGTTGGGCACCAGCGCCGCCAGCCGGGTTTCCGGAGTGGTCTGTCGGATCTGGTCGATCCAGGTGGTGACGTCGTCCACACGGGCTTCCACGGCGCCGGTGCGGGTTTCGGCGGGGTTGGTGCCCAGGCAGCCGCCCTGCCAGGAGAGCGAGTTCACGGCGGCCAGCTCGAGGCGGCCGTCCTTCAGCCGCAGAGCGGGCCCTCCGGTGTCCCCCTTGCAGATCACGGCGTCGCCGGCGGCGTTGAGGTTGACGGTGCCGGCTTCGACCGAGGCCACGGTGAACATGCCGACGTGCGCCTTGTCCGGGACCCACTCGGTTTTTGTCCGCCCGAATCCCAGTGCGGTGACCTGCTCGCCGATCGCCGGGGCTGTGGAGGCGACCTTGACCGGCTGCACTCCCACGACGCGCCAGGCGAGTTTCACCATGACGAGGTCGCGGTCCGCGTGTGGCACGAGCTCCACTGCTTCGACCACGGTGCCGCTCGGCTGGCTGAGGTCGGTACGGCCCACGGTGACGGTGGTCTTCTCTGCGGGCTTGCCAGCTGGAACCGGTGCGGTCCCGTCGCGGAAGCAGGATGCGGCGGTGAGCACCCACTGGGGGTCGACCAGGGCGCCCGAGCAGGCAGTTTTGTCCCCGAAGTTGAGCTTGGCCGCGAAGGAGTAGTCAGCGCTGGGAGCGTCGCTCCCGTTCAGGGCCGTGGCCGGCCCAGCGCCGATGAGACCGCCGGCCACCGCAGTGGCGAGCATGGTCGCAGCCCACGCCAGGCGTGAACCGTTTACAGACATGATGTTCCTTTTCGGTGTGCGAAGAAGCCGGGCCCCATCGGCCGCCGGCGTGCGAGCGTGCATGGGTTGTTTCTTACTGCGGGGTCTAAGGGGTGAACAGGCCTTGGAACATGCCTACTTGGAGGTGCGAATCTCGACGAGCATGTGGTCGCGGCCCTCGGGGTCGGCACTCTCGCCGACCGCAGTCCAGGCGTTCTTGGCGACATCGAAGGACTTTTTCTCGGCGCCGACCGTCATGTCGACCTGGGCGCTCTGGTCGACGCTGCCCTTGACGGCGTACACGGCCGGGACCTCAAGCGTCAGCCAGCCGCTCTTCCCGGTGACCTTGAAGCAGATCTTGTCCTGGCTGCGACCCCAGACCTCGAGCAGACCGGTTTCGCTGGCGCAGTCGGCCAGCACGATGTGCCCGTCGCCCCGCTTCAGGACGATGTTCTTCTCGGTGAGGATCTTGTCCGCGTTCGGGTAGCTGTAGTCCTCTACGGCATAGCCGGGTGCCGCGTCGGCCACGGAAGCCGTGTTCCTCGTCGGCTGGCCTGCCGACGACGTCGTCCACAGCACGGCCGCCAGTCCGGCGGTACATGCCGTCGCAACGAGGCGGGTGACGAGTTTCATATGCGGTTCCCTCTTATGAATCACGTGCCGCATCCCCTTTCTCTATGCAAAGCGACGCGCGCCGAACGGATGTCTCTGCGCTGCTGTTTCAGGGAGATGCGGAACAAGTCGTGGATGTAGCCGGGATGACGGCTGCCGATAATTCCGCGCAGGTCATTTCAGCCCACCTGGCGAGGCGTGAAAATTCATCTGGGCGAGCTGAAGCGGTTTTCTGCGGTGCCTCATTCAAGATCACAATCCGTCCACATGTCCAACAGGATAAACCGGAAATATCTGTACAGAGTTGTCGAATCTGTCTGCTAAAAAGGCTAGTTTCGCGAAGGTTGTAGGACTGGATGTGAAGATCATGTGGATGATATGAGGTCTCATCCCCATGAATGTGTGGGATTCAGCGAAACTGGAACAATAACTTCCGGATAGAGCAGTGAAGTTGTACCTCGCATTGCTGGCCAATTGACGTTCGGCTGAATGAATGCTGGGATCATGCTGCCTTGACGCCCCGACAGCACCTGCGCGCTATTTGCGTATCTGTCTGGGGCGTTGCTGGGGGCGGGCGGCCCGTGCCGCTCCATCGGGGCGAGTACGGGTCGGATAGATACAGCGAGAGTGGAAAGGGGTCGTGATGCCACAGCAATCACGGCGGGTGTTGAGTAGGCGTCAGGCGCTGGCTATTTTCACCGGGGCAGCAGCTGGCAGCGTGCTGTCCACCGGTATGTTCGGGACGCGCCCGGCATACGCGGCGGGCGGTTCGGGTGGCACGCCGGCGGTGCCCGAGGGATCTGGGCTTCCGGCCACCGATCGCGGCAAGGTGGTCTGGGCGTACCGATCGGGCCGCCGGGCCGTGCGCACCGCGGCGGCAGCGGCACTGGCGGGCTCTACCGCGGACATAACGGAGTTCCTCGGCCAGAAGGCACCTGTGGCCTGGGCCGAGGACAACAGGTTCGCGCTCGCGGAGTCCCTGACCACAGCGGGTGTGGCGACGCGCAAGGCCATCAACGCGGCGTTGTCCAGCGGGGACGCGGCGGTCGAGGCCCTCCTCCAGGGAGGTTTCCAGACTGCCGTGGACGAGGACCTCAGGGTGGCCGTGAGTACGGTCCAGGCCCACGGTGCCAAGGCCGTGAAGGGGGCTGCATCCGCTGCGCTAGCGGCCGATTCACCCTTCGCATTGCGGGCCTTCCTCAGTGACGGGCGGTTCACCGCGCAGGAGGAGGATGATCGTGTACAGGTGATGACCATCCTCGCCTCAGCGTCACCACAGGTGGCTGAGTACGCGACTCGAGCCATGAACGACGGATCGGCCAGGGCCATCGGGTGGTTCCTGGAGACGGGTCAGTACATCGCCCGGGCACGCGACGAGGAGATGGCCACGATCAAGCAGTTGGTCGACGTCGTGGAGAAGGAAGGACGCCGCGCCAGTCTGAAGACCGACGAGGCTGTCGAGCTGTCCGCCCAGGCAGTCAGTGCTTCCGAGGAGGCGAAGGCCTCGGCGCTGGCTGCCAAGGCCGAGGCCTTGGCAGCCGAGCAGGATGTCACACTCTCAGCCAAGGCGGCTGGAAAGGCCGCGCAGGCGGCCATGGGCGCGGCCGCGGCTGCGTCGACTGCCGTGTCGGCCTCACGGACAGCGCAGGCCGCCGCACAGCGTTCGGTGGCTGCTGCCAATGCCGCTGCTGCGGCAGCGGCGTCAGCGGGACGGGCTGCGGCGAATGCCTATCGTGCGGCGATCGCTGCGTCCAAGGACAGGGCGATGGCGGGCGAGGCCACCGCGGCGGCGGACGTCGCACTGAAGCTGGTGAGCTTCGTGCGCACGGTGGCCGCCAAGGCAGACGTCGCGGCCATTGCTTCCGAGGCGGCGCTGCGGGCGGGCGACGCCGCCGCCAGCTCGGCGAACAACGCGGCCGACGCCGCTCGCGCGGCGGCCGACGCGGCCGTGGCCTCCGGAGCAGCCCGGTCCGAGGCCGCTGCCGCGAAGCGGGCCGCTGCCGAAGCGGACGCCGCCGCGGCCAGGGCGACCCAGGCGGCGGGCAGGGCGCGGAACCTGGCTGGGCAGGCGGCCGCCGCCGCCCGCGCAGCGCGTGACGCGGCCTACAGCGCCGCCGCTCACGCCGAGAAGGCCGCTGCCGCGGCCAAGGAAGCGGCCGCCCACGCCGGTGAGTCGGTCGACTATGCCAACCGGTCCACACTGGCAGCCGAGGCCGCTGTCGCGGCTGCGCAGGCCGCCGCCGACGCGGTCGTCAAGGCGCGAAATGTCGAACAGCTGGCCCGCCAGGCCGAGTCCGAGACTCTGGCCGAGGAGACAGCCGAGGCGATCGAGCAGGCCCGGCTCGCGGCGAAAGCGGAGTCGAACGAACTCGAACGGTTCAACCGGGAGCGGTCCCAGGAAGCACGCCTCTCCGAAGAGCTCCGAGCACTCATCAGCGCTGCGGAATCAACACTGCGGAACGGAACCATCGAGCAGGCTGCGGCAGCCGGGCGCAAGGCGGCGGTCCGGCTCTTGGAGGGTTCGGGGACCTGGACCCGTCAGGCAGCGGAGTACGCGCTGGCCGGTTCGGACCAGGACGTCGTCAACTGGATCGGGGCCGACCGCGTCCTCGCGCTGCAGCAGGACAACGTCGACAACGTCGCGGCGCTCGCCGCGATGTCGACGAAGGCCGTGGCCGAGGCGGCCGCGAAGGCTCTGAAGACCGAAGACCCCGCCAAGATCAAGGCCTTCCTGGAGACTGGAGCGGTCGAGGCAGCCGCTGATGACAACCGGGTCGAGGTGGCCAGGATCCTGGCCGACCCCAGCAGCGGCACGCGGGTGCGAAAGGAAGCAGCGGCCGCACTGGACACGGGGACCGCCGAGGCCGTGCACACCTTCCTGTGGGTCGGCCGCGAGGCGGCCGCACGCGAGGATGACCGGGTGGCTGCGTCCACACTCCTTGCAACCGGAGGCCCCTACACCAAGGCGGCGGCGCAGATCGCGCTCGAGGGCGACACCTTCATGCTCCGCCAGTTCATCGCGACCACTCAGCACGACTTCGCGCGGATCGACCACGACCGCGCCACACACATCAGCGCGGTCCGTGCGTCGATCGCACGCGCGGCCAAAATCGCGGCGAACGCACAGGAGGACGCGGCTCGCGCCTCCGAGGCTGCCGCCAACGCACGACAGGCCGCTGACAAAGCGACCGAGTGGGCCAACCTCGCCAAGGGCTATGCCAAGGATGCAGCGACGTCTGCACAAGAAGCACGCGACAACGCCGATGCCGCTGAGAGGTCCGCGGCCGAAGCGGCGAAGTCCGCCCAGATCGCGAGCAACGCAGCCGCCGCGGCACTCAAGGCGAGCAGCGTGGCACGTCAAGCCGCGACACGAGCCGTGCGGTCCGCTGAAACCGCCGCGCGATACGCCACGGACGCCTCCATCGCGGCAACAACCGCTCGCAAGCAGGCACTCGAAGCCGGCAAGGACGCCACCGCCGCCGCGCAGGCCGCAACCCAGGCCTACCACCTCGTTGCCGAGGCCGCGGCGCGCCAGGCGATCCAGGACGCGATCGACAATGCGACCGTTCCCGTCGACTCCGGCGGAAACAGCCTTCCGGTCGGAGCCGAGAGCTGTCTGACGCCGTTCGGCAAGCCCATCGAGTCCGGAAACGGCAATAACCCGTTCGAGCTGGGGTGGAGCTGGTTGACAGGGGGCGGCGATCGGTCCCAGTGTTTCGGCCCCAACGACAAGTTCACCAAAATCTACCGCGAGCATCCCCACACCATTGAGGCCCTCGGCTACTTTGCTGATCGGGTGCGGTCCGGGGAATACGAGCTGGGCCACACGTACATGTACGGCTATAGCCTCGCTGGCTTCCAGGGCCTGAAGTGGCTCAGAGACGCCGGGGTCACGGCGCCAGTAGACCACTTCCTGACCGGATACACCGGAAACTCCGCGTACGCGTTCCTGGGATCACAGCAAATCCGTATGACGCCCATCCGGAAGAACGCGGACGGCAGCGTGGTGTGGCGTTACACGGCGTACAGCGAGCAGAGCATCGAGTCCGCGACCCGCCCGCCTGTCATCGGATACCAAGACTGGTACAAGGAGACCGCCGGTAAGGCCATCAATGGTTTGATCGACTGGGTCAGTGGCGACTCAGGGCCGGGGTCAACCATGACCGTGGTCGTCGAGTTCAACGTTACGCTGGGGCCGTAGTGGGCAAGCTGACGGGTGGACGTCGGTTCGCCGCTGCTCTTGCCGCTTCTGCGCTACTCACCGCAGGCTGCACGGCTCAGATCGGCGCCGAAGACGTGCCCGGCCTATACCGCAACGATGAGACCGGCGGTAAGATCCGGCTTGATCCGGACGGCACATTCACCGCAACTGATCTGTCGACAGACGCGCACACCGATCCCGCCAATTTCCACGGCCAATGGGAGACCGTCGACAGCTCCGCCAGCGACTTCATCTACCTGGACATCGATGAGCGTGGCATTGGTGAAGTCTCCGGTATCCAGCTCTACGTGCGTGGCAAAAGGAAGGTAGCGTTCAGTACTCCGGACGGGTCGTGGTCCCTCGAGCTCAGCAAGAGCACTGAGACCAAACCTGGCATTTAACCTCCGCCCGTGGTCAGCGCGTTGAGCTGACCACGGGTCTAATACTGCAACGGCGTTTGGCGTGACTGATTGCCAGGACGGTCGTTGGTCTGGTTGTGGGTGGGGTATTTGGTGATGTGAGGGCGTGGGCGGCGGGTCTGGGTAAGGTGCATGAGCGGTGTGTGCACCGGTTTGCCCGGTCGGAGCCGCGTGAGTCGGCACTGGCGTATATGCGAGGCCAGCGACAACATTACCAACACCGCAGCTCAGTTGTGTGAGAAGGCGAACGGGCTGCGCCGGCGCGCAGTGGACACTGGCATGCCCTTCACCTTCGAATTCGAGTACGT
>NZ_JBITDH010000003.1:0-186443 GCF_044454045.1 Streptomyces sp. NPDC051578
GCGATGAGGGCGGGTTCGGGGCGTTGTCCTGGTTGGAGGACGGTGGTTCCGCCGTGGAGGAGGGCTCCCCAGAATTCGAGGCTGAATGCGTCCCAGGAGACGGGTGAGCATTGGAGGAAGGTTTCGTGGGGGCCGAAGGTGGCGTAGGTCTGGGCGGTGAGGGTGGAGACCAGGTTGCGGTGTGTGGACAGGATGCCCTTGGGTTTGCCGGTGGAGCCGGAGGTGAACATCACGCAGGCCACGTCGTCCGCGGACAGTTCGATGCCGAGGTCGGCCGGGTCGTGGCCCGCGATCGGTTCGTGTTCCGCGTCGAGCAGTACGGTCGGCCAGGGCCCGGTGATCCGGCCCTGGTGGGCGCTCTCGGTGACCAGGAGGGCGAGTGAGGCGTCCCGGGCCGTGGCGGTGAGGCGTCCGTCGGGGAATTCGGGGTCCAGTAGTGCGTAGCCGGCGCCGGTCTTGACGACGGCGAGCAGGGCGATGGTGAAGTCGATGCCGCGGTCGAGGAGGATCCCGGCGAGGTCACCGCGGCGCAGCCCTGCTTCGGCGAGGTGCCGGGCGAGCCGGTTGGCGCGTTCGTTCAGCTCTCCGTAGGACACCTCCCGGCCCTCGAAGACCACCGCCCGCGCCTCTGGGCGCAGCATTGCCTGTTCCTCGAAGCGGTCCGCGAGCGTGTGTTCCCCGATGTCGCGGCGGGTGCCCGTCCACTCCTCCAGCACCTGCCGCCGCTCAGCCTCTCCCAACAACTCGATTTCCGACAGCGGGAGTTCGAAGTGATCGAGCACCTGCTCCGCGAACCGTACGAACCGGTCCTGGTGGCTCGCGACCGCCGCGATGTCGCACACCTCCGGCGCCGCGTCGAAGTCGACGCGCAGCCCGCCCTCGGGCCCGAGGTCGTAGACCCCGACCGCCAGGTCCTCCACCGGACCGTTGCTCAAGTTGTGCTGGGTCGTGGGAAATCCGCAGAACCGCATCCCTGGCGTGAACGCCATGATGTTGACCAGCGGCGCCGTGATCCGCCGCTCGGTCTCCGCCAGCCCGAGGTCGCGGCAGACGTCCTCGTACCGCGTCCGCTGGTGTCGCAGGCCTTGCCGCGTCTCGGCGACCACCGAGGCCAGCAGCCCGGCCGGCGTCGCGTCCGCGTCGACCCGCAGCCGCAGTGGTACGACGTTCGACAGCATGCCCGGGGTGCGGCGCGCGAGTTCGGTGCGGCGGCCGGTCACCGGGAGGCCGAGTGCCAGCTCGGGACTTCCGCTGACCCGGTGCACGTAGGCCGCGACCAGCGTGATCATCAGCATCGTCCACGGCGCGCGGTGCGTACGGGCGACCTCCTTCAACCGGTCCGCCCGTTCCGGATCCAGTACCACCGTCCGCCGGACGAAGGGCAGTTCACCCGGGGACGGACGACCGGTCCGCCCCTCCGCGAGGCGGGGCGTGGCCGGCAGGTCGGCGAGGTGGGCCGCCCAGTGCGCGCGGTCCTCCGCTCCCTCGGGGGAGGCCCGGTAGGCCTCGTCCTCCGCCAGGACGTCGGCCAGCGTCCCGAAGGGGCCCGGTCCCCACGGTTCCCCCGCCGACGCCTGTTCGTACAGCTCCACCAGGCGCTGGTCGAGCAGCGCCACGCCCATGCCGTCGATCGCCAGGTGGTGGAAGGCGTGGAAGTAGAACCACCGCTCCTCGCCGGTCGAGCCCTTGCCCGCCCTGATCAGCACGTGCCGGGTCAGCCAGCCGGCCGCCAGGTCGAACGGCCGCGCCAGTTCGGTCCGCATCCAGGCGCGCGCCGCGGCGGCCGGGTCCTCCTCGCCGCTGAGGTCGACGACCCGCAGTTCCCGCTCGCCCGGCTGCGTCCACAACTCCTGCCACAGACCCCCGTCCTCGTCCGTCCCCGTGCCCCGGATGCGCAACACGTCGGCCTCGCAGGCCAGTCGGTACCAGCAGCGGGCGAAGAGCGCCGGATCGAGGGCGCCCAGGATCTCCCGGTACTCCCCGATGTTGTAGCGGCAGCCCGACGGGTCGAGGCCGTGGGCCATCCAGATGTCGCGCTGCGCCGCCGACAGGGGCAGCCGCACAGCGGCCGGCCGGTGCGCGGTGCCCTGCGGGGACGCTTTGGGGGACATGCGAGGGCTCCTCGAAATGGTTTCTGCGGCGTGATGGGAGGGGTGGGCGGGCCGGCGGCTGCGTTCGCGGGCCCCGGCCGTCCTTGCGGCTGTACGTCATCCAACCCGCGGGCCACCGGCCCCGGCGGCAGTTGCTCCGGCACTCCGGAAGCAGTTCACGCCCGGGCGGCAGTCACGGCCCGCCCCCGGCACACGGCCCGCACCAGACCGAGGACACGGAACCGGGAGCCGCCGCCCTCATGGGTCGCGCGGACCGCGCCGGCCAGCAGCAGTTCGCGCAGCATCCGGCCGCACTCGGGCAGGCTCCGCCCGGTCAGCGCGGTGATGTCGCCGAGTTCGAACCCGGCCGCCGGCCGCCCGCACAGGGCGTCCAGGAGCGCGGACGCGTCCTCGGGCAGCCGGCCGAGCCGCAGGTGCAGCGCCGTGCGGAAGTCCGCCGCCCCTTCGCCCCCGCCGAGGTGGTCGAGCAGCGCCGTGGGGTCCGCGTCGAGGCTGCCGCACAGGGCGGGCAGGTCGTACACCACCAGCCACGACGCCGCGGCGGCGAGCGCACCCGGATGCCCGTCGAGGCCGAGGCACACCCGCGCCGCGAACCGCAGGTCGGCCGGCCCGGGCACGAACTCCGGCCGCACCCGGCGCAGGTGCCCCAGGAAGACCTGAACGGAAGCCGGCGCGGCGACGCCGTCGACGTCCTCCTCGGCCGGTACCTCCAACGGGGACAGCAGGAAGATCCGCTCACCCGGTATTCGCCACGGCTGGTCGGAGGTGACGAGCAGGCGCAACCCCGGGCAGGAGCGCAGCAGCGCGGTGAGCCGCTCGAACCGCGGCGGCCCGGCCGGTACCCCGTCCAGCACCAGCAGGGCGGGCTGTTCGCCGATCAGTTCGGCAAGTCCGGCGATGGCGTCAGCGCCGCCGGCGGCCGTCCCTTCGGGCGCCGGCGAGCACAGCGCCGAGACCGCCGCCGCCACCCGCGCCGACCACGGGCCCTCGTCCGGGCCGAGGTGGTCGGCGCTCGCGCCCTGGAAGGCGTGCCACAGGACCGGCATCCCGGTGGCGTGCAGCCGGTCGGCGACTTCGAGCGCCAGCCGGGTCTTGCCCATCCCGGTCAGCCCCACCACGTGCACCAGCCGCTCCGACCCGGATCCCAGCTCGGCCGCCAGCACGGCTGTTTCCGCCTCGCGGCCCACCACTGCGTGCAGCGCGGTCGGCGGGGCCGGAGGTTCCGCCAGGCCGTGCCCGCCGGCCCGGCCCTGCTGGGCCGCGGCCTCCAGCGCCGTACGGGCCCGCGGGCCCAGCCGCAGGGCGTCGGCCATCAGCCGCACCGTGTCGGGCCGCGGGCGTCGCGCCTTGCCCTGCTCCAGGTCGCGGATCGCGCGCACGCTGATCGTGGACAGGTCGGCCAGTTCCCGCTGGGTGAGCCCGATCCGCAGCCGGTGCGCCCGAATCAGCGCGCCCACCTGTGAGGACTCGGGCGGCACCGGGGTGGCTCCGGCTGCCAACCGGATGGCCCCGGCTGCCGCCGGACCGGGCTCGGTGGCTCTGGTCAGGGGCAATACGTGCAACTGCGCGGTGGTCATGTGCGCTCCCGGCGAAGACGGTGGGGGAACGGCGGGGCCTGAGCTGACGCGGCCCGGTTCCTGTTCCCCATCGTCGGCAGCGCGCTATCACCCAGGCATCGCGATGCCGACGGCCCCCGCCCGTCGCCCCGCCTCCGCTATCGCCCCCGCTATCGCCCCGCCGTCCCTCCGTCGCGATCCGAGCGGCGCGCGAGCGGGCCGTGATAACGCGGCGATAGGAGCGGGGCCGGTCCGGGGATTCCCGCTGTTCCTACGTTGGTGTCCAGAAAGAACGAGGCGCCCCGGACAGCCGGGACGCACCGACGAAAGGACCCCGACATGACCCTCACCCACGCTTTCCGCGCCGCCCTCGTGACCGCCGCCATCGCCGGGGCCGCCGCCCTCGGCACCCAGGTCGCCCAGGCCGACGCCGCCTCAACCGCCCCCGCCGCCACGACCGGAGTCACCGCCCCCCAGGCCACGCCGTCGCCGACCGCGACCGGCGAGACCAACCCGTGGGACTGACCCCGCAACGAAGCGGTCGTCAGACCCCGGCGGCGGTCTCCGCCGCCGGAGCGCGCACCACGACCGCCCGGGTGCCCAGCATCCGCTCCGCCTCGGCGAGTTCCGGCTGCATCCGCCGCTCGCGGAAGGCACGTACCGCACTCTCCAGCAGCTCCCGCGAGCGCGATCGCTCGCCGGCCCCGCCGCTCGCCGCCAGCAGCCGGGCCAGGTCCAGCCGGATCACCGCGGCCCCTCCTTGGTCCATGATCTGCTCCCGCACCGACAGCGCCTGGGCGTAGAAGCCCCGCGCCGCCTCGCCCCGGCCCATCTCGGCGTGCGCGGCTCCCAGGTCCCGCAGCAGATGGCCCTCGCCGATCACGTCCCCGCTGTCCCGGCACAGCTCCAGCACCTCGGTGAACGTGCGCACCGCGCCCTCGTGTTCACCCTGGGCCTGCTGCAACTGTCCCGCCCGGCGAAGGGTCCTGGCCTGACCGCCCGTGTAGCCCACCGAGCGGTAGATCCCGAGGGCCTCGTCCAGCCGGCCCTGGGCGGTCGCCGTCTGTCCTCGCCGCATCCAGATGTGCGCGCTCTGCGTCAGCACGATGGCCCGGCCCACCACGTCGCCGACTCGGTCGAAATCCCGCAGCGCCCGGTCGTACAACGTCAGCGCCGACTCCTCGTCGCCCCGCATCCGCTCCAGCAGCGCGAGGTCCCGGTGGCACAGGGCCAGTCCCTGGCGGTCGTCCAGCTCGCGGAACAGTCCGAGCGCCGTGGTCAGCGAGGTATGGGACTCCGCCAGCTGACTGCGGCCGAGGTAGAGGACGCCGAGCGAGCCGAGCAGGGCCGCCGTGCCGCGCGTGTTGCCGGCCGACCGCACCGCCGCCAGGGCGAGCTGGTGCGTACGCTCCCACTCGTCGAAGTAGCCGCGGCCCTCGAACAGGGTCGTCAGGGTCGTCGCCAGGTCCCAGCACAGCTCGTGCATCTGGTGCTCGGCGGCGTGCTCGACGGCCTGGACCAGGTTCGCCTGCTCGCTGTCGAGCCACTCCAGCGGGTCCACCAGCAGCTCGTCCACACAGCTCGCCGGCGGCTCCCAGCGGGGCGCGCTGCCGTGCAGGACGGTGAAGTCCCCGCCGTAGATGCGCCGGTGGGCCTGCTCGGCCAAGGACATCCATCCGCCCAGCATCCTGGCGAGGGCCTGCGTCTGCGCCGCCGGCTCGTCGTGCGCCGCGAGCTGCTCGCGCGCGAACACCCGGATGATCTCGTGGAACCGGTAGCGGAAGCCGCCCGTGGACTCGACGCCGACGACATCCAGCATCTGCACGTCGACCAGTGGTTCCAGCAGGTCCGAAGGGAAGGGCCGGCGGTCGTCCAGCAGGGCCCCGGCCAGCCAGCCGGGCAGCGTCGGCCCCTTCGCCAGGCTCAGCAGCCGCAGCAGCCGCCGGTCTTCCGGGGCCAGCCCGTCATGGGTCAGGCAGAGGCTGGCGCGCATCGTCATCTCGCCGTGGGTGAGCTCGTCCAGGCGGTGCCGCTCGTTGGCGAGGCGGTGCACCATCGACGCCAGCGTCCAGTGCGGGCGCGCCGCCAGCCGCGCCGCCACGATCCGCAGCGCGAGCGGCAGCCCGCCGACGGTCCGCACCAGTGCCTCGGCCGCCACCTCTTCGCACCGCACGCGGTCCGCGCCGACGACGCGGGCCAGCAGCTCCAGGGCGTGCCCGGTGCTCATGACGTCCAGCTCGACGCGGTGGGCGCCGGGCAGGCCGGTGAGCCGGACCCGGCTGGTGACGAGCACGGCGCACCGGTTGCTCCCGGGCAGCAGGGGCCGGATCTGGCTCTCGGAGGCGGCGTCGTCGAGCACGACCAGCACGCGGCGCGAGGCGAGGAGGGTCCGGTACATCTCGGCCCGTTCGTCCTGCGATTCGGGGATCACCGGCCCGGGGATGCCGAGCGCGCGCAGGAACCGGCCGAGGACCTCGGTGGAGGTGGCCGGGGTGCCGGTGCCGCGCAGGTCGCAGTACAACTGACCGTCGGGGAAACCGGTTTCGCCGAGGCGGTGCGCGATGTGGGTGGCGAGTGTGGACTTGCCGGTGCCGGGCTTGCCGACGATGACGGCCACGCCGACCGCTCGGCGGCCGCCCCCGCCGAGCAGGGTCTGCTCGATGTGGACGATCTGTTCCTCGTCACCCACGAAGTCCGAGGTGTCGGCGGGCAGTTGCCGGGGGACTTCCTCGCGGTACGGGGACCCGGCGGCAGGTGTATTGCCGGCGGGGGCGGAAGCGCGGCCGTCGGGTCTCTCCCCACCGGCCGCCGGAGCCCCGGAGCCGCCGCCCGGCGGCGCGGAGGCGACCCCCGCCGTGCCGGAGCCGGAGCCGGAGCCGATGTCGTGCGGTACGGAGCGGTCCGCCGCCGGTACGGCGGCGCCCGCGTCCGCGTCCGAGCCGGCGTCCGCGCCGCCACCGGCCGCCTCCCGACCGGCGGGCGCGGAACCGTACCCGCCGCCGCCCGCCCCCGCCGAGGGGACCGGCGGGACCTCGCCCGACAGGATCGCGGACTCCAGACGGCGCAGTTCCGCCCCCGGCTCCAGCCCGAGCTCCTCCACCAGCAGCTCGCGCCCCACCCGGTAGCTCTCCAGGGCCTCCGCCTGTCGTCCCGAGCGGTACAGCGCCAGCATCAGCTGCCCGCGCAGGCGCTCCCGCAGCGGGTGCACCCGTACCAGCAGCTGGATCTCGCCGACCAACTGGTGGTGGCGGCCCAGCGCCAGCTCCAGGTCGATCCGGGTCTCGGCGGCCGTCAGCCGTTCCTCGTCCAGTTGCAGCGCCTTGCTGCGCAGCGTCTCGCTCGACACCCCGCTCAGGCAGTCGCCCTGCCACAGCTCACCGGCCGAACGCAGGAGTTCGGCTGCTTCGGCCGTCGCCCCCTGGCGGCTCAGGGTCCGGGCGTCCGCGACATGGCGCGCGAACACCGCGGAGTCCACCAGGTCACCCTCGGTCTTGAGGACGTACCCGGGCGGCCGCGTGGTGATCGCGGCGGCGATCGCGGCCTTGGAGAAGAGTTTGCGCAGCCGCGACACGCAGATCTGCACCTGGGTGCGCGCCGTGTCCGGGGGCTCGTCGTCCCAGATCAGGTCCACGAGGTAGTCGGTGCTGACCACCCGGTTCGTCTCCAGCAGCAGTGCGGCGAGGATGACCTCCTGCCGCCCCGGCGGAATACGCACCGGCCCGAGCCGACCGGCCACCTGTAAAGGGCCGAGGATCCGGAAAACCACCGCATCCGAGGTGTCGGCAGCGCCGCCGGGCGAAACGGACATGAGTCTCCCAGCTGGGGAAATACCAGAGGAACGGTGGAGCGGGAGGGTCAGTCTCCCCGAACACCTCTACGGTTGTCCATGGTGTGGAGATTGCGTGATCGTAAACCGAGGGTGAGGTGCCGCTCACGCACCGCCGCCCGTTCGCGCGCGGGCCCGCGGCGCGCGCGGGCCGGGCCGGCGGCCGCGGTGATAGGGCGGCGATAGCCCCGGGTTGCGGACCCGGCGCACGGTGTACCTGCCGCCCCCGGACGGGGTGCGGCAGGTCGAAAGGACTTCCCAGATGAACGGTCGGCACGCCGGGCGGGTTCCGCCGAGCCCCGTGGTCACCGACTCCGGAGTCGACCACGTACGCCTGGCCTACCACTACCTCGACTCGGGCGACCTCGACGGCTACGGGTCCCTCCTGCACGAGGGCCTGCTCGGCGTCGCCGAACTGGAGCGGCCCGCGCTCGGGGCCCGCCACCACATCACGCGGATCGTCGCCGACGGGGACTGCGTGGTGGCGATGGGCCGCGTCGCCCCCCAGCAGCGGGAGTTCGTGGACGTCTTCACCCTCTCCGCGGAGGGCATGCTCCGCGCCTGCCGCCGCTACTACGCCGGCCCTCCGCGCTGAGGGAAAGGGGGGCCCGTTCGAAGGCCCGAACGGGCGGTGGGTTAGCATCTGAGCGCCGCCTAGCTCGAAAGATAAACCTGTGACTGTCAACGACGACTCGTTCACCCACTGGAAGAACCGCGAGGAAATCGCGGAGTCGATGATCCCGATCATCGGGAAGCTGCACCGCGAGCGGGACGTCACCGTCCTCCTCCACAGCCGCTCCTTGGTGAACAAGTCGGTGGTCAGCATCCTCAAGACCCACCGCTTCGCCCGCCAGATCGACGGCGAGGAGCTCTCGGTCACCGAGACCCTGCCCTTCCTCCAGGCCCTTTCCGCGCTGGATCTCGGTCCCTCCCAGATCGACATCGGCATGCTCGCCGCCACGTACAAGGCCGATGACCGCGGCCTGTCGGTCGACGCGTTCACCGCCGAGGCGGTCGCCGGCGCCACCGGTGCCAACAAGATCGAGCGCGGCGCGGGCCGCGACGTCGTCCTCTACGGCTTCGGCCGCATCGGCCGCCTCGTCGCCCGCCTCCTCATCGAGAAGGCCGGCTCCGGCAACGGCCTGCGGCTGCGTGCCATCGTCGTGCGCGGCGGCGGTGAGCAGGACCTCGTCAAGCGCGCCTCGCTGCTGCGCCGCGACTCCATCCACGGCCAGTTCCAGGGCACCATCACCGTGGACGAGGCGAACAGCGCGATCGTCGCCAACGGCAACACCATCAAGGTGATCTACGCCAACGACCCGTCCGAGGTCGACTACACGGCGTACGGCATCAAGGACGCCATCCTCATCGACAACACCGGCAAGTGGCGCGACCGCGAGGGGCTGTCCAAGCACCTGCGCCCCGGTATCGACAAGGTCGTCCTGACCGCCCCGGGCAAGGGCGACGTCCCGAACATCGTGCACGGCGTCAACCACGACACGATCAAGCCGGACGAGCAGATCCTGTCCTGCGCCTCCTGCACCACCAACGCGATCGTCCCGCCCCTCAAGGCGATGGACGACGAGTACGGCGTGCTGCGCGGTCACGTGGAGACCGTCCACTCGTTCACGAACGACCAGAACCTGCTGGACAACTACCACAAGGCCGACCGCCGCGGCCGTTCCGCGCCGCTGAACATGGTGATCACCGAGACCGGTGCCGCCTCCGCCGTCGCCAAGGCGCTGCCGGACCTCAAGGCGCCGATCACCGGCAGCTCGATCCGCGTCCCCGTCCCGGACGTCTCGATCGCCATCCTGAGCCTGCGCCTGGGCCGTGAGACGACCCGCGAAGAGGTCCTCGACTACCTCCGCGGCGTCTCGCTGCACTCGCCGCTGAAGCGCCAGATCGACTTCACCACCGCGCCCGACGCCGTCTCCATGGACTTCGTCGGCTCGCGCCACTCCTCGATCGTCGACGCGGGCGCGACCAAGGTCGACGGCGACAACGCGATCCTCTACCTCTGGTACGACAACGAGTTCGGCTACTCGTGCCAGGTCATCCGCGTCGTCCAGCACGTCTCCGGGGTCGAGTACCCGACCTACCCGGCCCCCGCGGCCTGACCGTAGACCGTAGACAGGCCGTAGACCGCCACGAGGAAGGGCCCGCCCGGTCAGGGCGGGCCCTTTCCCGTACCCGCCACCGCAAGCCGTCAGTGGACGACCGCAAGCCGTCAGTGGACGACGGAGAAGCTGCGCCAGGGCAGGCTGCCGGGGGCGGTCACGTTCGAGGTGGAGGTCGGGATGTAGACCCCGTCCGCCCGGTCGGCCTTCTGGCAGCCCGGTGACCGGTACAGGATGACGTCGACCAGGGTGTTGTTGTCGACGTGCGCCGCGCCGCGCGGGAGGCCGATCTTGTGGCAGCCCTGGACGGGGGTGTTCAGGTAGGTGACCTCGGCCGGGCCGTCCTGGGCACGGAAGCTGAGGCCGCCCACGGTGGTCCTGCCGGCCGAGCAGGCGGTTGCCGTGGCCGTGAGCAGCAGCGCCGCCCCGGTGATGACGCCGATGCGCCGGAGGTGGGACATGGCTCGGTCCTCGTCTGTGCGGTGATGGCTTGCCCGTCACCGCAGCCTGGCCCGTCGCGCGCCGGGAGGCATCCGCTGCGCACCCGGTGGGATGACGGCCGAAGGAGTCAGACCTGCCCCGGCGCCCCGACGGGGCTCAGCCGGCCGGCGCCGTGACGCGCTCCTCCAGCACCCCGGCGATGCCCCGCGCCAGGCAGGGGACCCGGTCGAGCCCGATCCCGGCGATGTTCACCCGGCCGGCGGTCGTGCCGTAGATGGCGAACCGCCCGCGCAGCCGGAGCATCTGCTCGGGGGACAGCGGCAGCATCGAGAACATCCCCTTCTGCCGTGCCAGCGCATCCGCCTCCTCGCCGCGGCCGAGCGCGGCCAGCTGCTCCACCAGGGCCGTCCGGTTGGCCGCGATCCGGCGGCGCATGGCGTCCAGCTCGGACCGCCAGGAAGCCTGGAGCCGGGCGTCCTCCCAGATGGCCGTCACGACCGCCGCGCCGTGTTCCGGCGGCATCGAGTACTGGGTGCGGGCAGCGTTCTGCAGGGCCGTCTCCGCGTGCCGCAGCGTCGCCCGCGACGCCCCGATGACGACGGCGCAGCCGGTACGGTCGCTGTAGAGGCCGAAGTTCTTCGAGCAGCTGATGGCGAGGAGCACCTCCGGCACCCGATCCGCCAGCATCCGCGTCGCCGCCAGGTCCGCGTCGAGGCCGTCGCCGAGCCCGTGGTAGGCCAGGTCGACGAACGGCACCCAGCCGTCGCGCACGGCCAGCGCGGCCAGCGCCTCCCAGGCGTCGGGCGTCGGGTCGACCCCGGTCGGGTTGTGGCAGCACCCCTGGAGCAGCACCACGTCGTCGCGGCGCGCCCCGGCCAGGTCCTCCAACATGCCCTCCTGGTCCAGCCAGCGGTAGGTACGCACCGTCAGGCCCGCCGCCTCCAGGATGGGCCGGTGGTTGACGTAGGCGGGGTCGCTGATCCACACCGTCGTACCGGGACGGGTCCGGCAGATCAGGTCGGCCAGCAGGCGCAGGGCGCCGCTGCCGGCCACCGTCTGGACCGCCACGGCCCGCTCGACCGGGCCGTCCGGGCCTAGAACCATCGACAGCATGGCGCGGTTGAAGGCGAGGTTGCCGGAGAGTCCCCGGTACTCCTTCGAGGCGGAACGTTCCGCCAGGAGTATCTCCGCCTCGCGGACGGCTGCCATGACCGGCGTGCCGCCGCTCTCGTCGCGGTACACGCCGAGGACGAGGTTCAGCCGCTCGGGCCGGGTGTCGGCCCCGAACGCCTCGGTCAGGTCCCAGAGGGGATCGACGGGCGGCGGGAGGAGCAGCTCAAGCATCTACGGCACCTTTCGGGTCAGCGGCGGTGTCGGTGTCGGTCGTGGCGGCGGTGCCGGCGGTGGCGGTGCCGGCCGCGGTGGTGGCGGTCGCGCGGGCCCCCGCGTCGGCCCCCCGGCGCCGGTTGGCGAGGACCACGCCCGCGGTGATCACGGGCACGCCCACGAGCACGCTCGGCGTCGGCGACTCGTGCAGCAGGGGAACGGCGAGCAGCACGACGGCGACCGGGCTGAGGCTGCCGAACACGGAGCTGCGCTCGGCCCCGAGCCGCCGGATCGCGAACGCGTACAGCAGTCCGGCGCACAGCCCGACCCCGAGCCCCTGCACGACCAGGAACAAGGCGATGTCGGCGCCCTCGGCCGACGCCAGGCCGGTGGGCAGCACGCCGGTCAGCACCAGCAGCGCCATCACGGCGAAGGACGGCACGCACAGCAGCCCGATCGAGCCGACCGGGTCGAGTGAGACCTCCCTCAGCCCCACCGTGTACAGCGCCCACAGCCCGCTGGCCAGCAGCAGTACGCCGGCTCCCGCCAGGACGTCCGTGTCCACCGGAACCACGTACCGCCACACGAGGGCGACGACCCCCGCCGCGATCAGGGCGAGTCCCGCCGCCTGCGTGCCGCGCGGCGCACCGCGGCCGCCGGCCATCATGAGCGCGGAGACGAACAGCGGGACCATCCCCGGTATCAGGGAGCCCACGAACGCCGCGGACGTCAGGGACCCGCCGTACATCGCCGCGAGGAAGAACGGCACGCCGGCCCCGCAGACGATCTTCGCCGCGGTGGCCGGGGGGACGGCGGCGATGCTCCGGCGCCGCCGCCAGAGTGCGGGCGCGAGGACCAGGACCGGTACGCCGAAACGCAGCAGCGCCGCGTCGGCCGGCAGCAGGGAGGAGGCGCTCAGGGCCCGCGCGCTGAGCGCGAAGGCGGCCCAGATCGCCACGGTCGCCGCCAGCGCCAGCATGCCGCGCGCCTGGGGCGAGACCCGCCGGGCGGGCGCACCCGCGTCCTTCGCGCTCGCGCCCGCGTCCCGCGCGGGCGTCATCGCGGGACGGCTTTCCGTCGTTGCCAAGGAGCTTCCTCCAGCCTCAGAGGGCCGGATCCGGCCACAAGGCAACGCTAGGTGTTTTCGCGGGGCAGCCGATTGCCAGTTCTGCCCTCCACGCCTACCTTGGGGGCAGAATCTGCCAAGGAGGGACGATGGACGCGGTCGATCTCCAGATCATTCGCGCATTGCAGGCCGACGGACGGCTGTCCAACCAGGACCTCGCCGACCGCGTACGGCTCTCGCCCTCGCCCTGCCTGCGCCGGGTGCGGCGGCTGGAGGAGGCCGGTCTGATCCGCGGTTACACCGCGATGGTCGACCAGGTCGGCTTCGGACTGCCGATCACCGTCTTCGTACGGATAAGGCTGGAGCGGCACACGGGGGAGGCGGTGCGCCTCTTCGAGGAGCACGTCGCGGTCATCGAGCACATCCAGGACTGCTACCTGATGGCGGGGAGCAGCGACTACCTGCTGCGGGTGGTCATCGAGAGCCTCCAGGCCTACGAAGCCCTCGTGCGCGACCGGATCCACGCCATCCCCGGCATCGCGTCCATCGAGTCGAGCTTCGCCTACGGGAGTGTCAAGCAGTCCCGCGTGTACCCGCGCCCCACGTGACGCTCACCAGCTCCCGCCGTCCGGCAGCTGCTGCTCGGACCAGATGACCTTCCCGCCCTCGGGGGTGTACCGGACGCCCCACCTCCGGCCGATCTGCGCCACCAGGAACAGCCCGCGGCCGCCCTCGTCGGTCGTGGCGGCGTACCGCAGGTGCGGTGAGGTGCTGCTGCTGTCGAAGACCTCGCAGGTCAGCACCCGGTCGTACAACAGCCGCAGCCGGACGGGGGCGGCGCCGTGCCGGATGGCGTTCGTGACGAGCTCGCTCAGCACCAGTTCCGTCCCGAAGGCCAGCTCCGACAGGCCCCATTCCTCCAGCTTGGCGGCGGCCATCGCCCTCATCTCCCCGACCGCGCTCGGCTCGAACGGCACCTCCCACTCGGCGATGCGGTCCGCGCCCAGTGCCGACGTCCGCGCCACCAGCACGGCCACGTCGTCGCGGGGCCGTACCGGCAGCATCGCCTTGAGCAGGGCGCGGCAGGTCTCCTCCGGATCCCGGTCGGCGTGGCCGAGCGCCGCGCGGACCAGGGCGAGACCGGCCTCGATGTCGCGGGCCCGGTCCTCGATCAGCCCGTCGGTGTACAGCACCAGCTGGGAGCCCTCGCCGAGGTCCAGCTCCGCCGACTCGAACGGGAACCCGCCGAGCCCCAGCGGTGCGCCGGGCGGCAGCTCCGGCATCTCGACGCGGCCGTCGGGGCGTACGACGAACGGCGGCACGTGCCCGGCCCGGGCGATCGTGCAGCGCTGGGTGACCGCGTCGTACACCGCGTACAGGCAGGTGGCGCCGAGCAGTCCCTCGCCGTCGGGGCCGCGGCCTCCGCCGTCCGTGCTCTGGTCGATGTACTGCACCAGGTCGTCGAGCCGGGCGAGGAGTTCGTCGGGCGGCAGGTCGAGGGAGGAGAAGTTGAGCACGGCGGTGCGCAGCCGGCCCATGGTGGCGGCGGCGTGCAGGCCGTGCCCCACGACGTCGCCCACGACGAGCGCGACCCGGCTGCCGGGGAGCGGGATCACGTCGAACCAGTCGCCGCCCACCCCGGACTGCGCGGGCAGGTAGTAGTGCGCCACCTCGACCGCGTTCTGCTCCGGCAGGTCGCGGGGGAGCAGGCTGTGCTGGAGGGTGACGGCGAGGGCGTGCTCGCGCGTGTACCGGCGCGCGTTGTCGATGGTGATCCCGGCCCGGGCGACGAGTTCCTCCGCCAGGGACAGGTCCTCCTCGTCGAAGGGCTCGGGCTTGCCCGAGCGCCAGAAGTTGACCACGCCGAGCACCACGCCCCTGGCCTTGAGGGGAGCGGTGATCAGGGAGTGGATGCCGTAGTCGATGATGGCCTGCGCCCGGGGCGGGTCCTGGGCGTACCAGCCGGGCGCGTCGGAGAGGTCGGTCACCACCTCGGCGCGGCCGCTGTCGAGGCCGCGGGCCTGCGGGGTGGAGGGCAGGAAGTCGATCAGGATGCCGCGCGGGTAGAGCGGCGAGTCGTCGCGGATGCCGCTGACGGCGGTGCGGCGCAGGTCCGCCGTCGAAGTGGGTTCGTCGCCGTGCAGGACGGGTTCCGCCAGGTCGATGGTGACGAAGTCCGCGAAGCGCGGGACGGCCACGTCCGCCAGTTCCTGGGACGTCTGCTCCACGTCGAGGGTGGTGCCGACGGTGACACCGGCGTCGTACAGCAGCTTGAGCCGTCTGCGGGCCGCGTCGGCCCGGGTGCTGAGGACGCGGAGCTCGGTCGAGTCCCTGATCGTCACCGAGGTCCCCTCGGCCCGGCCGCGCAGCCGGGTGGGCCGCTGGTTGATCACGAGGAGGCGGTCCCCGGCCTCGTGCATCTCGTCGGTGGCCTCCCGGCCGGACCGCAGGAGCTCGACCAGCTCCCCGTCCAGCCCGGGCAGCTCGCCGACGAGGCGGCCCTCGGCGTCCGGCGGGAGGCGCAGCAGCCGGGTGGCCTCGTCGTTGGCGAGCAGCAGCCGCCCCGTCCCGTCGGTGATCAGCACCCCCTCGCGCACGGCGTGCAGCACCGCGTCGTGGTGCTCGTACATCCGGGTCATTTCGAGCGGGCCGAGGCCGTGCGTCTGGCGCCGCAGGCGCCGGCTGATCAGTGCCGAGCCGACGGTGGCCAGGGCGAGGCCGACCCCGCAGGCGCCGAGGATGACGGGGAGCTGCCGGTCCACGACGCCGGTGACGTTCTTGACGGTGAGGCCGGCCGAGACCAGGGCGACCACCTTGTGGTCCGGGGAGAAGACCGGCACCACGGCCTGGATCTCCTTGCCCAGGGGTCCGTTGACGCTCTCGGTGTAGACGCGGCCTGCCAGGGAGGGGCCGATGGTGCCGACGAACCGTTTGCCGATCCGGTCGGGCAGCGGGTGGGTGTAGCGGATCCCGTGGGTGTCCATCACCACGATGAAGTCCACCCCGGCCACGGCGCGGGTGGCCTCGGTGATGGGCTGGAGGATCTTGGTGGGATCGGGGGAGTTCAGCGCCTCCTGGAGCCCGGGCGAGTGCGCGACGCTCTCGGCGACCGCGACGGAACGGTTGCGGGCCTCGCGGTCGATGTCGTGGCGCGACTGGAGCACCAGCGCCAGGACCGCACCGGCGGCGAGCAGCACCACGATCGCCACCTGGAGGACGAATACCTGGCGGGCGACGCTTCGAGGGCGATTTCTGCTCAGTGACCGCACCGACGTCCCCGGCACGGGTGGCAAGGATCGGTCACGCACCCAGTTGTAGCACTGTCGGCGGCCCTCGGCGTGCCGGTCGGGGCATCGCGCGTCTGCGCGCACCCGGAAATATCTTGACGTCAAGATTCTTTTGGGGCAGGCTCCTCGATGTATCTCGACATCGAGATACATGGGCCGGGGGGAACGGAGAACGAGGATGCGGGGCGGTACGAAGACCGGGGAAGACCGGCCGCGGGGCCTGTGGGGACAGCTGCGCCGGCCGCCCGGCGGCCGGGACGCGCGGATCATGCTCCTCGCGCAGTTCCTGGACCGGTCCGGAACCGGCGTCTGGGCCGCGGGCTGCGTCCTCTACTTCACCTTCGTGATCGGACTGGACGCCCGCCAGCTGGGGGTCCTGCTGGGCGCCGCCGGAGTCGCCGGCATCGCGGGCTCACCCCTCGCCGGCCACCTCGCCGGACGATTCCCCGTACGCCGGCTGCTGATCGCCGCCCACCTGCTGCGCCTGGGCACGCTGTGCGCGCTGCTCGTCGTCACCCGCTACGAGGTGCTGCTGGCCGTCGTGGCCCTCACCCACTTGGGTGACCGGGCCGCCAAGACGCTGGAGATGCTCTTCGCGACCCGCGTGGCGGGCGAACGCCGCGCCACCTACCAGGCCCTCGCCCGCAGCTCCGCCAACGCCGGCTACGCGCTCGGCGCGGGCGTCGCCGCGATCGGGCTCGCCGTCGGGACCCGGGAGGCCTATCAGGCCCTGATCCTGGCCAACGCGCTCTCCTTCCTCGCGGCCGCGATCCTGGTCCGGCGCACCGGCGAGCTCCGGGAGCCCGGCCGCGTCGCCGCCCGGACCGGCGGCCCGACGGACCGGCCGCCGGCGCCGTCCAGCCCGTGGCGCGACCGCGGCTACCTCCGGTTCGTCCTGCTCGACATCCCGATGAACCTCGACGACTCGATCCTGTCCGTCGGCCTTCCACTGTGGCTGGTCACCCGCACCGACGCGCCGCACGCGCTCGTCCCCGCCTTCCTCGTGATCAACACCGTGCTCGTGGTCGCCCTCCAGCTCCGCGTGTCGGCGAGGGTGGGGCAGCCCCGCCAGGCCGCGGGGACGGTGGCGGTGTACGGGCTCACGCTGTCCGCCTGCTGCGTGCTCCTCGCGCTGTCCACCGGGGCCGGCGCCTGGGCCGCCTCGGCCGGCCTGCTCCTCGCGGCGGTGCTCGCCACCGCGGCGGAGTTGATGCGTTCGGTGAGTTCCTGGGAACTGGCGGTCTCCCTCGCCCCGGAGCGCGCGAGGGCGTCCTACCTGGGCGTGGCGGGGATGTCCCAGTCCGTGCAGAAGTCGGCGGGGCCGCTCCTGCTGACCGGCGCGGTCATGCCGGCCGGACCGGCGGGCTGGATCGTGCTCGGCGCGGCCGTCACGGCGCTCTCCGTCGTCCAGCGCGGCTCCGCTCTGCGGCGGCTGCGGGCGATGGACGCGTCCGCCCCCGAAACGGTGAAACACCCGGCTTGACCTGGTATGACGTGCGTTCGAGTCGCCCCGCGCAGGAGCCGACCCTACGATCGGATCGGCACGAATCGGACAGGAAGCGTGCCGTTCGTGCCGCATGGGGGAATCCGCGAAGACGGGAGACCAACGTGAGGGCCATACCGCGAAACCGCCCCGCCCGGCTGCTCGCAGCCGGCGCCCTGTCCATCGCCCTGCTGACCGCGGGAGCCGTGGGAACCGCGTCCGCCGCCGCGTTCCCGCCCCGCCCGGCCGCGACGCAGCCTGCGGGCGAAGTGAGCGTCAAGGCGAACCCGACCGACGTGAAGACCGGCGCCAAGGTCACCTTCACCGGACGCACGAAGGGCGTACCGATCGGCAGCAAGGTGGTCCTCCAGCACAAGAACGGCTCCAAGTGGACGACCCTGCACGCCAGTACGACCGTCAAGCAGGGCTCCAGCTACTCGCTCGACACCACGTTCCGCACCAAGGGCAAGGAGCAGCTGCGGGTGATGGTGGCCGGCGCCACCTCACCGACCGTCACCGTGAACGTGTCCTGATCCGGCGCAACCGCCGCAGCCGCCGCGCCGCGCACTCCCGCAGTGCGCGGCGCCGGCTGTCCGGCGGCGCGGCGGAGACCACCGGCACCACGAGCAGGACGACGACGGCCACCCCGCTCACCAGCAGTCCGGCCCGCAGACCGGGAGTGCGGTACGCGCAGGCCACCCGGGACGCCCCCGGCCCCAGCGGCACGGCGATCAGACCGGCGATCCTGCCCGGCGCCTGCGCCGCCGCCCCGTCCACGGAACACCGCCAGCCCCGCACGGCCGGCACGGCCACGAGCGCGGTGCCGGTGGAGCGCCGGGGGAAGACGGCCTCGATGGAGTGGCCGCCGGCGGTGACGCTGCGCGGGCCCGACGCCTTCGAGCGGGCCACCGCCGCGGCGAGTGCGCCCCGGTCCAGGCATCCCACGGCGGAACGCGGGACGTCCTGCGCGCGGTCGCCGGTGAGCGTCAGCACCGCCTCGCCGCCCGCCGGGACCGTGCCCAGCGGCACCAGCCCGTTGTTCGTCATCGGGAACCAGGCCGACAGCCGCCGTACCGAGCCGAAGGCGTCCAGGGTGCCGGAGAACCAGGGCAGGTACGCGAACGCCGAGCTCCCCGGGGCGCAGGTGAAGGCGAACGACCGACGGACGCCCCGGGACAGCCGCCAGGCCCCGTCGGGCCGCTCGGCGGGCGCCGCGCCCCCCACCGGCCGGAGGGCGGGCACCGCGTAGACCCGCGCCCCCAGCACCTGCTCCTGACGGGCGAACACCGTGTCCGCCGCGGGAGCCGGCGCGCCCGGCCGCAGGGTCACCAACGGGACCGCGTCCGCGGTCCGCCGCACGAACCCGTCCGGACCGCCGTGGTCGAGGTAGCTGCCGACGCCCATGACCGCGCGGCCGACCGGGTCCTCGAAGCCGACCGTGTGACGGCCCCCCATGTACCAGCCCGCCCCCAGCCCGCGCAGCGTCAGCGCGGTCCGGGCCGGCAGGTAGCTGCTGTAGTACGAACCGCCCTGACCGCCCAGCAGGAGCGGGTCGTTGTCGGCGAACTCGTGCGGACCGGGCTCACTGCGCAGGGCTGGCCAGCGGTCCTCGGACCGCACCGCCCGCCGCGCCGCCAGGGACTGCGCGTCCAGGGTCCGCTTCGGCCGCCACCACTCCTCCCGGTCCCGCTGCTCGGTCACCGACAGCACCGTGAACACCGTGGAGACGAACACGGTGCCGATCAGCGCCCCCGTCACGGCGACGCGCAGGCCCCGGCCGCGGCGCCGCAGCAGCACCAGCAGGGCCACCACCACCGCGCCCCCCGCCACGGTCAGCACCCAGGTGGCGGCGGTGAAGTACGCACTGGGCCCGGCGACGACCAGCACCACGCCCAGCACCGCGGCCCCCGCCAGCAGCTCCCGGGGACGCGGCCGCGCGGTCAGGGCCAGCCAGGCCACGGCCACCAGCATGCCGGCCAGGGTGAACGACGCCCGGTACGGCCCCCCGTTGGGCAGGGCCAGGCCGTGCCACAGCAGGATCGTCGGCGTCCACACGTAGGACAGCGCCACCAGCACGAGCAGCAGGCACCAGGCGGCCCGCTGCCTGCCCGGCACCCTGCGCATGAAGGGATACGAGAGGACCAGCAGCAGCGGCAGCACGCCCACCGACACCTGCGGGCCGCTCGAATGGAAGCCGCCCGGCAGCAGGTGCGCGAGGTAGTCGCGCAGCGGGGGCGGCCCGGGGTAGCCGGCCACGGGACCGGGCTGCGAAGCCCGCGACGCCGGGAAGGTGACCGTCAGCACCGGGGCGACCAGAGCCACGCCGACCGCCGTCATCGACGCGGCCCGCAAGACCACGCGCCGCCGCAGGGGCCACGGCCGCCGGTCGAGCAGCAGCCTGACCAGGAGCACCAGCAGCATCCCGAGGGTGGCCATCGCGGCGGTGTAGAAGTTGCCGGCCCACGACACGGCGACGAGCAGCGCGCCGAGCGCCCACCGCCGCCCGTCCAGGCACCAGTCGTACGCGAAACCGGTCAGGGGCAGGGCCACCAGCCCCCACATCCACATGGGGTCGGCGAAACCGTTCGACACCGTCCAGGCGCTGACGCCGTAGCCCACCGCGAGAGCCGCACGGGGCCACGGCGGCCCCGGTCGCAGCCGGCCCAGCCACACGGTCATCAGCGCGGTCGCCAGCCCGATGCTCAGCAGGGTGACGAGGAAGACCGGCAGTTCCACCCGGTCGCGGGGGAAGAGCGCGACGAGCCACGAGAACGGGTTCATCAGGTACGTGAAGAAGTCCGCGAGGAACGGCACGCCGTAGCCGCTGCCCCAGTTGAAGAAGAGGTCCCCCTCGGTCTGCCCGCGCATCAGGTCCCACAGGTGAGCGTGGAACGGAACGAACTGGTTGCCCAGGTCGTTGACCGCCCGGGACCGGGCACCGAACGGGTACGTCCCGTGCACGGCCATCGCCAGGCAGTACGCCCCCATCGAGACGGCCGCCGAGGCCGCCGGAGCCGCCACCGCCCCGCCCCGGGGGCCGGACCTGCGCCCCGACCGCTGACGCTGCTCCTGGCCGGCGGTGGGAGAGGACGTCGTCAGCACCATGCCGCCAGACTCCCAGGCCGCGGACGCCTCGCCGCCCGACACCACCGGGGCGGCCGCGCGTCCGCCCGTCCGGCGGGAGCGGACGGGTGAACGACCGGTGACGGGAGCACCACCGGTGCCCGCGGCCCGGCTCAGACGGGAACGGCCGCCGCCCCCACCATCCGCCGGAACGCCTCGGCGTCCCTGACGGCGGCCCCGCCAGGGTCGTTGTTGAAGTACGCGAAGACGTCGGCCCGCGCCGGCCAGGCGTCCGCGATCCGCCCGGCCCACGACCGCAACGCGCCCGGCCCGTACCGGGGCCACGGCTGCGCACGGCCCTCGTGGAACCGCAGGTAACCCCAGTCCGCGGTCCGCCACAGCGGCGTCACCGGCCGCGAATGCCGGTCCGCCCAGCACAGCGCGGCGCCCCGCTCGACGAGCACCGACCGGACCTCCGGCGTCCACCACGACTCGTGCCGGGGCTCCACGGCCACCCGCACCCCGGCCGGGAAGCAGGCAAGGCAGGCGTCCAGGGTGCGGGCGTCCGCACGCAGCGTCGGCGGCAGTTGCAGGAGCACGGGACCCAGGCGTGGGCCGAGGGCGGCGCTGTGCGTCATCAGCCGGCGCACCGGCTCCTCGGGGTCGCGCAGGCGTTTGATGTGGGTCAGGAACCGGCTGGCCTTGACGGCCATCACGAAACCGTCCGGAGTGCGCTCACGCCAGGCCGCGAAGGTCTCCGGGGCGGGCAGCCGGTAGAAGGCGTTGTTGTTCTCCACCGTGCCGAAATGCCGCCCGTACTCCTCGAGCCACAGGCGCTGGGGCACCTGCGGCGGATAGAAGGTCCCCGCCCAGTCCCGGTACTGCCAGCCGGACGTCCCGACGAACACGGGCATGGCCACCTCCGCGGACGCGACGGACCTCTCCCGCGGCGCCTGCCCGGCGCCACCGCGGCGAAACCGCCCGGCGCCGGGGCCCCCGGCGCGTTGACACGGCGCGCGGCGCCGACGTATCCAGGAGGTGAGGGCCGGCCCGTACGCACCGGCTGTCCGCAACCGTCCGACGGGACGGGGGGAGTTCCCGCGCCGGCGCGATCCGTGGCCCGCCCGCAGACGCGAAGGGAGCGGACCATGGCACGGTCGGTCGGCATCGACCTCGGAACGACGAACTCCGTCGTCAGCGTCCTCGAAGGCGGCGAACCCACCGTCATCCCCAACGCCGAAGGGGCCAGGACCACCCCCTCGGTCGTGGCCTTCGCCAAGGGCGGCGAGGTCCTCGTGGGGGAGGTCGCCAAACGCCAGGCGGTCACCAACGTGGACCGCACGGCCCGCTCGGTCAAACGGCACATGGGCGACCCGCAGTGGCACTTCCCCGAACGCGGGGACATCGACGGCAAGCGCTACACGGCACAGGAGATCTCCGCGCGGGTCCTGCAGAAACTCAAGCGGGACGCCGAGGCCTACCTCGGCGAGGAGGTCACCGACGCCGTGGTCACCGTCCCCGCCTACTTCAACGACTCCCAGCGCACCGCCACCAAGGAGGCCGGCGAGATCGCGGGCCTCAAAGTCCTGCGCATCGTCAACGAGCCGACCGCAGCCGCCCTCGCCTACGGGCTGGACAAGGCGAACGACCAGACGATCCTCGTCTTCGACCTCGGCGGCGGCACCTTCGACGTGTCCCTCCTGGAGATCGGCGAAGGGATCGTGGAGGTGAAGGCCACCAACGGCGACACGCACCTGGGCGGGGACGACTGGGACCAGCGGATCGTCGACCACCTCGCCAAGCAGTTCCAAAACGGCTACGGCATCGACCTGACCAAGGACAAGATGGCGCTCCAGCGGCTGCGCGAGGCCGCCGAGAAGGCGAAGATCGAACTGTCCTCCGCCACCGAGACGAACATCAACCTGCCCTATATCAGCGCCTCCGCCGACGGGCCGCTGCACCTGGAGGAGAAACTCACCCGCACCGGGTTCCAGCAGCTGACCGCCGACCTGCTGGAGCGCTGCAAGACCCCCTTCCACCAGGCCGTCAAGGACGCGAAGATCAAGGTGGGGGACGTCAACGAGGTCATCCTGGTCGGCGGCTCCACCCGGATGCCGGCCGTCACGGACCTGGTCAGGGAACTCACCGGAAAGGACCCGCACAAGGGCGTCAACCCGGACGAGGTCGTCGCCATCGGCGCCAGCCTGCAGGCCGGTGTGCTCAAGGGTGAGGTCAAGGACGTCCTGCTCCTCGACGTGACCCCGCTGTCCCTCGGCATCGAGACCAAGGGCGGCATCATGACCAAGCTCATCGAGCGCAACACGACCATCCCGACCAAGCGGTCCGAGACGTTCACGACGGCCGAGGACAACCAGCCGTCGGTGCAGATCCAGGTCTACCAGGGCGAGCGCGAGATCGCCGCGTACAACAAGAAGCTCGGCATGTTCGAGCTCACCGGCCTGCCGCCGGCCCCGCGCGGCGTCCCGCAGATCGAGGTCACCTTCGACATCGACGCCAACGGCATCATGCACGTCACGGCCAAGGACCTCGGCACGGGCAAGGAACAGAAGATGACCGTCACGGGCGGCTCCTCGCTGCCGAAGGACGACATCCAGCGCATGGTGCACGAGGCCGAACAGCACGCCGAGGAGGACCGCCGCCGCAAGGAGGCCGCGGAGACCCGCAACCAGGCCGAACAGCTCGTCTACCAGACCGAGAAGTTCGTCAAGGACAACGAGGACAAGCTCCCCGCCGACGTCAGGACCGAGGTCGAGGCCGCCGTCACCGAACTCAAGGAGACGCTCAAGGGCGAGGACACCACCGCCATCCGTACGGCCACGGAGAAGGTCGCCGCAGTCAGCCAGAAGCTCGGCCAGGCGATCTACGCCGACGCCCAGGCGGCCCAGGCCGCCGGCGGCGCGGCCGGCGCCGGCCAGGCCGGTCCCGGTCACGAGGCGGCCGACGACGACGTGGTCGACGCCGAAATCGTGGACGACGAGAAGCCGAAGGGAGACACGGCATGAACCACCCGGCCGAGCCCCCGAGGCCCCCGCGGCGGGAGCGCCCCGGCGCCCCGGCGGTCGTCGTCCTGAGCGACCGGCGACGGACGGGCCCGCCCGCCCTCACACCCCGCGCCCCCGGCCGGCCGGACCGCACCGAGCCCCCGGGCACGCCGGAACCAGGAGGGCTGCTCGCCGAACGCACGGCCGACCTGCAACGCGTCAAAGCCGAGTACGACAACTACCGCAAACGCGTCCGGCGCGACCGCCTCGCCGTCGGCGAGGCGGCCGTCTCCAACGTGCTCAGCGGGCTGCTGCCCGTGCTCGACGCCGTGGACGCCGCCCGGGCACTCGGTGAGACGGGCGAAGGCTTCGAAGCCGTCGCGCGCCTGCTCGAATCCCGCCTCGCCGCCCTCGGACTGGAGCCCGTCGGCGAACCAGGCGACCCCTTCGACCCCCTCGTCCACGAAGCGGTCACCTCGGCTCCGGACCCGCTGCGCACCACCGCGACCTGCGCCCGCATCCTCCGCCCCGGCTACCGCGTCGGTTCACGCCTGCTGCGCCCCGCCCAAGTGGCCGTGGCGGCACCCGTCATCGGCCGCGGGGCGCATACATGATCACAGCCATGCCGGCGAGGCAGACGAGGGCGCCGGTGATGTCGTAGCGGTCGGGCCGGTAGCCGTCGACGACCATGCCCCAGGCGATGGACCCCGCCACGAACACGCCCCCGTACGCGGCGAGGATCCGGCCGAAGTTCTCGTCGCTCTGGAAGGTGGCGACGACTCCGTACAGACCGAGGGCCAGGAAACCGGCCCCGACCCACAGCCGCCCCCGGTGCTCCCGCAAGCCCTGCCAGACCAGCCAGGCACCGCCGATCTCAAGGAGGGCGGCCACGACGAACAGGGCGATGGAGCGGGCGACGTTCACGCGCCAGACTGTAACGGGAGGCGGCACGCCGGGTTTACGGGACATGTGCGCGGGCACGCGCCAACGACGACACCGTGAGAGCACGGCCCCGAGTGGAGGCCCCCATGTCGACAAGCACGCTCATCGCGATCATCGTTCCCGTAGTGGTGGTACTGATCGCCATCGCGGCCGGGCTCTGGCTGGTCTCGCGCCGACGGCACCTCCGGGAGCGGTTCGGCCCCGAGTACGACCGCACCGTCCAGGACGAGGGGGGCCGGCTGGCCGCCGAGCGTGAGCTGCGCGCCCGCGAGCAGCGCCACGAGAAGCTGGACATCAAGGAACTGCCCCCCGCGCGCCGCACCCAGTACGCCGAGGAGTGGCAGGGCGTCCAGGAACGCTTCGTGGACCGCCCCGAGGGGGCGGTGGCCCAGGCGGACGAGCTGGTGACGCGGCTCATGAGGGAACGCGGCTACCCGACCGACGGGTTCGGGGAGCAGGTGCGCGACCTCTCGGTCGAGCACGGAAGCACGCTGGAGCACTACCGCGCCGCGCACGCCGTCAACGCGCGCAGCAGCGAAGGACAGGCGACGACGGAGGAGCTCCGCGGGGCGATGGTGCACTACCGCGCCCTGTTCCAGGAGCTGCTCGGTGACCAAGGAGGCCGATGACATGCAGGATCGCGACGAGACGCTCGGCAGGCCCGACGACGAGGGCGGCCTGACCACGGAGAGCCTCGCCCATCCGGGATCCGACGGGCGGAGCACCGCCGTCTACCCCGGTGAGGCGACGGGCGACCGCGACGAGGGCGCAGGCATCGACGAGGGCGCAGGCATCGACGAGCGCGCGGAAGAGGACACCGGCGTGCGGGGCGCGACCGGGGACGACCTGAGGGAAGACGGACCCGTGCGGGCGGACGAGGCGGCCACGACGGCCGCCGGCACACGGGAGGGCACGGGCGCGGCGGGCGAGACGTCGGACGAGCCGCTGCTCGCGGGCCCCGACGCGGAGGAGTTCCGCAGGCGGTGGGGCGAGATACAGGGCCGCTTCGTCGACGACCCGCAGGAAGCGGTCAGGTCCGCCGACACCCTCGTCGCCGAGGTGATGCAGACCCTGGCCGGTACCTTCTCCTCCCACAAGCAGGAGCTGGAGGGCCAGTGGAGCAAGGGCGAGGAGCCCGTCACGGAAGACCTGCGGATCGCGCTCCAGCGCTACCGCTCTTTCTTCAACCGCCTTCTCCACACCTGATCCGCTGAACACGGTGAGGGGGCCGGGGCAGTTGCCCCCGCCCCCTCACCTCACGTATCGGCTCGGCGTGCCGGCGGATCAGCTCCGTCCGCGGCGGCCCCAGGCGAGGGCCGCCGCGCCGGCGCCGCCGAGCGTCGCCGCGGCGAGGACGCCCCGGTGACGGGTGGCCCACCACTGGAAGCTCCGCGTCCGCCCCGACGCGTCGAAGCGGCCGTGCGCCCCGAAGTCCCGCCGGGTGTCCGCGGGCCGCCACAGGTTCGCCGGCTCGTCGTCTCCCGACGGGGTGTCGGTCTGCTGGGAGTCGAAGCCCGTACGGGCCAGGTAACGGTCGAGCAGTCCCGGCGCGACCGCGTTGGCCATGAGCGTCGCCGCGGTGCTGCCGCCGACCCAGTACTCCCGCCGCCGCGGGTGCTCCGCGGCGTACAGGATGGCCCGGGCGGCGACCTCCGGCTGGTAGATCGGCGGCACGGGCTGCGCGCGCCTGGGCAGCCGCGACAGCACCCAGTCGAACTGCGGCGTGTTCAGCGCGGGCAGCTGCACCATCGTGGTGCGGACCCCCGTGCCCGAGGCGAGCAGTTCGCAGCGCAGTGCCTCGTGCCAGCCCTGGAGGGCGTGCTTGGCCCCGCAGTACGCGCTCTGCAGCGGAATGCCCCGGTAGGCGAGGGCGGAACCGGCGTGGACGAGGGTGCCGCGGTCGCGCGGGAGCATCCGGCGCAGGGCCGCGTGGGTCCCGTACACGTATCCGAGGTAGGAGACCTCGGTGACCCGGCGGAACTCCTCCGGGCTGATCTCGGTGAACGGCGCGAACACCGACGTAAAGGCGACGTTGACCCAGATGTCGAGGGGCCCGAACTCTTCTTCGGCCCGCTGTGCGGCGGCTTCGGCCGCCTGCGGGTCGGCGACGTCCGCTTCGATCGCCAGGGCTTTCCCACCCAGCGCCTCGACGTCCCGGACGGCCCCTTCCAGACCCGCCCCGCCCCGGGCGACCAGCACGAGCCGGTCGCCGCGGGCGGCGAAGGCGCGTGCGACGGCGCGCCCGACGCCGCCGCTGGCCCCGGTGACGACGACGACCCTGCCGGGGGTCGGCGAGGTGCTCATGGTCGCTCTCCTTCCCGCTCGGGCGTATCCGGGGCACCGTCTCCGTGGGCCCTCGCGCGGTGGCTGGTGTCGCACCAGGGGAAGATCCGGCTCCGCCGGCAGGTGCACACGGCCACCACGGGGCGCTCGGAACGGGCCGTGGAACCGTCCCGCCGGGGCCGCTCCACGGGCCCCTCCACCAGCTCGGGGCCGTCGGGCTCGGTGATGTGCCGTGCCGTCGGGGCGGCCGCTGCGGGCGCTGCCGCCCCGGGCGCCGCGGATGCCTCGGATCGCTTCGCGTTCATACGGTCCGCCTTGCCGGTCACGGGCCGCCGAAACCCGTTCGGCCGTGTGGCCCGGAGGTTTCGCCCACGCCTTTCTACGCCTCCTCGCCGACGCCGTCGTCCTGCCGGGCGGGCGCCTCCCCCGGGCGTCGGCGCGTCGACTCCTCCTTGCTCCGGCCGCGCGTGCGCCCGTCCTGCTCGGGGGTCTCGGCCACCTGCTCCTCACGGCCGATCCCCGGCCGCTGGGCCTTGTCCTGCATCCCGCCGTCCGCTCCCGTCGCGCCCGTCCGTCCGCTACCGCTCATCGTCGGCCTCCTCCTCGCGTCCCCAGGGGCCCTCGTGGCCCTCCGACCCCTCGCCTACCCCCCGCGGCCGCCTCCGCACGCCCCTACCCACCCTGACCGGCGCGAGTGCCGGGCGGCGCAGCGGGTAGGCGCCGCGTATGTTCACTTCCGTGATCGACAGCACCGCCTCGTTGCTGGCCCGCGGCTACGCCTGGCTGCCCGGCCTGCAGGAGCGTGCCGGAGAGGGACCGGTCGTCACCCGGCTCATGGGCCGGCGGACGGTCGTCCTCGACGGGCCCGGATCGGTGGAGTTCTTCTACGACGAGAAGAACGTCCTGCGGGAGGGCGCCCTCCCCGGGCCCGTCCTCGACACCCTGTTCGGCCGGGGCGCGGTGCACACCCTCGACGGAGACCGCCACCGGGTCCGCAAGGACATGTTCGTCTCGCTGCTCATGGCCGAGGGCGGCATCGCCGCGCTCACCGAACGCTTCGCCGCCCGCTGGCCGCGCGCGGTGGCCGGCTGGCACGGTCGCGAGGTGGTCCTGTTCGACGAGGTGGCCACCGTGCTCGCCGGAGCCGTGTGCGACTGGGCGGGCCTGCCCCTCTCGGAGGGCGCCGCGCGCTCCCTGGCCGAGGACTGCCTGGCCACGGTCGACGGCTTCGCCACGGCCGGCCCCCGCCACTTCAAGGCCCGCCGAGCCCGGGCCCGGCAGGAGCGGGCCCTGTCCCGCGCCGTGACGGAGCTGCGCGGGGCGGCCGCCCCGGCCACCTCCGACAGCAGGCCCCGCTCCGCGCTGGCCACCGTCGCCTGGCACCGCGACGCCGAAGGCCACCTGCTGGACCCGCACACCGCGGCGGTGGAACTGCTCAACGTCATCCGTCCCACGGTGGCCCTGTCCTGGTTCGCGGTCTTCGCCGCGCACGCCCTGCACAGCGCCCCCGTCCACCGGGACCGGCTCCGAGGGGACGACGGGACGTACGCCCGTGCCTTCGCCCACGAGGTGCGCCGCTTCTACCCCTTCGCGCCCTTCGTCGGCGGTCTCGCCGCCCGTGACCTGCGGTGGCGCGACACCGAGGTCCCCGAGGGCACCCTCCTCCTGCTGGACCTGTACGGGCGCAACCACGACCCGGACCTCTGGCCCGACCCCTGCGACTTCGACCCCTGCCGTTTCGTCGGCCGCGAACCTCCGTCGAACGACCTCGTACCGCAGGGCGGCGGCGATGCCCGCACCGGACACCGCTGCCCGGGCGAGGACATCGCAGTCGTCCTGCTGACGGCCATCGTCCGCGCACTCGCCGAGCTGGACTGCGAGGTCCCGGAACAGGACCTGACGATCCCGCTCCACCGCATGCCGACCCGGCCGCGCAGCGGTTTCGTCGTCGCGCACGCGCGTGCGGCGATCCGCGCGGACGGGGTGCCGTCCCGGGGCCTGCGGGCCCCGCACGGGTGAACCGAAACACCAGAACGCACACCACACACACCGGACACCGACGAAGGAGTGACCATGCCCCGCGGATCCAGTCCCAAGCGCGAGCGGCAGTACGAGCACATCAAGGAGAGCGCGGAAGAGCGCGGCGAGAGCACCGAGCGCGCCAAGGAGATCGCCGCCCGCACCGTCAACAAGGAACGCGCACGGGCAGGGGAGTCGAAGACGGCGAGCAGGACCTCCCTGGAGGACATGTCCTCGTCCGAGCGCGGCGGCCGGCACTCCCACACCGGCGCCCAGGGGCCGACGTACGACCAGCTCTACGCGGAGGCCAAGCGCAAGAACCTGCACGGCCGCTCGTCCATGAACAAGGCCGAGCTCAAGGACAAGCTGGGCAAGTGAGCGACCGGCGGGTCCCGGTCGCCGACCGGCCCCGCACCGCGCCCGGGACACCGGCCGTACGGGAGGAAACGAATGAACCGCGCCGCCCTGTTCGATGTCGACGGGACGCTGGTCGACACCAATCACCTTCATGTGACGTCGTGGTGGGAAGCGCTGCGGCAAGCCGGTCACGACGTGCCGATGCACGCCGTCCACCGCGCGATCGGCCTTCCGGGTGAGGACCTGATCGCCCACCTGCTCGGCGACGACCGTGACACCGGTCAGGACGACGCGCTCAAAGCCGCCCACGACACCCTCTACGGGACGTACTTCGACCGGCTGCCCGGCTTCGGCTCCGCCGCCGAACTGCTGCGCACCCTCCACGGCCGCGGGTGGCGGGTGGTACTGGTCACCTCCGCCGGAAGCACCGAACTGGAGGCGCTGAGGCGGGCGATCGGCGCGGACGACGCCATCACCGCCACCGCGAGCGCCGACGACGTCAGCGAGGGCAAACCCGCTCCCGACCCCGTGCACCACGCACTCGACCTCGCCGACGCGCCCGCCCACGCCAGCGTCTTCGTCGGCGACAGCGTGTGGGACATGAAGGCGGCGACGCGGGCCGAGGTCGCCTGCGTGGGCCTGCTGTGCGGCGGCATTCCCCGCCGCGACCTGGAAGAGGCCGGGGCCCGCGCGGTCTACGAGGACCCGGCCGAGCTGCTCGCCCGACTCGACGACAGTCCGTTCGCCGGCGTACGGCAGACACAGCCCACCGCGGGAAGGGGGCAGTCATGACCTCGACACCCCCGGCCGGACCCGGACCGGCGGCCGGCCTGCGCGTCGTCGTGGTCGGCGCCACCGGCAACGTCGGCACCAGCGTGGTGCGGGCCCTCGTGGACCACCCCGCCGTGGGCTCCGTCCTCGGACTCGCCCGCAGGCTCCCCGACTGGCGGCCGGACGGCACCGAGTGGCGTGCCGTGAACATCGAACCCGGCGGCGCCGACCTCGTCCCGCTCTTCGAGGGCGCGGCCGCCGTGGTCCACCTGGCCTGGAAGTTCCAGCCCACGCACGACCCGGCCGAGACCTGGCGCACCAACGTCCTCGGCGGCATCCGCGTGTTCGAGGCCGCGGCCGCCGCCGGTGTGCCCGCCCTCGTCCACGCCTCCTCGGTCGGCGCGTACTCGCCCGGCCCCAAGGACCGCGCCGTGGACGAGTCCTGGCCCACCCACGGCTGGCCTCAGGCCGCGTACACCCGGGAGAAGTCCTACCTGGAACGCGTCCTGGACGCCTACGAGGGCGCCCACCCCGACATCCGCGTCGTACGCATGCGCCCCGCGTTCCTCTTCAAGCGGGAAGCCGCCTCCGAACAGCGGCGGATCTTCGCGGGCCGGCTGCTGCCCGGCCGGCTGATCCGGCCCGGCCTGATCCCGGTCGTCCCCGACCTGCCCGGCCTGCGCCTCCAGGCGCTGCACACCGATGACGCAGCGGCCGCCTATGCCGCCGCGGTCACCCGGCCCGTCCGGGGGGCTTTCAACCTCGCCGCCGAACCGCCGCTGGACGCGGAGCGGCTCGCCGCGGTCTTCGAGGCCCGGGTCCTACGGCTGCCGGCCGCGCCGGTCCGGGCCGCGCTGTCCGCCGCCTGGCGGCTGCGCGCCGTACCGGCGTCCCCCGACCTGTTCGACGCGGTGCTGCGGCTCCCGCTGCTGGACAGCTCCCGGGCCCGTGCGGAACTGGGCTGGAAGCCCCGGTACACCGCGCTGGAGGCGGTGCAGGAGTTCCTCGCGGGCCTGCGCGAGGGCGCGGGCCTGGCCACCGCGCCCCTCGCCCCGTAGGCCCTGTCCGGGCCTACGGCGTCGTGGGCCCGTTCAGGGCTGCAGCAGGGTCTTGATCATGCCGTCTTCCTTGGCCAGGAACATGGCGTACGCCCGGGGGGCCTCGTCGAGCGGCATGGTGTGCGTGGCGAAGCCCTCGACCCCCAGCGGGTCGGAGTCCTCCAGCAGCGGCATGATGTCGTCCACCCAGGCCCGCACGTTGGCCTGTCCCATCCGCAGCTGGATCTGCTTGTCGAACATGGTCAGCAGCGGCATCGGGTCGGCCGCCCCGCCGTAGACGCCCGACACGGAGACGGTGCCGCCCCGGCGCACCAGGTCGATCGCGGTGTACAGCGCCGTCAGCCGGTCCACCCCGGCCCGTTCCATCAGCGGCCGCGCCACGGCGTCCGGCAGCAGGCCCGTGAAGCGCTGCGCGGCGGACGCCAGCGGGGCGCCGTGGGCTTCCATGCCCACCGCGTCGATCACGGAGTCCGGCCCGCGGCCGTCGGTGAGCTCACGTACGGCCTCCACCAGCCGCTTTCCGTGCTCCTTGAGGTCCAGCGCGTGCACCCCGGACGACCTGGCCCGCTCCAGCCGGGCCGGCACCAGGTCCACGCCGATGACCAGCCGGGCTCCGCGGTGCAGGGCGATGCGGGCGGCCATCTGCCCGATCGGCCCCAGACCCAGGACGGCGACGCTGCCCCCCGGCGGCACGGCCGCGTACTCCACCGCCTGCCAGGCGGTCGGCAGCACGTCCGACAGGTACACGAACCGCTCGTCCGGCGGCCCGTCGGGCACCTTCATCGGCAGCCTGTCACCGAACGGCACCCGTACGTACTGTGCCTGGCCGCCCGGCACCTGGCCGTAGAGCTTGGTGTAACCGAACAGCGAGGCGCCCTTGTCGTACTCCCGCACCTGGGTGGTCTCGCACTGCGAGTGCAGGCCCTGGCCGCACATGAAGCAGTCGCCGCAGGACACGTTGAACGGGATGACCACCCGGTCGCCGTGCCGCAGCGTCTTCACGTCCGCGCCCACCTCCTCGACCAGGCCCATCGCCTCGTGGCCGAGGATGTCCCCGGGTTCCAGGAACGGCCCGAGGACCCCGTAGAGGTGCAGGTCGGATCCGCAGATACCGGTGGACGTCACCTTGACGACGATGTCCGTGGGGTCCTCGATCCGGGGATCCGGAACGGTCTCCACCCGCACGTCCCGCTTGCCCTGCCAGGTCAATGCGCGCATGGTCTCTCCTCCGTCGCAGAAGCGGACTGCTCTGCCCGGCGCCTCCCCACCTCACGCGGCCGCACACCTGCCGGTACGTGTGGTGTGCCCGGGACGGGGTAGCCGCCCGATGACCGACCGACCACGGAGGTGCTGGATGACGCTGAGCCTCGGATTCCCACGGGCGCGCCACGAATTCGCCCGCCTGTGGACCCTCCCCGGGGTCTACGCCCCCCAAGAGGACACCTGTCTCCTGGCCGAAGCCGTACGGAGCGAGGTCGCACCGGGCATGGACGTCCTGGACGTCTGCACCGGCAGCGGCGCACTGGCCCTGTACGCGGCGCGCCGGGGAGCCCGGGTGACCGCGGTCGACATCTCCTGGCGGGCGGCGCTGACCGTCCGCCTGAACGCCCTGCGGATGCGGCAGCCGGTCACCGTCCGCCGGGGGAGCGTGGCGAGCGCCGAGGAACTGGGCCCCTTCGACCTGGTCGTCAGCAACCCGCCCTACGTACCCGCCCCGGACCCGGGGCTGCCCACCCGCGGGCCGGCCCGGGCCTGGGACGCGGGCAACGACGGGCGCGAGATCGTGGACCGCATCTGCTCGACGGCCCCCCGCCTGCTCAAGCCGCACGGCACGCTGCTGATGGTGCACTCGGCCCTGTGCGGCACCGACAGGACGCTGCAACGGCTGGCCGCCGCCGGGATGCGGGCCGAGGTCGTGGACCGGGCCCGCATCCCCTTCGGACCGGTCCTGCGCTCCCGGCTCCCGTGGCTGCGCGAACAGGGCCTGCTGGGGCCGGACGAGACGACGGAGGAACTGGTCGTCATCCGCGCCGGCGCGCCTTCCGGCGCCCACCCGCTGCGCAGCACCCCGGAACCCCGCGACGCCCACGCACCCCGCGACACCCCGGAACCCCGTGACGCCCCCGCACCCCGTGACGCCTACCGGCCCCTGAGGAGGATCCACCCGTGACGGCGAGCACCACCCGCCCCCATCCGTCCACCGCGAGCCGCCTACCGCCCCCGCGCGGCCCCCTCTCGGCCGCCGTGGCCGCCGCCCTGCGCGACCCGGCCGCCCCGCTCCCGGACCCCGCCACCGCCCACGGCGCGGACCCGTACGGGGACGACCTGCACGTGGCCCTCTACCTGCTCTACGAGCTCCACTACCGGGGCTTCGAGGGGGTCGACGACAGCCGCGAGTGGGACCCGGGACTCCTGACCCTGCGCGGCGCCTTGGAGCAGCGCTTCCTGGCCGCGCTGCGCGCCGACGTCCCCTCGGGCCGCACCGTCGACCAGGCCTTCGGTGAACTGCTTCTGGAGCCGGTCGACCACTCCGGCAGCGTCAGCGGCCACCTGGAGCACGACGGGGACATCGGGCAGGTGCGCGAGTACTGCGCCATGCGCTCCCTGTACCACCTCAAGGAGGCCGACCCCCACGTCTGGGTCATCCCGCGCCTGCGCGGGCGGGCGAAGGCCGCCATGGCCGCCATCGAGTACGACGAGTTCGGCGCCGGGCACGCCGACCGTGTGCACGCCGAGCTCTTCGCCCGCCTCATGACGGACCTGGGCCTGAACACCGACTACAACCACTACCTGGACGCCGCCCCGGCCGAGGCCCTCGCGACCGTGAACCTCATGTCCCTGTTCGGACTGCACCGGGCGCTGCGCGGAGCCCTCGTGGGCCACTTCGCCTGCGTCGAGGTCACCTCCTCACCGGGCTCGCGCCGGATGGCGGCGGCGATGCGCCGCCTGGGCGCCGGGCCCGCCGCCGAGCACTTCTACGCCGAGCACGTCGAGGCCGACGCCGTCCACGAGCAGCTCGTACGCCGTGAGGTCATCGCCGGCCTGCTGGAGGACGAGCCCGCCCTGGAGAGCGACATCGCCTTCGGCGCCGACGCCACCGTCCTGCTGGACGACCGCCTCGGGACCCTGCTGCTGGAGCGGTGGCGGCAGGGCGCCAGCGCGCTGCGGACACCCCTGTGACCGCCGGGCCCGCCACCGCCCGCCGCGTTAGGCTCGAACCATGTGCTGAAAGGGGTGCCACCGATGTGCCGCTGGCTCGCGTACTCGGGATCGCCGGTCCTGCTCGACACCGTCCTCTACCGTCCCGAGCACTCGCTGATCAACCAGAGCCTGCACGCCCGGATGGGCGTCGAGACGACCAACGGCGACGGTTTCGGCATCGGCTGGTACAGCGAACACGGCGACGGCACCCCGGCGGTGTTCCGTGACATCGGACCGGCCTGGAACAACCGGAACCTGCGCGAGCTGGCGGCCCACGTCAGCTCGCGGCTCTTCTTCGCCCACGTCCGCGCCTCGACCGGCTCGGCCGTTCAGCAGACCAACTGCCATCCTTTCCGGCACGGCCGGTGGCTGTGGATGCACAACGGGGCGATCACCGACTTCCACCGGCTCCAGCGGGACCTGTGCATGGCCGTCGACCCGGCCCTGTTCTCCTCCATCGAGGGCTCCACGGACTCCGAGGTCATGTTCTACCTGGCCGTCACCTTCGGTCTCGACCAGGACGTGCCGGGCGCGGTGGCCCGGATGGCGGGGCTGGTCGAACGCCTCGGCAAGGAGCACGGGGTGGACGCCCCGCTCCAGATGACGGTCGCCGTCAGCGACGGGCAGAAGGTGTGGGCGTTCCGCTACTCCAGCCAGGGCAGGGCCCGGTCGCTGTTCTACAGCAGCAGGGCCGACACCGTGCGCGAGCTGTACCCGGAGCTGCCCTACCTGCGGAAGGTCTCCGACGACACCCGCCTGGTGGTCTCCGAACCGCTGGGTGACCTGCCCGGAGTGTGGAACGAACTCCCCGAGGCGAGCTACGTCGTCCTGCCCACCGGGGATGAAGAGGAGGAGTACCTCCCCTTCATCCCCGAGCCTCCCTGAGTCCGCCGTTCCCCGGGTCCCGGCCCAGCCGTACCGCGGACTCCAGCAGCAGGGCGTGTACGAAGGCCTGGGGGAGGTTGCCGCGCAACTCCTGCCGCACGACGTCGAACTCCTCCGCGTACAGGCCGGGCGGCCCGCAGGCGGCGCGGTTGCGCTCGAACCACCGCGCGGCCTCCACCGGCCGGCCCTGGCGGTGCTCGGACAGCGCCATCACGAACCCGCACAGCAGGAAGGCGCCCTCCGCGTCCTGGAGCGGCCGGTCGTCGTGCCGGTACCGGTAGAGGTAGTGGTCCCGGCCGAGTTCGTCCGCCACGGCCCGCACCGTGGCCCGGGTGCGCGGGTCGGTGACCGGCAGCGCGCCGCGCAGCGCCGGGAGCAGCAGCGCCGCGTCACAGCCCGGGTCGTCGGGTGAGCGCTGCCAGCGGCCGCCGGGGTGCAGTCCGTCCGCGGCGGTCCGGGCCACGATGTGGTCGGCGAGCGCCGCCCACCGGGCCGCCCGGGAGGCGCCGGCCCCGCAGTCGGCGGCGGCGGCGCGCAGGCCCGCGGCGCAGATGAGACGGCTGTGGGTCCAGTTCGCCTCGTGGAGCTCCCAGATCCCCGCGTCCGGCCGCATGTGCCGTTCGGCGACGGCGTCGGCCGCGATCCGTACCGCCCGCCTGCCGTCGTCGTCCAGGGCGTCGTGCCGGGCGGCGGCCGCCAGGAGCAGCAGCGCCTCGCCGAACACGTCGAGCTGGAACTGCCGGTTGACCCGGTTGCCGATCACGTCGTAGCCGCCGGGGTAGCCGGGCAGGTCCAGCCGTCGCATGCCGGGGACGGGCCCTCCCGCGCCGGTGTAGGCCGGGCGCAGCCGGGCTCCGTGTTCCAGCAGCCGGGCGGTCAGGAACCGTACCGTGTCGTGCAGCAGCTGATGGGGGCCCGCCGCGGCGACGGCCTGGCCGACGTAGCACAGGTCCCGGATCCACACGTAGCGGTAGTCGTAGTTGCGGCCCTGCTCGGCCCCTTCGGGCAGGCTGGTGGTGACCGCGGCCACCGTGCCGCCGCCCGCGCCCGTCATCCCGCGCAGCACGGCGTAGGCGAGGCGGGCGTCCCGTGCCCCGAGGGCGCCGTCGAAGCCGTCCGGGACCCGCTCGCGCCAGTGGGCCTCGGTGGCCCGCCACAGCCGGTGGGCGGGCTCCGGCGGCCCGAGCGGCCGGTCCGAGCACTCCAGGACGAAGTCGTGGACGCCGCCCTCCTCCAGCCGCAGCTCCGCGGACAGCAGCGGCCGGCCGCCCTCCTCCCGGACCCGCGCCCCGGGAGCCCCGGACCAGCGCAGGTGGAGCCCGCCGGCCCGCGCCGTCCAGCTGCCGTCCTCCGCGCGCCGCAGGCCCCGTACGGGCGCGTCGCCGAACGCCGCCGACAGCTGGAGGCAGGCTCCGGCGCGGGCCGGGCCGTCCACCGCCCGCAGCTGCCGCAGCACCACCGCGCGGTGCGGGTCGGCCGGGTACGCCAGCGCCTGGCGGCACTCGGCGACACCGGACCGGCCCGTCCAGCGGCCCCGCCAGATCAGCGAGCCCTCCTCGTACCAGCCGCCGGCCACGGCGGGCTCCTCCGGCGCGATCCGGTACCAGCCCGGGCCGCCGATCAGCGCCGCGAACACCGCGTCGCTGTCCCAGCGCGGCACGCACAGCCACACCAGGTCCCCCTGAGGCCCGACCAGTGCGCCGCGCTCACCGTCCGCGAGGAGGGCGTAGTCGCGCAGCGGCCGGGGCGGCGGGGGTTCGCAGAGCGGGACCACGGCGGCCGCCTCAGCCCGTGCGGTACGCGGCCGCCCTGTCGGCGCGCAGGGTCAGGCCGAGTCCGGGCGCCCCGTCCGCGCCGGGCCGCAGCGCACCGCCCCGCGGCGAGAGGGTCCCCTCGAAGAGCAGCTCCTCGACCCGCACGTGGTCGTGGAACCACTCCAGGTGGCGCAGGTTCGGCACGGCGGCCGCGGCGTGGGCGTGTACGTGCGGGGCGCAGTGCCCGGACAGCTGGAGGCAGTGCGCCTCGGCGAGGGCCGCGGCCCGCAGCCAGCCCGTGATGCCGCCACAGCGGGTGGCGTCCGCCTGGAGGCAGTCCACCACCCCCACCATCCGGGCGAAGTACGGCAGGTCGTAGCCGTACTCGCCGGCCGCCACGTCGGCGGTGACGGCATCGCGTACCACGGCCAGCCCCGCCAGGTCGTCGGAGGAGACCGGCTCCTCGAACCAGGTCACACCCAGGCCGGCGAGGACCCGACCCACCCGGACCGCCTGTTTGCGGGAGTAGCCGCCGTTGGCGTCCACGTACAGCTCGGCGTCCTCGCCGATCGCGAGGCGCGCCTGCTCGACCCGGGCGAGGTCCCGGTCCTCACAGTCGCCCCAGGACTCGGCGATCTTGATCTTGACGCGGGGGATGCCCTGCTCCCGCCAGTCGCCCAGTTCCTCCTCCAGACGCCGTCCGCCGTACGTCGTGAACCCGCCGCTGCCGTACACCGGCACATCCCGGCGGGCCCGGCCCAGCAGCGAGACCAGCGGCAGCCCCAGCAGGCGGGCCTTGAGGTCCCACAGGGCGATGTCCACCGCCGAGAGCGCGCCCACGACCAGGCCGGGCCGCCCGGCGTTGCGCACGGCCCGGCCCATCGCCTCGTGCGCGCCGGGCACGTCCAGCGCGCTGCGGCCCAGCACCGGCTCCCGCAGGAGGTCGTGGACGACGGCGGCGCTCGCGCCGGCCCCGTACGTCCAGCCCAGGCCCGTCACCCCCGCCGCGACCGCCTCGACGAGGATCATGGTGGTCGAGTCCCAGCGGAGCGTTCCGTCCGCTTCCGGACCGTCGGTCGGGACGGTCAGCACCCGCGCCTCCAGCCGCTCCACGGGAGCGTCACCGCGTACGTTCACCGTCCGCCTCCTTCCGCCCGGGTCCCGCCGGGAGCGGGGGCGCGCAGCCCGCTGCGGGCGCCCGCGGCCAGCCGCGAGGCGGCGCGGTCGACCAGCGCCATGATGGTCAGTGCCGGATTCGCCGAGCCCTGCGTGGGCAGCACACTGCCGTCGGTGATCAGCAGGTTCGGGACTGCGAAGGAACGCAGGTCCGCGTCGACGACCCCGTGCAGGGCGTCGCGGCCCATCCGGCAGCCACCGACCAGATGGGCGAACCGCTCGATCGTCATCACCTCCGTCGCGCCGGCCGCGCGCAGGATCTCCTCCATCTTCGTGCGGGCGGCGCGCACCAGTGCCCGGTCGTTGTCGCAGAGGCTGTGCGAGAACTCGGCCACGGGCAGCCCGTAGCGGTCCCGCTGTCCGCTGAGCGTCACCCGGTTCGTGGCCTGCGGCAGGAACTCGCAGAGCGCACCCAGCGTCGCCCAGTGGATGTAGTCCTGCATGTAGCGGCGCAGGTCGTGGCCCCAGTGGCCCTGCGCGGCCACGTGCTCCGCCCACGTGATGGGCATGGGGGAGACCGTCTGGATCGAGTACCCGCGCCGGTAGGGACGGCCGCGGTCGCTCTCGTAGAACTCCTCGGTGGACACCTCGGGGGGCGGGGCCTTGTACGCGCGGATCTCCTCGGCGAAACGGCCCGAGGTCTGCGGCGCCCCCTGCACCATCACGTACCGGCCGACCAGGTCGTGGTCGTTGCACAGCCCGTCGGGGAAGCGGCGGTTGGCGGAGTTGAGCAGCAGCCGGGGCGTCTCGATCGCGTACCCCGCGACGGCCACCGTACGGGCCCGCTGGAAGTGTTCCCGGCCCTCGTGCAGGTACCGCACCCCGGTGGCCAGGCGGCCGTCGTCGTCGGTCACCACGGCCGTCGCCATGCAGTGCGCACGGATCTCCGCACCGTGGGCGAGCGCGTCGGGGACGTGCGTGATGAGGGTGGACGCCTTGGCGTTGACCTTGCATCCCTGCAGGCAAAAGCCGCGGTAGATGCAGTGCGGGCGGTTGCCGAAGCGGCCGTTGGTGATCGCCACCGGGCCGACCCGGGCCTCGATGCCGAGCGCCGCCGCTCCGCGCAGGAAGACCTCGCCGTTGCCGCCGACCGGGTGCGGCGCGTGCGGGTAGGCGTGCGGGTCGCCCCAGGGCCAGTACTGGCCCGCGACGGGCAGTTCCTGCTCGATCCGCTCGTAGAACGGGCGCAGGTCGCCGTATGACATGGGCCAGTCGGCGCCGATCCCGTCGTCGGTGTGCATCGAGAAGTCGGACGGGTGCAGCCGGGGGACGAACCCCGCGAAGTGCACGGTGGAACCGCCCACGCCGCGCCCCGAGTTGTTGGAGCCCAGCGGCACGGGGTCGCTGCCGGACAGGACCCGCGGCTCGGTCCAGTAGAGGTGGTGGGAGCCGGCCTCGTCACTGACCCAGTGCCGGTCCGGGTCCCAGAACGGGCCCGCCTCCAGGCACACCACCGACCAGCCGGCGCGCGCCATGCGCTGGGCCAGGGTGGCACCGCCGGCCCCGCAGCCGACGATGACGAGGTCGACCTCGTCGGAGTCCTCGAACCGGCGCATGTCCCGTACCAGGCGGGCATCGAAGCGTGTGTCGCCGTCGGGCAGCAGCCAGGCCGACGCGTTGCGTTCCCGGACCGGGCGCCGGCTGCCCGCCGTCAGCCTCAGGGTCTCCCGCGCCGCCCTGGCCCGGCCGGCGCCCCCTTTCGGCTGCCCGCCGCGCCCCGTCACCGCCGGCGCCCTTCACCGTCGGGCGCGGCCGGCTCCTGCGGCGCCGCCGCCGGGTCCCGCGGTGCCTCGTCGGGGTGCTCCCAGGGCTCGCGCAGGCCCACGCCGAGCCGGGAGTGCCCGCGGGGGTATGCCGGGCCGGCGAACCCGATCTCGTTCCACGACCAGGGGTGGGCGTAGAAGGCCGTACAGGCGTAGCGCATCCACAGGTCCCACAGGTGCCCCGCCGGCATGCCGTGCCACTCCTTGCCGGGGCTCTCGTGGGCCGTCAGCCGGACGCTCTCCACCAGCTCGTCCTGCCGCTCCCGCGTCAGCGCCGCGAAGGAGGGCGCCCGGTACCGGTCGGCCGCGTCGGCGTCGAGCCCGCGCAGCGACGCCCGCCAGGCGTCGCCGTCCTCGGACATGTCCCGGTGGTGCCAGCCGTCGGTCTGCCCCTCCGCCAGCCTGGAGTCGACCATCTGCAAGACGGGCACCTTGGGGACGCCGGGCGGCCCGTCCTGGGCGAGGAGCCGGTCGAAGAGCGCCGACGCCGCCGCCTCCTCGGCCAGGGAGAAGAACCGCAGGTCCGGCTGGAGCGCCAGGCGCCCCGTCACGACCGCCCGGGTGGCTCCGTCCCAGGTGCCGGCCTGGTCGAGCACGTCGTAGTGCGGGAAGCGCCGTCCCGACTCGCCCGACGGCACCGTGCGCGGCTGCTCCGATCCGCTCTGCGGACCGGAGCGGAGCCTGCGTGCACACATCGTCAGGGCTCCCGTCGCAGGACGGAGGCCAGCAGCCCCATGCCGCCCACCATGGTGACCAGCAGCGGCGCGAACAGCGGCGGACCCATCTCGATGTTGAAGCGGGCCATGGACCAGCCGCCGGGCTTGCGCGCGATGCCCCTCACGTGCAGGTACGTGCCCTGCACCCCGTTGGCGAAGATCGCAGCGGACACCACCGGCAGCACGGTGTGGGCGGCGCGCGGGCTGTAGAACCCCGCGATCCCGGCGGCCGCGCCGAGCGGCCCGAGGACGACCGGCCACCACATCATGCGGTTGCCGAAGCTGGCGCGGTCGTGCTCCAGGTAGATCTCGGCCGCCGTCACCAGGGCGCCCCCGGAGGTGAGCAGGGACAGGGACCGCTCGAAGCGGCCGTGCCGGATGTCCTGGAGGGTCGGCGCCATGGCGCTCACTCCTTCCCGCTGCCGGGCAGGAACTCCTGGATCTTCGCCTTGAGCCCCTGCTTGACCATGGAGGCGCGGTCGCTGTCGCCCTGGAGCACCGACGTCGCGGTGGCCTTGAACTGGTCCCATGTGGCGTGCGGCGGGATGGGCGGCACCGCCGGGTCGGTGCGGAAGTCGATCACGAACGGCCGGTCGGCCGCCAGGGCCTGCTGCCAGGCCGACGTGACGTCCTCCGGCTTCTCCACCCTGACGCCGCCCAGCCCGATGCCGGTGGCGAAGTCGGCGTAGCGCACGTCGGGCAGCTTCTGCGACTGCTCGAACTGCGGCATGCCCTCCATGGCCCGCATCTCCCAGGTGACCTGGTTGAGGTCCTGGTTGTTCAGGACGGCCACGACCAGGCGGGGGTCGCTCCACTCCCGGTAGTACTTGGCGATGGTGATCAGCTCGGCCATGCCGTTCATCTGCATCGCGCCGTCGCCGACGATCGCGATCGCGGGCCGCTCGGGGAAGGCGAACTTCGCCCCGATGACGTACGGCACGCCCGGCCCCATCGTGGCGAGCGTCCCGGAGAGCGAGCCGCGCATCGCACCGCGCATCCTCAGGTGCCTGGCGTACCAGTTCGCCGCCGAACCGGAGTCCGCCGCGAGGATCGCGTCGTCGGGCAGCAGCGGGTCCAGCGCGTGCACCACCAGCTCGGGGTTGACGGGGTCGGCGGGCACCTGGGCCCGGCGCTCCATCACCTCCCACCACCGCTCGGTGGACTGCTCGATGCCGTCGCGCCAGCTGCGGTCCGTCTTGCGCTCCAGCAGCGGCAGCAGCCGCTTGAGGGTCTCCGTCGCGTCGCCGACGACGTTCACCTCGAACGGGTACCGCATACCGACCATGGAGGGGTCGACATCGATCTGCACCGCGCGAGCCTGCCCGAAGGCCGGCAGGAACTGGCTGTACGGGAAGCTGGAGCCCACCACCAGCAAGGTGTCGCAGTCGCGCATCATCTCGTACGAGGGCCTGGTGCCCAGCAGCCCGATCGAGCCCGTGACCCAGGGCAGCGTGTCGGGCAGTACGTCCTTGCCGAGCAGGGCCTTGGCGGCACCCGCGCCCAGCACTTCGGCGACCTCCTCGACCTCCGCCCGCGCGTGGCGGGCGCCCTGGCCGACGAGCATGGCGACCTTCTCGCCCGCGTTGAGGATCTCGGCGCACCGCTGCAGCTCCTCATCGGCCGGTACCTGCGCGTAGTGGCCCAGGCCCTGGCTGGACGGCACCATCTTGAAGTCGTGCGTGGGCGCCTCGTACTCCAGGTCCTGCACGTCGGCCGGGATGATCACCGCGGTGACGGTGCGCCGGGCCGTCGCCACCCGCATCGCGCGGTCCAGGACGCCCGGCAGCTGCTGCGGGACCGTGACCATCTCGCAGAACTCCGACGCCACGTCCTTGTACAGGGCGAGCAGGTCCACTTCCTGCTGGTAGGCGCCGCCCATCGCGGTCCGGGCGGTCTGCCCGACGATGGCGACCACCGGGACGTGGTCGAGTTTGGCGTCGTAGAGGCCGTTGAGCAGGTGGATGGCGCCCGGGCCAGAGGTCGCGGCGCAGACGCCGGTGCGTCCGGAGAACTTGGCGTAGCCCACCGCTTGGAAGGCGGCCATCTCCTCGTGCCGGGCCTGGATGAACCGGGGCTTGTCGTCGGCCCGGCCCCAGGCGCCGAGCAGGCCGTTGATGCCGTCCCCCGGGTAGGCGAAGACGTGCTCCACCCCCCACTCGCGCAGCCGTTCCAGCAGATGATCCGAGACCTTCATCGCGCGGACTCCGTTCGCAACCGGACCGGCTTCACTGGGAGCCGGGGGCGCACTGCACGCCCTGCTTCGCGGCTACCCGTCACAGTCCGGACAAACCCGCGCGCGAGGGTGGTCGCGGCGGGCATCGCAGGCAGCGGGGCGGGTAGCAGCCCAAAACCGGAGGGACGCCTCCGGACGGCCGGCGCCGGGACGGGAGGTCGGACATGACAGGCAGCGCACTCGTCGTCATCGACATGATCAACCGGTACGAGCACGCCGACGCGGAACTGCTGTTGCCCTCCGCCCGCCGGGCCGTGCCCCGCATCCAGCTCCTCCTGGAGCGCGCCCGACGCGGCGGCACCCCGGTCATCTACGTCAACGACAACTTCGGTCAGTGGCGCTCCCACCACGGGGAGATCCTGGAGACCGCCCTCGACGGCCCGCACGCCGACCTCGTCAAACCGCTCATCCCGGACGAGGACGCCCTCTTCGTGCTCAAGGCACGCCACTCGATCTTCTTCGAGACACCGCTGGCCTACCTGCTGGGACAACTCGACGTCGACCACCTGGTCCTGTGCGGGCAGGCCACCGAACAGTGCGTGCTCTACTCCGCGCTGGACGCCCACATCCGCCACATCGACGTCACCGTCGTGCGGGACGCGGTGGCGCACCTGCACCGGGACCTCGCCGAGGCGGCCCTGCGGATGATGGAGGTCAACATGTCCGCCCGCATCCGCGGCGCCGACGCCGAAGATCTCCCGCTCTGAGCGGCCCCGCTCTCCTCGTCTCTCCCTCTTCGCCGGTCCCTCCTCGTCTATCCCTCGTCCTGGAGTCGGGCGCGGCACAGCTGGAGCAGGTCCGCCGCCGTGAGCGCCGCCAGCGAACCGACCGCGAACCGGGTGGAGGCGGGCGCGAACACATATCCGGCGCCGAGCCCCGTGACCACCCACATGCTCAGGCAGAACGGGCAGGTCAAAAGCTCGCCGACCGCGTGGCGCGCTCCCGAACCCCGTACGTCCTCCACCAGCTCGGCCGGTCCGGACGTACCCCGGTAGCGGGTGAACGGGGCCCGCAGCGGGCTGGTCACCGGGTCCTTCGCGAGGGTGTGCGCCAGCCAGTGCGTGGCGCCGCCGAGCAGCAGCACGTCGTACGGGGAGAGCCGGGGCACGGGCCTGCGCGCGGCCCGGGCGGCCGCCACCACCCCCGCGACGCCCGCGCCGTACACCCCCATCATCGCGAGGTACCCGTTGAGGGGCCGCTCCTCCTCGCCCGCGTAGGCGCGCTCCTCGCGGTCCGCGCGGCGCCGGGCACCGCTCAGGGCTCGGGTGAGATCCATCGGACGACTCCTCCATGACCGGACGTGGTGACCGTCGGCGCCTACCCCGGGCCGCCCCCGCCACGCATGCGCGCCGCTCGTACGGGAGCGACCAGGTGACTGCGGGCCCCCGTACGGGCGCGCCGACCGCTTCCCCACCCGAACCGCCCGGCACAGTGGCTCCCGGTGCCGGTCAGGCGGACAGGAGGTGCACCAGGGTGCTGGGGTCACGGCGCAAGGCCCGGCTGCGCGACCGGGCACGCCGCGCGGCGGTGCGGGACTTCCACAAGGCGGACGCCAGGCTGCCGCTGGGGGAACTGGCGCGCGGGGTGGTGCGCAAGGTGTTCCCCGACCACTGGTCGTTCCTGCTCGGGGAACTCGCGCTGTACAGCTTCCTCGTCCTGCTGCTGACCGGGGTCTACCTGACCTTCTTCTTCGAGCCCTCGATGAGCGAGAGCCCGTACCGGGGTTCGTACGCGCCCCTGCGCGGCGTACGGATGTCCCAGGCCTACCTCTCCACCCTCCGCATCAGCTTCGACGTGCGCGGCGGACTGCTGATCCGGCAGACCCACCACTGGGCGGCGGTCCTCTTCCTCGCCGCGATCGGCGCCCACATGCTGCGCGTGTTCCTGACCGGCGCCTTCCGCCGCCCGCGTGAGGCGAACTGGACGCTCGGGGTCACCCTGTTCATGCTCTCGCTCCTGGAGGGCTTCTGCGGCTACTCGCTCCCGGACGACCTGCTCTCCGGCACCGGACTGCGCATCGCCCAGGGCATCGTCCTGTCCGTCCCCGTGGCCGGCAGCTACCTCGGCATGTTCGTCTTCGGCGGCCAGTACCCGGGCCACGACATCATGCCCAGGCTCTACCCGGTGCACATCCTGCTGGTGCCCGGCCTGCTCCTGGGCCTGATCACGCTGCACATCCTGCTGGTGTTCACCCTCAAGCACACCCAGTGGCCCGGCCCCGGCCGGACCGGCCGCAACGTCGTCGGACTGCCCTTCTTCCCGCAGTACCTCGCCAAGTCCGGCGGCCTGTTCTTCATGGTGTTCGGCCTCCTCGCCGCGCTCGGCGCACTGGCGCAGGTCAACCCCATCTGGGCGTACGGCCCCTATCGCTCCGACGTCGTCTCCACCGGCTCCCAGCCCGACTGGTACGTCGGGTTCCTGGAGGGGGCGCTGCGCCTGATGCCCGGGGCGGAGACCCGGCTGTGGGGACACACCGTGTCCTGGAACCCGCTGCTGACGGGCGTGGTCCTGCCCGGACTGCTCTTCGCGGTCCTGTACTCCTACCCCTACTTCGAGCGCTGGGTCACCGGCCCCACCGGCGAACGGCACCTGTGCGACCGGCCCCGCAACCGGCCCGTCCGCACCGGCCTGGGCGTCGCGGCCCTGTCCTGGTACGCCGTGCTGCTCCTCGCGGGCGCCCAGGACATCATCGCCTTCGTCTTCGACGTCCCGGTGGCGGGCGTGACCCGGGTACTGCGCGCCGGGTTCTTCCTCGTACCCGTGGGCGCGTTCTGGCTGACCAGACGCCTCTGCCTGGCCCTCCAGGAGCGGGAACGGGAACTGCTCGGCGAGGGCGAGGAGACCGGCCTGGTGACCCAGGGCCCCGAGGGCGGCTTCCACCCGGAGCACACCGCGCTGCCCCGCGCCGTCCGCCACGCCGTTCTCGTACGGGACGTGCCGCGGCCCCTGGAACCGGCCGGGCCCGCACCGCGGCGGCTCGCCGAGCGGGCCCGTACGGCGCTCAGCGCCTGGTACTACCGCGACCGGATCCGCTACCCGGCGACCCCCGAGCAGCGCCACGAGATCGCGGCGGTCCTCGCCGGCCCCGACCAGGAACCGACGCCGCCGCGCGAGGGCTGAGCGCAGCTACTGCGGGTGACCCAGGTCCTGGAAGGCGAATCCCAGGATCCCCGGCAACAGCACACCGAACCCCACGAGGCACAGCCACAGGCCCTGGACCACGCCGAGGCCGACCAGCGCGCTGCCCGCCGCGGTGAGGACGGGGGCGAAGCTGCGGGCGGGGAAGTACAGCCGCCGTCCGGCGGTGTCCCGTACCTCGGCCGTCTTCCGGTCCTCCGGGCGCTCACCGCCCCGCACCTGCTGCCGCCACAGGAAGGCGGCGACCAGGGCCGACATCCCGAAGGACACGCACAGCGCGGCGCGTCCCGCCGGATCGGGGGAGAACCATCCGTAGACGGCGGCCGTCACCGCGAAGAACGCGGCCGTACCGGTGAACAGCCAGGCTTCACCCTTCACGGGGCACCTCCGGGTGGTGCAGGTCGAAGGCGGGGGACTCCGAGCGGATCCGGGGCAGCGCGTGGAAGTTGTGCCGTGGGGGAGGGCAACTGGTCGCCCACTCCAGGGAACGCCCCCAGCCCCACGGATCGTCCACCCCGACCGGCGTGCCGTGGCGCCGCGTCTTCCACACGTTGTAGAGGAAGGGCAGGGTCGACAGCCCCAGCAGGAAGGACCCCACGCTGGAGACGGAGTTGAGGACGGTGAAACCGTCGCCCGCGAGGTAGTCCGCGTAACGGCGCGGCATGCCCGCCTCGCCCAGCCAGTGCTGCACCAGGAAGGTCGTCTGGAAACCGGTGAACAGGGTCCAGAAATGGATCTTGCCGAGCCGTTCGTCCAGCATCAGGCCGGTGAACTTGGGCCACCAGAAGTAGAAGCCGGCGAAGGTGGCGAAGACGATCGTCCCGAAGAGCACGTAGTGCAGGTGCGCGACGACGAAATAGCTGTCCGTCAGGTGGAAGTCCAGCGGGGGCGAGGCGACCAGCACCCCCGAGAGGCCGCCGAGCAGGAACGTGACGAGGAAGCCGACGGACCACAGCATCGGCGTCTCGAAGGACAGCGAGCCGTGCCACATCGTCCCGATCCAGTTGAAGAACTTCACCCCCGTCGGGACGGCGATCAGGAAGGACAGCAGGGAGAAGAACGGCAGCAGCACCGCACCGGTCGCGAACATGTGGTGCGCCCACACCGTCGCGGACAGCGCCGTGATGGCGATGGTCGCGCCGATCAGGGCCTGGTAGCCGAACATCGGCTTCCTGCTGAACACCGGGACGATCTCACTGATCACCCCGAAGAACGGCAGGGCCACGATGTACACCTCCGGATGCCCGAAGAACCAGAAGAGGTGCTGCCACAGCAGGGCGCCCCCGTTCGCGGCCTCGAAGACGTGCGCGCCGAACTTCCGGTCGGCCTCCAGGACCAGCAGCGCCGCGGTGAGCACCGGGAAGGCCAGCAACGCCAGGATCGAGGTGAACAGCACGTTCCAGGTGAAGATCGGCATCCGGAACAGCGTCATCCCCGGCGCCCGCAGACACACGATGGTGGCGATGAAGTTCACCGAACCGAGGATCGTGCTCAGCCCCGCCACCGCCAGCCCCATGACCCACAGGTCGGGCCCGGTACCGGGGGAGTGCGCCGGGCCGTTCAGCGGCGCGTACGCGAACCAGCCGAAGGCCGCCGGGCCGTCCGGCGTCAGGAAACCGCCCAGCACCATCAGGCCGCCGAAGAGGTAGACCCAGTAGGTGAAGGCGTTCATCCGGGGGAAGGCCACATCGGGCGCGCCGATCTGCAACGGCATCAGCGCGTTGGCGAATCCGGTGAAGGTCGGCGTCGCGAACAGCAGCATCATGATCGTGCCGTGGATGGTGAACAGCTCGTTGTACTGCTGGTTCGACATGAACTGCATGCCCGGGCGGGCCAGTTCGGCGCGCATCGTCATGGCCAGCACGCCCGCGAAGAGGAAGAACGCGAACGCGGTGACGAGGTAGAGGCTGCCGATCACCTTGTGGTCGGTGGTCGACAGCCACCGCAGCACGGTCGTGCCGTGGCGCGTGCGCCGTTCGGTGCCGGCCGGCGGCCGGTCATCCGAGGGCGCCACATCCGGTGCGCGGTCCACCGACGTCATCCGTCCTCCAGGAGCTAGCGGCGCGGGGACCCGCGGCCCACGTGCCGTAGGTCTGCCCTACAGGCCGGGGGGCCGCCAGGACCGGCGGCGCGCCGGAAGGACGCGCCGTGTCGCCCGAGCAGGCTGCCGGGCACCTTTACGGCGGGTTTACGGCCGGACGCGCAGGGCAGACGCCGGGTCATGGCTGATCTTGTGGAACAGGGGACCGTGACCACCAAGGTCCCCGCGCGGCTGGACCGGCTCCCCTGGTCCCGGTGGCACTGGATGATCGTGATCGGGCTGGGAACCGTATGGATCCTGGACGGGCTCGAAGTCACCATCGTCGGCAACATCGCGAGCCGGCTCTCCGAGCCGGGCAGCGGGCTCGACATCACGGACGCCCAGGTCACCGGCATGGCGGCGGCCCTGTACGTGGCCGGAGCCTGTTCCGGCGCCCTGGTCTTCGGGCGGCTGACCGACCTCTTCGGGCGCAAGAGGCTCTTCCTCATCACCCTCGGCGTCTACCTGGCGGCCACCGCCTTGACCGCGATCTCGTTCTCCTCCTGGTGGTTCTTCGTCTTCCGGTTCCTGACCGGTTTCGGCATCGGCGGCGAGTACGCGGCGATCAACTCCGCGATCGACGAGCTGATCCCCAGCAAGTACCGCGGCCGCGTCGACCTCGTCATCAACGGCAGTTTCTGGCTCGGCGCGGTCGCCGGGGCACTGCTGTCCGTCCTCGCCCTCGACACCGGCCTCTTCCCGGTCTGGCTGGGCTGGCGGCTGACCTTCGCTCTGGGCGTGGTCCTCGGGCTGGTGATCCTGCTGGTGCGCCGCCACGTACCCGAGAGCCCGAGGTGGATGTTCATCCACGGCAAGGCCACCGAGGCCGAGGAACTCGTCACCGACGTCGAACGCCGGGTGGAGGAGGAGAAGGGCGAGCCGCTGCCGGAGCCGGGCGAGGCCATCACCGTCACCCAGCGGCGCAGCACCGGCTTCGGCGAGATCGCCAGAACGGTCTTCCGGTCCTACCCCCGCCGGGCGGCCCTCGGGCTGTCGCTCTTCATCGGCCAGGCCTTCCTGTACAACGCGATCACCTTCGGCTTCGGCAGTATCCTGGTCCGGTTCTTCGACGTCCCGTCCGGCCACACCGGCTACTACTTCGCCGTCATCGCCTTCGGCAACTTCCTCGGACCCCTGCTGCTGGGCCGTCTCTTCGACACCGTCGGACGCCGCCCGATGATCGCGGGCACGTACATCCTCTCGGGGCTGCTGCTCTTCGGGACGGCGTGGCTCTTCGACGCGGGACGGCTGAACGCGGTGACCATGACCGCCTGCTGGTGCGTGGTGCTCTTCTTCGCCTCCGCGGGCGCCAGCTCCGCCTACCTGACGGTCAGCGAGATCTTCCCGATGGAGACGCGAGCCATGGCGATCGCCTTCTTCTACGCGGTCGGCACGGCGGCCGGCGGCATCTCCGGCCCGCTCCTGTTCGCCGACCTGACCTCCAGCGGGGTCGTGGGCGACGCGGTGATCGCCTTCTGCGTCGGCGCCTCCTTGATGGTGGCGGCCGGAGTGGTCGCGGTCTTCTTCGCCGTCGCCGCCGAGGGGCGCTCGCTGGAGCAGATCGCCACCCCGCTGTCGGCGCGGGCCGCCCAGCCCGCCGCGGCCGCCGGTCCGGCGGGCGGCTGAGCACCCCGTACGCGCCCCCGGCCCCCGGAAGCCGCGATGCGGCCCCGGGGGCCGCGTCACGTACGAAACCATGCGGAAACCGTCCGGACCGGGTCTACTCGGAACGTCGGGACCACCACGGGCGGTGCGGTTGCCGCCCGTGTCACCGGGCAAGCGGAGGGAACGCGTCGACCACACCGGGTGGCGCGCACGAGACGGAAGGCCGAGGTGAACCGCATGCAGCGGGCCAAGGAGCCAGAACGGACCGGCCGAGAGCCGGGCACACGCGGGGCCGGCCCTGGCGGCGCCGGCGCACACGGGGTCGGGACGCGGACGGCCGGCGCGCACGGGGCGGGCCATCGCGGGGCGGCCACGCCCGGACATGACCCCAAGACCCCCGAGCCCCAGGGCCCGGGCCCCACGCCCGGTCCGGGCGCCGTACCCCGCGACCCTCGTCCCGCCCGCCCCGGGGAGAAGCCACCGCCCTCACCCGAACCGAAATCGCCGTCGCCCGCCGAACGGCCGCCCGCCCAGGAGCCCCCGGACTAGGTCCTGTCCGGCACCTAGTCGCGTTGCGTGGTGTGCCGGTGGCGCACCCACAGCGGGAGCGCGAACCAGCACAGCAGGTACCAGGCCAGGACGCCCGCCACCAGCCACGGCACCAGCGCGTCGTGCGTCGCCACACGGAGGATGAGCAGCAGGGCCGTGCACAGGGTCATCAGCAGCAGCACGATGCCGGCCATCGTCAGCCGCGAGGCCCAGGTGACCGCTTCCGGCTTGATGCGGCGGCGGAAGACGATCCGGTGGAAGGCGACGGGACCGATGAGGGCCCCCGTGGCCAGTGAGCCGAGGATGACGGTGATCAGGTAGATCGTCCGGTCCGTCTGTTCGAGGTCGCGGAAGACGGGGGTGAAGGCCACGGTGAGGAGGAAGCCGAACAGGATCTGCACGCCGGTCTGGGCCACGCGGATCTCCTGGACCAGTTCGCCCCACTGGCGGTCCGCCCGCTGCTCGGGACTCTCGTTGCGTCCGTCGTCCCGGCGGGCCCCGCCGTGGTCCCGCGCGCCACGGTCGGTCGTTCTCTCGGCGTCGTCGGCCGGCATGGGATCTCCTTGCGGAACGGAAGGTGCCTCCCGGCACCGCGAGGGTGCTCGGGAGGCACGGGAAAAGCCGGAGGAAAGGAGTCAGTCCTTGAGGGTGTCCTTGATCTTCTCCTTGGCCTGCCGGGCGTCGCCCTTGGCCTGCTCGGCGCGGCCCTCCGCGGTGAGCCGTTCGTTGCCGACCGCACGGCCTGCGGCTTCCTTGACCTTGCCCTTGGCCTGTTCGCCCTTGGACTTAGCCTTCTCGTCACCGGACATGGCATTCACTCCATCGGAAAGGGAAATGCGGACCTTGAAGCGTCTGACCGGGATTGGCCGCCACAAACCCGCGGAGCCGGAATTCATCCCGGAATTCATGGGTAGCCGCCGGACATGATCACCGTCGGGGTCGAGGAAGAGTACGTCCTGCTGGACCCTTCCACCCATCTGCCGATGCCCCTCGCGGAAGAGGTGCGGGCCGCGGCCGGCCTCGGGTCGTTCGCGGACGAGGGTGAGGTGCAGGACGAGCTCCTCCAGGCACAGATCGAGGTCGCCACACCCATCTGCACGGACCTCGGCGAGGTGGGCGGGCACCTGCTGCGGCTGCGCCACGCGGTGGCGTCCGCGGCGGAGGACAAGGGGTGCCGGGTCGCGATGTCCGCCACCGCGCCCCTCAAGGACGGCACGCCCCCCGCGGTCACCCAGAAGCCGCGCTACCTGCGGATGCGGGAAGAAGCCCGGCGGCTGGTCGACGAGCAGCTGATCAACGGCATGCACGTCCACGTGGCGGTACCGGGCCGCGAGATGGGAGTGGCCGTACTCAACCGGATCCGCGTCTGGCTCCCGACCCTGCTGGCCATGTCGGGGAACTCGCCGCTGTGGGACGGACGGGACACCGGCTTCGCCAGCTGGCGCACCATCGTCTTCGGGCGCTGGCCCGTCAGCGGGCCGCCGCCCTGCTTCGCGGACCTCGCGGACTACGAGAAGCGCATCGGGGCGCTCCTGGAATCGGGCGTCATCGGCGACCGCGGCCAGCTGTACTGGCAGGCGCGGCTCTCGGACCGCTACCCGACGATCGAGGTGCGCTGCCTCGACGTCCAGCTGGAGGCGGACGACGCCGTGCTGTTCACCGGCATCATCCGGGCGCTCGTCGCCACCGCGATCGCCGAGGAGAACGCCGGGGCCCCGCCCCCCGCGTGCGCGCACGAGCTGCTGCAGGCCGCGAACTGGCACGCGGCCCGGCACGGTCTGAACAGCACTCTCGTGGACCCTCGGGGCGGCCGGCACAGCGCCGGGGACGTGCTGTGCCAGCTGACCGCGTACATCGCCCCCGCCCTGGAGGAGTCCGGGGACCACCGGGAGGTCAGCGCGCTGATGCACCGGCTGCTGCGCGAGGGGACTCCGGCCGACCGCCAGCGGCGCGCGCTCGCCGAGGGCGGCATGGCGGCACTCGCCGACCTGATCACGGCCTCGGGCCCGGCCCGCTGAGGAGGCGGCCCGCCGGCAGCGCGCCCGCGCATCGCTCGTACACCGGTGCCGGCCCGCCCGCATCGCTCGTACACGGCCGCAAGCGCACCCGCGTATCGCTCGTACACGGGTGCCGGCCCGCCCGCGCATCGCCCGTACAAGCGCGTAGGGCCCCGGACGACGGTCCGGGGCCCTACGCGCATACGGGGCGGTCAGCTCTCGCGAGCCGCTCGCTCCGCCTGCTTCTCCTTGATCCGCACGGCTTCCTTGCGGACCTCCGCCTGCGTGGCGCGCTCCTTCTGGAGCCACTCCGGCGCCTCGTTCTTGAGCGCGTCGATCTGCTCGGTGGTCAGCGCCTCCGTGATCCCGCCGCGGGCGAGGCCGGCGATCGAGACGCCCAGCTTCGCGGCGACCACGGGCCGGGGGTGCGGGCCGTTGCGTCGCAGCTCCTGGAGCCAGGCCGGCGGATCGGCCTGGAGCGCGTTCAGCTCGGTGCGCGAGACGACACCCTCCTGGAACTCGGCGGGTGTGGCCTCTAGGTACACACCCAGCTTCTTCGCCGCGGTCGCGGGCTTCATGGTCTGGGTGGTCTTGTGCGACGTCATGTCCCCAGGGTATCGAGCATGTGCACCACCTCTGACCACGGCCGGTAATCTGGCCGGGTGACAGGCTCGGAAGTACCTCCCCAGTTCCGGCTCGCCTACGTTCCAGGGGTGACGCCCACCAAATGGGTGCGGATCTGGAACGAGCGGCTGCCCGATGTCCCGCTGACCCTCGTCCCCGTGTCCCCGGCCGAGGCGCCGGGCGTACTGCGGGCCGGCGGTGCGGACGCGGGCTTCGTCCGGCTGCCGATCGACCGTACGGAGCTCAGCGCGATCCCCCTGTACACCGAGACCACGGTCGTGGTGATCCCGAAGGACCACATCGTGGCGGCGGTCGAGGAAGTCTCCACCGGGGACCTCGCCGACGAGATCGTGCTCCACCCCCTGGACGACACCCTGGACTGGGAGAGCCTGCCGGGCCGCCCCGCGATCGAGCGCCCCGAGACGACCGCCGACGCCATCGAGCTGGTCGCCGCCGGGGTCGGCGTACTCGTCGTACCGCAGTCGCTCGCCCGTCTCCACCACCGCAGGGACCTCACGTACCGGCCGGTGACGGGCGCGCCCGAATCGCGCGTCGCGCTGTCGTGGCCCGAGGAGGAGACCACCGACCTGGTGGAGGAGTTCATCGGGATCGTGCGCGGCCGTACGGTCAACAGCACGCGCGGCCGCAAGCAGGGCGCCGCTCCCGCGCAGCCGAAGGGCAAGCGCACCGACAAGGCGGCCGGAGCGGCCCGCAAGCCCGCCCAGGGCAAGAGCCCGCGGGGCGGGTCGGGCGGCTCGGGCGGCGCGCGCGGCGCCAGGAACACGGGCCGCGGCAAGCCCGGCCGGGGCCGCAAGTAAATCGAGCAGGTGTTCGGGACCGGGAGTAGGCTGGAGCCATGCACGCGCTCCAGGGGTCCCTCTTCGACCAGACCGACGAGATCCGGCTCGGCCCGCTCGGCGGGTTGCGCCGGACCGACCTGGGAGCCGGCGCCTGGGTCGACCACCTGCCCGGCTGGCTGAGCGGGGCCGACGCGTTGTTCGAACGGCTCGCCGCCGACGTACCCTGGCAGGCCGAGCGGCGGCAGATGTACGACCGCGAGGTCGCCGTGCCCCGGCTGCTGTCCTCCTACCGGGCCGGGGAAGCGCTCCCGCACCCCGTCCTCATCGAGGCCCGCACGGCGCTCAGCCGGCACTACGCCGAGGAGCTCGGCGAGCCCTTCGTCACCGCCGGACTGTGCCTCTACCGCGACGGCCGGGACAGCGTCGCCTGGCACGGGGACCGTACCGGCCGCTCCGCCACCGAGGACACGATGGTCGCCATCCTCTCCGTGGGCGACCCGCGCGACCTGGCGATCCGCCCCCGCGACGGCGGCCCCACGCTGCTGCGCCTGCCCCTGGGCCACGGCGACCTCGTCGTGATGGGCGGCTCCTGCCAGCGCACCATGGAGCACGCGGTGCCGAAGTCGACGCGGGCCGTCGGCCCCCGCATCAGCATCCAGTTCCGTACCCAGGGCGTCGCCTGACCCCCCGGCTCCGCCGGCCGTGCCGGGCCGGCTGGCGGCCCTCCGGCGGCTGGTGTCCGCTGGAGGGGTGAGCGCTCTGCCCGTGCGCCGGTGGTGGACCGGCCTGCCGCCCGCCGCCGGCGCCGCCGTGATGGCCTCCGGGATCATCTCCGTCGGCCTGCGCCTGACCGGCAACGACCTGCTCTCCCTGGCAGCGCTCGCCGTCGCCGCGGCCCTGTGGCTGGTCCTCGCCGCCGGCTTCGCGACCCGGTTGGCCTCCGACCGGGGCCGCTTCCGGGCCGAAGCGGACACCCCGCCCGCCCTCACCGCCGTGGCCGCCACCACCGTGCTCGGCGCCCGCCTCTCCCAGCTCGGCTGGCAGGGCGCGGCCGCCGCCCTGCTGGCACTGGCGGCGGCGCTCTGGCCCGGACTGCTTTACGCGGTCCTGCGGCACTGGCCCCGGCACCGGCTCTCCGGCGCCGGCTTCCTCGTCTGCGTGGCCACCCAGGGCCTGGCCGTCCTCGCCGCCGAGCTGTCCGACGCCCGCCACCAGGCCTGGCTCGGCCGTGCGGCCCTGGCGTGCTTCGGTCTCGGGCTGCTGCTGTACGGGGCGGCCCTCGCCCGCTTCGACCTCCGCGAGGTGACCGGGGGCGCGGGCGACCACTGGGTGGCGGGCGGGGCGCTGTCCATCAGCGCCCTCGCGGGTTCGAAGCTCACCGCGTCACCCGACTGGACGGGCGCCGGGCACACCGCCCTGCGGTCGGTCACGCTGGTGGTGCTCTGCGCCTCCCTCGCCTGGTTCGTCGTGCTCCTGGCGGCGGAGCTGCGCAGCCCGCGCCCCGGTTACGACATCCGCCGCTGGTCCACCGTGTTCCCCCTCGGCATGACGGCCACCGCCTGTCTCTCCGCCGCCGCGCCCACCGGCGCGGGCTGGCTGCGCCCCGTGGGCGGGGTGCTCCTGTGGGTCGCCGTGGGCGCCGGGATCCTCACCTTCACGGCGTTCCTCACCACCCGCCTCGGCCGGGACCCGCGATCCACCTAGCGCCCGAGGCGACTTCCGCATACGGTCCGGCCATGGCGTACACGTTCCAGGTCACCATCGACTCCGTCAGCCCCCATTCCCTCGCCGACTGGTGGGCCGACGCCCTCGGTTGGGAAGTCGAGCCCAGCGACGAGGCGTTCATCCGCCGCATGGTCGAGGAGGGCCACGCCCGCGAGGAGGACACCGCCCTCCACAACGGCACCCTCGTCTGGAAGGCAGGGGCCGGCATCCGCCACCCGGAAGGCCTCGAACGGGCGCCCCGCGTCCTCTTCCAGCTCGTACCGGAGGGCAAGACGGTCAAGAACCGGGTCCACCTGGACGTCCGCACCGGCGACGACGACCCGCGCGAAGTGGTCGAGCGCCTCATCGCCAAGGGCGCCACCCGCCTCCACGAGGGCAACCAGGGCCCCTTCACCTGGACCACCCTCGCCGACCCGCAGGGCAACGAACTCTGCATCTCCCACTGACGGTCTCCCGCTGCCGGTCTTCCACCGAGTCCTCCCCGGCGGTCTCCCCGCGACGGCCCCCGGCGGTCTCCCCACGACGGTCCCCCGGCTGCGCCGGGGGCCTCCGGCACGCCCTCCGACCGGTCATAATTGATTACCGGGCCACCCTCCCGCACGTGAGAATGAGCCATCTCAACCCGGGAGGACCCGATGAGCCAGGCGTTCCTGACTCTGCATGACCTGCTGCCCGCACAGGAACTCAAGGCGGCGATCGACGCCGGCCACGTCACCCGCAAGGCGCACCCCGAGCTGCCGCTGTCGATCTACACCTACACCCGGACGGCCCAGTACGAGCGGGTCTGGAACCAGGTCACCACGCGCTGCCGGGGCCTGGTCGCCGACGACACCACCAGCCGGATCGTCGCCCTGCCCCTGCCGAAGTTCTTCAACGTGGGCGAGCACGAATCGGGTCAGCCCTACGCGCCCTCCCTGCCCGACGAACCCTTCGAGGTCTACGACAAGGTCGACGGCAGCCTCGCGGTCGTCTTCCACTACGCGGGCACCTGGCGGGCGGCCTCCAAGGGCTCGTTCATCAGCGAGCAGGCGACCTGGGCCCAGCGACGTCTCGACGGCCGCGACACCGCACGGCTCGTACCCGGCGTCACCTACCTCGCGGAGGTCCTCTACCCGCAGAACCGGATCGTCGTGGACTACGGCGACCGCCGCGACCTGGTCCTGCTCGCCGCCTTCGGCCGGGACGGCACCGAGGTGCCCCTCGCCGAAGCCGCCGGGCACTGGCGGGGGATCGGCTCGGTGGTCACCGTGTGGCCGGCGATGCCGCTCGCCGAACTCCTCGCACTCACCGAATCCAGCACGCTGCCCGGCGGCGCGCCCGCCACCGGCACCGACGCCGAGGGCTTCGTACTGCGCTTCGCCTCGGGCGTCCGCGCCAAGGCCAAGATCGCCGAGTACGTACGCCTGCACAAGGTGCTCACGGGCGTCACCGAGCGCGACATCTGGCGCGGCCACGGCATCCAGCGCTTCGCCGGCTGCCCGCCAAGCAGCTGGCGCAGGGCCTCAATTGCACCGTCGCGGACATCGAGGCCTGTGACGGCAAGCCGCTGGACGCGCTGCTGCGCCAGGTGCCCGACGAGTTCGACGCGTGGGTGCGAGAGGTCATCGAGCGGCTGGAGGAAGCCGCCGCACGGCGCGAACGGGCCATCGACCAGGCCTTCCACGCGCTGGCCCACCTGGCCGGCGACCGAGGTGCCTTCGCCCGGGCGGTGAAGGCGCTGCCCGACAGCGGGATCCGTGCCGCGCTGTTCCTGCGTCTGGACCACAAGCAGACCGAGCTCGTCACCTGGCGCGCCGTACGGCCCGAATCGGCCGACCCCTTCACCACCGATGAGGAGAACTGAGCCCCGTGTCCGCAGAACCGGCGGCCCCCGCGACCCCCGAGGCCCCCGAGACCGCCCCCGGCACCGCCCCCGTCCCGGAAACCGCCGCGCCCCCCGCCCGCCCCGTGGTCCACGTCATGACGGGCCTGCCCGCCTCGGGCAAGACCACCGCCGCCCGGGCGCTCCAGGCCGAGTCCGGCGGCCGGATGCGGCGGGTGAACCTGGACGACCTCAGGGTCATGCTGGACGGCCCCGACCACGGACGCGGCCTGTCCTACGCGCACGAACGGACCGCGCTCGAAGCCCAGGACGCGGCGCTGCGGGCCGCCGTCGTGGGCGGGTTCGACGTGGTCGTCGACAACACCCACCTCACCCCGCACATCCCCAAGCGCCTCAAGGCAGCCGTCGCCGGCCTCGCCACCTTCGTCGTCCACGACTTCACCGACGTGCCCGTCGAGGAGTGCGTGCGCCGCGACGCCGCACGCGAACGGCCGGTGGGCGAGGAGATCATCCGGATCCTGGCCGACAAGCACGCGAAGTCGCGCAAGGGGGGCTGGAAGCTGACCGCGCAGTGGCTGAACGACGAGCCCCCGGTCGAGCCCTATACGGCCGACCCCGCGCTGCCCTCCGCGGTGCTGTGCGACATCGACGGGACGCTGGCACTGACCGGGGACCGCGGCCCGTACGACTTCACCCGCTGCGGGCTGGACCTGCTCAACGAGCCGGTGCGGCGCGCCCTGGACGCCTTCCGGCGCGCCCACGGGGACGTCATCGTGCTGCTGTCGGGGCGCGGCGAGGAACACCGGCCGCAGACCGAGGAGTGGCTGGAGCGGCACCGGGTCCCGTACGACGAGCTGTGGATGCGGGCGGCCGGCGACCAGCGCCGCGACGACGTGGTGAAGGCGGAACTCTTCGACGCGCACCTGCGCCACCGCTACGCCGTGCGCGTCTCGCTCGACGACCGGGACCGCGTCGTGGCGGTATGGCGCCGGATGGGCCTGCCGACCTGGCAGGTCAACTACGGCGACTTCTGAGCGGGTCTGGGACAGTCGTACCCGTGGAAGTACCTGCGCGAGTGCCTGCGGAAGAACCTGCGGAAGAACCGGTGGAAGTGCTGATCGTGGACGCCGCGAACGTCGTGGGAGCCGTCCCCGACGGCTGGTGGCGGGACCGGCGCGGCGCGGCCGAGCGGCTGCGCGACGGGCTCGCCCGGCGCGGGGCGGGCGAGGAGATCGTCCTCGTGGTCGAAGGCGCCGCCCGGGGTGTCGAATCCGTGCCCGGCGTACGGGTGGACGCAGCGACCGGGAGCGGCGACGACCGGATCGTGGAGCTGGTGGCGCACTATGCGGAGCGCGGTGCGGTCGCCGGCCTGGTCGTGGTCACGGCGGACCGGGAGCTGCGCGCGCGGGTGCGGGCGTACGGGGCGCGGTGCGCGGGGCCGCGCACCGTCCACCCGGCCGGATGACGACGCCCGGGAGGCCGGCTCCTCATCGAGGAGCCGGCCTCCCGGTGGACGGTCCGGCGATCAGCTGCCCGGGGCCCGGGTCAGCGGCACCACGGCACCGTGTCCAGGTTCTTGACGTAGCGGGCGGCCACCCAGCCGTAGTCGTCGTCCTTCTTCGAGACCTTCGAGCTCTTCGAGACCTTCGAGGGCTTGGCGGTCTTCTTCACCGACTTGCCGTCGTTCGCGAAGCCGTCGCCCCGGCCGTCGCCCCGGCCGTCGCTCATGCCATCGCTCTGGCCGTCACCCCGGCCGTCTCCCCGGCCATCGGTCTGCCCGTCGCCGCGGCCGTCGCCCCGGCCGTCGTTCCAGTCGCCGTCCATGCCGGAGTTTCCATCCCCGAGGTCGTCGCCCCACGGGCCCCGGCCGTCGTTGTTCCCGCCGTTCCCGCCGTCCTGCTCCTTGCGGTTGTCCAGGAGGTACCAGAGGTCGTTCCCGCCGACCCTCTCCCCGCGCTGCTTGCATTCGAGCGCGATCCTCTGGCCCGACTCGACCTTGCCCAGGGAGTACGAGCGGGTGTTCGGCTGGCTGCGGATCGTCAGCCGGCCGGACGAGACGACCTTGCCCCAGATCTGCTTCTTGACGACGGCGTGCTCCTGGTGTGCCGGGATCTCGGCCATCGGGTCCTCGTCGGCGATGGCGGCGCCCGCGCTGACGAGGCCGAGCACCAGGCTTCCGGCGGTAAGTGCGAGGACGGTCCTGGTGGGCTTCAGCATGAGCCGACTCCTCTACGAAGACAATCGCCCGACCGCGCCATGCGGCTCGGGCCGGCAACCAGGCGGTTGCCACGCACGACTATGGCGAGGAGAGGCCGGGACACCCCGGCGGCGCACCGCCGTTTAGCCCGATTTGCCCAATCTAGGTGCTTTGTTCTGGATGTATCCTCGTGAGGTGATCGTCGGGGGGCCGCCGTCCGGGAGACACCCTTTCGGGGGACTACCGCGACCGCCCGTGCTGGCTAGCATTCTCACAACTGCTTGTCGTGCAATCCCATATGCGATTGCACGATCATGCGCGTCGGTACGAGGAGAGGTCTCATCATGCGGTTACGCAATGGAGTCGTGGCGAGCGAGATTCCCGGTGCGGTCTGGGTGAAGAGCAGTGCCAGCGTCGGCAACGGCAACTGCGTGGAGGTCGCGGCGCTGGCCGACGGAACCGTGGCCATGCGCAATTCGCGCTTCCCCGACGGCCCGGCCCTGATCTTCACGGCCGGGGAGATCGAGGCGTTCGTCGACGGTGTCAAGCGCGCCGAATTCGATCAACTGACCGGATGACGTCCAAGCCTTAGGCCAAAGGTTGGACGGGCGGGCGACCACGTCCCATCCTGACACCTCGGATCCGCCCCGGTCACATTGGAGTTCCGCATGCCCGCGCTGCCCGAACCCCGGCCCGCCCCACTGCCCGATCCGCTCGCCCCGGTGCTCCCGCTCGGCATCGAACAAGGACGGGCGGCGGCCGCGCGGGTGCTGGGACAGGAACTCAGAGGGTGGCGCGAGGCCCGCGGCCTCACCCTGCGGGACGTGGCACCCGTCATCCGGGGATCGGTGTCGAAGATCAGCCGGCTGGAGCGGGGCGAGAGTCCGCCGAAGGCACGGGACGTCCTCGACCTGGCCCGTCACTACGGGCTGGACGAGGAGGAGATGCGGACGGTCGAACGGCTCCTGGAGCACGCCCAGGACTGCGAGTGGTACGAGCAGTACAGCGACGTGACCCCCACCTTCCTCAAGCGCCTGATCCAACTGGAGGGCGAGGCGCAGGAGATCTGCGTCTACGAGAACCTCGTCGTACCCGGGATCCTCCAGACCCCCGCCTACGCCGGGCACATGGTCCGGGCCGTGATGCCGAGCGCCTCCGACGGCGAGATGGAGCGCGTCGTGCAGCTGCGCACCCAGCGCCAACTGCGTCTGATGGAGGGCGAGGTGCCGCGCCTGACGGTGCTGCTCGACCAGGGGGTCCTGCAACGCCGCTGCGGCAACGCCGAGGTGATGCGCGAACAACTGCGCCACCTGCTCCGCGCCGGGGACGTGGCCAAGGTCAACATCCGCATCCTGGAGATGTCCTGGGGGTACTCCGCGGCCCCTCCCTACCCCATCACCCACCTCAAGTTCGCCGACGGCGGACCGGGCGAGCTGGCGTACGTCGAGCACATCAACGGCGCCAACTACGTCACCCGCCCCCGCGCCCTGGACGACTACCGCAACGCCCTCAGCAACCTCCGCAAGACCGCGGCCTCCCGCGACCGCAGCCGCCAACTCATCGAAGAGGCGTTGCAGCAGTACATGACGGACTAGGCGGCCCCCGGCCCCTGATGTGCCGCGAGCAGGGGACGCAGCTCGGCGTGCGCCCAGCCGCCGAGCCGGGTGGGGGTGGTGGTGAGCAGGTCGCGGGCCTGCTCGGGCACCAGGTCGCGCGATCCGGCGCTCATCCCGACGATGCCCTCGACCGCCGGCGCGGACAGCCCGCCCGCGCGAAGGGTCTCCCGGAGCGCGTCCTCGGCGACCGGTTCGAGCCGGACCTCGTACCCGAGCGCCTCGGTGAGGATCCGCGCGACCCGGCCGAAGGTGAGGTCCTCCGGCCCGTGCACGGCCTGCACCACCCGCCCCCGCCAGCCGTCGTTCAGCAGCCGGACCGCGACCACCTCCGCGACGTCGCGCGGATCGACCCAGGGCATCGCGTGCCCGGGGTCGAACGCCGTGGTCAGGACGCCTCGGGAGAGCCCTTCGAGGTCGAGCAGCAGGTTGGTGAAGAAGTACGCGCACCGCAGGTGCAGCACGTCCGCTCCGGTGGCGTCGAGTGCCGTCTCGATCCCGGCCAGGGCGTCGATGTGCCCGACCCCGTGCCGCTTCTCCGCCCCGATGCTGCTGAGGAGCGCCACCCGGTCCACGTCGCCGGCCCGGGCGGCCGCCACCAGCGGCGCCGCGGTCTCCAGCGAGGTCGCGATCGGGTCCGGCGCCGCATGGGAGGTGGGATCCACCCAGAAGACGGTCCGCGCCCCCGCCACCGCCTCACGGACGAAGCCGGCGTCCGTCAGGTCCCCGCGGCATACGTCTACCCGCGCGCGGGTCCCCTCGTCGAGGCGGCCCGGGTCGCGGACCAGGACGCGCGGGCGGACGCCGGCCTGGAGCAGCAACCGCACCACGCGCGATCCCACGTGCCCGGTCGGCGTGGTGACCACGATTGTCATCGAGCCGTTCCTTTCGCGCGGTGCCACCCCGTGGACTTCATCCGGGGAGGCGGCCCACGCCGCCCCACTCCACCCAGTCCTTCGGCCGGAGCTTCGGCGGCGGCGGCGCGGTGTCGGGGCGCCAGTCGACCACGTCGACCAGGTCCGGTTCGAGGATGTCCAGCCCGTCGAAGTACCGCCGCACCTCGTGCGTCTCGCGCACGCGCCCCCAGTGCCCGTGGGTGGTGACGTCCATCATCCGGGTCACGTCGTCCCGCACCACCGGGTCGTCGCTGACGAGCTGGCAGATCACCATGAAGCTGCCCGGCGGCAGCAGGTCCGCCGTCTTGCGCACGACGGCGGCCGGGGAGCGGTCGTCGTCCGTGTCCGGGATGCAGTGCAGGACCGAGACGAACAGCGCCGCGACAGGCCGGTTCCAGTCGAGGAAGTCCCGGGTGGCCGCGTGGATGCCCTCCGTGTCGCGCATGTCCATCGGCAGCACCAGGGTGCCGGAGTTGTCGTGCAGCGTGGTCTGGGCGTGAGCGAGGACCATGGGGTCGTTGTCGATGTAGGCGACCTTGCAGTCCTTGTCGATGCGCTGCGCCACCTCGTGCACGTTGTCCTGCGTGGGAAGGCCCGAACCGTGGTCGAGGAACTGCCGGATCCCGTAGTCCTCCACGAGGATCCGCACCACGCGGCTGAGGAAGGCCCGGTTGTTGCGGGCCAGCAGCTGGGTGCTGGGTGCGATCTCCAGCAGCCGGGCGCATGCCTCGCGGTCGCTGGCGTAGTTCTCCACACCGCCCAGGAGCCAGTCGTACATCCGGGCGACGCTCGGGGTGTGCATGTCGATGAACGGCGGCTGGGACGGGTTCGGCCCTAACTCCATGTGCCCTCCTTGACGGCCCCTCCGGGGCCCGCGGCGTCGGGGTCGGCCCATCCTAGAGAGTCGCGGGGGGCCCGCGCCATGCGTTCGCCCATCCCGCCCGCCCCCGGTGAGGCTTGCTCGGGATGCGGTGACGCGGGCTCGGGATGCGGGCGCCGGCGCCCGGCGCCACAGTGGGTGCCATGGGCATAGACGACTACGGCGGAGGCCCCGGGGCCGAGCAGACCGGGGTCCTGGTGGTGACGACCAACGACGCTCCCGGCTACCGGGTCGAGCGGGTCGTCGGGGAGGTCTTCGGCCTCACCGTCCGCTCGCGCCACCTGGGCAGCCAGATCGGCGCCGGCCTGAAATCCATGATCGGCGGGGAGCTCAGGGGGCTGACGAAGACCCTCGTACAGACCCGGAACCAGGCCATGGAGCGGCTCATCGAGCAGGCTCGGGCGCGCGGTGCCAACGCGGTCCTCGCCATGCGCTTCGATGTGACCGAGGCCGCCGACATCGGCACCGAGGTGTGCGCGTACGGCACGGCCGTCGTACTGGCGCCCGAGACGACCTGAGCCGGCGCCCCCACATCCCGGGTTCCCGTAAGTCCATGACGGCGCTCCGCTTTGTCCATGGGCCCGGCCCGCACACGGTCCGCAAGCTGTCAGGTCAGTGAGCGGACCGCAGGGCTCCGGAGCCGTGCGGTCTTCCGTACAAGGAAGCACCGACTCCCGGAGGCCCGATGCGCACCCCCCTCTGGCCGGCCGCAGCCGCGGTCGCCGGTCTCGTCGCCACCCTCACCGTGTCCGCACCCGCCCCCGTCTCCGCGGCCCCCGGCGCCGGGCCCCTGACCATCGGCTCGCCCGAGCTCTCCGTGAGCGTCGACAGCGCCTTCCCCCGAGTCATCGCCTACACCCGCCGCGCCACCGGCGACGTGCTGAACGGCAACGAGGACCCGCTCACCAGGATCGTCGTCAACGGCGTCACCTACACCCCCGCCGTGACCGCGACGGCCTCGGCGTCCGCCGTCGACTACGCGCTCAGCTTCTCCGGAGTGACCATCAGGTCACGTCTGTCCGTCGCCGGTCCCGTCGTGGAGTTCAAGGTCACCGCGATCGAGGACACCGCCGCGCTGCGCGTGCACAGCCTCGCCGTCCCCGACCACAGCCTCGTCAGCGTCCGCAGCGACCAGCCCGGCGCCGCCCTCTCCACCGCCCGCATGTACACCGCCACCACCGGCACCGGCGACACTTTCACCCCCGTCACCGCCGCCACGCCCGTCGACGCGGCCGCGAACACCGTCATGTACGGGCTGGTCAACACCGGCCAGCTGGCCGCCGCCATCGACTCCAACTCCCTGTACGACCAGCCCTCGGGCGCCACCGCCCGGGACAACGGCCGCATCGCCGAGCAGGTCACCGACAAGGGCTCCTACCGCCGGGCCGCCCTGTGGAGCGGTGACTGGCTGTACCGGGCCGCGGGCGCCGCGGACACCGACACCGAGCCCCTCCCGTACGCCCGGATCGCGATCACCGCCGACCGCAACGCCGACTCCGTGGTGGACTGGCAGGACGCCGCCGTCGCCTACCGGGACATCTGGACCCCGCCCACCGGCTGGCAGGACACCGCGAACCGGGTCGTGCAGCGCATCCCCTTCAACTTCGCCTCCCAGGCCACCCACCCCTTCGCCCAGACCCTGGACGAAACCAAACGCGTCGGTCTCGCCACGGACGGCCTCGGCCAGTTCGTCCTGCTCAAGGGCTACGCCTCCGAGGGCCACGACTCCGCGCACATGGACTACAAGAACATCGGCTCCAGACAGGGCGGCGCGGTCGACCTGAACACCCTCACCACCGCCGGGCACGCCTACAACGCCGACTTCGGCGTGCACATCAACGCGACCGAGGAGTACCCGGTCTCGGCCACCTTCGACCCGGCCCACCAGAGCGGAGGGCCGGGCTGGGACTGGCTCGACCAGTCGTACTACGTCGACACCCGCAAGGACGGCCAGTCCGGGCAGCGGGCCAAGCGCCTCCAGGACCTCAAGGCGGCCGCCCCCGGCCTCGACTTCCTCTACGTGGACGTCTGGTACGGCGACGGATACGTCTCCCGCAAGCTCCAGCGGGAGATCGGCGCCCTGGGCCTCCAGCTCGCCACCGAATTCCCCAACACCCTCACCGAGCAGTCGCTGTGGCACCACTGGGCTGCCGACGTCGACTACGGCGGCAGCGACCTCAAGGGCATCAACTCCACCATCGTCCGGTTCATCGCCAACCACACCAAGGACGACTGGATCGCCCGGAACCCGCTGCTCGGCGGCGCCGAACTCGCCGCCTACGAGGGCTGGCAGGGCAAGACGGACTACCCGGCCTTCCTGAACACCACCTTCGCCGTCAACCTGCCGACGAAGTTCCTCCAGGAGTCCCCGATCGTGAAGTGGACCGCCGACACGGTCACCCTCGCGAACGGCACCACCGTCAGCACCGCCGGCGGCACCCGCACCATCACCGCCGCCGGCCGCACCGTCCTGCGCGGCGGCGCCTACCTCCTGCCGCGCGACGGAAAGCTCTACCACTGGAACGACTCGGGCGGCTCCACCACCTGGACCCTGCCGGCCGGCTGGAACTTCCCGAAGCTCTACCGGCTCACCGACACGGGACGCCGACTGGTCGGCGACCTCACCGTCACCGGGGGCCGGGTCACCCTCGACGCCACGGCGAAGACCGCCTACGTGGTCACCAACGGCACCGCGCCCGCCCAGGCCGACCCCGAGTGGGGCGAGGGCACCCCCGTCAAGGACCCCTCCTTCTACTCCGGCGACCTGGCCGCCTGGACGGTGAGCGGCACCGGCGCCACCGTCACCCGCAACGCCCGTGGCCAGAGCGAGCTGACCATGGCCCCCGCAAGCGCCCCGGCCGTGGCGCAGCGGCTCACCGGCCTGACCCCCGGCACCTACGCCGCCTCCGTCTGGGTCTCCACCCCCACCGGCCGGGCCGCCACCCTCACCGTCGCCCCCGCGGCGGGCACCCCCGCATCCGTGTACGCCGACTCCTCGCCGCTGACGAACAACCTCGGCGGCAGCGAGAAGAACGGCACCGACGAGCAGCGCATGAAGGTGCTCTTCGACGTGCCGGCCGGCCAGTCCACCGCCACCCTCACCCTGTCCGCCGCCGCCGGACCGGGCACCGTCACCCTCGACGACGTCCGCGTGGTCCGCTCGGCCCGGACCCCCCTCGGCGCCCACTACTTCGCCGAGGACTTCGAGCACGTCGACGCGGGCTGGGGCCCGTTCGTCTTCGGCGGCGCCGGCGGCTCCGCCACCGACCCGCGCACCCACATCGCCCAGCGGAACGCCCCGTACACCCAGGCCGGCTGGAACGGGAAAGCGGTGGACGACGTGATCAGCGGAGCCAACTCCCTCAAGTCGCACGAGGAGCGACAGGGCCTGGTCTACCGCACCCTGCCGCAGACATTGCGCCTGACGAAGGGGCACACCTACAAGGTGTCCTTCGCCTATGAGAACGGCTTCGACGGCGACTACCGGTTCGTCACCGGCTCGGGCGCCGGGGAAACGGCCACCGCCCTCGGCCGGGCCCGTACCGCCACCACCTTCACCAAGACGTTCACGGCGGGGGCGGACGCCTGGATCGGCCTGCGCAAGGTCACCGGCGAGGACTCCCACGACGAGGCGGACCTCGTCCTCGACGACCTCACCGTGGACGACCTCGGCACCGGCGGCGGGGAACTCCTCGTGCCGCAGGACCGGATGGCCGTCAAAGCCGTCGACAGCCAGGAGACGGCGGGCGAGGACGGCAGCGCTGCCAACGTCCTGGACGGCAACGGCGCCACCATCTGGCACACGCAGTGGTACGCGGCGACCGCGCCGATGCCGCACGAGATCACCGTGGACCTCGGCGCCTCCTACAACGTCTCGGCCCTGCACTGCCTGCCACGGCAGAACCAGAGCAACGGGCGCATCGCGGACTACCAGGTGTTCACCTCCACCGACGGGGTGACCTGGGGCGCGGCCGTGGCCTCCGGAAGGTTCGCGGACGGCGCCGCACAACAGGACGTCTCCTTCTCGCCCCGGACGGCCCGGTACGTCAGACTCAAGGCCCTGAGCGAGGTGAACGGCAACCCCTGGACCTCGATGGCCGAGCTCAACGTCGGCTACCTGCCGGGGACATGAGAGGGAACGAGGTATCGCGATGAGTGCAGACGAGTCGGCGGCCGAGGTGTTCGACGCGCTCGCGGAGCGCTACGAGGAGGCGTTCGGCCGCGTCCCCGCACAACTGGAGGCCCTCGACTGGCTCACCGGCCGACTGCCGAGGGGGGCGCGGGTCCTCGACGTGGGCAGCGGCACGGGCAGGCCCACCGCCGAACGGCTCGCCGCGGCGGGCTGTGAGGTGACCGGCATCGACGTCTCGGCCGAGATGGTCGCCCTCGCGCGCGAGCGGGTCCCGGGCGCCCTCTTCGAGCAGGCGGACGTACGCACGTACACGCCCGGCGGGGGCGGCTTCGACGCGGTGTGCGCCTTCTTCCCGCTGCTGATGATGGAGCAGCGGGACGTGGCGGCCTCGCTGGAACGGATGGCCTCGTGGGTGGCACCCGGCGGGTACCTCGTCCTCGCCACGGTGCCGGGGGACATCAGTGGCCTCGCCATCGAGTGGATGGGCCACCGGGTCACCGTCAGCAGCCTGTCCGCGCAGGAGTACGCGACCCGGATCGAGACGGCCGGCCTGGAGCTGCTGCACCACAGCACGAGCCTCTTCCACCCCGAGGGCGGCCTCGCCGACCCGGAGGAGCACCTGTTCTGCTACGCACGGCGCCCCGGCCTCCGCTGAGGGCGCGGTGGGTCGGACCGGCCCCCCGCGCGCCCGCCGGGGACCACGGCGCAGCCCTCAACTCCGGCGGCCCGTGTCGTGGACGGACTGCTGGGCGCGGAAGCGGCCCGGGGCCATGCCGACCCGGCGGCTGAACAGCCGGCTGAAGTACCCGGGGTCGTCGTACCCCACCCGCCGGGCGACCCCGGCGACCGGCAGGTCGGTGCGGGCCAGCAGTTCTTTGGCCCGGCTCAGTCTGATGCCGAGGAGGTACTCCTTGACGCCCTCGCCGGTACTGCGCCGCACCGCCCCGCGCAGCTCCGGCAGCGGTATCCCGAGCCGCGCGGCGTGCTCGGCGACGGAGATCGGCAGCAGGGCGTCCCGGGCCAGGGCGTCCATGACGGCGTCGCCGTGCCGCGACACCTCGGCGCGGGCGTAGCGCAGGGCCACCAGCAGCGCGTGCACGGCTGCGGCCGCCTCCACCTCCAGCAGCGGGCCGCCGGTGCGGGCCGCCCGGACGATCCCGTCCACCACGTGCCGCACCCCGGCCGTCCCGCTCAACGGAGCGAGCGGCCGGTCCGGGGTGATGTAGCCGAGATCGGTGTAGGCCTCCACGCTGTGCCCCGCGAAGTCCACGAAGCACTCCTCCCAGCCGGTCCGCGGATCCGGTCCGTAGTGGTGCTCGACGCCGGGCACGAGCCACAGCAGCGCGGGCGCCGTCACGGGCTGTGGCGGGCGCCCGGCGTGGCTGAACCAGCCCCGCCCGCGGGTGACCACCACCGCCACGTGGTGGTCGAGCGCCCGGGGGCCCACCACCGGCAGCGGCCCCTCCTGCACCCCCACGCCCAGGCAGACCAGCCCGAGCCGGCGGTGGTTGGCGGTGGGGGAGAAGTACCGCATCCAACTGCTGTACGGGGCCGGACGGTACGGGCCGGGACCGCACGGCCGGCCACTGTACGCTGCACGGCTGCATGGCTCGGTGCCGCGCGGCTCGGCGCCGTACGGATCGGCGCTGTAGGAGGCGTTGTCGTACGGGGGCGTCGGCATCTGCGGATTGTGATCCACGGCTCCGGGCACCCTCAAGGGGCCACGGGCACCCGTTCGACGGCCACCGGCTCCGCTGCCGGCGCACCGCTCGGCCGCAGCCCGAGCGCCAGCCCCGCGACCACCACGGCGAGCCCCAGCCACACCGCCGGCCCGGGGACCCCGCCGCCCGACGCCGCCCCCGCCCCGGCCGCGGCGAGCGGGGCGAGCCCGGCCAGCAGCCCGGCCCGGCCGGCGCCCACGGCGGCCACCGTCCGGTACCAGAGCAGGAACGCCACCGCCGTCACCATGACGGCCAGGTATCCGACCGCCGCCCACTGCCGGGGCCCGAGCACCGCGAGGGAGCCGGGCCGCTCCACGAGCACCGAGAGCCCCGCCAGCATCACCGCCCCCATCCACACCGCGTGCACGGACACCCCCCACGCGCCGTGGCGGCCCAGCACCGGCACCGCCAGCAGCGTGAACCCGGCCTCGCAGCCCAGCGCGAGCGCGGCCCAGCCCACCCCGGCCGCATCGGTGCGCCCGGCCCCCTCCACCAGAACGGCCCCGGCGACGACGACGGGGGCGGCCAGCAGCACCCGGCGGCTGGGCCGCTGCCGCTCGAGCAGCGGACCGACGAGGGCGAGCAGAACCGGTACGCAGGCCACCGCGACCGCGACGACGGCCGGCTCGGCGTGCGCGACGCCCCGCACCACGGCCACGTTGAACAGCACCAGCCCGCTCGCCGCGATCCCGGCCAGCCACAGCCACTCGCGCCCGCGCGGACGCGGCAACGGCACCCGTGCGGCGCGGGCGAGGACGAAGAGGATCACGGCGGCGGCCGCGTAACGGACGGCCTGCGGGGCGAAGAGCGGGGCGCCGGCGAGGGAACGGGAGACGGTGACGCTGCTGCCGACCAGCACCATGCCGACGACCCCCGGAAGCAGGTCACGGAAGGCGGAGGAGCGCGCGGGTACGGGATCGGGTGCGGAGGTTTCCATGCGCCCAGCCTCTGCCAGTATTGGACCCGTGAGCAGTGCCGAAGAAGACCGGGCCAAGGGGTCCAAAACCGCCGGGTCGGATTTCCTGCTGCTCGACATCGGCCAGGCGCCGCCCCGCGGCCGGACCGAGTGGCTGACCTCCCGCATCCGATCCGCCATCGCGGACGGCACCCTCCCCGTGGGTAGCCGGCTCCCCGCGGGCCGTGTCCTCGCCGCCGAACTCCGGGTCTCGCGGGGCCTGGTCACCGAGGTCTACCAGCGTCTGGCGGACGCCGGGCAGGTCGCGGGCCGGGGCCGCGCCGGAACGGTCGTCGTCGCCGCCCCCGCACCCGCCTCCGCGCCGTCCCGCGCGCCCGAGGGCCCGGCCGTGCCCGCCGACCCCTTCGCGCCCCGGCCCGGCGCCGCTCTGGTCGACGCGCTGCGCTCGGTGCCCTGCCGCATCGACCTCTCGCCGGGGGTACCGGACCTGACCGCGTTCCCGCGTACGGCCTGGCTCCAGGCAGAACGCCGGGTGCTCGCCGGGCTCACCCCGGCCGACTTCGGCTACGGCGACCCCCAGGGAACGCCCGCGCTGCGGGAGGCGGTCGTCGGCTGGCTCGCCCGCAACCGCGGGATCCGCGCCGACCCGGGCGAGGTGGTCGTCGTGTCCGGCGTCGCCCAGGCACTGGCCCTGCTGGCGCCCGTGCTGCGCGGGAGCGGGGTACGACGCGTGGCGGTGGAGGACCCCGGCTCCCTGGGGGCCCGGCGGCAACTGGAGTACGGGCGGCTGGAGACCGTGCCGGTACGGGTGGACGCGGCCGGCGTCGATGTCGCCGCCCTCGCCGGCAGCGGGGCGGCCGCGGCCCTGCTCACCCCCGCCCACCAGTTCCCGACCGGGGTGGTGCTCGACGGCGAACGCCGCCGGGAGCTGCTGGCCTGGGCCGCCGGCGGGGGCGTGGTCATCGAGGACGACTACGACGCCGAGCACCGCTACGACCGCGCGCCCGTACCCGCCCTGCGCGCGCTGCTGCCCGAGGCGGTCTGCTACGCCGGGAGCGTCTCCAAGCTGCTGGCCCCCGCCCTGCGGCTGGGCTGGCTGCTGGTCCCGCCGCGACTGCTGGACGCGGTGGTGGCGCAGAAGCGCTACGCCGACCTCGGCAGCCCGGTCCTCGCACAGCTCGTGCTGGCGCGGCTGATGGACTCCGGCGAGCTGGAGCGCCACCTGCGCTTCGTCCGGCGCCGCCACCGGCGCCGCAGGGACGCGATGCTGCGGGCGATCGCGGCCGCGCTGCCCGGCGCCCGGGTGCACGGCGCGGCGGCCGGACTGCACCTGATGGTCACCTTCGACAGCGCCGGTTTCGAGGACACCGCGCTCGCCTCGGCCGCGCTCGCCCTCGGCGTCAAAGCGCACCCGCTGTCCTGGCACCGCGTCGCGCCGGGCGCGCCGGGCCTGGTCCTCGGATACGCGGCGGGCCCGGTGGGCGATGTCGAGGAGGGGATCGCGCTGCTCGGGAAGGCGTTGCGGCAGGTCACCTGAACCACCCCGCACGAGCGGACCTCGACCGGGGGCCTGGGCGGGCGAACCCTATGCTCATCGCATGCACCGCACGTCCGACCCCGACATATCCGTGATCATCGCCGTCTACAACGCGATGCCCTACCTGGGCGAATGCCTCGAATCGATCGTGGGGCAGACGCTGGGCGCGGAGCGGATGGAAGTCATCGCGGTCGACGACGGATCGACGGACGGCAGCGGCGCCGAACTCGACCGCCACGCCGCCCGGCACCCGTGGTTCCGCGTGCTGCACCAGGAGAACTCCGGCGGCGCGGGCGCCCCGCGCAACCGGGCGCTCGACCTGGCGCGGGGCCGCTACGTCTTCTTCGTCGACGCCGACGACCACCTGGGTCCCGAGGCACTGGAACGGCTGCTGGCCATGGCGGACGCCCATGACAGCGACCTCGTCCTGGCCAAGCAGGTCGGTCTCGGCCGGCCCGTGACGGAGAAGCCCTACCGGCACACCGAGCGTGCGGACCTGTACACCTCGGAGGTCTACCGGTCGCTGCACTCGGCCAAGCTGGTGCGCCGCCGGATCATCGAGGCGGGACGGCTGCGCTACCCGGAGGACCTCTGGTACGGCGAGGACCAGCTCTTCGTGACGGAGCTCTACCTGGCCGCGGGCAGGATCTCGGTGGTCGGCGACTACGACTGCTACTACCTGCGCCGCCGCGACGACGGGCAGAACCTCACCTCCCGCGAGCGGACCGCACACGAGACCGTCACGCACATCGAGCGCGTCATGGCCCTGGTCTCGGCACGGGTGCAGGACCCCGTGGGCCGGCGCCGGATGCTGGGACGGCACTTCCGCAGCCTGCTGAGCACCGCCCTGCGCCCGGCCGTCGTGGCGCGCCACCGCGACCCCGGCTTCACCGCGGAGGTCTACCGGCGGGCGCGGGCGCTGGTGGAGACGTACTGGACGCCCGACATGGGCGGCGAGCTGGCCCCCATCGACTGGATCCGGCTGTACGCCTTCGCCTGCGGCCCGCTGCCCGCCTTCGAGCAGCTGGTCGAGTACGACCCCGCGAAGGGGCCGGCGCCGCGCGACACGGTCGAGAACGGCCGGGTGTACCGCTGCTACCCGCTCTTCCGGGATCCGGCGGCGGGCCTCCCGGACGTCCTGTACGACGTGACCGACCGGCTCAAGGCACGCCACCACCTGGACTCGATGAGCTGGAAGGGGCCCGTGCTGCGGCTCACCGGGCACGCCTACATCCCCACCCTCGCAACCGACCGGCTGGAGAGCGAGATCGTGCTGCGCGCCCGGGAGACGGGCGCCGAGCACACCGCCCCGCTGCTCGCCCGCCCCGCGCCGGAACTCGCCGCGGGCGATCCCGAGCTGACCATGGCGGGTTTCCTCGCCGAGCTCGACCTGGCCACGCTCGCCGGGGGCGCCCCGATCGCGCCCGGTACCTGGGACTGCTTCTTGAACGTACGGGCCGACGGTGTCACGCGCACCGTCAGGCTCGGCCGCCGGCACGCCCCGGAGCTGGACCGCACGGCCCGCCGGCCGCGGGTCCTCGCCACCGACCCGGGCGGCGCCACGGAACTCGCGGCGTCCCCCTTCTTCACCGGCTATGGCAACCTCAGCCTCGAAGTGGTCCGCCGGATCCCGCTTCCGGTCGCGTGAAACTTTTTCCGGAACGGCGGCAACCTCGCGGACAGTCGCGCGTCGTGCGGGGTGTAGGGCGTAGTTCCGCGTCCTCGTCCCGACCGCACGACCGTGGGAGAACCACCGTGATGAACCTCAAGCGCGCCACCACCTCCGCCGGCCGGGCAGCGCTCGTCACCGCTGCCGCCGCCGGGGTGGCCGTCGCACTCGGCGGCCCGGCCCTCGCCGCAGCGGGAACGCCGTCCGCCGCACCGGCGCCCGTCGTCACCAGCGCCGCGCCGACGCCCGCGCCCAGCCACCCGCCGATGGGCACCGCCACCCCCAGCGCGTCCCCGAGCGCGCCCTCCAGTGCGGTTCCCACGGTGCCGGGCGGCACCGCCACCCCCAGCGCGGCCCCGGCCGGATCCGCCACCCCGACGGTCGCGCCGGGCAGCGGCACCCCGAGCGCCGCGCCGTCGGCGGGGCCCTCCGGGGCGCCGGCCGGCTCCGAGCTCGCGCACACGGGTTCCTCCTCGACCACCATGGCCCTCGGGGCCGGGGCCGCCGGGCTCATAGCCGTCGGAGCCGGCGCCCTGTACACGGTGCGGCGCCGCGCCGGCAACTGAGGACCCCCGTGCTGCACCTCGCCCCGGCGACGAGCCCCTTCGCGCCCGGCTCCGGCCGGGCGCGCAGGGGCCTGTGGTCGTTCCTGCTGCGCCGCGACGTCCCCGCTCCGGCCGCCCCCGCGCACCGGTTCCCGTACGAGCGCACGGGGCCCGCGGGCACACCGGCCCCGCCCACCGTCACCGACCTCTACCACGCGCACCGGCTGGGCATGGTCCGCCTGGCGGTGCTGCTCGTGGACGACCTGGCCACGGCCGAGGACGTGGTCCAGGACGCCTTCACCGCCCTGTACCGGCGGCACGGCGAGCAGATCGAGGGCGTGGACAACGCGCTGGGCTACCTGCGTACCGCGGTGGTCAACACCTCGCGCTCGGTGCTGCGCCGCAGGCGGACGGCCCGCGCCTGGATCCCGCCCGTCACGGCGGACGTGCCCTCGGCCGAGGCATCCGTCGTGCTCGGCGAGGCGCACCGCGAGGTACTGGCCGCCCTGGGCCGGCTGACTCCGCGCCGCCGCCAGGTGCTGGTGCTGCGGTACTGGGCGGAGCTCAGCGAGGCGGAGATAGCCGACACCCTCGGGATCAGCCGCGGCGCGGTGAAGTCGAACGCGAGCCGCGCCCTGGACGCGCTGGAACGGATTCTGGAGGGACGGGTATGACGCACGACGGCGAACGCCCGGTCGAACACCGGCTGCGCGAGGCCCTGGGGGCGCGGGCGGACACGGTCACCGTCCGGGACCTGCGGCCCGCCGATCCGCCGGGCCCGTCCGAGCGCCGGCCGGTGGCCGCGGTGTGGCTGCGGCGCCTGACCTGGTCGGCCGCCGGGCTGGCCGGCGCAGCGGCCGCGGTGACCGGGTACCTGGTACTGGGGCCCGAGCACGGGCCGGTCAGGCCGGTGCCGCCCGCGGCGCCCGCCGAGATCCCTTCGCCGACGCCGAGCCCGACGGTGTCTTCCCCCGGGCCGAGCGAGGAGCCATCGCCCGTGCCCTCGCCGTCCGCGACCAGGCTGCCGCCCCCGCCCCCGCACACGACACCGACCGCACCCGGCACGGGCGCGCCTTCGGCATCGCCGTCGCGGCCCGCTCCGCCGTCCACCCGCCCGGCGTCGGTGTCGCCGACGCCCATGGGCTCCGGCGAGCCCTCGCGGGGCGGCAGCGGGAAGCCGTAGCCTCGGGGTTCAGCCGGCGGTGGCCGTGCGGGTGTTCTGCACGGCCGCCACCAGCGGGGCGAGTTCGGGGACCCCCGCCGCCGCGTCGAGCGCCTCGCGCAGGGCGGCGTCGTTCGTCGGCCGGGCCTCGGCGAGCAGGCTCAGGCCCGCCGCGCTGACGTCGGTGTAGATGCCCCGCCGGTCGGTGTCGCAGATGTAGCGGTTCAGCAGTCCGCGCTCCTCCAGCCTGCTGACGAGCCGGGTCGTCGCGCTCTGGCTGAGCACCACCGAGTCGGCGACCTGGTGCATCCGCAGGTGGCCGCCCGGCCCGTCGTGCTGGCGGCTGAGCACGTCCAGCAGCGAGTACTCGCGCACGCTCAGCCCGTGGGCGGCCTGGAGGGCCCGCTCGATGTGGGCCTCGATGCGGCCGTGCAGGAGGGAGAGGGCGCACCAGCCCTGGGAAAGGGCGGTGAGTGCGCTGTCGGTGGCCGTCATGGGCCTCTCCTTGGGTGCGTTCCGCTGGGTACACCACCAGGATATGCGACGCATGCAATAGCCCGCGCTTGCAATTAACCAGCGTCTGCAATTAATGTGGACGCATGTAAGCGGCGTGGGCAATTATGCACCTCGCCGGCGGCCGCGGCCGCAGCCGCCACCGCACCACCCCCTCCCCGGAAGGGCAGCACCCCCTCATGCCTCTCGCACTCCTCGCCCTCGCCATAGGCGCCTTCGGGATCGGCACGACCGAATTCGTGATCATGGGCCTCCTCCCCGAGGTCGCCACCGACTACGGCGTCACCATCCCGACGGCCGGCTTCCTCGTCACGGGCTACGCCCTCGGTGTCGTCCTCGGCGCCCCCCTCATGACCGTCCTCGGCACCCGCGTCCCCCGCAAGCGGATGCTGATGCTGCTCATGGGCCTCTTCATCGCGGGCAACGTCCTCTCGGCGCTCGCCCCCGCCTTCGGCGTCATGCTCGCCGGACGCGTCGTCGCCTCCCTCGCCCACGGCGCCTTCTTCGGCATCGGCTCGGTCGTCGCGGCCGGACTCGTCGCCCCGGAGAAGAAGGCCGGCGCCATCGCCATGATGTTCACCGGCCTGACCGTGGCCAACGTGGTCGGCGTCCCCCTCGGCACCCTCGTCGGGCAGACCCTCGGCTGGCGCGTCACCTTCATGATCGTGGCCGCGCTCGGCGTGCTCGGCCTGCTCGGCATCGCCAAGCTGGTCCCCGAACTGCCCCGGCCCGAAGGCGTCCGCATCCGTCACGAGATCGCCGCGTTCCGCAACGTCCAGGTCCTGCTCGCCATGGCGATGACCGTGCTCGGGTTCGGCGGGGTGTTCGCCGCCATCACCTACATCACCCCGATGATGACCGAGGTCGCCGGCTTCGCCGACACCTCCGTCACCTGGCTGCTGGTGCTCTTCGGCCTCGGAATGGTCGCCGGCAACCTCATCGGCGGCCGGTTCGCCGACCGCGCGCTGATGCCGATGCTGTACGTCTCGCTCGGGGCGCTGGCCGTCGCCCTGTCGCTGTTCACCCTCACCGCGCACGACAAGGCGGCCGCCGCCGTCACCGTCGTCCTCATCGGCGCCCTCGGCTTCGCGACCGTGCCGCCGCTCCAGAAGCGGGTCCTCGACCAGGCCGCGGGCGCCCCCACGCTCGCCTCCGCCGTCAACATCGGCGCCTTCAACCTCGGCAACGCGCTCGCCGCCTGGCTCGGGGGGCTGGTCATCGCCGCCGGACTCGGCTGGACCGCCCCGAACTGGGTCGGCGCCGCGCTGGCCGCCTCCGCGCTCGTCCTCGCCCTCGTCTCGGGCGCGCTGGAGCGGCGTACGGGCGCACGCGCGGCCACGAGCCGCGTCGTGACGGGCGCCGCTCCCGAAAGCGCCGCCGTCCCGGCTCACCACTGATCCGATCCCCATCCGCCCGATCCCCATCCGCCCCACCCCCACCCGATCCACCAGGAGCCCCGCCATGTCCGCCACCACCGCAGTCGCCCCCCTGACCACCGGGGACGCCGAGGTCCTCCTCGGCGCCGCCCGCGAGGCCGCCGAAGCCGCCGGGATCGCGGTCAGCGTCACCGTCCTGGACGCGGGCGGCCACCCGCTGGCCTTCCGCCGCGACGACCGGGCCGTCCTGATCTCCGGCGAGACCAGCACCCGCAAGGCCTTCACCGCACTCCAGCTGAACGCGCCGACCGCCGACCTCACCGACGCCGTCCTGCCCGGCGGCCCCTTCCACACCCTGCCCACCGCCCTGGACCGGCCGCTGCTGTTCATCGCAGGCGGCCTGCCCGTCCACCGCGGGGGCCGCCTCGTAGGGGCCATCGGCGTCGGCGGCGGCGCCCCCGCCCAGGACCACGACGTCGCGGCCGCCGCACTCGCCGCGCTGATCTGAGCGCGCCCCTCCCGGTCGCGCCGCACCGTTCCCCGTGCCACGTTGGTACGGGGAAAACGGTGCATGATGCGAGAGAACAGGCAGTACAGGAGGGCCCACGCCATCGCGACGGCCACGGTCGCCGCGCTGGTCACCCTCGCCGTTCCCGGATGCGCCGGCGGCGGCCGGGGCGAAGCCGGCGCCGCCCCTTCGCCACCCGCCACCACCGGTTCCGGGGCGGCCACGGCGGCGCCCACCTCCTCGCCTCCGACGCCCAGCCCGTCCTACCCGCTGTCCGCCGCCCCGCGCGTCATCCCCGCCGTACGGGAGCACGTCCCGGCCCACGGACCCGGCTGGAAGCCCGCCTCCGGTGCCCGCGTGGTCATCGCGCCCGCCGACCGCTCGGCCCTCTCCGACGAAGCCCGGCTCCTCGCCGGTGAACTCGGCCTCGGCTTCGCGGAGTCCGCCGCCCCGCGCCCCGGTGACGTGCAACTCGCCCTGGACGCCGGCCGGTCCGGGAAGCCGGAGTCGTACACCCTCACCGTCCAGGGCGGCCGGGTCAAGATCAGCGGCCCCGACGAGGCGGGGGTGTTCTACGGGACGCGGACCCTCAAGCAGGAGATACGCACCGCCGGTTCGGCGCCCGAAGGCACCGTCCGTGACGCCCCCGACCGGCCCCAGCGCGGCCTCAACCTGGACATAGCCCGCAAGAACTTCACCCCGGACTGGATCGAGGCCAGGCTCCGCGAGATGGGGGACCTCAAGCTCAACCAGCTCGGCCTGCACTTCTCCGACGACCAGGCCTTCCGGATCCAGTCCGACACCCACCCCGAGATCGTCTCCGACCCCCACCTGACCAAGGCCGACGTACGCCGCATCACGGCCCTGGCCGCGAGCCGGCACATCACCGTGGTCCCGGAGATCGACTCGCCCGGCCACCTCGGAGCGGTGCTGCGCACCCACCCCTCACTCCAGCTGCGCGACGTCCAGGGACGGGCCGTCAAGGGCGCCGTCGACATATCGAACCCGGCGTCGGCGAAGCTGGTGGACGAACTGCTGCGCGAGTACCTGCCGCTGTTCCCCGGCGGTGCCTGGCACCTGGGCGCCGACGAGTACCAGGCACTGGTCGTCCGCGACCCGCAGGCCTCCTTCCCGCAGCTCGCCGCCGCGGCGCGGCAGCGCTACGGCCCCGGTGCCCGCGTGCAGGACCTGGCGACGGGCTGGCTCAACGACCGGGCCGCCGTCGTCCGTCCCTCGGGCAAGGCGCTCAAGGCGTGGAACGACGGCTTCTTCGCCGGGGGAGTGGTCGCGGCCGCCCCGGACCTCCAAGCCGAGTACTGGACGGGCAAGGAGAACGGCGCCCGGCCGCCGCTGGCCTACCTGCAGGCCGGGCGCAAGGTGGTCAACCTCAACGACGAGTACCTGTACTACGTGCTCGGCCAGCCGAACCAGTTCACGTACCCGACCGGCCGCCGCATCTACGAGCAGTGGACCCCGCTCGTACTGCGCGGCACCGCGGCGGTGCCCGCGCGGTACGGTCCGCAGGTGCTCGGAGCCCGGCTCGCCGTCTGGTGCGACCTGTCCGGCGCCCAGACCCAGGCGCAGGTGGCCGACGGGATACGGATGCCGCTGGCGGCCCTGTCCCAGAAGGTCTGGGACCCCCGGCCCCCGCAGCTGTCCTGGACCGCCTTCCAGACCCTCGCGGGCAAGTTGTCGTAGCCGGGCTGTCTTAGCCGGGCTGCCTTAGCCGAGCTGCCGTAGCCGGGCTGTCTTAGCCGAGCTGCCGTAGCAGGGAAGGCCGTTGCGGCCTTGTGGCCGGGGTCTCGTGGATGCACGTAGATCTCATGCATCCACGTGCGTCCACGTTCGTTCAGGGGGCCTCGCGGGCTTCGCGGCCGAGGGTGCGGTCCCGTTGCTGCCAGCGCCGCCTGATCCACTGGCCCAGGAGCGGCAGGGCCGTGACCACGGTCACGATCCACGTGGCGGCGAAGGCCCAGATCAGCGGCTGCGACACGGTCACCGAGGCGGCGACCAGCAGGGCGACGGTCAGCCCCCCGAGCAGACAGGCCGCCACGGCGTGATGCCGGCGGTGTCCGGACCGCAGGCGGCGGTCCAGGGAGCGGTCACCCTTGAGTTGGGCTTCGATCGCCGAGAGGGCTCGCCTCTCGCGGTCGGAGAGTCCGGCTCCGTCCATGACGACGTACCTCCACGGGCTGCCCGCCGGGCGCGGGCCGCAGCCTCTGACCTGCGAATACCCGGTCTGGGGCGGGCCAATCCCGTGGAGGACGTCATGGTGGGCTCCGCGCGTCACCAGATGGAGTTGACCCACTCCGGGTGGTCGATGAACGGGTTCCGGTTGTGCTGGTAGGTGTCGAAGATGACCTGGTTGCGGCGCTGCTCGAAGGCGTCCGGCGGATCCATCTGGTTCCACTGCTTGAGCACGCTGATCCGTCCGATCGCGGGCGCCGAACCGTTGTCGACCTTGTCGTTCGGTTCCAGGTCCGGGAAGCCGTCCCCGCCGTCGTAGCGGACGGCCATGTAGAGCAGCATCCGCGCCACGTCGCCCTTGACCGCGTCGCGCGGCTCGAAGGAGTCGGAGTCGGTGTAGCTGCCGGGGGCCTCGGCGACCGGGCTGCCGCCCATGTCGAAGTCCTTGTTGCCGCGCGTGCTGTTGACGGTGACGTCCTCCGGCCGCAGGTGGTGCAGGTCGGTGCCGGGGCCGGTCGCCGTCCCGAAGTCGCCGTGGCTCTTCGCCCAGACGTGTTCGCGGTTCCAGTCGTTGGGGTTGCCGCCGTTGGTGTTCTTCGGCTGGGAGCGGCCCGAGTAGACCAGGATGACGTTGTTCGGGTTGGCCGGGTCCTGGTCGGTGACCTTGAGGGCGTTCCACACGCCGTCGTAGGTGACCGTGGACTGGTTCTTGATGATCCCGTGCAGCGCGCTCTTCAGCGCCGCGCCGGTCTTGCCCTGGGCCGCCGCGTAGTAGTCGGCGGTGGTGGCGGCTGCTGCGGCGTGGGGAATCGCCGCCGTCCGCTGCTGTCCGGCCGAGGCGGTGGCCGGTATGAGTGCCAGGGCGGCGGCGGTGACACCGGCGGCCCAGGGGGCGAGGCGGGAGAATCTCATGACGTGGGGGTACCTCTCCACACGCACCGTCCCCGCCGGGCGGTTGGCGGGGTGTCAGGTGGCAGATCGAGGCTCACATTGTCATGTATCGAACAGATGAAGGCCAGGTGTCGGGAGGGGGTCCGGCCCTGGTGGGCGCCGGGGCCGGACCATGCGTCAGCTGCCCGAGGTCACCTGCGGCGCGGGCTCGTACTTGTAGTTGGCCGGGCCGAAGTTCTTCTTGACCGCGGCGTCCCAGGAACCGTCCGAGACCATCTTCGTCAGCGCGGCGTTGATCTTCCGCTGGAGGTCGGCGTCGCCCTTCTTGAGGCCGATGCCGTAGTTCTCGTTGCTCAGGTTCAGGCCGAGCAGCCTGAACTTGCCCTCGTTGCCCTTCTGGGCCGCGTAGCCGGCCAGGATCGAGTTGTCGGTCGTCATCGCGTCGGCCTGGTTGTCCTGGAGGGCGACCAGGCAGTCCGAGTAGCTGCCGAGCTCCAGGACACTGGCCTTGGGGGCCAGCGTCTTGCGGACGTTCTCGGCCGAGGTGGAACCGGTCACCGAGCACAGCCGCTTGGAGTTGAGGTCCTCGGCCTTGGTGATCGACGTGTCGGTGGAGCGCACGAGCAGGTCCTGGTGCGCGACGAAGTAGGGGCCGGCGAAGTCGACCTTCTCCTTGCGCTTGTCGCTGATCGAGTAGCTGGCGGCGACGAACTTGACCTCGTTGTACTGGATCAGCAGCTCCCGGTCGGAGCTGTACACCTGCTTGAACTCGATCTCGTTCGGCTTGTAGCCGAGCTCCTTCGCGATGTAGGTGGCCACGTCGACGTCGAACCCGGTGTACGTGCCGTCGGCCTCGCGCATCCCGATCCCGGGCTGGTCGAACTTGATGCCGATCGCCAGCGGCTCCTTGGCGCTGTCACCGGCACAGCCCGTGGCGGTGGCGGCGAGGGCGATCACTGCGACGACCGCACCGGCCTTGGGAACCTTCATGCTGCACTCTTTCCTGGGATCGCGGATCACGCGGGAGCGGGGACGTACCGGTGCCGGGTACGGCACGGAGTACGGGGCGGCACGCAGTGCGGAGCACGTGCGGAACCACACGGTCCGCAAGGCGCGTGTATGAGGAAGCTAGGAAGGTGACGGGCACACCGTCACTACATCTGAGGGAAATTTGAGGATAACGATCCGGCTCGGCCGCAGATCCTGTCGTCCCGCAACTCCTCGGCACGTGACGTCAGATGGGCATTGCGGTCATTCCATGACGGGTCGCATGTGTTCGGGGTGAATGCCTTGTAATCGGGCGCGAGGGGTTCGGCGCGGATCGAGGCGGTAACGACGTTCGCTCCGCCGTGATCACCGGTACGTGACAGCATGGCCGGGCCATGACCGGTGAGCGGAGGGGGAGTTCGGTGAGCGGAGTACGCAAGAGCCTGGCCAAGGTGGAGATAGCGCTGCGCTGGGATCCCAGCCCGGCCGGCACGCCCGCGCACGACCTGGACATACTGGCCGCCGTGTACGACTCGGCGGCCCTCTACGGGGACCCCGTCTACCTCGTGCACTTCGGCAGCCGCGCACCCGACGGCACGATCACGCTCGACCGGGACAGTGAAACCGGGCAGGGGCTCGGCTTCGACGAGGTGATGACCCTCGAACTGAACCGGCTGGCCGAGGGGCTCGGCCGGGTGGTCGTGGGGGTGGTGATCCAGGACCCCGGGCCCGAAGGCGCCCGTACGAAGACCTTCGCCACCGTGGCCGGTACGGGACTGCGCATCCGCGAGGGCTACACCGAACTGGCCCGCTCCGACTTCGCGGACGTCGGCGGGTTCAGCGCCGCGACCGTCGCCGAGTTCCTGCGGGACCCCTCGGGCGGCTGGTCCCTGGACGCCCGCCCGCGCGGCTTCGACGCGGACCCCGAGCAGTACACGCGGCTGATGGCGGCGCCCCGGCCGTGAGGCGGGCGCCGCTCCGCACAGATCGGGCGGCGGCCACTCGCCGTGCGAGTGACCGCCGCCCGGTCCGGGTGGCGCGCTGCCGCCGTCCCCACGAGGCAGCGCGGGCAGGTCTCCGTCCGGTCATCGGGGACGGTGGCCCACCGGTCTAGGGGGTGGTGCCCGGGGTGATGCCGAGCGAGGGGAGCAGGGCCGCGTCCACGAAGCGCACGAGGTAGTCGGCGTCGGCGTAGCGGCCCTCCAGCACCGGCCTGATCCGCAGGACGCCCATCAGCTGGGCGGGCAGGAACTCCAGCGCCGGATGGTCCGCGGTGATCTCGCCGCGCGTCACCGCCCGCGCCACCATCGCGTCGAACGCGGCCAGCTCGGGCTCGACCAGCGCCTCGCGCAGCGCCGCCTGGAGCTCCTCGTCGCTGAGGACCGCGTGCCCGAGGGCCTGGGTGAGCCGCGTGTCGCGGCCCGAGGTGCCGGCCGCGATCCGGGCCGCCTCGCGCAGGTCACCCGCGAGGGTGCCGGTGTCGACGGCGGCGAGGGTGCCCTGCCGGTTGGCCCGCAGGGCGGCGGCCACCAGCCGGGGCTTGGTCTTCCACTGCCGGTAGAGCGTGGACTTGCCGCAACAGGCCCGGGCGGCGACGCCCTCCATCGTCAGGGCCTCGTAGCCGTTCTCGCGCAGCTGCTCCAGGACGGCGTCGTAGAACTCCTGCACCCGCTCCGGGCTGATCTTGGAGCGGCGCGCGGAGGCCGGCGCTGTCTGCGTCATGGGTGCGGCCCTCCTCGGCGGCGTGGTCCGTAGGTCGAGTGTACGGCTACGCCAGCGTATCGGTACACCGGCGTATCGATACGCCAATGTATCGATACACTGGCGTGTCGATGTGTGACGGCCCGACCGGACGAGCTCCGCCCGGCCGCCCGCCGAGCAGAGGAAGCGAGACCGTGGGATGACCACCGAGACCACCCCCGCGGAGCCCCCCACCGGTCCACCCGGACGCGGGCGGGAGCGGCGCCGGCTCCTGCGCGAGCTGCTGCTCGTCGCGGGACTCTTCACCGTCTACAAGGCCGGCCGGATGCTCTCGACCGGCCGCACCGACGAGGCCTTCCGCAACGCCGCGCGGATCTGGGACGCCGAACGCGCGCTGCACCTGCCCGGCGAGGGCGCGATACAGGGGCTGCTGCTGCACGGCGACACCCTCATACGAACGGCGAACAGTTACTACGCGGGCGTTCACTTCCCCGCGACCGCCCTGTTCCTCATCTGGCTCTACGTCCGCCGCCCCGGCCACTACCTGTGGACCCGCCGGGTGCTCGCGGTCCTCACCGGAGCCGCCCTCGCCCTCCACCTGGCGTTCCCGCTGGCCCCGCCGCGGATGCTCCACGCCGCCGGACTGGTCGACACCGCGCAGGTCTACGGGCCCACCGTCTACCGGGCCGCGCCGGCCACCGACACCCTGGCCAACCAGTTCGCCGCCATGCCCTCCCTGCACTTCGGGTGGGCGCTGATGCTGGCCCTCGGCATGATCGCGGCCACCCGGTCCCGGTGGCGGTACCTGTGGCTGCTGCACCCGCTGGTGACGCTGCTCGTGGTGGTCGGGACGGCCAACCACTACTGGCTCGACGCGATCGTCGCCGCTGCCCTGCTCGGGGCCGCGCTGCTCCTCGTCCCGCGGCCGGTCGCGGGTGGCTCCCGGATCGCCGCCGGGTCCCCGGCCGGTGCGTCCCGTGGCGCGGTGCTGCCCGAGGCGGTGTCCTCGGAGGTCTCAGAGGTGGTTTCCTCCGAGGCCGGGTACTCCGAGGCGGCGTCGCCCGCGGCCGTCTCCGGGGCCGCCGTCCCCGACGGGGTGTCCGCTGCCCGGGCGGCCGTGCCCGGACCGCGCCGGGGCCGGGCCGGGTCCGTACCCGCGGGCGCCGGGAGCCGGCGATGAACGCCACCGCCCTCGCGGTCGCGCTCTGCCTCGCCTCCGCCGTGGCCTACGCGGCCGCCGCCGTCGCACAGGAACGCCTCGCCCGCCGCGCCGTCGCCCGCAGCGCCGCCGCACTGCTCGGCAACGGCGCCTGGTGGTGGTCGGCCGGGCTGAACGCCGCGGCCGCGCTGCTGCACGCGGCCGCCCTGCGCTACGGGCCGCTCACCCTGGTCCAGCCGCTGGGCGCCCTCACCCTCGTCGCGGCCGTCCCCCTCGGGGCGCGCGGGGCCGGCCGCAGGGTCGCGGCCACCGAGTGGCGGGGCACCCTGGCCACCGTCGCGGGGCTCGGTCTGCTGCTCCTGCCGGCGTCCGGACCCGCCCCCGACGACACCCTCACCCTGGCCGAGGCCCTCGCCGTGTCCGGCGCGACCGCCGCCGTGATCACCCTGCTGACCCGGGGCGACGTCCGTTCCGGGCTGCGGCACGCCACGGCCTCGGGGCTGGCCTCCGCCGCCGCCTCCGCACTGACCCAGACCGTGGCGGTGGCGGGCGGCCGGGGAGGGTCCCTGCTGAGCCTGCGGGTGGTCACGGTGGCGCTGCTCGTCGTGGTCTTCGCCGTCGGCGGCATGCTCCTGTCACAGCGGGCCTACCGGGGCGGGCTCGGCGCCCCGCTCGCCGTGGTCAACCTGTCCAACCCCCTCGCGGCCGCCGCCATCGGCATGGTCCTGCTCGGCGAACGGCTCCAGGGCGGCGCGCTGGGCGTCCTGCTGGCCACCGCGGGCGCGCTGGCCGCGGCGCGCGGGGTGCTGCTGCTGACCCGGACGAGCTCCGGCGACCGGGTGGCCGACCCGGTGCCCGCGACCGCCGCCGCCGCACCGGCCGGCCGGGTCGCGGCATGAGCGGTACGAGCGGTACGAGCGGTACGAGCGGTACGAGCGGTATGGGGGCGCGAGAGAACCGATCGCGCCCGCTTCGCGTCCTCCTCCCTGAACGCGCGAGAGAGCGTGCACGAACGAAGCGGAGTGAGCGGGCATGGGCATCATCGGCTGGATCATCCTGGGGCTGCTGGCCGGCGGCATAGCCAAGCTGCTGCTGCCCGGCCGGGACCCGGGCGGTCTCATCGGGACCACCCTGATCGGCATCGCCGGTGCCTTCATCGGCGGATGGCTCTCCGCCAAGTTCCTCGACAAGTCGATCGAGAACCACTTCTTCGACGCCGCCACCTGGGGTTCCGCCATCGCCGGCTCGCTCGTCCTGCTGATCGGCTACCGCCTCCTGTTCGGCAACTCCCGCCGCTGACCGCGGCCGGGCCGGTGCCTACGCTGGTCACCGCGCGACGTACCCAGCGAAGGAGCCGGAGCCAGATGACCGTCATGCCGATACCGACCGCCGACCTGTACGACCAGTACGGAGAGGCCCTCGGACTGTGCACCACCGCCTTCCGCCGGATCGGCGGCCGCGCGGTGTTCGCCGGACCGGTGCGCACCCTCTCCTGCCACGAGGACAACGCCCTGCTGCGGGAGCTCGTCAACACGCCGGGCGAAGGCGCCGTGCTCGTGGTCGACGGCGGCGGCTCCCCGCGTACCGCGCTCGTGGGCGACCTCATCGCCGGCGCGGCGTACCGCAACGGCTGGGCCGGACTGATCATCAACGGCTCGGTCCGGGACAGCGAGGCCCTCGGCCGCCTCGACCTCGGCATCAAGGCCCTGGGTACGATTCCGCGCAAGAGCGGCAAGACGGGCGCGGGCGCCGTCGACGAGCCCGTCACCATCGGCGAGGTCACCTTCCGTCCCGGAGACACCGTCTACGCCGACGACGACGGGGTGGCGGTCCTCCCGGCCGGTTCGCCCGCCGCCTGATCCACCGGTTCGCCCGCCGCCCGCGGCGCCCGCGCCCGCCGCCCGCGGCGCCCGCGCCCGCCGCCCGACCCGCCGCGGCGCCCACGCCTGATCCGCCCGGGGCGTCCGCCCGCGGCCCCTCCAGCCGGGGGACGACATCCGGCCAGTGCCGCACCGCGCGCCCTGGCGTCCGCGGGCCCGGCCGGGTTTCACTGCGGGCCCATGAGACGACACAGGATCATGGGCCTGCTGGGCGCGCTCGCGCTCGCCGCGGGCACCCTGGCCGCCGCGGGACCCGCGAGCGCGGCCACGGCGGGCGCCGCCACCACATCCACCACGGCCCCCGGCGACGGCCGGCCCGGGGCAGACCCGCCCGCCGAGTTCGGCACCGACTGGCACGACCCCCTCACCGCCGCCCCGCCCGTGACCCGGCCCGGGACCAGGTCCTGCCAAGTGACCCTGGCCGAGGCCCAGTTCCGCGACTTCACCCCGTACCGGGGCAGTTACGCACCCCCCACCGGCTGCGGTCGGGGCGACTGGGCCGAAGTGGTGCTCCGCCTCGACGGCAAGGTCAAGGGCCGCCAATACGACCGCCTAGGCAACCTCAGCGTCGGCGGAGTCGAGATCCTGAGCACCTCCACCCCGGAACCCTCGCCCGAGGGCATCACCTGGTCCGTCGAGAAGGACGTCACCCACTACCGGGACACCCTCAGTCGCCCGCAGCCCGTGGAGATGCTGATCGGCAACGTCGTCGACGACACGTACACCGGTGTCATCGACGTCAAGGCCACCCTCACCTTCTATGCCGCCGAAGGCCGCACCCGGGCGGCCGCCACCCCCGACCGGGTCATCCCGCTCACCACCCCGCCCGTGACCATCCCGCGCAACACCGAACGGCTCCTCGCCGAGGTGTACGCCACCGGTTCGGGCGGCGGGTGCGAGGAGTTCTGGTACCTCACCACGCCCGACGCCGCCCCGTACTCCTGCAAGGCGGCCGACGGCCCCTACCGCGAGGTCCGCGTACTGGTCGACGGCCAACTGGCCGGCCTCGCCGCACCGTTCCCCACCGTCTGGACCGGCGGCTGGTCCAACCCGTTCCTCTGGTACGTCACCCCCGGCCCCCACGCCTTCGACGTCCAGCCCCTGCGCTACGACCTCACTCCCTACGCGGCGCTCCTCAACGACGGCCGCCCGCACCGCATCGAGGTGTCCGTGGCCGGTGTCCCGGCCGGGCAGAGCGGCTGGAGCACCCCGGCGAACCTGCTGCTGTGGCAGGACCGGGGCCGTGCGGTGGTCACCGGCGCCCTCACCCGGCACGAGGAGAGCGATCCGGCCAACTCCGTCCACTGGACGCCCGGGACCGAGCACCGGCTCGACACCGAGGCGGGCCACTCGCTGACCGTCGCCGGGCGCCTCGACACCTCCCACGGCCGGGTCACGACCACGGTCGCCCGGACGGTGCGCAACACCTCGGTGCACCGCTGGACCGAGGGCGAGAACCTCGACGCGCTGTCCGCGCAGTGGACCGACGAGGAGACCGTGTCCCACGGGGAGTCCGCCACGACGACCCGGCGCACGTACACGATGGACGGCGAGACCACCCTGGGCGCGGGGGACCGGCTGCGCACCGTCCTCTCCCTCGGCGACCGCGCCGACACCGCCACCCTGCGCGGCGGCCGCCAGGTCGGATGGTCGCACCTGGAGGACACGTACGCCGGAGACGCGAGTTACACCGCCAACGTCCCGCGCGAGCAGCGGCACGCCGTGGGCACCACGATGGTGCACTACCGGCTGTCCGGGTCCGGAGCCGGCTGCTACGACCGTACGGTCGCCACCGCGCAGGGCGTGCTCACGCAGGACCGCCGCCGCTGCTGACGCAGACCGCCCGGGTACCCGTACATCGGGTACCCGGGCGGGGAAGGGCCTCGTCAGTACGGGCCGTTGACGTTGTCGATCGAACCGTAGCGGGCTGCCGCGTAATTGCAGGCGGCGGTGATGTTTGCGACCGGGTCGTAGGAGTCCAGCGAGGTTCCCGGCACGTGATAGGTGCGGAAGGTCGGGTCGATGACCTGGAGCAGCCCCTTGGACGGGATGCCGGCCGCGGCGTTGGAGTCCCAGTTGTTGATCGCGAGGGGATTGCCGGAGGATTCGCGCATCACATTGCGCAGAATTCCGTTGTAGCTGCCGGGAATGCCGTGCTGGGCCATGATGTCCAGCGACTGGCGTATCCAGCCGTCGAGATTGTTGGCGTAGGAGGTGGCGGGCCGCGCCACGGCCTGGACCGCCGTCGCCGTCTTGGCGGCCGTCTTGGGCGCCGTGCGGAGGGTCAGCTTGATGCCGGGCCGGATGATCGAGGGATTGGCGCCGACGACGCTCTTGTTCGCCTCGTAGAGCTGCTGCCAGCCGCCTGCGACGGAGTGCGAGGCCGCGATCTGCGAAAGGGTGTCACCGGCGACCACGGAGTACGTGGTGGGAGCGGCGGTGGTCTCCGTCGCGCCGGCCGTGGTCGCACTGACCAGCGGGAGGGCGAGGGCCGCTCCGCCCGTGCCGGCCACGGCCAGCTTGCGGGCGATCGGGTGCTGCTTCGGCCGTCGGTGCTTACCCTTTGGGCGCATGGCGCAATTCCTCACGTGGGGGTACGGGAGAGCCCTGGTGGCGACCGGTTTCGGGGGGTGGCCACTGGGAACGAGGGTGACCGTAGGCGAATCCGGGCGACCGGAACAAGGCGTGAATTCCGCCGGGTGATCGACTTGTCGCGCGATGCCGGGTAAATGACCTTGGGAATGCGTTCCCCGGAAAGCCAACTTTCTTTCCGGGGAAAGGGAATCGGGCCTTTCTCGAAATTGATGTTGGCGCGCCCCGAGTGACTCACATCACGAGCGGACGGGACCTTCGTCAAACCGGGGCAACTCCCCCCTCCGGGTGCCGGATTCGGACGACACGGCCGTTATGCGCGAATCGCCCATCAGGGACCTATTCCGGCATGCCGAGCCCCCGATCGCGCGTCATCAGCGCCGACCGCTGAGAACCGATCACCCTCTTCGTCCCCGCCCCGGCCTCCGCCGGGCCCGGGGATCCCCGGGGGACCCCCGGGCCGGCCGGGAGGAGGTACTGCGCCGCGACGCCCAAGCGCCCTGGACCACCGCCGTACCCGGAACGCCCTGCCCCCGTGCCGGCCGGATCCCGCGCCACCGGGTGACGCAACTCCCGTACGAGGCGCCGTCCGTGTACGTTCGATCATCCGGACAGAGCCGACCAGAGCGGGGTACGAAGTGACGCATCGCGTACGAGGGGTCATCGCGCGGACCAAGGGCGCGCCGGTGGAGACGACCACGATCCTCGTGCCGGACCCGGGCCCCGGCGAGGCGCTGGTCAAGGTGCAGGCCTGCGGGGTCTGCCACACCGACCTGCACTACCGCGAGGGCGGGATCAACGACGAGTTCCCCTTCCTCCTCGGCCACGAGGCGGCCGGGATCGTGGAATCGGTCGGCCCCGACGTGACCTCCGTCGCCCCCGGTGACTTCGTCGTCCTCAACTGGCGGGCGGTGTGCGGCGACTGCCGTGCCTGCCGGCGCGGCCGCCCGTGGTACTGCTTCGCCACGCACAACGCGGCGCAGCCCATGACCCTGGAGGACGGCACCCCGCTCTCCCCGGCCCTGGGCATCGGCGCCTTCGCCGAGAAGACCCTGGTGGCGGCCGGGCAGTGCACCAAGGTCGACCCGGCCGCCTCGCCCGCCGCGGCCGGGCTGCTGGGCTGCGGGGTGATGGCGGGCCTGGGCGCCGCCCTGAACACCGGCAACGTCGGCCGGGGGGACTCGGTCGCCGTCATCGGCTGCGGGGGAGTGGGCAGCGCGGCCGTGGCGGGCGCCCGGCTGGCCGGCGCCTCCCGCATCATCGCCGTCGACCTCGACGACCGGAAGCTGGAGTGGGCGCGGGGCCTGGGCGCCACCCACACCGTCAACGGCCGCACCGAGGACGTGGTCAAGGCCGTGCAGGAGCTGACCGGCGGGAACGGCGCGGACGTGGTCATCGAGGCCGTGGGCCGCCCCGAGACGTACCGGCAGGCCTTCTACGCCCGCGACCTCGCCGGAACCGTGGTGCTCGTCGGCGTCCCCACACCGCAGATGCAGCTCGAACTCCCGCTCCTGGACGTCTTCGGGCGCGGCGGAGCGCTCAAGTCCTCCTGGTACGGGGACTGCCTGCCCGAACGCGACTTCCCGATGCTGATCGACCTCTACCTCCAGGGCCGGCTCGACCTGGACGCCTTCGTCTCCGAGACGATCGCGCTGGACGCGGTCGAGGCGGCCTTCGAGCGGATGCAGCGGGGAGAGGTGCTCCGCTCGGTGGTCCTGATCTGACACAGCCGACGGGGGCCGGGCCCGGGGTTCGCTTATTGTGCGGGACATGAGCGAACAACAGGCCCCGCAGCCCGCCCCCTTGCAGCCCATGCCCACCGACTGGCAACGCGCCCTGGCGGTCGTCGCCCACCCCGACGACCTGGAGTACGGCTGCGCGGCCGCCATCGCCGACTGGACGGACGGCGGACGGGAGGTCGTCTACCTCCTGGCCACGCGGGGCGAGGCGGGCATCGACACCATCGCACCGGCCGAATGCGCCTCGGTGCGCGAGGCGGAGCAGCGGGCGAGCGCGGCGGTCGTCGGGGTGTCGACCGTCGAGTTCCTCGACTACCGGGACGGCGTCGTCGAGTACGGGCTCGGCCTGCGCAGGGACATCGCCGCGGCCATCCGCCGCCACCGTCCCGAACTCGTCATCACCCTCAACCACCGGGACACCTGGGGCGGCGCGGACGGCGGCGGCGTCTGGAACACCCCCGACCACAAGGCCGTCGGCCGGGCCGCGCTGGACGCCGCGGGGGACGCCGGGAACCGGTGGATCTTCCCCGAACTCCTTGCGGAGCAGGGCCTTGAGCCCTGGAACGGCGTGCGCTGGGTCGCAGTGTCGGGCACCACCACGCCGACCCACGCGGCCGATGCGGGCCCCGGCCTCGAACGCTCCGTCGAGTCCCTGCTCAAGCACAAGGCGTACATCGAGGTGCTGACCGACCAGGATCCGGAGGAATACGTCCGCACCTTCCTGACCGGCAACGCCGAGCAGGTGGCGCCCCGGTTCGGCGGCCGGCCGGCGGTCGCGTTCGAGCTCTTCCCGCGCTGACCGGCGCCCGGCTAGGCTGACGGACCGTCAGCAGGTCGGCCTAGGGTGATCGGGGTAGCGGTGATCGACACCACCAGTACGGACATCGCGCGCGGCGAGGAGCGGATCCGGCTGGAGGTGGCGGACGCGGTCGCCGTCCTCACCCTCTGCCGCCCGGACCGGCTCAACGGGTGGAGCTGGGAGTCCACCCGCCAGCTGGGCCTGCTGGCCGACCGGATCCGCTTCGACCCGCGCGTACGGGTGGTCCTGCTCCGGGCCGAGGGCAGGGCGTTCTGCGCCGGGATCGACGTCAAGGCCCCGGGCGGCCACATCACGGGGGAGAGCCCCGCCGAACGGACCCGGAACTACTACGAGGGCATCCGCTGGGTGCACGAGCGCTTCGCGGTCCTCGCCGGGCTGCCCCAGCCGGTGGTCGCCGCGGTGCAGGGCTACTGCCTCGGCTTCGGCTTCGAGCTCGCCCTGATGGCCGACATCCGGTTGGCTGCCGAGGACGCCGTCTTCGCGCTGCCCGAGGCGGGCCTGGGGGTCGCGGTGGACGCGGGCGGCGACCTGCGCATCGCCCGCGACGCGGGCGCGGGCTGGGCGAAGTTCCTCGCCCTGACGGGCCGCCGCATCGACGTCGCGACCGCGGAACGCCGGGGCCTGGTCCAACTGGTCGTACCGGCGGCCGAGCTCGACGCCACCGCCCGCGCGGTGGCCGCCGAGATCGCCGCCAACGCACCCCTGGCCGTCCAGGGCATCAAACGGGCCGTCGACGCCTACGCGGACGCGGCCCTCCCGGCGGCCCTGGACCGGGCGGCGATGACGGCGGCCCTCACCCTCACCTCGCGCGACGCGAGCGAGGGCTACGGAGCGAAGGCCGCCCGCCGGCCGCCGCACTTCACCGGAACGTGAACCGCCGGCGCCACCCGCCGGCCACCGCCGCCCACCGCCCGCCGACCGCCTCACCGGCTCACCCGGTGAACGGGCCGCGCCCCATCTGCTCCCGCACCGGCACGACGTCCGGGTTCACCAGGGACCGGCGTTGCCAGTTCGCGCCGTCGACCACCAGGGTGTGCCCGGTGACGAAACGGGCGTAGGGGGAGGCCAGGAAGGTGGCGGCCCAGCCCAGTTCGCGCGGCTCCCCGACGCGCAGGGCCGGCTGCCGGGCGGCCAACCCGCCGCCGCCTCCGACCCCGCCGCCCCCGGCCTCCGCCCGGTCCAGGCCGTCGCGGATGTCCCCGCTCATGTCCTCGTGCGGGAACAGCCCCGGCACCAGGCCGTTGATCCGGATGCCGTACGGGCCCCACTCGACGGCGAGGGTCTCCACCAGGTTCTTCACCCCCGCCTTCGCGGCGGCGCTGTGCGCGAAGCCGGGGCCGCCGGTCCAGGCGTAGGAGGCCCCGACGCTGACGATCGACCCGGGCGCGCCGGCCGCGAGGTGGCGCCGGCCGAACTCGCGGGTCATGAACCAGGTGCCGGTCAGGGTGGTGTCCACCACCGCCCGCCAGGCGTTCGGCGACAGGTCCTCCGCCGGACAGGGGAAGTTGGCGGCCGCGTTGTTGACCAGGACGTCCGGTGTCCGACCGGATGCCGCCGCGGCCGCGTCGAAGACCTCCGCGACCCGTTCGGGGTCCCGGATGTCACAGACGGCGGCCGTCACCCGGCCCGCCCCGGGGACGGCGGCCAACTCCGCGCACGCCGCCTCCAGCGGCGCCGGGCGGCGCCCGGCGACCACCACGTCCGCGCCCAGTCGCGCGAACTCCGCGGCGATCGCCTTGCCCAGCCCCGTCCCGCCGCCCGTCACGAGGACCGTCTGCCCCGCGTACGTCCCGGCGGGCAGGGCGGAGGCACCGGAGGGCGGCTGCGCGGGAAGCCCGCGCGGAAGGTTCTTCACGCGCCCATCGATAGCGTGCGGGCGTCCAGATCACCATCCCCGCTGCCTGGGTTCCTGCTGCCGCGGCTGACTCCCGGGGTTGTGGGCCTGGTCGGTCGCGGACGTCCACACGACCGGCTTGAGCCTGCCGCCCGAGTTCACCGCCGCCCCTCCCACCCGCCCGTCGGCCATGCGGCACCCGCCCGCCGCGAGCCGGGCCGGCGCCCTGACGGGACCGGCGCCCGGCCCCAGCCGCGCCCGGTCCGGCAGGGTCGGCTGCCTGGGTGGCAGTCCTGCCGTGACCATGGTGGCGGCGGCCGTGCCGCGCCGCGTCGGACGCGAACGTCACTCATCGCTGGGGTCCCCCCTGAGGTGCGCGTTCCGGTGTCATGTCCCCCTGACACCTGCCGGTTGTGCGCCGGTAGCGGCGGAGTGCGCCCGGAGAGGCGTGCGGATCATCTCGATACGGCGGGCGCAACCGTTCCCAAACAGGCAAGCGACCGCTTAGTATGCGCTCGGAGTGTGGTTCCTCGACGGCGGCTGGAGGCCCCGGATGCAGGCATGGCGCGTACATACCCCCGGCGAGCCCCGCGAGGCCATGCGCCTCGAAGAGGTTCCCGAACCGGTGCCGGGCGAGGGCGAGGTGCGGCTCAAGGTACTCGCGGCGAACGTCAACTTCCCCGACGCGCTGCTCGCGCGCGGCCAGTACCAGATCCGGCCGCCGCTGCCCTTCACCCCCGGCGTCGAGATCTGTGGCGAGACCGGGGACGGCCGCCGCGTCATCGCCAACCCGAGCCTGCCGCACGGCGGTTTCGCCGAATACGTCACCGCGCCCGCGCACGCCCTGCTGCCGGCCCCCGACACCCTCGACGACGCCGAGGCGGCCGCCCTGCACATCGGCTACCAGACCGGATGGTTCGGTCTGCACCGCCGGGCCCGCCTACGAGCCGGCGAGACCCTGCTCGTGCACGCCGCGGCCGGCGGGGTCGGCAGCGCCGCCGTCCAGCTGGGCAAGGCCGCCGGGGCCACCGTCATCGGCGTCGTCGGCGGCAAGGCAAAGGCCCGCACCGCCGAGGAGCTGGGCTGCGACCTCGTCATCGACCGCACGGGCGAGGACATCGTCGCCCGCGTCAAGGAGTTCACCGGCGGCCGCGGAGCCGACGTGGTCTACGACCCGGTCGGCGGTGACGCCTACACTGCCTCCGCCAAATGCGTGGCCTTCGAGGGCCGGATCGTGATCGTCGGCTTCGCCGGCGGTACCGTCCCCGCCCCCGCCCTCAACCACGCCCTCGTCAAGAACTACGCCATCCTCGGCCTGCACTGGGGCCTGTACGCCGCCAAGGACCCGGCCGCGGTCCTCGCCTGCCACGGTGAACTCACCCGCCTGGCCGCCGAGGGCGCCGTCAGGCCCCTCGTCAGCGAACGCGTCCCGCTCGCAGCGGCTGCCGACGCCGTACAGCGCGTCGCCGACGGCACCACCACCGGACGGCTGGTCGTCGTACCGTCCCTCGACGGAGGTACCCGGTGATCACCACCGAGGAACTGCTCACCCGCGTCCGCGACCTGCTCGCCGCCCACCCGCCCGCCACCACCGCCCCCGCCGACTTCCTGCGCGCCCGCTTCGACGCCGGACTCGCCTGGGTGCACTACCCGGAGGGCCTCGGCGGCCTCGGCGCACCCCGCGCCCTGCAAGCCGTCGTGGACGGCGAACTGGAGGCCGCCGGAGCCCCCGACAACGACCCCCGCCGGATCGGCATCGGCCTCGGCATGGCCGCGCCCACGATCCTCGCCTACGGCACCGAGGAGCAGAAGCGGCGCTTCCTGCGGCCCTTGTGGCTCGGCGAGGAAGTCTGGTGCCAGCTCTTCAGCGAGCCCGGCGCCGGCTCGGACCTGGCCGCGCTCGGCACCCGCGCCGTCCACGACGCGGCGAGCGACGAATGGACCGTCGACGGCCAGAAGGTGTGGACCTCCAGCGCCCACACCGCCCGCTGGGCCATCCTCATCGCCCGCACCGACCCGACCCTGCCCAAACACCAGGGCATCACGTACTTCCTGTGCGACATGCACGCCCCCGGCGTGGAGGTCCGCCCCCTGCGCCAGATCACCGGCGAGGCCGAGTTCAACGAGGTGTTCCTCACCGGGGTCCGCATCCCCGACAGCCACCGGCTCGGCGCCGTCGGCCAGGGCTGGGCGGTCGCCCGCACCACCCTCATGAACGAACGCGTCTCCATCGGGGGCATGCGCATCCCCCGCGAAGGCGGCATGATCGCGCCCGTCGCAGCGGCCTGGCGCGAACGCCCCGAACTGCGCACCCACGCCCTGCACCAGCGGCTGCTGGAACTGTGGGTCGAGGCCGAGGTGGCCCGGCTCACCGGCGAACGGCTGCGCCAGCAGCTCGCCGCGGGACAGCCCGGCCCCGAGGGCAGCGGCATGAAACTCACCTTCGCCCGCCTCAACCAGGAGATCAGCGGCCTGGAGGTGGAACTCCTCGCGGAGGAGGGGCTCCTCTACGAGGACTGGACGATGCGCCGCCCCGAGATCGTCGACTTCACCGGCCGGGACGCCGGCTACCGCTACCTGCGCGCCAAGGGCAACAGCATCGAGGGCGGCACCAGCGAAATCCTCCTCAACATCGTCGCCGAACGCGTCCTGGGCCTGCCGCCCGAGCCGCGCGACGACAAGGACCTCGCCTGGAAGGACCTGGCCCGATGAGCGCACCATTCGACCTGCTCTACTCCGAGGCGGAGGAGGAACTGCGCTCCGCCGTACGGGCGCTGCTCTCCGACCGGTGCCCGCCCGCGGCGATCCTCGGCCGGGCCGAGAGCGGCCGGCCCCACGACCCGGGGCTCTGGAAGACCCTCGCCGCCGGGATCGGGGCCGCCGGGCTCCTCGTCCCGGAGAAGCTCGGTGGCCAGGGCGCCGGTCACCGCGAGGCGGCGGTGGTGCTGGAGGAGCTGGGCCGGGCCGTGGCGCCCGTCCCGTACCTGACCAGCGGTGTCCTGGCGACGGAGATCCTGCTCGGCTGCGACCCTTCCTCCGCCGAAGTGGCCGCGCTGCTGCGGGAGGTGGCCTCCGGCCGACAGGTGTGCGTACCGGCGGTGCCGCTGACCCTGGCCCCCGGCGCCGCGCTGCCGGCGCCCGTACACGACGCGGGCGACGGGGTGCTGAACGGCTCCGTGGGCTTCGTCGCCGACGCGGTGGCCGCCGACGTGCTGCTCGTCCTCGCCGCCACCGGCCTGTACGCCGTGCCGGTGGCGGAGGTCTCGCTCACCCCGCTCGTCCCGCTGGACCTCACCCGCCCGCTCGCCACCGTCGTCCTCGACGGCGCCGCCGGGACCCGGCTCGCCGACCACGCCACCGCGCGGGCTGCCGTCGCCGGGGCACTGCTCGCCGGTGCCGGGCTGCTCGCCTCCGAGCAGGTGGGCATCGCCGAGTGGTGCCTGACCGAGACGGTGGCCCACGTCCGCACCCGCCACCAGTTCAACCGGCCCATCGGCTCCTTCCAGGCGCTCAAGCACCGCCTGGCCCGGCTCTGGCTCGACGTCGCCTCCGCCAGGGCCGCCGCCCGCGCGGCCGCCGACGCCCTCGCGACGGGCACCGCCGACGCACCGCTGACGATCGCGGTCGCCCAGGCCTACTGCTCCCACGTCGCGGTGCGGGCCGCCGAGGAGTGCGTCCAACTGCACGGCGGGACCGGGATGACCTGGGAGCACCCGGCGCACCTGTACCTCAAGCGGGCCAAGGCCGACTCGGCCGCCCTGGGAACGGCGGGCCACCACCGCAGCCTCGTCGCCGACTTCGCCGAACTCCCCGCGCCGTAGCCCGTTCCCCGCACCCCTGGGGTACTCGTTCCCCAGGGGTGACCTCGTCCGCCGGACCGCGTTAGACCGCGTAGCACGGGCCATCGAGCGAGGAGAACGCATGCACGCAGCATCCGCCGCACCACTCACCCGTCGCGCGGTCCTCCGTTGCGCCTTCACCGCGGCGGTGCTCGCCGGAACGGCAGCGGCCCTGGCACCCGTCCTGCGCGCCCGGCGCCCCCGCCAGACGCTCACCCCGGCCCCGCTGGTGGAGGAGTCGTACCGCGGCCGCCACATCAGCGTGGACCCCGTCCTGGCCGCGGTGCGCATCGACGGGCGGCCCCTGCACGTGATGCGCCGGGCCGACGGCAGCTACCTGAGCGGGATCAACCACTTCCAGTCCTTCGCCACCCCGATGGAGCTGGCCCGCGCGGCCGTGGACGAGCTGGGCACCACGCAACTGGCCATGGCCGCCCCCCACCACGGCTGACGGCAGGAGTCCCGCCTTGTACACCCGGCAGAACCAGAAGGACCTGACCCGCGCCCAGAAGCAGCGCTTCACGGCGGCCGTGCTGGAACTCAAGCGCAACGGCACCTACGACCAGTTCGTCCGCACCCACGGCAAGTACTTCGTCCCCGACCGGGACCGCAAGCTGCGCGTCGGACACATGTCGCCGTCCTTCTTCCCCTGGCACCGGCGCTTCCTGCTGGAGTTCGAGAGGCAGCTGCGCTCCCTGGACGCCGGCATCACCATCCCCTACTGGGACTGGACCACCGACAACAGCCCCGCCTCCTCCCTGTGGGCCGAGGACTTCCTCGGCGGTACCGGACGCGAGGGGGACCACCAGGTGATGACCGGCCCGTTCGCCTACGGCAAGGGCAACTGGACGGTGACCGTCGGGGTCTCCGAAGCCCGCTACCTCACCCGCAACCTGGGCCGCCCGCAGACGCCGATCGCACTCCCCACCAAGGCCGAGCTCCAGTGGGCGCTCGACGACCCCGCCTACGACACCGCGCCCTGGGACTCCACCGCGCGGGGCGGCGGCTTCCGCAACAAGCTGGAGGGCTGGGCCGCGCCGAAGAGCGAGCGCTGGCGCAACCACAACAAGGTCCACCAGTGGATCGGCGGCCACATGACGGGCGGCACCGCCCCCAACGACCCGGTCTTCTGGCTGCACCACGCCTTCGTGGACCTGATCTGGGACCGCTGGCAGCAGAAGCACCCGGATTCCGGTTACCTGCCCGCCCAGCCCCCTCCGCTGGGCGACCCCCAGCACGGCCGGGTCATCGCCCTGGACGAGCCGATGCCGCCGTGGAACGTCACCCCGCGCGAGATGCTCCGACACCAGGGCCAGTACCGCTACGAGTGACGCACCGGCACCCGTACCGGGTCGGCGCACACCGGCCGCACCCGTACGAAAGGGCCCCCGCCGTCCGGCGGGGGCCCTCGCTCACTCGGTCATACCGTCCGGCGGACGATCACTCGCCGTAGCCCTCGGTGTGGTGCTCGTCGCCGTTCGACGCGTTGACGCAGGTGTTGCCGAACGCCGGGTTGAGCAGGGCGATCACGTTCACGGTGTTGCCGCAGACGTTGACCGGGACGTGCACGGGGACCTGGACCAGGTTGCCCGACAGGACACCGGGGGAACCGATCGCCGCACCGTGCGCTCCGGCATCGGCGACGGCCAGACCCGCACCAGCCGCCACGGCGGTACCGGCGACAGCGGTGATGGCGAATGCCTTCGCGATACGCGACATCAAGATCTCCTCGTGAGATTGGATCGCCGCAGGGCTGCGGCATTTGACATGGCATACAACGCCGTGGCCGCCGCGGGGTCACGGCCGCTGCTCCTACCCGGTGACGGAAAACCGCACGGACGCGAAGTAGGGCCGGACCGGGGTCACCGTTCCGGGCCGCAGCACGGCCACCGGGGCGCCCGCGCACCGCGGCTCCCGGTACAAGGCCGCGGTCGCCCGGCCGTGGTTGGTGACCGCCCGGCCGCCGCCGCCCTCCGCCGCCACGCAGCCGTGCGGCGCGCTCAGGCCGTGGACCCTGTCGTCCTGGCCCACGTACTGGAAGTCGGGTCCCGAGGCCGCCGCCGCGGGAAGCGGGGCGGCGGCCGCCATCAGCAGGAGGGGCACCGCGCCCGCCCGCACGACGCTCCGAAGGGTACGGTCGATCGACATGGCTCGCATGACCGGTCCAACCAGCCGCGCACCGGGCCGGGTCACGCCTTGTCACCCTTCGGGCGGGTGCGCGACCGTGCCCGGAACAGCGGATTCGGCGCCCTCCACGAGGGAGGACGCCTCCAGGAGGTCACGATGAGTCCAGCGGGCGGCACCCGGCCCCGGGCCCGCACCCGGTACGGCGTGGTCGAGGGACGGCTGGAGGAGGGCGGCATCCACGTCTTCCGCGGCATCCCCTACGCCGCCCCGCCCGTCGGAACCCTCCGGTTCGCCGCCCCCCGGCCGCCGGCCGCCTGGGACGGCGTGCGCGACGCGGGAGCCTTCGGGCCCACCGCACCCAAGGCGCCCTACCCGGACCGGTACGCGTCGCTGCTCCCGGACCCGCAGATCCCCGGCGACGACTGCCTGAACCTCAACGTGTGGACCCCGGACCCCTCGCCCGGTGCCGGGCTGCCGGTCATGGTGTGGATCCACGGAGGCGCCCTCACCCGGGGGTCCTCCGCCGTCCCGGTGTACGACGGATCGGCCTTCGCCCGCGACGGGGTCGTCCTGGTCTCGTTCAACTACCGGCTCGGCGTGCTCGGCTACGGCGTCTTCCCCGACGCGCCCGCCAACCGGGGCCTGCTGGACCAGATCGCCGCCCTCACCTGGGTCCGCGACAACATCGGGGCCTTCGGCGGCGATCCGGGCCGCGTCACCGTCTTCGGGGAGTCCGCCGGCGCCATCAGCGTCGGAGCCCTGATGGCCGCGCCCGGCGCCGCCGGTCTGTTCGCGCGCGCCGTCATGCAGAGCGGCCCGCCCGAGGTGCTGCCCCGCGAGCGGACCCGCCCGATGGTCCGCAGGATGGCCTCGCTGCTCAAGGTGCCCGCCACCGCGAAGGCCTTCACCGCCGCCGCCCTGCCGGACCTGCTGGCCGCGCAGGCAGCCGTGCTGCGCCGCTCCGGCCCGGTGACCGGCGGGCCCGCCTTCGGCCTGGTCGCCGACCCCGACTCGCTGCCCGAGGATCCGGCGGCGGCGGTGGCCTGCGCCGTACCGCTGCTGGCCGGCTGGACCGCCGAGGAGTACCGGCTCTGGCTCGCGCCCACCGGGGCGATGCGGGTGCTGGACCGGATGGGCCCGCTCGCGGTGGAACTGGCCCGCGTGCGCAGCGGCAAGGACCGCGCCGCCGTACGGGCGCTGCGCGCCGACCTGCCCGGGGCCGGCCCCGCCGACCTCGCCGGGCACCTGCTCACCGACCGGCTGCTGCGCGATCCGCTGCGCCGGCTCGCCGCAGCCCGCAGGCCCGCCCCGACCCACCTGTACGAGTTCCGCTGGCCCAGCGGTGTTCCGGGTCTCGGCGCCTGCCACGCCTTGGAGCTGGGCTTCGTCTTCGACACCCTCCACAAGCCGGAGTCCGCCTGGCTCGCGGGGCCGGACGCGCCGCAGGCGCTGGCCGACGAGATGCACGCGGCCTGGGTCGGCTTCGCCGCCGCCGGGGACCCCGGGTGGGCCCCGTGGGACGGCGACGGCCCGCCGAAGGTGTTCGGCGGGCCGTCGTGGGAGGAGCGGGACGCTCAGCGGGCCGTCGGGGTCACCCCGTAGTCCGCCGGCGATCCGGCCCCGTCATTCGACGGGGCCCTCCATGACCTTGCTGATGAACTCGATGGGGCCTTCGCCCATGTTCGGCACGTAGGTCTTGGCGTTGTGCTCGCCGCCCGGAATCACCCTCAGGCTGGTGTGGATCGGTCCCTTGCCGTAAGTGGCGATGAACTTCTGCACGTCGGGGAGGGTTCTCTTGTTGTTCTCGTTGTCGCCGACCTGGAAGGCGAGGTAGACGTCCGGGCTGCCCTTCTTGTCGATGAGCTGCTTCGCCAGCAGCTCCGGGTTGTTCTCCGCCTTCTCCTTCTCGTGGCCCTTCCACATCAAGGAGTCGGGCACGATGTCCGGTCCCGAGCAGATGGCGGCCTTGAACTTCTCCGGGTACTTGAGCACCGCCTTGAGGCTCGCGAAGCCGCCCGTGGAGGAGCCCATGAAGGCCCAGCCGTCGCGCGACTTGATCGTGCGGAAGTTCTCCCGCATCAGGTCCGGGACGTCGTCGGTCAGCCAGGTGCCCATCTTGGGCTGGCCGGGGATGTCCGAGGCGTCCCAGTACTTGTTCGACTGCTCGCCCTCAGGGTTGAGCACCGGCATGGCCAGGATGAAGGGCTTGCTCTTGCCCTCGCTGTACCACTTGCTGATGCTGGCCTGGAGCTTGAGGTCGGCGCCCATCCAGTAGTTCACCGGGAAGCCGGAGCCGCCGGGCAGCGCGATCATGACCGGGAAGCCGCTCTTGGCGAACTTGGGGTCGTTGTACTCCTTCGGAGCCCAGACCCAGACCTTCCCCTTGAAGCCCGACTTCTTGCCGTCGAGCGTGGTGACGGCCACGTGGGTGCCGTCGGAGAGGGTCGACTCGTTCTTGAAGACGGCCGTCGGGTTCGTCGGCATCGACATCTTCGAGTTCGCCGCCGGCTTGGGGGCCTCGCCGGCGGCGCCGGGCTTGGCCCCGCCGAAGCTGACCGCCTGCCCCTTGTCGCTGAAAGGAGGTATGTCGAAGTGGCTCATCACCAGGGCCGCGACACCCGCGAGGGCGAGGACGGTGGTACCGGCGATCAGCCAGCGCTTGACCTTGGACTTGCGGCGCGGGGGCTCCTCCTCGTACGGAGGCTCGCCGTACGTCTCGTACGCCCGGGTCTGGTCGTGCTGCTCCTCGTACGGCTGCTCGTACTGTCCCGGCCGGCGGTACTGGGGCTGCTGCTCGTACGGGGACGGCCCGCGCTGCGGGGGCGGCTGCTGGCCGTAGCCGCGCTGGTCGTACCCCTGCTGGTCGTACCCCTGCTGGTCATAGCCCTGCTGGTCGTAGCCCTGGCCGTCCGGCCGGCCGTACCCCTGCGGGTTGCCGTACTGCTGCGGCGGACGCTGCTGACCGCCCTGGCCCTGCTGCCCGGCGGGGCGGCCGCCGTAGGGCCGGCCCTGCTGCTGCCCGTACGGCGGTTGTGGTGGCTGCGGTTGCTGTCCTTCCGGCCGGTACGGCGGCTGGTACTGCTGCCCGTCGGGTGAGTACGACATGTGCGGTGGCTTCTCCGGCTTGGTACTGCCCCGTCGGGGCGGGGTGGACTGCTTCCGTTCGAATGATGAACGAAATTACCTGGTGGTTCCTCATTTTGCCTTCTCTTGACGTTCCCCGGGCCGCGGCATTGCCCGTGGCCAAGATGGAGGCCGGAGTTACCGTTCTGTTCGCCAAGTATCCCTGGCCCATGCACATGCCCCTGGGTATGTTGCCTCCGCGCCGCCGCCCAGACCCCCCGCTCCGGAGGTAGACCCCGTGTTTGGCATGCCCCTTTCACGCTCTCGCCGCAAGACCGCCCTCGCCACCGCCTTCGGCGTCACCGTCGCCGGCGCCGCCCTGTGGGCCGGCATCGGAGCCGCCGCCCAGCCCGCCCACGCCGCGGGCCTGCCGGCCCCCGACCACATCGTCGTCGCGGTCTTCGAGAACCACGCCTACGACCAGGTCATCGGCAGCTCCAGCGCCCCCTACATCAACTCCCTCAAGAGCGGTGGCGCCGACCTCACCAACTCCTTCGGCGTCACCCACCCCAGCCAGCCCAACTACCTCCAGCTCTTCTCGGGCTCCAACCAGGGCGTCACCGACGACAGCTGCTACACCCCCGCGTTCAGCTCCGCGCCGAACCTGGCCTCCGAGCTGATAGCCGCCGGCAAGAGCTGGGCCAGCTACAACGAGACCCTCCCCAGCCAGGGCTCCACCACGTGCAGCAGCGGCAAGTACGCCCGCAAGCACAACCCCTGGTTCGCCTTCTCCAACGTGCCCACCAGCACGGCCAAGACCATGACGCAGTTCCCGACGGACTTCACCACCCTGCCCAAGGTGTCCTTCGTCGTCCCCAACCTCTGCAGTGACATGCACGACTGCTCCGTCGGCACCGGCGACACCTGGCTCAAGAACAACCTCAAGGCCTACGCGGACTGGGCCAAGACCCACAACAGCCTGCTCGTCGTCACCTTCGACGAGGACAACCGGCTCGCCGGCAACAAGATCCCGACGGTGCTCTACGGCCAGCCCGTCACCCCGGGCAGCACCTCCTCCACCACCTACAACCACTACGACGTGCTGCGCACCCTCGAAGGCCTGGCCGGCCTGAGCACCCACGCCGGGAACGCCGCCGGCGCCAAGGACATCACGGGGATCTGGACCTCCTGACCATGTACGTTGCGGACAGTCGCGGTACTCCCGCGCCCGCCGTGACCCCCGAGCCGCAGGCCGTCGTCCCGGGCACCCCCCCAGCCACCGCTGGGGGGACCCCCCGCCCGGGGCGGCGCGCCGCGCTCGCGCCCACGGTCCTCGCCCTCGGCACGGTCAGCCTGATCACCGACGTCTCCTCCGAGATGGTCACGGCCGTGCTCCCGCTCTACCTCGTCGCCGGACTGGGCCTCACCCCCCTCGGCTTCGGACTCCTCGACGGCCTCTACAACGGCGTCAGCGCCCTGGTCCGGCTCGCCGGAGGCCATTTCGGCGACCGCCTCGGCCGGCACAAGGCCCTCGCGGGCATCGGCTACGGGCTCTCCGCCCTGTGCAAACCGCTGCTGCTGCTCGTGCACACCCTGCCCGCCATCGGGGCGGTGCTCGCCCTCGACCGCACCGGCAAGGGCCTGCGCACCGCGCCGCGCGACGCCCTGATCTCGCTGGCCGCCGCCCCCGCCGAACGCGGGCGGGCCTTCGGCGTCCACCGGGCCATGGACACGGCCGGCGCGCTCATCGGCCCGATGCTGGCCTTCCTGATCCTGCGCGGCGCCGCCGACGGCTACGACGCCGTCTTCACCGTCAGCGCCTGTGTGGCCGCCCTCGGCGTGCTCGTCCTGGTGCTCTTCGTGCCCGGCCGCCGGACCCGGCCGGCCGCCGACGCGGCCCCCGTCTCGCTGAAAGCCTCCGTCGGGCTGCTGCGGGGGAAGGGCCTGCGCCGCATCACCCTGTGCGCGCTGCTGCTGGGCCTGTGCACCGTGAGCGACGCGTTCGTCTTCCTGCTGCTCCAGCGGGCCGGCCACCTCCCCGACCGCTGGTTCGCCCTGCTGCCACTGGGCACCGCCGCCGCGTTCTTCCTCCTCGCGCTGCCGCTCGGCCGGCTCGCCGACCGCGTGGGCCGCCGCCGGGTCTTCCTCGGCGGCCATCTCGCGCTGCTCGCCGCCTACGGGCTGCTGCTGACCGGCGGAGCACACCCCGCTCTGCCGTACGCGGTGCTCCTGCTGCACGGTGCGTTCTACGCGGCCACCGACGGGGTACTCATGGCGGCCGCGGCCGCCGTCGTGCCGGGGGAGCACCGCGGGGGCGGGCTCGCCCTCGTACAGACCGGGCAGGCCCTCGCCCGGTTCGCCGCCTCCCTCGGCTTCGGCGCCGCCTGGACGGTCTGGGGCGCCCGCCCCGCGCTGGTGGCGGCCGCCGTGATGCTGACCGTCGCCCTGGCCGGCTGCGCGCGGCTGTACTCCGCGGACACGGGCGCGGGCGCGGACGTGGACACGGCCGCGGACGCCGAAGCGGTCGCCGACGCCGTCTGAACCCGCCCCCACATCCCCCGCACGACCGAAAGGCCCCCATGACCCTCCAACGCCGGATCCTGATCCTCGTCACCGCCGTCGTGCTGCTCGCCGCCGTGGGGGTGCTCGCCGTCGTACGGGCCTCGTCGCGGGCCGACGAGAAGAACCGGGCCCAGGCGGGAGGCCCCGAAATCGCCCGCGGCGAGGTCTCCTTGGCCCCGGCGGACGGCGGCCCGCGGATCGTCTTCCGGAACATGGCGTGGGGCCCGCACCGCGACGAACTCGTCACGGTCCCGGCCGCCTCGCCCGGCGGAGCCCGTACCGCCTCCGGGGTGAGCTGCCTGCGCTTCCACTCCGCGGCGGGCACCGGGATCTGCCTCCAGGCCGAGAAGGGCGGCGTCCAGGAGCAGTACCGCGCGGTCGTGCTGGACGCCCGCCTCAAGGCGGTCTCCTCGCACCCGCTCGCCGGTATCCCCACCCGGGCCCGTGTCTCGCCCGGCGGGCACCTCGCCGCCTGGACGGTCTTCGTCGGCGGGGACTCGTACGCCGGTACGAACTTCTCCACCCGGACCTCGCTGCTCGACCTGCGCACGGGCCGGTACGACGCGTCGCTGGAGGACTTCACCATCGTCAAGGACGGCAGGACGTACCGGAACGCCGACGTCAACTTCTGGGGCGTCACGTTCGCCGCCGACGAGCAGACCTTCTACGCGACGCTCGCCACCGGTGGCCAGACCTATCTGGTCCGCGGGGACCTCACGGCACGTACGGTGACCACGCTCCGCGAAAACCTGGAGTGCCCCTCCCTGTCGCCGGACGGCACCAGGCTGGTGTTCAAGAAGCGGGTGCCGGGCCTGTCCGCCGACGCTCCGTGGCGGCTCTACGCCCTGGACCTGGCCACGATGGAGGAGACCCCGCTCGCGGAGCAGCGCAGCGTGGACGACCAGGTGGTGTGGAAGGACGACCGGACCGTCGTCTACGCGCTCCCCGGCGACTTCGGCGCCGACCTGTACGCGCTGCCCGCCGACGGCACGGGCGCACCGGCCCCCCTCATGACGTCGGCCCTCGCCCCCGCCTTCCTCGGCGGTTAGCCGGAAGACGGGGGCGAGGGCCGGCGGCGAAGGACCGTTACGCCGGGACCAGCGTCTTGCGGCGCCGCCTGCGCGGCGCGGCGGGCGCCAGCCGGAGCTCGATGATCGAGCGGACCGTCGGCCACTCCTCGTCGAGGACGGAGTAGAAGGCCGTGCTGCGCACCGCGCCGTCCAGCCCCCGCGAATGGGCCCGGCGCACCCCTTCGCAGGTGAAGCCGAGACGTTCCATCGCGGCCCGCGAGCGGCCGTTGCGGGCGTCCGCGCGCAGCGAGACGCGGCGCACGCCCCAGGTCTCGAAGGCGTGGCGGAGCATGAGCAGCTTGGCCTCGGTGTTGATGCCGGTGCCTTGGGCCTGGGGGGACAGCCAGGTGTTGCCGATCTCGGCGGCGTCGGGGACCGCCGTCGCCGGATCGCCGAACGGGACCCCCGGCACGGCCGGCCACACGAGCGGCCCCTGCCAGTAGTCGAGTTCCAGGAACCGGGTCGAACCGACGACCCGCCCGTCGGTGGCTCTGACCACCGCGAACGGCAGAGATCGACCGGCCGCCTGATCGGCGAGCGCGCGGTCGATGTACTCGTGGGACGCCTGCAGCCCGTGCGGCACGGGAGTGAAGGCGTAAGTCGTACGATCCTCGGCACCGGCCACGGCCAGGGCCTCGGCGTGGTGGGGGGCGAGGGGCTCCAGCCGCACGGAGCGGCCGGCGAGGAGTACGGGTACGGGCACGGAGCCTTCGGTCCTTCTGGGCGGTGGGGTGGTTGCACAGTCTGCGCTCCTGACGTCACCCCCCGCGCAAAACGCGGGTGAAAGGCAACGGGCTGTCAGGTGAACGCGAGTGGCTCAATGTAGCTCCTTAAAGTGCTCCCATGAACCCCCAAAATGGCAACGCCGCGACGATGTTTTTCGACGATCTCGGTCTCCGGGGCGCGGAGCCCGTGCTCCTGGTCCACGGACACCCGTTCAACCGCACGATGTGGGCGCCCCAGGCCACCGCGCTGGCCGCCGCCGGATACCGCGTGATCGCCCCTGACCTGCGGGGATACGGGGAAAATCCGGCGCGCCCGGGCGTCACGCCCTTCGCCGCGTTCGCCGACGACCTCGTCGCCCTCCTCGACCACCTGGACATCGAACAAGCGGTCGTCGGCGGGGTGAGCATGGGCGGTCAGATCGCGATGGAACTCTGGTTGCGCCACCCGGGTCGGGTAGGGGGCCTCGTACTGTCGGACACGTCCCCGGTTCCGGAGACCGAGGAGGGCAGGACGCTGCGTCGCGAGCTCGCCGATCGGCTCCTCGCCGAGGGCATGGAGCCCTACGCCGGAGAGGTCATCGACAAGATGCTGGCGCCCTACAACGTGGCCGCGCTGCCACAGGCCGCGGCCGCCGTCATGAGCATGATGTGTGCTACCGACCCCGAGGGGGCGGCCGCTGCCCTGCGCGGCCGTGCTGAGCGACCCGACTACCGTCCCGTCCTGGCCGCGCTGCCCGCGTCCGTGCCCTGCCTGGTGCTGGTCGGCGCGGACGACGTCTACACCCCCGTCGCGGAGGCCGAGGCCCTGCACGCGCTCATCGCCCACTCCCGGCTCGCCGTGATCGACCGGGCCGGGCACCTGCCCGGCGTGGAGCAGCCCGAGGCCTTCAACAAGGCGCTGCTGGAGTTCCTCGCGGACAACCGGTCCGGGTGGCAAGCGGCCCGCTGATCTGCCCAAGTGGCCCGCTGAAATGCCTTCCCACTGGCCCATGAGACCGGGCCAGTGGGCTGCTCCAATGATCAGGTGACGATACGCTTCCTGCCCCCGTCCGGAGCCCCGCGCCGCCTGGCTGCCGCCCAGTTGGGCAATTCCGTCGGCGACGGCGTCTACTACGTCTGTTCGGCGCTCTACTTCAACCAGGTGGTGGGCCTGCCGCCCGCCCGGATCGGCCTCGGTCTGACCGTGGCCTGGGCCGTCGGCTCCCTCGCGGGCGTCCCGCTCGGGGCCCTCGCCGACCGGCGCGGGCCCCGGGGCACCTCGGTGCTCCTGGCCGTCGCCACCGCCGCCTCGGTGGCGTCGTTCCTCTTCATCCGCTCGTTCTGGGCGTTCCTGCCGGCGGTGGTCTGCTACGCCACCGCCCAATGCGGGCTCGCAGCCGCCCGTCAGGCACTGCTCGCCGCAGTGGTCGAGCCCGCCGACCGGACGGGGGTGCTGGCCCACCTCCAGGCCGTCCTCAACGCCGGGCTCGCGGTGGGCGCCGCCCTCGGCGGGCTCGCCCTGAGCGCCGGCACCGAGCGGGCCTACCTCACCGTGTTCGCGCTGGACGCGGCCGGCTTCCTGCTCTGCGCCGCGCTGCTGCTGCGGTTGCCCGCGGTGGCACCCGTACGGCGGCGATCCGCCGGGGAACCGCGGCTGGCGGTGCTCCGCGACCGGCCGTACGCCCTGGTCACGCTGCTCAACGCGGTCCTGCTGCTGCGGATGCCGCTTCTCAGCCTGGCGATCCCGCTGTGGGTCGTGGAGCGCACCCACGCCCCCGGCTGGCTGGTGTCGGCGCTGTTCGTGCTCAACACCGCCGCCGTGATGCTGTTCCAGGTGCGGGTGGCCCGGCAGGTGACCGGCCTGGAGAGTGCGGGCCGGGCCGTGCGCCGCTCCGGGCTGGTGATGGCCGCCTCCTGCGTGGTGTTCGCCGTCTCGGCGCTGCCCGGGGCCGGGTGGGCCGCGGCCCTGTTGCTCCTGGCGGGAGCCCTCCTCCAGGTCGACGCCGAGATGCGCCAGTCCGCCGGGTCCTGGCAGATCGGCTTCGCGCTGGCCCCCGCCGGACGGGTGGGCCAGTACCAGGGCTTCTTCGGAACGGGTGTGCCGGTCGCCCGGACCGTGGGGCCGCTGCTGCTGACCTCGCTGCTCCTGCTGTGGGGTGCCCAGGGGTGGCTGCTGCTGGGCGCCGTGCTCGCGGCCGCGTCGTACGCCATGGGCCCGGCGGTGCGCCGGGCCGGGGCTGTTCACCGGGGAAGCGAGCCCTCGGGTGCCGTCGTCCAGGGGTGAAGTCCTGCGAGGGGCGGCCGCCTGAGATCATCACCGGATGGAGGAGACCGGTATGGAGGACGTGCTGCGGCGCCTTGCCGCCGTCGGGCCGTTCTTCCGCGTGCCGTACGGGGACACGCCGCCCGGGTCGGGTTTCCGGCCGCTCGCGGAGCTGTACGGGGACGGGCTCGGGCCCTACGTCGCCGAGATCGGGCGGAGGATGGGCAGCGGCCCCGGCAGGGTGGCCGCCTCCACCGCGCAGTTCGGCCTCGCCTCGCGGCTGTGGTCGCTCGGGCTGGGATGCGCGGCGCTCTCCGGTCGCGTGCCCGACCTTGGGCCGGACCGGGTGTGGTGGCGACTGCCCGGGGCGGGCTCGCTGGAGCTGTGGCTGCCCGATCCGGGCCGCGGCGCAGGTCCCGCCGGGTCCCTCGGGGAGACCGTGCCGGGCCACCTCGCCGTCCTGGACGCCCGACTGCGCGAACGGTTCGGCGTATCGCCCCGGGTGCTGCACGGCAACAGCGCCTCCGCCCTGGTCGGAGCGCTGCGCGTCCTGATGGACCGGATACCGGGAGGCACGGCGGTACGGCTCGCCGAGGGCCTGCTCGCCGACGGCGGCCCGCTCGGCGGGACGGGCACCTTCATCCACGAGGAGGGCCTCGGCGTGGCCTTCGTCCGCCGCAGCTGCTGCCTCTACTACCGGGTGCCCGGCGGAGGCCTCTGCGGCGACTGCGTCCTGCGGACGAGATGACGCGGCGGGCTCCGGGGTGCGGTGGGGCCGCACTCCGGAGCCCGCGGGGCCGGGAGACCTAGAAGGTCAGGTTCCAGGCGTCGATCTTGCCCGTGTCGGAGGCGGCGTTGTCGTTGACGCGCAGCTTCCAAGTGCCGTTCGCGACCTCCGAGGAGGCGTTCACGGTGTAGGTCTGGGCGATGTTGTCGGTGCTGCCGCCGGCCCGGTTGTGCAGGGTGTAGACCGAGCCGTCCGGGGCCACCAGGTCGACCTTCAGGTCACCGATGTAGGTGTGCTTGATGTCCACGCCCACCTTGAGGGTGGCCGGCGCGTTGCCGGTCACTCCGGAGACGGTGATAGGACTCTCCACGGTCGCGTTGTCGGCGATGGCGAAGTCCCCGAGGTTCTCGAAGTACTTGCCGGGCGGCGGGGTGGACCCGACCGCCTTGAGGGCGTCGACCTGGCCCTCGCCGAAGAACGAGTTGTTGGCCGTGGTGCCCGTGCAGCGGTTGTCCGACGGGCAGGCGGTGTCGTTGGCCTGGGCGGCCAGCTGCGCCCGGATCTGCGCCGGGGTGATGCCCGGGTTGGCACTGGCGATGAGCGCCGCCACGCCGACCACGTGCGGGGTGGCCATCGAGGTGCCGCTCTTGGTGCTGTACCCGCCGCCGGGGGCCGTGGAGTACACGTTGCTGCCCGGCGCGGCCACGTCGATGACGCCCTGGCCGTAGTTGGAGAACGAGGCCTTGGTGACGCCGGTGCCGTTGGCCGCGACGGTGACCACGCCCGGGAGCTCGGTCGGGATGTCGAGGCAGGCGTTGGTGATGGTGCGGGTGACCGGCGTCGAGTCGTTCGGGCTCGCGGAGTCGGTCGTCTTGTGGGCGAGGTCGTAGTCCTCGTTGCCCGCCGCGGCGATCTGGAGCGAGCCCTTGCCCTCGGCGTACTCCTGGGCCCGCTTGACACCCTCGATGATGGCGGCCTGATCGATGTTGTCCGGGCAGTTGAACTGCCACGGGTCCGTGTAATAGCTGTTGTTGGTGACCTTGAAGCCGTGGTCACCGGCCCAGACGAAACCGCAGATGGTGTTCTCGGCGAAGAAGAACGAGTTGCCCGGCTCGGCGACGCGGACCGAGGAGATCTTCACACCCGGGGCCACGCCGACGACGCCCTTGCCGTTCTTGGCCGCGGCGATGGTGCCCGCCACGTGGGTGCCGTGGGTGTCCACGTCCCGCCAGGCACCCGTACGGGTGTCGGGCTTGCCGTAGGCGCAGGAGACGGAGTCGGCCGCGTTGAAGTTGGGCGCGAGGTCCTGGTGCTGGTCGTCCACACCGGTGTCCAGGATGCCGACCTTGACGGAGGGGGAGCCGGGGTTGACGGCCCAGGCCTGGTCCGCCTTGATCTGGCTCATGTCGGCGCGGACCGGCTCGCCGGCCGGGGTGGACGCCTGCGCCGGGTTGGCGGGCAGCGCCGGGTTGTAGGCGTCGGCCGGGACGTCCGAGGTACGGGTGGCGCCCACCTGCTGGACACCGGCGACGCCGCGCATGGTGGCGGCGAAACCGCTGGACGCCGAGTGGGCGACGATCACGCCGATGGCGTCGAAGCTGGAGAAGACGGTGCCGCCGTTGGCCGTGATGGCCGAGCGGACCGCCGTGCTGTCACCGGGAGCGGTGATGACGAGGTAGGCGCGCGTGCCGGCAACCCAGGTCGCACTCTGGGAAGCCGGCGCGGCGGCCGGGGCGTGGGCCTTGGCGGCCGGCGCGGTGGAGGGGGCGACGGGGAGCGTGCCCGCGAGGGCGCCGGGGGCACCGAACGCGAGGGCGGCGCCGAGGGCGGCCGCGAGCACCAGCGTCCGTCGAGGTCGGCTGGATATGTGGGGTATCAATGCGTCCTCCGAAGACGGCCCGGCGGTGCTGATGGCACCGCCGGGCCGTGCGAAACGAGTGGTGGACGCAAGATGTCAGACACGTGGCCCGGTGCGGAAGTACCTTTCAGTTCAGGGACGTTCCGAGGGGCATGGCTGAAAATCGACGGTTGGGGAGGAATCGGGTGAGGGTGAGGGAAGCCGGCCGGGCCGGGCACCGTGGGGGCGAACCCCGCCCGGCCGGTCCCGGTCTCAGGCGGCCGCCGCCCCCTCCTTGCCGGCTCCCGTCTGGACGGGGACGGGCGCGGGCGGTTCGCCCGGCAGGGGCGCGTGCCCGTCCTCGGTCGGCGCGTTCTCATCGAACGGCAGCCGTCCGGAAAGGACTTCGGCGGCGCGGGCGCGGTCGAACTCCTTGGTCCAGGTCCCGATGAGGACCGTCGCGATCGCGTTGCCCGCGAAGTTCGTCATCGCCCGCGCCTCGCTCATGAAGCGGTCGATGCCCACGATCAGGCCTACCCCGTCGACCAGTTCCGGCCGGTGGGACTGGAGGCCGCCGGCCAGTGTGGCCAGGCCCGCGCCGGTCACGCCGGCCGCGCCCTTCGAGGCCACGATCATGAAGAGCAGCAGCGAGATCTGCTCACCCAGCGCGAGGGGTTTGTCCATCGCCTCGGCGACGTACAGGGAGGACATCGTCAGATAGATCGCGGTGCCGTCCAGGTTGAAGGAGTAGCCCGTCGGCACGGTGATGCCGACCACCGGGCGCGAGACGCCGACGTGTTCCATCTTCGCGATCAGCCGCGGCAGCGCCGACTCCGAGGAGGAGGTGGAAAGGATCAGCAGGAACTCCCGCCCCAGGTAGCGCAGCAGGGCGAACACGCTGATCCCCGTACACAGCCGCAGCAGTGTCCCGAGCACCACGAACACGAACAGCACGCAGGTGACGTAGAAGCCGATCATGATGACGGCCAGCGATTTCAGCGCGTCGATCCCCGTCGCGCCGACCACCGCGGCGATCGCGCCGAAGGCACCCACGGGCGCCGCCCACATGATCATCGCGAGTACCCGGAACACCAGCTTCTGCAGGTGCCCGACCCCGCGCAGCAGCGGTTCGCCCGCCGCCCCCATCGCCTGGAGCGCGAAGCCGCAGAGCAGCGCCACCAGCAGGGTCTGGAGCACCTGGCCGCCGGTGAAGGCGGAGACCAGTGTCGTCGGGATGATCCCCAGCAGGAACTCCGGCGTGCTCTGCGCGCCGCCCGCCTTGGCCTGCGCCTCACCGGCGTGCCGTGCCGCCTCCGTCAGGTGCAGACCGCTGCCCGGCTCCAGCAGGTTGCCCACCAGCAGTCCGATGGCCAGCGCCACCGTGGACATCACCATGAAGTAGCCGAGGGCCAGACCGCCGACCGCGCCCACCTTCGCGGCCTTGCGCACCGAGCCGATGCCCAGCACGATCGTGCAGAAGATCACGGGCGAGATCATCATCTTGATGAGGTTCACGAAGCCGGTGCCCAGCGGCTTGAGTTCCACGGCCACGCCGGGTGCGGCGAAGCCGACGGCGATGCCGAGGAGCACCGCGGCGATCACCGCGATGTAGAGATAGTGGGTCCTGTCGCGCCTGGCGGCCACGATGCCTCCTGGTGGTGAATGCGTTCCGGGAGACCATCGCCCACCCTGTGACCCCGGTCACCCTTGCGTTCATTGAGTTCACGGCCCGGTGCACACTGAACGGCATGTTCCGCCTCCCCCGACCGCCCCGCAGCCTCGCCGGGCAGCTCTTCGCCATGCAGGTGCTGCTGGTCGCCGTCGTCGTCGTGGGCTGCGCGGTCTTCGCCTACGCGAGCGCGCGCGGGCAGGCCGAGGACGCCGCCCGGCGCCAGGCCGGGGCCGTGGCCAGGGCCGTCGCGGACTCGCCCTCCGTCCGGGAGGCGGTACGGGGCGCCGGGCGCGGGAGCGACCCCTCGGCGGCGCTCCAGCCGTACGCGCAGCGGGTCCGCGCCGACTCGGGCGTGGCCTTCGTGACGATCATGGCGCCGGACGGACGGCGCTGGACCCACCCCGACCCGCGGCGCATCGGCGAACCCTTCATGGGCAACACCGCCCCCGCGCTGCGTGGTGAGACCTTCAGCGAGACCTACACCGGCACCCTCGGCCCGTCCATCCGGGTGGTCACGCCGCTGCTGGACGACGGCCGGGTCGTCGGCATGGTCAGCGCGGGCATCACCGTCCGCGCGATCAGCGCCCGCCTCGCCGAGCAGCTCACGGCGCTCGCCTGGGTCGCGGCCGCCGCCCTCGCGCTCGGCGGCGCCGGTACGTACGTCGTCAACGCCCGGCTGCGCCGGCACACCCACGGCATGAACGCCGGCGAGCTCAGCCGGATGTACGACTACCACCAGGCGGCCCTCCACGGCGTCCGCGAGGGCCTGCTGATGCTGGACGGCCGGCGCAGGATCACCCTGATCAACGACGCGGGGCGGGAGCTGCTGGGGCTCGCGGGGGAGGTGCGGGGCACCGGCGCGGCCGACCTCGGTCTGCCCGCGCCGCTGACCGGGGCCCTGCTGGCCGACCGGCCCCGGGTCGACGAGCTCCACCTGACCGCCGACCGGGTGCTCGTGGTCAACAGTTCTCCCGTGGCGGGCGGCGGCCGCCGTGGCACGGTGGTCACCCTGCGCGACCACACCGAACTCCAGGTGCTCACGGGGGAGTTGGACCACGAGCGGGGATTCACCCAGGCGCTGCGCTCCCAGGCGCACGAGGCGGCCAACCGCCTGCACACGGTCGTCTCCCTGATCGGGCTCGGCCGCGTGGAGGAGGCGGTGGAGTTCGCCACCGCCGAACTGGAACTGGCCCAGGCACTCACCGACGAGGTGGTCACCGCGGTCGGGGAGCCGGTCCTGGTGGCGCTGCTGCTCGGCAAGGCCGCGCAGGCGCACGAGCGCGGAGTCGAGCTGGTCGTCACCCCCGACAGCAGCGGCGCGGACGGCGGCCCCGGGAGCCCGCCCGCGCGGGACCTCGTGACGGTGCTCGGCAACCTCCTCGACAACGCCGTCGACGCCCTCACCGGGGTCCCGGGCGGGCGCGTCCAGGTCACCGTCCGCTCCGACGGCCGGACGCTGCTGATCCGCGTCGCCGACAACGGGCCGGGGCTCCCCGAGGGGGCTGCCGCGGACGTCTTCAGGCGCGGCTGGTCCGGAAAGGGCGACGGGCGCGGGCTCGGTCTCGCCCTCGTCCGCCAGGTCGCGCACCGCCACGGGGGCACCGCGGAGGCGGTGCAGGGGCCGCAGGGCGGAGCGGTGTTCACCGTGACGCTGCCGCTGGGCCCCGCCGAGATGCCGCCGCCGAGTGCCGGTGAGGCGCCGCCGCCGAGTGCCGCCGAGGCGCCGCCGCCGAGTGCCGGTGAGGCGCCGCCGGGCGCCGCCGGGATGCCGCCGCTCGGCGTGGACGGGGCCCGGCCGTGAGCGCGGCCGGGAAGGTGCGGGTGCTCGTCGTCGAGGATGACCCGGTGGTGGCGGACGCGCACGCGCTGTACGTCGGCCGGGTACCCGGTTTCACCGCCGTCGGCGTGGCCCACTCCCTCGCCGAGGCCACCCGCGTCCTGGACCGCACCCCCGTCGACCTGCTGCTGCTCGACCTCACCCTGCCCGACGGCAACGGGCTGCGCTTCGCGCGCGGACTGCGGGCCGCCGGACATCCCGTAGACGTGATCGTGGTGACCTCCGCGCGGGACCTGGCCGTCGTCCGCGAGAGCGTCTCGCTGGGCGTGGTCCAGTACGTACTGAAACCCTTCGCGTTCCCCACCCTGCGCGAACGGCTGCTGCGCTACGCGGCCTTCCGCGCGACGGCGGGGGAGGCGGCCGGCCAGGGGGACGTCGACCGCGCGCTCGCCGCGCTGCGCGCCCCCGCCCCCGCCGAACTCCCCAAAGGCCTGAGCGCCCCGACCCTGGACCGGGTCGCGGCGCTGCTGCGGTCGGCCCCGGACGGGCTGACCGCGGCGGGGGCGGCCGGGGCGGCCGGGATCTCACGGATCACCGCCCGCCGCTACCTGGAACACCTGGTGGACACCGGCCGCGCGGACCGCACCCCCCGCTACGGTCAGGTGGGCCGGCCCGAACTGCACTACCGCTGGCTGGCGGCGACCGGTTCGGTGTCGAAGGTGTAGAACTTCCGGTGGTCGAGCATGTCGGCCGGGGTGACGTTGTTCCAGGGCCGCATGGTGTCGTTCAGGTCCACGACGTTCGGCGTGCCGGCGGCCGGCAGGTACGGGGACTGCGGGTGGCGGGCCTGCCATTCGGCCCACAGCTTGTCGATGTAGGCGTGGTGCAGCCAGAACACCGGGTCGTTGGGGGAGACCCCGGTGGCCATCTGGCCGCCGACCCACACGTGCACCCGGTTGTGCAGGTTGGCGCCGCGCCAGCCCTCCAGGTTGTTGCGGAAACCGTTCGAGGAGCTGTTCCAGGGGGCCGCGTCGTAGACCGGCATGGCGAGGACGGCCTCCACCTCGGCCTTTGTGGGCAGCTGGGCGACGCCCTCACCGAGGGCCCGCCGCAGGTACGCGCGTCCGTCGACCCGTACGTTCACCTCCCACTTGCCCGCCGCGTAGGCGAACGGTCCGTCCAGGACCTGCCCGTCGCGGGCCCGTCCGGTGCCGCCGAGGAAGTCGGCCGCCCAGAGGGAGGAACGGGGCGTGCGGTCCGTGGTCCAGTCCCAGTAAGGGAGCGAAACGCTTTTGTCGACCGCTTGCAGGGCCGCCTCGAATTCGAGCAGGAAGCGGCGGTGCCACGGGAGGAACGAGGGGGAGCGGTGGCCGACCCGGTCGCCCGAATCGGTGTCACCCATGATGAAGCCGTTGTGGGTGGTGACGAAGCGGTCGTAGCGGCCGGTGCGCTTGAGTTCGAGCAGCGCGTTGGTGAAGGCGCGCCTCTCCTCGGCGGTGAGCGAGGCCTGGTTCTTGCGGACGGTCATCACATGCCACCCATCGGGACGAGGGCGGCGCCCTGGAGTTCGCGCACGGCGGCGCGGGCGAGCGACAGCGGGTCGGAGAACGTCTCGTAGTGGTTGACGACGCTGATCCAGGTGCCGTCGGCGTTCTGCATCACGTGCAGTTCGCGGCCGTCTATCCGGACGGCGGGCAGGCCGGCCGAGTGGTGGCCGCCGTGGTGGGCGCCCCCGGTCGCGGGGGTGATCTGTATGCGGCGGCCCTGGTAGACCTCGTCGAGGGTCCCGGCGGTTCCGGCGGTTCCTGCCGGTCCGGCGTTTGCGGCGTCGCGGGCGGATATCGCGGCGCGGGAGTCGGTATCTGCGGCGTACGCGGTGGCACCGGCCAGGCCGAGGACGGTGAGGGCGCCGGCGGTGGTGCCAAGGGCCTGCCGGCGGGTGATCTTGTTCATGGACGAAGAAGTACCAGCACGGGCGGGCCAGTTGACCGCTATCCGGACATCGGCCGACAAGTTGTGCATAGAACGAATTGGGTGATCTTTTCGTCCCGGCGGGCAGGAGGGTCCGTCACGGGAAGATCTGCCGCGGAAAGCCTACTAGCCGGTAATTATTGAGGTCGTGTTGCTCCGGCATGAACGGGGTCACATCGGCGACTCGGCCGGAAGATATGACATCCACCCAGACCGGATCGAGCCATTTCGTCACCTATAGTCCCGATATGGCTCTTCATGAGATGAAGGACGCACACGCCGACGACGCCGAAACGGACGTGTTCGCGTCCGCCCTCAGCGGCCAGGTCCTCCCCAAGCACCGGATGCCGGAAGACCACTCGCCCACCGAGGTGGTCTACGAACTGCTGCGCAACGAACTCCTCCTCGACGGGAACGCCGCCCAGAACCTGGCCACGTTCTGCACCACCTGGTCCGACGACGGCGTGCACCGCCTGATGAACCAGTGCCTCGACAAGAACATGATCGACAAGGACGAATACCCGCAGACCGCCGAGATCGAGGCCCGCTGCGTCAGCATCCTGGCCGACCTGTGGAACGCACCGGCCGGCGGCGCCGCCACCGGCTGCTCCACCACCGGCTCCAGCGAGGCCGCCATGCTCGGCGGCCTCGCCCTGAAATGGCGCTGGCGCAGCCGCCGGCGCGCGCAGGGACTGCCCGCCGACCGGCCGAACCTCGTCTGCGGACCGGTACAGGTCTGCTGGGAGAAGTTCGCCCGCTACTTCGACGTGGAACTGCGCCAGGTGCCCCTGGAGCCCGGCGCGACCGGCCTGCGCCCCCACCAGCTCGGCGCGTACGTCGACGAGAACACCATCGGCGTCGTCGCCATCCTCGGCGTCACCTACACCTGCGTCTACGAGCCCGTCGCCGAGATCGCCGCCGAACTCGACCGCATCCAGGCAGAGCACGGCTGGGACGTACCGGTCCACGTCGACGCGGCCAGCGGGGGCTTCGTCGCGCCCTTCCTCCACCCCGACGTCTTATGGGACTTCACGCTGCCGCGCGTGGCATCCGTCAACGCCTCCGGGCACAAGTACGGGCTCGCGCCCCTCGGCGTCGGCTGGATCGTGTGGCGCACCGCCGACCTCCTCCCCGACGAACTCGTCTTCGACGTCGACTACCTGGGCGGTGACATGCCCACCTTCGCCCTCAACTTCTCGCGCCCCGGCGGCGAGGTCATCGCCCAGTACTACCTCTTCCTGCGCCTGGGCCGCGGCGGCTACCGCCGCGTCCACCAGGCCTGTGCCGACACCGCCCGGTACCTGGCCCGGGAGATCGACGCGCTGGGGCCCTTCACCCTGCTCTACGACGGCCAGGGCGCGCTGCCCGCCGTCTCCTACACGCTGACCGACCCCGAAGGCGCCGGTTTCAGCCTCTACGACCTCTCCGACAAGCTGCGCGCACGCGGCTGGCAGGTTCCCTCGTACCCGCTGCCGGCCGACCGCGGCGACACGGTCATCCAGCGCGTCCTGATCCGCCACGGGGTGACCCGCGACCAGATCGCCCTGCTGGTCACGGACATCGGCCGGTCGGTGGAGCAGCTGCGGGCCGCCCCGCAGGCGGTCCCGGCGGGGGAGTCCCGGTCCGGGTTCCACCACTGAGCCGCTCTCCCCGGACAGGCCGTTCAGGACGCGGGCGCCGACCAGACCATGTCCAGGGCCGTCAGCTCCGCCACCCGCTCCGGGCTGAGGGAGGCGGCCCGGGCGCGCTGGTTGGCGATCCATGAGCCGAGGCGGACCTCGCGCCCCTCCACCCGCTCCACATGCGTGCGCGGCACCCGTAGGTGCCGCTCGCGGGAGCGGAACTGCCGGGCGGCCGCGAGGTGCGCCGCCCAGGCGGCGGCGTGGCTCAGCCGCTGCCGGGGCCGCTCCGCCTCGCTCGCCGGAGTCACCCCGAGGGTGTGTTCCAGCAGCCAGCGCTGGGCCCAGGACAGCCGGTCCCACGACAACCGCTGACCCCGCACCCACAGGCCCAGGTCCTCGCCCTGCGCCACCACCTCGCCCGGACCGAGCGGCAACCGGCCGCCCGCGTCGAGGTGGACGCGCGTCAGGTGGAAGGCCCGCTGCCAGGAGATGTCCCAGGCAGGGCACCAGGACGCGTCGATCTCCTCCAGGGCCTCCCGCCGCTCCTGGGACAACGCCCCCGGCCCCTCCCTGCGGGCCGCCGCCCGGTTGTTCTTGACCCACACGCCCACCGGTACACCCCTCCAGGTGGCGTCGACGGGCGGCAGCAGGTGCCCGTGCTCCGCCGCCCAGGCGCGGGCCGCCGCGAGGCCCTCCTCGAAGGCCACGTCGAAATGGCTCCACACCATGCCGAGCCCGTCCAGCTGCGCCGTCCGCTCCCGGCCCAGGGCGCCGCGCCGGTAGGTGCGCCGCACGTCCGCGATCCACTGCCCGAGCGGGAACCGGGCCAGCCCGGCGGGCCACCCCGCCTCGCCCGCCGGCACCTTGTACGCGAACGGCACCTTCAAGTCCCCGTGCACGGCCGCGTACGTCCGCGCGGCCTCCACCCCGCGACGCCACTGCTCGTGCTCCGGGTTCAGCACCCGCAGCCGGATGAACGCCGCCAGCAGGGCCGGGTCCCGGGGGGTGGAGAAGCTCAACAGGGCTTCCGCGCCCGGCCGGTGCGCCTGCGAGCCGGTCCTGCCACCCGGCGCCTGCGGCTGGGCCAGGGCCTCGACCAGGCGGGTGTCGTGTGCCCTCAGCGCTTCCAGGAGCCGCGCGAGGTCCCCGTACGCCCTGGACGTCAGCATCGTCTCCGGTGTCTCGCCCAGGCCCAGCAGTACCGGAACCACCAGCGAGGCCACCTTTCCCTCCCCGGGCCGGATCCGCAGCGCCCGGCCCACCGCCTGGACCAGGTCGGGCATGGAACCACGTACGTCGGCCCAGAAGACGGAATCGCACTCCTTGGTGTCGACGCCCTCACCCAGGACCCGGACACTGCCGAGGAACGCCTTGTCGGCGGCCCCGCCGTCGGCGAACGCCTCCAGGACCCGCCGTCGGTGCGGGGCCGTGTGCTGCCCGCACAGCCAGTCCGCCCAGACGGTACGCGGATACGGCGGCCGGGGCGCACGGCTCGCCTGCCGCAGCCGGGCCGCGACCGCCGGGAGCCCGGCCGCGAAGGCCTCCGCCTCCTTGGTCAGGTGGTGGAAGACCAGCGTCCGCCGGAACCCCTGGTCCGCGGCCGCCTTCACCAGCGCCGCCTGGAGGGCCGCGAGCCGGGCCCCGCGCACCGCGTCCGAACGGCCTTCGGGGCCGATCAGGACCGCCGACTGGAATTCGGGGTCGGACACGTCCACGCACACCACCCGGTACGGGGCGCAGATGCCGCGGTCGATGGCCTCGGACAGCGTGAGGGTGTAGCACCGTGCCCCGAACGGGCCGTCCGCGTCGTCCTCCATCGAGGCGACGAGGTCGCCACGGCCGCGCTCTTCGCGGTTGCGCTCCGCGCGGCTGCCCTCTGCCCGGTCGGCCGGGGACCCGGTGCGTTCGGCGGACAGGGGCTCCCCGGGCGGCTCCCCGTCGCGCCACACCCGAGGCGTCGCCGTCATGTACAGCCGCCGGACCGACGGGATCCGGGCGTTGTCGTGCACCACCGCCCACGGTTTGCCGATCCGCCCGGACGTGCGGTGCGCCTCGTCGACCACGATCAGGTCCCAGCCCGGCAGCCCGGCCCGGTGCGCGCCCTCGATGGTGCCCAGGCCCAGGGAGGCGTACGTGGCGTACACCGTCAGCCGCTGCGCCGCAGCCGTGCCCCAGCGCGCCAGTACCCCGGCATCGGTGGTGGTGGGCACCCCGGCGTCCTCGGGCCGCATCGAGCACACGGCCAGCGCCCGCCCGGTCCGGCCGCCCTCCCGCCAGACCGCCGTCGTCTGCGCGAGCAGGTCGAGCGAGGGCACCAGCACGAGGACCCGGCCCGCCCGCAGCTCCTCCGCGGCGCGCACCGCGACGAGGGACTTGCCGGAACCCGTGGCCATGATCACCTGGGTGCGCAGGCCGCGCTGGGGCACCCGGCCCGTCGAGGGGAGGTCCAGGGCGCGCACGACGGCGTCCACGGCCTCCCGCTGGTGCGGGCGGAGTTCCTGCCTTGCCACGTACCTCACCCCGCCCGCTGTGATCTCCTGCTTCGGCTCCAGCCCCTATCTTGCCCGGATATTGAGTCAGCTGGGGGGATAGGGGGCAAAGCTCCCGTGTCACATGCGGGCGCCGAAGTTCTGCGTCCACCAGGGGCCGCCGGGGCCCTGGTGGACCCCTACGCCGATGTCCTTGAAGGAGCAGTTGAGGATGTTCGCGCGGTGGCCCGGGCTGTTCATCCACGAATCCATCACCGACTCCGGAGTCTGCTGACCCATGGCGATGTTCTCCCCGTACGTCGACCAGCGGTACCCGGCGGCGGTCGTCCGCGCGCCCGGGTCGCCGCCGTCGGGGTCGGTGTGCGAGAAGTAGTTGCGCCGTGCCATGTCGTCCGAGTGCCCCTGGGCGGCGTTGCGCAGCTGCGCGTCCTCCTTGAGGGGGCCGCATCCGGCCGCCGCCCGCTCCTTGTTGACGAGGGCGACCACCTGGGCGGCGGTCCCGCTCGGCGCCGCGGGCGCCGGCGCGGGGGCCGCCGCTCGCGTCGGGGGCGGGGTGCTCCGGGTCCGCGAGGGCGTCGGGGCGGCGCTCGAACTCGCCGACGGGGACGGCGAAGCGGAGGCCGAGGGGGAGGCCGGGGCGGACGGGGAACCCGAGGGCGAGGGAGAGCCCGGGGCCGAGGGGGACGCGGCCCCCGCACCGGTCGCCGACAGCGCGGCCAGCGGGGAGGCGGGCGCTGCGCCGTCGGCCCGGTCGGAGCCCGAACCGGGCAGCGTGCCGAGGTAGGCCAGACCGCCGCCCGCCACGCAGGCGGCGACCACCGCTCCGGCGACGACCCGGCGGCGGTGCCGGCGCCGTCTGCGCTGCGCCCCGCGGCCGCCCGCCGGGTCGGCGCCCGCATCACCCGCTTCGCCCGAGCGGCGGCGGGCCGCCCGGCCGGGACCCGCAACCACGGGCGCGAGCTGCGTCGCGGCGTCCGCGAAGACCCCGCCGGAACCGGCTTCGGCTCCCGTACCGGCTCCGGCAGCCGTGCCGACGCCCTTGCCCGCGCCGGCTCCGGCGCCCGGTACAGCGCCGGTTATCGCACCCGCGCCGGTTATCGCACCCGCGCCGGGTATCGGACCCGCGCCGGGTATCGGACCCGCGCCGGGTATCGGACCCGCGCCGGGCAGGGCACCCGCGCCCGGCGCCGCGAACGCCGCGCCCGCCGGGGCGAGACCGGCGCCCGCGGCGGCCGACCGTACGGCCGCCAGCAGCGCCGCGCCGACCGGAACCAGCGCCAGCCCTGCCAGCAGCCCCTCCGCCGGGACCAGCCCGCTCCACAGCCCCGAGCACCGCACGCACTCGCGGGCGTGCCGGGCCATCCGCTTGCGCCACAGCGCGGACGGCTGCCCGTCCCAGCTCGCCGCCACCGTCCGCAGCGCCTCGCACGGCGGCTGCGCCTCCAGCGCCCGCTCCACCACCCGCGCGGCCTCCAGCTGCGCCTTCATCCGCTGCACCCGTACGGCCGTGTGCTGCGGGGAGAGCTCCAGGGCCGCCGCGACCTCGGCGCGGGTCAGCTCACCGGCGCACTCCAGCCACCACAACGACAGCAGCGCCCGGTCGTCGGGCTCCAGCCAGCGCGTCGCGCGGGCCGTCTCGCGGCGCTGACCGGCCAGGTTGAGGCGGACGACCGTCAGGTCCGCGAAGTCGGCGCCCGGGTCGGCCACGTCCGCGGCCGCCTCCAGGCCGGTCGCACCGGTGCTGCGGTCCTGCCAGTGCGCCCGTATCCGGTTCATCGTGATCGCCACCAGCCAGGACCGGAAGCTGTCGTCCGCACGGAGACCGGCCAGCCCGTCGAGCGCCCGCAGCATGGTGTCCTGCACGACGTCGTCCACGTCGCAGGACCCGTTCAGGGCGCGCCCGACGATGTTGTAGACGAGCGGCAGACAGGCACCGACGAGCTCGTCCTGCGCGCGGGGGTCGCCCGCCCGGGCCGCTGCCACCAGCGCTGCCGTGTGCTGTGTACTCATGTGAAGTTTCCCTGTCCGTACCGGCGGTCGATGATGCCCAACGACTGGGAGACCGCCGAGAGGGGCCCCGATAACACTTATCCGGAAACTCTTATCCGGAAGTCGGATCAACCGCGACCTTAGCGGCCCCGATCGGGGCGCCGGCGCCGGCCTCCCGTTGACAGCGCCGCTCCTCGCGCGGGTAAGGTCTGGACCAATGAAGTGCCGTTGTACGGGGCCGGGTTCAGGCCCGCATCACGGGTGGGGGTTCCTTGTCCTGTCATCCCTTCGCGGTCCTGGCCGCCCAACGGCTGCTGCCGGTCCTGCGGGACCCCGGTGCCGATGAGGCCGTCCGCCGGACCGCCGCCTTCCTCGCCGCCGGCTGCCGCGCCGTGGAACTCACCACCTCCACCCCCGGCTGGGACGCGGCCGTCGCGCGTACCGCCCCGCTCGCCGACGCGCTCGGCAGGCCCGCCGTGATCGGCGTCGGCACCGTCACCGGCGCCGCTCAGGCCGAGCGCGCCCTCGACGCCGGCGCCGGCTTCCTCGTCTCCCCGTACCCGGCCCCCGAGGTCCGGGCGGTCGCGGCGCGGCGCGGGGCGGTGTTCATCGAGGGCGCCTTCACCCCCGGTGAGGTCGCCTCCGCCGTACGGTCCGGGGGCGCGGCGAAGGTCTTCCCGGCCCACGTGGTCGGCCCCGGGTTCATCCGCTCCCTCAAAACCGTCCTCCCGCAGGCCCTCATCGTCCCGACCGGCGGCATCCGGCCGGCCGAGACCCGGGACTGGCTCGCCGCCGGGGCGACGGCCGTCGGGATCGGCAACGGCCTGCCCGCCGACCCCGGCGAACTCGCCGCCGTCTTCGCCGCACTGGCGGCGCCGTGCTGCTGTGAGGCCGCCGGGCAGGGCCGCCGACAGGGCCGCTGACATCGCCGCGCCCGCCCTCCGAGGCCGTCCCGGCGCGGCCTACGACGTCCTCGTCCTCGGCGAGGTCCTGGTGGAGATCCACGCCGACACCGCCCCGCACGCCGCTGCCGACGGCACCACCGCCCGGATCTCCTATTCCGGCGACGCCCTCAACGCCGCGGCCGCGGCGGCGGCCGCCGGGGCCCGCACCGCCCTCCTCACCGTCGTCGGTGACGACGAGCTGAGCGTGCCCCTGCTGGAGCGGGCCGCCGGGCTCGGCATCGACGTCTCCCACGTCCGCCGCTCCCCGCGCCCCAACGGCGCCTACCTGCTCGGCGCCGACACGGACGGCGACCGCGCCTTCGTCTACTGGCGCACCGCAAGCGCGGGCTCCACCCTCTCCCCGCGCCACGTCGAGTCCTGGCGGGAGCTGCTCACCACCTCCACGGCCCTGGTCACCAGCGGTATCACCGGCGCCCTCTCACCCGGAGCCCGTGACGCCGTACTGGCCGCCGCCGAAACCGTCCACGCCGCCGGAGGGCACCTCACGTACGACCCCAACTTCCGCCCCCGGCTCACCGGCCGCAAGGAGGCCCGGGAGCTGCTGGCGCGCGTCGCCCCGCTGACGGGGCTGCTCAAGAGCTCCTGCCCGGCCGACGCCCTGGCCCTCGTGGACACCGACGATCCGCTGCTCGCCGCCGCCCGCTACCGCGCACTCGGGGCCCGCGCCGTCGCCGTCACCGCGGGACCCGGCCGGCTCCTGCTGGACGACGGGGTACGCACGACGTACCGGCCGGTCCCCGCCAACCCCGACCCGGTCGACGCCACGGGCGCCGGCGACTGCTTCACCGGCACCACCACCGCGCGGCTGGCCCTGGGCGACCCCCTCGCGCGGGCGGTGGCGTACGGCACGGCCGCCGCCTCGCTCTCCGTGTCCGGCCGCGGCGGCACCGGACGCGTCCCCGCGTTCAGCGAGACGGCGGCCCTGGCGGGACTCTGAGCCGCCCCGTCGCGAGCCCGGGCCGGCGGCCGTCGAAAAACCTCCTTCACGGCACTGGGCACCTCCACGCCCCCTCGCTACTCTCCGCGCATGATTCCCACGGTGGTCTGGGGCACCGGCAACGTCGGCCGCGCGGCGATCCGCGCCGTCGAGGCCCATCCGGCGCTCGAACTCACGGCAGTCCTCGTCCACGACCCCGCCAAGACCGGCCGCGACGCGGGTGAACTCGCCGGACTGGGACACGCGCTGGGCGTCGCGGCGAGCGACGACATCGAGGCGGTGCTCGCCGCGCGGCCCGCCGCCGTCGTGTACGCGGCCTCCGGCGACACGCGCCCCGACGACGCCCTCGCCGACATCACCCGGGCCGTCGCCGCCGGGGCCGTCGTCGTCAGCCCCGCCCTGTACCCCCTCTACGATCACCGCAGCGCACCGCCGGAGTTCCGCGATCCGGTGCTGGCGGCCGTCGCGGCCGGCGGTGGCTCGCTGTTCGCCTCCGGCGTCGACCCCGGCTGGGGCAACGACGTCCTGCCGCTGCTGATCAGCGGACTCGGCACCACCGTAAACGTGATCCGCTGCCAGGAGATCTTCGACTACTCCACGTACGACCAGCCGGACTCCGTCCGCTACCTGGTCGGCATGGGGCAGCCCATGGACTTCGAGCCGATGATGCTCATGCCGTCCGTCCCGACCATGGTGTGGGGCGGCCAGATACGCATGATGGCCCGGGCCCTCGGCGTCGAACTCGACGAGATCCGCGAGACGTCGGCCCGGCGCGCGCTCGACACGACGGTGACCACCCCCACGATGGGCGAGTTCCAGGCCGGCACCCAGGGCGCGATCCGGTTCGAGGTGCAGGGCATCGTGGAGGGCGAAGCCCGCCTCGTCATCGAACACGTCACCCGCATCCACCCCTCGTGCGCGCCCGACTGGCCTCAGCCGCCCGACGGGGCCGGCGCACACCGAGTGATCATCGAGGGCCGGCCGCGCATCGAGGTGACGATCGAGGCCACCGACGAGGGGGAGAACCGCTCCGCCGGCGGCAACGCCACCGCCGTCGGGCGGCTGGTGGGGGCGATCGACTGGCTCGTGGACGCGCCACCGGGCATCTACGACGCGCTCGACGTCCCGCTGCGGCCCGCAGTCGGCAAACTCGGAAGGAAACAGCCATGAGGATCGACGTTCCGGAAGGTCAGCACCCCATCGAGTACGTATGGGGCGACCTGGTCCCCGGCATCGGGATGGCCGCGGCCAACTTCTCCCTGTCTGTCTACGCCCACACCACCTTGGGCCTGCGCGAGTTCGAGGCGGCCCGGCTGCGGATCGCGCAGATCAACGGGTGTGTCTTCTGCCTCGACTGGCGCACCGACCGGGACGGCGAGAAGGTCGAGGAGGAGTTCGCCGATGCGGTGACCGAGTGGCGCACCACGAAGGCCTTCGACGACCGCACGCGGCTGGCCGCCGAATACGCGGAGCGCTACGCGCTGGACCACCACGGTCTGGACGAGGAGTTCTGGGAGCGGATGACGGCCCACTACAGCCAGGTGGAGATCGTGGAACTGAGCATGAGCATCGGCTCCTGGCTCGCCTTCGGACGCCTGAACCATGTGCTGGGCCTCGACAGCGTCTGCGTACTGCCGGGGAGCTGACACGGCCCGGGGCCGGCCGGTCGCCCTTCGCGGGCTTCGGGCCGGCTCCGGCACCGGCACTGCGCCGCTACAGGTCAGTGGCGATGATCTTCTCGATGTTGCGTTCGGCGAGCGCCGTGATGGTGACGAACGGATTGACGCTGGTGTTTCCGGGGATCAGCGCCCCGTCGATCACGTACAGGCCGGGATGACCGTGCAACCGCCCGTAGTTGTCGGTGGCCCTGTTCAGGACGGCGCCGCCGAGCGGGTGGTAGGTGAGGTGGTCGCCCCAGATCTTGTTGGTGCCGAACAGGTCGCTCCGGTAGATCGTCCCTTCCTTGGAGTTGATCTTGTCGAAGATGGTCTTGGCCATGTCGATGGCCGGCTGCTTCCAGGCCGTCTGCCAGTTCAGTTCGGCCTTGCCCGTCGCGGCGTTCCAGCTGAATTCGGCCCGGTTGGGGTTCTTGGTGATCGACAGGTAGAAGGAGGCGTACGTCTCGATGCCCGTCGGCAGCGGCGCCACCTCGGCGAACGCCCCGCCCGCCGCCCAGTTGTCGATGCCGCCGCACGGGATCGTCGCCTGGAGCTTGCCAGTCGGGTCCCAGAGGTGGTTCGCGCGGCCGCACATGACGTTGCCGTTGTCTCCCCAGCCCTTGCCGATCTCGTTGTTGAGGTTAGGGAGGGCGCCGGTGGCCTTCAACTTGACCAGCAGCTTGCTCGTGCCGACACTGCCGGCGGCGAAGAACACCCGGTCGGCGGTGACGGTCTTGGTGGCGATCGTGTCGCCGGTGGTGTTGAGCTGTTCGATGACGACGGTGTAGCCGCCTCCGGTCGTGGGGGTGACCGTGGTGACCTTGTGCAGGGGCGAGATGGAGACCTTGCCGGTCGCCTTGGCGGCCGCGAGGTAGGTCTTCTGGAGCGACTTCTTGCCGTGGTTGTTGCCGTACAGGATCTCCCCGTCCAGCGCCGACTTCGTGGCGGTGCCGGCCGCCTCCTGCTTCATGTAGTCCCAGTCGTAGACATCGGGCACGAACACGAAGGGGAAGTTGGAGCGCTGGGCGTGCTTGCGGCCGACGCGGGCGAACTGGTAGCAGTCCACCGTGTTGAACCAGTCCGGGTCGATGAGGCCGACGCCGAGGGCGGCGTTGGCGCGCGGGTAGTAGACGCCGTACATCTCGTCCGCGTCCACGGACGGGAGCACGGCACCGAAGTTCTCCCGCTTGGGGGTGACGGCCATGCCGCCGTTGACGAGGGAGCCGCCGCCGACCCCGCGGCCCTGGTAGACGATGATGCCGCCCATCTCCTCGGCGTCCAGGATCCCCGTGTACTTGGGGATGTCCCGGTCGATGGGGAAGCCGAGGAAGTAGTTCAGCGGGGCCTTCGTGCGGGTGCGCAGCCAGTACGAACGCTGGTCGGGGCTGAGGGTGTTGCAGAAGATCTTGCCGTCCGGGCCGGGGGTGTCCCAGGCCATGCCCATTTCGATCATGTGGACGTCGACACCCGCCTGGGCGAGGCGCAGTGCGGCGACGGAGCCGCCGTATCCGGTGCCGATGACGAGGGCGCTGACATGGGCCCCGGTGTCGATGGGTGCTGACGAGGTGTTGGCGGATTTCGCCTGGGCGGGGGTGGGGTTGACTGCCAGGGCCACGGCTCCAAGAATGGAACCGGTTCCAGCGATGAAACCGCGACGGGATAGACCCTGGGATACTTTGCTGTTCAGGGATTTGTCACTCATGTGACGTTCCTCACTCTCGATGGAGTGAGAACAAGTTCTACTGTCGGCGGCGTGGTAAGTCACTACATACGGCGGGGTAATTTCTGGCTGGTTCCCGAGGTGCGGGCCGCCCGCCGCTCCTGTGGCCCACCGGCTCGCCGTCTCAGGCAGCGGACTCCCCGCGGATTTCGTTGGATCTTCGGGCCGGCCCGTGCCATGGTGGGTCTCGCCGAAGGGGTGTAGCTCAGCCGGCCAGAGCAACGGTCTCCAAAACCGTAGGTCGCAGGTTCGACTCCTGCCGCCCCTGCCAGTACGCATGCGCCGGACGCCCGGCCGGGACCTTCTCCCGGCCGGGCGTCCGGCGTTGAGGGCGTCCTGCGTCGGCGGGCTGGTTCAGGAACGCCCGTAGACCGCCTTGACGTTGTCCTGGGCTGGATGCGTGCGACCAGCCGGCCCCGCCGCGAAGACGCGCAGCAGGTTTTCCGTCACCCGCGTCGTCAGCGCGCCCGCACGGGCGTCCAGCCCGTGGTTGGCGCCGCTGCGCCCGTCGCCGGTCGCGTCGAGCGCCTCCACCCAGCGCATCGTCCCCGTCGCGAACACGGCGGCGCCGCTCGCGACGGTGTAGTAGGCCGTGTCCTGGTGGCTGGGCCGCCCCTCGCACACGACGGGGGAGTGGGCGAGGATCTCGATCGGCCGGGGCGTCGGAAAACCGGTGTTGACCTTGTCGTACTCGACGCCGACCAGGTGCGCGAAGCCGTCGCCCGCCTTCACGCCGGTGCCCTCGAACAGCCAGTGGCCGGGGTTGGTCACGACGTAAGGGGCGTCCACGGGGTAACCGTCGTAGATCACGCCGAGCAGGGAGCTCTCCGGGTCGGCGGCGGGGGGAGAGCGGAAGTCCACGGTGGCCGGATGGCCGCGTCGGAACCCCGGGTCCTGTTCGTAGGAGGACTTGTAGCAGACCACCGTGCGGTCCGGACCCAGGTCGGAGGCCTCAAGCCGGATCCTCCGGAAGCAGCAGTTCGCGCCGAGGACGGCTATGTTCGTCCCCGCGTCGCGGGCGGCGGTGAAGTGTGCCCGCTGTTCCGGCGACCAGTATTCGTCGTGCCCGAGCGACAGTACGGCCGCCGCCCCCTCCAGCAGCCGTTTGTCCCGCGCGACGTCCGTGGTCGTCGCGTAGGCGAGGGGTATGCCGAGCCGCTCGGCCAGGGCTATCAGCGGTGCCTCGTACACGAGGAACAGGCCCGCGCCGTCGTCGTACTCGTACGGCCGGTCGAAGGTCACGGCCAGCGAACGGGTGGCGTACCCGCCGTTCGGGCCGTCGTAGCTGCCGTAGCCGCCCCAGCGGTTGTAGGCCTGCCAGGTCGCCACCGCGTTCACGACGACGGTGCGGCCGGCCGTGGCCGCCGAACGGACGGTGAGCGGTACGAAGCGCTGGCCCTCACCGCCCTGTGCGTCGAGGCGCAGGAGGTAGCAGCCCTCGGGCCAGTCCTTGGTGTCGACCGTGGCGGTGCGGGCCCAGTGAGTGCGGACCATCCTGCTCTCGGGGTCGACGGTGTGCTCGGGCTGCCGGATGCCGGTCAGGGCCTGCGAACGCCACACCAGCCGGGCGCGTGCGCCGCCGTACCAGCCCATGCGGTACGCGGAGACGGTGAAGCGGGGCGCGGTGGTGGACACGTGGAGGCCGAAAGACTCCCCGGGCAGGACGCTGACCTTGTCCGCGAAGCCCTCGATGGCGCGGGCGGGCCCGGCCTTGGTCACGTGCCAGTCGGAGTTGCCGGGGCGGGCGTTCTCGGCCTTGACGTCGAACCCCCGCGCCGCGGCCGCAGGCCTGCCGCCCGTCGTCCCCTCAGGTCCGGTCCCTTGCTCGCTCCCTTGCCCGTTCCCCTTCGCGCCCACGTTCGCGCACCCGGCCAGCGCTCCGAGCCCGGCGGCCGCCGCCCCGGTCGCGGCGACAGCCAGGAACCGCCGCCTCCCCGCGCCTTCGCCCACCCCGGCCGTCTTCTCCTGTTCCATGGGTGGCACGCTATGCCACCCTCCACCCGTCCGCGACCGCACCCCCCTCTGGCACCCGCCACCCGGCGGGTACCGCGCCCAGCTAGGCGCACGGTGCGTCATCCCAGCCGCACCACCACCTGCTGTCCGGCTCCCGCTGCCCCCGTGAGGTCGCCGAACGCGAGCCGGAGGCGCGAGCCCGGTTCGGCCGTCACCACGCTCGGCGGCCGGGACACCACCGCCGCCACGGGCCGGTCCCACACCACGGTAAGCGCGGCCAGTGCCCTCGCCGGGTCCGCCACGGACACGACGGCCGTGCCGTCGGGTCTCTCCCGCACCGTGACCGAGCAGGCGGCGCTCGCCTCCAGCGGGCCGACCGTCCCGGCCTGCCAGAAGTTGACGCCGGTGAAGCCGAGCGAACCCACCGACACCCCCTGCGCCGCTCCGGTGTTGGCGAGCACCCGCAGCCAGTCCGTGGAGCGGGCCCGGGCGGCCGTCTGCGCCGCCGTGGCCCCCGGCAGCACCTGGTGGACGTACCCGGCGGCGACCGGATCCGTGCCGTGGTCGTACCAGAGGGTGAGGTAGCGCCGGGTCAGCGGCGTCGTCGCGCTGCCCCGGTTGATGTCGCTCCACCGGCCGGTGCGCGCTTCCCGCAGGGCCTTGAACGTCCCCGCTCCGGACATCACGTACCCGCCGAAGCCGGCGAGGTGCGCCCAGCCGGGGGAGGGGAAGGACGCCGACCAGCCCAAGGCGGCCGGCTGTACCGTGCCGCCGACGGTGAGCGCGTGCGTGCCGGCCGCGCCCAGGTTGCGGTTGTCGATGACCGACTCGACCGGCACTCCGTCCGTCGAACGGATCCCAGCGCCCAGGCACACGATGGTGTCCGAGAGGAAGAACCAGGATTTCCGTGCCGTCAGCGTGCTGCCCAGGCCCCTCAGGTGCTGACCGACCGACGCGAACTCCCCGTCGGTCGTCCCGCCCACCCACACCGCGTCCGGCCGCGAGGCGCCCCAGTCGCCTCCCGCCCCGTCGGCCAGTGCCAGCCGGGAAACGGTGGTCCCGGGCAGTCGGTAGGGGTCCACCGTGGGCCAGAAGGCATCCGAGTACTGGCCGTTTCCGTAGGTGGAACCCCACCAGGTGAGCATCCCGCTACCGGTGTGCCAGCCGCGCAGGTTCTCCCCGTTGCCGGTCTCGTAGTGCGCGATCCACTGCGAAGCCATGGACAGCGAGGCGGCCCAGCCGGGCCGCCGGTGCGTGGCCCGGTCCATCGAAGCGAACAGCCGGTGGCCGACCGGCTCGGGAAGTCCCGCCACACCCGGATCCGCCGCCACCTCCGCCAGCCGGGCGAGAGCGGCCAGCCCGAGGGTCTGATCGGCCATGGGCGGGCTGTAGTAGGCCCGGTCCGCCCACCCTTTGACCAGCCCCCGCCATCGGGCCCGTTCGGTGCTGCTCGCGCTCTGGGCCAGCAGCAGGATCCCGGCCAGCACCGCGTGCCCCCGCGCGTGGTCGTCCTGCTGGATCCGCCGGGCGTCCAGCGCGGACACGCCCCGGCTTGCCGCCCGCCCGGACACCGCGTCCATGACCAGCCCGTTGAACAGGAACGGCGCCCAAGCCCGCTCGACCGCGTCGAACACGATCTGCGCGCCGGGATCCGTCACCTCCCACGGGGTCTGCCGCAACAGCGCGAACAGCATGCCAAGTCCGCCGAGCAGCACCGCGCCGTACGTCCCGGTGTACGGCACCCAGGTGTGCTGGACGAAGGAGCCGTCCCGGTAGAGACCGTCCCCCGAGGAGACGTACGGGAAGACCGGCGCGAGCGCGTCCCGGGCCAGAGCGATCTTCCCCGCATCGGCGCCGACCACCCCGCGCAGGGCCAGTACCCGGCAGAGGTCCACCCGGTTCGCTCCCGTGCTCGTCCCGCCGTAGGAGGCGACGACGGAGTCGGGCACGAAATGGTCGACCGCCGCGCAGTGATCGGCGATGCTGGCCGGTGTCAGGTCCGCCTGGAGCAGGACGCAGAGGTCGAGCAACGCCTGCGGGGCCCCGATCTGCCAGCAGTACCAGTTGCCGTACGGCGCCCGGCCCGCGTGGTAGACCTCCGTGTGCAGGTGGTCGAGCCCGGTCAGCAGCGCCGTGCGCAGCGCGGTCTCACCAGTGTGCCCGGTGCCCGGGCGGACGTAGGCCTCCGCCATGGTGCGCAGCCGGTAGTAGCTCTGCATCATCTTCTCGGGATCCGTCGCGAATCCCAGATCGGGCCAGAGCGCTCCCGGCGCGGGAGCCATGGCGGCCCTCCAGCCCTCGGCCTGTTCGCCGAGTTCGGCGAGCCGCGACCGGAACGGCTCACTCGTCGCCGGGAAACCGGCACCGAGACAGAGCCCGCGCCAGACCGCGCGCATCGTCTCGTACACGTCCGTGTCCGTGGCCGGCCCGCCCTCGGCACGCGCCCGCGGGACGCCCAGCCACAGCGCACCTCCGCCCGCCGTGGAGAGGAAGGCGCGCCGGCTCCATGGGTCTGTCATCGCTTTCTCCTTTTCCCACCCTCACCGTCTGTCCTGCCCGGCACCGGGCCGCCACCTCGGCCCCAACCGTCCGGCCCTGCCACTGCCGATTTGCCACTGGACGCGCCGGCCCCGCCGCGTCGGGAGCCCCGATCCCAGGCCGCATTCGGAGTCCCGACCTCACTCCACGTGCCGGCGATAGCGTTCGATCACCTCCCGCAGTACCTTCGATCCCTCCCGGGCCCACAGCCCGGGGTGGAAGATCTCCACCTCGACCGGCCCGCGGTAGCCCGCCCCGTCGGCCAGCTCCCGGAACCCCCGGAGATCGATACACCCGTCACCGAGCTGCCCCCGCCCGAGCAGCACCCCTTCGGGGAGCGGCGTCACCCAGTCGGCGACCTGGACGGATACGATCCGGCCGCCCGCGCCGGCCCGGCGCAGGTCCTCCGGGAGCCGTTCGTCCCACCACAGGTGGTAGGCGTCCACCACCACCCCCACACGCTCCGCGGGGAACCTCTCGGCCAGGTCCAGTGCCTGACCGAGCGTCGAGACCACGCAGCGGTCCGCGGCGTACATCGGATGCAGGGCTTCGATCCCCAGCCGCACCCCGTGCGCGGCGGCCCACGGCGTCAACTCGCCGAGGACGTCGGCGATCCGCTCGCGCGCACCGACCAGGTCGCGCTCCCCGTCGGGCAGTCCGCCGGAGACCAGGACCAGGGTGTCCGCTCCCAGTTCGGCGGCCTCCTCGACCGCCCGCCGGTTGTCCTCGAGGGCGGCTGCCCGTCCTATCGGGTCGGCGGCCGTGAAGAACCCGCCCCGGCACAGCGAGCTGACGCCCAGTCCCGCCCCGGCGATCAGCTTCGCCGTCTGCCGTACCCCGAACCGCCGTACCGGCTCCCGCCAGAGGCCCACCGCTCGTACCCCGGCCGCCGTGCAGCCGCTCACCAGGTCGGGGAGCGACCACTGCCGGACCGTCTCCTGGTTCAGACTGAACCGGGCCGGAGCCGGCGCCCATTTCACGACGCCACCCCGTAGACCGCGAACAGCTGCCGCATCCGGGACGCGGCGAGCCCCGGATCCGGGAAGAGGCCGAGGCGGTCGGCCAGTTCGTAGGCCGTGGCCAGATGGGGGAGCGAGCGCGCCGACTGGAGCCCGCCCAGCAGGGTGAAGTGCTCCTGGAATCCGGCCAGCCAGGCCAGCAGCACCACCCCCGTCTTGTAGTAGCGGGTCGGCGGGGCGAACAGATGCCGCGCCAACGCCACCGTGGGGTCCAGCAGTTCGCGGAAGGCCACCGCGTCTCCCCGGTCGAGCGCGTCCGCCGCCCGTGCCGCGATCGGGGCGATCGGATCGAATACGCCCAGCAGGGCGTCGCTCGCCAGCTCGCCGTCACCGCCGATCAGTTCCGGGTAGTGGAGGTCGTCACCCGTGTAGCAGCGCACACCGGCCGACAGCCGGCGCCGGATCTCCACCTCCCGGTCGGCGTCCAGCAATGAGACCTTGATGCCGGCCACCTTCCGCGGGTACTCGGCGATGATCTTCAAGAAGACCTCGGTGGCCTCCTCCGGGTCCTCGTGCCCCCAGTAGCCGGTGAGCTCCGGATCGAACATCGGGCCCAGCCAGTGCAGGACCACGGGTGTGGAGCTCTGGCGGAGCAACCGCCCGTAGACCTCCAGGTAGTCCTCCGGGCCCCGGGCCGCCTTGGCGAGCGCCCGGGACGCCATCAGTACGGCCGCCGACCCACACGCCTCGCTGTGCGCGAGCTGCTCCTCGTACGCGGCGGTGATCCGGGCGATCGGGTGCGGCCCGGAAGCCGGGAGCTGGTCGGTCCCGACGCCGCAGACGATCCGGCCCCCGACCGCTCGGGCATCCGCCGCCGAGCGGCGGATCAGCTCGGCCGCCGTCGGCCAGTCCAGGCCCGCACCGCGCTGCGCGGTGTCCATGGCCTCCGCGACCCCGAGCCCCTCGTCCCACAGCCGGTGCCGGAAGGCCAGCGTGGCCTCCCAGTCGACCGCGGGACCTGCTTCGGCGGAAGCGGAGAGGGGGTCGGCGACGACATGCGCCGCCGCGTAGAACGTCCGGCTGCGCGCCGGGCCGCAGGTCAGCGGCGGCAGCGGGTCGCTGTTCGGACGGTACTCGCGGTACCCGCCCTGCGCGTCGGGCAGGAGGATGGTGTTCACAGGACCACCTCCGGCACCCGGAGCCGGCGGCCCTCCGCCGAGGACCGCAGCCCGAGTTCGGCGAGCTGCACCCCGCGCGCCCCGGCGAGCAGGTCCCACCGCCAGGGCTCGTCCCGGACCACGTGGCGCAGGAACAGCTCCCACTGGGCCTTGAATCCGTTGTCCGCCGGAGTGTTGTCGGGTACCTCCTGCCACTGGGAGCGGAAGGACTCGCTCTGGGGAAGGTCGGGGTTCCAGACCGGTTTGGGTGTCCCGGCCCGGTGCTGGATCCGGCACTCGCGCAGCCCGGCCACCGCCGAACCGTGCGTCCCGTCCACTTGGAGCTCCAACAGCTCGTCGCGGTGGACCCGCACGGCCCAGGAGGAATTGATCTGGGCGACAGCACCGCCCTCCAGTTCGAAGAGGCCGTAGGCCGCATCGTCCGCGGTGGCCTCGTACGGCTTGCCCTCCTCGTCCCAGCGGCGGCCGATGTGCGTACGGGTGAGGGCCTGCACCGAGCAGACCCGGCCGAACAGCTCGTGCAGCAGGTACTCCCAGTGCGGGAACATGTCGGCGGTGATGCCGCCGCCGTCCTGCGCGCGGTAGTTCCAGGAGGGCCGCTGGGCCGGCTGCCAGTCCCCCTCGAACACCCAGTAGCCGAACTCCCCGCGCACGGAGAGGACCTCACCGAAGAAGCCGCCTTCGATCAGCCGCCTCAGTTTCAGCAGACCCGGCAGGAACAGCTTGTCCTGGACCACGCCGTGTCTGACTCCGGCCGCCTGCGCCAGCCGCGCCAGTTCCAGGGAGGACGAGAAGGAGAGGGCGGTCGGTTTCTCGCAGTAGACGTGCTTGCCCGCCGCGACGGCCTGACGGACGGCAGCCTCCCGGGCGCCGGTCACCTGCGCGTCGAAGTAGACCTCCACCTCGGGATCGGCCAGTACCTGCGCCAGATCGGTGCTGACGTGTTCGAGCCCGTGCCGGTCGGCGATGGCCCGCAGTGCACCCTCCCGCCGTCCGATCAGGACCGGTTCGGGCCAGAGCACGGTCCCGTCCCCGAGATCGAGGCCTCCCTGCTCCCGCAGCGCGAGGACGGATCGCACCAGGTGCTGGCGGTATCCCATCCGTCCGGTCACGCCGTTCATGGCGATCTTGATGGTGCGCACCGAGCGGCGTGCCGCATCGGCTGCCCTGTCTCCTGCCATGGGGTTCCCCTCCTTCACTTGCGGATCACGGAAAGCGCTTTCACTCGCACCAGGCTAGATCTGGGCGCAGCTCGCGCACAACACCCGTACGAGTGATGGAAAGCGCTTTCCGGATGGGGCAGACTGGCATCACGAGGGACACATGATGAAGACGGCCCGGCCATCGAGTGCGGGGCAGGAGGAGGGGTGCGAAATGGCGGTGACTCTCGCCGAGGTCGCGGCGCACGCGGGCGTTTCGCCCGCCACGGTCTCGCGTGTACTGAACGGGGGGCACCCGGTGGCCGGAGGCACCCGGACCCGGGTGGAACAAGCCATCGAAGAACTGGGATACATCGCCAACGGCCCGGCCCGGGCCCTCGCGGCCGCCACCTCCGACCTCGTGGGCGTACTCGTCCACGACGTCGCGGACAGCTTCTTCGGCATCCTCGCGGGATCCTTCCAAAAGGCCCTCGCCCCGACCGGCCACGGAGACGGACGCAGGCTCGCCGTCGTCTGCAACACCGAGGGCGTTCCCTCAGCCGAACTCGATTACCTCGCCCTGCTGGAGGGGCAGCGGGCGGGCGGAGTCGTCCTGACGGGCGGGGGCGTGGAGGAACCGCACCACAGCACCGCACTCACCGCCCGGATCAGCCGCATGGCGCTCGCCGGCACGCCGGTGGTGCTGTGCGGGAGACCGCCGCTGTCCGTACCGGCCGCACTGCCGGTCGCCACCGTCATGTTCGACGACCACGGCGGAGCCTTCCGCCTCGCGGAGCACCTGCTGACCCTCGGCCATCGGCGCATCGCATACGTCGCCGGCCCCCAGGGCCTGAGCACCACCCGGGAAAGGCTCGCCGGGCACACCGCCGCGTTGCGACGGCACGACCCGGCCCTGCCCGACACCTGCGCCCCGCTCACCGTCTACGCCGGCTTCGAACGTTCCGCCGGGTATGACGCCACCCGTGAACTGCTGCGGCGCGGGGAGCCGTTCACTGCCGTCGCGGCGGCCAACGACACCGTCGCCGCCGGTGTGGCGGCGGCCCTGGGGGAAGCAGGCAAGCGCATCCCCGAGGACGTCTCGGTCGCCGGCTTCGACGACCTGCCGTTCAGCGTGGACACCGCGCCCGCCCTGACCACCGTCAGAGTCCCGCTGCGGGAGGCGGGCGTGCTCGCGGCCCAACTCGTCACCGGCCGCAGACCGGCGCCCCCGGGCCGCATCACCACCCTGCCGACCGAGCTGATGGTGCGCGCGTCGACGGCGCCCCCGCCCCGGGTGAGGAGCCGACCGTGAGGTACGCCTTCTCCACGCTCGGCCTGCCCGGGACCTCGCTCGCGCGCGGCGCCGCCCTCGCCGCCGAGCACGGATACGACGGCCTCGAACTGCGGGCCCACCCGGAGGAACCCCTGCACCCCGGCAGCCCCAGCGGCGATCGGGCCGTGGCCAGGCGTACCTTCGCCGCCGCCGGGGTCACCGTCCTGGGGGTGGCGGGATACGCCAAGGTGGCCGCCGCCGGGGAAGACGGGCCGGTGCTGGCCGAACTGCGCTCCCTGGTCCGGCTCGCCGCCGATCTCGAAGCCCCGAACGTCCGGGTCTTCCCCGGTGGCGGGAGCCTGCCCGAGGCGGACGCGGACACCCGGGCCGTCCGCAGACTGCGCGCCGCGGCGCCGTACGCCGAACGGCACGGCGTGCGGATCCTGCTGGAGACCCACGACTCACACCCGACCGGGGCCGCGGCCGCCCGGGTGCTGGAGCGGGTCGGGCATCCGGGCGCCGGCGCGCTGTGGGACGTACTCCACACCTGGCTGGGGGGCGAGCCGCCCGCCGAGTCGTGGCGGAGCCTCGCGCCCCACCTGGGCTACGTACAGGTCAAGGACGTGGCCTCGGCCCGGGACCTGACACCCCTCGGCCTCGGCGAGGGAGTGCTGCCCCTCGCCGAAGTGACGGCCGGCATGCCGTCGAGCGGCTGGCTGTGCTGGGAGTACGAGAAACGCTGGTACCCCCGAGCAGCGGACCTCCCGCGCCGGCTGGCGCGAGGTCGGGAGCACCTGGCGCGGCTACTACGGGAGCACCGGGAGCAGGGCGCGCCGGACACCGAGCCGGCCGGGGGGCCACAGAACCCGATCGGAGGGCCGCCATGACCAGACGGCCGTCCCCCGGCCGGGCGGGACGCCGGCGCCCGGTTCAGCCCGGTCCCGTCCCGGGTCCGGGGCACGGGCCCGCGCCGGGAGCCCGGTGCGCACCCTGCTGCCGGGGGGTGGGGCGTAGAGCAGGCCGCGTACCCTCGGCTCAGTGCCCCGTAAACCGAGGAAGCCCCGCCGGCTGGTCGTCGGCGGCCGCCTGTACCTATGGACGCTCCGCCACCACCACCATGTGCCGGACGGCGGCCGGTCCGCCGGCTGCCGCGAGACCCTCACGCTGTACCCGCAGCCCTCCGGCACCGGAAGCCCGCTGCGGATCGTCTTCGCCGGCGGGCCGGACCGCTACGTCCCGGGCGGGGCGCCCATGGGCTCCGGGGACGTGGGCTACGTCCGGGGCGGCTCGCTGAACCTGCACGAACCGGGTGCCGTCCGGGCCCTGCTCGATGCGGCCTCGGCCCGGGGATGGCAGCCGGGGGAGCGGCGGGCGGTGGAGATCGACGGCTGGCTCCTGCTGGAGGAGGCGGCCGCCGCACGACCCGGCGACGCCCCCGTGGGGCCCGTAGGTCGTTCGCGGAGCGGGAGCGCTCAGGCGGAGTAGGCCAGCCGGGTCGGGTCGACCGGGTGGCGGAAGGCCAGGCCGTGGGCGTAGCGCTCCAGTTCTGCTACCGCCGTCGCGGCCAGGCGGTCCAGCTCACCGCCCAGCGAGCCGGCCACGTGAGGGGTGAGGAGCACGTTCGGCAGGTCGAAGAGCGGCGAACCCGCGGGCAGCAACTCGGGCTCGGTGTGGTCGAGCACCGCGTGCAGCCGTCCCCGGACCAGTTCCTCCGTCAGCGCCGCGGTGTCCACGAGGGAGCCCCGGGCGGTGTTGATCAGCGTGGCGCCGTCCGGCATCAGCGCCAGCCGTGCGGCGTCCAGGAGGTGGCGGGTCGCGGGCAGCTCGGGCGCGTGCAGGCTCACCACGTCGCTGGAGCCGAGGAGTTGGTCGAGTGCGCAGGCCTCGCCACCGAGCGTCGCGATCTCGGCGGGGTCGGCGTACGGGTCGTGCACCAGCACCCGCAGGTCGAACGGGCGCAGCAGCTCAAGGACCCGTCGCCCGATGAGGGAGGCGCCGACGAGTCCGACGGTGCGGCGGTAGTTTCCGACGGCCGGATAGCGGCTCAGCAGATCCATGGGCCCACGGGCCGACCGGTAGGCGTGCGCGGATTCCAACACCCGCTTGTTGGCGAACAGGATCGCGGCGAGCGTGTACTCGGCGACCGGCACCGCGTTGGCGGCGGCAGCGCTGGAGACCAGCAGACCGCGCTCCCAGCAGGCGGCGGTCACATGGTGCTTGACGCTGCCCGCGGCGTGGACGACGGCACGCAGCCGCGGCATCCGCTCCAGCGCGTCGGCGTCGAGGGAAGGGCAGCCCCAGCTGGTGAACAGCACCTCCGCTTCGGTGAGACGGTGCCTCAGCCCCGGTGTGTCGTCGCCGAAGTCGCTGAGCAGCAGGTCGGGATCCAGGTCGGCGACCCGTACCAGCTTGGGCAGCACCCGGCCGCTGAGAACGGCTGCCCGGGTGCCGGGGCTCATGGCGAGGAGGGTGGCCGGGCGACGCGCGGTATAGGAGGGGGAGGAAGGGGTCACTTGACGGCTCCTGCGGTGAGACCCGAGCGCCAGAAGCGCTGGAGGCCGAGGAAGGCGAGCACGAGCGGGAGGACGGAGACGAGGGATCCGGTGATGACGAGCGGGTACAGCTCGGGCTGCTGGTAGACGCTGCGGTTCCACATGAACAGGCCCAGACTGACGGGGTAGAGCCGCTCGTCGTTCAGCATGGTCAGGGCCCCGTAGAAGTTGTTCCAGATGGCCGTGAAGGTGAACAGGAAGATCGTCACAAAGCCCGGCCACAGCATCGGCAGCGACACGTGGGCGAAGAGCCGCAGTTCACCCGCCCCGTCGACGCGGGCGGCGGCGAGCACCTCGTGCGGGAGGTAGCCCTCGGCGAAGACGCGGGCCAGATAGACCCCGAAGGGGTTGACGAGGGCCGGTACGAGGTAGGCCCAGTAGGTGTTCACGGCCCCGGCCGCCGAGGCCATCAGGTACAGGGGCAGCTGGAGGACGGTCGCCGGTACGAGCACCCCCGCGAGGACCACACCGAAGAGCCGTTCCTTGTGACGGAACTCGTAGGCGTGGAAGGCGTAGCCGCAGGCCACGCTGATCAGGGCGGAGAGGGTCGAGCCGGCCACGGTGTACAGGAGGCTGTTGCCGAGCCAGCGCCCGAAGATGCCGTGGTCGTAGGTGAAGACGTCGCCGAGGTTGGTGAGGAAGTCGAACCGGCCGGGGGCGTAGGGGCCGGTGGCGAAGAGGTCCCGCCGGTTCTTGGTCGCGGCCAGCACGAGCCAGGCCAGGGGCATCAGGGTGTAGGCACCGACGAGCAGGAGCGCGGCGTTGACGGCCGTCCTGGAGAGGATACGGGGGTGGCGGCGGAGGCGGGAGTGCGGGCGGCCGCGGGTCAGGAGGGTGGTCATGCGGACCTCCAGCGGTTGCCGAGCCTGGTCACGACGTAGGAGGCGGCGCCGGCGACCAGGGCGAGGAGCAGTGCGCTCGCGGCCGCCAGTCCGTAGTCGTGGCGTTTGAAAGCGGCGCTGAACACGTACATGGTCGGGGACCAGGACTCTCCCATCCCGGTGGCACGGAGCTGGAGGAGCTGGGGGGCGTCGAAGAGCTGGACGGCGCCCACGCAGGTGAACAGGACCGTCAGGACGACGGTGGGTTTGATGCTGGGCACCTTGACCTGGAAGGCGGTGCGGAAGGCGCCGGCGCCGTCCACCGTGGCGGCTTCCAGGGTTTCGCGGGGGAGGGCCTGCAAACCGGCGAAGAAGATGATCATGTTGTAGCCCATCCACTGCCAGGCCGAGACGTTGACCACCGACAGCAGGGCCTCGTCGCGGCCGAAGAAATCCCACGACAGCCCGGTCCGGTCGAGGACGTCAAGGACGGGGCTGAGGCCGGGTGTGTAGAGGTAGAGCCAGATGAGCGCCGAAACGATACCGGGCACGGCGTGCGGCAGATAGAAGGCGATCTGGAAGAAGCGCCTCGCCCGGGCGAGGGCGGAGTCGAGCAGCAGGGCGAGGACGAGTGCGCCGCCGACCATCACGGGGATGTAGATGAGGCAGTAGAGGGCGATGTGGCGGAACGAGGCCAGGAAGAGCGGATCGGCGAACGCCTTGGTGTAGTTCCCGACGCCGTTGAAAACGCGTTCGGTGCCGCCGAAACCGAGTCCGGACTGCCGGTCGTGGAAGAGGCTCAGCCAGATGGCGTAGCCGATGGGGGCGACGGTGACGAGCGCGAAGAGCAGGAAGAACGGCGCCATGAACAGGCCGGCGGCCCCGGACCCGCGGCGGCGGGCGCTCCGCGCGGTCACTCCGGCCGCTCCCGGTACGGCACCGTTGCCGTTGCCGTTGCCGTTGCCGTTGCCGCTGCCGGGTAGGACGGACGGCTCGGTCGCCGAGCCCCGGCGTCGGCCGGGGCCGCTGCCCCGAGGGGCGCCCACCGCGCGCCCGGGCCGCCCGGTCCCGGCCCGCGCGAAGCACGCCAACGCCCCGCGCACACGCGCCGCCCGGCCAACCGCCCCCTCTGCCCGGCCGGCCGGAACCTCCATGCGGCCGACAGAATCCTCCGCCTGGCCCGCCGGAGTTTCCGCCCGGTGGGCGGTCTCGTCCGCCCGGCCGGCCGCAGTTCGCGCCTGGCCGGCGGGACCTTCCGCCCGACCCGCGTGATCCCTCTGGGCGCTGGCGGGGCCCTTTGCTCGGGCGGCCGGGGTTTCCGCCGGGCTGGCGGGGGCCGGCATGCGGGGCGTTGGGGTCTCGGCCCGAACGGCGTGATCCCTCCCGGTGTTGGCGGGGCCCTTTGCTCGGGCGGCCGGGGTTTCCGCCGGGCTGGCGGAGTCTTCGATGCGGGCCGTTGGGGTCTCCGCCCGGGCCGCGTGACTTCTCACATCGCCGGCGGCATCCTCCGTCTGGCCAACCGCAACAACCGCAACCTCTGCCCGGTGTGCGGGAGGCTCAGTCCGGGTCGCCGGAGCCTCTGGGCGATCGGTGGGATGTGCCGTCCGGGACGCCGGAACGTCTATGCGCACGGTGGGGTCGTCCGGCCGGGGTGGTGGGAGGGCCGGGCGTTCGGTGGTGGCCTTCCGGCGGTCCGCCGGGGGCTCGGGGTGGGTGGCGGCGGGCATCAGCCGGCCAGGCCCAGGCCGCGGTCCCGGATGGCCTTCTCGGCGGCCGACTGGCCCTCGGACAGAGCCTTGACCATGTCCGGCCCGGCCGCACCCTGAGCCGCGTTCACCTGCAGTTGCGCCGGCCCCCAGCTCCAGCCGGGCACGATGGCGGCCGCGGCCTCCCCCGCCACGGCGTACGGGTCCTGCCCCTCGAAGTACGAGGCGTCGAACAGCTTCGCAGCCTCCGCCCGCATCTCCGGGTTGGCCGGCAACGCGCTGCTCGGGGACGTGAGCGAGCTGAGCCGGGCCCGGATCGCCTCCGGTTCGGTGGTCACCCAGCGGATGAACTCGGCGGCCGCCTTCGTCTGCTTGCTGCCCTTGGGCACGATGTACGAGGTGCCGCCGTACATCCCGGTCGCCGCTCCGCCGTCCCAGCTCGGCAGTGGGGCGATCCCCCACTTGCCCTTGAGGTCCGGGTAGTTCACCAGGAACGTACCGGCCGTCCAGGCGGCGCCAATGACCGTCGCGACCTGCCCAGAGGAACGTTCCTTCGCCTCACCCTCGCCCCACAGCGGGGTCTTCGAAACGACCCCTGACGCCATGAGCCGGTTCCAGTACTCGGCCACCTTCCTGGACGCCGGGTCATCGATGGCGACCTTCCACTTGTCGCCCTGCGTCCCGTACCACTTGGCGCCCGCCTGCCACGACAACCCGGTCAGCACCGCCGGATCACCGCCGCCCATGTTCGTGATCCTCACCGAGGGGTCGGCCTGGTGGATCCTCTCCGCTGCCGCCTCGTACTCGTCCCAGGTCTTCGGCACGGCCACCCCGTACTTCTCGAAGATGTCCTTGCGGTAGAAGAGTTCGAGCGGCGTCACGTCGAACGGCACCGCCCACGTCCTGCCGCCCAGCTTCACCAGGGACTGGACGGCCGCCGGGAACTTCTCGGTGACGAGCGTGCCCGAAGTCGCGCTCAGATCCTCCAGGTTGCCGCCACTCGCGAACTCCGGGAGCGCGCAGTAGTCCATCGTCGCAACGTCGGGCGCGTTCCCGCCCTTCACCGCGTTCGCCAGTTTCGTCGCCCCGTCAGGGCCGCCCGGAACCGCCGAGAACCTGACCTGGATGCCCGGATGCGTCTTGTTGAAGGCGTCGGCGGTCTGCTGTGCACCCGCGGAAGACGACCAGTACGTGATCGTCACCGGCCCCTGCGCCGCACCCGCCGCACCCGAGTCCGGCGCGGCCTGCCCACCACCGCCGCATGCCGTGGCGAGCAGGACCACCGCGACGGCCGAGGAGGTGAGGACGGCACGGCCCGGGCGGCGGGGCGGACGGCGCCTTGCCGACGCACGGGACGGGGAACGGAAACGGAAGCAGCGCGGCATGGTTCGGCTCCTACTGACGACCGCTGGACGCGGCGGATGGGAGACCGCTGCGGCGGAGAAGGCGCGGCGGATGCGAGAACGCGCCCATCTTTTGCGCGAACCCGCACACCGTCAAGAGCGAATGCGCAACTCGATCGAAACAATCACTTCACGCACGGACCGTCAGCCGCGGCAGCAGTTCGAGGTGCTGGCCAGCCCCGTCCCGCCCCGCGCCCCCCAGCCGGTCCAGCAGCAGCCCCGCAGCCCGTGCGCCGACCTCCCGCTTCGCCGGCGCCACCGCCGTGAGCGGTACGTCGGCCAGCCCGGCCACCTCGTCGTCGTACGTGATCACCTCCAGGTCCTCCGGCACCCGCACGCCGCGCGCCTGGAGCCGCGGGATCAGCATGATGGCGTCCGTGTCGCTGTGGACCAGGGCGGCGCTCACCCCGCCCTGCGTCACCGCCTCGCACAGGTAGTCCAGCGTCCGGGCGAACCGTTGCGCCACCGTCAGCGGCTGCTCGGCGGAACCGCCCGCCGGCCACGGCGGAGCCGGCTCCAGGCCGAGCGCTGCCACCGCCGCCTCGTACCCGGACCGCAGCCGCCCGGTCGTCGGCGTCTCCTGACTGGCCAGCGCGATCCGCCGGTGCCCCCGCTCCACCAGGTGCTGCACCGCGAGCGCCGCCCCGTGCGCGTGGTCCGACCCCACCCGGTCCAGCGCGGCCGCCGGATGCCCGGTCGGAGCCCACCTCTCCACCAGCACCGTCGGCACCGGGAGCCCGGCCGTCCAGGCGCCCTCCCCGGGGTCGGGCGAACCCGCCTCCCAGTTCGGCGTCAGCAGCAGCCCGTCGGCGCCGGTCGACAGGAGCCGGTCCGCCTGCGTGCGGTCCTCGCCCGGCAGGTACCGGGTCAGCCCGACCGTCAGCCGTGCACCCCGCGCCTCGACCACTTCCCTGGCGCCCCGCACCACATCGGCGTAGTAGTACTCGGTGGTCGGCACCACCATCCCGATCACCAGCGCCGCCCGCCCGCCGGGCCGCCCGGGGGACTTGGCGGCCGGCGCTTCGGGCGGCCGCCGCTCCACCCGGCTGATCACCCCGTGCATCCGGTGGATCTCGCCCCTGGCCGCCATTGCCTCGATGTCCCGCCGCAGCGTCACCGGCGAGATGCCGAGTTCCCGGGCCAGGTCCGCGACGCGCACGCTGCCCCGCTCCCGGACGAGCGCGAGAACCCGCGCCTGGCGCTGGTCGACATGTGGTCTCAAGGCTGCCCCCTGCGGTCGCGGCCGTCCGCGGTGCTCCCGCGGCCGGTCCCCGCCCATCATAGAGAACGGAAACGATCGATTCGATCGAATGCGTTCAACCGGTCATTGACGGCGCGGGCGGTGCGTTCATATATTCGACGGCGACCCGCCCCTCACGCCAGCATCTCGAACCCCTCCCGGGAGCCCCGCGCATGCTCACGCACGACCAGGACGGATCCTCGCGCACGCCGGCCCACGACCAGGACGGATCCCCGCACACCCTCACCTGGGACGAGGACGGATTCCGGCGCGGCGGCCGCCCCCACCGCATCGTCTCGGGAGCCCTGCACTACTTCCGGGTCCACCCGGACCTGTGGGAGGACCGGCTCTCGCGCCTGCGCGCCCTCGGCGTCAACACCGTGGACACCTACGTCCCCTGGAACTTCCACGAGACCGCCCCCGGCAAAGCCGACTTCACCGGCCCCCGCGACCTCGCCCGCTTCCTCACCCTCGCCGCCGCCCTCGGCCTCGACGCCATCGTCCGCCCCGGCCCCTACATCTGCGCCGAATGGGACTTCGGCGGCCTGCCCGCCCGCCTCCTCGCCCTCGACGGCCTGCACCTGCGCTGCTCCGACCCCCGCTTCCAGGCCGAGGTGGACGGCTGGTTCGACTCCGTCGTCCCCGAACTGCTGCCGCTGCTCGCGAGCCGCGGCGGCCCGGTCGTCGCCGTGCAGATCGAGAACGAGTACGGCTCGTACGGCAACGACGCCCGCTACCGCGCGCACGTCGAACGGGCCCTGACCGAACGCGGCGTCGACTGCCTGCTGTTCACCGCGGACGGCCCCGAGGACGCCATGCTCCAAGGCGGCATGCTCCCCGGCCGCCTCGCCACCGCCACCTTCGGCGCCAAGCCGGCCGAGCGCCTCGCCCACCTGCGCCGCTACCAGCGCAGCGGCCCGCTCGCCGCCATGGAGTTCTGGATCGGCTGGTTCGACCACTGGGGCGAGCCGCACCACGTCCGCTCCGCCGACGAAGCCGCGCGATCGCTCGACGAACTGCTCGCGACCGGCGCCTCCGTCAACCTCTACATGGCCCACGGCGGCACCAACTTCGGCTTCTGGGCCGGCGCCAACCACACCGGCTCACGCCCCGGCGACCCCGGCTACCAGCCCACCACCACCAGCTACGACTACGACGCGCCGATCGGTGAGGCGGGCGAACTCACCCCCAAGTTCCACGCCTTCCGCGAGGTGATCGGCAAGTACGTACCGCTGCCCGACGGCCCCCTGCCCGGACCCCCGCCGCGCATCGCACCCGCCCTCGCCACCCCCGCCGGCGCCGCGCCGCTCCTCGCCCACCTCCCCCTCCTCGGCGGCGCCCCCGTCGCACGCCCCGCGCCCGAGCCCATGGAGAAGCTCGGACAGGACCACGGCCTGATCCACTACCGCACCACCGTCACCGGCCCCCGCCCCGCCGTGCCCGTACGGATCGACGGCCTGGGCGACCGCGCCTACCTCTTCGCGGACGGCCGCCTCCTCGGCGCCCTCGACCGCAACGCGCCCGACGACGGCATCGACCTCCCCGTCGGTGAGGGCGGCGTCGTCCTCGACGTCCTCGTCCGCGCCCAGGGCCGCGTCAACTACGGGCCCCTCCTGGACGACCGCAAGGGCATTTGGCGCGGCGTCCGCCACGGCCATCAGCACCTGTTCGAGTGGGAGATACGGCCCTTGCCGCTCACCGACCTCACCGGCCTGCGGTGGTCGTCCGAAATCCCCGAGCAGGGCCATCCCGCGTTCCACCGTTTCACCCACACCCTCCCCGCCGCCCCCGCGGACGGCTTCGTCGACGTCAGCGACTGGGGCACCGGCCTCCTGTGGCTGAACGGCTTCCTCCTCGGCCACTACGACACCCCGCGCGGTCCGCAGCGCACCCTGTACGCCCCCGCGCCCCTGTGGCGGACCGGCAGGAACGAACTCGTCGTCCTCGAACTGGAACGCCCCGGCGCCCGACTGCCGCTGCGCGACCAGCCCGACCTCGGCCGCCCCACGGTCGTCACCCTCCAGTGAACGCCCCCACGGCCGCCACCCTCCAGTTGAAAGCGAAGGCCCGTACGTGAAGCGCACCCGCGCCCGGCTCGCCGACGGCCGCGAGATCCTCTACTACGACACGGAAACCCGCACCGGAACCGACCCCGACGGCGCCGCCCGCGCCTACCCCGACACCCGCGCCCTCGACGCCTCCTCGCGCGCCACCACCTCCGAGGTACGCCGCGACCCGCTCCTCGGCGACCACGTCGTCATCGCCTCCCACCGCCAGGGCCGCACCCACCTGCCGCCCGCCGACGCCTGCCCGCTCTGCCCCTCCGCAGCCGGCCGTACGAGCGAGATCCCCGCCCCCGACTACGAAGTGGCCGTCTTCGAGAACCGCTACCCCTCCCTCGCCGGGGACACCGGACGCTGCGAGGTCATCTGCTTCACCCCCGACCACGGGACCTCCTTCGCCGAACTGGACGAGGAGCGCGCCGCACTGGTCCTGGCCGCCTGGACCGACCGCACCGCCGAACTCTCCGCCCGCGAAGGCATCCGGCAGGTCTACTGCTTCGAGAACCGGGGCGCGGAGACGGGCGTGACCCTGGCCCACCCCCACGGCCAGATCTACGCCTTCTCCTACGTGACCCCCCGCACCACCCGCATGCTCGCCACCGTCGCCGCCCACCGCGAGCGCACCGGAGGCAACCTCTTCGAGGACGTACTCGCCCGCGAGCGGGCCGACGCCGGCCGCGTCGTCCTCGAAGGCGAGCACTGGACCGCCTTCGTCCCCTACGCGGCCCGCTGGCCCTACGAAGTGCACCTCTACCCCCGCCTTCGCGTCCCCGACCTGCCCGCCCTGGGCGACGGGGCACGCACCGAGTTCCCCCGCCTCTACCTGGAACTGCTGCGCCGCTTCGACCGTCTCTTCGAGCGCCCGGAGCCGACCCCGTACATCTCCGCCTGGCACCAGGCGCCCACGGGCGAGGGCCGCGACCGGGACGACTTCGCACTGCACCTGGAGCTGTTCACCGTCCGGCGCGCGGCCGACAAGCTCAAGTACCTCGCCGGAACCGAATCCGGCATGGAGGCCTTCATGAACGACATCCGGCCCGAGGACGCGGCGGCGCGCCTGCGCGAGGTGGCCAGCCCGTGAACGAGACCGCGCTCACGTTCCGTGACCTGTACGGACACCAGCCGAAGGGGGTCTGGGCGGCCCCCGGCCGGGTCAACCTCATCGGCGAACACACCGACTACAACGACGGCTTCGCCCTGCCGTTCGCCCTCCCGCAACGCACCGAAGTGGCCGCCGCGCCGCGCTCCGACGGCCTGCTGAGGCTCCACTCCGCCGCGACCGGCTCCGCCGTGGTCACCCTCGACCTCGCCGCCCTCGACCCGGCCCACCCCCCGCAGGGCGCCGACCGCTGGGCCGCGTACCCGGCCGGCGTGGCGTGGGCCCTGCGCGAGGCTGGGCTACCGGTGGGGGGCGCGGACCTCCACGTACGCTCCGACGTGCCCGCCGGAGCCGGACTGTCCTCCTCCGCCGCCCTGGAGGTCGCGACCGCCCTGGCCCTCACCGAGCTGTACGGGCTCACCCCCACCCGGCCCGAACTGGCCGCCCTGGCCCGCCGCGCCGAGAACGCCTATGTAGGAGTGCCCTGCGGGATCATGGACCAGACGGCCTCCGCCTGCGCCACCGAGGGCCACGTCCTGCGCCTGGACACCCGGGGCCCCGAACACCACCCCGTACCGTTCGACTGCGCGGCGGCGGGCCTGCGCCTCCTGGTCATCGACACCCGCGTCAAGCACGACCTGGCCGACGGCGCCTACGCGGAACGCCGCGCCTCCTGCCACCGGGCGGCCGCCCGCCTGGGCCTGCCGGCGCTGCGCGACCTCCCGCATGAGGACCTGGACCGGGAACTGGCCCGGCTCGACGACCCGGTCGCACGCCGGCGGGTCCGGCACGTCGTCACCGAGAACGAACGCGTCCTGCGGGTCGGCGCGCTGCTCGACGCCGGACGGCTGCGCGAGACGGGACCCCTGCTCACCGAGGGCCACGCCTCCCTGCGCGACGACTACGAGGTGTCCTGCCCGGAACTCGACCTCGCCGTGGCCACCGCCAACGCGGCGGGCGCGCACGGGGCCCGGATGACGGGAGGCGGCTTCGGCGGCTCCGCCGTCGCCCTGATCGACGCGGAGGCCGAACCGGTGGTGACCCGGGCCGTGACGGACGCGTTCGCCCGCGCCGGCCACGCCCCGCCCCGCATCACCGCGGCCACCCCGTCGGCGGGTGCGACCCGCGTCGCGTAGGGACCGGCCTCACCACCCCTCGGTGCAGAACACGCACCCCTCCCACCACGGCAGCGCGTCCAGCACGCGGTGGCGCACGCACGAGGCGCACGCCGCCTCGTGCGCGTCGGGCAGCACCTTGCGCGCCGGGGATCCGGCGGTATCGGGGTCGAAGTCCCCGACCATCGAGCGGAACTCCCGCAGGTACCCCCGCGCCCGCGCGGGCTCGTACGGCAGCTCCTCCCACCGGTGGCGGCCGAGCGCGAGGTCGACGACGTCGAGCACGAACCCCTTGGCCGCCGACCGCTCCTCGGGCGTCCCGCCCCAGTCGAGGTCGCCGAGGCCGAAGCCGACCACGCCCCGGCCCATCACGTTCTGGTCCTGCAGCGTCAGCAGGGCGGCGAAGCGGAAGTGCCACGGCTCCCGGGCGAGCGTGGAGACCGCCAGGACCAGGACGTCGACGAAGACGGCCGTCGCGTTGTTGTTCAGGTCCAGGCAGCGGCCCTGCGCGCCGTGGAAGAGGTTCGACATGTCACCAGTGTGGCGCACCCCGGCGTTGCCGGCCCTGCGGCGAAGACGGCTGCGTAGACTGCCGACTTGATCCGGAAGCTGACCGACGAGTGTGGAGGAAGAACCCGCATGCGCTATCTCCCCCTGGGCAGTTCAGGGCTCCTGGTGTCCGCCGTCGGCCTCGGCTGCAACAACTTCGGCGGCCGGCTCGACGCGCAGGCCACCCGAGCCGTCGTGGACGCCGCACTCGACGCGGGCGTCACCCTGTTCGACACCGCCGACATCTACGGCGGGGCCGGCGGCTCCGAAAGCCACCTCGGACAGGCCCTCAAGGGCCGGCGCGACCAGGTCGTCCTCGCCACCAAGTTCGGCTACGACGGCGTCGACATGGGGTACGGGGCCGCCGCCGGGGCCCGTGGCGGCCGCGCCTACATCCGGCGCGCCGTCGAGGCGTCCCTGCGCCGCCTGGAGACCGACCACATCGACCTGTACCAGCTGCACAGCCCGGACCCGGCCGTCCCCGTCGCGGAGACCCTCGCCGCCCTCGGCGAACTCGTCACCGAGGGCAAGGTCCGCTACATCGGCCACTCCAACCTCAGCGGCTGGCAACTCGCCGAAGCCGCCCACGTCGCCCGCGAGACCGGCGCGACGCCCTTCGTGTCGGCACAGAACGAATGGTCGCTGCTCCAGCGCTCGGCAGAACGGGAACTCGTCCCGGCCGCCCTCCACTACGGAGTCGGCGTCCTGCCCTACTTCCCCCTCGCCAACGGCCTGCTCACCGGCAAGATCCGCCGGGGCGCGCCCGTCCCGGCCGGCTCCCGCCTCGAAGGGCGCGACGCGTACCTCACCGAGGAGCGGCTCGACACCGTGGAGGCCCTCGCCGCCATCGCCGAGAAGTACGACCGCACCGTCCTCGAACTCGCCATCGGCTGGCTCTCCGCCCAGCCCGGCTGCTCCTCCGTCATCGCCGGCGCCACCTCCCCCGAGCAGGTCCGCGCGAACGCGGCCGTCGCCGACCGCCCGCTGGAAGCGGAGCTGCTCGCGGAGATCGACGCCGTCGCCTGAGCGGCCCGGCCGCCCCGTACGAGGCCGTCGAAGACCCCTGCGGTCCTCGACGGCCTCCTGCACGCGCGTACGGCCGCCGCCGCCCTCAGGACACGATGTCCTTCCGGGCGAACCCCCGGAACGCCAGCGCGAACAGCACCACCGCGTACGACACCGACACCGCCGCACCCTTGGTCATCCCGCCCCACTCCAGCTGCGGCTGGAGCGCGTCCGCCCACGCGAACTGCCAGTGCGCGGGCAGGAACTCCCGCCAGGAGCCGAGCGCCGTCACCGCGTCCAGCACGTTCCCGACGATCGTCAGCCCGACCGCGCCGCCCACCGCGCCCAGCGGCGCGTCGGTGCGCGTCGACAGCCAGAACGCCAGCCCCGCCGTGACCAGCTGCGACACGAAGACGAACGCGACGACCAGGGCCAGCCGCGGCACCGCGTCCCCGGCGGCCAGCGCGCCGCCCGTGGGCAGCCTGAGCGGGCCCCACCCGTACGCGGCCGTGCCCGCCGCCAGCGCCACCACCGGCAGGAGCAGCATCGCCGCCAGACTGAACCCCAGCGCGACCACGAGCTTGCTCCACAGCAGCCGCGCCCTCGGCACCGGCGAGGCCAGCAGGTAGCGCAGCGAGGACCAGCTCGCCTCCGACGCCACCGTGTCCCCGCAGAACAGGGCCACCGGCACCACCAGCAGGAAGCCCGCCGACACGAACAGGCAGGTCGCGGCGAAGTTCGCGCCCGAGGCGGTGGCGGTGTCGATGAGCGTGACCCGCCCCTCCCCGCCGCCCCGGCCGTCTCCCCGGCCCCCGCCCACCGCGAACGCGATGATCATGACGAAGGGCAGCGCCGCCAGCACCCCGCCCATCACCAGCGTCCGCCGCCGGCGCCACTGCCGCAGCGCCTCCACGCGCAGCGGGAGCGTCCGCCCGGGCCGGTACCCCGGGGCCGTGTCCACAGCAGCCGTCACGCCGCACCTCCGATCAGGGTCAAGAACGCGTCCTCGAGCCGCCGGTGCGGGCCCACCGCGGACACCGGCACCTCCAGCCGTACGAGTTCGGCGATCAGCCCGGCGGCGCTCGCACCGTCGAGCCGTACGAGCAGCCCCGCATCGGCGGCCACCACGGAACCCACTCCCTCCAGCGCCGCCACCTTCTCGACCGCGCCCTCGTCCACCGGCCCGGCCAGGGTCACCAGCAGCGTGTCCCCGCCACCGGTGATCTCCGCGACCTCGCCGGCCCGCACGAGCCGCCCGCGGTCCATGACCACCAGGTGCGTGCACGACTGCTCGACCTCCGCCAGCAGGTGGCTGGAGACGATGACGGTCCGCCCGCCGGCCGCGTACCGGATCATCACGTCCCGCATCTCCCGGATCTGCGGCGGGTCCAGACCGTTCGTCGGCTCGTCCAGGATCAGCAGGTCCGGCATGCCCAGCATCGCCTGCGCGATCGCGAGCCGCTGCCGCATGCCCTGCGAGTACGTGCGCACCGCGCGCTCCAGGGCGTCACCGAGCCCCGCGATCTCCAGCGCCTCCGCCATGTGCGCGTTTTCGGCGGGCCGGCCGGTGGCCCGCCAGTACAGCTCCAGGTTGGCCCGGCCCGTCAGGTGCGGGAGGAAACCGGCGCCCTCCACGAACGCCCCGACCCGCGACAGCACCGGGGCTCCGGCCCGCACCGCGTGCCCGAACACCCGGATCTCCCCGGCGTCAGGGGTGATCAGCCCCATCAGCATCCGCAAGGTGGTGGTCTTCCCGGCGCCGTTGGGTCCGAGCAGACCGAGCACCTGACCCTTCTCCACCCGGAACGACAGGTCCTGCACGGCGTAGCGGTCGCGAGCCTTCGCGTAGCGCTTCGTCAGCCCGGTGATTTCCAGTGGTACGTCGGCCTGCCCGGGTTCGGGCTGCGGTGCGCCCGGCCGGGTCCCGCCGCGGCCCCCGCCGGTCCTGCGGATCCCCAAGAGCCCCGCGGCCAGCGCCACCGCCGCGAGCGGCAGCCCCCAAGTCCAGGCGGGCAGCCCGCCGGACGCGGTCCGGACCCCGTCGGCGACGGGCACCGCCAACGGCCCCTCCACCGCCACGGTGTACGTGGCCGGCTCGGCGGGGGACGCGTAGCCCAGGTCCGTGGCCGCGACCACCAGTCGCAGCCGGTGGCCGGCCTCGACGGCGTGATCGACGGCTGGAAGCCGCAGTTCCACGCTCCGGCCCTGCCCGGCGTCCGTCACCCGCACCGGCGCCACCAGCTGACTCGGCAGCACCGCCTGCCGCCCGTCGGGCCCGACGTCGTACACCTTGCCGAACAGCACCGCCGAACCGTCCGGAGCCGTCGACCTCACCCTCACTTTGACGGTCGGGGCGCCGGTGATCCGTACGCCCTCGCCCAGCGGCTCCGACTCGAACCGGGCGTTCTGCCCGGGGAAGTCGAGCGACAGCCCGGCTCCGAAGGCGGCGAGCTGTCCGCCGACGCCGGGCAGCGAGGACAGCGACGGCGGGCTCCCGCCGGCCGGGTTGAGGAAGCTCTGCTCCCGGCCGGCGAGGGCGAGCCCGCGCGGGGCCGAGGACAGGCCGGGGTACTCGTCGCCGCTCGCACCCCGCAGCCGTACGGCGCCGTCGGTCGAGTCCAGTCCGCCGGAGCGCGAGACCCGGAAGGCGGGACCGGTGGCTGCGCCCTCGTCGCCCTTGAGGTACCGGTCGAACCAGGCGGTCACCCGCGCCTCGACCCGGCCCGCCTCGCGCATCCCGCCGTCGTGGCCGCCGGCCGCCCAGTCCACCGCCACCGGAGCCCCGTTCGCGGAGATGGCCCTCGCCATGGCATCGGCCTGGTCCAGCGGGAAGAGGGAGTCGTCCTGACCCTGCACGATCAGGGCCGGCACTTTGATCGCGCCGCCCACGGCGGAGGGGCTGCGCCGCTCCAGCAGCGCGCGGGCCTCGGCGTCCGGCTTCCCGGACACCGCGACCCGTTCGTACATCGCGCACAGGTCCGGCTGGAACCGCCCGCAACCGGAAGCGGCTCCGGCGGCGGAGGGGGCCGCGGCCCCGGCGAGAGGCGCGGCGGAGGGGGACCCGGCGGGCGGCCGGCCCGGCGTCAGACCCTGCGCCGAACCGGTGGTGAAGAAGACACCGGCCCACAGCTTCTTGAACACGCCGTTCGGGAAGAGGGAGTCGGCGAGGTTCCAGTAGGTGATCTGGGGGGCGATGGCGTCCACGCGGCGGTCGTACCCGGCGGCAAGGAGCGCCGCCGCACCGCCGTAGGAGGCCCCGGCGACCCCCACGCGCGGATCGCCGGCCGCGTCGAGGCGCACCTCGGGGCGCCGGGCGAGCCAGTCGATCAGCCGGGAGACGTCCTTGACCTCGTAGTCGGGGTCGTTCAGCCCGATCCGGCCGCCCGAGCGCCCGAAACCGCGCGCCGACCAGGTGAGGACGGCGTACCCGTCCCGGGCCAGCCGCTCCGCCTGCGCGCGGACGTCGTCCTTGCTGCCGCCGAAGCCGTGGCCGAGCAGGACGGCGGGCCGTTTCCCCGTACCCCGCTCTCCCTCGCCGGCGGTGAAGTACGAGACGTCGATCCCGGCGCCGGGCATCTGCACCACCTGGTCCAGGCGGTGCACCGCCGGGCCGTCGGCGGAGGCCACGGCCGTGACCGTGCCGGTCGCCGCCAGGACCGCGACCGCGGCGGCGCCGGCGAGGAGACGGTCCCGGCGGCGCCGGGGGAGTCGGAGCTTCATACCGGAACCCTACGGGCCCGGCCCGGGATGCCCAGGCGCCCTCAGGCTGAGCCCGGGACGTCCTCAAGGACTACACCGGCGGACCTGGATACCGCGCTCGCGGTACGCGCGCCCGCGGGAGCCCCCGCCGGCGCCGCCCCCGCTCCCGACCTGCGCGGGGCGCCCGGCGGCGGCACTATGGTCCGCATGCTGCTGGCCGAGGTCGCTCGCGTGTCCCGGGAGGTCGCCGGGACCTCCGCCCGCTCCCGCAAGACCGCCCTGCTCGCGGAGCTGTTCGCCGCCGCGCCGCCGGAGGAGGCCGCGCTGGTCATCGCCTACCTCGCCGGACGGCTCCCGCAGGGCCGCCCCGGCATCGGCTGGAGCGCCCTCAGCCGGGAGGTGGCACCCGCCGACCGGCCCACCCTCACCGTCGACGCCGTCGACGAGGCCGTCACCCGCCTCGCCGCCGTCTCCGGTACCGGCTCGCAGGCCGAGCGGCGCCGCCTCCTGGACGGCCTGCTCGGCGCCGCCACCGAGCCCGAACAGAGGTTCCTGCGGAGCCTGCTGTCCGGCGAGGTGCGCCAGGGCGCCCTGGACGCCGTCGCGCTGGAAGGGGTGGCCGCTGCCGCAGGGGTGCCCGCCGCCGCGTTGCGCCGGGCCGTGATGCTGGACGGATCACTGCCCCGGGTCGGGGCCGCCGTCCTCGCCGATGGCGCCGAAGCCCTGGAGGCGGTCACGCTGCGCGTCGGGCAGCCCGTCCAGCCGATGCTCGCGGGCACCGCCCCGTCGGTCGCCGAAGCGGTGGCCGCGCTCGGGCCCTGCGCCGTGGAGGAGAAGCTGGACGGCATCCGCGTACAGGTCCACCGGGAGGGCGACGCCGTACGCGTCTACACCCGCTCCCTCGACGAGATCACCAGCCGGCTCCCCGAGGTGGCCGCGCTCGCCCTCACCCTGCCCGGCGACCGCTTCATCCTCGACGGCGAAGTCATCGGGGAGGGCGCCGACGGCCGCCCGGTGCCCTTCCAGGAGATCGCGAGCCGGGTCGGGTCCCGGCTGGACGTCGCGGCCGCCCGGCAGACCCTGCCCGTCAGCGCCTACTTCTTCGACGTCCTGGCCGCCGGCGACGACGTCCTGCTCGACCTGCCGGTCCGCGAGCGGTACGCGCGGCTCGCGGAGCTGGTGCCCGAGACCTCCCGGGTGCGCCGGCTGGCCGTCGAGGACCCGGCCCGTCAGTCGGCCGACGCCGAGGCGTTCGCGGCCGAAGCGCTGCGCCGCGGGCACGAGGGCGTGGTGGTCAAGGGTCTCGACTCCCCGTACGCGGCCGGCCGGCGCGGCAAGCAGTGGCTCAAGGTGAAACCGGTGCACACCCTGGACCTCGTGGTGCTGGCCGCCGAATGGGGCCACGGGCGGCGCACCGGCCTGCTGTCCAACCTGCACCTGGGCGCGCGGGCCGCGGACGGGAGCTTCGCGATGCTCGGCAAGACCTTCAAGGGCCTCACCGACGAGATGCTGCGCTGGCAGACCGCACGGCTGCGGGAACTCGCGGTGCGCGAAGAGGGTTACACGGTGTGGGTGCGGCCGGAGCTGGTGGTGGAGATCGCCTACGACGGCTTGCAGCGCTCCCCGCGCTACCCGGCCGGGGTCGCGCTGCGCTTCGCCAGGGTACTGAGGTACCGCCCGGACAAGAACGCGCAGGAGGCGGACACGGTGGAGACGGTGCTCGCGGACCGCACGGACTGACGCCTCCGCACCGGCCTGAGGCCTCCGCGCGGACTGAGGTAACCACATGGAGATTTTTTGCCTCAGAGGCAAGAGAAATTGTCAGCCAGGCAAATCTCTGGCTCAATCGGGGCATGACTACCGGTCCCGCCCCCGGCGTCGCGCCCCACACCGACGCTGACGAACCCTCCGAAGGCGAAGGGCTGCCCGCCGTCGCCCCGCAGCTGCGGGAGCTGCGCCGCCGCGCCGGGCTCACGCTGGAAGCGGCCGCCGCCCGCGCCCGGCTCTCGCCCGCCCACCTGTCCCGCCTGGAGACCGGCCGGCGCCAGCCGTCGCTGCCGCTGCTCCTCGGACTCGCCCGCACCTACGGCACGACCGTCTCCGAGCTGCTCGGCGAGACCCAGGCCGTCGCCGATCCCATCGTACGGGCGGGCGGACCCGGGGCCCGCGAGGCGGACGGCTGGACGTACTGGCAGGCAGGCGGCTCCGGCCGCGGCATGCAGGCGCTGCGCGTGCACGTCCCGGCCGGCCGCGGCCAGGGCGAGCTGGTCCGCGTCCACCCCGGCGAGGAATGGCTGTACGTGCTCACCGGCACGCTGCGGCTGCACCTGGGGGAGACCGAGTACCGGCTGGAGCCGGGCGACAGCGCGCACTTCGACTCGCTCACCCCGCACCGGATCGGTGCGGCGACCGCCACCGGGACGGAGCTCCTGTTCGTCCACACCCTGCTGCAGAGCAGCCTCGCCGGGCTGTGCCTCGGCGGGGCGGGCACCCCTCCCGCCACCCCCGCAAGCCCCCGCTGACCGAGGAGCCGCACCCATGTCCCACACCCCGCCGCCCGACCAGCCCCTGGGCGTCCTCAAGCGCATCGAGTCCAAGTTCCCGCGCGGGCTGGTCATCCGGCTCGTGGCCTACCTCTTCGTGGGCCACCTCTTCGCCGGCTTCGTCTACATGCTGTTCGTCCTCGGCGCCCGCAACCAGTGACGGCTCGCCGGCCGGCGCCGCACCCAGCCGAGCACCAGCACCGACGCCACCGCCGCGAACGCGCACCAGGTGGAGGCGAACTCCAGCTGCCACAGCCCCGCACAGACCGCCGCGCCGACGGCCAGGACCACCCCGAGCACCCGAAGCCGGCGGTCACCGCCGAGCAGCAGGGCGCCCAGGGTGGCGAACAGGTACCCGGCGAGGACCGGTGCGGGGTACGGGACGTCGACGCCGTAGCCGATGGTGTGGCCCCGGATGCCCGCCGACACCGGACCGGTGGCGAGGCAGTACGCGAGGACCCCGGCCGTGGCGAGACCGGCGGCCACCGGCCACCACAGCCGCCGCGCCGCCCCCGGCCCGGCGGCCAGCAGCACCCCCACGGGCACCCACACCGGCAGCAACGGCAAGGCGATCACGGCCCACGCGGTGGCGGCCGTGCCGCAGCGGCCGCCGGATGCCCAGACGGCCGCCTCCAGCAGCTGGTGGACGCCGAGCAGCAGCGGCACCGCGGCGACGGGCAGATCGCGCGCCCGCCGTACGCGCAACACGCAGACCGCCCCCACGGCGGTGATGACGGTGCCGGCCGTCAGGTCGGCCGTCGCGCTCCAGCACATCGCGGGACGAAGGCCTCACCCCTCCGCCGGGCGCGGCGGTTCGAGGGGCGCCCCCGTCGCCCGCGGCGGTTGCCGCGGTGGCTCCAGCGGCGGCGAGGTCACCCCGCAGGACGTACGGCACAGCGGGTGGCACACGGCCGGCGCGGGATTGCGCACGGTCGTCCACGCCAGCACCGCCCCCACCACGAGCACCCCGGCGCACCAGGCCATGGCCCGCCCGAAAGCCGCGTCGAAACGCGGCGCGGAGAGGTAGGAGTCGGGACCCATCCCCGCCAGCAGCGGCAGTGCGGCCACCGCGAGCAGCCCGGCCGCCCGAGCGGCGGCGTTGTTGATGCCGCTGGCCAGGCCGGCCCGGCCGGGATCGACCGAAGCGAGCACCGTCGCCGTCAGCGGAGCCACCAGGGTCACCATCCCCATCCCCATCACGACCAGCGCGGGCAGCACGTCCAACGGGTACGAGGCGCCCGGTCCGACGCGCAGCATCAGCAGCATCCCGCCCGCGCACAGCAGCGGCCCCACGGTCAGTGGCAGCCGCGGCCCGATCCGCTCCCCGAGCGCCCCCGCGCGGGCCGACAGCAGCAGCATCAGCGCCGTGGTCGGCAGCAGCGCGGCCCCGGCGGCCATCGCCGAGTACCCGGAGACCACCTGGAGCTGGAGCACCACGAGGAAGAAGAAGCCGCCGAAGGCCGCGTACACGCACAGGGTGACGAGGTTGACGGCCGTGAACTGGCGGGAGGCGAAGATCGACGGCGGCACCATCGGGTACTTCCTCCGCCGCTCGACGCAGACGAACAAGACCCCCAGCAGCAGCCCGCCCACCGCCGTGGCGACCACCAGCGCGGTACCGGAACGTGCCTCGATCAGCGCGTAGGTGAGCAGGCCGAGCGCGGCGGCCCCGATCACGGCGCCCGCCACGTCGAACCGCCCGTGCGCGGCCGGATCGCTTGATTCCGGTACGTGCCTCAGCGCCACCGGCACACACAGCGCGGCCAGCGGCACGTTCAGCAGGAACACCCAGCGCCAGCCGGGCCCGTCGACCAGCCACCCGCCGAGGAACGGCCCCACGGCCGCGCCGACACCGCCCAGTCCGGACCACAGACCCACCGCCCGGGCCCGGTCGTCGGCCCGGATCGAACCCTGGATCAGGGCGAGGGAACCCGGTGTCAGCAGCGCCCCGCCGATGCCCTGGAGAGCGCGAGCGCCGATCAGCACACCGGCGTTCGGTGCGATCCCGCACAGCAGGGACCCGGCTGCGAACCACACCACACCCACCACGAAGACCCGCCGCCGCCCGAAGCGGTCCCCGAGCGCCCCACCGACCAGGATCAGCCCGGCCAGGGTCAGCAGGTAGGCGTTCACCGTCCACTGGAGCACCGCGAGGTCGGCGCCGAGGTCCCGCCCGATGCGCGGGAGCGCGACGTTGACCACCGTCGAGTCCAGCAGCGCCATGCTCGACCCGAGCACGGTGGTGAACAGGATCCACCGTCCCCGCGCGGACCCCAGCGGCACATCGGGAACCCCTGCCCGGACGGCCGGCGGCACCCCCCGCCCGACGGACGGCTCACGCGGCGGCTCCACAGCTCCGGTCATGCCCCCAGGCTCACCCCCTCACCCCGGAAACACCACCCGGCCGGGACAGGGCGCGAGGCCCGGGGCCGAGGGGGCGGTGTCGAGGCGGGTGTAGTACTCGGTGGAGAGGATCCGTTCCCGGGCTTCGGCCGGCAGGCGCAGAAGAATGCCGGGGAGCGAGTGCTCCCGCGTTGCCTCACTGCGGTGGGCGGCGATGGCGGCCCACTTCTGCCCCACCCAGGCGCTTACGTCGACCGTCGTGGTGACGTGCCCGTCCGGCACGCTCAGCAGCTTCTTGCCGACCCGGGCCAGGAGCGGGCCCAGCTCGCCGACCCCGGAGTGCGGGTGGGTGGCCAGGTGGAGGGCGGCCGGCTGCCAGGGCGCTCCGGCGTCGGGATACAGGTGTTCGAGCCCGGAGGCCTGTACTGCGACGGTTGCCAGCCGATGGGTGCGGACGTGGTCCGGGTGACCCGTCAATTGGCCGTAGGCGTCATGGGTGACGACGATGTCCGGGCGGAACTCGCGCACGTGCCCGACGAGCAGGCCGACCGCCTCGTCGAACGGCGCGTCACACAACCGCGGCCGGCTGGGCGCCGACTCGGGGACACGTGCGTCGGCGAACCCGAGCATCCGGGGGCGGCCGGCTCCGAGGGCGGCCAGGGCGTCGGCGAGCTCGGCGGCCCGATGGCTGTCCGGGGCCCAGGTGGCGGTGACGACGGCGGTGCGCGCGCCGGCGGCGGCGTGCCGGGCGAACAGGCCCCCGGCGAGCAGCGACTCGTCGTCGGGGTGCGCGAAGACCCCGAGGAGGGACGGTTTCGAAGCGTGGGGTGCGGTCACGGCCGTGGTCCTTTCCGCGCCGTCAGCTGGAAGAGCCTGGCGGTGTGCATGTACGGCGGCCGTGCGGTGACGGCGAGCTCCAGGCGTTCGAGTTCGGCGTAGAACGCCGGGTCGTCCTTGCGCGCGTCGTCGGCGATGTAGTCGCAGAAGCTGCGGATGCCGTAGTGCTGCACGTCCTGGCAGCCGAGGCCGCGCAGGACGGCGATGATCTCGTCAGCCACGTGCAGCGTCAGAGTCGAGTCGAACATCCCGGCCCGCGCTTGGTCCGTCTCGAAGGAGGCCAGCGCGGCGGCCGGGTCCATCTCGCGAACGGCGAGTCTCAAGGCCGCCGAGTGGCGGTTGACGGCCATCACCGACAGCAGGCCGCCGGGCCGCAGCGGCGCGAGGGCGGTGGCGAGGGTGCCCGGCACGTCGTCCACGTATTGCAGGAGGTTGTGGCACAGCACCACGTCGAAATCCGCCGCGGCCAGGCCGGCGGGCAGAGCGGCGACGTCGGCCCGCACACAGGTGATCAGCTCCGTCAGACCGGCCGCCGAAGCCCGCTCGGCCGCTGCGGCCAGCATGGCGGTGGCGTGGTCGACAACGGTGACGTGGTGCCCACGGGCCGCGAGGCGGATCGCATCGCCGCCGTCGCCGCCGGCGAGATCCAGGACGCGCGACGACCCCTCACCCGGCCCTTCGAGATGCCGGACCAGGTTCGCCTCGGCGATCGCGTAGCGCAGACGGCCCCAGGGGGCGTCCTGCCATTCCTGCCAGGCAGTCATCGCGCTGTTGAACTTCTCGGGAGATTCGGCCATCCGGTGACGGTATCGGCACGGCCGCACGGGCGGATCAGGAGATGACCGGCGGAGGGATTGTCGTACCGGCATACGGGTGGAGGGTGGTGGCGCGCCGGAAGGGCCGGTTCGGAGCAGGGTGGCAGGCCGATAGCGTGGGGGACCATGACGCTGCGGAATGGGCAGGCGGGCGCGGGGGAACTGGCGGAGGCCGCCGGGGGCGGGGCCGTGTGGGCCGTCGGGGGACCCGACGGGGTGGAAGCCGCGGGCGGGGACCAGGACGCCGGGCTCGATGTCAGCGCGCTCGCCGCCGTGCTGGCGCTCTGGCCCGTCATCGGCAGCCTCGTCGCCCGGGGCGAGCTGGCGCTGCACACCCCGCTCGCCGCCTACGGGGCGAAGGCGCCCGACGGGAGCACCGCCCACCACCTGCTCACCCGCCCCGGTGGGGTGCAGGCGCTGACCCGGCTCGCGGAGCACCTCTGCGGCGGACCGCTCGCCGAGCACGCCACCGCCCGCATCTGGCGGCCCCTGGGCATGACCCGTACCCGCCTCACCGGTGCCACCCTGCACGCCACCGCGGCCGACCTCGCCCGGTTCCTGAGGCACCTGCTCTCCACCGCCGACCACCCGATCCCCCGCACCTGGACCGCCGAGTCGCTGCGCATCCGGACCGGCGAGCTGACTCCGGCCCGCGGCCTCCTCTGGCGCCCGGCGCCCCACGGGGTCTGGGCCCACGGCGACGGCTCCGCGCTGTGGGTCTCACCCACCCGGCGCCGTTGGGCGGTGCTCGTCCCCGCCTCCCCGGGAGGGCCGCCGCCCACCGCGTTCCGCGAGGCGGCGTTCGCCGTTCCACCCCCGTAGCGCACCCGGGGCGCGTACCCACCACCCCCGACGTACGGTGATCCCGATGTCACCGACCGAACAGGCGAGGTGGTCCCGGCAATGACCCAGTCGACCACGACGGCCGGCCGAGGTCCGGCCGAGGCCGGAGCGGGAGCGGGACAGCCCGCCAGGGCCGGGCGGGCCGAGACGGTCCGCTTCGCGGCGACCCACGCTCTGCCCGAGCTCGTACGCGGCTTCGTGACCCGCCGCCCGCACATGACACGCCCCTGGCCCGCGCTCGCCCGCCCGCACTGGTCCGCCGCGACCCTGCGGGCCATGCGCGCCCGGCACGGCGGAGCACCCGTCCTCGTGCGCGGCCTGTCCGGAACGCTGCTGATCATCCTCGACCCGCAAGACCTGCACCAGTTCTACTCGGCGCCGCCCGGCAGCCGCGAGGGCCGGCGCGAGATCGACGACGCCGTCCTCGCTTCCGGCACCGCCGTACACCCCTCCTGTGCGCCGTTCCTCTCCGTCATCGCCGAGGAGGCCCGGCAGCTCACCGCCCACGGCACCCTCCGGCTCGCCCGCGCCCGGCACGCCGTGGCCCGGGCCGGCCGGCGGATGGTGCTCGGTGACGCGGCGGCCGACGACGAGGAACTCACCGGGTGGCTGCGCCGGTTGCACGATGGCCGCACCCGCGCCGTGCGGGAGCTCGCCGACGAGGCCGCCGCCCGCATCGGGCAGTACGCCGCCGACGCCGAGCCGCACACCCTGATCGGGCGGGCGCGCCGGCACGCCGACTCCACCGGCCAGGCCCGCCACTGGCTCCAGGCCATGGACTCGGTCCCCGCGACCCTGCTGCGCACGCTACTGCTCCTCGCCGCCCACCCCGCCGAGCAGGACGTGGCCGCCGCCGAGGCCCGGGCGTCCGACGCGGCCTCGGGCGAACTGCCCAGGCTGCGGGCCTGCGTCCGGGAATCGCTGCGGCTGTACCCGGTGGTGCCGGACCTGATCCGGGTCACCCGGGCCGAGACCGAGTGGCGCGGGGTGCGCCACCCCGCCGGGACCGCCGTGCTGCTGCCCGTCCTGTTCCACCAGCGCGACCCCGAACACATGCCGGCCGCGCACGTCTTCGTACCCGGACGGTGGTCGTCCCACGGGGCGCGCCAGGACGTCCGGATGGCGCCGTTCAGCCACGGCGCGGGACGCTGTCCCGGAGACCAGCTGGGCCTGCTCGTCGTGTCCGCCTTCTGCGCGGAGGTGCTGCGCGGGCACCGGGTACGGGACGGGCGGCCGGCGCTGGACCCGATGGGGCCACTGCCCGTGGCGCTCGACCCGCGCGGGATCCGGCTGGGACTGGTCCGCCGATGAGGGGGCGGATGCGCCGGCCGATGACTACGCCGATGAGCGAGTGGATGCGGCCACCGTCGAGCCTGCCGACGAGGTGGCCCAAGAGCCCGCCGACCAGCCGCCGTTGAGTCAGCCGGGGAACGCCTTCGCCCGAGCCCGCCGCCGGATCCGAGCCACCGAGGTGCCCATGTCCGACACCCCGACCTCCGCGTCCCCCACCGAGGACGCCGAACTGCTGCGCGCCCTGTGCCGGGAGCTGGCCGAGGCCGCCGACGCCGTGGACGAAGCCGCCCGGTACGCCTCCCAACTGGCCCTCGGGGTCCGCCTCCCGGCCACCGCGATCGGCCGCGGCGGGCGGCCCGGGCCCGCATGGCGCACCCTCCTGCGCACCCTCACCGACCCGGCCGGCTTCGGCTGGGCCCCGCGCGGCCGGGGCGCGGCCCGGGCCGGGTGGCTCGCCGGGGTCCTGGCCGGCCGCGAGAGCCTCGCCGTGAGCCTCGCGGTGTGCGGTCTCAGGACCAGGCTCCGGGCCGCGCGCGAGGCGCACCCCGAGCTGATGGCGGATCCCGACTGCGCTGCGGTGTTCCGGGCGGCCGAGGCGGGCCGTCAGGGCGAGGCCGTCCGGCTGTTCCGGGCGATCCTGCGGGAGCGGGGCGCCGGGCGGGCGTTCGGCCTGCTGGCGCCGTCCTTCGCCGACGTCCTCGCCTGGGACGCGCTGACCGACGACAACCCCTTCAACGACCACGCGGGCTGGCAGATCGCCACCGGCCGGGGCAGGCCCGTCCCACGGCTGCTCGGGCTCGGCGCGGCCTTCCGCGCCTTCCTCGGACGAGGCCCCCGCCGCACCGGTGTCAGCAGGTGATCCACCCGATGCACCCCGGAGGAACCGGATGAACCACCTTCCCGCCGCCCCCGGGGGCCGGCCGCGCCCGCCCGGTCCCGCCGAGGGCCTGCGCGCGCACTCCGCCATACTGCGTTCACACGCCGAACGGCTGCGCTCCGTCGCCGCCCGCCTCGGACGCCGGGGCCCGCACGCCGACCCCCTCCACGCCGAGGTCGCCGCCCTCGCCGAGCGGTGCGCCGTCGCGGCCGGCGGCCTCGCCCTCGCCGCCGCCCGACTCGACGCCCCGCGGGGATCGGGGCGCCCGGCGGGACCGGCGCTGCGCCGCAAGGATCCGTAGCAGCGGCAAGGGTCCTCAGCGGTCGGCGCCCAGAGCCCGCAGCGCGGCCACGGCCCGCTCCGCGGTCCGCGCTGCCGGCCCCGCCGCATCGACGACCGCACCGGCCTCGTCCTCCTGGAGCGGTTCCAGCGCGGCGAGCTGGGAGTCCAGCAGCGCGGCCGGCATGAAGTGGCCCGTGCGCTCCGCCAACCGCTTCTCGATCAGCGAGCGCTCCCCGGTGAGGTGTACGAAGACCACCCCGGGCGCCGCCGCGCGCAAACGGTCCCGGTAAGCCCGCTTGAGGGCGGACGCGGAGACCACACAGCCGTCCTGCTCCGCCGCGCGGGCGATCCACTCGCCGATGGCGTCCAGCCACGGGCGGCGGTCGGTGTCGTCCAAAGGCGTGCCCCCGGACATCTTGGCGACGTTCGCCGCCGGGTGGAACGCGTCGCCCTCCGCGAACGGAAGGCCCAGCGCGTCCGCGAGCAGCCGGCCCACGGACGTCTTCCCCGACCCGGCCACGCCCATCACCACGACGACGCGCCCGGCTCCGGCCCCCTGCCCCATGTCGCGTGCCTCCCCGTCTCCCTCGCCGCCGGTCCTTCCCACTGAAGCTGGTCGGGTACGGGGTATTCAAGCGGAGACCGGTACCGCGCGCGGAGACCGTGTCCCCAGCGGGTGCTCTCGGCCAAAGGGCCGAATACCGTCGACGGCCCCCGCAAACACCCCGCGCGGCAAGATCACCGCTTCGAGGTAAACCAACGGCTTCCCAGGGCCGAGTGGGGGTACCGGCCGTTAGCGTTCCCCATGGATCTGGCCGGATTCCGTGACGTTCACCCTCTTGTTTCTCTTTTCATCGGTTGACGTGCACGTACGCCGATCACCTCCCTTGCTAAGGAGAGCCCGCCCGATGACCGTTGACACCAGCCCGGAAGCGCACCTGGAGCCCCCTCGGCGGTCCAGCCTGGGCACGGCGGCCGCACGCAACCTTGCCACCACGACCAAGTCCGCCCCGCAGATGCAGGAGATCACCTCCCGCTGGCTGCTGCGGATGCTGCCCTGGGTGGAGACCAAGGGCGGCGCCTACCGGGTGAACCGCAGGCTGAGTTACACCGTCGGGGACGGACGCATCGAGTTCGTCCAGGACGGCGCGCACGTCCAGGTGATCCCCCGCGAACTCGGCGAACTGGCCCTGCTGCGCGGCTTCGACGACCTGGAGGTCCTGACCGCCATCGCGGGCCGGTGCGTGCAGCGCGACTTCTCCGCGGGTGAGGTGCTGGTCGAGCGCGGTGCCCCCGCCGAGCAGATCCACCTGATCGCCCACGGCCGGATCAGGCAGACCTCCGTCGGCAAGTACGGCGACGAGGTGACCGTGGCCGTGCTCGCCGACGGCGACCGGTTCGGGGAGAGCGCCCTGCTGGACGGCGGCGCGAGTTGGGACCACACCGCCACCGCCGAGACGGGCGGCACCCTGCTCACCCTGTCCCGCGCAGACTTCTCCGCCGTACTGGCCACTGCGCCCCATCTACAGGAACACGTCAGGCAGTTCAGCGCGCTGCCGCGCCAGCGGCAGAACAAGCACGGCGAAGCAGAGATCGCGATGTCGTCGGGCCACACCGGCGAGCCCGAGCTGCCCGGCACCTTCGTCGACTACGAGCTGAGGCCCCGCGAGTACGAACTCTCCATCGCCCAGACCGTGCTGCGGGTCCACACGAGGGTCGCCGACCTCTACAACGAACCGATGAACCAGACCGAGGAGCAGCTCAGGCTCACCATCGAGGCGCTGCGCGAGCGCCAGGAGCACGAGCTGATCAACAACCGGGAGTTCGGTCTGCTCCACAACGCCGCCTTCAAGCAGCGGATCCAGACGCACTCCGGCCCGCCCACCCCGGACGACCTCGACGACCTGCTCTGCCGCCGCCGTGGCACGAAGCTGTTCCTCGCGCACCCCCGGACGATCGCGGCGATCGGGCGCGAGCTCAACGCCCGCGGGCTCTACCCGGACCACGTCGACGTCGGCGGGCAGCAGGTCCCCGCCTGGCGCGGAGTCCCGATCCTGCCCTGCAACAAGATCCCGATCAGCAAGGAGAACACCAGCTCGATCCTCGCGATGCGCACCGGGGAGGACAACCAGGGCGTCATCGGCCTGCGCCAGACGGGACTGGCGGAGGAGTACGAGCCGGGCCTGTCGGTGCGCTTCATGGGCATCGACGAAAGGTCGATCATCTCCTACCTGGTCACCACCTACTACTCCGCCGCCATCCTGGTGCCCGACGCGCTGGGCGTGCTGGAGAACGTACAGATCGCCCGCAAGCCCGAGTAACGGGATCCGCCCGACGGCGACCGCCGTCACGCCGGCCACGACGGCCCGGACCGTCCCGGGCCGACCGGGCGTGCCCGGAGACCGGGACGCCCGCCCACACCACCAAGGAGCCACGGATGCCCGAGCCCGGGCTTTCCCCTCTGCAATCGAGCCTGCCTGCGGCCGCCGCCCGCTTCGGAGCCCATGTCCTCGCCGACGTCCTGGCCAAGGCCACGGATGTGGCGGCCGCCGCCGGCTCCGGGCCCACGCTCCCCTCCCCGCCCGCCGTCCCCGCCCCCTCGGCACGGGCCGTGTCCGTACCCGCACACGCAGATGCGGCGGTGGACGTGGCCGTGCCGGTGCGGGTGCATGAGGGCGCTGCCGTGGCGGAGCGGCGGAGCCCCGCCCTGGACCGGATCCTGCGCGGCCCCAGCGGTCTGGGCACGGCGAGCCTCTACCCCCTCCAGCAGGTGGAGCCGGCGGCCCCGCAGGCGCCCGCGCCCGCGGCTCCCGAGGCACCCGGGCCGGCGCCGCAGGGCCGTCCCGTCCCCGGTCTCTACCACCACCCGGTGCCGGAGCCCGATGCGGCGCGGGTGGAGGAGGTCAGCCGGAGGATCAAGGCCTGGGCCCTGGACGAGGTCCAGCTGTACCCCGAGGACTGGGAGGACCAGTTCGACGGATTCTCCGTCGGGCGCTACATGGTCGCCTGCCATCCGGACGCCCCGACCATCGACCACCTGATGATCGCCACCCGGCTGATGGTCGCCGAGAACGCGGTCGACGACTGCTACTGCGAGGACCACGGCGGTTCGCCCATCGGTCTCGGGGGGCGCCTCCTGCTGGCGCACACCGCCCTGGACCCCCTCCACACGACGGGGGAGTACCAGCCGCAGTGGGTGGAGTCACTGGGCGCGGACGCCCCGCGGCGCGCCTACCGCTCCGCGATGGAGTACTTCGTCCAGCAGTCCACGGCCTCCCAGGCCGACCGGTTCCGGCACGACATGGCCCGGTTGCACATGGGCTACCTCGCCGAGGCGGCCTGGGCGCAGACCGACCACGTCCCCGAGGTGTGGGAATACCTGGCGATGCGGCAGTTCAACAACTTCCGCCCCTGCCCCACCATCACCGACACCGTCGGCGGCTACGAACTGCCGGCCGACCTGCACGCGCAGCCCGCGATGCAGCGGGTCATCGCGCTCGCGGGCAACGCCACCACGATCGTCAACGACTTGTACTCGTACACCAAGGAACTCGCGACTCCGGGCCGGCATTTGAACCTGCCGGTGGTGATCGCCGAACGCGAGGGCGTATCCGACCGCGAGGGCTACTTGAAGGCGGTCGAGGTCCACAACGACCTGATGCGCGACTTCGAAGCCGAAGCCGCCGCCCTGGCCGCCGCCTGCCCCGTCCCCAGCGTGCAGCGCTTCCTGCGGGGAGTCGCCGTATGGGTCGACGGCAACCACTACTGGCACCAGACCAACACCTATCGCTACAGCCTGCCCGACTTCTGGTAAGGATTGGATCCATCTGTGACTAGCACCGATCTCACCGCGGCCACCACCCCCTCGGTGTTCATCCCCGGCCCGGCGACTCCCTATCAGGGCGACATCGCACGCTACTGGGACGTCGAGGCCAGGCCCGTGAACCTGCGTCTCGGCGATGTCGACGGCCTGTACCACCACCACTACGGCATCGGCGACGTCGACCACGCCGCCCTCGGCGACCCCGCCGACAGCGCGTACGAGAAGAAGCTGATCGCCGAACTCCACCGCCTGGAGTCGGCGCAGGCCGAGGTCCTGCTCGACCACCTCGGCCCGATCGGCCGGGACGACACGCTCGTGGACGCCGGCTGCGGCCGCGGCGGTTCCATGGTGATGGCCCACCAGCGCTTCGGCTGCAAGGTCGAAGGCGTCACCCTGTCGGCCAAGCAGGCCGAGTTCGCCAACCAGCGCGCCCGCGAACTCGGCATCGAGGACCACGTCCGGGCCCGTGTCTGCAACATGCTCGGTACGCCCTTCGAGACCGGGCAGGCCACGGCTTCGTGGAACAACGAGTCGAGCATGTACGTCGACCTGCACGACCTCTTCGCCGAGCACTCCCGGGTCCTCGCGGTCGGCGGCCGCTACGTCACCATCACCGGCTGCTGGAACCCGCGTTACGGCCAGCCCTCGAAGTGGGTCTCCCAGATCAACGCGCACTTCGAGTGCAACATCCACTCCCGCCGTGAGTACCTGCGTGCCATGGCCGACAACCGTCTCGTACCGCAGGCCGTGATCGACCTGACGCCGCAGACCCTGCCGTACTGGGAGCTGCGGGCCACGTCTTCGCTGGTCACCGGGATCGAAGAGGCCTTCATCAACTCCTACAAGGACGGCTCCTTCCAGTACGTCCTGATCGCGGCCGACCGGGTCTGACCGACCGCCGGGCCACGGGCCGGGTCCCTCATCCGACGGACCCGGCCCTCACCGCTGCCCCCGCCGTTGCCGCCGCCCGTGCTTCCGCCCGCGCTTCCGGCGCCGGGTCGAAGCCCCTGGCGATGAGCCTCACGGCCAGCGTCACCTCCCACGCGAAGACCGGGAGCGCCGCGAGCGAGCCCGCCGCCGACACCTGTGGATAGAGGCCGAACAGCACGGCGGTCGCCGAAGCGCAGATCACGGCCCCGCCGGTCAGGCCGAGCACGGCGACGGGCCGTGGCACGAGCCGCGAGCGGTACATCAGGGACGCCAGCACCAGGGTGTTCGCCCCCAGGACGAAGTTGGGGCCGAAGAGGAACGTCCAGTCGTGGACCGCGATCAGGGCGTCACCGACCGTGGCGAGGGAGGCGGAGTCACCGGCGCCCCCTCCTGCCGACTCCCTGCGCAGCGTCACGACCGACAGCACGCTGATGATGCCGACGACGATCACGGCCGCCTCCAGCAGACGACCGCAGACGTAGCCCAGCGCGGCCCCTTCGCCGTGCCGCTTGACGACCGGGAACAGGACGACGCCCGTACCGATCACGGCCAGGGCGAGGACGAACTCCGACACGGCGCCCAGGAAGACCCGGACGTCCGCGCCGGAGCCGGTGACATAGGCCGCGCCGTGCAGCACGGGGCCGTAGAGCGTGAGCCCGCCGATCGCCGCCCCCTCGGTGACGAGGAACAAGACGCCCGCGAGGACGGCCGTTCTCCTGGTTGCACTCATCTGGACCTCCTCCGAGGTGTACGGCGTACACCTTAGGTGCACCGTAGGTGTACGCCGTACACTCGTCAAGCCGGGCCTCCGGCACCGACTTCGAAGGGAGCTGACCGCAATGGCGGAACGGACCGGGACCGCGCGCCGGTCCCCCCTGAACCGGGACCGGGTGCTGCGCGTGGCCGTCGCGCTCGCCGATGAGAGCGGGATCGAAGGCCTGAGCATGCGCAAGCTGGCCCAGGAACTGGGCGTCGTGCCGATGGCGCTCTACAAGCACGTCGCCAACAAGGAAGAACTGCTGGACGGCATGGTGGACGCCGTCGTCGGGGGAATCGGCGACCCGCCCGACGGAGCCGGCTGGAAGGACGCGGTCCGCAACCGGATCCTCTCGGCGCGGAGCGCGCTGCGCGGGCACGCCTGGGCCTTGCAGGCGCTGCGCTCCCGGACCCGGCCGACCCCCGCCGTGCTCGCCTACCTGGACTCGGTGATCGGGACGTTCCGCGCCGGCGGCCTGTCCCTCGACCTCACCCACCACGCGATGCACGCCCTGGGGAGCCGGGTCCTCGGCTTCACCCAGGAGCTGTACGACGCTCCGCCGCCGCAGGCCGGCCCGCCGGAACCCGGTCCGTCAGCCGAGGAGTCGGCCGCGGTCGCGGCGCGGTATCCCCACGTCACCGAGCTGGCCCGGTCCGTGGCGCACGACCGCGAGTCGGTGGTGGGCCAAGGCTGTGACGACCAGTTCGAGTTCGAATTCGCCCTGGACCTGCTCCTGGACGGCTTCGAGAAGCTCCACGGGCAGGGATGGACGTCCGCGAAGGCGGGAGGCACGCGGAGTTAGGGCGGGGTCGCCGGGATCGGCGTCCTGACGCTCAGGGCTCCACCTGCACAGCGCGCTGGAGTGCCGTCAGCCGTAGGGGTTGAAGGGGACAGGCGGCTTCGCGGCGTTGAGGGCGTCGTTGAAGCGGGAGTCGGAGATCTTGATGGTGGCGGAGCCGAAATCGGCGTTCATGAGCTTGTCGCGCAAGCCGGCCGGGTAGCCGTCCCAGCCGACGAGGCGGGGGTAGAACCAGTTGCCCGTGTGGTTCTCCGCGGGCTCGTCGTTGCCGTTGGCCAGCCGGAAGAAGTGCGTCGAGACACCGTCCTTGTGGTAGACGACCTTGACGTGCGTGCCGTCGAACCGGACCTGGGAGCGGGGGTACCACTTCCAGCCGCTGTGCTGGGACGTCGACACGTACTCGACCTGGTTGTCCTTGATCCAGACGACCACGTGCTCGAAGTCGTGGCGGTGTCCGATGGCCGCCGGACCGAGGGTGGCCTGGTCCTTCTCGAAGTAGCTCGCGTACATGACCGCGCACCAGCCGTTGTTGCACTTCTCGCGGGAGTACGTGTTGGAGTTCTGCAGCTGCGCGAGGTCCCGGCAGTGGCCGTTGACGTCCCCGCCCGGTTTCAGCCCGGGGTTCAGGACGCCGTCGGGGCTGATGGCGGCGGTGGCGTAGCAGCCGTCCTTGTCGTAGTCGTAGGCCGGGGAGAAGGTCTGCTCCAAGCCGTCGGCGTTCTGCGGGAGTTGCGGGATGACGGCGGCGACGGCGGCGGTGGGGAGCGTCAGAACGAGGGATGCGGCTCCGAGGCCCGCGGCGGTCAGGATCCGGCGGAGCCGGTACCGGGGCGCGGGCTGTTCGTTCGTCATCGGCGGCGGGGCGCTGGGCACGTGGACTCCTTGGCGTCGGCGGTGGGTGGCCTGGGCGAGCGCCCCAGTACACCCCGTCCGCCCCGCCACGGGAATGGCCGCCGGATGAACTGCCGGTGCGGGAGCCGCGAATGGCGCGATCCGTGTCCGTCCTGCGGCGGTACGAGGTCCAGGGCCGGCCCCTCCGGCGCCACGACGGCGGCTCCGCCGGGGCTTCAGCGGACCGGCCGGGGGAGTCGGCCCGGCGCCTGCGGCAGGGTGGCGCCTTCGCTCAGCCGCCCCGGCCACCGGGCGGGCCCGGGTCGCGGGCCGCGAAGCGCAACTCCGGCTCGGACTGCCCGGGGGCCACGCCGCGCGGGATCGCCCGCCCGCCCGGGCCGCCCGCCGGGCGGCGCCCTGGGTGGCCCCGGTCCGGCGGTCAGGCTCCCTGCGCTCATCGGCCTCGCCGGGCGCGGTGTTCCCGCCGTCCGGCAACAGCGCCTCGTCCGCTCACCGGCCTCGTCGGGCACGGCCCCGCCGTCCCGCGGCAGCGCCCCGCCCGGCGCCTGCGGCAGATTGGCGCCGGGGTCGTCCGCCGGCGGGGCCCGTCCGTCGTGGCCTTCGTCCGCGGCGATGCCCGGCAGCGGCGGCAGCGCGGTGCCGGGCTACCGGGGGCGCTCGCTCATCCGCCCGAGACCGGCAGGGTGGCGTCCGGGGTGGGGCCGGCGGGCTCCGCCGGGGCGAACTGGGTGCGGTGCAGCTCCTCGTAGCGTCCGCCCGCCGCCAGCAGCTCGGTGTGCGTGCCCCGTTCCACGATCCGGCCGTCCTCGACCACCAGGATCAGGTCGGCCGCCTGGACGGTCGACAGACGGTGCGCGATCACCACCGCCGTCCGGCCCGCGAGGGCCTCCGCGAGGGCCTCCTGGACGGCCGCCTCCGAGGTGGAGTCGAGGTGGGCGGTGGCCTCGTCGAGGATCACCACCCGCTGGCGGGCCAGCAGCAGCCGTGCGATCGTCAGCCGCTGGCGCTCCCCGCCCGACAGCCGGTAGCCGCGCTCGCCGACGACGGTGTCCAGGCCGTCCGGCAGCGAGGCGACGAGCCCGTCCAGGCGGGAGCGGCGCAGGGCCTCCCAGAGTTCCTCCTCGCTCGCCCCGGGCCGGGCCAGCAGCAGGTTGGCCCGCACCGACTCGTGGAACAGGTGGCCGTCCTGGGTGACCATGCCGAGGGTCTCGCGGACCGAGTCGGCGGTGAGGTCCCGTACGTCGATCCCGCCGAGCCGGACCGCGCCCTCGTCGGCGTCGTACAGGCGCGGCAGCAGCTGGGCGATGGTCGACTTGCCCGCGCCGGAGGAGCCGACGAGCGCGATCATCTGGCCGGGCTCCGCGCGGAACGAGACGTCGTGCAGCACCTGGGTGCCGCCCCGGGCGTCGAGAGTGGCGACCTCCTCCAGGGAGGCCAGCGAGACCTTGTCGGGGGAGGGGTAGCCGAAGGAGACCCGGTCGAACTCCACGGTCACCGGCCCGTCCGGCACCCGGCGGGCGTCGGGCTTCTCCGCGATGAGCGGCTGGAGGTCGAGGATCTCGAAGACCCGCTCGAAGCTCACCATCGCGCTCATCACCTCCACGCGGGCCCCGGCGAGGGCGGTCAGGGGCGAGTAGAGCCGGGTGAGCAGCAGGGCGAGGGCGACGACCGAACCCGCTTCGAGGGTCCCGTGCACGGCGTAGTAGCCGCCGAGGCCGTAGACCAGCGCGAGGGCGAGGGCCGAGACCAGGGTGAGGGCGGTGATGAACGCCGACTGGGCCATGGCCGTGCGGATGCCGATGTCCCGCACCCGGGCCGCCCGCGCCGCGAACTCGGCGGACTCCTCCGACGGCCGTCCGAACAGCTTGACCAGCGTGGCGCCGGGCGCGGAGAACCGTTCCGTCATCTGGGTGCCCATGGCGGCGTTGAGCGCCGAGGCCTCGCGCTGCATGGAGGCCATCCGCGCCCCCATCCGCCGCGCCGGCAGCACGAACACCGGCAGCAGCACCAGCGCCAGCAGGGTGATCTGCCAGGAGATGCCCAGCATCACGGCAAGCGTCAGCAGCAGGGTGACGATGTTGGACGCCACCCCGGACAGGGTGTTGCTGAAGGCCCTCTGGGCGCCGATCACGTCGTTGTTGAGGCGGCTCACGAGGGCGCCGGTACGGGTGCGGGTGAAGAAGGCGACCGGCATCCGCTGCACGTGGTCGAAGACCGCGGTCCGCAGGTCCAGGATCAGCCCCTCGCCGAGGGTGGCCGACAGTTTGCGGGTCAGCAGGCCGAGCCCGGCCTCCGCCACCGCGATCAGCGCGATCAGCAGGGCGAGGCGGGTGACGGTGTCGCTGCTTCCGCCCCCGACGATCGTGTCGACGACCCGGCTGGCGAGCAGCGGGGTCGCCACGGCGAGCAGCGCGGTCACCACGCTGAGGAACAGGAAGGCGGTGAGGCCCCGGCGGTGCGGGCGGGCGAAGGCGGCGATCCGGCGCAGGCTCGCCCGCGACAGGGGGCGGCGGTCCTGCTGGGCGTTCATGGCGCTGTGCAGCGATGTCCAGGCGGTGACTTCCATATCCATGGGCCGAACGCTACGACCTCAACCAAACCTGAGGTCAATGTTTTCCTTCGGTAGGCATCAACTCCATTGCACAGCAAGGATGTTCGGGCCGCCTGGTTGTCGGTGCCAGGTGGCATCATCGGTCCATGACGCAGGGATCAGAGACCACCCGTTCAGGACGGCAGGCCCTCGGCAGTGTCCTCCGGCGTTTCGAACAGTGGGCGCAAGACGCCCCCGGGGCCCGCGCGCTCGTCGCCGGGCCCGACAGCCTCACCTACGGGCAGCTCGATGCCCGCTCCAACCAGCTCGCCCACCACCTCCTCGCCGCCGGACTGCCCGACCGGGCTCTGCTGGCCGTGGGTACCGCCCGGCAGCCGGAACTCGTCGTCGCCCTCCTCGCCGTCCTCAAAGCGGGCGCGGCCTACGCACTGATCGACGTCGCCGACCCGCACACCGGGCGGCGCCAGCTCGCGGCGATCCGTCCCGACGCCGTCCTCACCCACGCCGCGCACCACCCCCTGCTCGACGACGGCCGGGGCCTGCGGTTCGTCCGCCTGGGCGCCGAGGCGTCCGCCATCGCGGGACGGCCCACCGGCCGGCCCGCCCCCGCGACGCGCGACCGGGGCACCGCCGCGCTGCTGTTCACCGGGGCCGCCGACCCGCGCCCCGTTCCCGTCGGCCATACCCTGCTGCTCGCCGCCTGCGACAGCTGGGCCGAGGTCGCGGCCCCGGGCCCCGCCGACCGGCACCTGATCACCGCCGGGCCCGATGTGACCGCCTTCGCCGCAGGGTGGCCCCGCGCCCTGTGCACGGGCGGCGCCCTGGTCCTCGCCGAGCACACGCCCTGGTGGCCGGAGGGCATCCGCGCGGCGGTCGAGGCCGACGAGGTCACCGTCCTGCACACCGACCCGGGCGGGGCCCTGCGGCTGCTCCTCGGGGACCGCGTGTCACAGGACTCCGCCGCCCGGTCGCTGCGCATGGTCACCGTCACCGGAGACCGCCTCCACCTCGACCAACACGCCGCCCTGCAAGCCCGCCTGAGGCCCGGCGCCCGCGTGCTCTGCCTCTACGGAACCGCCGAGAGCGCCGGGATCGGCACCTGGTTCGAGCTGCCCCGGCTGCCCGCCCCGCCCGCCGACCCCGCACGGCTCGCGCTGATCGGCGGCCCCTTCCCCGGCTGCCGCGCCGAACTGCGCGACGGGCAGATCCTGCTCACCCCGCCCGACGGCGGGGACGCGATACCCACCGGGGACCTCGGCCTGCCGGGCCCCGACGGGCTGCTGGAGTTCCGCGGCCGGATCCGGGACCGGATCACCGGCCACGGCCCCCACCTGGACCCGCACCACCTGGAATCCCTGATCCGGTCCCACGACGGCGTCGGGTCGGCGCTCGTCGCCGACGTCCGGGGCGACGGCGACGCGGACGGCGGCCCCGGCAAGCGCCCCCGGGCGGGGTACCGCGGGCTGGTCGCCTACCTCGCCCCGCCACCGCCCGGAACCGGCCCGCGCGCGGACCTGCCCGACGCCGCCGCGCTCAGGGCCCACCTGGCGGACGAGGTGCCCCCGGAGCACCTCCCGTACACCGTGGTCCCGCTGCGCACCCTGCCCCGGGACCGGGCGGGCCGCGAGGACCGCTCCGGCCTCCCCCTGCCGCCCCTGCCGGACGGCCCCGCGCGGACCGCCCGCGGCGCGGGCAAGTACGCGGGCGCGGGCGGGGCGCAACTTTCGCCCGCGTTCGCCTCCGGCTGCGCGGTGCTCGTGCTGGCCCTCCTCGCGCTCGCCCTCACCGGCGTGTTCTGGCCCGGCTCGACCGACCTCAACGGGGTACCGGGCCCCTGGGCGGGGCTCTTCTTCGTCCTCTACGTATGTGAGGCGCTGGCCTTCGCCGTGGGGATCGTCTTCCTGTTCGGCGGACGCTCCCGGATGCGGGGCCGGGGCCGCGCCCTGACCAGGGCGGCCCACCTGGCCGTCGTCTACCTGCTCGTCGCCTGGTGGCCGCAGGACAACCTCTACCGGCTCGCCGCCAAGCACGACTGGCCGCGCCAGGCCGCCCTCGTCTACACCTTCAACATCCCGCTGATGATCGCGGGCGCCGTCGTGGCCTTCTACCTCGCCCGCAAGCCGGCCTCGCCCTTCGGGGATTACTGAGGCGACCGCCCTTCGGTGAACGGCCGCCCGACCGCGAGCGCCCGCGCCCGCACCAGTGCCCCGGCCGCGTCCAGCACCTTCCTGCTGTGCGCGGCCACCAGGACGCCCAGCCAGGGCGCCGGCTCGAACGCCGCGGTCGGGATCGCCGGGACGAACACCGCCCCGAGCCGCGAGCAGGCCCGCGCCAGCTCCCCGCACAGCTCGTCGAGCTGCCCGTCCGGCAGCCGCGCCCCCAGGTCCACCCGGTCCGCGATCCGTACGAGGTGCCCCGCCCCCCGCAGCGCGTCCAACCGGGCCGCCACCATGAAGGCGACGGCCGGCCCGGTCAGGCGCAGGTTCGTCTCGGTCGGTGCCAGGCGGCCCGTCCCGTCCGCGACGAAGTCCACGTCGAACCAGCCGCGGTAGCCCGCCCGCGCCAGCTCCCGACCCACGGCCGCGCCGAAGGCCAGCAGTGGCCCCTCCGCCTCGGCGGGCACCACCCCGGGCCCGGCCGTCGCCCCCCGGTAGCCGCCCTCGGCCACGTCCATGACCGCCGCCCCGACCTCGTGGACCTGGCCCGCGCCGTCCACGAACCCGTCGTAGGTGAGGTCCCGCGGGCCGCCGCCCGGTTCCCCCGCCGCGGGACCGGGCACGTACTCCTCCACGAGCAGCGGGCCGCGCGGCAGCCGCCGCACCAGCGCCCGCGCCCCGCCGGCCTTGCGCAACCGCTCCGGGGTGACGACCGTGACCCCCGAACCACCCACGCCGTACTCCGACTTGAGTACCGATGCCGCTCCGGCGGCGGCCCGCCGCGCCACCATCCGCTGCGCCGCACGCCGGCTCGGGGCCCGCCACTGAGCGGGCAGCCTGATCGCGGGGTGCCCGCCGCCCGCCAGGATCCGGGCGAACAGGGCGTGCGAGGCCGCCTTCGACTCGTAACGCAGCTCCCGCGGCTGCCACGGTCGGCCCGCCAGCCGCCCGAAGGGCTCCGTCAGCCCCCACGGTACGAGGGGCAGCCCGGCCCCCGCCAGCCGTTCGGCCAGTGCCGGCCGGCCCCGTACCGCCTGCGACAGGCCCGGCCCGGCCCCCACCAGGCCGTCGAACACCTCCACCTCGCCCCAGCCCAACTGCCGCCCCACCAGCGCGGGCCAGCCCGCCGGCACCGGGCGCGGCAGTACCAGGGCCGCCGGTTCGGGACTGTAGAAGGCGGCCAGAGCGGCGTAGTGGTGTGCGGCCGACTGCTCCCGGTCCAGGGAGGCGTCGGCGAACTGCGCGTTGAACTCCGCCACGTTGCCCACGTGCACCGCGCGGCCCCCGCCCGTCCACGCCCGTGCCCACCCGGCGAGGGGGACCGGAGCCACCTCGAACCGCACCAGCCCCTGCGGGGCGCCCGACGCGGCGACGGCGCCCATCGCCCGGTAGAAGCCGGCCGCATGAGGATCCGCGTCGATGAGCAGTCTGCGCACGCCCAGCCCGACCGCCCGGCGCAGCACGTCCCGGTACAACAGCCGCCCCACGCCCCGGCCGATGGCCGCCGGTTCCACGAACAGCAGCCCCAGCCGTGCCCGTACCCCCTCGCCCTCCGGTTCCAGGGAGGCAAGGCCCACCACGGCGCCGCGCCCGTCCTCGGCGACCACCACCCGCCGGGCCGTCACCTCGTGCGGCTCCAGGGTCAACTCCGGTGCACAGGCCTTAAGGAACCGTGCGTCGTACCCCCAGTGGGCCTTGGACCGCAGGACGAGAGCGGTCAGCGCCCCCGCCTCATCGGCCCGTGCGGCCCTGAGCTGTTCCACGTACCGGCCTCCCCATGGTCCGCCGCCCGGACGTGCGATAGATTCGCCCGGCCCACGGCGGGGTGCAACCCCTTCCTGCCCACGCCTTCCTCCCCACGCGCAGACAGGCTTCCCATGAGCGACATCCTCGACGGACTCGGCCGGACCAGCGCCTTCGGCGCCCTCGGCCTGGTGCTGCTGGTCCTCGGCATCGTCCTGGTGGACGTACTGACGCCGGGGAAGCTCCCGCGGCAGATCTGGGAGGAGCGCAACCGCAACGCCGCGGTGATGCTCAGCTCCGCGCTGCTCGGGGTAGGCGGCATCGTCTTCACCTCGATCTGGACGACGTACGAGGACTTCGGCAAGGGCCTGGTGTCCACCGCGGCGTTCGGCGTGCTCGGCCTGGTACTGATGGCGGCGGCCTTCCTCGTGCTGGACCTGGTGACCCCGGGCAAGCTCGGCGCGATCGTGGTCGACCCGGAGCCGCACCCCGCGGTCTGGGTCACGGCCTCCTGCAACCTGGCGGTCGCCGCCATCGTCGCCGCCTCCATCGCCTGACCGTCCGGCAGGTCCGGAAACGTCCACCTTCACGCCAGGCCCAGGGCGAACACCGCGAACCCCGCCGCCAGTACGCCCGCCAGGGCCCTGCGGACCGCCGTCGCCCGGGTCCACGGCTCCTCGAAGCGGCGCGCGTAGCGGGCGATGCCCACCAGCAGCGCCGCGAACACCGGCATCCAGGCCAGCCGGGCCGCGATCCAGCCGAGGCTGTCGGGGGCGGTGGTCAGCCCCGCGAGTTCCCCGACGAACGAGCCGGGGACGGCGGCGGCCAGCATGGCGCTCTGGTGCCAGCACAGGATCGTCATCGCGCACAGGTTGACGACCACGACGGGCGCCCACAGCGCCGGCCGCGACAGCAGCTTCGCGAGCCGGTCGCGCACCAGCATCGCCGCACCCGACTGGGCCGCGGCCAGCGCCGGCACCAGCAGCGACGGCGGATGCGAGTTGGTCCGCGCCGCGCCCGGCACCCCGACCATCGACGCCGGGTAGTGGAACACCGCGAGCAGCGTCGCGAACAGCGCGGCCCCGCCCACCAGCAGCGCCCACGCCCCGCGGCGTCCGATCCGGCCCTCGCCCCAGTCCACGCCCAGCTGGTACGCGAACAGCCAGCCCGGCAGGATGTTCAGCAGCGACAGCCACCCCGGCACCGAGCCGGCGAGCGGCCCGTAGCGCAGGACGTCCACCACGGCGACGGAGGCCACCAACGGGACCGCCGCCCAGCCGCCGAGCCGGCGCGACGCGCGCACGCAGTACGGGGTCAGCGCGGTGACCACCACGTACACCCCGACGAACCACAGCGGCTGGATGACCAGGGTCGCCCCGGTCCGCAGCGTGGCCTCCGGCACGCCCAGCGCGTACAGCACCGGCGCCGCCAGGGCCCACACCGCCGTCACTCCGAGCACCGGCCGTCCGAGGCGGGCGATCCGGCCCCGCAACCACTGCCCGGTCGAACCCGTGCGGCGGTGGAAGGACAGCACGGAGGCGTAGCCGCCGACCAGGAAGAAGATGCCCAGCATCTGGAACACCCAGCTCGCCGGGGCCAGAGCGCCGAAGGCCGGGAGCGGGCTCGCGTTGTGCAGGGCGCCCTCGGAGTCGAGGGTGAAGCCCCCGAGCAGCCAGTGCCCGGTCGGCACCGCCAGCAGCGCGAGGGCGCGCAGCCCGTCGACCGCGCGGTCCCGGTGGGCGGGGGTCCGCCGCTCGATCCCGGCGGCCGTGGCCCGCAGTGCGGCCAGGGCGCTCATCGCACGTCCCCCGTCGCGATCGCGGCGAAGGCCGCCAGGGACCGGGTGCCGGGAGCGAAGTAGCCGGTGTGGCCCTCCACATCGGCGGCGGGCACCCGGCGGGCGCCGAACGCGGCGGACGTGGGGTCGGCGCCGTGACCGAGGCCGGCCAGTTCGACGTTCGGGATGTCCGCGATCCAGTCGGAGGGCCCCCGGGCCGCCCAGACGCGGGCGCCGGTGCCCAGCGCCGCGGCGTTGTCGGCCCGCATGCCGGGCGAGCCGAACACGACGATGTCGGCGGCGTCCGTGTGCCGGGCCGCGAGCCCGCACACCACCGAGCCGTAGCTGTGGCAGAACAGCGCCGGGTCGGGGGCGCCGACCGCGTCGAGCCCTGCCGTGAACCGGGCCAGGCGCACGGCGCCCGCCTGAGCCAGCCGCCCGCCGGCCGCGTCCAGGCCGACGCCGACGGGAGTGGTGTAGCCCGTCCACGCCACCACGGCGGTGCCGGAGCCGTCCGTCGCGGTGCGCAGCGCCCGGGCCATCCCGGCCGGACCGGTGGCGGGCCGGCGCGCGGTGTCGTGGCCGGTGGCGTCGCTGTCGGAGCCGGGGACGACCACCGCCACGTGCGCCGCGTGCTCCAGGTCCCCGAACACCTCGGCGACCTGGCCCCGCCCGCGCGGGTCGAAGGCCAGGATCTGCCGGGCGGGGCGGGCCAGGGAGGCGTACCGGGCCTCGCCCGTGGCGGTGATCGCCAGCCGGTTGGCCTCGTACCGCAGGGTGAGCGGCGCCCCGTCCAGATTGCCCACCACCAGCGGGTGACGGCGCAGGAGTTCCCCCCGCGCGGTGTCGTCGAGGCCCGCGAAGAACCGCGCGACCTCGGAGGCCGACGCGGTCGCCGGGTCGGGCAGCGGCCGCCCCGGCAGCGGGTCGGCCAGCCAGGCGGCGGTGCCCGGCGGCGGACCGGTGACCGGTGTGACGCCGTCCGCGCCCGCCCATCCGGCGGTCCCTGCGACGAGCGTCGCCGTCAGTGCGGCGGCGGCCAGCGTCCTTCCGAAGCGGCGCATCCGCTCCTCCCCTCTCCTCGTGGTGAGGCAGAAGGTAGGAAGGCGGTACCGGCCGCTGCGTCAGACCGTGGAGCCAAGCCGGACCCCCTACCTGGGTAGGGGGTGGGGGAGGGGGCGGGGCGGGCCGTTCAGGCGCCGTCGCCGGGCCGGACCAGACCCGCCTCGTACGCGAAGATCACCGCCTGGGCCCGGTCCCGCAGGTCCAGTTTGGCCAGCACCCGCCCGATGTGCGTCTTGACCGTCTGCTCCGCCACCACCAGGTGTCCGGCGATCTCCTGGTTCGACAGTCCGCGCGCGATGAGTTCCAGTACCTCGGTCTCACGGGGAGTCAGCCCGTTCAGCCGCAGCGCCGGGTCCTTGCGGGGCGCCGGCCGCCGCTCCACGAAGTCCGCGATCAGCCGGCGCGTCACCGACGGTGCCAGCAGCGCCTCGCCCGAGGCGACGATCCGGACGGCCGCGATCAGATCGGCCGGCGGGGCGTCCTTGAGGAGGAAGCCGGACGCGCCCGCGCGCAGTGCCTCGTACACGTAGTCGTCGATGTCGAAGGTGGTCAGCATCAGCACCTTCGGCCGGTGGACGACGCCCGCCGGCGGGGTGAGGATCTCCCGCGCCGCGGCGAGTCCGTCCATCTCCGGCATCCGTACGTCCATCAGCACCACGTCCGGGTGCACGGTGCGCGAGACCCGCACGCCTTCCCGGCCGTCCGGTGCCTCACCCACCACGTCGATGTCGGCCTGCGCGGAAAGCAGGGCGGCGAATCCGGCGCGTACCATCGCCTGGTCGTCGACGATGATCACACGGATGGTCAACTGGACTCCTCGGCCGGGGGGTTCACGGGCAGTCGGGCGGCGACACGGAAGCCGCCCCCCGACAGCGGGCCGGTGTCGAGCGTCCCGCCCGTCAACCGTACGCGCTCGCGCATCCCCACCAGACCGTGGCCCGTGCCCGAGGTCTCCACCGCCACCAGGGCGTCGCGCGCCGGGCCGTTGACGACCAGCACGAGCACCTCGTCCGGCTCGCCGGGGGACCGGCTCACCGAGACGCGGGTCGTCGCCCCCGGCGCGTGCCGCACCACATTGGCCAGCGCCTCCTGGACGATCCGGTACGCCGACAGGTCCACCGCCGGGGGCACGTCCCGCGCCGCCCCCGCCGCGAGGGACAGCTCCACCGGCTGACCCGCCCGCACGGTCGCCTCCACCAGCTGCTGGATCCGTTCGATCCCCGGCTGCGGCGCCCGTTCCCCGGCCGGTCCGTCGCCGCCGTCGCCGCGCAGCACCGTCAGCAGCCGCCGCATCTCGCCCAGCGACTCGCGGGCACTGGCAGCGATCGCCGCGAACTCCTCCTGCACCGGCTCCGCCATGCCCGGCAGCCGGTAGGGCGCGGAATCGGCCTGCACCGTGATCACCGACATGTGGTGCGCCACCACGTCGTGCAACTCCCGGGCGATGCGCGCGCGTTCCTCCAGCAGGGTGCGCCGCGACCGCTCCGCCTCGCTGATGTGCTCCTGCTCGGTGATCCGCTGCTGCGCGTCGCCCAGCAGGCGCAGAGCGCCCGTCAGCGCGAGGAACGTGCCGGCGAGCACGAAGAGGAGTGCGACCGAATTCATCACCCCGGCCGGCGCGAAGAAGCCGAGCACCACCCCTACGGCGCCGGTCGCCAGCCACACACCGACCAGGGTCCGGACGGACTCGCGCAGCCCCAGGCAGACCATCAGCAGCAGGTAGCCGATGATGGCCATCGGCGTCCACGGCCAGGCGTGCCCCGCCACCTCGTCGGCGTGGATCAGCAGCATCGCCCCGAGGGTGTCCGCGAGCAGCACCATGCCCCAGGCCGGCAGCGGCCGGGTGACCGCGAGCAGCAGCGGCACGGTCTGCGCCACGCCCAGCGCCCCCGCCCAGCCGCCGCCCGCCTTGTAGTCGTTGGTCAGCACCGCGATGGTGATCGGCAGCAGCGACACGACGAAGACACCGGTGACGACCAGCGGCGTCCACCGCTGCCAACGCCGGGGCGCCCGCGCGAAAAGAGGCTCTCCGGGCCGGGCCGGCGTCCGCAGCACCACGGCGAACCGGGTGGCCTTGCGCGGCCCCCGGACGGGGGCGGTGGGAGGGGCCGTCGGCCCTGATGCGTCGCTCATGATCACACCAGGCTAAGCGGCCGCGCCGCGCCGCGGGGGTACGGAGTAGGCTGCGTCCGGGCGATCAAGGAGGACCGTATCCATGGGCGGGGCAGCCGCACTCGAAAAGCTGGTGCCGGTACTGCTGGCCTTCGGCGGAGGGGTGCTTCTCGCGCGCCGCAAGACCGTCCCGTCCGAGGCGTCCAAGGCGTTCGCCGACTACGCGTTCCTCTTCGCGGTTCCCTGCTACCTGTTCGGCAACATCTACGCCAGCGACCTCGCCGCCCTGTTCGACTGGCGCGCGATCGGCGGCTACGCGGCGAGCGCGGCCGTGGCGGTGCTGTGCGTGGCCCTCGGCGCGGTCGCCTACGGCATACGCGAGCCCCGCGCCATCGCGCTGCGCGTCATGGCCGGGGTCCAGGTGAACACCGCCTACTTCGCCGTCCCCGTCTTCATCACCGTGTTCGGGACGGCGGCGCCCATCTTCCCGGTGCTGCTGTTCCAGGTCTGCGTCCTGTCCCTCGTCGTCATCGCCATCATGGAACTCGGCCGTGCGGGGGCGGGCGCCGCGGGCCCCGGGACCCGCCTCGCCCGGGCGGTCCGCGCCTCCCTGGTCACCCCGCTCGTACTGGCCTGCAACGCGGGCATCGCGTTCAACCTGCTGTCGGTGCACCTGCCCAAGGTGGTGCTCGACGGAGCCGCCTTCGTCGGCGACAGCGCGTCCCCCGTCGCCCTGTTCGCCCTCGGGCTGCACCTGGGCGGTACCGGCCTCGGCCTGCGGGACACCACGCGTGAGGAGTTGGCGCTGATCGCCGTCAAGTGCCTGGGCTTCCCGCTGCTGGCGTGGCTGGTCTGCGGGGCCCTGTTCGGCGTCCGCGGCGACTGGCTCGCCTATCTCGTGCTGATCGCCGCCATGCCGACCCCGCAGAACCTGTTCATCTTCGCGCAGCGCTACGACGTGGGGGTCGGCCTCTCGGCCGCCGTCGTGATCAAGAGTTCCGTCGTCTCCATCCTGCTGCTGCCCCTCTGGTTGCAGGCGGTGGTCTCCTGACCGGCCCGGGGCCCCGTACTGCCGTGGCCCGCTGATCCGATGGCCGTGCGTTCGTTCCCCGGGCGGCCCCCGGTCGTTGACCCGGCATGGAGCTGCTGCCGATGAACGCGGCGCCGGGTGTCGGTGAACGGGCCGACGCCGCGGCCGATGCCGCCTGCCACCTCTACGACGCCGTCGCCCCCTGGGACGCCGGCGGGCCCGGCGGCTGGAGCCGGACCGCCGCCGAGGACGCCGCCGAGACCATCGAGACCACCGCGCACGCGCTGGCCCGCATCCACCCGCGCGCCGAGATCATCCTCGCCCCCGTGCACGCGGCCCTCGCCGAGCTGCGCCGCCAGCTCACCCTGGCCCCAGCGGACGGGCTGGGCGCCGAGGAGGTCCCGGCGACCCCGCCCACCGTCGGCAATCCGCGCCGGACCCGCTGGGTACGGGTCCACGCGCAGCCGGGGCCGCTCACCCGGACCGGGTCACCCGCGTCGCCCGCGTCATCCGGGCCGAGGCGACTGCCGTCTCGTACAACGCCCTGATCTCGGCCCCGAAGTAGGAGCTGTACGAGGTGTCGTCGGTGTCGCCGCCGGTCTTCCAGCCGCCGATCACCCCGATCACGTCCCCGGTCAGGCTCCGCGTGTCGAAGTGGGTCAGGAAGGGCCCGCCGCTGGTCCCGCCGGGGTAGCCGGTGCAGTCGATCCGCTGGAAGGACCCCGGGATCTTCGGATCGGAACTGGTGAACTTCGTCGTCCGGTTCACGCACAGGCGCGGCCGGGCCGCGGAGGCCGGGTAGCCGACGAGCGTGACCGAGGGCTGTGCGTAGGAGGCCCCGGTCACCAGCCGGTTCCCGCCGACGACGTCCTCCACCAGGGCGCCCGAGGAGTTGGGTCCGACCTGGGCGAAGGCCACGTCGAGCGTGGCCGCGCGGTCGGCGCCCTCACGCCGGTAGCGCGGGTGGATCCACACCTTCGCGCGCCCGGCGGAGTCGCGCAGCACCGGGAACATCCCGTGCGGCTGGGGCTTGTCGGCCCTGTAGTGCGGTACGAAGGCCACTTGGCGGGCGTCCGAGCCGAGCAGGCAGTGCGCAGCGCTGACCACCAGGTCGCGGCCGGGGGAGGAGACCACGCTCGCGGTGCAGAAGTACGCGCCGCCGCCCGTCATGACGAACATCCGTCCGACGACGGGCATGCCGTCGAAGTCGCGTCCCACGCCGGGGTGGGCGGCCGCGGCGGCGTAGGCGGGGTCCGGGGCCCGGACGGGCTTGACGACGGTGACGGTCGATGCCGGGGCGGGGGTCGGCGTCGGCTTGGTGGTCGGCGTCGGCGTCGGGGCCGTTGTGGCGGAGGAGGACGGGACGGAGGAGTACGGGGCGGAGGAGGGGGAGGAGGACGGATCAGGGACGGCGGGGTTCGCGGCGGGATCCGCGGACGGCTCCGGTTCGGAGGCCGCCCCGGGAAGCGGCGGAGCGGGAACGGCCGACGCCATCCGCTCGGGCGTCCAGAAGGCCTGCGCCTCCACCGCCGACCAGCGCCCGAGGACGGGGGCGCTGCGCGCTTCGGTGACCGCCAGCGGGCCGCCCACCAGCGCCAGCGCGGCCGTGGCCGCCGCCATCGTCAACGTACGTCGCATGCAAGGGCTCCCTAGATGGCTTGGGGAAAGCGGAACAGCCTGGCGGGGTCGTAGGCGCGCCGGACTTCTTCCAGCCGGGCGAGGTTCGGGCCGTAGTAGGCCTCGCGCCAGCCGGTGAGCTTCGGATCGACGTAGTTCTGGTACGCGCTGCCGCTCGCCCAGGGCCGCAGGTCCCGCCAGAGCCCGTCCAGCCACTCCTGGTGGCGGGCCACCTCCGCGGGCCGCGCGGAGTCGGGCCAGTAGGCGAGGTACTGGGCGAGGAACGCGTGGTCGCGGTGGGCGAAGGCGGTGTCCGTGGCCGCCGGCCGGTTCAGCGCGCCGCCGCACTCACCGAGGAACTGCACCACCCCGCGGCCGCCCCGGGGGACCGCGTCCCGGTAGCGGCGTACGGCGGCCAGCACCGCCCGGACGGCCGCCTCCGGAAGCCCCGGCTCCGCCCAGAAGTCGGAGCGGGCCGCGTAGGAGTGCCGGCCGACCCGGCCCCGCGGGTCCCGGCCGGGCAGCGTGCCCGGCAGGTGGCACTGGGCCCGGTCGCCGTCGGCGCATCCCGACATGGCCCGGACGGTGTCGCCGTAGCCGCGTACGGTGACCGAGCCGTCCCGCGGCTCGCTGCCCACCAGGTCGGACAGCCGGTTCAACTCCCGCTCCAGCGCGTGGCGTCCGTCGAAGCACAGCACCCTGACGGCCGGGGCGTCGTCGCCGCCCGCTTCGATGGTGAACTCCAGGTGGCTCCAGAACGGGTCCGGGAGCCCGCCCAGCCAGCGCTGCCAGCCGTCGAGCACCGCCGCCGAGTCCGCGCCCGGCCAGCGCAGTTCCGCGCAGGCGACGTCGCCGACCGGGTGGGTGCGCAGGCGGAACTCGGTCACGACGCCGAAGTTGCCTCCCCCGCCGCCGCGCAACGCCCAGAACAGGTCGGGGTCCCGGTCGGCGTCGGCGTCGCGGATCACCCCGTCCGGGGTGACCACGCGTACCCCGGTCAGGGCGTCGGAGGTGGTCCCGTAGGCCCGCGAGGCGAGGCCCATGCCACCGCCGAGCGCCAGCCCGGCGATCCCGACGGAAGGGCACAGGCCGGTCGGGATGCCGAGGCCCCGGGCGGCGAGGGCGGTGTTCAGGTCGCCGAGCCGGGCTCCGGCGCCGATCCGGACCCCGCCGCCCTCGACGGCCAGGGCGGCCATGGCGCCGACGTCGACCACGAGTCCGGCGGTGGTGGACCAGCCCGCATAGCTGTGGCCGCCGCCGCGCGGCACCACGGGTACGGCGCACCGCCGGGCGAATTCCAGGCAGACGGCCACGTCACCGGCGTGGGCCGGGTAGGCGACGGCGCCTGGGGCGACGGCGTCGTAGCGAGGCTGGAACAGCTGCCGGGCCTGTGGGTAATCCCGGTCGCCCGGGACGATCAGCCGGCCGTCGATCGCCCGGGCCAGCGCCCCGAAGCCGGGGCCGCCCGAAGGCCCGCGGGAGGAGGCCCGGGCGGCCGCCCCCACGGTGGAGAGTGCGGCGGCGGCCGCGCTTATCAGGACCAGACGGCGGTGGAGACTCATCACTCCTTCCTGCCATCGGCCGGGGCGTTCGGGACGAAGGCGGGCCAGCAAAGACCGGGTTGCCCCCCGAACGGCCCAAAGCGCTGTTACCCACCGCGCAGGTGCGACCGGGAGCCCGCGTCCCGCGTCGTCCCGCGCACGCACTCGGCCGAAGGCGGCCGGCACCGCGCAGTCGAACGGCTCACTCCCTGCCCCGCCGGAAGGTACGGCGCGGCCGGTGGCTCAACGGCTGTCCCGCCGGCAGGCACGGCGCGGTCGAACGGCTCGGTCCCTGTTTCGCCGACCGGAACGGCGCGGTCGAGCGCTTCGGGCGCTGCC